>CAVPZX010000001.1:0-140209 GCA_963710375.1 Nitrospirota bacterium
CAGCCACTTTTCGAGCACCTTGAATAATTTCCTACGGCGAGATCGGCTTTGAGATATAATCGTCCATCCCCTCTTTCCAGGCATTTCTCCCTGTCACCTTTCATCGCATGGGCTGTCATCGCAATAATAGGAACCTTGGGATTGGCTGCCTTTGTCTTGCCTTTCGCGGATAGCCTTGGTCGCCTGATACCCATCCATAACAGGCATCTGTATATCCATGAAGATTATGTCGTAAGGAGCAGCTTCCAGCATACTGATCGCCTGCTGGCCATTGTCAGCAGTGTCAGCAATGAACCCCAATTTCTCTAGAATGCCCACTGCTACCATTTTATTCACCTTATTATCCTCGACCAGAAGAATGCGGGCATTCCGCCTGGATGTCTCACGAAGCCGGTGCCCCGTAATAATATCGGTTTCCTGGGCCTTTTCATGCAGACTGCTCCCGCCAAGGACTGCGGCTATGCAGTTGTGCAGTTGGAACATCCTTACAGGTTTGGTAAGATATGCGGAAAATCCAAGGCTCGCAAGCCTCTTTGAATCTCCCCTCATCCCGCTGGATGTCAGCATAACCAGCAAAGTGTCCCTCAAAACCGGGTCTGTCTTGATGGCCCTGGCAAGGGCTTCGCCATCCATGCCAGGCATTTGCATATCAGTAACTACAACCCGAAAAGGGTCCCCTTCAGCTTGAGCAGCATGGAGCATCTCCATTGCCTTTAAAGCTCCTTCGGCCTCTGCATGGCGCACCCCCCACGACTTCATCTGCTCGGCAATTACAATGCGGTTCACCGCATTGTCGTCTACCGCCAGTATCCTCACCCCGCTGATATCGGCAAATGGGGCATTCTCCCCTGTCCGGCTGACTCCCCTTATCGAACACTGCTGTAAACCAGAAGTTGGAACCCTTCCCTTCCATGCTTTCAACCCCTATCCTGCCGTTCATTAGCTCGACCAGACGTTTCGATATTGCCAACCCAAGGCCGCTGCCACCAAACTTCCTCGATGTCGAGGCATCAACCTGCTGAAAACTGTCAAACAATAAAGGTACTTTGTCCTGTGGTATCCCAATGCCAGTATCCCTAATATTGAAACGCACCGCAATTTGACCGTCTCTCTCATATTCCGTCACTGCTTCGATAACCACCTCGCCCACTGAGGTGAACTTGATTGCATTCCCTATCAGGTTGACCAATATCTGGCGAAGCCGGCCAGGGTCCCCTATAAGGAATGTGTGGACGCCAGGGTCTATCCGGCATATTAACTCAAGACCCTTTCCATGTGCCCGCAGGGCCATAGATTCCGCGGTTTCTTCAAGCGTGTTTCTTAGATCAAACTCTAATGTCTCGATCTCCAGTTTGCCAGCCTCTATTTTGGAGAAGTCAAGGATATCGTTAATCAGGCCCAGCAACAACTCGCCGCTTGAGCGCAGCATCTCGGCTCGAACACTGCTGTAAACCAGAAGTTGGAACCCTTCCCTTCTATGCTTTCAACCCCTATCCTGCCGTTCATTAGCTCAACCAGACGCCTCGATATTGCCAACCCAAGGCCGCTGCCACCAAACTTCCTCGAGGTCGAGGCATCAACCTGCTGGAAACTGTCAAACAATAAAGGTATTTTGTCTTCCGGTATCCCGATGCCGGTATCCCTTATATTGAAACGCACCGCAATTTGACCGTCTCTCTCATATTCCGTCACTGCTTCGATAACCACCTCGCCCACTGAGGTGAACTTGATGGCATTCCCTATCAGGTTCACTAATATCTGGCGAAGCCGGCCAGGGTCGCCTATAAGGAATGTGTGGACACCAGGATCTATCCGGCATATTAACTCAAGACCCTTTTCGTGGGCCCTCAAGACCATAAACTTCGCAGTCTCTTCAAGCGTGTTTCTCAGATCAAACTCTATTGTCTCTATCTCCAGTTTGCCTGCCTCTATTTTGGAGAAGTCAAGGATATCGTTGATCAGGCCCAGCAACAACTCGCCGCTTGAGCGCAGCATCTCGGCATAGTTCCTCTGCTCCTCAGAAAGCCCTGTGTCTAGAAGCAAGCCGGTCATCCCCATTATGCCGTTCATAGGAGTGCGGATTTCATGACTCATGTTAGCCAGAAACTCGCCCTTTGCCACATTTGCCGCTTCCGCTGCAGTCTTCGCCTTCTTGAGCGCCTCTTCCACAAGCTTGCGCTCCGCTATCTCTTCCTTTAACTGCTCATTGCTCTGACGCAGTTCGGCCGTACGCTGCACAACCCTGAGTTCCGTCTCTTCGTATGCGCGCTGTAGCGCCCTCGCCGCCAGCCTCTCCTGTGTGACGTCCCGGAGTATGCAGATACAAGCTATCAAACGGTCCCGTTCCCACATGAATGATACCGAAATGTCGAGCGTCAACTCCTGACCGTCGTCTCTGCGGTACGGAAGCTCGACATGCCGCACCGTACCAGACGCGCTTCCGGCATCGAATACCTCCCGGGACCTCTCCTCCGGAAAAAACTCGAAAACGTTATGACCAAGGAGATCCTTGGCCTCATGCCCAAGAAGGTCTATGGCAGCGCTATTTACCAAACGGATAATGCCGTCTTCTTCGAGGACGATCAGCGAGTCGTTCATCGTGTCTATAATGCCCTTGGCCGCAAAACCGGGCGTGATATCGATTAGCTTATATTTCGTGATGGTCCATGAGATGATCAGGAAGGCCGGATAGACCAACAGAACGCCGCAGGGATAGACCGGGATGCCAAACGATGTCAGGTAATCGATGGTGCCGAAGAAGCCGAACCCAAATGCAAATAAGAAGGCCGTGACACGTCGATGCTGAGTAGTGGCGGGGTCGGTCCTCTTCCACTCGCGCACAAACTCACGCAGACTGAGACCCATATAAAGCCAAATAAACAGAACAAAGGGGATGCCTAGTCGAGACAATAAGGTAAAAAAACCCCACGAATAATGACGCATACCACTGATCATAAGATTGGTTTGGGTGAACAGCACCGCAAAGAAGGCCGAACCTGCCCACCCTATCAATACACGCGTTTTATTTTCGCTATACCTCTTGCAGAGAATCACGGTGAAATTGTACAGGGCTGACGAGATAAAGGGAATTCCAAGAAAGCCGGCCTTCGCCCACCACAGGGACAGATCCTCACGCACCGCATTGATTAAAAAAAATGTGGGCATCGTCCAGAGTACGATGGCGAATCCCAGCAGTGCCCACGCCACGTACGCAATCTTCAGTCTTTCCCTATATAGTAACCATGCGTTTTGCAGCACTATCGCGACCGATATTATGGGGAAGAGCAAAGTGAGGCCTTTGAAGGAATAGTTCGCCGGATTCAGAATTTGCTCAATCATAATCACAGTTTATCATATAGAATCCAAACTTTTCAGTGAGTTCACTTGCGGATAAGATTTTGAAGAGATCCTCTTTGCAAATATGTTTACCGCATAGTAAGCTAATATGCGCGTGAATGAACAGAAATATGATGGAAGGCAGGATAATATTAGATACATATCATAGCTGTCAAGCGGAAGCTGATAATGTCGTGGCTGAAAGGGAAGGAAATTTGTGAATAAGAGCAGGTTGGAAGCTTTCGGCGACGGAGTGCTTGCAATCATCATAACCATCATGGTTCTGGAGATGAAGGTCCTGCATGGAGGTAGTATTGACTCCCTCCGCCCGGTGCTTCACGATAACGTATAAGGAGTCTGTAAATCCTCCCGTAGTGAATGGACTCGTTTGAATTCCTTAGGTCAGTTTTCTTCCTGATGCAAGCTTGTTCAATGCCGTGATGTAGGCCCTGGCAGCAGCAACGATAATATCGGTGTCGGCGCCCTTTCCCCGGACTGTCCTGCCGTCCTCTTCCAGCGATACGGTGACTTCACCGAGTGCATCGGTCCCGCCCTTGATGCCTTTGACCTCGAATGTCAACAAATTGCTTTTTGTCTGTGTAAGGGCTGCAATAGCCTTATAGGCAGCATCAACAGGACCGTCGCCGTGTTCCACCGTCTCGACAACATCGCCGCTGATTTTCATTTTCAGCGATGCTGTTGGACTGACATTCGTTCCACTCGATATTGAAAGGTTCACGAGGCTGTAAATTTCAGGAATTTTCGATACCTCTTCTGAAATAAGGGCCTCGATGTCCTCATCGAAAATATTTTTCTTCTGGTCGGCCAGATGCTTGAATTTCCCGAAGGCGGTTTCCACCTCTTCGTCGGTGAGCGAGTAGCCGAGTTCGGTCAGCCTTGTTTTAAACGCATGCCTTCCCGAGTGTTTCCCGAGGACAAGTTCAGTGCGGGCAAGACCTATGTCTTCGGGCCTCATAATTTCATAGGTCATTTTTTCTTTAAGAAGCCCGTCCTGATGAATGCCCGATTCATGGGCAAACGCATTGGCGCCCACGATCGCCTTGTTCGGCTGCACCGGTATCCCGGTGATCCTTGTAACAAGCCTGCTGGTGCGGATTATCTCCTTTGTATTTATGACGGTCGCAGCCTGATAGAAGTCTCTGCGGGTCGCGAGATTCATGACAACCTCTTCCATGGAACAATTGCCTGCGCGCTCCCCTATGCCGTTTATCGTGCACTCGACCTGTCCAGCCCCGTTTATAATAGCAGCCAGCGAGTTTGCGACGGCGAGTCCCAGATCGTTATGACAGTGGACCGAGATCACCGCCTTATCACCAATTCTTTCCTTAATGGCCTTAATCAGAGAGCCGAATTCGTCAGGCAAGGTGTACCCCACTGTATCAGGTATATTGACCGTGGAAGCCCCTGCCCCGACAACCGCCTCTAATACTTCCAGCAGGTAGGAGCGGTCGGTCCTGGTTGCATCCATTGGAGAGAATTCCACGTCGTCAACAAGGCTTTTTGAAAGCTTGACCATCTCGACGGATCTTTTTAGCGCTTCTTCACGGCTTATCTTGAATTGGTATTTCAAATGAATGTCGGAAGTGGAATGGAATGTGTGAATGCGGCGCTGAGGAGCATCTTTTACCGCCTCCCAAGCGCGTTTTATATCCTGTTCTTTGGCCCTTGCAAGTCCGGCAATAGTTGCACCGTGAACTTCTGCCGCAATCCTCTGCACTGCCTCAAAATCACCTGGCGATGCTATGGGGAAGCCGGCTTCGATCATGTCTACGCCAAGTTTTACCAGCTGCCGCGCGACCTGAAGCTTTTCTTCAACGTTCATGGAAGCGCCGGGCGACTGTTCGCCATCTCTCAATGTAGTATCAAATATCTTAATGGTTCTCATGTGTATTGTCCTGTTGTTCAGGGGGCATTTCATGCTGAGCCGCCAGCTTCATCCGCCTCCGTCTTATCAGGATATAGGCATTTTCAATTATACCCCAAACAAGGTATGACATTGCAAAAATAAATATCGCCGTCGGCGGATGAATAAACAGTACGAAGAGTATCAAAACAAAAATTACCAGGAACCTGAAAGGCTTTCTTTCTCTGAAGTCTATCTCCTTAAGCCCGTGATACCTGAGTGTGCTTACCATCAGTAAAGAAAGAATGATCGTTATCACAGGGAAAAAAACATTTTTTGGAGGCGGACCCTCCCAGAATTCATGGTAGACTATTACAATCGATGACAAGATGGTGGCAGCTCCCGGGATCGGCATCCCTTTGAAAGCCTTCGAGCCTGGAGCCCCTGTCTGTACATTAAAACGGGCCAACCTCAAGGCCCCGCATGCGATAAACAAAAAGGCTGCTGCCCATCCGAACCTGCCGAAAGGCACGAGTGCCCACTTATACATCGTTATGGAAGGGGCGACGCCAAACGCCACAAGATCGGAAAGTGAATCAAGCTCTATTCCGAAGCGTGTCGAGGTATTGGTCAGACGGGCTATCCAGCCATCAAGGCCGTCAAATATATTGGCGATAACTATGGCCCAGGCTGCGTAGAGATAATTGCCGTTTATTGCCGACATGATGGCAAAAAAACCGCTGAACATCCCGCAGAGTGTCAGCGTATTCGGCAGCAAATAAACGCCTCTCTTGGGCTTTTTATCATGTATGTCAGGATAGGTAACGATCATATGTTCAACTGTCCTATAATAGTTTCGCCTGCCTTCACGGGATCTCCGGCCTTTACTTTGATTTCGGTGTTTTCGGGAAGATAGACATCGAGCCGGGAACTGAATTTTATAATTCCATAACGCTCGCCTTTTTTCAGGGTATCTCCCTGCCGGACCCGGCAGACTACGCGCCTTGCTATAGCACCCGCAACCTGGCGAACGAGTATGCTGCCGGTGCTGCCCTTGAGAAGCATAGCAATGTTTTCGTTGCGGATGGATGCCTCCGGTTTGAATGCTGATATAAAAGCGCCAGGGGTGTATACGGTGGATTCCACTACTCCGGCGCAGGGCGCTCTGTTGACATGCACATTGAGAGGCGACATGAAGATGCTTATCTCCTTAGCTTTGTTTTTCAGAAATTTCTCCTCGGTGACGGTCTGTATCTGTAATATCTGCCCGTCCGCAGGCGATACGAAGGTATTGTCTCCTTCAGGCACCAGCCGTTCAGGGTCCCTGAAGAAGAAGGCTACAAAAAGGGTAAGGACCAAAGGAAGGGCAGCAGCCCACGCCCCTCCAAAAATAAAAGCGGCTATTGTCACAGCTGCGGCAACAGAAATAAACGGATAACCTTCCGGCGCAAATTTGAGCATTATTCCCTCAAAAAAAATAGGTTAAGGCTAAGGTTAAGGCTGAGATAAAGGCAACGTCTTTCTTAACCTCAACCTTAACCTCAACCTTGTTTTTATGCTTTGGACCTGTCCACCAATTTGCCCTTTTTGAGCCAGGGCATCATGGACCGGAGCTTTGCTCCCACCTGCTCGACCTGATGTTCTTCGCCTCTGCGAGTCAGTGCATTGAATACTGGTTTGTTCACCTTGCATTCCAGCAGCCACTCGCGGGCAAACGCGCCGTCCTGTATCTCGCCGAGAATCTTTTTCATTTCCTTTTTTGTCTCGCCGGTGACAACACGGGGACCCCTGGTCAGGTCACCGTACTGGGCGGTATTGCTGATGGAGTACCTCATATTTGTAATGCCGCCTTCATAGATAAGATCAACAATGAGTTTTACCTCGTGGAGGCACTCGAAATAAGCCATTTCCGGGGCATATCCGGCTTCAACAAGTGTCTCAAAACCGGCCTGGATAAGAGCAGTGACACCGCCGCAGAGGACTACCTGTTCGCCGAAGAGATCGGTCTCTGTCTCTTCCCTGAAAGAGGTCTCGATGACCCCAGCCCTTCCTCCGCCCACTCCTGATGCATATGCAAGCGCAACATCTTTTGTATTGCCTGATGGGTCCTGATGCACGGCAATGAGACAGGGTACGCCGCTGCCTTTTGTATATTCAGATCTGACCAGGTGTCCAGGTCCCTTTGGGGCTGCCATAAACACGTTGACATCAGCCGGTGGGACAATCTGTCCGAAGTGGATATTAAAGCCGTGGGCAAACGCAAGATAGACTCCCTTTTTCATGTTAGGCGCAATCTCTTCTTTGTAGACATCTGCCTGAAATTCGTCAGGCAGCAGGATCATTATGACATCGGCTATTTTGGCTGCATCCTTGGGTGTCATGACCGTAAATCCGGCTGCAGCGGCCTTGTCCCAGCTGCTGCCTTTTCTGATTCCTATGGTCACGTCCATGCCGCTGTCTCTCAAGTTGTTTGCATGGGCATGTCCCTGGCTGCCGTAGCCCATAATTACTATCTTTTTCCCTTTCAGTACCTCGGGCCTGGCATCTTTGTCATAATAGATATTTATCATTGCTTTCTCCTCCGGCGTTTCTTTTTAAAAAGTCAGTCATAATTATATTACACATTTTACCAAATAATTTCTTAAAGAAGTGAATAGTGAATGGTGAATAGTTAATCGTAAAAGCAAATAGCAAAGCAAACAAAAAGTGTTATATTTTTACGTCTTACTGTGTTTTTTTTCTATTCACTATTCACGTTTCACTATTCACGTTTTTTTTAGTACTGTTTTGCATTGTCTGCCATTAATTTTGCAACAGATCTGGCGAATGCAGCCGGGTCTTTCGGCTTTGAGCCTTCGAGCAATACTGCCTGATCATACAGCAGCCGTGCATACTCGCTCAGGACTGGATTCCTGCTGTCCTTCTCAAGGATAGATTGCATGGCTTCAATGACAGGATGTGACGGATTGATCTCCAGAATCCGCTTATGCCCCGGGACCTCCTGTCCCATGGCCTTAAATATCTTTTCCATCTGAGGGTCCATATCTCCTTCGTCGCCTACAAGACAGCACGCTGAATCTTTCAGCCTGGCGGACATGCGCACATCCTTTACGTCTTCTTTCAAGCTGTCTTTTATGAACTCCAGGATTTTTTCGAACTTCTGCGCTGCCTTTTTCCTTTCTGATTCATCTGTTTTGTCCAGCTTTATGTCGCCCCTTGTAACTGACTTCAGGTGTTTACCTTTGTATTCAAGGCCTCCCATGATGAAATCGTCAACCTCATCAAGCATGATGAGCACCTCGTAACCTTTTTCCCTGAAAGCTTCCAGGTAGGGTGAGGAAAGTGCCTCTTTAAGGGAACCACCCGCACCCGTAATATAGTAGATATCTTCCTGTCCTTCCTTCATAGCGTCCACATATTTCTGAAACGTCGTGAGAGCGTCTCTCTCTGTCTTGGTTGATGGGAAGAGGAGCAGGTCGGCAATCTGTTCTCTCCTGGGGAAATCGAAATGCACTCCTTCTTTCAGGACCTTTCCAAACTCATGATAAAATTTGAGGTAGGCATCGTATTCGCTGTTTTTCAGGTCACTTATAGTGTCGAGTACCTGCTTGGTGATGCTTTTTCTTATTATTTCGACCTGCCTGTTCGACTGCAGTATCTCTCTCGAAATATTCAGCGGGAGATCTGATGAATCCACGACTCCCTTCACGAATCTCAGATAGACAGGGATAAGCTCTTCGCAATGGTCCATTATTTGCACTCTTTTTACATACAGGGTAGGGCCTATCATGAAATCCTTGTAAAAGATATTAAAAGGTGCTTTTGAAGGAATATACAGCAGGGCAGTAAATTCAGAGGTGCCTTCGGCCTTGAAGTGGATTGTTTTCAGAGGGTCGGCAACATCGTGAGCAATATGCCTGTAAAACTCGTTGTACTCGTCCTGCGATATCTCCGACTTGTTTTTGAGCCAGATGGCTTTTCTGGAATTCAGGGTTTCTTCTTCGGTTATTTTTACCTTTTTACCTTTTTCGATAGTCGAGTCCACTTCGCGTTCGACATCCATGATGACAGGATGCTCGATGTAGTCGGAATACTTTCTTATAATGTTCCTGATCTCCCACGGTTCAAGGTATTTCTTCTCCTCTTCCTTCAGGTGCAGAATGACATCGGTGCCCTTTTGCTCTTTTTCAATATCTTCGACTGTAAATGAGCCGTCAGTCTGTCGATACCCACCTGACCCCCATGCCGATGTTTTCCCCGGCCCTTCGCGTGATAAGGATCACTTTATCGGCAACCATGAATGAGGAATAAAAGCCGACTCCGAATTGGCCTATGAGCTCCGGATTATCCTTAATCTCTTTTTGTTGCAGCATATCGAGGAACTCCCTTGTCCCTGAATGGGCAATGGTCCCCAGGGCCTTGACCGCCTCCTCCTTTGTCATTCCGATGCCGTTATCGCTTACCGTTAAAGTGCCGGCATTTTTGTCGGCGGTGATCTTGATTTTCCAATCCCCGGAGCCCTCACGTACAGCGCTGTTGGTGAGGGACTCATACCGCGCCTTGTCTAT
Source organism: Nitrospirota bacterium (assembly GCA_963710375.1). Classification (GTDB taxonomy): domain Bacteria; phylum Nitrospirota; class Thermodesulfovibrionia; order Thermodesulfovibrionales; family Dissulfurispiraceae; genus JADFXI01. The sequence goes on from CAVPZX010000001.1 coordinate 9,769, forward strand.
GGCATCGGACGCATTGGAGATAAGCTCTCTCAGGAATATTTCCTTGTGGGAGTATAATGAATGAATCATCAAATCGAGGAGTTGTTTGACTTCTGTTTTAAATTCCATTTTCTGCGCAGACATAATTATTTGATCTCTCCTTCCAGTTGGGATTTCTTCGGCGGTTTTTTTTCTTTTGCAATGCTTTTTCTGCGTGCCTTCTTTTTCGCCTTTGGTTTTTTGGGTTCTTTTGAGGCCGCCTGCAGTTTCTCGTTCACGTTATTTATTTCATCGCTAAGCATGTTCAGTTTAGAGAAAATCAGCATCTCGAGGGTATCAGGGACTTTCTCAGGGGAAGCGGCGACAGCTGCGGGTTTGGGTGCTACATCACGGTGCAGGGTAATTGTTTTCGCCGAAATATGAAGCATCCCATCAGCCTTGTTCAGGTAAGACATTGTGTATGAAAAATCAATGAAGTCGCCCGGTCCAATATCAGAGACTGAAATGGACGTTCCCTGTTGATCTTTTATCTTTGTGTCCCCGTATGGATAGAGCACATATTGGCCGTTGCCGACAATTATTTTGTCCGGACTTTCAATGACGGTTACCGGCTTCGCAGTGATGACAATTTCCTCTTTTCCCTCAGTGAACGTCCTGGCAGTCTTGATTTCCATCTCGTCTCTTATATTTTTCTCGAGCTCTGAAACATCGGCGCCGAGATCTTCAGCTTTTTCAATGTCCTTTTTCGCAAGGTCAACGAGTTTCATGTCCAGGCCGTCAGGTTTAACTGACTTTATGAAATAGGCCCTTGCTCTTCCCTTGTACATCTCTGCCTGCAAGGTCTGGTTGGAGGTTGACTCAATTACTTTTGTGTATGAATCTATCGCATCATCAAGCCGCCTCAGTGCAATTAAGCAGTCGGCGACAGCGAGATTATATATCCAGTCCTCTTTAAACTGCTTGAGCTTTCGGGCCATTTGATAGCTGTTCACCGACTCCCCGCAATTTCCTTCCCCGCGGTATTTAAGACCATCTGCAAGATAATCGGAGCTTTGAATGGAATTTTGTTGAGAATCCATGTCCCCGAAGGCCTCTGCACCCGAGGCCATAAGGAAAATCGCTGCCAGGATAACAATGGTTGCTCTCATATTATACCTCCCGCAATAAAAATACCCACGCTCTATAATACCTTATCCAGCTTATGTTTTTGGATATAATAGGGCTCCGGCGGCAGATACTCTTTTGATGAAACTCTCCATGACAACGGGATCACGGAGCCGGATGTCGTCTTCCACAGGCAAAAGTGGAAAGGAGTCAATGAAGATTCTTGCAAATATACCGACGCCGCTGCCGGCCAGCTGTCCGGAAGGCGTGTAAACTTCGACACCCTGCATGCCTGAACTCGGGGATTTGCTCTTGAAAATGAACCCGCAAAGCCCGGCACTCCTGAGGTGTTCGATTTTACCCTGCGCCCACTTCACCACGCGCTCCGTATGATCGGTCCCGGTATGGTTTGTAACGAGGCGCGGCGCATCCGGTTCACCCACGAGGCGCATGGCCTCCCTGGGCACAGTCAGGCCGCTTTCTACCTCAGGACAGACCGGTACCCATTCGACGAACTGTCCGAAGGTATCGGTCAGGAAGCTGTCCAGTTTGTGACCTCCGTCATACCGCACCCTTTCGCCGATCAGGCATGAGCTGATGCCGATCTTAATGCCACGACTCATTTATTCCACCGCGTTTAATAGACTAACATCTGTTATTAATTTTCCTACCCCACATTATTATAATATCTCGGGTTCAGTTTTTTCCCGCGATTTACCTGAGTGGCAGTGGGCCAGTTTGTTTTTGCTCTGTATCACCTGGGTTATCAGCAGTGGGCGAGTAACGCCGAGCCCACATATATAGAAATGGCGACCACACATAATGCTCAATACAGGCCATTGATTGAATTGAACGGCTAATTGATACAGAGCAAAAACAAACTGGCCCACTGCCACCTGCGGACTCATTTACGCCCTCTGTCTGTTATAATACCGTTCATTGCTGCTGAGATTTTTTATTAATGAGCGAGAAATTAAACTAGGCAAGACTTGGCACTTAATCGTAAAAACGGGGAAAAGCTCGGCATCTTGATCGTAGGGGCACTCGGAGTTGTGTTCGGCGATCTTGGAACCAGTCCGCTATACGCTATGCGGGCCTGTTTTGTGGGAACCCACGCTATCGCGCCTTCAGCAGATAACGTATTGGGGATCGCTTCTCTTTTTTTCTGGGCACTGGCACTGGTCGTAAGCATTAAATATTGCATGTTTATTCTGCGCGCCGACGATGACGGAGAAGGCGGCATTTTTGCCATGATGTCGCTATTGCATGGAAAAATGGGCGCCAAGCTGAGCTGGCATCTCATTCTGTTCATGTGTTTCGGCTCTGCGCTGCTTTATGGCGATGGACTAATTACTCCTGTTATATCAGTAATGTCTGCCCTCGAAGGATTAGAAGTGGCGACAACGAAGGCGAAGCCGTTTGTCCTGCCAATAACCTGTCTTGTGCTTTTTTTGCTTTTCCTGCTGCAAAGCCATGGCTCAGGACGTATCGGAAAATTTTTCGGACCCATAATTTTCCTATGGTTTGTTGTTATCGGAGCATTGGGAATCAATGCGATCCTGGCGAGGCCCCAAGTTCTCGCGGCTGTCAATCCCGAGTACGCGGTCCGGTTTTTTTCAGTCAATGGTTGGCGCGGGTGCTTCATTCTCGGAGCGGTTGTGCTTTGTATAACCGGATGTGAAGCCCTGTACCTGGACATGGGCCATTTTGGGAGCAAGGCAATCCGTATTTCGTGGTATTGTCTGGCACTGCCTGCCCTGCTGTGCAATTATTTCGGACAGGCCGCATTGATCATCGCTGATCCCGGACAGATCCAGGACCCATTTTATGGTCTCGTGCCAAGGTGCCTGCTTTACCCTATGGTGGCCTTGGCCACGGTGGCAACGATTGTTGCATCTCAGGCAATTATCTCCGGAGTTTTTTCGATGACACGGCAAGCCATGCAGCTCGGCTATATACCACGCATGCGAATCCTGCATACATCAGAAATGGCCGAAGGGCAGATTTATCTTCCCACGATAAATTTCATGATGCTTATTGCTGCTATTGCGTTAGCGTTAACTTTCAGACAATCCGAGAACCTTGCGGATGCTTATGGAATGGCGGTAACCGGCGACATGTTCATCACATCCACTATTTTTTTTATTATCAGCCGCAAAATCTGGGGATGGGGCTTATGGAAAGCCCTGCCGCTGGCAATGGTTTTTTGGGTGATCGACGGATCTTTTCTGTCCACCTGTTTACTTAAATTCCTGACCGGCGGTTGGATCCCTGTTGCGACCGCCCTTTTCGTGATGTTGGTCATGATAACATGGCGCGACGGTTGGGATACCCTGGCTGAAAAGATATACGCTATGCAAATGCGTATAGATAGCTTCATCCAGCTTATCTCCGATTGCAATTGTCTGCGTCTTCCGGGAACGGCCGTCTTCCTCTCTACCTTTCAAACAGAGGTGCCTCCGATGCTCCAATACCACCTGAATCATATCGGCGCACTGCACGAAAGGGTCCTGATCCTGTCCATTCTCACCAGCGATGTGCCGGAGGTCCCTGACAGGGAAAAGCTCGATATCCGTAATCTTGGCCAGGGAGTATACCGCGTCACCGCTAATACGGGATTCATGGAGACCCCTGATGTTCCGGCAATGCTCGCTTTGGCCAAGGGCAAAATCCCGGATATTGACCCATCGAGCACAGTATATTATCTTGGGAGAATGTCTCTTGTACCTGCCAAAACAAGAGTAATGGACCCTGTGCGAAGGTTCTTATTTTTCTTTATGCAGCGAAATGCTCTGAGTCCGGTGGTCTATTACGGCATACCTCCGGACCGGGTCCTGGAATTGGGCGTGCAGCTCGAATTTTAGAAGGTCGTGGGCCAGTTTGTTTTTGCTCTGTATCAATTAGCCGTTCAATTCAATCACCGGCCTGTATTGAGCATTATCTGTGGTCGCCACTTCTATACATGCGGGCTCGGCGTTACTCGCCCACTACTGATAACCCAGGTGATACAGAGCAAAAACAAACTGGCCCACGACCTTCTAAAAAGTTCCCTTGTAATATCTTTTACGGTATGTGAGTATAGAAGATATGCAGACTCATCTTGAAATTGGCAGATTCAACGAGTTGAAAATAAAAAAGGAGACAACTATCGGGGTCTATCTCGATTCCGATGCCGGCGAGGTTCTTATGCCCCGCAAGTATGTTCCTCAGGAAGCCCGTGCAGGCGACAGCATACGTGTATTCGCCTACAGGGATTCCGAAGACAGGCTGATTGCAACAACACTTATACCGGCCGCTGTTGTGGGTGAATTCGCTTATCTGAAGGTAGTCGCAATAAGCAGGGCCGGAGCGTTTCTGGATTGGGGGGTTCAAAAAGATCTGCTCGTGCCGTATAGTGAGCAAGCCGCAAAGATGGAAGTCGGTAAAAAATATATTGTCAGGATATTTCTCGATGAGCGGACTCAGAGGATAACAGCAACGACAAGGATCAGCAGATTTATAGAAAAGGAAAATGTTGACCTTCGTGAGGGTGAAACCGTTGCTTTGCTTGCATACAGGATCGCTGACCTTGGAATAAAGGTAATTGTTAACGACAGATACTTCGGCATGCTTTATAAAAACGAGGTATTTGAAAAGATGCATATCGGCGATAAAGCCGAAGGATATGTGAAGAGGATACGGCCGGACGGTAAAATAGATGTCGTGCTCGGCACAGCCGGGCCGGCAGACATTGAGCAGGCCAAGGTTGTGATTCTAAAGGCGCTGAAGGAACATAAGGGTTTCCTTCCGCTGGGAGACCACTCTGCGCCGGAACATATACGTGAGATCGTGCATATGAGCAAAAAAACATTTAAGAAAGCCGTAGGCGGTCTTTACAAGAAAGAGCTTATAGAGATCAAAGAGGACGGGATTAAGCTGAAAAGGGTGGACAAGGCCAAGACCCTTCATCTTTACAAGTTTTAGGGTAATGATATTATGATTGCAATCTCTCTTCAATCCGGCAGCAACGGCAATTGCATTTATGTGGAGGCCGGCGGCGTTAAACTTTTGTTTGACGCCGGGATATGCGGCTCTGATGCAGAACGCAGACTCGCCCTGTACGGCCGCGATATCAGGGAAATCGATGCGGTTATCATATCGCACGACCACGCTGACCATGTCCGTTTCGCCGGCGTCTATCAGAGGAAATACAAGCTGCCTGTATATATGACCCCGCGAACGCTGGACGTAGCGCGGGAGAGACACAGGCTCGGACGGCTTGACAATGTGCACCTATTTTTTTCAGGCGGGACCCTTAATTTCGGGGGAGTATCTATCCGGACAATATCTACACCGCATGACGGCGTGGACGGTTCTGTCTTTGTGGTCGCTTGCGGCCAAACACGCCTGGGTATACTTACCGATCTCGGGTATGCCTTTGAAGAACTGCCTGCCATTATCTCATCTCTTGATGCTGTGTTTATCGAAAGTAATTATGATCCCCGTATGCTTGCCCGCGGTCCGTATCCTGAATTTTTAAAGCGCCGGATACTGGGCCCTGGAGGTCACCTGTCAAACCATGAAGCCGCTCAGCTGCTCAGATCAGGCGGGCGGCTGAAATGGGCGTGCCTTGCCCATCTTTCGGAGCATAATAATAATCCGCACCTGGCCTTGCAGACGCACCGCGATATTCTGAATAACGGTCTAATGCTTTATATTGCGGGCCGCTATACGGCAACGGGTATCTTGACTGTTTGACGGCAAGTAGATAGCCGCAGCCCCGTTTTGTTAGTATAAGGACAGCTTAAAATCTATTTGATGGAGGCTTTATAAAGGGAATGAATCTTCATTTTTCGATGAGCAACGGTCCTGTAGATGCAGCCATCGGCCAACTGCTGGAGCTGGTGTCTGTTAACCATCCGGAACTGGTGCGCGAGATGATCATCGCTGCGCTTAAAGCCGGACAGGAAGATGATATAAGGGCAGACCTGAAACTGATGAATACCACGCTCAAAGAGATGCGTTTTACCTCAAAGGTATTCGGCCCTTACCGCGGCGTTAGAAAGGTGACTGTTTTCGGGTCGGCGCGGACCGGGCAGGTCGAGCCGGTATACCGCCTGGCACAGCTTTTCGGGAAAAAGCTCGCGGAAAGCGGGTATATGGTAATCACCGGCGGGGGCGGGGGCATAATGCAGGCAGTCAACGAGGGGGCCGGTCCTGACAAGTCGTTCGGCGTAAATATACGCCTTCCGTTTGAACAAAAAAGCAACCCAACACTTGATGGCAACCCCCGGCTTATTACGTACAAGTATTTTTTTAACCGGAAGGTCGCATTCCTGAAGGAATCCGACGCAGTTGCACTCTTCCCCGGAGGGTTTGGGACCCTCGATGAGGCGATGGAGACGCTTACCCTTATTCAGACTGGAAAGCGTAATCCCATGCCGCTTGTTCTCATTGATGAGCCTGACGGCACGTATTGGTCGCAGTGGCAGAAGTTTCTCGAAGATGAATTGCTGGCGCAAGGATATCTGAGCCGGTCCGATTTTTATCTTTTTGAACGGGTAAATTCCGTTGATAATGCGGTTGAATGCATAAACAAGTTTTACCGCCGCTATCATAGCCAGCGTTATGTTGACAAAAAATTGGTAATCAGGATGACCTCTGAACTGAGTCCTCAGGCGGTTGTAGAACTAAAGGGGAGCTTTGCCGATTTATTGACATGTGGGGGCGATATATGTGCCTCATGCGCTCTCCCTGAAGAGGCTGACGAGGAGCAGCTTGCAGATATGCCAAGGCTTGTTGTTGATTTTAACCGAAGAGACTTTGGCAGGCTTAGAAAGCTTATCGATGCTATCAATGGCTATTAATCCCGAGTGGGAGGAAGCGATTAAAGAGCTTATCGCCCGCTACGGTCTCGATGAGGACTCTGAGAACGTAATTATTACCTATTACGATCAGAGCGGCCATGCTAAACGCTGCTATATTCTGAAGCGACCGTTTATCAGGATTGTGTATCCTGACAGGCATTATGTTGATTACCCGCTGGAGGATGTCATAGAGGCGACTGTGCGATTCCCTGAGATCCTTCTGAGCGAAGCGCTACGACTGGTATATAACGAACGCGGTGTCCATGAAAATGAACCGGAAGATAATGAAAGAAAGGAGTTCTCCGAACAATGATGAAAAAGAAAATATTGATAAACGCACTGCATCCTGAAGAGAAAAGAGTTGCAATCGTTGAGGGCGATACCCTTGTGGATTTTTATGTTGAATTTTCTTCCAAAGAGCATCTTAAAGGCAATATCTATAAGGGGGTCATCAGCCGCATAGAACCCGGTCTTCAAGCGGTTTTTGTGGACTTTGGGTCTAAGAAACAGGGCTTCCTTCAACTGCGGGAGATACAGTCTCAATATTTCCAGAACAAAAAAGAAGGGAAGCGGGTGAGGGTGCAGGACGTTTTATCAAAGGGGCAGGAAGTTGTGGTACAAGTGGAGAAAGACGAACGTGACACCAAAGGGGCCAGTTTGACTACCTTTATATCAATTCCAGGCAGGTACATTGTGATGATGCCGGGGCAGAAAAGGGTGGGCATCTCGAGAAAAATAGAAGACAGAGAGGACAGGGACCGGCTTAAGGAGATGTTCAGTTCGCTTAAGCTTCCGTCAGACATGGGTTTTATACTAAGGACCGCGTGCAGTGACATATCAAGCGATGAGCTTTCCAATGACCTGAAATACCTTACCAGGCTTTGGGACAGGATCAAGACCGAATCGGAACAGGCTTCTGCGCCTGCGCTTATATATAAAGAGCAGGACATCGCCGTACGGACGGTCAGGGACTATCTGACTTCCGATGTTGCCGAAGTGCTTATAGATGACGCGGAGGCGCACCGGAAAACTAAAGACTTTTTGAGAAGGACAGTGCCTTGGCGTAAAATCAATATTAAGTTCTATAGGGAAAAGCGGCCTATTTTCGCCAATCATATGATCGAGGAGCAGATTGCGAAAATCAATGACAGATACGTAAAACTCCCCTCGCATGGATACATCGTATTTGATAAAACCGAGGCGCTTACTGCAATCGACGTCAATTCAGGCAGAAGCAGGAAAGAAGATAATATAGAAGCGACGGCATTGAAGACGAACCTTGAAGCTGCACAGGAAATTGCCCGGCAGCTTCGCCTGCGTGATATAGGGGGTTTAGTTGTTATCGATTTTATTGATATGGCATCAGCAAAAAACAGGCGGGAAGTGGAGCAGAATTTACAAAGCGCCTTAAACTCCGACAAGGCGCATTTTGATATAACCGGAATATCACGCTTCGGCATTGTGGAAATGACAAGGGAACGGCTTCGTTCCGCATACCTCGACACTATGCATACAGCTTGCGCCACGTGCTCCGGCGCCGGCATAGTAAGGTCGGATATGGCTGTTGCGATTGCGGCGCTAAGAGAGATGCACACCAGGGCATCTTCCGGGGGCATAAAAAGTGTAACCTGCCGCCTTCCTGTTGAGAGTTTAAATTACCTTATGAATACGAAACGCAAGAGTATTTTCGATCTTGAGAAGTCGTTTCATATAACAATAAACGTGATTGCCGACGTAAAGCTTTCCGGAGGCCAATATTCTGTAGAGGTGGAAAAAAAGGAACCTCATGAAGAAAAGGAACCAGCGGCGGAAGGCGAGTAATGTTTATCGGTTAATAGTCGTTTCGATCCATTCCCTCATCTGGGGCTCCGGATAAGCACCATGGAGTTCATCTATGAGCTTGCCGTTCCGGTACACAAGAAGCGAAGGCGTGGACCTGATTTGAAACTGGTTGGCAATAGAAAGTTCTCTTGCGATATTGACTCTAACTATTTTTATAAGCCCTGCTTTTTTGTATGCCAGACTCTCCAGAAGGGGCTGAATCATAGCGCAAGCGCCGCACTGGGGAGACCAGAATTCTACAATTACGACTCCTGCCCATTCAAACACTTCACGTCCGAAACTCTCCGCGGTCGCATCGACGGGCCTTGCGGGAAATTCCAGGAAGCTTTTGCACTTTCCGCAGCGCGGCCGGTCCATCAACCTTTCTGAGGGAATATGGTTGAGAGCTCTGCACTTCCCGCATCTTAGATATACCGAATCCGTCTTCATTTCTTAACTCCCAATACTCTAACTTCACTTTACCGCAAAAAAATGCGGATCGCAAGCTCTCAGGCTTCATGTCAGGCGCCTCAATTCCACCATGATACTTTACCTAACTTTTGACAAGCGGGCCATTTTGTGATATAAGGTATGCATGTTGCCAGCAGAGGGACAATCAATATTAGACGGGGCCATAAGGGCCGCATAATTCATAGTGTCCTTTAAATGGAGGTTTGTATGATTCCATTCATGACCCCTGGTGTGGGCCGTGTGGAGGTGGCACGGACCGAGATTAGTTCGTTCCAGTCAGTAACGCTCACCGATAAACAATTTCTCATGGGAGAAGAGGATGTCAAGCCCGTTACTTTGGCGGGCGAGCTTCGCTTGCCCACCCCAGGTTATGAACAACTGCCGGTATTCATATTGTTGCACGGATCAGGAGGAATAAATGGATACGTCACCGATTGGGAACAGGATCTCAATGCGATGGGTGTGGCCACGTTCGTCATCGACAGTTTTACGGGGCGAGGCATCTATAATACCATTTTCGATCAATCACAGCTCGGCCAACTTGCGATGATCGTTGATGCCTATCGCGCGCTCGCCCTGCTTGCCAAGCATCCTCGAGTTGACCCGGCACGGATAGCTGTCATGGGCTTTTCAAAGGGTGGCCAGGCAGCCCTATACTCGAGCCTAAAGCGCTTTCAGCGTATGCATGGTCCAACCAACTTAGAGTTTGCCGCGTACATCCTGTTCTATCCGGTCTGCAGCACAACCTATCGTGATGACGAAGACGTGTCTGACAAGCCGATCAGGATCTTTCATGGCGCTGCGGACGACTGGGTTCCGGTAGCACCGTGTCGTGCTTACGTGGAGCGGCTGAAAGCGAAAGGCAAGGATGTGCAACTGACAGAATACACAGGGGCTTTTCACATGTTCGATTGGAAAGCTCTAACTACTCCGGTGAAGTTTGAGAAGGCGGCATCGCTGAGGCAATGCCAGCTTGCAGAGGCAGAGGACGGGATTATCATCAATGCCAATACCAAGGAACCCTTCACACGGGCTGATCCGTGCGTACAATACGGGGTGACGTTAGCTTATAATGAAAAGGCGGCCAACGAGTCCAGAAAAGCGGTCAAGGAATTCGTCACCACCACACTCAAGCCTTAAAGATAGATGCGTGAGCCAAGCCTGACAGCGGCCTCGGCCGGACGCTGCTTGTAGCATTTCGATCGAGTTAGGCTTTATACTGCTGTTACTGCAATGGGGTTTTCATGGTTCTTTCCCCAGTTGTTCAGTGGTAAAATGCTTTTCCAGAGCAGTTCTCAGCCGGTCAAACTGCATTTCCAGTTCCGGCAGGCGGGCCGTGACAGCTTCCAGGCGGCCGGTCTTTCCAGCTTTCTCCATCTCGTAGGCTACCGCGCGCAGGGCTTCACCACCAACATTGGCAGCCGCACTCTTGATGGAGTGGGCTTGGCGCTCGACGGCCTGGATGTCGTCGCCCGCCTCCAGGTAACCCCTCAGAGCTTTGATCTGCAAGGGTATATCTGAAAGAAAAGCCTTCACTACTATGCATGCAAAATCCTCATCTCCCATGACGATGGTCATCATTCGTGCCTTGTCGAACACCGGAGGCGCTGTTTCCTCTGCCGGTCTCGTAGCGGCATGCCCAGGCTCACAAATGTCTTGTTCTGTTACTCCGCATGCCCTCCTCGGCAGCCATTTTTCGAGCGCTTTAGCCAGTGCCTGTGGGTAAACCGGTTTAGCAACATAGTCGTTCATCCCCGCATCCAGACACTTTTCCCGGTCCCCCTTCAAAGCGTTGGCAGTCATGGCGATAATGGGAATCTGGTGATCGAGGACTCCGGATTGAGGATTGCGGATCTGGCGTGCGGCTTCATAACCGTCCATCTCGGGCATCTGGCAGTCCATTAGCACGAGGTCGTACGGGAGGACTTCCAGGGCTCTGACAGCTTCCGCGCCGTTGGCTACAACGTCTACCCTCAAGCCCATTTTCTTCAGAACGCCCATAGCTACCTCCTGGTTGGTAACGTTATCTTCTGCCACCAGTATACGAACAGATCCCCCGCGCATCTCACGGAGTTTGTGACGAGTGATTACGGGCTGCGTCAACTGGTAGAATCCTGGCATAGCTAAGACTGCTGACAAAGTGTCGAAAAGATCCGCCTGCTTCACCGGCTTGATCAGGTAGGCGGCAAAACCTATCTCCTGCATGCGCTTGGCATCGCCTCGCTGGCCTCCCATAGAGGTCATAAGCACCAGGGCAGTATCTTTTATTGCGTCGTCGGACTTAATGGCCCGGGCTAAGTCAGCACCGTCCATGTCTGACATTTGCATGTCAACAATGGCCACGACAAAGGGGTCACCTGCATCTCTGGCCTGAGAAAGTGCCGCAAGTGCAGAGGGAGCATCCGGAGTCTCTTCCGCCCGTATGCCCCACGTCTTTAACTGGGTAGTCAATATCTCACGATTGGTTGCATTGTCATCTACTATTAATACGTGTGCTCCGTGAATATCAGATTGCAAAGCAGCATAGCGTTGTTGCTCCCTTTGTTTGGAAAAACGCGCTGTGAACCAGAACTCCGAGCCATGGCCCTCTTCGCTATTGACTCCAATCTCTCCGCCCATCAACTCGGCCAACTGCTTTGAAATAGCCAGCCCCAGTCCTGTACCGCCATATTTGCGTGTGGTGGCGGCGTCTGCCTGTATGAACTTCTGAAACAGTTTGGCCTGATTATCCGCAGCAATACCGATGCCGGTGTCCTTTACGGAAAAACGTACGACGGCTTCGGAGTCGGTTTCCGATACCAAGCTTGCCAGAACAGAGATCTCTCCCTTGGAAGTAAACTTGAGAGCGTTGCCGGCCAGGTTAGTGAGGATCTGACGCAGTTGACCGGGGTCACCACAAAGATATGTAGGCAAATCCGGTGTAGCAGCACAGATTAATTCGAGCCCTTTTTCCTGAGCGCGCAAACCCAATGTTGCGGAGAAATCGTCCATCAGGGACCGTAAGTCGAAGTCCATTGTCTCCAGTTCGAGTTTCCCTGCTTCGATTTTAGAAAAGTCCAGGATGTCATTGATAATCGCCAGCAGGGTTACACCACTGCTGTGTATAGTCTCAACATAACGCTGCTGTTCTTCGTCAAGTTCAGTGTCTAACAGCAAGCCGGTCATGCCGACTACCCCGTTCATAGGCGTGCGGATTTCATGGCTCATATTGGCCAGAAACTCGCTCTTGGCTTGGTTCGCTTCATCGGCTCTCCGTAAAGCTGCGTCAAGTTCTATATTCTTCGTTTCCATCTCTTCAGCGATTAGAACCAGTCTCTCCTCGGCCTCCTTGCGTTTGGAGTAATCCTGCGCAATGTAAACCGCACCCTGGTGGATGTTATTCTCATCGTAAAGGTCAGACACCGACAGCAGCACCGGTATAATTTGACCGCTTTTTGACCTGTAGAATGCTTCAACCATGGGAATGTTTTTCTCCTCGGGAAATGTCTTCGCTTCTCTGCTTTCAGCAAGGATCATATCAATGGGTTTCCCTTTCAGTTCCTCTTCACGGTAATCCAATAGGCTGCATGCTGCGATATTGGCCCGTATTACCTTATTTTCTTGATCGACAACGATCAATGTGTTGATCATCCCCTCTATAATGTTATTCATGTATGCCTTGGATACGGTTGTGTTATTAAGGTCGCTGGCCATGTGGTTGAAGTTATCGAACAGCATCTGTAGTTCGTCGGCGGCCTGCAGCGTAATCCTGGCATTGAGGTCTCCTTTTGCAAGACGGTCCGTCGCTCCGGCAAGTTCGGCCAGCGGTTCGAATATGACCCGTCTCGATACGGTAAACACGACATAGCCAAGTATCATAGCCACGGCAATGTTTAGGGCGAGTATGGAAAGCACAACTTGCAGGATCTGCTGGCGGATGGCATACTGCGACAGACAAATCGTCACTTCACCTACCTTGTAAGGTCCGGATAGAATAGGCACTGAAACTTCCTTGACCGGCTCTCGCTTCCTAATGGTATTAATAATGTCCTGAATTTCGCTCCTTTTCGGCAGGCCCCTCAGGATGGCCTTCAATCGCGGCGACCGGTAATTGATGCTGGCGAACTGAGATGTAACGAGGTTTCCATCGGCATTGCGGATCACGGCATACAGGATGTCTTCATCCTTATTTGCGTCACTGACGATGGCATCAAGTTGGATCCCGTCCTTCATTATCAGTGGATCCCTGCTGAGCTTGGCTATATAGGATGCAAAACTTCCACCCTTGGTAATTAGGGACCGATTGAGTATCCGCCATTGGTTCGCTCCAATGACAACGCTCAGGACGGCAGTGCTCAGAAAAAGAATGACCGACAGATCCCTGAGGAACCTATACCGTATGCTTCTATGCTTACGTTGAGCGGTTATGAGACACCATCCTTTTCGGCAGTGGCCGGTTTTCCGAACGCTATTGAATCTTCCTTGTCACCGCTTTCATAAATTCAGACGGGATCAGAAAATGCCCGTTTTTCGCCGTCTTCATATTAAGAATCACCGCAAATTTTGCAGGCATATCGATAGGAAGCGAAGAAGGCTTTGCGCCGTGAAGAATCTTCACTGCCATCTCACCGGCAAGCCGTCCCTGGGCGTAGGAATCTGAGCACACGCCCACCAGGACCCCTTTCTCGATCAAGTCCTCAAGATGGGCAACAGTGATCACCCCTGCCTTGTTCGCCATGTCCACAATTGTCGCGATCCGGCTGTTTACCAGATTGCTTCCGGTAATGTATATCCCTTCTACTGTGGGTAGCACTTCCGGTAGAACCTGGTCAATGTCTTCATTGGCAGCGACAATTACCGGAAAGAGATTGATCCCGAATTTCGCTTGTACGTTTTGCAAGTCCTTGAGCGTCGTCTCTGAGTTTTTCTCGCCGGGCGTATAGAGCACTGCCAGTCTCTTTATCGGTCGTAGCAATTCCAGAGTGGATATAACCTTAACCATGGGGATTTTGGTAGAGGTCCCCGTTGTGTTATTGCCTGAACTCTTCCACGACTTTGCTATTCCCGCATCCACGGGATCATATACGATACCAAAAACAATCGGCACATCCTTTATTTCCCTCGCCACGATTACTGTGGAAGACGTGCCAAGGGTAACGATCAAGTCTAACTTTTCACGGGCGAACTCTTTTACCAACTCCACAGCCTTTGCCTTGTTGGCATCAGCTTTCTCGATAATGTAATGAGTATTAGATTTTGTATAGCCGGCTTCATAGAGCTTATCCTTGACGCCTTCAGCCGCCTCTATGTATCGGGACTCGTTGCTGAACAAAAGAAAGCCGATTCGTTTCTCTGCCCGGGCATTGACGGACAGCAGCGTTGCGACAAGAAAAACAACGGCAGCAAAAAACGATTTAATTAAGCTTTTCTTCATATCCTCTCCTTACCGGTCCGCCTGTCTTCAAACTATCACCCAGTGAGCTGGACCCGATTGATTGGACAGTTTGTTGACACTGATTTAAGGTGGAAACCACCATTTATTATGCCGCCAGTAACACACAAGACAGCCTGCGCGTGACTGTTTCCAGTATGACTTATGCTGTTTTTTTCGTCAAGTTGGGCTGGAATGAGGCCAATCCTCATTAGAAATGCAAATTATTGGAAGAAAAAGCTTTACTGTTACTTCGAGCTTTCGTTACATACGGTCCCGCAACCGCATGACTTGCCTTTCGCTTTAGCAAACGCCTCACGCCCTTCCCTAAAAGAGAAAATTGCTATGCCGATCGCACCAAGGGAATCTACCAAGCCGATGCCCGTCGCTTCATAGCCGATGCTTGCAATGAGAAGGACGATGGAAAGATACAAGCAAGTCTTAGAGCAGGCCGCATCGGCAAGCAGCGCCCTGGAGTTGAACCGTCTGCCGATCTTTAACTTGTAGTGAATAAGCACCGACATCGTGAGAATTGAAATGATTGCTACGATAATGCCCCACAAAGTAGTCTCTGGTTTAGACCCCTTGTAGACATTTGCCAGGGAAGTAATTATAAGGCCTGCAGTGAGAATGTAGAAAGCCGCCCCAGTCACCCTAAGTGAGGTTCTTTCAAATGAGTCGTGACTTTCATCGGCGTTTTCTTTCATCCGATTTATCATATGCCATATGCCGATGCCTGAAATCACCTCTACGAAAGAATCGAGTCCAAAACCGAAAAGGGAGACCGTTCCGTCTTCAACACCGAATAAAACAGAGACCGCGCCCTCGATGAAATTGTAGAAAATGGTAGTGAGGGCTAGAGCTGTAGCCCATTTGTAAAAAGTGGATTTCACTTTAAGAGGAGACATCCCTTTCCCATTACCTTTCAGCAGGTGTTACCAGCTTAAGCGCGTCTCTCTCGATTTCTACTTTTGCCGGGGTGGTGCCTTCATAATCGCCGTCAATCTGTATGGGGGATTTTCCGTTGACGACTATTTCCACGGCTTTGAGATAGCTGACATCTCTGAAAGTGATATTCTTTCCGGTTATGACTCCGATAATGTAACGGAAGAGGGACCTTCTGTTTTTTTTATGAGTTACAAAAACATAAAAATAAGGATCGGTCAGCCTCGCATCGGGCGTTGCCTTGAACGTCCCGCCGTAGGATGATGCCTTCCCTATAATAACGCTGTATCCGTTTATATTACCGGCAGGAGCGGGGTCCGCAGGTCCCTGCCTGATCGAAAGAGTGATGGGTGCAGGGCTGTAATGCAAGAGTACTTTGGTCCCACTAAGGAAGTAGGCCCCCTTGCCGGTGAATTTCTTTATCAGTTCATTAACGCCCAGGGTCGCTTCCGCGTCGAAACCTATACCCGCCATCAGGAGAAAATAACGTGTGACGCTTGATGTCTGAGTGGACAATGAATCATCCCTGGAAAAAGTGATCTTGCCGAGATGAACTGTCTGAATAGTGCCGTTTATGGCTATATCCAGGGCCTTTTTTAGTGCGAGAGGGATATGAAGCTCCCGTGCGAGTACAGATGTGGTGCCGAGGGGTAGTATCGCCATTGGTATACTTGAGCGGACAAGGCCATTGGCTACTTCGTTATATGTGCCATCGCCGCCTGCTGCTATGACCAGCCGCACGGGCTGGCTTGCTGCTCCTCCGGCAAACGCTTCGGCGTCACCTTTTCTGCCGGTGAACATCAGCTTGACGTCGTAGCCCTTGTTTATAAGGAAGTCGGAGGCCTTTTTAATTTTGAAAGCTGCCCCGCCTCCTGCGATAGGGTTGCCGATAAGAATGATTTTTTCAGCCATATGCATGAATTGTATCATAAAGAGGAAGCTTGAAAACGTGAATAGTTAATAGTGAATAGTGAAAAGTGAATGGTTGTTTCGCTTTTTTGTCCTGAACCGCTCACTCTTCACCTTTCACCATTCACGTTTTAAATCGGGGTTGTGTTTTACTTTATATAAATGTTAAAAAACAGTACTATTGAAATGTTGAGGCAGTTGCAGGAGTCTTATATAGTGAAAATAATAAGATTCGGAATGTTTTTTTGCAAAGGAGTAGGGATTTTCGATGAAAAAGGTCCGGATTGCGTTATGCCAGATCAACCCCTCAGTGGGTGATCTGGACGGCAATGTAAAGAAAATTTTCGGCTTTATCGAAAAGGCCGGGCAATATTACCCCGATATTATAGCGTTTCCTGAACTCGCGGTCACAGGCTATCCGCCTGAAGACCTACTCTTAAAGCCCCAGTTCATTAAGGATACGCAGGCCGCTCTTAAGGAAATTCAGGCAAGCACCGGTGATGCTGTAGTGATAACCGGATTTGTGGACAGGACGGATGACATATATAACGCCGCTGCCGTTCTGTATAACGGGCAGCTTATCGATGTCTATCAAAAGATGTATTTGCCGAATTACAGCGTTTTTGACGAGTTCAGATATTTTAAGGCAGGAAGCAGATATCCGGTATATGAAATGGAAGATTTCTTGTTCGGTGTTACTATCTGCGAGGACATCTGGTATGAGGGCGGACCAAGCACGGTCCAGGCTCTGGGGGGCGCCGAGTTTATTATCAATATCAATGCCTCTCCTTATAATATCGGCAAGACAGGATTCAGAAAGAAAATGCTGGCTACCCGGGCGTGCGACAATAGCGTTATTATTGCCTATCTCAATACCGTGGGAGGCCAGGATGAACTGGTGTTTGATGGGCAGAGCTTCATAGTGGACCAGAACGGCGAAATAATTGCCGAAGGCAAACAGTTTCAGGAGGACGTGATAATTGCGGACCTGGACCTGGATGCGGTTTTTATTAAGCGACTTCATGACCCGAGAAGGAGGCAGCAGGTCTTTGACCTGCCGTTGCAAGGGGTGGAGAAGATATATATCGCACGGGAGCGCGGAAAAGACCGCGACACAATGTCATATCTGTTTCCCCGCGAGGCCGTATCCCCGTGTCCCCGTGTCCCTGCTGCAGAGGAAGAGGAAGTATATAATGCGCTTGTTCTCGGAACGAGTGATTATGTTCACAAGAATGGATTTGTCAATGTCTGCATCGGCCTGAGCGGCGGAATCGATTCCGCTCTTGTCGCTGCTATTGCCGCCGATGCTGTAGGCGCGCATAATGTAACCGGCGTATTCATGCCGTCGCCTTACACCTCGCAGGAAAGCAGGGAGGATACGCAGGAACTGGTCCGGAATCTCGGTATAAAGTTGACTGAAATCCCGATAATCTCAATATTTGAGGCATACAGGGAGACCCTTGCTCAGTCTTTTGAAAAAATGCCTGCCGACATCACTGAGGAGAACCTTCAGGCGAGAATCAGGGGGAACTTGCTCATGGCCTTGTCAAACAAGTTCAGTTGGCTTGTGCTGACCACAGGAAACAAGTCTGAAATGAGCGTGGGCTATGCCACACTCTACGGGGACATGGCTGGAGGGTTTGCAGTAATAAAGGATGTGCCCAAAACGCTGGTCTACCGCCTGTGCAGATGGAAAAATCTCAGAGAAGACAGAATGGTAATACCAGGAAGTATTCTTGTCAAGCCCCCTACCGCGGAATTGAGGCCTGACCAGAAAGACACCGATACACTGCCTCCTTATGAAGTGCTGGATCCTATACTGAAGCTTTACATCGAGGAAGACAAAAGCTTTGACGTAATTGTAGCTCTGAACCCGGATTCCCCGGTTGAGGATATAAAAAGGGTTATACGCATGGTTGATTTCAGCGAGTATAAAAGGAGACAGTCTCCTCCGGGTATAAAGATCACCCCCAGGGCCTTTGGCAGGGACAGGAGATTCCCCATAACGAACAGGTACAGTCAGTTTTAAGGGCGTGAATGGTGAATAGTCAATAGTGAATAGAAACTTGAAAGGTTGGGCTGGTAATGATTAGAAAATCTCTCATAAAAATTGCAGCAGTTATTAGTCTGGCACTTATGGTGCTCCCTGGTTATTACTCCGGCTCTGCCCTTTGTGCTGACAAGAATCAGGTATCTCATCCGGCGGCCCAGCCTCTGCAATTCAACAGGAACCAGGATATCTCGCAGATAAAGCCCAGGAAACCGGTAAGAATAAAACTACACCGCAGCGCCAAAGGAGAATACCAGTGGGATATCACTGGAGACAACGCAGATGATATAGTCAGGGCTGACAGGCGCTTGAGAAAACTGCTGGAGACTGAATAAAATTTTGAATGTTGAATTTTGAATGTTGAATTATGGAAGTAACATTTATTATTATTGAACTCGCTAATTTAAAATTCAAAATTCAACATTGATTGGGAAGGGAGGAATAATGGAGAAATTTAGTATTCGCGAGGTGCTTGAGCAGGCTGTCCAAACCGAAAAGTTAGGCTATCAATTCTACACCTCTATGGTTGCCAGATTTAAGGATAATGAGAAATTGGTAAAGCTTTTCGGCACGCTTGCCGAAAAGGAATTGAGACATGAAAAGACTTATACCGAGATGAGGGACATGGTTGGCGATGAGGAGCCTGAAGGATGGGAGGAAATATCGCATTATCTGAGGGCTATTGTGGAATCGGAATTCTTCATGGGCAAGAATAAATCACTCCCCTCAATGGAACGGATAAAGACCGTAATGGATGCAGTTAATTATGCCTTTGAATTTGAGAAAGAGACGCTCCTGTACTTTTACGGCGTAAGGGACGCGGTGCGTGAAAAAGAGCTTGTGGAGGAGATTATCAACGAAGAAAGGAGCCATATCATGTGGCTCAGCGCCTTCAAGAATGTTCTGGTGTCACAGTAAACATTGGCGGATGGAACGTTATATATTGTCGCTACTCCTATAGGCAACCTCGAGGATATAACGCTCCGGGCCTTGAGGATACTTAAAGAGGTTGACTATATAGCTGCCGAGGACACCAGGCATTCGCTGAAGCTCCTCAATTATTACGGTATAGTGAAACCACTGATCAGCTACTGGTCCGGGCGGGAAAAGGTCAAAGCTGAAGAAATCATCTCAAAGCTCCGCGAAGGGCTTTCGGTTGCGATTATTTCAGATGCGGGAACGCCCGGTATCTCAGACCCCGGCGCTGTTGCTATAAAGCGGGCCATTGAGGAAGGGCTTCCTGTTGTACCGATTCCCGGGCCGTCTGCGCTGATTGCCGCTCTCTCCATATGCAGCCTACCTCACGAAGAATTTACTTTTATCGGGTTCCTTCCGTCAAAGGAGGTCCAGCGGCAAAAAAAACTGGCTGAACTCAGGCACGAACCACGGGTGCTGATTTTTTACGAGGCTCCTCACCGGCTACGTGCCGCGCTTCTGGACATGGAAGCTATTTTAGGTCCTCGTGAGACAGCAGTAATAAAGGAAATTACAAAAATGCATGAGGGGATAGTGAGGGGTACTCTTCCTGCCGTACGTGAAGAGCTTGAGCACCTGACTATAGCAGGTGAGTATGTCGTACTTTTGGATGGCGCCCGGAAAGAGGATGTGACAAAGACAGGGACGCCGGAAAGTCAAAGACTGTTTGTGGAGCGAATGGAAGAGGCATTGAGCGAAATCAAATCCCTGATGAAACAGGGCAGAGGCCGAAAAGAGGCGGTGAGGATTGTATCGGAGGAGTACAGCCTAAGCAAAAATCAACTCTATGACAGGAGTCTTGAGGGAGCAGCAGGGCAGGGGAAGGATGATCGAAGAACTTGAAAAACGCCTCTACCAGCTTGTTATCAGCAGACTTAATGGAGACGCGATTCATTACGCCTATTACAGGCTGGCACTTTTTGACCTTGTAAAAAAGGGCATAGGCGGGTTTATTATCTTCGGCGGCCAAAAGGGGGAAGCCAGTGATTTTATACGGGAACTCCAGTCTATAAGCGATATTCCTCTGTTCATTGCAGCGGATATTGAAAGGGGTGTCGGACAGCAGATAAAAGGGGCTGCATCAGTTCCTTGCCAAATGGCCATGGCTGCCGCGCTGGATCGCACCTTTCCCGGAGATGCGCTGCTCCTTGAAGATATGCTGAAAGGTGTTGCTTCTGAAGCTCTTGCCAACGGCATCAATATGCCTCTGATGCCGGTCATGGATGTTAATCAGGACCCTGATAATCCCATTATATGCACAAGGGCTTTTTCTGATGACCCTGAGACCGTATCCTGGTTTGGCTCGGAATATATCAGGATATTGGAGAATGAAGGGCTCATCAGTTGCGCAAAGCATTTCCCCGGACATGGTGATACGGCCATCGATTCACATATTGCGCTGCCTGTCATTAAAAAGTCGTTGGAGGACCTGAAGGAGATGGACCTCGTTCCTTTCATCAAGGCTATCGAAACGGGCGTAAGCAGCATAATGATTGGACATTTGGCAGTTCAATCCCTCGATAATGTTCCTGCCAGTTTTTCAAAAAAGATCATAAATGGCCTGCTGCGGGGGAAACTCGGGTTTAAGGGCCTTATTATGACTGACGCCCTTGATATGCATGCTCTGAGCAACAGAGGTAATCTGCCGGTGAAATGCATCAATGCAGGAGTGGATTTGCTGCTCCATCCTACTGACGCAGATGAGGCGGTAAGCCGGTTGAGGTCTGCGGTAGCATCCGGAGAAATTGATGAGGGGACGATAAACAATGCCGTAGGCCGCATTGTGAAGGCAAAAGAGCGTCTGGGGCGTATGGTGCCGGGAGAGGCTGACCACGAAGCGAACTGGACCCTGCCGACACGCATTGCTGAAAAATCGATTACTCTCGTGAAGCATTCGCCGGGACTTCTGCCGTTAACTGAAACGAAGGAGGTTTGCCTTATAGTTGCGGGAGATTTCCCGCTCCTGTCAGTATCACCGCTTAAGCACTACCTGCCGCTGGCTTCCACACTCGATGATATAGATGACGTGGGAGATGTTACAGCGCTTTTTGCGCTATTTACCACTGTAGCTGCCTGGAAGGGTAGTTCGGGCATTGCCGGAAAGGACAGAGAGAAAATAGCACTACTGGTGAAGCAGGCACGAAAAGCTATCGTAATCTCTTTCGGCAGCCCATACGTTTTGCGCTATTTTGGAGAAGCTGATATACTAATCGCGGCGTTCGAGCCGACGGGCCAGGCGCAAGAGGCAGTGATAAAGTGTCTCAGAGGCGAAATGGAGTTTATGGGAAGGCTTCCGGTGAAGCTGGACAAGTGGATGTGTAAATGACGGAGCGTTCCGACAACGGAATTACAAAAAAAGATTCTCCCCGGTTCGGCCAGATAGCAGTCGAGAAGGGCTTTATCACTCCTGAACAGCTCAAACTGGCCCTGTCTGAACAGGTCGATGACGACCTGCTCAAAAATTCTCATAGGCTCATAGGCAGCATATTTTTTGATAAGGGATGGATGACCTTTCAGGAGATAGAATCGGTTTTAAAAGAGCTGTTTAAAGAGATAAACCAAAAATAGGCAATAGGCTATAGGCTATTGGCAATAGGAAAAGAAAAAGATTTTTTTGTGTTCAGTTGACTGATTGCCGCTCGCCTATTGCCTATTGCCCATTGCCTATAGCCATGTTTAATAAATATCTTCAGGTATTTCACAGCCGCCGTATTGCAACGGTTATGTTGCTCGGATTCTCTTCAGGACTGCCACTTGCCCTGACGGGCGGAACATTGCAGGCGTGGATGGCGGTTGCGGGAGTGGATCTTCGCACTATCGGTGTGTTCGCACTTGCCGGACTGCCGTACACATTGAAGTTCATCTGGTCGCCTATTATGGACCGTTTCATACCCCCATGGCTTGGCAGAAGGAGAGGGTGGATACTTATCGCACAGATATGTCTTGTTGCTGGCATAGCTGCGATGGCATTTGGTTCTCCACGGCAGTACCCTCTTGTCATGGGAGCACTCGCTCTGCTGGTCGCTTTTGCGTCCGCATCTCAGGACATTGTCGTTGACGCTTATCGGACAGATGTTCTGCATGAGAAGGAGCGAGGCGCTGGCGCTGCGGTTTCTGTTATGGGCTACCGCATTGCAATGATTGTTTCGAGTGCGGTGGCGCTGATCCTTGCCGACAGAATAGGATGGCGCTATACATATCTTCTTATGTCGATCATAATGATTGCCGGCATGGCTGCAACTGTAATGGGTCCGGAGCCTGAGGGGGCAATAGCTCCCCCGAAGAACATTCGGGAGGCGGCGTGGGGACCGCTTAAAGATTTTTTCTCTCGCAGATCGGCTTTTACCCTCATACTGGTAATTGTGCTGTATAAACTCGGTGATGCGTATGCAGGGACCCTTACGACAGCGTTTCTGATAAGAGGATTGGGATTTTCGCTGACCGATGTGGGTACGATCAATAAAAGTCTGGGTCTCGTCTCACTGATAATCGGGGCATTGTTCGGCGGAACGCTCATGGTACGGCTCGGACTCTACAAATCATTGATGCTGTTCGGCATTCTGCAGGCGTCATCTATCCTGTTGTTTATGGCACTTGCCCTGGCAGGCAAAAGCTATCTCATGATGATTGTCGCCGTTGCCTTTGAGAACCTCTGCGGCGGTATGGGAACGGCTGCGTTCGTCTCTCTTCTGATGGCATTGTGCAACCACCGCTACAGTGCAACCCAATATGCCTTGCTGTCGTCTCTCGCCTCGTTAGGGAGGATATTTATAGCGCCCTCATCTGGATATGTTGTTGAACTGGTGGGCTGGCCCCGGTTTTTTCTTCTCGCCACTATATCTGCAATTCCGGGACTGCTGCTCTTAAGGTTGGTGAGAGGGGATATAATGGCATTAAGGCATGAAACATAAGGGCTTAACGACCATCTATCATGTTTTATTTAAAATATTTTTTCATCTCTCCTGGATATAATTTGCGCTCGCCGGGAGGCGATACACTTTCTGCCGTTTTCCATTTCTCCGGTTGCGGCTCAAAACCTTCTTTCGTGACCTCTGTCGGCGATATGTCGGCCATTACCGGATTGTTTCGGACATCAAAATATTGCGAGTTGCAGCTAAATTCGAGTGAAATTCCGTTCGGGTCAAAGGTGAACACTGAGTGAATGAAACCATTATCGATCATCTCCGAAACCCAGATATCCTGGGCCTCCAGTTTTTCTTTAATCTGCCAGAGCGCATCATCATTTTCGACGCCTAGTGAGACATGATCAAAAACGAGAGGGCCTTTGGCAACACTGCCGGCATCCTTCTCCTCGATTGGTTCTACATCGGGCCACTCGAAAAAAGCCGCAAGGCAGGTTCCGGCGACCTCGAAGAAATACTGCCGGTATCCAGGCTTGCCGAGCGCCGCGACTAGCCTCATGCCGAGCAAGTCCCTCCAGAAGCGGACCGTCATATCCATGTCCTTCGTTACCATGGCGAGATGATGGACTCCATTGTATTTCATCGTTCCTCCTAAATGCTTTCTATATGATCATTATTTACCACCGCTTAATCTATATTCAAGTATTCATCTGAATAGAATTTTTGGTTCTGTTGCAAGAAAAAGTTTTTCCGATAAAAATAGGGTAGACTGTATAGTATGAATTAAAGGAGGAATCACCCTGCAGTCCGAAACCTTCACATTCAGAGATCCCCAGGGTATCGAAATCTTTGTTCATAGGTGGCTGCCCGATACTAAGTTAAAACCTAAAGCAGTGGTGCAAATCTCCCATGGTATGGCTGAAACATCGGCCCGTTATGAAAGATTTGCCAAAGCCTTGACTGAAGCCGGATATATAGTATATGCGAACGATCATCGCGGCCACGGCCGGACGGCTAAAAATCTAGCTAACGTAGGATATATGGGCAAAGACGGTTTCAATTGGGCGGTAAAAGACCTGCACCAGTTAACCCTAATCATCAAAGAGGAAAAGGCCGGTCTGCCAATTTTTTTGTTGGGGCATAGCATGGGCTCATATTTGACGCAACAATATATTTACCGGTATGGTTCTGGGTTAAAAGGCGCAATTCTCTCCGGCACCAGCGGCAAAAAAGGTTCCATCCTGGACATGGGGATTGTCCTGGCGAGATTAATAATGCTCTTCAAAGGTGCCAAGAGCGCCAGCCCGCTTCTTAGTGTAATGACTTTTGGCAGTTATAATGACCGATTCAAACCCAACCGCACCAATTTCGACTGGTTAAGCCGGGATAATGCGGAAGTTGACAAATACATCAGCGATCCGTTTTGCGGAACACTATTTAGCGCGGGGTTTTTTTATGATTTATTTCGTGGACTGAAAGACATTCACCGGATCCAAAATCAACAAAAAATCTCTAAAAATTTACCGCTTTACCTCTTCTCCGGCATTATGGACCCGGTGGGCAATTACACTAAAAGCGTTGTCCAATTGATCCAGACCTATCAAATATTAAAATTGTCGGATGTAGCATATAAATTCTATCCAGGCGGCAGGCATGAAATGCTCAATGAGATCAACAGGGATGAAGTGACCCAAAATATAATAGATTGGCTGAACGCTCATTAAATAACTTTTATAGTTATCAAGGGGAAAAAAGAACTCAGAAGGAAAAGCATAGGGTTGATTATGTTCCATCTGTTATGCTAAAAAATTGGGTATAGAATGCTGCAGCTGGGGAACGCAGCTGAAAAAAATGACATTTTTGATAATAAATATACCAGCATTGAGGGAGGACAATTATGAGCAGTACTAACGATCAATACCGGGCCGGGCTGGACAAGAACAAGGCTAATTATGCGCAGCTAACCCCGCTCTCATTCATCGATCGCACGGCGAGCGTGTATCCCGACAGGATGGCGGTTATCCATGGCGCTCAGCGATACACGTGGAAGGAAACCTACGCCCGCTGCCGTCGCCTAGCCTCCGCGCTCGCAAAGCGCGGGATAGGAGTTGGTGACACGGTCTCAGCGATGCTGCCCAACATTCCGTCCATGTACGAGGCGCAATTCGGCGTACCGATGTGCGGTGCAGTGCTGAACACGATGAATACACGGCTGGATGCCGAGGCGATTGCGTTCATGCTCAACCATGCAGAGTCGAAGGTACTGATTGCGGATAGGGAATACTCGGAGACGGTTGCCAAGGTGCTGCAGATGCTGGGACGCCCAATACTGGTGGTGGATGTGGACGATCCCGAGTACTCCGGTCCTGGCGTGCGTGTCGGCAGTCTGGAGTATGAGACGCTGCTCGCTGAAGGGGACCCGGAATATCCGTGGAATGGGCCGGAAGACGAATGGGATGCGATATCACTCAACTATACATCCGGCACCACCGGAAACCCAAAGGGCGTGGTGTACCACCACCGCGGCGCTTATCTTAACGCTCTCGGCAACATTGTGGCGTGGGCTATGCCGCACTATGCGGTGTATCTCTGGACGCTGCCGATGTTTCATTGCAACGGCTGGTGTTTTCCCTGGACGTTGGCTGCGAACGCCGGCACCAGCGTGTGCTTGCGCAAAGTCGATGCGGCAATGATCTTCGGACTCATCAAAGAGCACCGGGTGACGCACTACTGTGGCGCCCCGGTTGTCCACACCGCACTGATCAACGCCCCCTCCGAGCTGAAAAAAGGCATCGACTGGAAGGTCAGTGCTTTCATTGCGGGTGCGGCGCCGCCAGTTGCGATCATTGAGGGGATGGAGAAAATGGGCTTCTCGATCACCCACGTCTACGGGCTCACCGAGACATACGGCCCTGCCACGGTATGCGCGAAACATACCGAGTGGGATGGTCTGCCGCTTGCCGAGCAGGCGAGGCTGAATGGCAGGCAAGGGGTGCGCTATCCTGTCGAGGAGGGGGTCACGGTTATGCATCCCTTGACGATGAAGCCTGTACCACAGGACGGTGAGACGATAGGGGAGATCATGTTCCGCGGAAACATCGTTATGAAGGGATACCTGAAGAACCCTAAGGCAACCCAGGAGGCGTTCGCCGGCGGCTGGTTCCACTCCGGCGACCTCGCGGTGATGTACCCGGACGGTTACATCAAGATAAAGGACCGCTCTAAGGACGTAATCATCTCTGGCGGCGAGAACATCAGCTCGCTCGAGGTGGAGGACGTGCTGTACCAGCATCCGGCTGTGTTGGCCGCAGCAGTGGTGGCGCAGGCGGACACGAAATGGGGTGAGACCCCATGCGCGTTCGTCGAACTGAAGCAGGGTGCGAAAACCTCCGAATCCGAGATCATCGAGTTCTGCAGACAACACCTTGCTCGCTTCAAAGTTCCTAAATGCATTGTGTTCGGCGAGTTGCCGCGGACTTCGACCGGCAAGGTGCAGAAATATATTTTGCGCCAGCGAGCCAAATCGTCCGAGGCGATAGACACTTAAGGAGAATTCTAAAACCTGAACACAAGAGAAGTCAGGCCGTGCAGAGATTTGCTGTCCAGCTTCCCGTCGGACATTCTCAGGGTAGCAACTTCGGCCATGCAATAAGGCCGGTCGCTTTTGCGGCTTCCCACAGTTGCAGGTCGTAGCTCGCCAGCGTAACCGGATCACCAAGCATGTCCTGAATATGATGAGGGGCACGAGTTGAAATGCTCAGGGTTCATTTCAAGACTGCACCGACAAACAAACGTTTCAGCAGTGAGGGCTTCGACAACAGCTGCTCACAGCAATCATGCGTGCGATCTTTTTCATGAAGTGCGCTGGTTATTTTTGAAAATTCGCTGGTGTTGCATCGTCAAATGTCAAGGGCTGACGCCGCTTCTGCTTACTTCTGCCCGCACCGCCGTATCTCAGCCTCTGAAAATATCGAAAGGCTCTATCTTGACCACCTTCCTTATCCCTATATAACTTGAAACCCCGGCTATAATGAGTACCATGACAAACGCCAACCCGAGATTCCAAAAAGTTATTCTGGCCGCGTAACTGGGCAGCCTGAGTCTTGCCATGGCTATCACGAGAGAGGCAAAGCCGACACCCAGACCGTAACCGGCAAGGGCCGTAAAAGTCGTCTGGAACATTATCATGTAGATCAGCTCTTTCCCTTTTGCCCCAACCGCCTTCAAGGCCCCGAATTTATCAAGATTCTCAAGGATGAAGGTATAGAAGGTCTGGGCGGAAAGCGATAAGCCTACAACGAAACTTATTACCGTCATTACCAGAACAATAGTTCCAGCACTTGTCTGATATTTATAAAAGTCAGAGATCCTCTGCTTGAACTCATCCGCTGTCAACGCCAAATATCCAAGGTCTCTCACTTGCTCTTTGATGTATGGAACTGCATCGAGGCTCTTGGGCTCTACCAAGACATATGAGATGGTAAATCTACTATTAGGTATGTACTGAACAGCTCTATCATAAGTGGTATAAAGGGTAGGGATTCCGAACAGGCCGCTACTAGTTACTTTGGCGATGCCGATAATGACCCCTCTGTGGTCGTTTACCTCGAACTCTGTGCCGAGCCTGGGATTGCCGAGTTTAGGGAATTCCGCATCCTTGACCACAATGAAGGAGTTTTCAGCATAGATGTCCTCGATATGCCCCTCTATAAGGTTGGGCCTCCCAAAGAGGCTTGCATCATCCAGTCCAATGACATTTACGGATTGATAGGTCCCGTTCCGCAGCTTGACAAGGGCTCCTCCAGAATACAACGGCACTGCGTATTTGACGCCGCTGATGCTCCGCACCGCATCAAGAACATAATCGGGCATAGGGATAGTGTTCGCAACGGTATTTACAGACGAGTCCATCACCCAGATCTTGGACCCCACATTTATTACCGTTGCAGACGCCCTGTGCAGAATGCCGGCGAACATCGACGTCATCATAAGCATCAGAAAGATAGCAAATATTATCCCGACGAGCAAGGCAGCGAATTTGCTTTTGTCATTTACCAATAGCTTATATGCTATTTTCAGGATTCCCTTCATAGCTTGCCCTCTATCAGGGACTTACCGGGCGTTTGTAAAAGGAAGGAAGATATAGGTATTCTTATACTCATAGATGCGCGAAGTTAACTTCTGAATTAAAAGTTTTACGTTTAGCCTCTAAATAGACCACAGTTTGACTTTTTTTTATTTTGAACTCTTAGTTTTGCTTATTCTTTTGCCTCATGCCATCTTGTATTAGACCTCTCAACGGTGCGCTTTCTTGATACAGCAGCATCAATATCTTTCGCATGAACGCTTATTTCACGGGTCTTTATAATACGTTCGGCTTCAAGCCAGTGATCGACATCCCTGCCTGAACCCTGCCGCCTCCAGTTTATAACGATGATTTTAATTGGGCGAAAACAACTTTCTTCTTCATGTTCAGATTATAGCAAGCCGATTGTGAATTGCAACTAATCGGATAGTAGGGCCTCTGCATTGATTAAGGTCGTACTCAGCGGTTTTTGAAAGCGCATCTCATGCGCGGCATACAGGAAAGACGTTTTGAAACTCGACTCCACCGAACTCCTTCATTATGGTAGGTTTGAGCCATGGAGCTGTATTATTAATTTAAACTTTGATGTGTCCATTTATTCCCGAGCCCGATATATCCCAATCGCCTGTTATAGATAATAACTTAACTATTTTAAACATTTTGAAAAGCGCGGACTAGGAGGAAGAAGTTGAAAATAGAGTCGATTACTTAAGTGCGCCGTGTAATTCTTCTTCTACCTTCTCAGACAAGAAAATCTTCAGGAGCGACTGGTAAGGAACATCCCTTTTGTTCGCAAGTAACTTAAGATGTTCAATGAGAGATTCGGGCAGACGAATCGAGATTGTCTTAGTCGATGGCTTTAAGTTCGGAAAAACAACACGTTTTGCCGTCGAGTAGTCAATATACTCAGTGGAATCATGAGTTGACCAAAACTCAGCTTCCTCTGCTTCGGTTTTAAACTTGGGTATCTTCTTGAGTCTGCTCATATGCTTTTTTCTCCTTCCGGTTCATGTCACGTGCCGATATTATTCTAATCTTAGCTCCCCTCAAAGTGAAAACAACAAAGAGCAATCTATCAGAATCTGTTTTACCCAATACAAAGTATCTGTCCTCACTTGTAGAGTGCGGCTCATCTCTTTTAAAAATAATCGGATCGTTAAAAAATATCTCTTCACACTCGATATGAGAGACTCGATGTTTTTCCCAGTTCTTGTTGATATTTCCTTCATCCCAATCGAAACCTTCAGAACGAGATAATATGTCGATCCAATCTTTCATGCTAGTATATTATCAATATATACAAAAGATGGCATCTTGTCAATCCTTTTAGAGCTTTTTAATCGTTTATTTACATAAGTAACATGCAAAAGGCTATGAATTTGCAAAGATGCGAGTTGCAGGAAGAACCGCGCAAAAATTACTTTAGAATATTTAGTTATGTACTGATGGTGCTTCGCTCAGATTAATCGAATCTCTTTCACTGACACAGCCAATTGTAGCAGGAATATTCAAGCGGAACTGTCGTTTTGAATCAGCTCCGGTACATTCCTCCGTTAATATTAATTGTCTGCCCTGTAATATAACCGTTGCGAACAAGCATGAGGGCTACGTCGGCTATTTCCTCAATAGTGCCGAAACGGCCCACCGGCACACGGTCGGGCTTTAGTTGTGGAAGGCCGGCGAGCATGTCAGTGATGACCGGACCCGGAGCGATCGCATTTACTGTGATGCCTTCCTTTGCCAGGTGAGCAGCGTAATAATGAGTCAATCCGAGAATGCCGGCCTTCGATGCGGCGTAATGAGGACCGACAGCTCCACCTATCTGTGCGGCGACCGATGAAAGGCTGACTATACGACCCCATTTCAGATTTCGCATGCCGGGAAGCACCGCCTGGATTGTCAGAAATGCAGATGTGAGATTAACGGCAATTGTGTCATTCCAGTCTTTTTCAGTTATATCTTCGATCGAATGGGTTATCCCGATTCCGGCATTGTTCACGAGGATGGATGGCTGGCCGAGTTCTTTTTCCACGATGTGAATCATGCGGTCGACATCAGCCGGCACTGATACATCTGCTTTGACTGCCACAGCAAGACGACCGAGCCCCCTGATCTGAGCTATGACCTCCGCCGCTTCGCTGTCACGACTCCTGTAGTTGATGGCGATATTTGCGCCTGCGCCGGCAAGTGCAAGGGCTATGGCCCGTCCGATGCCCCGGCTCGCCCCGGTTACCAGAGCCACTTTACCTGTCAAATCGTCCACGGGATTCTCCATTCGGCCTCCTGTATCAGTTATTCAAGCATAGCCATTTTCTGCTATGGCGCTATTGTCCAGTTTTGTGGCTATGTAAATTATATCGCCCGCCCGGGTGTTAATCAACCAGTTTCTTTTCCCTGTGTCGGCCCTCGGCTCTATGTTCTCATACCGCCTTTTTATTTTGTCAGATCGCCATCTTTTAAATAGATGATGTAGAATATTGAAAGAAGGAGCGGAAAGATGATCCTGGTTGTCCACGGAGGGGCGGGGAGTAAGAGGCCAACGATAAATGCACTGAAGAAGATTTCTGAATCTCTTTCATCCGGATACAAAGTGTTGCACAAAGGTGGAACCGCACTCGACGCCGTGGTAAAATCTATAACCATCCTTGAAGATTCCGGAGTTTTTAATGCAGGCTCAGGAGGGAATCTGCAACTTGACGGTGTTAGAAGACTGGACGCATCCCTCATGGAGGGTGTCAACTTCAAGGTTGGGGCCGCCATAGGTATTGAAGGGGTAAAAAACCCGATTCAACTGGCGAGGATTATAATGGACTTGCCCAATGTGATATTGACTAATAGGGGGGCAAAAAAAATTGCGGATGCGCATCAACTCGCGCGCCTACCCCAAGCGGATAAGACAGCATTAAAGAGACTGAAGAAAGCATATAGGGAAGAAGAGCAGGTGCGACGGCTTTATGAAGAATATTTTTCTACGGTTGGCGCAGTTGCATTAGACAACTCCGGCGCATTGGCTGCCGGTTCGTCTACCGGCGGAATACACGCAATGCTTCCGGGGAGGGTAGGCGATACGCCCATTATCGGAGCTGGTGTTTATGCGGAAAATCCAGTTGGGGCTGTCGCATGTACAGGCCAAGGCGAGTGCATTCTTAGGCTTGCCCTCGCAAAGGAAATATGCATGAATCTAAAAGTGAAGACTCCTCTCAGGGCAGCGCGCTATTCTCTGAAAAGGCTTCTGAACTTAGGAGGCAGGGCAGGCGTTATTGTGATAAATGAGAAAGGCCAATTTGCTATTTTGCATTCCACGCCATTTTTGGCAGCCGGGCATGTCAGCAAAAAAGGATCAGTAATCAAAGAACGATTTGGGATCCTGGTCTGAAACAATCATCGGAGAAGAGAGCACCTATGGAAACGAAGAATAGGCCATCCTTAATCGCCAGGACAGGGTTTTTAATCGCCCTTATTGCAGGTTTTGCAGCGATACTAGCGGGACGCGGTACGAGCTATGGGATATGGAGCTACCGGACCGGTATTTCGGTGCTCCGTTGGGCTGCTTACGGAGGGATCACAGCGGCGGCACTATCACTGATCGGACTCATAGCGTCTCTCCGAATCGTAATTGTCCGGGGTTTCCTGTGCGCTATCCTGGGTGTTGTCATAGGCTGTTTTGTCGCTGGGATAGTGCTTCACTGGAAAAAGGTTGCCGAGACCGTGCCGCCGATTCACGACATTACTACCGATACTAAGACCGCCCCACAGTTTGTCACGATCCTGAGACTTCTCAAGAGTGATAAGAATTCTCCTGTTTACGGGGGAGAGGCGGTGGCCGTCCAGCAGCGGAAGGCGTATCCGGACATCGTCCCTCTCATTCTCCCTCTTCCTCCGGATCAAGCCTTTGAAAGGGCCCTTGCCGTGGCAAGGCGGTTGGGATGGCAGATCATCGACGCTGACAAAGACTCCGGGCGTATTGAAGCTGTTGCTACTACTTTCTGGTTTGGGTTCAGCGACGACATTGTTGTCAGGCTCAGAAAGCAAAATTCAGGATGCCGGGTCGATATTCGGTCTGAATCGCGCGTCGGGGTGAGTGACCTCGGAAAAAATGCGGAAAGAATACGAAGATTTCTTAAAGCGATGAAGGATTCTAAATGATCGCTCTTATGTTATATTAAATTATGGCAGGGAAGATTCAAAAGATAGTCAGGGGTGTCAGAATGCACGATACCCTGCAGGAAGGGATAGAAGAAGCCCTTGAGAAGCAGGATGCGATCGATAAAATCGAAGCCACCAAACACAGGTCAACCGGGTATTTGGAATACAAGAAGACAACCGAGGCCCGCAAAAAGGAAATCGAAAAGAAAATAGAGAGGGATCATAAAAAGAAGCTTCTGGAGATCCAACAAGCCAAGTATCGTGCCGAACAAAGTTCACGGGATGATGGAAGAGGCCGCAAAACCCCGGGAGTTGTTACAAGTGAAGAATCAAGTAATGACGCGGCTGCGGACATGCCGCCAAAGGAGCTGACCGAAGAGGCAAGACAACAGCTTATAATCGATTATCTTGATGAGGTGATGCAACTTCCGGAATTCTGGAAAGGCAGGATGGAAAAACCTGATGAAAAACCGCAGAGAGATGAAATCGAATTGCTGGAACGGCGTACATTCCATGGAATAATGGGCTACCTTATCAGGAACAAGACCACAGGCAAGAAGTTTTTCATTCCTAATCTGCATAACTTGAACAACAACATTGCGGACAAATTACCTGCAGCTTTCAAAATAAATTTTAAGCTCTACAATATCAGTTGAATACCACTTCAATACTCGCTTAAAACCGTGCTAAAATGAAAAAAGAAATAAATCTTCAAGGGGATAATACGTGAAAGAGCTATTCAAAAAAACGACAATCAATGGTATGACACTCACCAACAGGTTTGTCCGTTCCGCGACCTGGGAAGGCATGTGCGAAAGGGACGGGCGGCCCACACCCAAGCTTGCTTCCTGCTACCGAGATCTCGCTGCAGGAGGCGTCGGCCTGATCATAACCGGCTATACGTTTGTCAGGCCTGACGGTAAGCAGTTGCCAGGAAAGATGGGTATCCATACGGACGATTTTGCTGCCGACATGAGGACCCTTTCCAAGGCCGTCCATAATGAAGGCGGCAAGATATGCATGCAGCTGGTTCATGCAGGCGGTCAGACAACGGCGAAAACGGCAGGCAGAAGGCCACTTGCCCCTTCCGCTGTGAAGGTTGAACAATTCCCTGAAGAACCTGAAGCAATGAGTAAGAAGGACATAGATGAAATTGTCGCGGCCTTCGGCTATGCTGCCATGCGGGCAAAAAAATATGGGTTCGACGCGGTCCAACTCCATGCAGCCCATGGCTACCTTATTAACCAGTTCCTCTCTCCGCTGACCAACCGTCGGACTGATGGCTACGGCGGACCTGTCGAAAACCGCTGTCGTTTCCTTCTTGAAGTTTACCATCGCATCCGTTCAGAGGTGGGACCTGATTTCCCTGTTTTGGTCAAGCTGAACGGCTCCGACAATCTTGAGGGTGGCCTCGATATTGGCGATGCCGTCCATGTTGCACGTTTGATGGATAAGGAAAAGATCGATGCCATAGAAGTGAGCGGCGGCACCTCTGCCTCGGGCGAAAGATCTCCTGTGAGGACCAAGATCGATAAACCCGCCCGTGAGGCTTACAACCTTGCACTTGCCGGGAAGATCAAAAAAGCGGTCCAATGTCCTGTCATGGCGGTTGGAGGTTTCAGGTCGCTCGAAGTTATAAATAAGGCCGCTATCGAAAATGGGATCGATTACATTGCCATGGCCCGCCCCTTCATCAGGGAACCGCGGCTGATCAGGCGCTGGAAAGAAGGTGACCTAGCTCCCGCGCGCTGCATCTCCTGCAATGGCTGCTTCAAGCCCGGACTCAGTGAAGGCGGTATCTATTGCGTGGTTGAAAAAAAGGAGGCGCAAAAGCGAACTGCCGGACCTCTTTGATACGACGCTATCTATGAATAACCAATCTCTGGACCAACTTGTTGAAACATTGCTGGAAGGTGATCAGGCACGTGCTGTTTCCGAGGTAACAATCCTGCGAGATGCCGGTATTGATAATGAAGTTATCATTAAGGAAGGCATTGAGAAAGCTATGGGTCAGCTTGACACAAAATGCACCCTGGAGCAGTTCAACCTGCTCGAAATAATGCTTGTCGGGCGAGCGGTGATGGGAGTTATCAAGACACTCTATCCTGATTTGCCCCCTTTGGCCACGAGAGGAACCGCCGTAATTGCGAGTCTCGAAGGTGATGTTCATGACCTGGGGAAAAACATTGTCAGGACTATCATGAGTGCGAAGGGATACAGGGTCATTGATTGCGGCAAGGACTGTCCGGTGGAGAAACTGGTTGATGCAGCCGCCCGGGAAGGGGCAGCGATTATTGTTATAAGCGGCCTTATCACGAGCATCATACCTTTGGTGCGGCAGGTCACCCCTTTGGCGCGAAAGCGCGGCCTGACAAAGGTAAAGGTCCTGGCAGGAGGGGCAGCATTGAAGCAGGCGACTGCGGATATTCTCAATGTCGATTATGTAGCAGATTCCGTTTTTGACGTTATTCGCTACCTCGAACTTCAATACGAGGAAACAAGATGAACAGCCTGGATCGAATTCAGGCCGCGTTAAACTTTGGAAAACCTGACCGTGTTCCGGTGATCGCCCAGGTTTTCGGTCTTGCGGCTGTCCTTAGCGATGTGTCTCTGGGAGCTTATGTCAGAGACGGTCAATTGCTGGCGAGCTGCCAGTTGAATGCCCTGTCTCATTATGGCTACGACGCCGTCTTCGCGCTCATGGACGCCGGCGTGGAGACCGAGGCGGTTGGTTCAATCCTGACCTACCGCGCTGATATGTACCCGTATGTCTCAAAGTATGCGATTGAGGATGCTAGTGAGGTGGATAAGTTTGCTGTGCCTGATCCCAGGCATAGAGGGCGCATGCCTGAAGTACTCAAGGCTGCTCAGATTCTGCGCCGTGAGCTGCGGGACGAGGTTCTGATTGTCGGTTGCGTATTGGGACCGATGACTCTGGCGATGCAGTTGATGGGGCCGGAGAAGACCCTCTTCCTTGCCGTAGACGAACCGGATCTGTTTGCCAGGGTCCTTGATTTTGCCCTGGAAGTCTCTGTTGCTTTCGGTCTGGCGCAGATCGAAG
The DNA here is from genome assembly GCA_963710375.1 of Nitrospirota bacterium. Taxonomy (GTDB): domain Bacteria; phylum Nitrospirota; class Thermodesulfovibrionia; order Thermodesulfovibrionales; family Dissulfurispiraceae; genus JADFXI01. The sequence goes on from CAVPZX010000001.1 coordinate 45,435, forward strand.
CAGGGGCACATCTGCCGATGGTATTCGATCCTTCCGCCTCGCCGGCGGTCATACCTCCGCATTTTTTTCGCGAGTTCGTGCTGCCGCGGACCAAAAGGCTTTTCTCCGCATTGAAGTCTGGAGGATCGTTTGCCAACTGGCTTCATATAGCCGGACCTGCTGAAACGATCTACCCTTTTTATGAGGAGGCCGGAGTGGACATCGCCAATTTCGATTACTGCATCGATCCGATTCGTGCACGGCAGATTCTGCCCCGGACCTGTCTCGATGGAAATATAAAACCGCTTTCCTTTGTTGAAGCGACACCAAACGACATTGCTGAGGAGTCGGCCAGGCTGCTGGAACTTTTCAGTTTGTATGGAGGTCTTATTCTTTCTTCCGGATGTGAAATCCCGCTGGAAGCCAAATCTGAAAATGTGACCGCCATGGTCCGCGCCCCACACGCAGGACAGATTTAATGCCTATCCTAACCGTTAAGCAGGCGGGTAAAGATCGACATATAATATTCATATCCGGTCGTTCGGTGCGTGATATCCTCGATGAAACTGACCTTCGGGTCCGCTCCGGATGTGACGGCGCGGGAGCTTGCGGCATGTGCCGCATCAGGGTCGTGGGTGGCCACGCCGGGGAGCCTTCGGTGAACGAGCTCGCAAACCTCGGCGCGGGGCTGCTGTCTCAAAGTGTGCGGCTTGCCTGCCAGGTTAAAGCGGAGCGAGACCTGCAGATAGAGATACTCAGCCGTGCACCCCGGTCAGTTTGGCGCAGCCTGGACCAGGGAGGAGCCAAAACATGCATCCCGGCCACAGCAGCGGCGCCCCATCCGGAAACAGAACATCCCTTAGGAGTAAGTGTAGATATTGGCACTACCCACATTTCGATTTCTTTATTAGATATTCACGCCTGCTGCCGGTTGGCAGGGCGCCTCGGCCTAAATCCTCAATCAGACTCGGGCGCCGACGTCCTTACTCGTCTGATATCGGCTCAAACTTATGAACAGGGTGAAAAGTTAAGCCAGCAGGTAATCCAGTCAATAGGTGAAGGATTACACGATATCGGATCCCGGGAGGGAATCGACTTGAGAAGGGTTGAGCGCGTTGTTTTAGTGGGAAACACAGCAATGTTGTCCCTGTTGTCGGGGCAAAACCGTCATCTTTTGCTGCAGCCCCGCTACTGGAGTGAATCTATTGAATGCCTCCCCCTTGAAACCGCCTCCTGGGGCGCCTCCTGGGGGATTAGCCCTGGAGCGGCTATCGACGTTATCCCTCCCCTGGCCGGCTTTGTCGGTTCCGATCTTCTCTCCGGCGTCTTAGCAACTGGCCTGATGGAACACGGTGGCGGGGCCCTTCTGATCGATTTCGGAACCAATTCAGAAGTAGCCCTTTGGGATGGGAATAAGATATGGGTGACATCTGCAGCCGGAGGTCCCGCTTTTGAGGGGTGCGGCATAAGCTGCGGAATGCCGGCGGAGCCAGGCGCTATTTACCGTGTATATGCTTCTGATGAGACAGGAGAGCTTGCGTTCGAGATTGTTGCCGACGCCGAACCCCGAGGTTTGTGCGGGTCCGGCATGGTAGATCTGCTTGCATGTCTTGTCAGAAACAGGACATTGAACAAGAAGGGACAATTCGCATCGTCTGTTCAGCAGTATGGTTTTCCGCTTCGGCGCGGCGATCTGGATATTGTTCTGACCAAGAGAGACATAGACATTTTCCAGCGTGCAAAGGCCGCTATCGGAGTGGCTGTCAATGTGCTTCTGACCAAAGCAGGCATCGGATATCGCGAGTTGCGGCGAATATGTATTGGCGGAGTTTTCGGCCAATATCTTAATATAGTCAATGCCCAGGAGATTGGGCTTCTGCCGGCGATCCCCGGGCTGCTTATAGAAACCTCGGGCAACACGGCACTCTCCGGATGCGAAACCCTGCTCCTTTCACCCGAGGCTGACAAGCGGTTACAGGAGGTAAGGAGCCGCGCAGTCCTTGTAAATTTAGCTAACGTTGCCGAGTTCGAGTCGCTTTTCCTCGAAAATCTCTATCTAAAGCCTGCTAATGAGAATATGGGCCATGACTGAATCGTTCTCCGATAAACAGGAGTTGAAGGCGTTTATAAATGCCGCACAATATTTAGCCGGCCTGACTTCCGGACAAGACACCTGGGAGGAGGCTGGAAAGGTCCTGGTTAAGTTTTTTGGGGCTGATTTTGCTGCCTTTGCAAGACACCATACCAACGGAGCAATTGAGATCGATCACTGGTCATTTTCCGGGAGAGGAGCTTCAGCGCGACTCCCGGAAAATGAAATGATTGTGGCGGCGGGCGATGTTTTTGAGAGCGGCTTTCTCACTTTTATTTCCATTAAATCTGATGATCCGGCTGCTGCAGCCTTCTTTCCAATACTTCATGAAAATCGTGTGATCGCCGTGATGCTGGTGGGGCATCTCTCGTCCCCTGCTCTGGAGAATGACACTCTTGATCTCTATCTGGCAGTCGCCGGGCTTATTGGAGCAACATACTCACGTAAAATTTCTCTTGTGCAGCTCGAGGAGTTGGTAGAGGAGCGTACAGCCGAATTGACTGCTGTGAATCAGGAACTCGAAAGATTCAGCTATTCTGTCTCTCACGATCTTCGCGCCCCCCTCCGGCACATGTCCGGTTTTGTGGAACTGCTTAAAAAAAGGCTTGGGGACTACCCTGACGCGGCTGCACGCGATTATATGAACATGATATCCGAGGCCTCAAAAAAAATGGGTGTGCTTATCGATGATCTCCTGAACTTTTCACGCCTTGGCCATGCTCAAATGCAGAAGACAAAGGTTAATTTAAATGCCCTTGTAAAAGCAGTAGTGCAAGAAATTCGGGAAGATCTGAAGGAACGGGATATCAGATGGGAGATCGATGAACTGCCAGATGTCCTGGCGGACCAGTCATTGCTCAGGCTTGTGATCGTAAATCTAGTCTCCAATGCAGTCAAGTTCACAAGTACCCGTCCAAAAGCTGAAATCAAGATCGGATGCAGAGATGAGGGAGATAAAATCACTTGTTCCGTCACGGACAATGGAGTAGGGTTTGATATGAAATTTGTGCATAAACTATTCGGCGTATTCCAGCGTCTCCACAGCCAGAGCGAATTTGAAGGCACCGGTATCGGACTTGCGAATATACAACGCATTATCAGCCGCCATGGCGGTAGAGTCTGGGCCGAAGGTGCTGTGGGACAAGGCGCCACATTTTATTTTACTTTGCCAATAATTAAGGAGACATAATACCGGAAATGGGATAGAATAAGTCATGAACATGAGGAAAGAAGTTACCATTTTATTGATTGAGGACAACCCGGCTGATGTCTATCTGATACGCGAAATGTTGTCAGAGACGACCGATGACATTATCCTTGAAGACGCCGACAGTTTCGCAAAGGGGCTCGCCAGGATAGATGCCGGTCAAATTGATTTGGTTCTGCTGGACCTCGGACTTCCTGACAGCCAGGGGATGGCCGGTGTCAAAAACCTGTGTGAGAGGTTCGGCCGGCTGCCTATTATCGTATTTACCGGGCTATCTGATGAACAGCTCGGCACACAGGCTGTTCATGAGGGTGCGCAGGACTATTTGATAAAGGGGCAGACAAACGGCAGCCTGCTGGTAAAGGCTATTCGTTATGCCATGGAGCGCAAACAGCTCGAAAACGAAAAGGAACACCTTATCCGTGAGCTTCAGGAATCCCTCGCTAAGGTTAAAAGACTTAGCGGCTTGTTGCCGATTTGCGCCTCATGCAAAAAAATACGCGATGACAAAGGCTACTGGAATCAGGTTGAAACATATTTAAGTGAGCATTCCGACGCCAAGTTCAGTCATGGCATCTGTCCCGAATGCGGGAAAAAACTGTACCCGGAATTTTACGACAAGGTCTGGGGGAAAGAAAACAAATAGCAGGTATTTATTTGTAGTTGACGTCTGGAGTGTACAAATCAGTTATCCATCAGTATTATCTGTATATCCATGACATTAGTACCGGTCGGCCCGGTGATGAATAAATCATCCGTCCTGCTGAAAAAAGTATATGAATCATTATTCTTCAGGTATTCCCCGGCGTCGATACCTGCCACTGCCGCTTTTGCAACAGTTGCCCCGTCCACAAACGCTCCTGCCGCGTCGGTAGGTCCATCAGTGCCGTCAGTGCCTGCCGAAAGAAAAGTAATACCCGGGAGTCCTTTAATTTCCATTCCGAAAACAAGGGCAAGTTCCGTATTCCTGCCTCCCTTGCCGTTTCCTCTGACCGTAACAGTGGTTTCTCCCCCTGCGATAAGACATGCCTTGTCTCCCGGAGCTAATGTTTTTTTGAAATCAATCGCTTTTCTTGCGAGTTCCACGGCAACGATTGACGCTTCACCGTTCAGTTCAGTAGACATTACAGTTGTTCTGTATCCCAATAACTCCGCGGTCTTCCCGGCTGCATCTCTCGCCAGCTTGTTGCTTCCAATAATGATATTCCTTACTCTCTGAAAAATCGGATCGTCATCCTTAGGCGTTTCAGGCATAAGCCCACGTATCCCTTTACCTATTATTTCCGCAACGCTTGGCGGCAGTCTGTCTTCCAGCTTATATTTCCTGAGAACATTATGTGCGTCATTATAAGTTGTTTTGTCAGGCGCTGTAGGACCTGAAGCAATCATATCCAGTCTGTTACCCATAACGTCGGAGAGTATCAGTGATATAATTGCCGCCGGTTGAGCCGCTTCAGCCAGCCTGCCTCCTTTTACTGCAGAAATGTGTTTTCGAACAGTGTTAAGCTCATAAATATCGGCCCCGGCCTTAAGAAGCATGCTGGTTACCTCCTGTTTATCAGCCAGAGTGATGTCTCTGTAAGGCGCTACGAGAAGAGCAGAGCCTCCTCCTGATATAAGGCAAATGACCAGGGTATTTTTGTCCGCCTCTTTGAGCACCCCCACAATTTCCTTAGCGGCCTTTAGTCCATTTTCATCAGGCAGCGGATGCCCGGCTTCATAGGTCATAATTTTGCTTTTTCCGTCCCACCTAACAGAATGGCCATATTTGGTCACTATTATTCCTCCGGCAAGCAGGTCTCCGAGATTGTCTTCTATTGCTTTTGACATGAGCGAAGCCGCTTTGCCGAAACCTGTGAGGACCAGTTTCCTGAAATTACCGCTCTCGTATGCCGAGCGAATGGTTTCAGAGTAAGAGGCAACTGCTTTGTAGGGGTCTACTGCCCGAAGTGATTGATTGAAAATTTCTCTAATGATAACCCTGGGGCCTTCTCCCGCCATTACCATGAATACCGTTTTCAGGACCCTGGCACAAACAGCGGGATTACATAAGGCCCTTCAGGGATGACGGCCACGCGGCGATCGCCCTGTTCCCTCACACTCACCATGACAGCGGCGAATGGCGATTCGATCACGGTGACTCCTGTAAGCGCCTGCTGGTCTTTAGTCAACCCCCCGGTGTAGAGAAAAATATTTCCCCTTTTCATGGCCTTGACCTGCATCTCCGTCTGCCATTCATCGATGGCCGCATATTTTTTCTCGATGATTCCACGGAGGAACCTGTCAGGTCCTTCTCCTGTCAGGCACATTTGCGCTTCAGCATAGTCTGGCGATCCAATTCCCTCAGAACATTCAGAGACAATGATGATATCCCCGCCCGGCTCCAGTATGTCGAGGGCGCTGACCATTCCTTTGACTGTCTGGTAATAAGTCTTATCCAGCGGGTAACCCCCGGAACTGGTCAGGACGGTTTTGAACCTTGTTTTAAGGCTGATCTCCGCATAGGGTCGTACGAACGAAACCGCTTCGAGGTGACTCTCCACTATTTCTCCGAAATTGACAAAGGACATCCGGCGGTCCTCATCGAGGACCGTATTGACAGCCAGGCACCTCCCCACCATTTGCATTATCTCCATCTGGGCCGTGTGCAGCGGGTTGCCCTCGATAATACAGTTTGCGGCCCTGTTATCCTCCAGTACCCGCGCACAGTGGAACGCGCGTATCGTATTTTCATGAGCAATGCCAGGGGCGACAATTTTTCTTCCTCCGGAGTAGCCTGCCATGAAATGGGGCTCCACCAGCCCTACGACAATGCGGAGATCGGCATGGATAAAGCGGCGGTCGATCCTGGCTTCTATGCCGCCCGATGTAGTCCCTAAGTATTCATGATCATCGTCCCGCCGCGCAAAATGGTTGGCAACTGCCACTGTGCCGAGGACCCAATCGCTTCCCACCACCTCACGAAGCTCGTCACCTTCATTAGGCCGATGGAGACCTGTTGCAACTAGGACAGTGATAGAATCAGGAGCCATCCCAGCCCCGATCAGCTCTTTTATCAGTTGCGGTAGAATAAGGCCGTTCGGTACAGGCCGGGTTATATCGCAGATAAGGATGCAGCAACTTCGGCGGCCCTTCGCCTCCTCACTCAGCGTTTTGCAGTTCACCGGATTGGCGAAGGCAGCCTTGATAGCCCCATCAGGGTTTCTGAGGAGAGGCATGGCTTTTTTTTGTATCAGCGTAACATTGATATCTCTCGGAAGATCGATAGAGAGTCCGGTTTTGCCATATTTCATATTGATATTCATATAAATTACTATTACACATTAGGGTGTTACTGTCAAGAACTCGCCTTGCAAAAGACCAAGTTTCATTAAGAAATACCAACACCAGCAGGTCATATGAATTATAATACAGATGAGGTTTCATGGGTTTTACTCTCTATATCTTAATGCTTGCCCTCTGGGTGGGGGGCATGACTATATTCACGATCGTGATCACGCCTATCATATTCAAGGCTTTTTCTCGTGATATGGCCAGTTCGATTGTTGATAAGCTGTTCCCTTTATATTTCCCTTATAATCTCGCCATATCCCTCCTGACATTGGCTTTCTTTCTGCTATCAGGTTTGCAAAAAAATGCGGGGAGTAAAATATCTTTTGCTCTGATTATAATTGCTAATGTCATAAACATATTTATAACCTTTAAACTTTTCCCTGCTATAAAAAAAGTCAAGCAGGACATTGTATCATTTGAACATACTGCCCCCGATTCTCCTGGCAGAAAGCAATTTCGAAGGATTCATGTAGCGAGCATCGTACTAAATATTTTACTTTTGGCCGGCGGAACTGCACTGATTTTTTTGATCCCTTTCCTGAAACGATGAAGGGAGGGAGTCCCCACTTAATCAGCTTATCTGCCATCAGTAATAGTGTGGTACAATAAGACCCATCAGGTTGAACTTCCGGCTGGAGAGATGTTGACAGTGGATATCCGGACTGAGACCATTAAGGAGGCAATTAACGTGATGGGTAAAACATCGCTCATAGCGGTCTCGGCAGTTTTTGCCGTGCTTTTTGCAGGCTGCTCAACAATAGATTACCCGCAGCATAAGGGTGACAGCAATGTGTACCATTTGAATGGCGCTCCGAAACCGTTCGAAACCGGCAACCCGGCATCAGCGAAATATAAAGCGTATGTTGCTCCGTATAATGTGAACGAGGAGCGGTATGGAAAGCAGGAATTTCGTACCGTCAAATACTCAGAATTCATCAAAGCGGCCCTTGCCGAAAAGTTTGGCGGCAGTCTGGCGTTTGTCGACCAGCCGGATCATGCCAACATAGTAATTGACATGCAGAACAAGGAAAGCGCATTTGACCTGAAATCCTCTGCCATTCTTTACATTACTGCCAAAGTCAACGGGGTTTTTGTTACTGCAAAGGGACAGGTATTTTACCGCAAGCCCCACTGGCCCCCAACGTCTGATGATGTCGCCTCCGAGGTCGGTACCGCTGCGGATGCCCTTGTTTCGGTTCTCAAGCAAATGCCTGACGGTACGATAGGTGTGTCACCCCTGGATTTATACGAAGATAAAGATACTTACTATTTCAGCGAACGCAACGGTGTATCCGTCATGCAGGGTGCATTCGGGTATAACGTTGCAAAGCGTATAGAGGTGGATTGAGATGCGCTTGCAGCACCTTTCTGATGGCAGTGTTTGAATAAATAGTTAGCTGGTAAGTATTTTCAGTGCCTTTAATCTGATCGGCGATTTCAGTTTTCTGAGGGCCTTTGCCTCTATCTGACGCACGCGCTCCCTGGTTAGCGAAAGATACCTGCCTACCTCTTCGAGTGTATGGTCTCTGTCAACGCCTATGCCGTACCGCATCCTGATTACGGTTCCCTCTTTGGGAGTCAGTGTCCGCAGCACCCTCTGTATTTGTTCTGAAGTCTCTATGCGCTCGGCATCTGAATATGGCGATGGGCTTGTTTTGTCACCTATAAAATCTTCAAGTTCAGTATCCTCATCGCCTATAGGGGTCTGCAACGCTATCGGGTCCTGTATCGCCCTGAATACCTCTTCAACCTTTCTCACCGGGACAATAAGTTTCTTTGCAATCTCCTCATTTGTCGGTTCATGCCCGAGCTGCTGGGTAAGCTCTCTAGATGCCTTGGTGACATGATTATAGAATTCCATCATATGCACTGGAACACGGATTGTTCTTACCTGATCTATAATGGCCCTCGTGATAGCCTGTCGTATCCACCACGTAGCATAGGTGCTGAATTTGAATCCTTTCTCATATTTGAATTTATCTACGGCTTTCATGAGGCCTATATTCCCTTCCTGAATAAGATCAAGTAAGGGCAGTCCCCGGCCGACATAGTTTTTAGCGATATTAACGACCAGTCTCAAATTTCTCGTGATAAGTTCGTTTTTTGCCTCCATGACAAGATGTCTTGCCTTGGATATTTTAAGCCAGAGGTCTTTCAGAGCCTCAACCTTTGTGCCGACCTCTGATTCTATTTTCTTATAATCAGATTGTACCTCTTTAAGCAGCATATCATACCGTTTTGTATTCTGGTTCTTTTTCTTTTTCTCGTTGATAAAGGACCTGAAATCTTTCAGCGCTCCATATCTTTTTACCTTTGCATCTGCTCTAACTGCTATATCTATCATTTCCTCAAGCTTGGAAAGTGTTTTTATAAGTGCCGCATCCGTCTTTTCTTCCTCAGTGCTGATGCCTTCTTCATTCTCTATGTCGATGGCATTATTAATTTTCTCAAAAATGGGGAGTGCTGTTATGGTCTTGTTTATAATACCTCTGCCTTGTTCAAGTTTTTTTGCAAGGTCGATTTCCCCATCCTTTGTGAGGATAGTGATGTCACCCATGGAGTTGAAATAAGCCTGAACAAGGTCTTCAGCTCTCTCATACTCCCCGGCTGCCTCTCCGACTTCCTCCTCTTCAATAATGCCCTCTTCGAAATCAATGACCTTAACTCCCATATCGCTTAGGGCATCCATGAGACCCTCTATTTCGTCAGGAGAGAAAAATTCTGAAGGGAGCGCTTCGTTTATCTCATCATATGTGAGAACGCCGCGCCGCGTGCCAAGGGTTATTATCTCTTCAAATATATCTCTTTCTTTCATTTTGTTCATCCATAAATAAACTCTAAAGTCATCGATCTTCGCCCCCGTGAGAGCTCAGGGGATTTGCTGTCTCGATTTTAGACTGTATTCATTTCATTATATGAAACCGTTCATTACAGGAAGATGAATAAAAATTGCTGAGAATTAAGGGCTATAAGCCCGAAAGGACGTAACGGTTCAGGGGCGTTTTTTCTCTAATCCGTGCCAAGTCAACAAAAAGGAGACGAAGGAGCCGAAACTTTCGGCGCCTTGTCTCCTTCGTATGCCAAGCTTCACTATATTACGCTTGCTACATATATCTGTTTTAGCGGTCTTATTTAAGCTGACCCCTGATTTCCCCTCCGGGATTTTCTGCGGTATGCACATTCACGTATGTGCCGCCTGCCTCGATCACCTTTACCAAATCCTCAAGAGATTTCCCTTGCATAGGGCCGACGAGATCTTTATCGGTAATTGTGCCTTTAGCCAGAACCCCGCTGAACTTGCCCTTTTTCTCTGGTCCAGTAAAAAGATTTACCACAGGGGGGCCGTTTTTGCCCATGCTCCCATCATGGATATGCGCCAACGTAACATTCATTATATTCTTTACATGTAGTTTATACGTTATTTCTTTGCCATCGGGGCTGAGCTTAAAGTAAGCCATCCCGCTGGCTTTTGACATTACCGGCGGCACCTGATCCGCGCCTGTTAGTTTCGTCTTGAATGTCTTGCCTCCCGCAGCAAACACAAGCGCGGCACTTAATAAAACCGTCAGGAAAACAATGAACAACATTCTCTTCTTCTCCATCATATATACACCTCCTGAATTGGATTCTTGCCATTTATACACTTTGTCTTCCATCCCCCTGGAAAAGGGGGTGACGTTACTTCAGTACCCCCTCCTTCCCTTATTGTTTCACGGAAAAGTCGGCTTTCCGCCATACGGTTGACCGTATTTTACTTTTGTCCGGAGCTCAATTAATTACTAATTATCATTTTTTTGGTGCTTTGTCAAATTGTATTTCATGGCTGGAATTCTCAGATGCAGTCAAGTCGGACTTATATCAGGGAAGTCATAATCTTATTCGAAGAAGTAAAGCGGGCGGCACGGCTATTCAGGTGTTTTTTCATCAGCAGGAATGACCTCTTTTTCGAGCCGCTCCTGACTCCTGATAATAGTCATTTTTACCGATTTGCCCACCGGCCATTCACCCAGAAAACGATGAATGTGATCCACACTGGTCGTCTCCCGGTCGTTAATTGCCACTATCAGATCGCCTTTCATGATACCGCTCTTTGCAGCCGGACCGTCAGGTACAATTGACACGACCTCAACTGCAAAGTCACTTTTGAGGCCATGGAATATCACTAAGCGCCTGCCGAGAGGCCGCTGTTGCGCATTGATACCTAAAAAACCGCGACGCACCCGACCGTAGGTCAGCAGCTGAGAAACCACCCATTTGGCAGTATTTGATGGAATGGAAAAACCGATTCCCTGGGCCATCATGATAATAGCCGTGTTAATGCCTACTATACGTCCTCTTGAGTCAACCAGCGGCCCACCCGAGTTTCCGGGATTAAGCGGCGCAGTATGCTGAATTATATTTTCGATGAGTCGTCCTTGCCGGCTCCTCAAGGCCCGTCCAAGCGCGCTTACTACGCCGGTAGATACCGTGGACTGAAATCCGAACGGATTTCCTATTGCTATTATAAGCTGCCCCACTCGCAACGACCCGGATTCACCTATCGTGGCGTATGGGAGACCTGAACCATCCGCCCGGATCACCGCCAAATCTGTTGCCGGATCGACACCGACCCGTGTCGCAGGCAGTGTCGTTCCGTTCGTAAGTGTAACAGACAATTGGGTTGCTTTATGCACAACATGATCATTTGTGAGGATATAGCCGTCCGGCGCAATTACCACTCCGGAGCCGGACCCTGATTGTTCGCTTTCACTTCCCCCGGACTTTATATTTACAGACACGCTGACTACTGCAGGCCCAACCGCATCAACTACTGTGATGACCGCGCGCGAGTATGCGTCGAGAAGATCCACATCGGTCTTATCATCTTCTCTCACCTCGCAGCGACCTTCTACACTCCTATCTTCCCCTTCACCATTGATAAGTTTTATTACACTTTGCAAAGGCTTTTTATCCATTTCTTGTCACATGCCCAGGTATGCTTCTCTGACGTGATCGCTCTTCAGTAATTCCTGTCCTTGCCCCTCCATCACTATACGGCCTGTTTGAAGAACGTAGGCGCGGGAGGAAATATTGAGGGCTTCAAAAACATTCTGTTCGACAAGCAAAACAGTGACGCCCCGTGCATTGATCTCCCTGATAATTCTGAAAATGTCCGAGACAAGTTTTGGTCCCAGTCCCAACGAAGGCTCGTCCAATATGAGGAGCGAAGGGTTGGACATAAGTCCCCGTGCAATGGCGAGTTCCTGCTGCTCTCCGCCGCTGAATGTATCGGAGCGCTGCCCCTGCCGCTCCTTTAATATAGGGAAAAGATTGAAGACGCTTTGCAGATGCTTTTCCACGTCTGTGCTTGACCGGACGGCATAGGCCCCTAACATGAGATTGTCCAGTACGGACAGGCGGCCAAAGAGCTTCCTGCCCTCAGGGACCATTGAGATGCCTATTTTTACGATATCAAAAGGCTCGGTCTGATGAATCGGTTTATTATTGAACAGAATTTCTCCCTTTGAGGGATGGATGAGACCGGCAATGGTTTTAACTACAGTGGACTTTCCGGCGCCGTTGGAACCGATGAGGCTGACTATCTCACCTTCGTTGATCCTGAAAGAAATCTCCTGAACAGCCAGAAGTCCCTTGTAGCCCACGGAAACATTATTTAACGAGAGCACTGTACTTTTCCCCCAGATATGCTTGAATGACTTCCCGGTCCGAGCACACCTCTTTCGGCGTACCCTCCATGATTTTTTTACCGCTGTTCAGGACAACGACACGGTCGGATATCTGCATGACAGCCTCCATCACATGCTCGACTATTATCAGGGTCATGCCTTTGTCCCTGATTTTCCTGATGAGATCAATGATCTCCCGCAACTCGACTTTGGTGAGCCCGGCCATGGATTCGTCCAGCATGAGCAATCGCGGCTCCGTGGCCAGAGCCGTGGAGACCTCCAGCCTCTTTTTATCGGCAATAGTCAACTCTGTCCCAAGGAAATGCCGTTTGTCATAAAGACCCGTGAAAGTCAGTATCTCGCCGGCCTTTTCCATTGCCGGTTTGATCCTTCGATAACGCAACAGCGCACCGGTCGTAACGTTTTCGAGGACCGTCATTTCGCTGATAACTTCTACAATCTGGAAGGTGCGCGCGATACCAAGGTTGCAAACCCTGTCTGACCGCATGCCTGTTATGTTCTTGCCGTAGAAGAAGACGCTGCCTCTATCCGGCTTGTAGAAGCCGGTAACGCAATTGAACAGGGTGGATTTCCCGGCCCCGTTGGGACCGATTACGCTGACGATTTCACCTTCCTCAACAGTGAAGTGGATATCTTCGTTTGCAGCCAGGCCGCCGAACCGCTTCGACAACCCCTCGACTTTCAAACATATCGCCTTGTTCATTACAGTTTCCTGCCTATCCTGGAAAGAAGTTTCCAGACCCCTTCGGGGTAGTACATGGAAATGAGAGTGATCAACAACCCGTATATCAGCATGTCCATTCCTGTTCCTTTGAAACCGAGTGCGACACGAGTGTATTCGGATGCAGGTATCAGTATGGCCGCACCTATAACAGGCCCCATGATGCTCCCCGCCCCTCCAAGCATCGATATGAGAACAATCTGTATAGACGTAGCTAGAAGCATGACGCTCCCGGGATCGATGTAAAGAATATATTGTGCATAAAATGTGCCTGCCATAGCGCTCAGGAAGGCGCTTATCATAATAGCCATGAGACGGTACAAGACGACATTAACACCCAGGACTTCCGCGATTTTATGACCCTCCTTGATCGCGCGGAAATAGTAGCCCATTTTGGAGGTGGCTATGAAATAACAGACAGCCAGAGAAAGCAGAAGAAAGGCAAGCATTATATAGTAATAAGGCAGTTTTGAAGAATTGAACAGGAAATTGGAGAAGGACTCGTTCTGCATGGGCAAGGAGAGTCCTTCAGCAGCACCCACCAATTGCCAGTTGTTGAAGACAATTCTGACGATTTCAGCAAATGCGATACTGGCGATAGCAAAATAGTGGCCCCTCAGGTTGGAACAGGGATACCCGATAGCTGCTGCCACCAGGGCAGCTGCGCAGCCCCCTGCGACGAGTCCTATCCATGGGTTGACCCCGTAAGCGATAGACAAATAGGAAGAAGTATAAGCGCCAATTCCGAAAAAGGCCGCCTGACCGAAAGAAAACATGCCTGCATAGCCCCCCATGATGTTCCACGCTACTCCCAGCATGCCGAACATGAACACGAGGATCATTACATGGATGTGAAAGGGCTGGCTGATAACCAGGGGAAAGACAATGAGCAGCAGTAGGACGGCAAATCCCGCAATAATCTGTCGCATCGGGAAATTAGGCATGCGCTACCATCCCATGAGACCCTGCGGCCTTATCCAGATCGTTATGAGATATATCATGAAGACGATGGCATACTTGTAAGACGGGTCGAAGAAGAAGCCGCCTAAGGTCTGCGCTAACCCTACAAGTATTCCGGCAATAAATGCCCCCTCAATGCTGCCGAACCCGCCAAGGGCCACGACGCAAAAAGCGATAGTCCCGAACAGACCTCCCACCTGGGGATAGATGTAGTAATAAGTGGATAAGAAGGCCCCCGCCACTCCGACGAGGGCCGTACCGATCCCAAAAGAAAGCGAGTTGATGCGCTCTGTATTGATCCCCATGAGCAGGGCCGCCTCGCGGTCCATCTCGGTCGCCAAAATCGCCTTGCCGGTTTTCGTCCTTTTAAGGAAAAAAAACATGCAGACAGAAGCGATTACGCTCCCTAGGGAAGCTGCTACTTTGGGAATACTCAGGTCGATGCCTCTGATTTGCCATGTGCCATGGAGTATTGTTGACGGCAAAAGCCGGAAATCAGGGGTCCAGAAATAAACGGCAAGATTGGATATAAAGATACTCACCCCGAAGGTCACTACCAGTTGGGCCAGAATGGGACCCTTCATCACCTTGCTCACAATGAAGCGGTAGATCAGCATGCCCATGATAAACATGCCGACAAAACATATCGGAATCGAAAAGATGGGGTCGATGCCGTACAGGGTAAAAAGCCAAAAGGAGGCGAACATGCCGAGCATCAGGAAGTCGCCGTGGGCGAAATTCACGATGTTCATGACACCCCAGATTAGCGTCAACCCGATGGCGACCAATGAATACATCAGGCCGATTAATAAACCATCGGCAAGCTGCTGAAGCAATTGATCAGGCATTGACCGGCCCCTCTGCTACTTCCTTCCTTTCCATGCAGGGAACGGCCAGACTACCGGTTTGGAAGCCGAGTCAAAAGGCCAGATCGTTACATATTCCTGATTTAGAATCTGCACAAGCGTTCCCCGCGCGTAAATGTTCTGGTGTGTTTGCGGGTCGAACTTGATCCCCTTCCATGGGTAGATAGTCTCGTTTCCCGGTATGTCAGTCTCATTGAGGGCTTTCACAATAGCTTCCGGAGCTGTGGACTTTGCCCGGTTGATGGCCTCGGCAAGGACAAATGGGGCCATAAAGCTACGGGCGGCGTTTTCACTCATGTCTATTCCGTATTTCTTTTTGAAAAGGGCGTTGACCTTGCCGACAAGCGGTTTTTTCTTTGCAAGGTCGAGTGCAAATGTCGAGCGGATAATTATGTAGTTGCCGTCAGCTTTTACCGCCGGCAGGTAGCCGGGTTCGATATAACCAGCCATAGTCATAATGCCTTTGGGTTGAAAGCCCATTTCCTTGAAAGTCTTGGTAAACAGAATGGCATCTGTGATATAAGAAGCATGCATCAGCACGTCCGGTTTGCTTACGATTAGCTTGCCCACCTCGCTGGTCACGTCTGTTGCGTTTGCCGTGTATGCTATATCGGCAACCACCTTATAACCGAACTCAGAGGCATATTTCTTGTAGGCCTTGCCGGCATTGGAGCCGAATTCAGTATTTTCGTAAAGCACAGCGATGTTATGAACTTTCTGTCCGGTCTTCTTTTCCAGGTCCTTCAGGAACTGGAACTGGTCCTTGGCAAAAATATCGTCGTGGGGGCTGACCCTGAAAAAGTACTTGTATCCCCTTTCAGTCAGTGTAGGAGAAGAAGAATCCGAGCATACGTATGGAATTCTCAGCCTTTCGGTAATCTGGCTGGCTGTTTTAGTTACAGCACTCTGGTAGGCGCCGATCATCGCAACTGCACCTTCCGAGGTAATCAGTCTTTCAGCCTCGGACATTCCGTTTTTCGGGTCCCCTTTGGTATCGGCATATACAATCTCTATTTTTGCGCCGCCCAGGTTCGGCAGCCCAGCACTCTTTGCCAAGGGGAGATCAAGATCGTATTTACCGTTAATAATATCCACTGCCAGATCGACGCCCCTCTTGCAATCCAGCCCGGTTGAGGCGATATTCCCGGTAAGGGGATAGACTGCGCCGATTTTGATGACTTTCTGCTGCGATTGAGCGGACACGGAAAAAAACATGATCAGTAATAACGATAATGCAACGGATAAAACTCTGAAATAATTTTTCGATGCCATAACGTTTTTCCTCCTACTCAAATTTTTTCTGTTTCTGGAAAGGGCAGAAACAATCGGTCTGTAAGGCACAGCGAAATTCAACGGTCGCCTGCTGTCGAAATTTTTTCATCGCTTAGAAAATACCACATAAATGTCTCAAAATACAATGCAGGGCAGTGTGCCGGCTACGCTTGCCGTTGCAGGGTAGTGTGCTCTCCGGGCTCTGGGGCAGCCCCGGAGCGCCATCACTATGATGACGGCTAAGATCACCACTGCGACGATCAGTTTTTTGATTTTCATCATCCGGACTTCTTAGGTAGTTTTTATATATAATTATGCTATATTTCTTTCTGTATTATATAGATGCTTAATAATATATTGAGAGGGACGGGATATTTATGGGAGCACTCGCTTTTTCGCACATAAAGGAAACTTACGAACATCTTTTACCATATATCCATAAAACACCGCTGGTCTTTTCCAATTCATTGAGTGAAATGTTCGGTGCGGAGATATACCTGAAGGCCGAAAATCTTCAAAAAACGGGCTCATTTAAAGTCCGCGGGGCTTTCAGCAAATTATCCAGCCTTAAACCGGAGACAAAGATAGTAGCTGCCTCAATGGGTAATCATGCGCAAGGTGTTGCATTCGCAGCCAGAAGCCTCGGCATGAAGGCAACCATTGTAATGCCATTACAGGCTTCATTGGTTAAGCAGGAGGCGTCAAAAGGGTACGGCGCGAAAGTTATTTTGCATGGCGAATCCCTCATCGATGCCCTTAATTACGCGCATTCCCTTGAACAGCATGAATTTATTCACCCCTTCGACGATGACGCGGTTATAGCCGGCCAGGGAACTATCGGCATAGAGGTGCTGAGTGATTTGCCTGACGCGGATGTTGTACTTGTTCCTGTTGGAGGCGGCGGGCTTATTGCTGGCATGGCCCTCGCAATAAA
This sequence comes from Nitrospirota bacterium, assembly GCA_963710375.1. GTDB lineage: Bacteria > Nitrospirota > Thermodesulfovibrionia > Thermodesulfovibrionales > Dissulfurispiraceae > JADFXI01. The sequence goes on from CAVPZX010000001.1 coordinate 62,486, forward strand.
ATCACTTTCACCCGGCACTGAAGTAATTGGTGTTCAGACCGTCTCCGCACCTTCTGCATATGAGTCATTTCGCACTGGAAAGTTAAGCCAGGTCCAGATTCAGCCGACACTCGCTGATGGAATAGCGGTGGGCATGATAGGGACAAGGACTTTTGGAATGATAAAAGAATATGTCGACGACATTATTAAGGTAAAAGAGGAGTCGATTGCCCGGGCAGTCATACTTTGTCTTGAAAGAAAAAAATTAGTTGTTGAAGGCGCCGGCGCTGTCCCGCTTGCCGCTATTATTGAACAGGATGAAAGATTCAGAAAAAGGAAAGTAGTACTTGTCCTGAGCGGCGGGAACATTGATTTCACCATTATCGACAGAATAATCCGTAAAGGTCTCATTTCGAGCGGCAGGGTAGGCGTGTTTAAGGTGATTCTGGATGATATGCCCGGCAGGCTGCACCGGCTTACGGGAATTATCTCAGCCAAGGGCGGCAATATATTGAATGTCATGCATGACAGGCTGGTTCAGGATATTCCTTTCGGCAAAACCCTCGTCATACTAACGCTGGAGGCAAGGGGATTTGAGCATATCAAGGAGATGCATACTGCTATTATTGAAGCCGGGTTCACGCTTTATAAACATTGACTTATTTTCTGAGGCGTGGTATAAAAGTATCAAGACATGAATGATATAAGCAAGATACAAGGCATGCCATCAGTAACTCCGGAGGCCCAGAAACCTTCTGATCAGAAGGTTTCGAATGCCTTTAGTGAAGTATTGAATAACGTCTTGTACGCTGCTGCTAAGATTCAGGACGAAACTGCCAAATCTATTGAGAATATTCCTAGTATGGGAGTTGACAATATTAAGGTAGAGGTGGAAAAGGCCGGTGATGCCATGCACAGGATAATGCAGGCGCAGCAGAATCTGCTGAATGTATATAAAGCGGTCAACGAAAACCAATAGTTCTTAAATCCCCCTCGGTTTGTCCCTGTAATTTTCTGTATGTTAAAGGTTAGGCAATATAACAAGCGCTTTCAAATGGTTTAACTCTCCGGCACTATATCCCTTGTAGTGACCAGCACTATGCCCTGTCCAGGCCGGAGGTCGTATGAAAATGGCGCAGGAATATAGTCAAGGGCATATTCCGCGGAAACATCAGCCAGCGGCGCTCCTGCCTGAAGATATTTCTGCAGGTTTGTTGAAAAGAAATATTGTTTGTTGTAAATGTCTTTATTGAGTATGAGCATCGATTCTTCCTGTGAATGGGCTGATGCTTTCCACATAAGCAAAATATTAGGGTTGTCGTCATGCAGAATCTCTGTGGGGGCTTCTTCCTGAAATACGACATGGTCTGACTTGACCCTGTTGACGCTTGTTATGAAAGAAGTCAGGTCAATGCCTGTCTCTTCCCAATCTTCAGGTCTTGTATTTACCACGTGCAACTTCCTGCGGAAGCCAAATTCGAATCCCATGGGCATCATGACGCCCGCAGAGAACAAAGCAGAGAACAGGTAACGCTGTTTGACCCCTTCTATGTTGCCGCCAAATTCTTCGCAGAGCCTCACCGTATCGTGACTTTCAGGGAAGCTTATGGACGGGGCAATTTCCCGTGTGAGGGCATATTGTTCCATTAACCATGGGTTGTGGAAATCCCACCATTTTGAGCTGTTAAAAATATAATCAAAACCGGCGCTGGCGGTTTTTCTGGTCTGATCCGGAGGGCAGCCGAGCGTCTCAGCAAAAAAAAGCACATCAGGATATTTTTTCTTTATTTCGCTGATGAGTCTTTGCCATAAACTGCCCGGCACCTGATAGGCCGCGTCGCAGCGGAATCCCTTAAAGCCCAGCTTAGCCATGAATGTCACTACACTGAGAAAGAATTGAAACAGACCTTCTTTGTCTCTTGTACCCCGGTGGTCAAACCTTGCGAGGTCATTCCAGATCACCTTTTGCCCGTCTTCATACGCGAATGGATGAGCAATGGTGCCGTCGGATTCATGGAGAAACCATTCCGGGTGTAATTCTGTCAGGTCTGAATCCGAGGAGCAATGATTGATCACCAGGTCCACCATTACCTTCAGACCAAGTTTCTCCGCGGTCCTGATCGCGTCCATTAACTGTTCATGAGGTTTTTTTTCGATTTCCTCGTCAACTAATAATGGATTGAAATCAAAATAATCCGCTATCGAGTAAAGACTGCCCGATCTGCCGGTACGCTGAACAGGGTTGACAAAAATCCAGTTGAAGCCCATTTCCGAGGCTCGCAATAAATGACTTTCCCAACCGGCAAACTTTCCTGCCAGCAGAGGAAACAGGTTATAGATGATCATCTTTTCCGGTTTTCTCATAATTTTTCCTCCTAATTAATCACTTTCTTATGGCATCCGTTACGAGCCGATAGTTCTTACACAGTACAGAAAGCCAGAAATTCATCCGTTCAGCATTTCCCTTATCCCGCCAGTGATGAAAAAGATAAGAGTCATCTACAAGCGGAAGCATTCCTTCAACCGGATGAATTTCGAGAGCGAAGGAAACCTGTTCAGGACCCGGCAACTCCAGTGCTCCGGCAACAATCCTCGAAAGCCCTAAAGGCCCGAACATCAAATCCAGAGATTTTTTCCCCATGTATGGGAATGGTAGCATAATTTTGTCTAAAAAACTCAAGTGGTCCGCCACTCCGAAAGGGCTGAAGGTCGAGAGCGGGTGTGCGTCGTGCAGATGATAATGCAGCGGTTTCCCCAGGCTGCCGATTTCCCGCATCACGCGGAGAACTTCAGCTGGGGCCGCAGCGACCGCTTCCTCGATATCGCCTATTACATCCTGAAGACCGGCATCGTGAGGCTTGAGAGCACAAATATCTTTTCCCGGGTATTTGCCTGAATAGATACGCCTTGCCTGCCAAAGGCCCAAATGTCCTATATCGATGCAGCTGCTCACGCGCTCAAGGTCACGTGATGCCCTGAAAAGAGCAATGAATAGATCAGGCTCAAGACCCGAAGCGTATTCGATAAAGAGATAAGGACTTCCCCCGATGTTTCTTAATCTCGATTCCAGGTCATGCAGGACAGTTAAATAACTGTCAAAGCAAAAGGCGATCTCGCTCTGATCATGAATTATTAATCCGAAGATGCGGTTTTTAAATTTTTTGGCGAAATCGAGGATCAGTGCAAGGCTGTATTCGTCAAAGAGATTTATCCATCTGGGCAAATGCACGGTTGCCGGTACTTCAGGAGTCGGTTTGAACCTCCAAAGCCTCTCCAATTCGTCCGGACTTTCAGCGTAGAACTCGGGTCCGAGGCCGGCCTCTTTAAATCGCAGGGAGGCGAGCTGCAAAAGGGCGTCATCGCCGTCAATTCTTTTTTGGAAAAGCGCCAGAATTGGAGGTTTTGGGCTAGACATTTCCCTGTTGGGCCCTAGATTGAACAAGGTATATCTCATCTCCAGAAACTACCCCCTCAATGTCCTGTGGATGCCCCAGGGCCTTCTCCACAAATTGTCCTATCGACCCTAAACGTCGGGCTATCAGGTTCCTGTATGTTCTGTTTTCAGAGAGGCTAATGTCTGAGTAATCTATGGTTTTCATTATGATTCCCCCCGAGTGACCAGGCCACAAAGCATGACTGAAACTCGCAAAGGCCAGCATCCGGACCTTTTTCGTTTGTTTATTGCAGACTATCCGGTAAGGAACACCGGATTCTCCTGCTGCAGCTAATGTTTCACCCAGACCAATCGCCAGCTCTATATAGATTTCTTCTTTATTATAAGTTACCGGATTGATCGTATGCATTATAAATGAGAATTCCGGAACTATCATTTTCTGAATGAGCACGGCCATATATGCCCTGTCGTGCCGTATACAATTGCTCCTTCTGTTCATTACTGCACGTTTGTTCCATAACGATGCCCATACTCTGCGTATTGCTATGGCAACATCGGAAGGAGGCGTGTTTGCGACAGAATCGTAGAGTCCAGCCCCGGCAAATCTTTCCATATCTTCACAGTTTGAGCTTGAGCGTACTATCAACCGTTCATTAGGCAGGAATTTTTTAGTGACGCCTGAGACGATTTCATCCGGCACCTCTATATGATTTACGATCTCCTGTAGTCTTCTTCCGGTAACGGCAAAATCCTTATGCCGGTGGCTGTTAAGGCCGCTGACTAATAGCCCGTACTCCTTTTCGAGCCCGGGTTGGGCAGACAAAGATGCTTCCATCACTCCAAGTGGAATTACAAGTCCTGGCGCGGTCTTGAATCCGGCATGCGCAAGCCCGGATAATTCCTCAAGCTGCCGTGCCGCAAAGGCTTTGCCGCCGGCTATTTCCGCAGTGACCCTGTTGAGAGACAATATTGGGGGCAATTTATCTGCAGAGAATAAAACTGCTTCCCGGGCCTCTACAGCCGGCAACTGAATTCTATCCGGATCATTATTTTGTTTGTTCATTTTACGATCATAAGAAAATTCCGGAAAAATTATTACACTGACTCTTTCGGCAAAGACATCCAGGTTAACCAACTTCCCGGCAAGACTTTTTAACTCTTCAAACCGTTCCCTTTCTTCACACGCTGTGAATGCGATATGACCTTGACGGGCGCGGACAGCCAAGTGTGACAGGTGAGGGATTTCATGCGCAACTATGATGCCGGCAACCATCGCCGGTATATCCTCTTCCCCCTCGGCCTCTTCCAGAAGTGCTATAAGCGGACCGTTGCCTGCATCCGGTAAATGACTGATACCTTGCGCTGCAACCAGGCGGCCGGATGCTCTTCCGGGTACTATTACATCCCAGGCAGGGATATCCGCGAGTGTTCGAATTTGTTTTAGAAGCAGGGCAACGAGTTTAGATACCTGGAATACAGGGTGATTCCGGATTTCCGACTCGCTGAAAACTTTTATTGCATGCGCAGCCACGCCCAGGGCATGACCTAAACTTTTTGCCTTTGAAGGGAATGTCGACAGAATTTTGTTACAGTAATCATCTGCCAATCGCGAACATCTTTCGAGAGTGGCTTTAATGCGGAGCAACTGTTCGACATCCTCAGGGGTAAACTTGCGGGACCAGTTTATCAGTTCGGACTCTATTGCCCGGCATTCCTCAGCATCGAATCCTCCTAATCCAAGGTTGCCGGTTGCCTGCAATAGTGACGATAAAGCCAATTCCCACGGTATCACATCCCTCATAGTTTCGAGGTGATTGTTTAAACGGCTGAGGAGAACAAAGGTGAAATCTTCCAGGCCAATGTCTGCCATCTGAAGCTGCTGTGCATTCGGTCCGTTTTCGAGTTCGAGCATTTCCTGAAATTGAATGCGAAGTTCCGTTAAATGTTCCAACGCAGTTAACATCTGATTCGGAGTATTTATTTTTCTCTTGATTTCAAGAAATTTAGTTATAGACGATGCTTTGCGCGCGTCAACCTCATTTATCATTTCCGCAAGGGCTTCGAGGCGTTCATCCAAAGATAACGCATTAAAAAATTCTTTAAGTTCCTCATGGAAACGCTCGAACTCCTCTATAAAAGGCGGGGGATACGCCGCGCCGGGTGCAGTAATCTTTTTCAGCAGGCTTTCAGAAGTGACGAGGTCTTCTGGTCCGGCAGAACGGTGGAGTTTGTTCTGAAGCGTGTGCTTGATTTCACGTTTAAGTTCTTCCGGGATATCATTTCTGTGCGCGATGTCCCTTATGCGTGTGAGGGGTTCCGCCCTTGTAAATGAGGCGTCGAAAGAGGGCAGGCAGGGGTAAATTTTTCTAATTATAAAAACATTTTCAGGGGTTGCTATTTCAGAGAGCCTCTTATATATTTGCTGTGCCATCTTTGCATGATGGGATGGACGATAATGGCCGCCTTCCTCGCTGCATGGGACTTCGCCGGTACCGATAAAGCGGAGATAGACAGCTATATAAGCTAGATGATCTGTGTTCAGATTGCAGGTGCTGTCGGCGAAGAGGTCTAGCAGCCAACCCAGCCTGTTCCTCCAGCTCAGGAACCTGCGGTTTGCATCAGCTATTTCATTTACAAAGTCTTCGCCCGATGTCAAATAGGCCTCCATAACCAGCATTATTTATAAATTTATACAAGGAGCAGTCAGGCCACAGTGCTTCGTCTCAACTGCCACCCCAAAGATCTTCGATCTTTCGGGGACCCCGTCTTCTCGCAAGGCATCCAGCCTTGCTCCGAGGCTATGACAGCCTGTGTCACCATCCTTGGTGTCACTTAGGCTGTCAAAGTCCGCTCAGCACCATGCCCCGCCCGCTCCTTGCATAAATTTATGAATAATGTTTACTAACCGATTATTTTCAGCAGCCTGGTGCGTATCTCTACGAGAAGGCTCTCCGGGTGCGGCCATTGCTCAAGGATAATGCATCCCGAAAAATTACGGTTTTTCATTCGCTCTATAAGGCCCCTTATACCTGTCGGGTCTTTTCCAGCCGGTCCTGTGAAAAGGGGCAGGTGGCTGTCATTGTCACCGTAATTTTCGTGCATATGTATATGGATTACCGGCACCTGAGGATCGAGCATGTCTATAAACTTTAGGTAATCGTTACGTGTTGCTTTACACAGGTTCGCATGACCAATGTCCAGACACATTCCTACAAGCGGGGGATTGTCAGTAAGGCGCAGGAGACTGAATAGCTTATTGAAATCTTCAGGCCCTGTATTCGGAGTGTTTTCAATGGCGAGCTTAATTCCGTCATGTGCAAGGCGTTTCTTGAGAGGGACAATAGCATCCACAAAGGCAGCAATCCCTTCATCGGCATAAAGATGAACGTTGACAAGAGATGCGCCAGTATCCTGTGCGAACCTGATAGTTTTGGATAAGTGTTCGAGTGTCTCAGATCTCAAAGGGTTAAGCTGCCACGGGGCGTGGACCGAGAGGCGGATATCATGCGCTGTAGCGGTATCCCTTATTAATAACCGTGCTTCTTTCGAAATGTCGTTTTCGTCCCAGCCGGCGCCTGACTCATTTTTATCCGGAAACCATTCAAATGCGTCAAAGCCGTTAGCTACGGCATATTCGAAAGGCTGCATCACGGAATATGCGGAAAGGGCAGTCTGATTGCCGATGCGTACACGCGCTGTTTCAATCATGTTCAAGACCTGCCTGAGGGCGCGATTGAACGACATAATATTGTCCGTTGGTGTATGCGCCCTCAATATCCTGGGGACCACCCAGGACCTTTTCAACAGATGCGCCGATAGCGGCAATGTTTATCAAAAACTTGTTTCGAAAATTCTCGTCCCATACAAGCGCCTCTTCCGTGTAATTCAGGTTAACCTTAACGGGTTGCGGCAGCATGAAGCTGTCGTAAAGGCCTGCGCCCGCAAAGCCGGCAAGGTCTTCTCCATTTGAATCGGAACGGAAGACAAGTCCGCTGCCGAAAAGACCAATGCTTTTCCCCGGAAATGATAAGAGGTGAGGTTCCCGTCCGCCTTTCACACATGAGAAACTGAGCGCCCTGCCGGGGTAGTTTGCGACCAATGCCTCGCCGAGTCCTAGAACAACTTCGGCATAAATCTCATCGTTATTGTTAGTAAACGGGTTGACAGTATGGATCACAAAACTATAATCCGCTTCAACAACCCTCTGAACCAGAACAGCCATTATGAGGTATTCATCAGGGATGCCGTTTGCCTTACGGCTTAAATACGCCCGTTCATTCCACTTGGAGCCCCAAACGAGTTTAATGCATGTCCATGCGTCTTCCCATTTTTCGGGCCAGTCTTGAGGCCGCCCGACTCCGGAATTTTCCATCACCGTACAGAGCGAGGAGAACAATTCGTCAGGCGACTCAAGGGCAAGGATGGTTTTTTTTATGTCTTCAAGCAAACCGTAGCGCGAACTTTCCGTTTCTTCCTTCAGCCTGCCGGAGCAGTTCGTTATGACGCTCTGCAAGTTCTTTGTTGGAAGGCCAGGCGAGGACCTTTTCAAAAACCCCGAAAGGCAGTGCTGCCGAGGCAGGGAGGTTTATCCAATCCGGCAGTTTGCCCTGCATACGTCTCAGGTTGTTGGATTTGCCTCCAGTGTTGTCTTTGTTGAACTCGTTCATCGGCACTGCGTAGACGCGCAAAAAAGGTTTTGGAATGGCTGATGTTTGTGTGAGAGGATGCCGGCCATGAGGTGATGGGGCCTTCACATCTTCCCTGCTTTCTTCAAATGTAACCTCACCGCCTGCGCTGACGTCCAGTTTGATCAGTAAGCCGCCCAGAGACTTTAACGTTGCGATCTCGTCGGAGTCGTAACAAACGGCGAAGAGTATATGCGCATTTCTGGCCCGTACCGCCAGATGGGACAGCACATCGACCGACTCTGGTGTTATGAGTGCGATGACCCCTTCAGGTATTTCTTCATTCCCCTCCACATCGTCTGCAATTACTACTGCCGGTTTGGTGAAACTCCTGCCCTGTATGGATTTCAAATGTGATACCGTTTCGACAACTCCGGTTCCACTACTCAGGCTGATCAGCTGCCAGTTCCCGAGGTCGGCACTTTTCCGCAACAGGGCATCAAGTTTGCGCAAAAGCACCGAAAGGACAAATGCAGGCCTCCCGCGCACCACCTCTTCGGTAAAAAGACTGACACTCCAGGAAGCAGCATGAAAGGCCTTTCCGAGAGATTCGGCCTTGGGCTGAAGGAGTTGGTGATATCGGTCGATGAAATTGCCCAGACCCCGCTGAAGGCGGTCGACCACTGCCTTCACCTGAAGCGGCCGCAGTTTCGCGTATCGCGGCATCTTCTCCAGACGTTTCCAGTAAGCAAGACAGCTTTCAAATTCCTCGTCGGCGGCTGAGATACACAGGTTCTCAAGGGACATTAGTGTCAATTCCTCCAGCTGACCTAAGTTCAGTTTCGGATGAAGGTTTTTTTCGACAACAGCCCTGAAGAAGTCTTCCATTGCCAGATCGAGAAAAAGCAGGTCACGCACCTTGCTTTGATGCTCGCCGAGCCTGCCCGCGACCCAATGTCGTATTTCAGTGATTTTTTCAAGTAGTGTAAATGCACGGTCTCCACTATCTTCCCGATGTGACAATACATAATCCACAAGTCTTTGCATATCTGCATCGAACATATATCGTGTGGAATTGACGGCTGTGCCGAGATCTGTGCCGGAATGTATTTCCTTGAGTATTTCGAGGAAGTGCTCGAAATCATGCATCAGGGCCTCTTTCAGATGAGGGATAAAGCTCGGCGGCGACTTGATCGGGCGCTCATAGCTTTCCAGCCTTTTCCGGGTGACGCCGCCTGCTTCAAGTCTCTTATAGAAAAGATCAATGTTTCCGTTGCTTGCCAGGAATTCCAGATAGGCCTCACATATGACTATATCGTCGGGTGTGGCATTATTATGGAGCTTCTGATGCCATTCTTCCATAAAATGTCCTGCAGCCTCTTTGATATGATGGCGATGCATTATATTCAATATCTCGTCACGGACCCTCTGTGCATCCCTCCCTGTGCCGAGAGTTGTCATTATCAGGCGTATGAGCTCCCGCTCTGCCGGCTCGTCAATGTAGCGGCTTGCGAGTTTGTCCGTAAGGCGGCTTATGGCATGGCCTAATTCCCGCGGCTTGGTATTATAGTTCCGCTGCCAGTCCAGTTGTCTGATATACGAAAAACGGAGCCAGACATAGATCAGCGCAACCCCTTCGACATTATTGCTTCCGAGTCTGTCCAGCAGGTCATAGCAGAGATTGAACCTGTGCATCAATGTCCATGAATTGCGGCCCATTTCATTTTCGATGATTTTATCAGCAATAGAAGCAAGGTCGAGACTTTCTGAAAAAGCTTCCTGCCCGGAAGGAACAGCAACAGGGATGAAGAAATTTTGTCCCTTCTCTTTTATCCAGCGCCCTGTGTCGCTCTGCTTGAGGACAAGCAGAATGCCCGCAGGCGCTTCTTTTTCGTCTATCTCCAGGGTTAACCGTCTGATATCGACATTGTCGGCAAATGGTGTCTGAGCTGCTGCATTTTGGAATACTGCTGTTCCGGCAGGATGCATCGAAAATGGAGGCACAACCCATTCGTGATGGGAATCATATGTTACTCCCCAATGAAGAATCAGGGGACCCTGTATATCGGTAAGCAGAGTTATAATATAGCGTTCCCGGTCCCTGGCAACTACAACTGCCAATTGTCCTTCTGCAAGCCTATAATGGTGTTCATAAGCTATTATTTTATCAACTGCTTCTCTTTTGAGCTGTTCGATGAAAGATAGGGCAGATCCGCTATTTTCAGAATGTTCTATGCTAATCCCCTCTTAGAGTTATATTTCTTTAACTTGAAAGACAGATAAGAGCTGAAGTACCTTAAGATGCCTCAGGAGTTTCTCGTTTTTTACCAAAAGCGAGAGGGCTACATTCCTTTCACGGACAAGCACCAGAAGGAATCCCAGCATGGCTGAACCCAGAAACGTAGAATCCGGAATTATCAAGGTGAGGGATTCCAGAGTTCCCAGTCCTGTGACGGCTTTCTTAATCTGCACATAGTCTTCTAGTGTTTGAATCTGACCGCTTATAACGAGTTCCGAAGGCCCTTTTACTCTGATCTCCATTAAAATACCTCCTTAAAATGACTCGATGATACTGCGTAAGACGCTTCGATACCGAATCTCAACGTCAATTCTTCTTCATACGACCTTGAGCAGAATCGCTTCGTTTCCAGCACTATTATAATATATTTCATCCACGAGGGAACGCGCCATCTTCAGTCCTCTACCGTCCACGAATTCAGGATTGCGAATAGTGTCCCTTAAAATGGTTGTATCGAATCCGGCGCCTTCATCACACACCCGTAACACGGCAAATTCATTGTTGTTATCGACGAGAGCAGATAAAGTGATGGTTATCCGGGCATGCACATCCCTTTCCTTCGTCATAAGGTATTCTTCGTACTCACCTGCCTTGGCAAGCTTGTTTTTCAGGAGAGAACTTATGTTCAGGCTGCCGTGCTCATAGGCGTTCATGATGATCTCTGTATATGCATTGACGAATTCCATGACAAATTCAAAATCGTATCCTGCCGAAGTCAGAATGCTTTCTACGTCCAGTATTGACCGATTCACTTCCTCAAATAAGGCATTTATACTAAACGATTTCTCCCAGAGAGTATCTCCCTCGAGCTTCCTGAGAAAAAACATAGTAAGATCATCCTGCATATCACTCATTCTCTCCGAGAACCGGTCGTAGAACATATGGATGAACGAGGAGGAAACAAAATCTCCATCGAGATATTCGTCATAAAGCGGGTCAATCAACCCGTCGCTGCATATAAGTATTTTCCTGGTCCGGTGCAATGAGAATTGTTGAACCTCCAGTTCATTAGTACATTTCATAATCGGCATATTATTACCATGCAGTTTTAGCACGGTGTCGTTGTTCTCCTGGAGATAAAGGGGGGGCATGGAAAAGAGTGCAAAATCCATTATTTCGTTCTTGAGATCCAGGAGAACAAAAGATGCCGATAAAGATTCATGCTCGTGAAGGTCATTTCGGATAAATTGCTGGAAGCCGCTGACAAACAGAGGAAAGTCGAACTTGCCCATCATTTTTTCTTTATCAATAAGATAGTTGGCAAAGGTACTGGCATGGTGAGTTGTAAACGATGCGGACAAGCCCTTGCCCATTGCATCAATAATGAAAAGAAGAACCTTATCGTCATTCACGGTCCGAACAGAATAACAATCGCCGGAGAGGACATCCTTTGGTACGTAACGGACGTTGAGGAGCCACTCTGTTTTCTCCCCATTTTGAGCGGCTACCTCGATTTTTTTGTAATAAAAGTCATTCTTGATAATGCTCAATTGTCTTTCAAATGACAATCTCTCCTCTAGTGACCGATGGCGATCTTTTTGCTTCATGATGGTCAGCCCATTTTCGAGCAGTTTCTGACGTTCCACGATAATGCGTTGAAGTGCTATCTCAAACGCATCAAATAATTTGTCCGTCTTTAATGGTTTAACGATAAACTGTGTGACCCCGATATTTATTGCATCGAAAATTATCGGGTCATCGGCAGGAGAGACAATAAAAATGACCGGAATCTTCTTGTTTGTTTTTCTGATTTCTTTTAGCATATCCAATCCGCTCAGGGTGGGTAGTTCATTATCTATGATAACTATATCGACAGGGCCTTGGTGGAACTTTTCGAGTGCCGCTTCGGCCCGTTCCTCGATGACCATTCTCTTGAATAGACTGGAAACGATACTGTTGAAGACGCCTTTTATTGTCGCATCGTTCGAAACCCCGATGATGGAGAGGAGCTTGGTGATTTTTCTTACGTCGTCAAAACCATTCATTGTTCTCAATTATTTCGAGGGCTTCCTCTTCTAAAATCCCGATGTCCACGGGGTTCAAATGGAGTTCCTCAAGGGTTATTTTATGATGATAGGGCCATTCTGCTTCATCCTGGTGGAACTTATAGTTTTCGGGATCGCAGGCCTGACAGATGAATTCCGAGAGGAAAAGAATGGCGGTCAAATGTTTTTGGTTGGTATCTTTCAGTGCATACATGGATGTATCGTGGTGGTTCAGGATAACTGTAAGTATCGTATCCGATAGCCCCCATGACTTAGCCATCAGATAACTCATAATGCAATGGTTGGTATGGTAACGGCTCGTTTCAAAGCCGATGACCGATTCGAAATTGTCGGGGATTGCTTCCAAGGGCGTTGACGGCATAGCATAATCCGCCATTTTTGCATAACTCGTGTATTTTTTCATTAAAAGGGGAATACCGCAATCATGAAAAAGGCCGATTACATATGCTTCTTCTTCGAAAGCTAGTTTGAGTTTATGGGCAAAATGAATGCAGATGGCAGCCACGGTAGATGAATGCCGCCTGAATTTGTCCAGGATTTGGTTGGCGCCGCCTCCGATGGCATTAAACAGAGATGATGTCAGCACGAGCGAATAGAAGTTGCGGAGACCCAGGATGTCGAGAGCGTGATGTATAGAGTCTGTTTTCATACCGCCAAAAAAAGGAGAGTTTGCAATTTTCAGGATCGCTGCCGAAAGTGCCACATCTTTACTAACTGAATCTGCAACCCTGCTGAAATCAGGGCCTGATTTTGACAACTCGTTTCGTATATCGATGAGGGCGTTAGGCAGAGGAGGGATACCGACCTGTCGTACGATCTCCTCCGCCTTCCTGATAGTGTCATGAATATTGAAGTTACCCTGCGCCATAACAGCTGTTAACGATACTCCTTCTTCACTAAGTACTGGTCGGTTTTTACGATGTCGGGAACCATTGTTCAGCTCAACGTGAACGCAGAAGTTTTGTCTCTCAGTTTTTCCAGCAGCATGACCAGATTATCCGTTTCATTGCCTATCGCCTTCACCATATCCTCTACATTCTTCGACACTGACAACGTTTTGTCGATATTGATAGATACGTCAAGAGACCCGATGGTATGCTCGTTCACAGACTGCGGTTATCTTGTTTATCTGAGCATGCGCCTCGTTTATCGCAGCGACTATCAATCCCAGGTTGTCACCTACTTCGCTGATTTGCTGTGTCGCGCTCGTTACTTCCTCTGATGCCTTCTCCATGGATACAGTTGTTGTTTTCGTTTCGGCCTGAACAGCGTTTATCTTCTCGGTTATCTCGGCCGTAGCTTTAATTGTGCGCTCTGCAAGCTTGCGCACTTCATCGGCAACAACGGCAAAACCCCTCCCTTGCTCACCTGCGCGGGCAGCCTCGATTGCAGCGTTGAGGGCCAGAAGGTTTGTCTGGTCGGCGATATCCTTAATGACCGTTGCGATATCCCCTATTTCCACTACTTTATTGCTGAGGCTTCCCACGGCCCCGGAAAGTTCGAGGTTCGTATCATGGACCTTCTTAATTGTCTGGATCGCACTATCGGACACCTCAGCTCCCCTTTCTAGCGATTTTCATTGCAGACTGGGAGCCGGCGTTTGCAGTAGTAGAGTTTTCGCTGACATTGATAATAGTTTTCATCATTTTGTCAGCCGAAGTGGATATCGTGCCTACCTGTTGAAACTGGACAATTGTTTCAGCCTTTGAACTTTCAATTTTGACCTTCATGATATCAATAGCAGCCATAACATCATGCATCACTTCGAAAATAGATTGAATGATGGCGTTCAATGACCCCACAACTTTATTTATACTTTTTGAGAGTTGTCCAATTTCATCATTGTTTGCATAATCGATTGATACCCTCAAATCGCCATTAGCGAGGGTTTCCACTTCTGAAACCATGCGTGACAACGGTTTAGTTATGCTGCGGGAGAACAACCAGCCTGCAGTGGCCATTAGTGCCATGACCAGACTCGTAAATATTGCAACTTTCCAGGCAATTCCCCTGAACTCCGTGGACACATCATCCAGGTAAACGCCGGTCCCTATTATCCATCCCCATGGTTCAAATCCCATGACATAAGATATTTTCTGGACAGGATCTTTGAAATCGGGTTTTGGCCATAAGTAATCGACAAAACCGGCTTTATTTTTTTCCACCGTCTCAACAAATTCGACGAAAAGCTTTTTGCCTTCCGGATCCTTGAAATCGGAGAGATCTTTGCCGTCAAGTTCAGGCTTATAAGGATGCATCACCATTCTGGGCTGCATATCGGTTATAAAGAAATATTCCTTTGAATCATATCTCAACGATTTGAGAACTGTAATAGCAGTTGTCTTGGCATCTTGCTCCGAAATATTTCCTGTTTTTGAAAGGTTATAGAAATGTTCAAGGACGCTATAGCCCGTTTCGACGATCTGTCGTGTTTTTACGCGTTTTTCATTAAGCATCGTGCTATGAATAACGTTAAGCAGTCCCCCTATTATGATTCCCATACCTAACAACGCAATAACGACTATAATCCACAGTTTGAGTTTCAGTGTCAGGCTTTGTGTTAATTTCCCCATAAGTCTCCCTCCGTTTTCCGTCACATTGCTACAAAAAGAAAAAAGTTTTGGCTGATATCAAATATACTCTCAGCATATTCATATTGAGACTGCAGTGCCCGAATTGATACAATTTTTTCCGTAGTTGCATGTCTGAATTCTTTATTGACTTACAGTTAAGCAAGGACTATGCCAGACGAGGTAATACATAATCTTCTTGATTTATTGGGATTTCTGAGTAATGTTATACAGGATGGACATGAATTAATTCCAATGCCCATGGAAAAAATACATATAAGATATATCCATACACTCCGGCACCGGGCGTGTTTTTTATGTAACGCTTTTACTCTCGTTAATACGGAAGTGATCTTCGAATACCTTCCTGAAATGGAATCCGTATATTGAAAACGTTATGGCCAGGGGGAAGAGTTTAGGACGCCTGAAGAGGGACCAGAAGAAGATCCTCCAGTAGTAGAAACGCTCTTTCCCGATTATCCCCAGTACGAAAGCAGACTTGAATCCCGCCTTCAAGTAGCTGTACCGCATGTGGATTACGTTTTTCTGAACCGGCCTGTACTCACGCAGAAACTTCTTGACCCTGGCATGGTAATGTTTCGGGGAATAAATGGTATCGATGATTTTTTTATAACCGATGAGGAGATTATCATAGTTCATTCTAGGAATGAAGTTCATGGAAAGGTCTGTGTTGTCTCCGGTCACTGTCTTTAATAACCTGTTTTCTCTGACAAGCCGGTCATAGAGCTTTGTCCCCTTTGGCGCGTTAAGGAGTCCCACCATCGCTGTTACAATACCGCTGTCCTGGATGAACCTTATCATTCTCTCGAATATCGATGCAGGGTCTTTGTCAAAGCCGACGATAAACCCTGCCTGGACTTCAAGCCCGAAGCTTTGAAGCTTCCTGACACTTGCTATAAGGTCCCGGTTCTTATTTGGTATCTTGGTGCATTCCAGCAGGCTTTCTTCGTGAGGAGACTCGATGCCCACAAATACAGTGCTGAACTCAGCGCGGGCCATCATTCTCATGAGGTCCTCGTCGTCAGCAAGATTGATGGAAGCCTCAGTCGAGAGGTTAAACGGATGTTTTTTAGTGTCCATCCACTGGATAATCGAAGGCAGTATCTCCTCCTTCAGCTTCTTCTTATTGCCTATGAAGTTGTCGTCCACGAAGAATACTCCGCCTCTCCAGCCAAGCGTGTAGAGTTTCTCCAATTCCCCTATTACCTGCTGACTGCTTTTTGTCCTGGGGACCCTGCCGTAGAGTGATGTGATGTTACAGAATTCGCACTCGAAAGGACAGCCCCTTGAATACTGGATATTCATGGAGGCGTAGTGCTTCGGGTTTATCAGCTCCCAGAGGGGGATAGGGGTGGTTGTAATGTCAGCCCATTCATCGGATGCGTATATATGCCGGGGTTGTCCGGCTTTTATATCGTTTAAAAATAGCGGAAGCGTTATCTCAGCCTCGTTCAGCACCAGATGATCGACATCGGCAAAATCTTCGTATTCATTTGTAAAAAGCGGACCTCCGGCTACTACTTCAACACCGATGGACCTGCATCGCTGGATTAAGTTTTTTACCGATTCCTTCTGCACAGACATTGCGCTCAAAAAAACATAATCCGCCCACATAAGATCTTTGTCTTCCAGTTTTCGCACATTCATATCCACGAGCCGCTTCTCCCATTCAGGAGGAAGCATTGCAGCGATTGTCAGTAACCCCAGGGGAGGATGGACAGCCTTTTTTGAGATGAATTTAAGGGCATAGGAAAAACTCCAGAACGTATCAGGGTATTCCGGATATACCAGGAGCACTTTCAAGTGGAACTCCTTATGTGCACGAGAAAAGGTTATTAAAGGCTGAGAAAATGCCAAATTGCATTACTTTTGTATACTAGCATAATTAGGATAGGTTTATAAACTATCGGAAGGCAGGAGGAGTGGAGCACTTGTTTTTCGTCGCGCTGAAACTACCTTTGTCGGCAAATCCCAATGTTTCCATAGCAGCGATCCCCTAATCGGTTCTCAGGTGGGGCTCGGCGTTACTCGCCCCTTCTACAGTAGACCCGTGCATCGCGTCGAAAAACAAGTGCTGCACTCCTCCTGCTATTTAATTATATCAGTCCACATTCGCTTCTGGTGGAGGGGCTTTTTCCACTTTCGCAGGAGCTTCGCTGTATGTAGTCGGCTGCGTGCCTTCTTTGAAAAACTCATATATCTTCGGAGTCTCAGTGTGCTGCAGCAACCCTAGTATTGTAGTAGGCTCATCGTGTACCAGAAGGCCGGTGGCAGGGTTAACGGGAAGCCTCACGATGCCTTCAGGAACGGTGAAATCCTCAACAGGGTCGCCTGCAAGAGCGTCCCTCATGAAGTTTGCCCATATCGGAGCGGCTGCCCTTCCGCCGACCTCACCCCTGCCAAGAGATTTTCTCATATCGTCAAAACCGACCCATACACATCCCACCAACTGCGGCGTGTACCCGGCAAACCATGCGTCCTTGTAATCGTTACTGGTACCAGTCTTGCCGGCAGTCTGACCGTCCGATATTTGCCCTCATGCCAGTGCCGTAGCTTATAACGTCCTCCATCATTGAGGTAATTAGAAACGCTGTCTGGGGAGAGATGCTCTCGACACCTTCAGGCTCATTGCTCTCAAGTACGTTTCCCTGCGCATCCGTGACGTATTTAATTGCGATCGGCTTCATTTTTTCCCCACCATTGGCGAACGTGGCATAAGTATATGCCAGTTCCATAGGAGTGACGCTTATTGAACCGAGCGCTATCGTGAGTTCACGGGGCATGTTAGTGTCTATGCCCACGTCTCGTGCAACGGCCATTACCTTATCAATGCCTACCGCCTCTACAAGCTTCACGGTTACAACGTTTCTCGAATAGGCGAGAGCCTCCCGCAGTCTGGTAGGACCGTTAAATTTACGGTCATAGTTCTCCGGCCGCCACTCTCCGGCAGGTCCTCCGGGATATGAGACCGGCGCGTCGTTGATAATGCTTGCCGGTGTGAAATTGTTCTCCAGCGCAGCGGCATATATTATAGGTTTAAAGGCAGAACCGGGCTGCCTCTCTGCATTCAGCGCGCGGTTGTACTCGCTTCTGGTGAAACTATAGCCACCCACGATTGCTCTCACATATCCTGTTTCAGGTTCAACCGCCACTAACGCGCCTTCAATGTCGGGCTCCTGCTCAAGGCTGAATGTGACATTTTTATTTGCAATGCTCCTGAATTTCACCCATATTATATCGCCGCGATGGAGGATATCCGTAAGTCTGAAAGCCTTTGCCGATTCAGGCTTCTTCAGGCCTTTGCCGGCGCTATTAAGGGCCCATAATGCATCACCGAGCAGCAGTTTGCCGGTAAGCCCACGTGCCTTAACAACCGCTTCCCTCGGGCCGACCGACATCACGACCCCTGTCGATATATCTCCCGCCGATGCGGTAAAAGAGACCTTGTGTTCTTTCGTATCCTCTTTTACCAGATCTTTGTGGCCGATTGGACCCCTCCAGCCGCGCCGTTTATCAACCTCACGCAAACCCTCCTGAAGCGCCCGCTGTGCATACATCTGATCGCTTTTGCTGAGCGTTGTATACGCCTTCAGGCCGCCTTTGTATACCATTTCAACTCCATATTTCTGTTCCAACTGCTGTCTGACATATTCAAGGAAATAATTGTAGGTGTCGGTGTTTGACCTTAATGACGAAAGAGAGGGTAACGCAGCCTTTGCAGCGGCCCTTTGAGAGGCGGTTATATATCCTGCCTCTTCCATTCTAGCAAGAACGATTTCCTGCCGTTCCTTTGCTTTTACGAGGTCATTGTAAGGAGAGTAGGTGGAGGGCGCCTTGATAAGACCTGCCAACATAGCTGCCTCGGGTAGCGTCAGTTGCCCTACTGATTTGCCGAAATATACCCGAGATGCCATCTCTATGCCATAGGCCCCGTGCCCGAAATATACCTTGTTAAGATATATCTCCAGTATCTCCTTTTTTGAAAGCTCCTTTTCGAGTTTCATTGCAAGCTGGGCCTCGCGGATCTTTCTTGAGATCGTCTTTTCCGGGGAAAGAAACATTATTTTGGCAAGCTGCTGTGTAATAGTGCTGCCGCCTTCTTTCAGACTCGCATGAATAATATCCTGAACCAGGGCGCGGGCAATTCCTATATAGTCAATGCCTTTATGATGCCAGAAGCGGGAGTCCTCGACGGCAACTACAGCATTTTTTACATTGTCGGGGATTTTTTCAAAAGGTACAAAGATGCCCCTTTCGACTTTCAACTCTCCGATCAGCGAGTCATCATCGGCATATACTTTTGTCCCGTTGGTGGCACGGTATTTTTTGAGTTCAGCTATTGAGGGGGTGCCCTGTGCAATGGCGAGATAACCGCCGGCCGCCGAACCGATGACTATAACCAGAATAAACAAGACCAGCTTGAAGCGCATTTATTAATTATAAAAGGATGTGATACAATTTTACAACAACGCGTAATGGCAATGCATTTTTTTAAATATATCAGCCCTGTTGGCAACATATATTGTGTTTTCGCGGGCCCTTTTCTGGTCGAGATGGCTATTCGGGAGCGGCCTGTTCACGCCGCCGGTTTGTCTGAGAGTCCCATGCCGCTCAACAACAGTTTCAAAGCCGAACTGGATGCCTATTTTGCCGGCAGGCAGAAGATATTCAGGCAAAAAATTAAATTTATTGAAGGGACGGCATTCGAGCGTAAGGTGTGGAGGGCTTTAAGCGGCATACCTTATGGTGAGACCCGTTCATACCGGTGGATTGCCGAATGCGCAGGCAGTCCGAAAGCGGTGAGAGCGGCAGGGCAGGCTCTTAAGAAGAATCCATTGCCTATAATACTACCCTGCCATAGGGTCATTGCATCTGACGGGTCTCTTGGCGGTTATTCCGGCGGTGTTGAAGTAAAACAATGGCTGCTCAGGCACGAAAAAAAATAGCGTCGGTATCCATTTAATTGCTATCAGAAGCTGTCAGATAGTTTTCTATTATGTCAGACCATGCTGCATAGCCTTTCTCGCTCAGGTGCACCCCGTCATTGAGCAGATACTCTTTTTTGGGTTCCGAATCCGGCCCCAAGAATAGACTGTGCAGATCAAGGTAATCCGACTTAAATTCTTTCGCTATTCCCCTCAGCGAATCATTAAGCCCCCGTAAGGCTGAATTATCTACCCAGGAGAGTACCACGGGCAGAATGCTTTGGATGACTAATTTTGAATTGCTGAAAGAAGCGGCAAGAATATTGATAATCCTCTTGTAGCTTGAGATGATTTCGTAATCTTCCATTGCCAGGTTGTTAATGCCGGTCATAATAAAAATAAGATCCGGTTTTCGGCCTATGTTTTGGATGCTCAGGAGTATTCTGTCCATGCGACCCAAAAGCCCCTCGACCGTTTCCCCGGACACGCCGAGATTTAAGACAAGAAAGTCAGGGAATCGCTCCTGCCAATCAAAAAACTCCGTCAACGAATCACCAATGAAGACTAAGCACTTATTGTTCATTGAAAAGTGGTTAAACCTCCCTCTGGACCAGCTTTCTATAGTTATTGATATATAAGAATATACTCGGCAAGCTGAATTCTGCAATTGATTTGCTGTATAATTCTCTTAAGGGTCTGCGAATAAGTAACTTGTGCATTCAGACCCTAAACGGTTTTATCGAAGGAGTACGGCATTAATATGGAAGAGATACAGAGATTTCTGAGCGGGAAAGGTGAAGAAATTATTCTCAGGCCAGCTGGGCCGGACGATGCTGAAAGTATTATCAAAGCTTTGAAATCTTTCGCGCCCGAACGCAGTTATGTTCTGATGGAGCAGTTCGGCAAGGGCGTAGATGCGGAAAGGGAATATATAAGCAAGTTGAGCAGGGACAACAACCTGCTCCTTGTCGGCGTTGCCGGTGACAATCAGGTCATAGGCATTCTCGAGGCCATTCAGTCCGATGGCGGGCAGAGACCGGAAACTGCACATGTGCTTAACATAGGACTACATCTCATAGAGGCGTTTCGCGGATTGGGCATCGGCTCCCGCATGCTGCAGTACACTGAAGAGTGGGCAAAGGAACATAAATTCAGGGAGCTGGAGACAAGTGTTTTTACAACAAACAAACGTTCTCTCAATCTGTTCAGAAAAGCCGGTTTTCTGAATGAGTGCACTAAAGCTAAGAGAATAAGAATGGGAAACGAATTTGTCGATGAAGTTATCATCTGCAAGTTGCTTGACTAAGAACGTATACCCATTCTCTGATTGGCCGCAACCTTATCTAATATAAGCCTCTGTTACGTATCTTCTCATCATCCTATGGGAATTGAAGTAATAGGCATTTTTGCCGATGGCGTTCTGCATGACCCTTATCCAAAGAGGCTTTTCATTATAAAACATCGGCATGATAATGCTCTCAAGCTTGTAATACAGGTCATCTGCGTCACGGGCCGGATCGGCAGGGACATTGGGCGACGGCCCTATGGCCCATCCGGTAAACCCTTCGATATGTCCTTCGATCCACCATCCGTCGAGCACACTGAAATTCGGGACTCCGTTATGCGTTGCCTTCATTCCGCTGGTTCCTGAGGCCTCGAGCGGCCTGAGCGGTGTATTGAGCCAAACATCGACACCTGATGTGATTTTAAGTGCGATATCCATACTATAATTCTTCAGAAATACTATGCGTATCTTGTGCTTGAGCCGCTCTTTAATTTCAAAGATGTGCTGTATCAGCTTTTTACCCGATTCATCATGCGGATGGGCCTTTCCCGCATATACAATTTGAAGTCTTCCTTCAGCCATGCGCGCCAACCGGTCCATATCGGTAAAAAGCAGGTCTGCTCTTTTATAAGCAGTTGCCCTCCTGGCGAATCCGATGGTAAAAGTATCATAATTCATACCCGCCTGCGTCTCGCGGTTTACATAGTCGATAAGTTGCCGTTTCGCTTCCATATGCGCTTCCCATAGCTCATTGTCCGGGATGCGACCGACCCTTACGAAGATCTCGGGCTCATTGGCCCAGCCAGGCAGGTATTTATCATAGAGTCTTTTAAAACTGTCGCACGTCCAGGTAAAGGAATGTACCCCGTTTGTTATGGCATGGATGGCGTATCCGGGAAACATACTCTGAGAAACCTCGCCGTGTTTTTTTGCCACTCCGTTTATATAGTTGCAGAGATTCAGGGCGAGCAGCGTTAAATTAAGGTAGTCCTGTCCGGCAAATTCTTTTACAGCGCTTAGAGGAATGATCTCTTCCATTATGCGCTGCACCGTTTCATACGTAAACTTGTCATGCCCTGCAGCCACAGGGGTGTGAGTGGTAAAAACGCATAAACTCCTAACCTTCTCGACATCCCATACGAGATTCTCGTCCCACACTTCTTCAATATCTTTTTTGTACCTTTTGAGTAATTCAAGTATCAGGAGGCTCGAATGCCCCTCGTTCATGTGATATTTCTTGATTTGGAATCCCACTCTTCAAGCATTCGTGTGCCGCCTATACCGAGCACAATTTCCTGTTTGAGCCGGTAGTCGTTATCACCTCCGTAGAGACAATGGGTAATGCCCCTGTCCTGAGGCGCATTTTCTCCAAGGTCTGCATCGAGGAAGATAATGGGAACTTTCCCGCCTGTGGCACTTTCAATGATATATGTCCATGCCCCTATGACAACCTCTCTCCCCTCAATATGAACTATTACCTGTTCTGCGAGCGGATACATAAACTGCTGTGGATCGAACTCATCAGGAAGTTCGGTCTGCCTCCCGTATATATCGAGCTCTTGCCTGAAATATCCTTTTTTTGTCAGTAAGGTTACTGCAACCATGGGGAGTTTCAGGTCGGCGGCTGATTTGATAGTATCTCCTGCCAGCACGCCGAGCCCGCCGCTATAGGTAGGCATATCGCTCCGAACCCCAATTTCCATAGAGAAATATGCTATTTTCGGCTCTTTTATAAAGGCATCCATACTATATTTCATACATGGTCCTCCTTGATTATAAATTCATGTTTGCTCGAAAATATTCAGACGTACCTAAGGTATGCTATTTGCCCTTTTTAGCAGTTCATCAAGTGCTGCCCGCCCGTTTTCTCCCAGGTCCAATGTGTAGTCGTTAACATATAGTCCGATATGCTTCAGCATTACTTCTTCATCCATTTCACGGGCGTATTTTCTAATATAAGGAATTGCCTCGCTTTTATGTGCCAGCGAATAGTTTATACTTGTCCTAATAAGGTTTTCAATCGTTTTTATCACCTGCATTCCAAGAGTTTTTCTTGCAATAATGCCGCCAAGAGGAATGGGCAATCCCGTCTCTTTCTCCCACCATTCCCCCAGATCAATGATCTCGACAAGGCCAAAATCCTGATAAGTGAAACGGCTCTCGTGTATAATCAGCCCGGCGTCTACCAGTCCTTCATTAATTGAGTCCATAATCATGTGGAAAGGCATGCTGATCAACCCGACAGGTTGAGCATTGAAGGCGGAAGCAAAATACAGCTCCATCAGAAGCGCTGCTGTAGTAAGTTTGCCTGGAATAGCTATTTTCAGGTCTTTGAATGGTTTTGCAGAAGAAAAAACGTTCCGGTCTTTTGCTATTACTAGGGGGCCGCATCCCCTGCCCAGGGCGCCGCCGGCACTCATAAAATGATAGTCGTCCTGAAGATAACGAAACGCGTGACATGACACCTTTGTCACATCAAGCGCCTTGCCGACAGCGAGCCGGTTCAGCGTTTCCACATCTTCTATATTAAGAGTGAAGTCGAGCCCCTGTGTATCTATCAGCTTGTTGGCAATAGCGAAAAAGATAAAGGTATCATTCGGACACGGAGAAAAACCCAAACGTATCATGATTTGAAATTTTACCACTAATACGAAACATTTACCACCAAACCTCCCAGTTATTGGAACTGCAACGAAAGGGAATGTTGATTTCGAAAATCAACAAAGACTGGCTCTTGGACCGGCATAAAATTGTTTATCGGAACATGGTAAGAGCGAAAATTACGATGCCGGTGCCGCCAACTAACATCGAGCCAAACCAGATAAGCCTGAAGCGCGTCAGAGCCGCCACGGCACCCAAAGCAATAGAGACCTGCAAAAGGGCAACTGAACTCGCAAAGCTATGGTGTTTGTGGAGGAGGTGGTCGGATTCCTTCAACCGCTCGTCCCTCTCATGTTCTTTATCCAGTGCTTTGTTTTTAATTGCAGTCTGTTCGTCGCTGTAACGCTTAATAGTTTCCTTGTACCGGGTGGGCGGGGTCCTTCTGATAGCAAGCCACGGGGTGCGGGAGGCCTCCTGAATAGCCGACTTTATCCCTTTTGCCTGGTAATAGGCCCACTGGTCCGATGCCTCAGACTGCAGACGCACAGCTTCCGTTTTTAGGGCGAGAGCTGTATTTACGGTGCTTCCGGCCTGCAGTGAAGCAATAGCCGCCAGGACGGCAAGAATTGCAGTAGTAATGGCAATCTGCTTTAGGAATGCTCCGCCTTCACGTTCGAGCTCCTCTTTAATCGTCTCTTCAAGTTTTTCGGTCTCAACCTCAGGGCCTTCCGGCATGGGCAGCCTCCTGCCTTTCAAATTCTAAGTATTCAGCTTACGGTTTATATGCCCGTACACCTCTCTTTATTTAACATAGTTAACAGTGTTTTCCCTCCTGGCTGGTGCTTTGGCGTGTTCTATTTTCTTATAGCCTAAAGCGACTGCATGGGAAGGTTTATATCCTTCCGGTATACCTAATCGCTTCAAATAATCTTTTCCCTTTTCTCCCCCAAAAGCAAAGCCAACAAAAGCTACCCAACAGGAGCCTACACCAATGGATTCTGCCGCTATCAACATGTTTTCAGTCGCGGCAGCACAGCTGACTTCAGGCATCATAGCCTTTTCTTCACCCGAGACGATGATTGCTGTCGGAGCATTATAGAAGGCATGAAACTTTTCATTGTTAGCCAACTGCTGAATTAACTTGTCATCAAAGTGTTTAGCGGCAACCTTTGCATCATCGCTTAATTGGTCCAGTAACTGCTTGTCCTGCACAACTGTGAAATGCCATGATTGCTGATTGTGGGCGCTAGGCGCGTAAATACCCGCTTCGATAATGGTTTTCAATTCTTCTTCCTTAATTTGTTCCGCTAAAAATGCCCTGTTACTTCTTCTGTTAAGAATACTTCTTAGTGTTTCGTTCATTTGTAACCTCCCCTTTTGCTTACGGTTATGGAAACGCACCGTTCCAATATACGTTATTACCTGCCTGAAGATTCATAATTAAGTGGTGAACTTATGTCAAGTATATCATAGAAGTCCTCTTTATTCATTATAGGCAATAAGGGTTTGAAGAGTACGAGGTGAAAGTCGTCATCTGCGTAGGATTAATAAATGTTAAAAGGATTTGATAGAATAAAGGAATATAGATAGCAGGGGGGCGATGGGGTGGAACAGATACCTTGAAAAATAACCGGTCTTTATGCTACATTTCATATTCAAAAACACACGCCGGTAAAGATTCTCAAATGGTCTCAAAGGTCCAAATTATTTTTTTGGTCCAATGAGTTAATGAGGTCAGGCGGAGGAAAAACCTTAAGGAGGAACAATGGGTATTGTCACTATGAAGGAACTGCTGGAAGCCGGTGTACACTTTGGACACCAGGTGAAGCGCTGGAACCCGAAGATGAAGAAGTTTATTTTCGGGGAAAGAAACGGGATCCATATTGTGGATCTTCAAAAGACGCTTAAAGGGCTTATAGAAGCGTACAACTTTGTCAAAAGCGTTGCTGCCACGGGGTCGCCGGTGCTTTTTGTCGGCACCAAGAAACAGGCCCAGGATTCAATTTCGGACGAGGCCAGAAGGGCCGGTTCGTTTTACGTTAACAACCGATGGCTGGGGGGCATGTTGACCAATTTCTCAACGGTCAAAAAGAGCATCGAGAGGTTAAAAAAGATCGACACTATGAAAGAAGACGGCACCTTCAATGTTCTGAAGAAAAAAGAGATTGCAATGCTTGAGAAGGAGAGGGCCAACCTGGAAAAGAACTTGAGCGGAATAAAAGAGATGTCCTCGCTGCCAGGGGCGCTTTTTATTATAGACCCAAGAAAAGAGAGAATTGCCGTGGCTGAAGCTAAAAGGCTTTCCATCCCTATAGTAGCTGTTGTTGATACGAATTGCGACCCTGACGAAATAGATTATGTCATTCCCGGCAATGACGATGCGATACGCGCCATAAAACTTATCTCTTCCAAGGTAGCCAATGCCATTCTGGAAAGCAAGAACGAACTTGAAAAGGCAAAAGGGGACCAGGCTGCTAAAGAGGAGATAAACGCAAAGATTGCCGCAACCGAGGCGATGGAGGTAGCTGCAGAATGATTACAGCGGAGATGGTAAAGGAATTGCGCGAAAAGACAGGCGCTGGACTGATGGATTGCAAGCGGGTGCTTTCGGACAGCAACGGCGATATTGAAAAAGCTATTGACATGCTAAGGCAAAAGGGACTTGCTACTGCTGCAAAGAAGGCGACCAGGACGGCATCTGAGGGTCTTATCGGCTCTTATATACATATGGATAAGCTCGGCGTTATGGTCGAGATGAATTGCGAGACTGACTTTGTCGCCCGGACTGACGATTTCAGGAACCTGGTGAAAGACATTGCTATGCATATCGCGGCTGCTAATCCTGCATATGTATCGAGGGAAGATGTGCTCCCTGAGGTCATTGAGCGGGAGAAGGAGATTTACCGTGCACAGATTGTGAATAAACCTCCTCAGGTCATCGAAAAGATTCTCGAAGGCAAGCTGGAGAAATTTTACTCAGATACCTGTCTTCTAGACCAGATATTCATCAAGGACCCGGAAGGCAAGCAGAAAATCAAAGATCTCATCACTGAGAAGATCGCAAAGCTTGGGGAAAATATTGTCTTCAGAAGGTTTGCGCGTTTTCAATTAGGGGAAGGACTGCAGAAGAGTGCTCATTGTGAAAGCTAAATCAAAGAAACGCGGAAACGGAAATACCAGAAGCCAGGAGATCCCGGTCGAAGGCTATAAGAGAATTCTCCTGAAGATCAGCGGAGAGGCGCTTATGGGCAACCGGGGCTACGGGATAGACCCTACCACAGTTGAGTACATGGCTTTTGAAATCAAGAAAGGTATTGATTTAGGTGTACAGATTGCCGTTGTGATAGGCGGCGGCAATATCTTCAGAGGTGTTGAGGCATCGGTAAAGGGCATGGAAAGGGCGTCCGCGGATTATATGGGGATGCTTGCAACGGTTATCAACGCCCTTGCCCTTCAGAACGCGCTTGAGCGGCTTGGATTGCAGACAAGGGTTCAGTCTGCCATCGAAATGAGAGAACTGGCAGAGCAGTATATAAGGAGAAGGGCTATCCGCCATCTGGAGAAGGGCAGGGTGGTGATATTTGCAGCTGGAACTGGTAATCCCTATTTTACCACCGACACAGCCGCAGCGCTCAGGGCTATGGAGATCGGGGCAGAAATTATTCTCAAGGGTACTAAAGTTGATGGTGTTTATTCAGCAGACCCTATGAAGGACCCGTCCGCTAAAAGGTATGATAAAATATCGTATCTGGATGTCCTGAAGTATAACCTGAAGGTTATGGATTCTACTGCAATTTCGATGTGCATGGATAATAACCTTCCAATTGTTGTCTTTGATATCAGAAAAGCGGATAATATTAAAAACCTTATTAATGGCAAAAGGATCGGCACTTTAGTTTCTGGAGAACCGAAAGAACGGCGATAGTATCGTTGCAGCCGGAGGCTGTGTCTTTGATAACTAACGAGGTGGAGCATGCAGGACATTAAAAGAAAGACCACTGATAAGATGAATGGAGCGCTGGAGGTGCTGAAAAAGGAACTTGTTTCCATAAGGACCGGAAGGGCATCCCTTTCTTTGCTTGACGGCATATTTGTCGATTATTACGGTACTCAAACCCCCATTGCCCAGGTCGCAACCCTTGGGATGCCTGATACCAGACAGATAACGATCCAGCCCTGGGAGCAAAAGCTTATACCCGAAATAGAAAAGTCGATACTCAAGTCGGATCTCGGGATTACGCCGGGGAATGACGGTAAAGTCATTCGGCTTAATATCCCTGTGCTTACAGAGGAAAGAAGGAAGCAGCTGGTTAAAGTGGTGCGGAAAAGGGCTGAAGAGGGGAAAATTGCTGTGCGGAATATACGAAGAGACATAATCGATGAGGTGAAGAAGTCCGAGAAAGAACAGCACCTGAGCGAGGATGACATAAAGAAGCTCCAGGAAGAGATACAGAAGATCACCGATTCGTTTATAAATAAAGTGGATGAAGTCCTTCAACATAAAGAAAAAGAGATAATGGAGGTCTGAAATGGCTGTAAACAGCAACTTTATTGTGAAAGTAACGGATGCTAAGCTGCCTGATGTTCAGAAGGCCCTCGAACAGGCAGGCATCAAGGTCAGAAGCATCGTTGAAGTATTTAAAGAAGAAACTCCCTCTGAGAATTAATAAAGCATTTTCTGTTCGTTAGTATGTACTGCGATATTCGGCTATATGCAGATGCAGGCGGGGAAGGAGGAATTATGCCATCTAAGGAAAAAGGTAAACCGAAAGAAACGTCGAAAGGAAAGCTTGAAAAGCTCTCCAGGGAGAGTACCGCTGAAAATGAGAGCCATCGCAAAGAACGTTTAAGGAAACAATTGATTCAGAGAAGAGAGGAAATAATCAGGGAGGCAAAAAACGAGATAAAGAAGTTCAAGTCCGGCGAAAACAAACAGCTTGTAGAGACTGTAATGGATGATGGCGACTTGTCTGTTGTCGATATGGCGGAAGATATCAGTCTCAAGCAGCTAAGCACACATAGAGAGACGCTGATAAAAATAGATACCGCTCTCCGCAAACTGGAGGAGGGCACTTATGGAATATGTGAAGAGTGCGGCGAAGATATCAGCGAGGAACGGCTGAAAATAATGCCTTTTGCAATTTACTGCCGGGATGACCAGGAAAAAAAAGAGATAATGGAAAGGATCGAGCGGGAAGGGCAATAGCTTTTTTTAGTAGTTGACCCGCTCAAGGAAGAGACCTCTTGCCGGCGCCGTGGGTCCGGCAAGCCTTCTGTCCCTGGCGTCCAGAAGCTCCAAAATTGCCTCGGACCTGAGCCTGCCTTTTCCGACTTCGATGATAGTCCCGGCTATATTTCTCACCATATGTCTCAAGAAACCGTCTCCTTCAATACGCAACTTCATAAAATTCCCCCGTACTCCTGCAGTCATGAAATCGATCACATCGATTTTCTCCATAGAGCATTGAAAGATGGTCCTTGCAGGGTTTTTTGCCGCGCAACCGCTTCCTCTGAATGATGTGAAGTCATGGGTACCCTGCAAGAGAATTGAGGCGGTGCGCATCCCGTCGAAATCAAGGCCCTGGGGAACCCTGCACGCATAATTATAGAGAAAGGGAGACATGACACGCGTGTTGGCAATTATATAAAAATATATCTTGGTTTTGGCGTCATATCTAGGATGAAAGGCCGCATCTGCTTCGCAGGCTTCCATGATCCTTATGTCCCAGGGAAGCAGTGCGTTGAGCGCGTCCCTGATAGTGTCGCATTGAAGCGCCGATGTGGTTTTAAAGGAAGCCACCTGAGCAAGAGCGTGCACCCCTGCATCGGTCCTGCCGGCCGCAATAACCGGTACCTGTACTCCGGTTATTTTTGAGATGCGCTCCTCCAGCACCTGCTGTATGGAGATGCATCCAGGTTGTGTCTGCCAGCCATGATAACGCGTTCCGTCATACTGGATAACCAATTTGATATTTCTCATAAACAGTAGTGTACCCAAAATATGCACCTGATGTCATGCGCGGGACTGCAATTCTGACAGTAGATGAATCTCTTTCGCTACGCTCCGTTTTGACAGTCCTAACGACTCGTTTCGCTACAGTCGCAAAATTCCCTTCGGTCAGTTTCGCTCCTGTTTCACGCTCACTCGCCGAGAACTGTTTCCAAAACTCCGCTAATGCTTCAGAGATTTATCTACTGTCAGAATTGCAGATGCACCGGAATTGGGATTTTGGGATATAATAGGTGAACATGCAAAAAAAGATCATTGCTGTCATAGGCGCAGGAAGCGCGGATAAAGAGTTGCTCATAATAGCCGAAGAAGTTGGAAGGCTTATCGCTCTCAATGAAGCCGTATTGGTTTGCGGCGGACTCGGCGGCGTGATGGAGGCCGCTGCCAGAGGGGCGAATACTGAGGGAGGTATCACAGTCGGAATACTGCCGGGGCTTGAAAAGAGTGCTGCAAATCCTTATATCAATGTGCCCGTTGCTACCGGACTTGGAGAAATAAGAAATGCTATAATTGTTCGTTCCGCCGATGTCCTGATAGCAATCGGAGGAGAATACGGCACACTTTCCGAAATAGCGTTCGGGCTCAAGACCGGAAAAACCGTCATTGGCATCAGAACCTGGGACATCAAGGGTATAATCAAAGCACATGGCGCTGAAGATGCAGTAAACAGAGCGCTTGGATTGTAAAAAATTAACCATTCAGCAACAGAGTCTTGGAATTATGTAATTATTCCATAAAAATGGAATTAATCCATATCCATGATTTTTAACATTCCTCAGGAATCCCAATAAATCAAGAAGATAATACATTGTCTTGCCTGGCATATTCCTTGCTTCATCACTAAATCAAATGACTTCTTACGAAGATGTACGGTTACATTTTGTAACAAACATATGAACTAAACCAGGGAGGCAGTATGAAAAAAATTTTGTTTTATGCGATGTTGTTGGTTTTTGCGGTAAGCACAATGGCATATGCCGAGGACCTTCGCGTTAATGGCTCAACAACGACTATGGGGAAAATCATTTCAAAGATTAAGGCCCCGTTCGAAAAAGCAACAGGCATCCACCTTGCAGTTAACGCCAACGGATCTGGAGCAGGGGCAAAGGATCTGATAGCCGGGAAATGTGATGCGAGTGTTGCTTCTGAAAGTCTCGAAGATTTGAAAAAAGCTGTCCCGGAATTAAACAGCATTGCGGACATCAAAACTTCAGTACTTGGCAACGATAACCTTGCGATCATTGTAAATAAAGTAAATCCTGTAACCAAACTGAACAAGGAGCAGCTTAAAGGGCTAAACACAGGCAAGATCAAGAACTGGAAAGAGGTAGGAGGCATGGATGCAGATGTCATAGTTGTTACTTCCGAAAAGGGATCCGGGACAAGGGCGATGGTTACTAAACAGATTCTGGACGGCGAACCCTTTTCGGCTGACGTAGTTGAGGCATCAACAACAATGGCAGAGGTTAAGGAAGTGTCATCAATGAAAGAAGCAATAGGCGCAGTAAGCGAGTCCTTTGTAAACGAAACCGTGAAGCGAGTGGATGGACCTGTCATAGGAAGGCCTTTGCTCATACTTACTAAGGGTGAGCCAAGTGTATCCGTCAAGAAACTCATTGACTTCATATTGGGCGAAGGGCAACAATATCTCAAATAACAACATGATAACCGCCCTAGGGATAACTAAATGACGATACGGCAGAAACTCACCATTAATGCTGTTGTCATAGGGAGCGTGATCCTTCTTTTGGCCGCGGTAGGCGTTTCAAGTCTGATTTTTATAAAGTCTAAGTTGTCGTACCTCTTGAGCACCAGCACGCCGTTCCAGGTGAGGACAATCGACCTGCAAAGGACCCTTCAAGTTGCTGTTTCCGACCTGCTGAAGGCAAGCGTTTCGGGCAGCGCGGACGAACTCGCCCGACAGAAGGCGAACTTCGGGAAATCGTTTTCTGAAATGAAAGAGGCCGAGGATGCGCTTGAAAAACTTTCGGGCCAGCACAGTGGACTATATGAGGACATAGGGAAATTATCCGGAGAAATATTCGATTCAGCCGGTCAACGGCTGCAGTCGGAGTCCGAAACGAGGCAGGCAGGGGCCTCTATTTCGGAAAAGATGAAGGACATGACTGCCAGGCTAAAGAATCTGGACTCAAGGGTTTCCGCCATGCAGTCAGGGTATTCAAAGGGCCTGAAGGATGACTTTGAAAGCTCGAAAACCTCTTCCGTGAAGCTGCGGGACATGGAGGCCCTGAAGTCTTCGCTTGATGAATTGAACAATATGATCATAACCCTGCCTCATACAAAAGAGAGGAAGCAGGCGCTGGTGCTGAAAAGCAAGTCCAACAGCATCCTCGATAACCTTTTGGAAAGCAGACCGGCGAAGGCTTCCAGGGAAATGTCCTCAACAGTGACATCCCTTAAGCAGAAAGTTTCCGAATTCTTCGAGCTTAACGCAGCAAACGCAAAGCAGCCCAGCGACGAAACAATGCGTAAGATCGAGGCGGCTTCGGCCGAAATCCGCGAAAACCTTATATTGTCTCTCGAAACGACGCTGAATCAAAGCGTTCAACTTTCTGACAATGGAAGCCTCAAGCCGGAACAAGCACCAGGACATTTCTTTTGCTCAGTCGGGACTTGCCACGAACGTGCTTGCGGACAACGCGGCCTTGATGACGGCAGGGCTATCTGTAGAATCATTCGTGGCAAAGCTCCTGAATGCCTACACATCAGGGGAGGTCGATTACCTGGCGGAGCAAATCAGGAAGTCCTTTGACAGGGCAAATACTTACCAGAAAACTTTGGAGCAAAACCTGACGAAACTTGGCGCAAAAGATGAGCTTGTCCTGCTCAGAAACGCCTCTTCCGCACTGCATTCGATACGGGATCTGATTTACGCCGGCAACGGCGTAATAGCTAAAATACGCCAGCAAGCGGAAATGAAGGAAAGGGCGGCAGACGCCGGCAACAGGCTCCGACAAACCGTAAATAAATATACCGAGGCAGGCAGGCAGGATGTACTGGTTGCGCATAAAGCTCAGGAAGACTCCACCGCTTCAGTTAACCGTGTTGTCGGCTTAAGCATATCTTCCAGCATTATCATAGGCGTCGTTGCAATATTGGTTTCCATTATTGCCAGTATTGCCCTATTCAGGACTGTTGTTATTCCAATAAAACGGACAGAGGAAATTTTTGAATACGCCGAGAGGGACAACGACCTTACAAAGCGTCCGAAAGTCGAAACGCATGATGAAATCGGTGATTTGTGCAGCAGCTACAACAAATTTATGGATAAACTCCATAGTACGATAAATGATGTAGCCGGATTTACATCTAACCTTGCATCGTCGTCAAGTGAGTTATCTGCGACTTCGCAACAAATGACCGGCAGGGCCAGGACGCAGGTTGAGGAAACTGAGAGCATTGCCACTGCTTCCGAGGAAATGTCGGCAACGGTACTCGACGTCTCCAGAAACGCGCAGGACGCGTCTGAATTCGCCATGCGCTTGAAAAATACTTCTCTTGAAGGCGGGGAAGTGGTCAGACAAAGTATTCATGGCATAAAGGCTGTATCCGTTTCCTTTGAAGACATCTCAAGCATTATCGACAAACTTGCGAGCAGTTCGGAGCAGATAGGGAAAATTGTCTCTGTCATCAAGGATATTTCCGATCAGACCAATCTTCTCGCCCTGAATGCTGCCATAGAGGCAGCCCGCGCTGGGGAACAAGGACGCGGCTTTGCCGTGGTCGCAGATGAAGTCAGGAAACTGGCAGAGAGAACCAATACCTCAGCATCTGAAATTTCCTCAATGATTTTGTCCATACAAGGAGAGGTCACAACGGCAAAAACATCTATGGAAAAAGGGAGAACGGATATCAGCACCGGCGTATCGCTGTCGAACAAGGCGGAAGAAGCTTTAAAAGAAATATCCAATGGCGTTGATACAGTGACTGACATGATATCCCATATAGCTGCTGCATCCCATCAGCAATCAACCACGGTTGAAACGATATCAGGCAATGTGCTTCACATATCCCAGGTAACAAATGAGTTTGCTGCTGCGATGTCCCAGCTTACACAGACAGCGGAGGGTCTTGATAGAATATCATCAAAGATCCGTGAGATGGTTGGGCAATTCAAAATTTAAGGGCGAGCCCTATCAGATATTGTCATTTAGTATTTTTTGTAATATAATTTTTATCGGGAAGCAAGATAATATCATGGGGGCCTGAAAAAATGCCTTACATCGAATACGGAGGGCTAAAAATTGCTGTCGATGACGAGGGATATCTTGCCGACGGCGAGGAATGGAATGACAAGGTAGCGTGCGCATTGGCCGAGAGTGCCGGGGTGGATGAGCTCACAAAAGACAGGCTTGACATAATACGGTTTATGCGAGAGTACTATAAGAAATATAACTTCTTTCCAATCCTGCGCGCTGTTTGCAAAAATGTCCATCTATCAAAGGATTGCTTTAGTGAGAAGTTTCTCGATCCCCTTACTGCATGGAAAATAGCTGGACTCCCCAAGCCTGATGAGCATGTAATCGCCGACTTACGCGGAGAAGGCGGGGTTGTCTAAGGGCTAAGTTTCTCTTGCTGATAAGTATTGCGCAGCCCCGGTATCAGCTAGGTATAATAAGCTCCCCTTCTCGGTGACCACCAGTGACGCGGGAAGATTGGGGTCTCTCCTCTCCACAACATCACGGAACACCGATGCCTTTGTCTTCCCGGTCACAAGAAATACCACCATGCGTGCATTGTTAATTACTGAAAGCGTCAGCGTGATCCGGTCATGCCGGTTTTTATCAAGGGCCACTGCACTGGCAAGATGACGATTATCACGGAGCGCAGCATCCCCTGGGAAAAGCGATGCGGTATGCCCGTCCGCGCCTATTCCAAGCATAACAAGATCGAATTCGGGAATGCCTTTGGCAGGGAGCTTGAAAAATCCTTTTATTTCCTCTTCATACTTTTTCGCCGACAACAGCGGATCTGTTTCACCGGTAGCTACGGCATGGATATTACCGGCCGGGATTGATATATTTTTTAAGAGTGTCTCGCTGAGCAAACGGTAATTGCTGTCAGCGCTGCCCCATGGGACAAAGCGCTCATCAGCGAAAAACAGGTGCGTTCTGTCCCACCTAAGCCGCGCTCCCTGAACAGCGAGTCTCCGGTAAAACGGCACCGGTGTTTCTCCTCCTGAAAGGGCTGCTGTGAAAAAGCCCCGGCTCTCTACAGCGTGTCCGGAGAGTTCGGTCCAGCGCTCCACCATAAAATTTGCCAACTGATCGCCTGTCTCAAAAATCAGGATTTTACGCGAATTTTTCATGACCCTGACTTTTACCTTGTTATCCAGCGACGCCCGTCCTGCTCAAGCAGCCGGTTCGCCGCTTCCGGACCCCAGGTGCCGGCAGCGTAATTAGGGAAATCCAAAGGGGGAGTACTTTCCCACAGGCTGATGATCGGGTCAACGATCTCCCACATCTCCTCGACAGTATCTTGCCTCACAAAAAGCGTCATATCCCCTTTCAGCATATCGACAAGCAACCGCTCATAAGCAGGGTGCACGGGCAGCTTAAATGTTTCGTTATAGTTGAAAACCATATCCACCGGATATACCTGGTTCTCGGAATAGGGGTATTTCACACTAAACCGTAGGGAAATCTTTTCATGAGGCTGGATGGTCAGAACAAGTATATTAGGCTCCAGGATATCGCATGTCCTCCCGAAGAGCTTGACAGGAAAATGTTTAAGCTGTAAGCATATCTCGGTGACCCGCCTGGGCATGCGCTTGCCTGTGCGGAAATAAAAAGGCACACCTGCCCACCGGAGATTGTCTATATAGAATTTTCCGGCAAAAAAAGTGGGGACGTTTGAATCAGAGGCTACCCGGTCCTCCGCTCGGTAGCCCGGGACCTCGCTGCCGTTTAATTCCCCTCGGCCATACTGCCCCCTTACCAAATAGTTTGCATCTATTGAATGGACCGACCTGAATATTTTTAATTTCTCCTCGCGTATAAAATCGTCTTTAAACCCAACAGGAGGCTCCATTGCGATAAGGCCGAAAAGTTGCATCATGTGATTCTGCACGATGTCCCTCACCACCCCGGCCTGTTCATAGAATGCGCCCCGGTGCTCGATGCCGACATCTTCAGCGACAGTAATCTGCACATTGTCCACGTAATGCCGGTTCCATATTTCAGCAAAAAGAGTATTGATAAAACGCAGGAATATAATGTTCTGGACCGGGTCTTTGGCAAGGTAATGATCTATCCGGTATATTTGACGTTCATCAAACGTGTCGGTCAATACCTTATTAAATTCGACTGCAGACTTACGGTCATTCCCGAACGGTTTTTCAATAATTATTTTGGTATTGAATATCCCCTGACAGAGGTTGTGCTTCTTTAATTGATGAACGGCCATCGGAACAACTTGCGGTGGGACCGCCATGTAGTAAACAACCTCCTTGCTTCCTTTAGCATCAGGGATGGTAATCCGGGAAATCTTCACGCTCAGGTCTTCATAGCTCTCATCTTGCCCGAAATCTCCAGAAAGAAAGTAAAGATGCCGGCTGAACTGGTCCCATTTCTCCTCGTCAAATTCTCCTTCACCGAACTGTTTGACTGCATCCTTCATCATGGCCCTGTAATCCTCATCACTCATTTTATTGCGGCCGAAACCGAGTATCGAGAATTTCTGATCAGGCACCACTTTGTCGCAAAATAGACTAAAGATTGCCGGCAGAAGCTTTCGCTTGCTCAGATCACCGGCCCCGCCGAAGATCACCATGGTAAATGGCTCGATAACGGTTTTCTCTGCCGGTATATCGCAGGTTTGAAGGAACTTGCTGTAGAGAACCTCTTTATCTATTTCAGAAGTCATGGCTCGACACTCCTTACGCTATAAGATCATTCCAGTCTTTCGAAAACCTTTCCATACCCTTGACCGTCAGGTCATGGGCAATATCATAGTCCCGCCAATTCTTCGAAAGATCGATATCTTTATATGGGATGTCTTTCAGTGAGTCATGCTTGTAAATATAATTGGCGTCAGGAAAAGGCATGCCCCTCTGTCCCCATTGCCGTATTATTTCATACGGGGAGGTGATTATGTCGGAGCCAAGTTTCAGAGCGTAGAGAAAGTGGTCCATGCTGCGAACGCTGGCAGTCAGCACTTCCACATGGCCGTCGCCCTGGCGGTACATCTTTAAAATACTCGCAATCAAATCCATCCCGTTTTCTCCCCTGTCGTCAAGCCTGCCAATAAAAGGAGAGACAAATACCTGCCCTTTCCGGGCGCCTCTCGTTGCGGCGTAAACAGCCGCCGCCTGCTCCTGCGTGAAGCAAAGAGTCATGTTGACGCGAAGTCCTTCTTTGATTGCCTGTTCCGCTGCTTTCAGTCCCTCCGTTGATGTCGGGAACTTTATGTGCGCATTGGGTATCCAGGAAAACATATCCCTGCCCATTGCCAGCATTTTTTCTGCCGGAGTCGATGAATCAGCATAGACTTCAACAGAGACAGACCCCAGGGGTATCAAAGCAGAGATGGTCTTTACCACGTTGCGGTAAAAATCAAATATCTCATCCTGCGTGAATTTCGATCCGTGCGCAAGGCGATCTTTGGCCCTTGGGTTTTTCGAGATGAGAGTAGGATTTGTTGTCTGTCCGTCAAGAAAACCCAGAAGAGAGATGACTCCTACGGCCTCATCAGGGTCGCCTCCGTCCAGAAATATTCTTGACCTTAGGTTCTGCGGTTTCATAAAACCTCCCTTACCTTTTTTATAATAGCGTTCTTTGAAATCTCCTCGTAATCAAGCAACTCTTCCGGTTTTCCGCTTTTGGGCATCTTACGCACCGCCAGCGAGTATATCGGTGTGGGCTCACCGGCAAGGGCGCTCCTGACCGCCTCTCCGATGCCGCCTTCTTCGTGATGGTCCTCTACTGTTATGACTGCCCTGGTACCCATTATCGTCCATTTAAGGGCCTCACTGTCGATCGGCTTTATACAGTAAAGATCGACAACCCGGATATTAATGCCTTCTCTTGCAAGTTCCTCGCAGGCTGCGAGCGCTTCAAAAACCGTCACACCCGCAGCGATGACCGTGACACTATCGTTGACGCTCTGCCTGAGGGTCTTGGATTTTCCGATGGGGAATGACTCATGCGCACCATAAAGGATTGGGGTATTTTCTCTTGTGGTGCGTATGTAGACCATCCCTTTGTGCAGCGCAGCCTCTTCTACCAGTTTTTCGGTTGAGATGGCATCGGAAGGATACAGCACGACACAGTTCAGCACCGACCTGAACATTGCGATGTCCTCGAGGCCCATTTGGGAGGGACCATCCTGTCCTATGGATACCCCTGCATGGGACCCGCAGAATTTTATGTTCGACTCCGAATACTGGGTCATTCTTATCTGGTCGAAGGCACGGGTAAAGAATGCCGCGAAAGTAGATACAAAAGGTATTTTCCCCCTGCAAACTAAACCCAATGCAGAGCCTACCATATTCTGCTCCGCAATATACATCTCGAAAAACAGGTCCGGGAAGGCATTCTTAAATTCATCGGAATAAGTTGAATTGCTCACCTCGCCATCAAGCACCACCATATCCGGGAATTCAGGGAATATCCGCTTCAGTGCATTGCCGTATGCCTTTCTCGTTGCAACAGGTTTTCCATTATCGTATCCGAGTGGACCGGCATTGCCGGGGGAGTTCTTCTCAGGGTAAAGGTCTTCAGGTTTGGCTATTTGTCCCCTCAATGAGGTATCGACAGTCCCCAGGTCCCTGAGTGCCTGATCGAGTTGCTCCTTGTTCAACGCCTTGCCGTGCCAGCCGTTTTTATCCTCAACAAAAGATACTCCCTTGCCTTTGATAGTCCTGGCGATTATCATCACAGGCTTGTCCCTGCTCTCCACTGCTTTGTAATAAGCAGGCAGTATCTCATCAAAGTTGTGCCCGTCTATGACAATCGTCTCCCAGCCGAATGAAGCAATTCTTGATTCATATGCCCCGGTATCATGGCCATACATAGTTTCACCGCGCTGTCCCAGGCGATTAACGTCGAGAATGCCGATGAGGTTATTGAGCCTGTAATGAGCGGCCAACTGCATCGCCTCCCATTGCGAGCCTTCCGCCATCTCGCTGTCACCAAGCAGCACGTAAGTTCGATAGGGGAGCTTGTCAACATATTTGGCGTTCAGGGCCATTCCTGATCCGATGGAGAGCCCCTGTCCCAACGAGCCGGTTGCCGCCTCGGCATAACGGAAAGTTACCGTAGGATGACCCTCCAGCGTGCTTCCGAACTGCCTGTACGTCATCAATTCCTGCACGCTTATTTTTCCGGCTGCGGTCCATAAGGAATAAAGGAGCGGAGAAGCATGGCCTTTAGAAAAGATGAGGCGGTCATTGTTGGGATGTTTTGGGTTTTCTGCATTGTATTTGAATAATCCTGTAAACATAAGTCCGACGAGCAAATCGGCAGCTGACAAAGAAGACGTAGGATGGCCCGAGCCGGCCCCGGTAGTGCAAATAAGTATAAAATAGCGGACCAGCCTGGCAAGCTTTTCGAGATCAACCGTCCCTTCTTTATGGCCGGCCACATTCTTTATTTCATCTTTCATTTGGCACCTCACTTTTAATGGCTTAAGAATCAAGCGTCCCGGTAGCTGAATACCATAAATTGTATCACATATTTTAATGTTCCGTTACTTTGCGCCCGGCAGAAGATTTATGTCTGAATTGACATGTATTAACCTTTTTTTTTTGGATTGCGCTTTGTATTCCTCTCAGAATTGAATTATAATTCTCTCACTATGTGTGATGCAGTAAATCGATGTCAGTTGTGCACGATAAGAGGTCAGAGATGTACATAGTCATGATAACTCCGGAATGTGCCCCTGCCGCTAAAGTGGGCGGCCTCGCAGACGTTGTGTACGGTCTTTGCCACGAGACTCGATATCCGGGGAAACGATGTCGAAATCATACTGCCGAAATACGACTGCATGCGGTATGATCAGATCTATGGGCTGCAAATGGCCTATAACGACCTATGGGTCCCTTTTTATGAGCGATGGGTGCATTGCTCAGTATTTTTCGGTTTCGTGCACGGAAGGAAATGTTATTTTATCGACCCCCATTCGGAGAAGAACTTCTTTAACAGGGGTATTTTTTACGGCCATAGCGACGATCCCGAGCGGTTTGCTTTTTTCTGCAGGGCTGCCCTTGAGTTTATGCTCAAGTCGAATAAGCATCCCGACATAATCCACTGCCACGACTGGCAGACCGGAATCGTGCCGGTACTTCTCTTTGATATGTTCAAGGGTTATGGCATGACACATCCCCGCGTCTGTTACACCCTGCACAACCTCATGCATCAGGGAGTGACCGGGGAGTTTATATTGCGTGCTGTTGGACTCCACAGGCCGGATTATTATCTTCACCCCGACCGGCTCAGGGATAACTTCAATCATTCCGCATTGAACCTCATGAAGGCCGGTATTGTATATTCGAATTTTGTGACTACCGTGTCTCCCAGTTATGCATGGGAGATCAAGCATTCCGAACTGTCATACGGACTCGGTCACACCCTTCACGTCCATGGGCAGAAGTTCGGTGGTATCCTTAACGGCATTGACTACGACGTATGGAACCCCGAGATCGACCGGTACATCCCATACCGGTATAAAATAGAAACGATTCAGGACAAATACGGTAACAAAGAGGCACTTCGCAACAGGCTTCTCCTCCGGCATGTTTATAAGCCCATCGTATCGTACATAGGCAGACTGGACCAACAAAAAGGGGTAGGACTGATAAGGGATGCAATATTCTATTGCCTGTCAAACGGCTGCCAATTCGTCCTTCTTGGTTCTGGTCCGGACCACGGTATTCACAATCATTTTCTCCATCTCAAGCACCAGCTGAATGACAACCCCGACTGCCATATCGAGATCGGATTTAACGAGGAACTCTCGCACCTCATATATGCCGGATCGGATATGATAATTGTCCCCAGCCTGTTCGAGCCCTGCGGGCTGACCCAAATGATAGCCCTGAAATACGGGACAGTGCCTGTAGTGAGGGCGACCGGTGGTTTGCGGGACACGGTCTTTGATGCCGACTATAGCCATAGGCCCTATCACGAGCGGAACGGATATGTATTCAACGACTTCAATTTCGAGGGAATGCAGTCGGCGCTTACGCGCGCAATCGGCATGTGGTATTCTTATCCGCAACACTTCAGGGAACTGATGGTAAACGGCATGCGCTATGATTTTTCATGGAACCACCCCGCATACCACTACCTGAATATCTATGCACATATCAGGGACAAGTGAGGGCTTTGTTTAGTACCTCAGTCGCGCCTCCTTATTTTTGTCCGCATTCACTCTTGAGACCATCGATAAGACTTGCTATTTCGTCTGATACATTCTCCATCTCCGTGTAAATCCTGTCCGCTTTTGCCTTATCGCCCATATTGTGTGCCTGGACAGCTTCTTTTGCCATAGCATGTATTTTTTTATGCGGCTCGCTTAATGCCTTAAAGCCGCGGAATCTGCCGCACAGCTGCTCCCCTTCGCTAAAATACCATTTCCCGAATCTGCATGATCTGTCGTCCGGTAATTGTGACGGTTCAATGGTTGCTTCACCATGAAGGCATGAACTTATTTTGCCCATGAATATCCTGTGGTCTGTTTTGGCCAAATCAAGTATCATCAATCCCTGTCCTTTGACTTTGAACCCGGAAGTGAAATTCCTTAATTCCTCCGCAGTCTTTGAAAGACCGCTCACCTCATGTAAGACATCCCTTGATATGACCTCCATCTCCCTCGATATAGCCGATGTTTTTTCAATGCCGCCTGCCACCTGCTCCGCTGCTGCCGATTGTTGATCGACAGCAGTGGCAATTTGCGTTATCTGGTCTTTAACTCCCTGCACCTCGTTCACAATGCGGTGTAAAGAATCTCCAACATTTTTTATATATTCATTAGCCTTTGTTACTTCTTCGGATGCCTCATTCATTGACTTTGAAGTCTGTTCGGATTCAGACTGTATCGTCCCGATTTTGTCTGATATTTCGGCCGTTGCCTTTATTGTTCTTTCAGCAAGTTTGCGGACTTCGTCTGCAACAACCGCGAACCCCCTTCCTTGCTCCCCTGCCCTTGCAGCTTCTATTGCGGCATTTAAAGCAAGCAGGTTTGTCTGATCGGCTATGTCGGTAATTACTGTTACTATGTCTCCCACCTCCGCAGCGCGGCC
This sequence comes from Nitrospirota bacterium, assembly GCA_963710375.1. Taxonomy (GTDB): domain Bacteria; phylum Nitrospirota; class Thermodesulfovibrionia; order Thermodesulfovibrionales; family Dissulfurispiraceae; genus JADFXI01. The sequence goes on from CAVPZX010000001.1 coordinate 104,463, forward strand.
ATTAAGTTTTTCGACCATTGTTGCGAGTTCCATTGTGGAAGTGTGTACCTTTTTCACTATTCCGACCGCTCCATCGGCCACTTGCAAACCCTCCGAAGCAGTCTCCATCGCTCTGGAAGAAGTATCCGACGCCGCTGAGGCATTTTTTGCTATGTCCGTTATCGTATGGGTCATTTCCTCAGCGGCAGTCGAAATTTGAGCAGCCTGATCAGCCTGGCTGCTTGCCCCGTCTTCCGCTTTTTGCGCCCTCACCCTCAACATATCGACGGTTGATACCAAATCGTTTGCAGAGGTCACTATAGTACCTATTATTTTATTGAATGACTTGTTCATTCCACTGAATGAAGATAGTAATTGTCCGGTCTCATCAGTGCTGGTGACTTCAATATCGGAAGTCAGGTCGCCTTCAGCCATCTTGTTGGATATGTTAATTGTTTCAATGAGAGGGCGGGTTATGCCGCGGGCAATTAAAAAACTGATGACAAATCCGATGGCAACCGACACCAAGCCTATTATCCCTAAAATGGTTTTGGCTTTCAGTGATATGCTCGCCACTGTATTCTTGGCGGAAGCAAATCTGCCGACACCCTCGTTAAAAAAGTTTTCGGCAGATGCCTCCGTATTGTTTATAGCGTCTTTGTACTGAGTGATCGCGGCATTGGCTTCCTGAGGGGTTTTTATCCTGCCTGCCCCTATGTCACTGTATACTTTATTAAACCCGGAGTAATAAAGCGATAAAGAATTATTCATAGTTTTTACAGAATCTTTTTCTTTGGAGGTTTGTAAAACTGTTTCCAGGCTCTTTAGCGCCTTAGTGGCGGCTTCATAGTGTGAGCTCCATTTTTTGAAAGATTCGCTTCTTTTATCCTGAGAATCGATATTCAAAAACAGGTCCTTCTCAAAACGGCGCATGCCGAGGACTTCGGTCATTAACCGTGAAGCGTGCTCCGCTATACGCCCGTCTACATCGGTTACTTCAGCAATAGTATCTGAAGACATGGAAATACAATAGTAACCCACTATCCCCATTGCTATAATAAGAAAAGACATTAAGCCGGTTAATAAAAGCAACCTAGTACCGATTTTAGCGTTTTTTAACATTGTTGCCCTCCATTATTTTTCAAATCTTGCCATTATTATGATATAGATAGTAATTTTATCTGCGTTTTATAATTTGCAATTTTACTGCCGTACCAAATAGCTGATTTTCAATTGTTAGATTTGATTGACGCAATAATGCAGCAAGTGCTATGCCAGGCTAGACGATGCATTATCCTTTTGATTTATTGGGATTTCTGAGAAATGTTACACAACGTGGATGTGGATTAATTCCAATGTTTTTGGAAAAATTCCATAATTGCATATTGTCTTCAGGAATCTAAAGAAATTGAACCTGCCTGAGTCCTGCGCGAACCGTTGACACCTGCTAGTGGAAAATCCCGGAGATGAGCATCCAGCAGAGCACTTACTGCATCTCCGGATGCAAGTTTTATTTTTATTGTGCGGTAGATCAGCGCTGACGGCAATGAAACAATAAATATATCGACCCACCCCAGCATGTATTCGCGGATTGCGAAGGTTACAGAGATATTGAAAACCAGAATTCCGGCAAAAAGCATGGGACCCACAAGGTATCTCCATGGATAATGATATCCAGTATAGTCAGAGGTACCGGTCCGGTATAGGTAATAATCGATTTTCTGCAAGGCCCAGATCATAAGGAAACCTACCACGACCCAGCCGGCGAAATTTGAGATGGGAACGCCGAAATATACTCCCCTCTCAGGGTACCCATAAATCTGTCCCAGAAACCACTTGTTGCCTACAAGTGCAACAGGATCGATAATGATATCGAGGTAAACAAAGAGGATCGCCCCGAGTATTCTGACAGCAGGTGAATTTCTGATTTCCCTTGTTTCAAGAATATATAGCGTTTTCTTCAGGCGCATGACCGGAGCACTGACAAGGAGGGCCACGGAGTAACTTGCATACGCAAGGAATACATAGCTCATCGAATCTATCAGGGGTACTCCGAGCACCCAGATTTCGCTGCCTTTTGTCTGCTCAATATAGAAGTAATATCCGTATGGAATGCCGTTGTGAATTGAGGAGTATTCCGACAGCCAGGCAATTCCGTATCCTGCAACTGAGAAAAGCAGCGCTCTTTTTAATCCCAGGTGAAGCGAACAGCCCAGCATATAGATCAACAGGAACACAAATACGTACGGTCTCAACGCAATTGTGTGCAGGACAAGCAGAAGAAAGTCTGCCATCAGCTGCGCTTAAAGTTCCAGATTAATAATCTCAGGAGGTCTTTTGGGTTTGCGAAGGAGGTCCTCATGACAGTTGCTTCGTACCCGCTGTGTACCAGACAGTTTGCACATCTTGGGTCCTTGCCTGTGCCATACTTGTCCCAGGGGGTTTTCTCCATCATTTCCCTGAAGGTGGCATAATAGGTGTCGGTAATCAAATAGCAGGGCGATTTCCAGCCGAGGGGATTGCGTGTCGGGTTGCCCCATGGAGTGCATTGCATCTCCCTGCCGCCCTTCAGCAAGTCTACGTAGAGCGGAGAATTCATAAATGGGAATTTCTGGAAGAAGGACGCCATTTGATTGAATTTATCATGTATCTCATCTCTGTTGAGAAAGATATTGTTTTCTACGCTCTCATAGCTGAAAGCCGGGGCCATAAGCGTGCCGTCAACTTTGATATTGGTGAGGATTTCGAACAGGCGTTCAAGTTCTTTTACGTCGGAGTTTTTATAAACTGAAGTGTTTGTGCTTACTCTGAACCCACGCTGCTTTGCCTTTTTTATGGTTTCAATGGCCTTTCTGTAAGTCCCGCTTTTGTTGGTAATAGCATCATGGGTTTCTTCAAGTCCGTCCAGATGAATATTGATGGTGAGTCTGGAGCTTGGCTCGAACTCCTCAATAAAGGATTCCGTAAGGAGGCCATTAGAGCAAAGGTACACATGTTTTTTCATCCTTAGAATTTCTCTGACGAGCGGTATAAGTTCCTTGTAAAGGAGAGGTTCTCCCCCTGTTACAGTGACCACAGGGGCATCTGACTCGGTAACAGCCCCGATGCATTGCTCAAGAGAAAGGTCAGGGGACTGCCGATCATCGTGCAGGCGTATCCTGTCACATCCGGCACAGGCGAGATTGCACCTGTGAGTAGGCTCAAGCATCAGCACCAGCGGAAAGCGCTTTCTTCCCGACCTGGCGTTCCTGACAAAAGATTTAGTAAGCGATATGTATAAACTGACCGGAAAACGCATAAATGTTTAACCCCCCAGGGCTCGCGAATAAATAACTTGCACATTGATGCATCTCAGATTTATAGGCCATCTTTGCCTGATTCTCAGTCGCAAAATCCTCAACGTAGCCATGCTACGCCTGCGGTTTTGCTCAGTCGGACCAGCCAAATCTGACCTAAATCTGAGCGCCTGAATGCACAAGTTATTTATTTGCGAGCCCTACATAATTATTTTCTTTGAACCACTCTATCGCCTGTTCCATGGCATGCTCAACAGGACTTTGAGGCATGTGCAGTTCCTTGACAGCCCTGGAGGCATCGAAGTACATATATTTTCTGGCCATTCTCACCCCTGAGAGCGGAATTCTCGGATGCCTATGGGTAAAAAGTGTTGAGATGGTTTCGTCGATGCAGGCTGCAAACAGTACCGGCAGATATGGGAGCCTGATTTTAGGAGGTCGGCGTCCGGTAATGCGGGCAAGGGATTCGAAGAATTCCCTGAGAGTGATATTTCTGTTTCCCAATATGTAAGATTGTCCGGTCATTCCTCTTTCTGATGCGAGCCAGTGGCCCGCAGCTACATCCCCGACATCGACGAAGTTTAGTCCTGTGTCCAGGAATGCCGGTATCCTGCCGTTGAGGAAGTCAACAATAGTCTGTCCGGTTGGGGTGGGTTTCCTGTCCTGGGGACCTATAGGGGTAGAAGGATACACAATGACTGCCGGAACTCCTTTACCGATGAATGAAAGCACCTCATTCTCGGCGATAAACTTGGACCGTTTGTAATGGCCGACCATTTCATTTATGGTCGCCCGGCTTTCCTCATTCGAAACCTTCCCGTTTGATGATGCAGCCAGTACTCCCACTGAGCTTGTATAGATTACCTTCTCAACGCCGAGTTTAAGCGCAGCCTCCATGCAATTTCGCGTGCCGTCAACATTGATAGAGTACATAGTTGCGGGATCGGGGACCCAAAGCCGGTAATCTGCAGCCAGGTGGTATAATTGCCGGCATCCACCGAGTGCCCGGCAGATAGATTCAAAGTCCCTGATATCTCCGGCGACCGGCTCAATGTCCAAGGCTTTCAGAGCGGTTGCATCGCTTTGTCCCCTTACCAGCGCCCTTACCTGAATTCCTTTTTCTGTTAAAAAACGGGCGACATGAAAACCGATAAAACCGGTAGCGCCGGTAACAAGAACCCTCACTACTTTCCGGCTCCTTTGTCCTCGATCAGCTTGTTAAACTTGCCAAGCGCCATTAGAGGGAAACAGTTGCGGTAATTGTGATACCTGATCATGAAGTATTTCGGAAATCCGGTACCGGTGAAGAACTCCTCTTCCCAGGTGCCATCCGGCTGCTGTTTATTGAGGAGGTACCTTATGCCGTTATGCACTTCCTCGCTGGTACCTTCACCTGCTGCGATCAACGCCAGGATAGCCCACGCTGTCTGTGAAGGGGTGCTCCACCCCTCGCATTTCAAGTGCGCCTGATCATACGAATCACAACACTCTCCCCAGCCGCCGTCAATCTTCTGATGGCTTTTAAACCACCTTACTGCTTTTTGCACATAAGGTTTTGACATGTCTTCCCCGATTGAGCCCAGGCCGACAAGTACCGAACTGGATCCATAGATGTAATTTACTCCCCATCTGCCCCACCACGTCCCGTCCTCTTCCTGATTCTTTTTCAGGAACCGTATAGCCTTGCGCACAATATCGTGTGATGGCGCAAACCCGATTAATCCGAGGAGTTCAAGAACTCTTCCGGTTATATCCGGCGTGCTGGGATCGATCATAGCCTCGAGATCTCCGAACGGCAGTTGGTTTAATATCCTCAGGTCATTGTTCACATCAAAGGCGCCCCATCCACCATCCTTTCCGCGCATTCCAAGTGTCCACCGGAGGCCGCATTGCAAGCTTTCAGGTGTAACAAATGAACGATCAGCATACCTGTTCAAAAGCATCAGCACAACGGCGGTATCATCCACATCCGGGTACCAGTCATTGTCAAATTCAAATGCCCATCCACCAGGCTGAAGATCAGGCCTCTTGACACTCCAATCGCCCTTGCAGAATACCTGCTTCGAGACAAGCCACTTGCAGGCAGAGTTAATGGCAGGATGGTCCCTGTCCATACCCGAATACAGCAGTGCGAGCGCGCTCAATGCCGTGTCCCATACAGGAGATATGCATGACTGGAGGATCATCTCATCTTCCTTTTCCAATGTAAAGTTTTCGAGGGCCTCGAGTCCTTTTTTGATCGGTTCATATGCTAAGCCATAGCCAAGTGCCGAAAGCGCGAGTATCGAGTTGACCATTGCCGGCTGGATTCCTCCCCAGTCGCCGCTCGGCTCCTGATGTTCATGTACCCATTGTTCTGTTTTTTTCAGTGCCTTTTCCCTCAGCGGTCTTACCGGCAGGTCCTCACCCGCTTTTATCAGTTGGTCAAGGATGATAAAAAAACGTTTCCAGGATAAGGGTGATAGTTTTTGCGTCGTAACCGGCGGTATCTTGCCGGGTTCTTTATAAAGTTCACGCACGCCTGCTTTGTTCGGCAAGGGGCGTGATGGCTTTCGGTCGAGCACTGCAGAGAGCGGTACAAGTGTAGATCTCGCCCAGCTCGAAAAATTGTAAATATTTATGGGAAACCATGAAGGCAAAAGATTTATCTCCACCGGAATAGATGGAATCGCCTTCCAGTCGAACTCTCCAAAAAGGGCGAGGAATATTTTCGTGAAAACTCTCGATGCCTCAATGCCCCCTGATTCAAGGATGAAAGCCCTGGCTTTTCTCAATGGAAGTTCATCAGCTGAAAAGCCGGCAAGTTTCAGCGCGAAGTAGGCCTCGACTGTTGTGCTGAGATCTCCACTCCCGCCCCAGTGTATTGCCCAGGTGCCGTCGATCCTCTGGTTCTTTAATATGTGTTGTGCTATTTTTTTATCTCTGGCCGCATCTTTTAAGCCAAGGAAATGAAGTAGCATCAGATATTCGGCGGTAATGGTAACATTCGATTCCAGTTCGTACAGCCAGTACCCGTCTTTATGCTGGTCCTCTATATAATATGCATGAGTTTTCCGTATGGCTTCGCGTATCCTTTCAGCCAGTCTTTTGGAAGTTAAAACCGGAAGTTTTTCCTTCTCTGGTTTCGCAGGCAGTGACCTGAATTGAAGCCGTGATAATGTACCGCTCATAAGGAGTTCCTTCCCTTTGCGGAACAGTGTATTCCGCTTTCGTTTATGCCCTGGTGATACACGGTCATCCCGTTATCTTCAGATCGCTGCCGGCCATCTAGCGCCACGAGAATAATGCCCAGAGTGATTACAACAGTCCCGGCCCAGCGAAACCAGGACAGTTCCTCCCTCAGCACAAATTTGGCAAGCATTGCGGCAAAAATATATGACATAGCTGTTAAAGGCATTACAAAGCTGAGATCGGCCCACGAGAGGGCGGCGAGGTAGAGGAAGAAAAAACAGGCGAGGAAGACCACCCCGGCTAACACATATGGGTTTCGGACCACAGACAGTATCAGTTGCCCCCACTGGGAAGGGATGGCAAGGTTTATCTGCCCATTCCTCTTCATTCCGTAGCTTAATAAGGTTTCACCTATTGCGGCACTCAAGGTCGCCAATAATATCACGATAAATGTTTTCACTGCATCTCCTTTTTGATGTTAAAAATTTTTTTCGGTGCGGTGAAATCCTTGTACCCGACCGGCAATTTATGTAATTCTTTTATAAGATTACGCACACTGGGGGAGACTAACGCTGCAAGTTCACGTCAACCGGCAGGTGTTGCAGTATCCGGGTGAGTGAATATTTCACTTATCTCTGTACCGGCAAGCTCCAGAATATCAAGGAAAAACTGCTCATCAATGTTTCCGCTGCTTGAAAGACCGCAAACACGGTCCGCACTTAACATCCCGTATTTACGGGCTGTCCCGGAGTTGTATTTTCCGAGCATACCGAAGACCGCCCATTCGACAAAAGGCAGGGACCCGCGCGACGGAGAGCGGAATGTCTTAACCATTGAAAGCGGCTCATTGGGGAGCCTGACCCAGCAAATGTCTCTCCGGAATGCCTGACGGCAAAGCACTTCGAAAATAACCGGGTGCATATGAAGATGATGATGGCCGTCCACATGGTGAGGGCGGATACCGGCCCTCTCAAGGCGCTCGAACTGAGCCGCCACTTCAGCCTCGATCTGTGCGAGGAGGCCTGGTCTCGTATAGTGCAGCCCGGCACGAAAAGGATCTTTTATGAAGTTGCCGTCATGATCTGTAATATCCGGTATAGACGCATGGGGCAACACAGCTTTGCCGTCGCAAAGTGTTAAGTGCAGCCCTATTGAGAGCCGGCTGCGGTCAAGAGCGGTCTGCACCGCGTCATCAAAAGCCTCTCCCCCTGCCATAATGCTTGCGGCAGTAAGTATCCCCTTATCATGGGCTTCGGCGATAGCCCGGTTGACTGACGCCGATTTGCCCATATCGTCGGCAACAATAACCACACAGCCTTTACCCTTGAAATTCAAATCGGAACGTGTCTCCTGACGGGCCTGGTATCGGGAACCGGCTGCGCCGTCAAACCCGCCATAAGAAGGGGGGTTCAGTAATAGGGTACGCATTTTTCTCCTCTTGTTTGAGAGCATCTTTACAAAAAAAGTTAGATGGAAATTTTTTAATAAGTGCAATATATCCTAATGACTTAAGACTAATAATTTATTATAGTATACTGTTTTTTTGCAAGTTTAAGAAGCCTACTTGTTAATTTGTTGGTCTGGAGCGGGTCGGCGCTTTGAAAGTTGAAGTAAAGCCGGCAGTAAGACAAGCGTTCCGGCTATGACAAAACATAGACATATGCTAAGCAATTTACCCATACTCGCAATCCCGCGGTGAAGTGAGAAAGAGAGACTGCCGGTACTGATGAGCAGCGTAAACGAACTGAACAGTATAGCACGGGCCGTGCTTGTTTTAAGCATATTGCCATGCAGCGGAGGTTCTGTTTGAGCACGGAGCATGAAAATAATGCCGCTGTGGACGCCGATGCCCAACAAGACCGGCACTACAATAACGTTGGCGAAATTCAGGGGGATGTGCAGCAAAACAGATGCCGCGGCAGTCATCAGCATTGCCAGCAAAAGTGGAGTAAGAATAAGTCCAGTAACAAAAATGTCCCTTAATTCAACCATGAGGAATATGGTAATGACTATTATTGCCGAGACAGTGGCCTGCTGAAATGATGTAATAACAGCCCTGCCAGATTCTTGGATGGTGATCGGCGAATCGGTAGCGTCCGGTGTTACAGAGTACACGGCCTTAACGAAGCGTTTGAGCGGGCCCGGCTTCATAATATCTTCGCCCGGGAATACCTGGACGCGATAGCGCCCGTCCGGTGATACATACTGGTTTAACAGTTGGCTGGGCAGACTGGATTCCGTAACAGCTGTCGCTTTCATTGATTCCGCAAGCATATCGAATAACGCCGGAAGACCGGACAGCATGCTGGTTTCCAGCTCTGAAAAAGCCATCGCGCCCTGCTCCCTGCCGGTATGGCGCTGCGTGAAACGCTGTATTGATTCATAGAGACGACGGCTTGATGCAAGCGGTGATTTCTCCAGTGTTTTTTCAAGGCGTTTAAGGGCAGACATATTCTGATCATAACTGAGGTGTCTCACTTTTGCATTAGCCAGGTTTGGCGGCATGAAAAGGGAGGCGTCCGAAATGATGCTTAGCTTTTCGGTCTGGTGGTCAGGTATGAAGTCTGAGATGGAGATGACCATCTTTACTTCTTTAAGACGCCTCAATTTTTCGGCGAGGGCATGCGCTGACGCCTTTCCCCGTACGAGTATCGAAGCGGTCCATGGCTGTGTGTTGACATCATTGCAAAGCTCGCGGACAGTAATTACGCATTCAGAAGATTCCTGGTAAAGATCCAGGGGGTTATAGTCAAAAAAAACTTTAGGCGCTATCACGATCGAAAGTGCTCCAAGAACAACGGCTGCACCGGCTATGGGCGCCGGATAGCGGTAGGGGAGGGAGACAAGAGTTTCCATGAATGATGATAAGGGACGCTTTTCTTTTTTCCGCACCGGGGCAATAGTCAGTAACGCGGGCAGCAGTGTAAGCGTTGCAAAAAGGCTGATAAACATCCCGGTCCCGGATATGAGGCCGAGCTCGGCGACGCCGGAATAAGCAGTCGGCACAAATGAATAAAAGCCGACGGCAATGGTTATGCAGCTCAGCATAAGGCTTTTGCCCACACCCCTGGCAGCAGCTATAATGCCTTCCCGGTCCCCGTATCCGGAATCGACCAGCTCCTTGTACCTGAGGCAGAACTGGATGCAGTAATCTATTCCGAGGCCGATGAACAATACTGCAAAGGTAATGGATATCAGGTTAAGACTGCCGATTGCGAGGATGGCAAAACCGGTTGTCCATATAAGCCCTGTCAGCAGAGTTGCAAGGCTTGACGCCACGAGGCGTCCGGAGCCCCCAAGGCCCACATATAAGATAATGCCTACCAAAATAAGCGAGACTATTGTTGCAGCGCCTGTGCTGTTTCTCACTTCATCCATGTTCTCCTGGGCCAGCGCAGTATCACCGGTAATGTGCACAGTGACGCCGTGGGCCTCATCGATTCCGAGCTGCCGGGCTATACCATGTACCGCTTTCAGGGCTTTCTCACCTGGAGAGAATTCCGATGCCTTAAAGACCGGCTGCGTTATGATAAACTGCCGGCGCTGGGCAGCGGTTTCCTTACTGCCGAGCATCATCTCCTCCCATGATATTTGGCGGGGCTTTCCGGCATTGATGCTGTCAAATGCGTCGGTCACCCGGTCAAGCAGTTTGTTCACAGTGCCGCCTTGAGCACCGCCTAACTCCTTTCGTGTCAAGGCCATTTCCAGTATAGAGAAAAGTCCGCGTGAACTGAGGTCCTGCGACAGGAATGCCAGAAACGGTTGCGCCCCGGCAAGCTTATCAGAAAGTTGTCCCAGTTCTGCGCTGCTCAGGTAGAGGAGACCGTTTCTTTCAAAAAACTCTCCCCCTCCAGGCTCATAAACGTTTATGAAGAGAGTATGTTCTTTCCTTAACTCTGAGGCAAGACGATTCCTCGCCCACATTGCATGTTCCGGTGTATCTGCATCGAGCACAATAACAATTGTATTGGAGAGTTGTGGGAAGGACTTGTCAAAATCCATTTGCAGTTTACGGAAGTGCAGTTTATTTGAAATCATACTATTGAAGTCGGTATTAATTCTAAAATTCCGCACGGAATAAAAGAGCACTCCGGCAGTGGCAGCTATAACAATGGCTATGACCGGAAATGCGTTGCGCTGCATGAGGGCGGCCCACCACACTATAATGCGCGTTGAACGTCGAGCGCCGGGTACCGGGCGCTCAGCACATTTGTCCCTGCTCATTAACTCACCAGTATTTCAAAAAGAATTTTTTTAAAGTATAATTTATAATAATAACATAACGCTGAACTGGGGGGTCGATGCCATACGCTGAACGTACAAAGCTGTGCACACAACGCTCACTTGCTGCGCGGTTTGCGGGGTTTATTCTTTTGGTAGCTTTTTCCTGCACTGCAGTATGTTATTCTTTTGCAGCCGCAGAGCCTCCGGTACCGGCAGAGGTCATTAAGGGATTCAATGCTGTACTTCTGGAATCCATGAAGAGGGCTGGTGAACTCGGCTATGCCGGACGCTATAAGCTCATGGAGCCGGTCATTACAGAGGCTTTTGCCATTCCCTTTATGGGGAGAGCTACTGTAGGCAGCAACTGGAAGACCTTTAATGATAAACAGAAGCAAACTTTTCTGGAGACTTACACTGAATGGACAATTGCATCGTATGCGGGGCAATTTAATGGTTATTCGGGAGAGAGTTTTGAAATAGTTTCAGAATCAAAACCTGTCAGTGGCGTTGTGACTGTTGTCAGCAAGCTCATTCAGTCTAATGACGAGCACGTCGATTTCTACTACCAGCTGCGGAAGGTCGATGGCTTATGGCGCATTGTGGATATAAAAATTTTGGGCGTGAGCCAGCTTGCTCTGACACGGGTACAGTTTGTAAGTATAATTAAAACCAAAGGGTTTGATGCCTTGATCGCTATGCTTAAAAATAAAACCGACAATTTCTCCAGGAGAGCGGAAAAATAGGGTTGCGGATTGCCTGACGTTGCCTACGAGTAAAAATTAAAATTGTGGAATTAGGGGAGGAATAACTGTGAAGGGACTCCGCATCATGCTAATAATGATCATTTTGTTATCAATGGCAGCGTCTGCCTATTCGCAGACACCGTTTACCGGTCTTTTGGGGGATGGTGCGAAACCAAAGGGGGAGGCTGTCGAAAATGAGAACGAAACAGAACAACTTTCCGAAGGTGAAACTCTCCCTGATCCTCTTGAGCCATGGAACCGTTTTGCTTTTAATTTTAATGACAGAATGTACTTCTGGTTCATGAAACCTGCGGCCCGCGGCTACAACGCTGTGGTGCCCGAGGTAGCAAGAACAGGGATTAACAATTTTTTCCGCAATCTTGAGATGCCGATAAGGTTTGTGAATGCCGTTCTTCAGGGACAGCCGAAGGCAGCCGGCATAGAACTGGTCCGCTTCACCCTGAACAGTTCTATGGGCATCGGCGGTCTGATTGATATAATGAAACGGAACCCCAACTTTCAGCCTCAGGAGAAGGATACGGGTCAGACGTTAGGAAAGTATGGCATAGGAAATGGTTTATATATTGTCTGGCCTTTTTTGGGCCCTTCAACTATCAGAGACACGGTTGGCCTTGTAGGCGACGGCTTCCTGACGCCAATAGATTATATAACGCCGGTCGAGGATATGCTGGGTGTCAACGCATCTGACTATTTCAATAAAACGTCATTGCATATCGGTGAGTATGAGGATTTTAAGGAAGCGGCCATCGACCCTTACATAGCGTTAAAAGATGCGTATCTCCAGCACCGGAAATATATGCTAGGCCGGTAGTATAAGGGCCAGCGGATAAATATTAACCTGTAAATACAATGAGTTGATGTGATTCTTGCCTGATCGGAACTTAACTGCTAAAGTTTATTCATAAGTGGCCGATAACTTAAGTAGCCGATAAAGCGTCTTAATTTAGTAGAATGATAAAGTCATAGCGAAAGGAGAAATACAATGCAAATTCCCGCGAACACACCGATAACGGCAGGGCATGGCATACTCGATATAAATTCACCAAAACAGACCACGCCGACCCCTGAAACAACAGGGGAGGACACTGTAAAGCTTTCGACTTATGCCAGGGCCAAACAACTCAAGTCACAGGGAGCAAGCAATTCAGTGATTGCCGCCCAACTGGGCCTGAGTGCTAAAACTGTAGAAAGTTACTTCGGGACTCCGAATGCCGAAGCAGCGGCTACAACTCCTCAGCCTTTTACCCCTGCGCACGAAGCAGTACAAAACACTGCTGTGAAAAAAGAAATAAAATAATTATAGGTTTCAACATTCGGGGAAATGGATATGTCTAAAAGGCCTATCCATTTTTTTTGTGCTGTATTTTCTGTCGAAAAAGGGGCATGTTACCGGACTTGCTATTCAACAACCATTCAGCCGAATTCTTATATTATAGCACTGCACATAAAATCTTAATAGCTTTACAAGTTACAAAAAATTAGGTAATCTTAAATCAGAAGAGGGGATTAAGAAATCCCTGAGACGGCAAGCCCGAAGAAACGAAAACAGTAAGGGAGCGGGTGAGGGATGTGGTGAGCAAGCCCCCAGAAGCGAGGGGGAGGCCTGAAACATCCACCGAAGCCCCCAAGTATTGAAAGAGCTTGGGTAAGCGTCTCAGGGAAACTTTCTTGGAGCCATACTGATAGAAGGCGGCATGTAGGCGTTCTGGATGCGGTTAAGAATTGCCAAACGTTAAGACATCGGGCCTATCCAATGAAAATTGGGAAAAAGTATGGCTCTATTTATTTTCTATCGAGCCCTTATGCTAAGCAGTAAATTCGTCAGCCCATTTACAGGCTTCCATGTAGATACCGGGGAGCGCATCCCCAGGGACGCAAGTCTGAGCTGCATACTCCTTAACGTTATCCCAATCCCCTTTTTCGTATGATTGAGCAAGCCTTAGGTATTTTACCGAGTCCCCCTCTCCATATACCAACGCATCCGAAATATGTTTTGAGATCGATATTTTTTCGAGGATCTCATTCATAGGTTGATCAAGTATGGCATCCAAATGTGCAAATAGCCCTAACATGAACAGTTCGTCGTGTGTTGTTGCGCAAGTACTTATGTGACCCAGCTTTTCACAGAATCTTGCCTTGATGCACGAGCTTCTTATTAATTCGTCCGGCTTGCCCACAGAGACCTTTGACAACAGGATCAGAGAGACCAAACGTTTTAACTCAACCAGGCCGACAATCATGAGAGCTTTTCTTATCGAATTGATTTCTGCCCTCCTCTTCATAAAAGCTGAATTGACGTATCGCAGAAGTTTATATGAGAGAGAAACGTCATGTTCTACGATTTTCTGTATTTCATCCATGTTGACCTCGGCCTTGTTTATTTCAACAACAAGGTTTAACAATTGCACAGTGGAACCGGTAAGTTCTTTCCCTTTAATGATTTCCGGCATGCTGAAGAAGTTTCCCTGAAAGTATTCAAAGCCCGTATTAAATGCGGCCTTAAACTCTTCAGTTGTCTCAATCTTCTCCGCGAGAAGCTTCTTCCCTTTCAATTCCGGGTTGCTCACTATTCTTTTTATCTCGTCCATCGGCATTAAACGGAAATCTATTTTAATAATGTCTGCAAGTTTTATGAGCGCTTGCATTCCGGGTTTAAATATGAAGTCATCAAGAGCCAGATAATATCCGGCCTTAGATAATTTGCTGCAGGATTCTATTACCGCTTGATCGGGTTTAACGTCCTCGAGAATTTCCACTACGGTTGATTGAGGTGGGAACATGGAAGGAATATCCGTTAATAATAAGTTCTGCGTAAAGTTAATGAATGCCCTCTTTCCTCCTGTGATACGTTCGATGCCGATTGTCAAGAAACTGCTCGACAGCACCTTTGATGTAGCCGTATCACCGTCTACTTGAGGAAAGTAATTGGATAATCCATCCCGAAATAATAGTTCATATGCAAACAACGTTTTTTTTCTGTCTAAAATAGGTTGTCGAGCAACATAAGCATCCAAAGTCTGTTCACCTCAATCGCCGTAACAAACAGCTTAAATTTTCGTAATATTTATCAATTATACCATATTTATTCGCGAGCCCTTATGCGGCTCATAAGGGACCGTCGCCGTTTATCGAAACCGTGATATCGTCCCTGCCTCAGGAGATAGATGAAATTGTCGTCAGTCACTTCATCGTCAAATTCGGTGTAACACGATCCCACCTCTCCCGGAGAATGAGCGTCGGACCCTCCAGTGTAGGGAAGGTTGCGTTTTTTTGCGACTTCCACAGCCCGCGCATTGAATGAGGGCATGTTGCAGCCATTGTATCCCTCCAGTGCGCAAATGCCCTGCACTGTGATAATCAGGTCTAACAGGCTGGTTCCCTTTCTGTACGGATGGGAGGGTATAACCACCCCCCCTGCTATATTCACAATTCGGCTCACCTCATCCACTGGCGTGTTTTTCGACAGCAGTCTGTCCGTGTCTGCCCCGAAGATCAGACAATGACCTTCAGCGGTTGAGTACTCTACACCCCTGAAAATACGCAGCGTGCCTTTGTACTTTTCCTTTAGCGCCTCGCTATGCCCGGAAGCGGCGTAGGAGTAATGTTCCGTAAAAGCGAGGCCGTCGAGTTTCAGCTCGATGGCCCGGAGTACCATCTCTTCGGGATCGGCATCGCTGTCCTGACTGTACGACGTATGTACATGCAGATCCACCCTGAATTTCATATTAACACCTTTGAATCGTTTCTCCGTTCATTGACACAGGGCACCGCTTCTTAGCAATGCACGTCATTACCCCTGATGAGCATTGGCGAATAGTCAAACCCAGGGCAACAATCATAATTTTAACACAGCAGAAGGCAGTAAGGGGCAATGTCAAACTGCATCATATCGAAAAACGGAACGTAAAAATTATATTTGACATGTACGTTAAGGTTAGTTATAATTTTATCTGGAAGTTGATTTTCCTCTGATTCGGGTTTTTTTAAATGAAAACATAGACAAAGTTAAGGAGTATCATATGGAAGACAAGATCCCTCGCTCGAAAGATGACTACACCACGGAGGCTATACATGCCCGCCAGGACTTTATCAAGGAAAAAACTGGCGTTGCCGTGAATCATGTCGGCCGTCATTCGTTTGATCCGTCTATGCTCAAGGGCAACATTGAAAGTTTCATCGGCGTGGCCCAGGTGCCGATCGGAATTGCCGGGCCTTTGCTGGTGAACGGTGAACATGCCAAGGGAGAATATTATGTGCCCATGGCAACCACCGAAGGCACCCTGGTGGCCAGCTATAACAGGGGCATGAAGCTCGTTCATTCCTGTGGAGGAGTAATGACCACTATAGTGGATGAGGCCATGCAGCGCGCCCCGGTATTTGTTTTCGACAACGCCAGAGAGGCCAGAAATTTTTGCATATGGCAGCACGATCATTACGCCGAGATCAAGGAGGTGGCCGATAAAACCTCATCTGTCGGCAGGCTTAAGAATATCGAACATTATGCGGCGGGAAAGCTTTTATTCCTGCGCTTCAATTATACCACCGGCGACGCCGCGGGCCAAAACATGGTGGGCAAGGCCACCTTTGCCGCCTGCGAATGGTTGAAGGTCAATTACCCGGCCATCCGGCACTACAATCTCTCCGGCAATATAGATACGGACAAGAAGAGTTCCTTCATCAACAGCCTGCACACGCGCGGCAAGCGAGTCATCGCCGAGGCGGTCATTCCCGGCGATCTTGTTATGAATATCGCCAAAGTTCAGTCAGGCGATCTCCTAAGGCAGCGCAATATCAGCAATATCGGCACCATACTGGCCGGATCGAGCAATAACGGCATGCACTCTGCCAACGGGATCACGGCGATATTTATCGCCACCGGTCAGGATGCGGCTAATGTGGCCGAGTCATCGACGGCGCTGGTCTTTGCCGATCAGCTCCCCGACAACAGTTATTACTTTTCTATTACCATCCCATCCTTGATCGTGGGCACATATGGAGGGGGCACAGCTCTGGCTACACAACGCGAATGTCTGGAAATCATGGACTGCTACGGCACCGGCAAAGTTGGCAAACTGGCCGAGATTGTGGCGGCCACGGTACTTTGCGGCGAGCTTTCATTAGCAAGCGCCATTATGGCGAAGGAGTGGGTATCAAGTCATGAGAAGATGGGCCGAAACCGCTAGTTCCAATTTGCGATCATAAACAAAAGGGTATCGAAGAATGGACATGCAATATCTTTTACTCGCAATACAAGACAAGGTCGCCACAGTCACCATTAACCGCCCCGATAAAGGCAATTCTCTCTCCCCAGAGGTGCTCGAGGAAATCGAGACCATGTTTACCGCGCTTTCCAGGCGTGAGGATATAAATGTCGTGGTCTTTACAGGAGGCGAAAAATACTTTTCAGCAGGATTCGATCTGAATCGCATTCGCCAGCTTCAAAAGGGCTCCAACGAGGCATATATCACAATGTTCCATCGAACCTTCCGCTCGATCATGTTCTGCGAACAGCCGGTCATCTGCGCGGTCGGCGGCCCGGCCATCGCCGGCGGGTTCGACCTTACAATGATGTGCGACATACGCTATGCCTCTGAAAGGGCCAAGTTCGGCCAGCGCGAGGTTGAGCTGTCGCTCACCCCAACCATGGACCCTTTATGGCGCATCATCGGTTTGGGCAACGCCAAGGAGGTGGCCCTGACCGGAAGGATCTACGACGCCCAGGAGGCCCTGCGCATGGGCTATGTTTCCAGGGTGTTCCCAGACGACAAACTCCTGGAAGAAGTAGGAGCCATAGCCCGCAAAATGGCCACTTATGACCGGGGCTGCATGAAGGAAACCAAGCAACTTACCCATAACCTGCTGAACTCCGGCCTGGATCAATCCATGCGGCTGCAGGAATGGCTTTTCAGGAGCTATATCGGCTCTGATGACAATCATGAACGCATCGATGCCCTCCAGGCCAAACTGGCTCAGATGAGGAAGAACAAATAACCCTAAGAAAAGGAGATTATCATGGGTAAACTCATGAACGCCAAGGAATATGAGGAAAGTTTGCGTAAGCTCAACCTCAAGGTCTACCTGTTCGGCAAGCGTATTACAAATGTCGTGGATGATCCCATCATCCGACCGTCCATGAACGCAGTTGCAGCCACGTACGAATTCGCCCACAAACCGGAATACGAAGACATAATGACTGCGAAATCGCACCTTACCGGCAAGAAGATCAACCGTTTCACTCATATCCACCAGAGCGTGGATGACTTGGTGAAAAAGAGCAAGATGGGCCGTCTCTTGGGATCGCTTACGGCCTGCTGTTTTCAGCGCTGCGTAGGCATGGACGCCATGAACGCGCTTTCCATTACCACGCATGCCATTGACGCCAAACACGGCACGGACTACAACCAGCGGTTCTTGAAATTCCTCGCTTACGTGCAGGAAAACGACCTGGTCTGCGATGGCGCCATGACCGACCCCAAAGGCGACCGCGGCCTGCCGCCCCACAAACAGGCAGACCCCGACATGTTTCTGCATGTCGTGAAGGAGCGGGCCGACGGCATCGTGGTCAGGGGTTCCAAGGCTCACCAGACCGGTGCGGTCAACTCGCATGAGATCATAGTCATGCCCACTATGAGCATGCGCGAGGAAGATAAGGATTACGCCGTCGCCTTTGCAGTGCCCAGTGACACCGAGGGCATTACCTATATTCTGGGACGTCAATCCTGCGATACCCGCAAGCTCGAAGGCACGACCTTTGACCGCGGCAATATGTATTATGGCGGGCACGAGGCCCTGGTGGTTTTCGATCATGTCTTCGTCCCCTGGGAGCGTGTCTTTATGTACAAGGAGTATGACTTCTCCACCCAGCTCGTGGAAAGCTTTGGCGCCTATCACCGCCAGAGCTATGCCTGCAAGGTTGGCGTGGGTGATGTGCTCATCGGCGCGGCCCAGACCGTGGCCGAATATAACGGGGCGGAAAAAGCATCTCATATCAAAGATAAGATCGTGGAGATGAACCACCTCAACGAGACCCTCTTCTGCGGCTGCATCGCCTGCGCGGCCGAAGGACACCGGGAAGCGAGCGGCACCTACCTCGTCGATGTGCTATTAGCCAATGTGCACAAGCAGAACGTCACGCGCTTTCCCTATGAGATCGCCCGGCTGGCCCAGGATATCGCCGGAGGTTTGATGGTCACCCTGCCGTCCGAAGCGGATTTTAAGTCCCCCGAAATAGGCAAGTGGATCGAAAAATACTACAAGACCAAAGAGGGTGTCTGTACCGAGGACCGCATGCGTATCCTGAGGCTTATTGAAAACATCACCATGGGTACGGCGGCCGTGGGCTATCTGACCGAGAGCATGCATGGAGCAGGTTCACCTCAGGCTCAACGCATTATGATCGGCCGGTTGATCGACATGAAACAAAAACAAAAGGCCGCCAAATTTCTCTGCGGCATCGATAAGGAGTAATCTGTTTGCATTAACACAGACTAAGTAGTCATTGTCGGCGGGGCGCCAAATTTTGGTTGCGTGGACAAGAAATTAATTATCTGTCATTTCATTCTTAATGGGAATCTTTCCGGGTGCTCAATTATCTCAACGGTAAGATCAATATCTAAATCCGGCCAGTAAAAATGCCCTTTATTCGGCTCTTCCACGTTTAAAATTTTCCCGACCGGGGCATCTTTGAACCACGGGAAATCTCCGTAGGACATAAACAACTCCTGGCCCCCAGCCAGAAGCCATACACCATTGGCGGAGATATTTGTAACTTCAACTGTCTCGATGTTCTTTCCAAGCGTTTTTGAACTCATCGTAGTGCTCCTCAATAATATTTTCAACTTCCTTTAATTGGGCGCGTGATAGATTATAATTTCTTGCTATCTCTATCTCCGGCTCTAACCAAAACTTTGTTTCGCCATCAGCACATATAACATGAACGTGCATTCTCGTTTCCTCGCGGGAGAAGAAAAAGAAACGGTATCCCTTTTCTTTCAGAATCGTCGGGCTCATACAGTATTTGTTTATATTTTATAGCATAAAAAGTGTTTTGTGCATATTGTACACCTGTGAGCATTATAGCTCGATTTGGGTGAACATAGTCAATTAGCCTACTTGTGCTTGTCAACACACAGTGAATTATATAGCAAAAGTCCCGTAGTTGCGATTACAACATGGAATCGGTAAACTAATAGCTATCCGATATGGAGGTGTAAATTATGAATGCAGTAAAAGCTATTTACCATGACGGAATAATCGAACTGATTGAAAAGCCCTTAGTAGAAGGGACCGCAGAAGTTCTTGTCATATTCCCGGAGAAACAAAAAAAGGTTGTGAAAATCGGAGGACTTTTTAAAGGCCAGTCTATTGATTATGAAGGCATTGAAAACGATCTGAAACAACTTAACCATGCTTCGCAAAAACATTTATTGGACGAGGCCAACAATTAGGCATGAACAAATATGTGATTGACACCCACAATTTAGTCACAGTGATTTTCCCTCTCGAATAGACCAGATTTCTGAAAAGCTTCCCGTATCACTTATGTCCTAGGCGTTTAAAAACAATTTCCTGCTTTATGTAGTCCAGCACGGCTATGAAATTCATTTCTTCGGAACTGGAAACGCCCCTTGATAGGTGTCTGTGGTGCGGGAAGTTTTCGAGGTTTTTATAATGCGGAGCAGTATCCCAGCGGACTATTAGTTTGTTCGAGGCATCCATCCGGTGGAATCTGTAATCGTGTTCGTATGTTGACAATAGCTCTCTGAAATCCAGCGCAGAACCGTCTATGAAGGCTATCCTGCCTCTCAGCATGCCCATGTCGGCGGAGACCATTTCAAAGGTTGAAGTGTCGGCTTGAATAAGGGGAGAAATTTCTTTGAGCTTGTTGCGGACCTTGTTGAAGTAAGACTGTATCATCAGACTATTGCAGCTATTTTATGCAACCTGTCTTTGACATGCTCACAAGCTTTAGATGCAAAGAGCCAATCAAACCATTCTCCGTCGTCTCCCAATATGCCAGAGTTAAATTTCTTCAAGAACGCTTTGGTGGTCATCTTGTGTTTTTTTTCAAAGTCCTTCAGTTTCTTCCTGTATTCCAGAAGGCTGAGCTTCATGATATTCCTGTCAAGCTCAAGACCCTCCTTCACAATCAATGCGTCGTCTTTGTCCATCTTTAATGTTGTCGCCATAGTGAAACCTCCTCAGCTATTTTAGCATAACGGTGCTGTTTAGGAATTAAATCTAAGTACAACTGACACTGTTATTAGGGTAGAGGTCTCTCACATAAATGCAGTCGAAGAAACAGAGAAATCAAACAAAAATGCAGTTGGCTGAAATTTAGGAAAAATCTGGTGCCCCCTAGAGGGATCGAACCTCTGGCCCCAGGTTTAGGAAGTCAAAACAATAGAAAAGGCCTCTACCTTGAAAACAAAGGCTTTAATGCCAAGTCAATGATTTTAAAGGCATTAAAGCCTTTCTGTATTTTCTGTCCTTTCCCTTATTTTCGGGCTATTCAGCAGAATTCTGTCACAATTTAGTCACAGTAAAAATGTTTAAAGCACAGTTGCTAATACATAATGAAAACGGTAGACTAAAAACAAAGCGATATTGAATGAGGATGTGCTGCGATTGACCCCTTTAAAACAGGGAGCGATTATGACTATCTCAAAATGACCGGACACTGCAAATATTAGTGATATAATGGAGCTTTATTTAGTTGATAAGGTGAAAAAAGGCGGGGAGGAGATAGACCGCAGTGAATCTGCCTCTGTTGACGACTTAAAAAGAGAAAGGCGGTCGTGGTAAAGTGGTCAAAATATTCCGGCATAGGGGATGAAGCGATGGATGAAACTAGAACTTTAAAAGGTATATATCGCACTGGAACGCAACACACTTCCACAAACTGGGATCAATTATGTGCCGATCATGAGGCAGAGTTTCCTTTAATTTATAAATGTGCTTTGGGAACTTTTAACGTCCTTATGACAGATTTGCCTGAATATATACCGCCCGGAGATGCAGAATGTCGCAAGAGAGCTATAAAACGAGGAGAATCCGTTAAGCGGTATGAACATGGAAATCACATTGCACCGCGCGCAAAAGTTATAAAAATTAATGAAAAGTATGTGGAAGCATGGATTTACAGGGGCGGAAACCCTGTACCTAATACTTTGGAATTAATTTCATTCCATAAATTAGCGGAATATCTAAATGTGCAAAACGACGATAAGCTTACAGTTGTTATTGAGGAAGTTGACGAAGGAACGATCGGTATGCCAGAGGCACCCCCGGACAAACCCGGAAAGACAATAACAACAAACTTTGATATAAGCATAATTGATACGCATGAGCAGCTGGATATAAACTCATGCATTCCATCTGCAGTGGAGATGATTTTAAAACTCCTGAAAGAAGTCCCAGCAGATTATTATGACTTACAAAAGGCATGGGAACCTGCACCTGGCGATAATTTTTCTAAATACGATGGCATAGTAATAGAGAATGTGAAATTTGAACTTAAATTTAATCTAAGTAATCATCCCCGAGGCACTAGTTTCCCTTTGGATCGTCTTTTTAATACTATTGATGACGAGCTTCAGGCAGGCAGGTTTGTCGCCATTTCTTTAGAGGTAAAAGGAGGATGGCATAATTATATTATTTACAAGAAGAATGCTGATGGCGAATACTCAGCATGTACGAAATGCTACAGAGATACTTGCTTCACTCACAATGTAAAGGCAAGGGTAGAAGCAATGGGCGGTACTGATATCTTGGTTTACACAGAATTATAAGCATAGGCTTAAGCGGACGGTTCTATTTATTTGCAAGTGCACATATTGTAGAAGGAAAATTAATAAAATTGAACCGTTGTCCCCTTTATGCAGTTTTTAACATGAGAAAAGTGTAAAATATTTTACCGGGGCAGCAGGAGGCATTGGTCACTTCTTAGCGGCCTTATTTGTTTGTATGCCCTTTAATGGGTGACCCCACCATACCGAGTAGATCGTGATAATACGTCGTTAAACGAGAGACACCATGACAAATCGAAACGCACTCGAATGCAATGAATGTGGAACAAGAACTATTACAAGAACCGCCATTGGGCACGGAGATTATCAGGAATTTGCCTTTCCTTGCCCAGGATGCGGCATTGAGATCAGATTTGGAATGAACCTGTATCCTCGTGAAGCCAATTGGGAATATGTCAAATTAATTAACGCGAAGTGGGTTGACTCCGAAGAGGGTATCACAAATGAAATCAAACTAGATGGGGAGAGTCTTATTCCCGTTCATGACAGGGATTTCATAATGCCCTTCTTGAAGACAGTTTTTCTGGCTAAAGACGCAAATACATTTATGAGGCATCAGAGCCTCCGCCTCATGGCTACAAGCAACATTTGGCCGACTATTGAGAAGATTCTTCATTACCATGAAGATAGTAACCATGACCTTCTTGTGAAGTCTTTGAAGGAAACTGGTTACGAAGCTAGCCTTGATACTGAACGGGATTTTGCAGCCGCACTAATATGGATTTTTGACAAATATGGGGTATTCTTCCGGATGAGACATAATAGCGATGAACAGACCGTAAGGCAACGAATCAATCTTGCGGAATCTATCGCAAGTAAAGGCGTAATGGACTTCTACATGTTGCTGAAGTCTTCCGGCAGACTCGATCAGTTGTTCCGGGAAGCGAATGCCATCAGGAAGACCTGGGCAAAGCTCTATTCCTTCCTTTTCCCTATTTTCAATATCTACTATTGGGACAGCACAAACCATAACCTAACCGACTACACCATGTGCCAGAAACGATTCCACGAAATAAAACACTTTTATGTGGACTGTTTCGAGACGTTCTGCCGATTTTCCAATCTTGCCGCTACCTTAGAAGGATTTATCTTTCTTGGGAGAATGGCCGTACCAAAAAAGACCGGTTCGATGACATTTGAAGAGTACGAGGCATTACCTAACGGATCAAAGCCTGACATACTTAAGAATTTTCCGGCGATCTCCGGGATATTTATTCCCTACATGGATTCAAAGCTTCGTAACGGTGTTGGTCATCATTCAGCTCGGTATATCGTCAAGTCCGATACGATTAAATACGTGAATCACGGCAAGAAAGGGACTCAAGAATTTTCCATGCCTTACATCGTGTTCTGTGAAAAATTAGTACAGCTTTATGTGCAACTTGAAATAGTGTTTTTGTATTGGGCAGGTGCCTATGGTAGAAATCACGGGATTGTGGACAGAATCGTCTAACGAGCCGTTCCACCTGATCGCCCATATTACAAAGATGCGGCAGAATCAATTTCTACTGCAGCTGATGGATTATTTTAAAAAGGTTAGCTGATCTTCACGTGGTATATGTTTGTGAACTTCAATGATTTCATAAGATTTATTTACAAAAGTATTAGAGACCTTATCAAAGACACGATTAATACGCAAGTCAACTTCAAGCACATCTCCATTCGCAAATCTTTCTCCTGATAAGCTTTTGTTGATAAAATCGGTATCCTTAATTCTTGCAGCAATCTTATTCCCTTTGTAGAAGAATTCCCATTTGTGATTACTATCAAATACGACTTTAAATATATTCAGAGAGGCTTTCTCAACTGTTGGTGGCTTTGAATCCTCAATCTCAACAACATCAATAGGCATTATATCCTGATTTTGTCTTGAGGTGAGATTTTTAAACTCATTCCGTGGTACTGACATTAAAGGTTTGTTTTCTTTTGACCATAACTCAATCTCATCTATTGAGCGATCTTCATCTAATCTTTCAAACTGCCTTTCAACGGCGTGATTAACTTTTTCGTTGTTTTTATAAATATTGATTGTTCTGTTATCGACTATAGTTATGTTCCCATTATTCTCCTTAATCTCTATTCCCGCATCTATTTCTTGTCTCTCTTCTGGAGAGCTACTCTTAAAGTTTAGTTTTAATTTTATCAATTCAATGTAAATTTTAATTATGTCAGGGATGCTAAACGCATGTTCGGCTAAAACTCCTGCTAACGTAACTTCTACTAAATCAAACGGAATGTCAAAGCTGCCTGCTTCAAAAGGCTTGATTTTTATTTCAATTCCCTTGCCTGTGTGCAATTCTTTGTTTACTTCTTCTATTATTTCAGTGAAACTTGATAAGGATGCGATAAGGGTCTTAGAATCAACTTCATTTTCTTTGCAACCAAAATGAAATAAATAACTCTCAGAGTTTTGGAGCTCTTCCATTTCTCCTCACATAAACTACTTGATAAATATAACATAAACACAAGATAAAATTGAGATATTTATAAGGATTGCATGAGATACGTACAATTCAGTTCCACTTTTAGCGGGTAAAAAAATGAAACGAAAGCTCTCAACCCTATTTATCCAACGAGTTATCGGGATGTATTGTGATCTTCAAATCCATTATACTATTGCTCAATAATGCTGAAGGAATACCTGAAGAAGATAGCGGATACAAACAACCGAGGGGATGCACGGGAAGAAAGCTATTACCCGGTCCTTGCCGATCTCTTTAGCGAGTATTGCGATTCAGTAGGCAAGAAAAAGATTCACGTCACTGTCCTTCCAAAAAAGACAGAGGCTGGGAACCCCGATTTCAGGATATGGGACGGAAAACAGCATATCACTGGATACATTGAAGCAAAAGACCCCTCTGTTGAAAATCTTGACAGAATAGAAGATACAGAGCAGCTAAAAAGATACCTGCATACCTTCCCTAATCTGATACTTACCAATTTCCTTGAGTTCAGGCTTTACCGCAACGGGGTAATGACGGATAAAGTGTTAATCGCCAGGCCCTATTGGTTAAGCAAAGTAAAGACCACTCCACCCGTTGAAAAAGAGTCTGAATTTTTAGAGCTAATGGAAAAGTTTTTTTCCTTCTCGATACCTAAAGTTTATGATGCAAAGACCCTTGCAATAGAGCTTGCCAAAAGGACACGGTTTTTAAAAGATGAAGTTATAGCACAGGAGTTAAGGGAAGAGGAAACGGCAGGGAAGGGCTTTATCGGAGGATTCTATGAGGCATTCAAGGAATACCTGATTAGCAGTCTTACAGAGAATGAATTTTCAGACCTGTATTCACAGACAATCACTTATGGACTGTTTGCGGCCCGTACCCGTTCAGAGAATGGTTTTAACAGAAAACTTGCCTATGACAATATCCCGCAGACAATCGGCATTCTGAGAGACGTATTTCAGTTTGTTTCTTTAGGCTCCCTCCCTCAACAGATGGAATGGATTATTGATGATATTTCCGAAATCCTGTCAGTCGCGGATATTAAAAAAATTCTTCATCAATACTTCCATGAGGGTAAAGGCAAAGACCCTATCATACATTTCTATGAGACATTCCTTGCAGAGTATGACCCAAAAACAAGGACGATGAGGGGCGTATATTACACGCCTGAACCTGTGGTTTCCTATATTGTCCGTTCATTGCACATCATCCTGCAAGAGCAGTTTAATAAACCTGATGGATTTGCAGATAAGAATGTGACGGTATTAGACCCGGCAGCAGGAACGCTTACCTTTTTAGCAGAGACGGCAAAACTTGCCGTTGATGAGTTTGTTTCTAAGTACGGAGAGGGAGGCAGAAAAAACTTTATCAAAGATCATATTCTGAAAAACTTCTATGCTTTTGAATTAATGATGGCCCCTTATGCTATAGGGCATTTAAAAATGTCCTTCCTGCTTGAAGAATTAGGATTCAGGTTACAGGAGGATGACAGGGTAAAGCTTTATTTGACTAATACCCTTGAGATGGAAGAGCTACATGAAACAAAACTCCCTGGAATGGCTTCCCTGTCTGAAGAATCACACCTGGCAGGAAAGGTTAAGAAAGAACAGCCGATATTGGTAATTTTAGGAAACCCTCCTTATTCTAAGAGTTCTGCAAACAAGTCTGATTTTATAGAACATGAAATGAATGCATATAAAGAAGATGTCCGAACTGAAAGAAATATACAACCTCTTTCAGATGATTACATCAAGTTTATCCGGTTTGCACATTGGAAGATTGACCGTGACGGGAAAGGTATTATCGGGCTGATAACCAATAATTCATACCTTTCAGGAATTATTCACAGGGGAATGAGAAAGAAATTGCTTGATAGCTTTAATGAGATATATATTTTGAACCTTCACGGGAACAGCCGAATTGGTGAAAAAGCACCTGATGGAAGTAAGGATGAGAATGTATTTGATATTCAGCAAGGCGTTGCCATTGCTTTACTCATAAAGAGTAACAAACATAAACAAAATGGAGTGGGTAAAGTTTTATATCAGGATATTTATGGTTTGAGGGAATTTAAATATAACTTTTTAGGCATCAATGACATACAAAAGACAGAATGGAAAGAATTAAATCCGAGTGAACCTTATTACTTTTTTGTTGAAAAGGATTTTTCATTACAAACAAGCTATGACAAATTCTTTTTCATTCTTGATATTTTTGATAAATATTCAAGTGGAGTAAAAACTAACCGTGACCATTTTTTAACCGATTTCGATTTGAAAGCTTTGGAAAGACGAATTCAAACAATGAGAGATAATCAGTTAGATGATGAATTGTTCAGAAAAGCCTACAACCTGAAAGACGGGGACTATTGGAATACTACCCGTGAAAGAGAAAAAGTTCGGAATAATGATAACTGGAGAAATCAATTTTTCAGATTGTCATACAGACCTTTTGATATACGATGGATATATTATCAACCTAATTTGATTGAAATAGGCCGAGGTGGTGCAAGCAAAGAATTAATGCGTCATTTTTTCAGTGATAACTTAGGATTTATTATTGACCGTACTACCTCTAATAATATCCTTTTTTCCCATATTTTTATTTCAGACACCTTGATGGATGTTAGAGCACTTCCTGATTATGGTGGTGCTCCATTTCTTGTTCCCCTCTATCTTCACTCTTCAAAAGAAAAGAAAGGCTTGTTTCATGCAGAGGGAGAGACAAAAGAGTCGAACATAAAACCTGAAATATTCAAAACCTTATCGAAAACATACAAGAAAGATGTATCCTCCGAAGAAATATTCTATTGCATTTATGCTGTACTTTATTCAGAGACCTACAGGACAAAATATGCAGAGTTTCTGAAGATAGATTTTCCGAGAGTGCCGTTTACCAAGGACTATAAGCTGTTCCAGAAAATGTCTGAATACGGATACAGACTTGTTAACCTTCATCTGCTAAAATCACAGGAGCTTGATCCACCGATAGCACGGTTTCAGGGCAATGGAGATAACAGGGTAGAGAAACCGAAGTATGAGGAGAAGGGGGAGCTTGTCTATATCAACAAAGCTCAATACTTTGAGGGAATTTCGGAAGAAATATGGCGCTATCAGATCGGTGGGTATCAGGTATGCGATAAATGGCTGAAGGACAGAAAAGATCGGATTCTATCCCTTGATGAGATACAGACCTATTGCCGGATCGTTACAGCAATTCAAAAAACCATAGATATACAGACTGCGATTGATGAGGTTTATGAAGAAATAGAAAAAACGGTCATTACATAACATGAGAGGTCAATGGGTCAGGTCTTTGGGCTTGAATGAAAGTGCGCCAGCTGGCATGGGTATATGTCCTGATACCGCATAATGCCGTGCAGGTCAATATGAGCTTTGAGCATTTTGTGAATATGTATGAGCAAAAAGAATAGCAATGGAAATATCGAAGCTTGACGAAATAAGAAAGCTTGGGATTATAGCTATGTTCTCTGACGACGAGCTTATGGAAATGCTTGTCCTAAAGGGTGGAAATGCCATGGCTTTATTCTATAGTGAATATTCCCGTGCCTCGATTGACCTTGATTTCTCACTATGTGATGACTTTGATAAAGGAAACTTTCAATTAATCGAGGCAAAAATAGGAAAGTCTTTGGAAAGCACCTTTCAAGAGCATGGGTATCTGGTCTTCGATTTCAAGTTCTACGAGAAGCCAAAAATAAGGAAGGATGGTCTGGAAGATTTTTGGGGAGGCTATAGAGTTGAATTTAAATTAATTCAAAAAGAACGCCTTAAAGATTTCAACGGTGATGTTGAGAAGATGAGAAAAAGCGCCATAGCTTTAGGAAGTGGAGAAAAGAAAGCATTTATAATCGACATCAGCAAGTATGAGTTTTGCCGCTCTAAAGCGGAAAAAGAACTTGATGGTTTTACGATTTATGTGTATACGCCGGAGATGATAGTAATCGAAAAGATTCGGGCTATTTGTCAGCAAATGCCTGAATATCCATACGGAACAAAAAGCGCCCGTGCAAGGGACTTTTTTGATATTTTCATTTTAATGGAGACTCTTAACATTGACTTGATGAAAGAGGAGAACCTTGAGCTATTCAGGCTTATATTCAAAGCAAAAAAGGTTCCATTGGAATTTATACGGAAAATTCCGGAGAGCAGAGAATTCCATGAGAGAGATTTTATCTCTGTTGCCGCCACAGTTCAGACGGGCTTTGAGTTGAAGGAGTTTGATTATTACTTCGATTACGTTGTTCGGAAGACTGCCGGGCTAAAAATTCTTTGGGAAGTATAACCGCCACTCTTTGGAATAGCCGGTTTCTTTCATGCCATAATCTAAATAGAAGTCATATTTCATTTCTATCTTTCTCACAAGGTGCAACTGGGTCTCCTTGTATCCGGCACGCTCCATATAAAAACCGATGACCTGGTGATAAGGGTATACATAATCAATCTTTTTTAACATCACCAGGAGCTTGTTAACTGAGAACTTCCCCTTAGCTTCTTTAAAGGCATTGAGAACTTCATAAATGCCTCCGGCATAAATAGGTCTGACGGCTATGTCTATTAAAGTCCGTTCTATATTTGTTACAGGGACCTTCTCGGTTTCGGATACTTGAAGTTCTTCCACCCCAAGATTACTTGTATTCTTTCCGCTAATACAACAAATCTTCCATTTATCATAATTAAAAACGTACTGCGAGACCCGGCCTTTTCCCTTAAATGCTAAATTGATCCTGCTTTGTTCTAAAGTCATGGGTCTTGAAGGCTTTTTACTTTGTTCGGTATTGAGATAAATTGTTGTTGGAATTTGCTGAGTCAGATTCTGAAGGAACATTGCTGTGTAATGTGACAAGTAAGAATTTGGTTTTATCGAAAGCGCTACCTGATAGCCTGACGGATTGGCCCCCCATGTATAGCGTGAAAGGGTTTTATCGTAATTTGGCGAAAAAAGGTCAATTTCCTTAAGGTGAGCTGTCTCGCGTAAGAGTTCTATGAATTTGTCAGTTGATATGCTCTTGGTTAATCTCCAACCCTTTTGGTTCTCTTCAAGAATCTTCCCTAAATCTTTTCTTAAAAAAACTTTATGGGATATCTTCTCGAAGTATGCATCGATGTCGGGTTTTGCAATTTTAATTCTGGCTAAGTTATCCATTGATATTCCTTTATCTTTCTTACTGGTCCCATTATAGACAGGATAGATTACCTATTTCAAGTAAAATGGTATATATACCTATTATCACAGAGTTGCAGCAATCGGAACAGTGACTCATAATAAGGTATATATACCTTATTATATAACCAATAGAATGTCCGATAAGTACAATAAGTCATTGTATCTAAAAGAAACGGTAAGTCTTGAAAGGCTACTAATAGAAGGTATATATACCTTCTATTAGCCATACACTCAGGATAAAAACAACAGTATCAATACCACATCTCGGAAAATCCCTTTTTCGCACTCTCCGGTAGACGCTAACAAAAGTCACGCCATCGTTACCCTCTGTCATGCCTTTTGACGCATCGATATTTTATTAACTTCCCTCTCATTCGCTTAAAGCGCCTACGGCTGGTCATTCGCTGTCAACTCTCAAGGGAATCCTTGAGGCTTCCCCGCTGTCAGGGGTGCTTGCAATTTGTGAAAGCACCCCCGCCACCGGGGGAATGATTGAGAGGAGGACACACAAAATGATAGTCAAGGAAAACACAAGGCAGAGCGTGAGCAGTGCTTTTGAAGTATCCAAGGTTTTATCTGCGATCCTTGAGACGGAGAGCGAATTAGACAGGGATAAGGAGCACCTCTGGATAGTCGGACTAAATGCTAAGAACGTGATCAAGTTTATTGACCTCGCTTCTTTGGGGACTCTCACTAATTCACTTGTACACCCGCGAGAGGTTTTCAGATTAGCTGTTAATCGGGGCGTTGCAAGCATCATTGCAGGCCATAACCACCCGAGCGGCGACCCGGCCCCGAGCCGTGACGACATCGCAGTAACAGAGCGCCTCAAAAAAGCCGGTGAGATATTAGGTATTGCAGTGCTGGACCATGTGATTATCGGCAACGACGGACAATATGCCAGCCTGAAAGAAAAAGGGATTTTGTGAATATGAGAGCATTGTCATAAACAGTCCATGCAAGAGAGGGGATATTGCTCCCCTCTCAATTTTTCGGGGGATTTATCCCCCGGCCCCCTTACATCGGATATTCTTGACAAACGTTGCAATTTCGTACCATAATGGTACTAAAGAGTGCTACAAATCCCCAAAAATGATGAGGGGACATCTTTCTTCAGAGGAGGAACTGAGGCCAAGATGCTAATACTTATGCTAAAATTCAGATTATGGAAAAGAGAAAGCCCCATTGCGATCTTAAGACACTTAAGAAATTTTTTAATAGTGAAACAACTAGAATAATAACACAAGTGGCACGGCAGGGTGCCGCAACTTTGGGCTATATGGACGATGCAGCTATAGCTGAAGTGATTGAAAGACTGTGTTCTCAACACTTTTATAAATCTATGACGATGCATAAAAACAATAAAATATGGCAGGACGTGTACAAATGCAAGGACGACGAGAATAAGCTATACATTAAACTTCAATTATCTGTAAATGAAAAACAAACGATACTCATCCAATTTAAGCAAGATGAGGAAGGAGATAAATAAAATGAAAGCTCAAGAATGCCCTATCTGCGGTGTCGGGACATTAAAAAAACAGGTTGGTAACGAAACCTTTCAGTATAAGGGCGAAACCATAATTGTGCCTAATTATGTCACATATGAGTGCGGTGAATGCGGAGAAGCTATCGTTGATAAAGTAACCCTGAAGGAATCAGGAAGAATTCTGAAAGATTTTCAGCGCAAAGTTGATGGCTTATTGACTGGAGAAGAGATAAAAAGAATCCGGAA
This sequence comes from Nitrospirota bacterium, assembly GCA_963710375.1. GTDB lineage: Bacteria > Nitrospirota > Thermodesulfovibrionia > Thermodesulfovibrionales > Dissulfurispiraceae > JADFXI01. The sequence goes on from CAVPZX010000001.1 coordinate 136,071, forward strand.
AAAGCTTGTTCGTACACAGGAAGAAATGGCAGAAATTTTAGGAGGTGGGACTAAGGGCTTTGCTAAATATGAATCTGGACAGGTTTGCCAAAGCAGAGGAATGGATAATCTTCTGCGAATTCTTGATGTTTATCCTTTTGCGTTGAATGTCATAAAAAGGGATAGTAAAGCCGGAATATCGTTACAAAAGGAGGATAAAGTTGTTTACTTTGAAAAATACAAAGAGAATAGATATAAACTTAAGAGCAAAACTATGAGCGATGATTTTGCTGTTAGATCGGAGGGAATCGAGCATGGAACTTAGGTTTTCAATTATTGATATAAAGCAGGTCGAATCTCATTTTACTTTGAATACGGATTTTAAGCCTACGAAAGATGAGGGGATAGAAATATCGTATGGCACCGTCATATCTTACGAAAAGAAAGATAAATTAGTGAGCGTGGCGCTCTCGATTATTTCAGATAATAAGAAACAGCCCTTTATATTTACTATTAGAACAGTGGGTTTGTTTAACTTTCCACAGATTCCAGCGTCAAAAGAGCTTGACAGGATTGTGAACATTAACTGCGGGTCGATTATCTTCCCCTATATAAGAGAATCAATAGCTGACCTGACCAGAAGAGCTGGATTCCCTCCATTACACATTAATCCTATAAATTTTATCGCCTTGTATGAAGAAAAACAAAAAAAACAATCAAACATCCCACCTGCAAAGAGTAGGAAGGCCTCGAAATCATGATGACTATATATATTTCAGAACTGGGTTTGAGGAGTAACAAGAATAAGTAATGTTCAACCCGGATCAGCCTGTAAAGACTCACAAGGACGATTTATTAGGTAGGGCCTCATTCGCTAAATCCCTTGGTAATGTAATCCTCAAATACAAAGAGAAAGACAGCCTTGTCATCGCCCTTTTTGGTGAATGGGGCTCTGGGAAGACCTCCATTATCAATATGGCTATGGAAGAGATCAACAGGATTTCTTCTGATGATACGAGCACTAGACCAATCATTTTTAAATTCAATCCTTGGATTTTCTCTGATCAGCAGCAGCTAATAGGTCAGTTCTTTAAGCAGCTTTCCGCCATTTTGAAGCGCACGGACTATGCAGGAGATGCTAAGAAGGCCGGGGAGAAATTAGATGCCTATGCCAGGTTTTTCGAACCGCTATCACTAATACCTGCTATCGGACCTGTTGCCTTTATTCTCTCAAAAATATTCAGGGATGTTGGGAATGCTGCAAAAGGCTGGGGAAAAATGAAAGATGCTGATCTTGACGGCACAAAGAAGGCATTGAACGACATACTGTTTAAAATGCAAAGAAAGATTATTGTGGTGATAGATGACATAGACCGTCTTAACAATAACGAGATCAGGCAAATATTTCAGCTGGTCAAGTCGTTAGGCGACTTCTCTAATACCGTCTATTTGCTGGCATTTGATAAGCAGGTCGTGATTAATGCGCTGTCCAAGGTTCAGGAGGGCTCCGGGGCTGATTATCTCGAAAAGGTTGTGCAGGTTCCTTTCGAGATTCCTCTTATTTCAAAGCAAGAAGTTGAGCAGCTCTTGTTGAGCCAACTGGATACCCTGATTAAAAATATTCCGGAATCCCGCTGGGATCAAACTTACTGGGGGAATATATATCACAGTGGACTTAGGCATTTTTTTGAGAATATACGTGACGTGACTCGTTATATAAATTCATTGAGATTTAGCCTCGAAATAGTGAAGGATGTGGTGAACCCAATCGATCTTCTTGCAATAACAGGTCTCCAAGTCTTCATTCCAGATATTTATTACGGGATACGAGATAACAAGGATATTTTTACGGGTTCGGTTGATTCTTCTTACGACAGCCGGGATTCAGCAAAAGAACAGGCAAGAAAGCGCTGTGATGAAATACTGTCAAGAGCTGTCGAATATTTGTTAATCGGCGTCGAAAATTGACCCACCATCGGCGTCCAAAATTGACCCACCCCAGCGGTTAGTTTTTCTTTGAGTTTCTGGTCTTGATTCTCCAGCTCTCGTTGCCTGTTTCGATGATATCACAATGATGGGTGACTCTGTCCAGAAGAGCAGTAGTCATCTTGTTATCTCCAAAGACCTGGGGCCATTCTCCGAAGGTAAGATTGGTAGTTATGAGCAGAGAGGTTCGCTCGTAGAGCTTTGATATCAAGTGAAACAAGAGTTGTCCGCCGTTTTTTGAAAACGGCAGATATCCCAATTCGTCAAGCACCACAAGGTGAAGCCGTGCAAGGCTATCCGCCAGCTTGCCTCCACGTCCTGCCAGTTTTTCTTGTTCAAGCTGATTGACCAGATCAACCACATTGAAGAAACGCCCTCTTTTCCCGTCTTTGATTGCCTGACGGGCTATGGCTATCGCCAAGTGAGACTTACCTGTGCCAGTGCCTCCAACGAAGATAACGTTGCTATTTGCAGAGAGGAATTGGCCCTGGTAAAGCGAACGGATTTGGGTCTCATTAACCGGCGATGAGCCGAACTCAAAGCGGTCTATGTCCTTGTCTACGGGGAACCTTGCCTGCCCAAGGCGGTAGCGTATGCTCCGGGCAGTCCGCTCTCCCAGTTCAGCTTCCAGAAGATCCAGCAGTATCTTTTCTGGCGTGCGTCGCTGCTTTATGCCGGCTGCGAACACCTCGTCATAGACACTTCTCATGCCATACAGCTTCAAGCTCTCCATCGCCTCCAGAAGTTTATCTCGTAGCATGTTCACCTCCCGTCAGAAGATCGTCGTAACGACTGCAGTTGGCAATAGGCAGGGACTTTAGCTCAGGCAGATGGAGTGGGATCTTGTATTCGGATATTACGGGGTCATCGTGTGTGCGGGACAAGGCGTTAAGTATCACATCTCTGCTGGCCACACCGATAGAAAGTGCTTCGGAACATGCTGTAACCACGGCTTCCAGGCCATAGATTGATACTGCACTCAGGATCCCGACGAACTGCCGGTCCCCATCTGGGCTCTTGCCGAGTAGCTGCCGTATCTCTATGAGCGGCTCAGGCAGTGCCCATTCCTTAAAGGGAGCACCGTTACGCAGGGCTCCCGGTTTGTGCTTCAGTACCTCAACGTAGTGCCAGGCATCGTAGATTATCTTGTCCCGGCCGAACTGGCGTCGGTGATCTCCGATTACGTTACCATCATGGACAATGACGACCCTATCAGCATATGCCCGTATCATGGCTGTCCTGCCTACAACTGAAGCATTGACACTGTAACGATTGCGGTCAAATGAAACCAGTGCAGTAAGTGATACTCGAACCGGTGTCTCTTTGTACCCGTCAAACGGGGAACTCAGGATCAGCAACTGTTGCCTCTCCCTGGCGAAGTATTCGGCCACAGTGCCGTCTTTGAACTCGGGGTGTTTATGCCCGGCGGCTAGAGTTCGGCAGCTATCACTCAACCATCGGTTCAGTTCGTCAAGATCGGAGAACTTCAAACGGGGAACGAATAGGCGCTTACGGATGAACTTGACCTGACTTTCTACCTGTCCTTTCTCCCAGCCCGCTGCTGGGGTACAGGCTACAGGCTCAAACAAGTAGTGCGATGAGAGGTTCTGAAAACGCCGGTTTAAAACCCGGTCCTTTCCCATCAGTACCTTGGTCACTACCGTCTTAAGGTTGTCATATATACCCTTGCGGCAGCTGCCTCCAAAATACTCAAAAGCCCGGACATGGGCATCAAGCACCATCTCAAGGCTCTCTCTGGCATAGGCAACGCAAAACGGCATCCGACTGTAGCAGAGGCGAAAGTGGGCTACTTTTATTGTTACAACGACACCCCAGAGTTCAACCTGCTCATAGCTCCAGTCGAACTGGAATGCTTCCCCAGGGTCGAAGGTCTGCGGTATGTATGCCGTGACCTTCCTGCCTCCCTCGCTTTTACGCCACTTCTGAACATACCGCCTGACACTGTCATATCCACCTTCAAATCCCTGACGCTGCAATTCCTCAAATAACAGGATGGCAGTCCGTTGTTCCCGGTCCGGCTTCGTGGCATCTGTTGCAAGATATTCAGATAGCAACTCGTGATATGGGGCAAGCTTTGGATGAGGTTGATCTTTCCGATCATACGTGAACTCGGTGGCATCGCTCCGAATTACCTTCTTAACTGTATTGCGGGA
>CAVPZX010000002.1:0-1070000 GCA_963710375.1 Nitrospirota bacterium
CATGCGGCATAAGAAAGACACGCCTCTCGTTCGGCAGCCGGGTCCTCCCAAAGTCAGGCCGCCGGATATGGACAAACTGAAGCGGGATATTGATCAGTTGTCTCATGGTTATAATCGCACACAGGGCACGGGGGCATTATATGCTCGTTACGCATCAGGCGTCTCAAGAAGGGAGTTGCAAAGAATGGTACCGATGGCGAGGCATGATCTCAATATGTTGCACCGACAGAATCTGAGGCGCATTCACTGGAACGTGCCGAACGTTGCGTGGTCTATGGACCCCTGCGAATACGCACAGCGTGACGAAACCGGCGCAAAGATGTACCTGAACCAGATGCAGGACATGGCTTCTCGCTACAAGTTCAATCCCATGACAGGAGACATCCCCTGCGGCGAAGAAATATCCGGCTATCTTACTGCAACCTTCAACCGTTTCGGCTCGCCACTGTTTCTCAAGCGGGACAATGGCGGTAACCTCAATCATTCGGCGGTCAATGACGTGCTTGCTGATTACTTCGTCATGCCGGTGAACAGTCCGGTTCATTATCCGCCTTACAATGGCGCTATCGAAGAAGCGCAAACCGAGCTGAAAAACGGGCTTGCTTCGAAGCTCGCTTATAAACCCTCTTGTCCGCGTGAACACCTGGAGGCATATGCCTCGACAGTTGAGCATGATCTTAATCACCGGCCTCGTCCATGCTTGAGTGGTAAGAATGCTTGCCAGGTGTACTTCACCGGCAAAAGAACGTTTTCCAAATGGGAAAGGAGGGATGCCTATGACTGGATAACGAACTTGCAAAATGATATATTATGCAGTGAGGGAGTTCAGCCGCAAGCGGCCTGGCGCATCGCCGTGGAGTCCTGGCTGAACATGAAAGGCTTTATAACCATTACCCGAAACGGAAAAGTGTTACCCAGTTTTTTCTGATTTCGGTATCATAAACTCATGGCGTGCACAGGGTTGTTCACGGCTTTATGTCCCCACGCAAGGCGTTGAGGGTTTCCGCATAGAGAACCATCAAAACATCCGTCATGCAAAAAGGAACTCTCATCTTCATGCCTTCCTATATAGTCTTCTGGAAGTTTATACCATTTTCTACAAGGCGTTATATAACACCTGAGTTTAACTAAAGAATATCATTATAAAGAAATCTGTCAAGGGAGTGCAAAAAGGTCTTATGAAGATGTACTATACTAAATTATTGAAATGATCATGTCGATACTATTTGATTTCGGAGGCGTGTTGGCCGAAGAAGGCTTCAGAAAAGGACTGAGGGCTATCGCTATAAAGAACCACCTCAATCCTGATGACTTTTTTACGGCGGCTACCAACCTTATATATCAGACGGGTTACATAACGGGATTGACCGATGAACATGATTATTGGAAAACTCTGAGAGAAAAGACTGGAATTGTCGGGTGTGATGAGGAACTTAGGGAAGAGATACTGAGCAGATTTATAATAAGACCAGGGATGTTGGAGCATGTTGAAAGACTTGAGTTCCGCGGGTACACCGTCGCAATCCTTAGCGACCAGACAAACTGGCTAGAAGAGATTAACGCGAAAAATCCTTTCTACCATTGTTTTGACTATGTCTTCAATTCAATCAGGTTAGGAAAGTCCAAGCGTGACCCTTCGGTTTTCATGGATGTATGTTCGATAATGGGATGCAGGACTAAGGAGGCGCTCTTTGTGGACGATAATGCTGGTAATATAAAGAGGGCTTCAGAGGAAGGTCTGGCGACGATTCATTTCAATGGTATGAGCAATTTTGAAAATCAGATTTCGGAATTAGACAAGCATTAACCGTATCTGAGAATCTTATTTTGACAGTTATTTTCCGAAATTAACATTTTTGGTGAGATGTATGAGGTGTTGATTATAAGTATCTCATCAGCTTCAACTTCCTGATGGTCTCAATTAGTCGGTGAATCTGGTGCCCTTCGCTAAAAATGTCGGATCACTTCTTTTGAGGCAGCTGTCAATGAAGGTTTCTTCTGGATTTTCTCACCGGGGAAAATCGTATCCCGACCCCTCGCTCAATGTAATCGCTCGACCTGGGGCATTGCTGACAAGAAAAGTTATGTCCTGTACTCCTCAGGTATAAAAAAACAAGCCTGGTTTCGATTACTGTGAGTTATCTTACCTACAGACATCTCCAGTCTATAAAAGTTTCATCGAGGCAGTAGCAGGAATACTCGAACTGATGTAATAATTGTAAGACATGGAAACGAAATTTGCTATTCCTCTTACAAATAACGACAGGATTTTTGTTGAATTTAAAACCGACCGGGGGGAGGTGACAACTTTTATCGTAAAGTTGATATGTGACATTCACGGCCATAGCTACGAGGTTATGCGATACGACAGCGCGCATGGTAGCCCACATAAGGATATTATGGACACGTCTGGGAATGTAATGCGCAAAGTATGGTATGATTATCTTAGTAATAGTCAAGCGCTCACAATGGCGATTGATGACATAGAAGACAACCATAACTTTTATAGAAAAAGGTTTATAACATGGCTAAGAACGAATTAACAGTGAAAGAGATCGTTGCTTTTATAGAGAGCAAAGGCGGCAGGAAAGTAACAGAGGCCGACAAGAAGACCGACTGGTATAAAGTTGCTTCAAAAAAACCTTCATGCTTTAAAAGTAAAACAACCCGCAAAAGAGCAAAAGTATAACAAGTCTTTCAGTGCTTAATCAAACCCGTCATTTCAACAATTATCAAAAGAAAGCATTACATTTCATGGACAAGACCGCAGGCAAGATTACTGTGAGGAACAATTTCATTTTATGCTTAAACTTACAGACACGGAGAAACCTTTTGATTATAAGATGCATTAAGACGATGGCTTTGATATAATTCAGACAGAACTTAAAGCTAATGAAGTGCGCTGAAGTCATTTATTTGTTCGATTTAAATGTCTTCAGGAGGTAAGAGAGTGCAAAATAATTTGAGACTGGATGCCGGCCAGATTGAGGTGGTGGATGATGCTATGGCCGAGGTGCTGAAGCGTAAGTCTCCATCTGAAAGAATAGGAATCGGATTCAGCATTTGGTCATCGGCTTATAACATGCTGACAATTCATCTCAAGAAAACCCATCCTGGCTGGAGCGCAGAAATGCTTAGGCGGGAAGTTAACCGGAGATTATCTCATGGGTCCGTTTGAACTCCTTCAAAAGATCATAGAGACATTTGAAGCTCTTCAAATTCCGTATCTTGTTACAGGCTCGGTAGCATCCATGGCTTACGGTGAGCCCAGACTAACGAACGATATAGATATTGTTGCTGAGATTTTTGATGGTCAAAACGGCTGGAACTGACTGAAATATGGAATGCGATTCTAAAGCGGATTGGGGAGAAATAATCGTCAGCCGCCTGAGCGTTTCGGCCTATACCCCATTTTTGTTAGTGCCGTGATAAGCGCGTCACAATGGTCGCCCTGAATTTCAAGAGACATGTCCTTGACTGCGCCGCCGGCCCCAAGCCCTGACTTCAATTCCTTGAGCAGTGCCTCCTTATCTCTTTTTGAAATCTGCAGACCCTCGACTACCGTGACAGACTTCCCGCCCCTCCCCTTCCGGTCCAGCCGGACAATGACCTTCTGATGGGCAGGATTCAACATCGGCTCGACACTATTTACGAGAGGTCCTTCCTTTCGGGAAATAGGCTTGTCGGTCGAGTAGACCAATTTAGATTTTTCTTCCGGATTATTCATAAATTTATACAAGGAGCAGTCAGGCCACAGCGCTTCGTCTCATTCTCGCAAGGCATCCAGCCTTGCTCCGAGGCTGTGACAGCCTGTGCCACCGTCCTTGGTGTCACTTAGGCTGTCAAAGTCCGCTCAGCACCATGTCCCGCCTGCCCCTTGTATAAATTTATAATAATGTGGGCTAAGTCATTTTTTCAGCATTTCTTCAATAGTAATGCACACGGAATTCTCTAGCGCGGCAAGGTCATAGCCGCCTTCAAGGGCAAAGATGATAGGGGTATGTTCCGGGTCAGACGGGGAAGAGAGGATGCAGGCAACGATGTCGCGAATCCCTTCGTCGTTTACCCTTAAACCTGCAAGCGGGTCGTGTGCATGTATGTCGTAGCCGGCAGAAACCAGGAGTATGTCAGGAGCGAATCCCTTCACCAATCCTGGAAGAACTTCGCAGTAAGCAGAGAAAAACTCTTTAAAACCGGAACCGGCCGGCAGAGGGATATTAAAGGTATATCCCTTACCCTTGCCTTTCCCACGTTCGGCGCTGCCGCCGGTGCCGGGATAGTGAGGGGATTGATGAGTGCTGAAATAAAAAACGGTATCATCCTCGTAAAACACATGCTGAGTACCATTGCCGTGGTGGACATCGAAATCGATAATAAATACCTTTTTATAGCCTGCTTTTTGTGCATACCGCGCGCCGATTGCAACATTGTTAAAAATACAAAAGCCCATAGCAGCGTAAGCCTCTGCATGGTGGCCTGGAGGCCTCACTGCGCAGAACGCCCGGAGTATCTTTCCGGATTTGCATTGCTTCACTGCATCAATGACAGCGCCTGCGGCATGGAGCGCTGCTTCAAGACTGTGCTCTGATAAATACGTATCGGGGTCGAGGTGGCCTGTCCCAAAATTCCTGACTTTTTCGACATAGCTCTTCGTATGTACCAGCTCAATGTCTTGATATTGCGCCTTACATGGGGCGATCAGGACAAGGTCCTTCCAGAAAGGAGCGCGCTTAAGTCTTTCAGTTATGGCTATCAACCGCGCTTTCGACTCGGGGTGACCCAAAGGCGTTTCATGCTTCAAAAAGACCGGACCGTAGACAAAGCCCACTTTATGCATAAAGAATTATAACAATAAAAGACAGGCAATAGGCGATAGGCAATGGGCAATAGGTGAAAAAAAATAATAACAAAAAAGTACGTGCTTATTGTTTTGTCTTTTGCCTATAGCCTATAGCCTATAGCCTATTGCCTGTCTTTTTGAGGTATAATTGAAAGGTATGCCGGATCAATCCAATGATATGCTGCCCGAAGAAACCAAAAAGGTCCTGACCGATACATTCAGGCAACTGAAAGATGTTGTCAAGATCGAGGTCTACCTGAGCAAAGAGCCTAATCAGTACAATGAGGCGACTACTATGCTTCTGAGGGGAATAGCAGAACTTACGGATAAGATAAAGGTGCGTTTTTTTAACCTCGAAAGTGATGAGGCAAGACATAAAGGTATTACCCGGTCACCAACTATCCTTATAAGCCCTGACAGGTTCAAAATCAGTTATGTCGGCGCTCCTGTAGGAGAAGAAGGGCGTACACTGATTATGGCCATTATTCTTGTATCGAGCAACGGGACCCTGCTTTCAGAACAGTCCTTGAAGAGGCTTTTTGAACTGAAGGAGCCGAGACATATCCAGGTTTTTGTCTCCCCAACCTGTCCCTACTGTCCTCAGCACGCCCTTGTTGCCATATCAGCCGCAATTGCGTTGCCTGAACTCATTACAGTTGAAATAATCGAAATGTACGAAAACAGGGACTACATGGACAAATACCATATAATCACTGTTCCGTTTACGGTCATAAATGAAGTAACGATCGGATCCGGCGTCCGTCCCCCGGAACTGTTTGTAGAAGAAATCCTCAGCCTTTCGTCTGTAGACATCATGTCCGCTTCTTTTTCAGGGGATGTTGTGGATCTGGATATCGCGATTATCGGTGGAGGTCCGGCAGGGCTTGCCGCCGGCATTTATTCAGGGCGCAGCGGCTTGAAAACCGCAGTTATCGAAAAGGCGAATGTAGGGGGACAGGTGCTTATAACACCGATTGTAGAAAATTATCCCGGTTACAGCCAGATAGCAGGGAAGAACCTTGTAGATATAATGTACCAGCAGGCATTGCAGTATACATATATTTTTGAAAGCGAAGACGTTACGGATGCCAAAAAAGCGGATGATGTATTCGAGTTGAAAACAACCAAAAGGTTGTTCAGGGTAAAGGGCATTATAATTGCAACCGGAGCCGAACACAGGAAGCTCGATGCTCCAGGTGAAAAGGCACTGTACGGCAGGGGTGTGAGTTATTGCGCCACATGTGACGGCTATTTTTTCAAGGACGGCGGAAAGGTGATTATTGTGGGAGGAGGGAACTCTGCAGCAACAGATGCCCTGTACCTGAATAGTCTTGGCGCTAAAGTAACGCTGGTCCACCGGGGACCTGCTTTAAGAGCCGAGGCCTTTCTGCAAAAAAGCCTTGCTCAGAGAGATATCCCGATTTTCCTGCATACGGTGGTTAACAGAATTTATGGTAAAGACCGCGTAGACGCGGTAAAACTTGAAAACCTAAAGGACAGGTCCTTCAAAGAAATGATTGTTGAAGGGGTATTTGTTTCAATCGGCTACACCCCAAACAATAAGATAGCAAAGTTGCTCAACCTCGACATGGACCCTGAAGGTTATGTCAGGGCCGACAACACTCAGAGAACCGCTATCCATATGGTCTATGCAGCCGGCGATGTGACCGGTGGGATAAAGCAGATAGCGACTGCTGTAGGACAAGGTTCTGTTGCCGCCATCTCGGCATTTGAAGATTTCTCCAGTCCCTACTGGAAAAAGAAATAAACCCTGTCACTTTGCCGGAAATCAACCTTTTTTATATAGAAAACCGCTCGTAGTCCCAACTAATGTTTTCACTTTCAAATCAAACATATGGTTGATTTATTCCAGTCAATCCGCTATGATAAAATCTAACACTGTCAAAGATTTCTGATGAATGGGTGCTTCCCAAAAAGTCTGAAACTTTCCGGGGCACTCAGGGAGGAGCAATGATCACAAAAGAAAGGGTCGAGGAAATTTTGGGTAAAATCAGGACCGGCCTGAAATCAGAGGGCGGAGATATTGAATTAATTGAGGTAAAAGACGATATAGTATATGTGAAACTAACGGGAGCATGCGGCACTTGTCCTATGTCCACCCTTACGTTAAAGAACTGGGTTGAATCGACAATGAGAAATGAGATACCGGAGGTTAAAGCTGTTCAGGCGATATGATTGATCCCGACCATAAAGGACATAGACGCGTATACTTAGAAGCAGGCATAAAACTCTGCATCCAGGTCGTGATTTACGTTCTTTTTGTCCTTTTGTCCACTTTATCCCGGCCCATTTCCTGTGCTGCCGGGGACCCGGTAGAGCTCAAAGGACTTAGATATCATATAACACCGGAATACTTACGGGTGGTCATCGAACTTTCCGGTACCGCGTCATTCACAAATGCGAAGCTCTCCAACCCCGAACGTCTGTTCCTCGATATCAACAATGCAAAACTCGCAAAAGATTTACAGAAAAATTATACGATAAATGATCCGTTGGTCAAAAGCATCAGACTTGGCCAATTCAATGCCGATACAGCAAGGATTGTTTTTGATCTCGGTTCGACAGATTATGACTTCAAGATATTCAGCCTGGAGGACCCAACCCGTCTTATCATCGATATTTTCCCTAAAGGGTCTGTTGGAAAGAAACCGGTTCCGGAGAATATCGAAAAACCTGTGGAGCCGCCCAAGCCGGACGCAAACCGCGAGGCAGGCGTTATGCGCAGGAAAATTGTTATCGACCCCGGCCATGGCGGCCATGACACAGGCGCAATCGGGCCGACTGGACTGTACGAAAAAGACGTTGTCCTGGATATCGCCCTGAGAGTCAGGGACATTATAGAGAAAAAATATCCCTCATATGAAGTAATACTTACCCGCGACAGCGATGTGTTCATACCGCTGCCCGAGCGGGCACAGATTGCAAATAAAAGCGCTGCGGACTTCTTCCTGTCCATTCACGCCAATGCAAGTCCGAACAGAAAGGCAAGGGGTATTGAGACATATCTGCTTAACTGGACAAATGACGAGGAAGCCTTGAAGGTTGCTGCCAGGGAAAACGCCATATCACTGAAAAAAATGAAACAGGTGCAGAGTGAATTGGGAGTTATACTCGCTTCTTTGGACAGGGACAGAAAGCGGGACGGATCGCTTAATCTTGCAGGTAATATCCAGCGCTCCCTAGTTTCGTTAATAAGGTCCAGGTACCCAAAAGTCGCCGATCTTGGCGTGAAGCAGGCTTTATTTTACGTCCTCGTTGACGCCCAGATGCCCTCAGCTCTTGCCGAGGTATCTTTTATAAGCAACCCGGAGGAGGAAAAGCTGCTGTCTGAAGGAGCGTACAAACAAAAGATCGCTGAATCTATTGTCGATGGGATTAATGCCTATTTTAATTCAGAGCCGCGACAGCAGCAGGTGGCATCAGGCGGTACAGAACAACAAACAGAGATTAGTACTGACAGTCCGGATTCCAAACCATATAAAACCACAAAAATAAGATATACCGGCACATTAAGGTAACGCATTGTCTTCAGGAATTTATCTCTTACTATACTCCTGCTTCGCAGTTATCGTATTTCTTGTCGAAAGCATTAAGTTGCATGCCATAATAGCATCGTGTGTTATTTTAGCGCTTTTTTTCATACCGTTTAAAAAAATCAAGAGTGGGGCTGTCCCCATATTTTTTTTCCTTACTTTTACTTTTATCAGTAATCTGTTTTATCAGTCAGGCATGGTTGTCGCTGCGGTGGGGCCTGTCACTATCACTGTAGATGGTCTCAGAATTGCTTCCTTGCGCGCGCTCAGGGTTTTTGATATGGTGTACGCAGCGAAAATACTGACACATATTACACCCATCGAGGAAATGATCGGCTCACTAAAGAGGGTACTACGCCCTCTGCAGCTGATAGGGCTTCCAGTGCATGAGTTCTTCTCCATCATGGCACTCACCCTTCAATGTTTTCCTGTTCTGAAGCAAAAGCTTTATGACAGATACAGTGAGAAGGCGAAACAGCGGTCGGGAACATCAACAGATGTCACCGGGATAAAAAGTCTCATATCCAATTTCAGGATTGCTGTCGCCCTCCTTGCCTCTTTCATGATTCCGCTTTTTGTTGAAAGTATGGCTGAACCTGAAAAGTTCTTCATGTCCGCAAATTTAATCACAGACGATACAGAGGACAAATGATCAGGTATTTGATTGAAAACGGTACAGTGGTTGACGGAAGCGGTTCAAGGCCGCGCGAAATGAATATCGGTATCCATGACGACAGGATCGTCTATGCGGGCGACGGAAGAATTGACGCTGAAAGAACCATTGATGCACGGGGATTAATTGTCGCTCCCGGGTTTATAGATACTCATGCCCATTCGGAGTTCACGGTACTTGCTGACGGAAGAGCTGAAGGAAAACTTTCGCAAGGCGTTACAACAGAGATAAACGGCAACTGCGGCCTATCCGCAGCCCCCCTGTATGGTGAGGCGCTTATACGCAGAGAGGCTGATATGGACGAGTTGGGGATAACGGCACGGTGGTCAACATTCGGGGAATATTTCGCTCTTTTAAGAAAAAAGGGTATAGGACTCAATTATGCAACGCTGTGCGGCCACGGCAATATCAGGGCCTCGGTTATCGGCTATAAGGATTCGGCGGCTGAAGACGATCACATGGCGGCGATGAAAAGGCTTTTATCTGATGCTGTGCAAACAGGAGCAAAAGGTCTATCGACAGGGCTTATTTACCCTCCCGGCATTTATTCCGACACTTCAGAACTAACGTCGCTGGCAGGTGGTTTGCCGTTCCCTGGTGTTTATGCCTCGCACATGAGGAGCGAGGGGGATGCTCTTATCGAGTCTATTCGCGAAATACTCGAAATAGGCCTGGGAGCTGGGGTGCCTGTCCATATATCTCATCTGAAAACCGCAGGTGCACAGAACTGGTGGAAGATAGATGATGCCCTCAGGCTGATTGAGACATCAAGAACAGCCGGTATTAACATAACATGCGACAGGTACCCTTATGTAGCAGCCGCCACAGATCTAGACACCATACTGCCTTCATGGGTATACGAAGGCGGCATTGAAAGTGAACTGGAACGGCTCAAAGACCCTGAAACAGCTGCACGCATTAAGTCTGACCTAAGCCGGAAAGACATTGATTACTGGAAAGGTGTTTATATCTCCTCAGTCGCCAACCCCGAAAACAGATGGATGGAAGGAAAAAATATCTTCGATGTTTCTTTAAAAACCGGCCAAAAGACCGTTGATGCGCTTCTGGACCTGCTCATTCGTGAGCGGGCAAGGACCGGGGCAATCTTTTTTTCAATGAGCGAAGATAACCTCAGGCGCTTTCTGTCCCTTCCATACCTCATGATAGGCTCTGACAGCTCCGTCCGGTCTTTTTCAGGCCCTACGTGTTACGGCAAGCCTCACCCAAGGGGGTTCGGCAGCTTCCCGAGATTTATCGGCAGATATGTGCGGGACGAAGGTCTCGTAACACTGGAGGAGGCAGTAAGAAGGATGGCCGCCCTGCCTGCAGCAACATTCGGTCTTACGGGCAGGGGCGTCATTAGTGAAGGGGCTTATGCGGATATTGTGATTTTCGATTATGAGCGTATTATTGATACGGCAACATTCAGGGAGCCTTTCAGCAAGCCTGAGGGCATTGACTATGTCTTTGTAAACGGCAGCATGGCTGTCAACGGAGGAGATTTTACGGGAACGCTTTTAGGCAGGGTCCTTTCTTGAAACCTCTGATAGGCATAACTGCTGACAGTCATGACCGCCTTTTCAGGTTGAAACGGGACTATGTTTCTGCCGTGGCACGTGCAGGCGGCTCGCCGTTAGTGCTTGTACCTGTTTTCGATGACATCCCCCATATTGCCGAACTTGTGGACGGCCTCATGATCCCGGGTGGAGGCGACATCCCATCTGAATATTATAATGAGACGGCAATGGTCCCCGCTGCTTGCCTGGATTTTACGGAAAAGGACAGAACAGATTTCGAGCTTTCCCTGCTGCGCGAAGTGAATAAGAAACAGAAACCTGTTCTGGGGATATGCTATGGAATGCAGCTCATCAATGTCATGTTCGGAGGAAGCCTTTATCAGGATATAATGCATCAGACAGGAGGCGGTCGAGGCCATAAGGATGAACAGCACGTTATAAGGATTACCGCACCCTTCCCCCCCGGTTTGCAGCAACTGTCCCTGACAATCAATTCAAACCATCACCAGGCGGTCAAAACATTGGGCAGCGGACTGGAGGTATTTGCTGAAGCAGAGGACGGTATCATTGAAGGCATTTACAGCCCGCACCATCCTTTCCTGGCCGGCGTCCAGTGGCATCCTGAAAAAGGGTGCGATATACTTTCATTAAGAATACTGGCATTATTTATAGAAAGGGCAATAACGAACAGAGAACAAATCGCCTCGTTTTGTGTAGATATATAAGGTGTCATGAAAGCAAACAGGTTTTACTTCATTGTCATGCTCGCCATCACAGCAGGTCTGGGATACCTGACTTTCCAGATACTGAGGCCGTTTATTGCGTCGATAATGTGGGGCATTGTCCTGTCTATAGTTTTCTATCCCGTATACAACTACCTTGGAAGATACCTTAGATGGAAATCATTGAACTCCTTTATCGTCCTTGTCATTATCATTGCAATTATTATCGGCCCTTTTTCGTATTTTTCATACCTCTTGATAGGCGAATTACAGGATATTTCACACCATATGAGCACCGGGAAAATGGAATTGCTGCATGATGTCATGAGTTATCCCGCAGTGCAATATTCGCTGGACTGGATAAGCACTATCTTCAATCTTCCATTTAGTGAAGCAGATATAGAAAAGACCCTTAGCGATAATGCCCTACTGATGGGGAAGGATTTAATTGGCAGGATCCCCAGCGGCCTGGGCAGCGTAGTCACTGTCTTAATAAACTTTATCTTTATGGCATTGGCCATATTTTTCATGCTCAAGGATGGAGCTGCCTTTCTCCGGAAGAGCCGTGATTATATGCCGTTTTCAGAGCAGCAGAAAGAAAGACTCGCCTCACAGATCAGGGACATTGTCATTTCAACAATTTACGGCGGCGTGCTTGTTGCGGTCCTGGAGGGAATAATAGGAGGCATAGCCTATTCCGCACTTGGACTAAGGTCGCCGGTCTTATGGGGGGCGGCTACTGCTATTTCATCGTTCATCCCGATGGTGGGCTCATTTGCTGTATGGGGAGGCATAGCGTTATATTTGTTTGTCCAGGTGTCTGTCATGAAGGGAGTCATACTTGTGCTGATAGGCATATTCGGCATCAGCCTTATTGACTATGCCCTCAGGCCGGTGCTGATAGGCAGCAGGACCAGAATGCCTGTAATAATTATTTTCTTCAGTGTGCTCGGCGGCATCAAGTTTTTTGGCCTGTTAGGGCTCATTATGGGACCTCTTGTGGTGGCCCTCTTTGTGTCTGTCATGGATATTTTCAGAAATATTGAAACAGACAGAACTGCCTGACTTGTTAAACCCTCTTCCTCGCTTGCATTCGAACTATTACCGATGTCTTCGATCCCGACAGTAATACAGCTATAAAACTGGCTGTCTCCGCTTCTCCAGTGTGTTATACTATAGAGAGACTGAGAAGGGAATATTTTATGAATATTGTCAGCTCAAGGCTGCTCAGAATAGTATTTTTAACCTCCGTCGTAAGCATTATATCTGGTTGTGCAACACCTCAATATAACTATATGCCTCAAAAAATCGAAATCAGTGAGCCCCCCTTAGGGAGCATTAATACCACATATATTGGTGACAGCATGCTTAGACAAGGGAATTTTACCGAGCATGACGCCATATATCTGGAGTCGGACCAGAAAATAGGTTCGGCTTATATCTTGGAAGAAGGCTATTATCTCAAACAGGGAGGAGATGAGAATTCGGATTTTTACAAGCCGGGCCGCGACCCGGACAGTGGTTTTGTTGATCAAGCGGGTACAGCTGATCCATGGCAAAGCATACAGGCATATAAAGACAGAAAAAAACTTTGTGTAGTAACAGTGTTTAACTTGCAAGTTTGCAACCCAGACGCGTTATTTAAGAGAGAGAAAAAGCTCATGGTACGAGCTGACTCATTTCAGCAAACCTTGATTTACAACGGTAAGGTTGGGAATAAAATAAATGTTGCATATCGTGAATTTTCCGGTAATTTAGCCCTTCCTGCATTTAATAACACAGTTGAATACGATCTGAGCGGGTCAAATATTATCGGATATAAGGGAGCAAGGATCGAGGTTATAGAAGCCACAAACGAGTATATAAAGTACAAAGTCCTTTCAACTTTCAATAAGGCGAATTTCTAAACTTCAGTGTAAATTTAATCATAAACTGATGAGAATTGTAAGCATAAACTGGCCAGAATACCCCAAATACAGATGTTTTAACGCCGACTTTTTACACCCTTGTAAGCATAATTTGGCCAAAAGCCTATGAGTGTAAATTTATAGAAGATAAAACAGGAGCTATCTGGCAAAGTTAGGTCCTGTGTTACTTCCCACTTGCACATTGCAAAGTCTTTGCCCGTAAGAATATTTTCTACTCCTTCCTGTTATCCGCAAGTTAAGATTGCTGCAACTGTATGAACGTTTCACCTGGAATCAACGTTCCACACCTCTCGGCGATATTGTTAGTTTTTAAAAATAACTGTGAAAGCCAGGCTGCGTAAGACATCCCTGAAACAAATAATGGAGAGGTAAAAGTAGCGTAGCTAAACTCTGGTCAAAACAACTCTATGTTGGCGCAACGATGATTGATGGACTCTCTCTTTCCGTGTTATGCTTTTGCTAAAATGAATAAGTCTTTTTCATTTAGTGATTTATCCCTAAAAAGCAAAATCACCGGCATGGTGCTGTTTCTTTTTTTGTGCAGCATCTGGGCGCTGACGTTCTTTATTTCAAATCGATTGGAACATGAAATGGCCGCGCAGTTGGAAACACAGCAGTTCTCAATAGCATCATACATTGCCGATAGTATTGAGAGCCAGGTCAAATTTCGTATTAATTCGCTGACGCACATTGCTAACATGATCACCCCTGAACTTGTAGCCAACCCCGACAAACTAAGGAAGTTCCTCCGTGACAAGCCTTTGTTGGCAACTCTCTTTCAAACCGGGGTTGAGGTTATTTCCAGGGAAGGCATAGGAATTGCCGATTACCCTATATTACAGGGGCGGGCAGGTTCATCACGTTCAGAACTCGAATATTTTAAAGAGGTGGTCACTACCGGAAAACCGGTGGTGGGAAAGCCCTGGATAGGTCTATTTTCAAAAAAAACTGTCATTTCTTTTGCCGTCCCTGTTCTGAGCCCATCAGGCAAGCTTATCGCTGTGTTGGCAGGTTATACATTGGTATCCGACCCGGCGCTTTTGGGTTCAATCGAAAACGCTGAATATAAAGACTTCCTTGACAGACTCCTTTTGGTATCTCCCAAGTATCGCATTTACATCACCGGTAGTGATCCGACGCGGATAATGAAGCCAACACCAAAAATTGGCGTTAACCCTTTGTTCGATCGGTTTATGTCTGGGTTTGAAGGCTCAGGAATCTCCGTTAATTCAAGGCATATACGAATGCTTATGTCCGCTAAGCACATACCAACTCCAGGCTGGTTTATCCGGGTAGGGTTGCCGGCAGAGATCGCATTCTTGCCGATTCGTTCAATGAGGAATTGGGCATATTCCATAGCGTTAGGGCTATCACTACTAAGCTCTTTGCTTGTATGGCTAGTTATCAGGCAAGCACTACTACCACTCTCTACCGCAAGCAAACTAATAAAAGATATTACCGAGGAACGGTTACCGCTACAGGATATACCTGTTACTCAATATGATGAGGTTGGTCAGCTGCTCAGCAGCTTCAACATGCATCTTAATTTCCGCAAACTGGCGGAAGATGCTCTCCATAAATCAGCGATGGAAATTGAAGACCTCTACAATAATGCCCCATGCGGTTATCACTCTTTGGACAAAGACGGCGTCTTCCAGCGAATCAACGACACCGAACTTGCGTGGCTGGGCTATACAAGGGACGAAGTGCTCCGGCGAATGAAGTGGTCGGATGTAATCACGGCCGCTAGCTTGAGGAGCTACCGGGAAAATTTCCTGCAATTCAAGGAACGGGGATATATCCGCGACCTTGAATACGAAATGGTTCGTAAGGATGGCAAGGTGTTTGTCGGACTTCTAAACGCTGTTGCCCTCTATGATCCCGACGGTAATTATGTTGCAAGCCTGGGAACTTTAGTAGACATCACGGAGCGCAAGAGGGTTGAAGAGGCATTACGAGAAAGCGAAACTAAGTTCAAGACAATGGTGGAAACATTACCACTGGCCGTATACTTGAATGTTGGGATAGAACAGAAAGGCGAATACTTAAACCCCACGTTTATCAAATTGTTTGGTTATACCATGGAGGATGTTCCGAGTATTTCGGAATGGTTGCCGCTGGCCTATCCTGATGAAATCTACCGGAGACAACTCTCGGAGGAATGGACAAAAAGGGTTAAGCGTTCGATAGAGACCCAATCGCCCATCGAGCCGATGGAATCCGTAGTTACCTGCAAGGACGGATCGAAGAAAAATATCTTGTGGGGTTTCATTACCATGGGAGACAAGAACTACGCCTACGGCATTGACCTGACTGAGATCAAGGAGGCAGAGAAGATGATGGCTCACCTAGCTGCCATTGTGCAGAGTGCCGAAGATGCGATTATCAGCGAAGACCTGAGTGGTATCATCGAGACATGGAACGTGGGGGCCGAGGAGATTTTCGGCTATACGGCTCAAGAGATTGTTGGCAAGCATATCTCGGTCCTGCTCCCGCCTGGCCACACGGATGAGATCCCTGACATTCTTGGGAGAATTTCGACGGGTGCGAACATTGAGAACTTCGAGACAGTGCGTATGCGAAAGGATGGCACTTTGATACAGGTTTCTCTCACATTCTCGGCTATTAAAGATGAAAACGGCAGAATTGTGGGTGCATCAAAGATAGCGCACGACATCAGCGAAAGAAAACGGATAGAGACCGAGCGGAACAAGCTAGTAGTTGATCTGCAGGAAGCACTCGCCAAAGTAAAGCAGTTATCGGGATTATTGCCGATATGCGCTTCTTGCAAGAAAATTCGTGATGATAAAGGTTATTGGAAGCAAATAGAAACGTACATTACCGAACATTCCGAGGCCCTGTTCAGCCATGCAATCTGTCCTGAATGCGGGAAAAAACTGTATCCTGAATATTACGATAATGTATGGGGGAAAGAAGATAAATGACATGCTAAAAAGCTCTGTTGTGTTATTTGCGGCAGGTAACAATTTTTAAGAATCGACCACGCTTTTACGATCACCATCAAAATACTGATTGTTCAGAAATTTTTCTTGTTGCGGGACAGTTCCAACTCGAGAGTTTTTGGGAGAAGACTGCAGTCGAGGGATGAGCGCTTCCGCATGTACTCCTCAATAGAGTTGCGTGAATCCTAAACTACTTGTTTTAAGTAGTTATCCTTGTCAACTTCGACTCCCTGATACTCTCAATTAGTCGGTGAATCAAACTTACGGAAGGGGCCGCATGTCACTGTTCATTACTTGGTGAAACCGAAGTTCTACTGTCTTATCTATTAGGGATGGCTAAAACCCAACCGTTAATAGTTATACCATAAATCCAAAGTAGGTGGTGCAAGCTGGAGATTCACAAAATGTAAGCATAAATTGGCCAAGGTAAAATGTTACCATAAACTGGCCAAATGGCCATTTTATGCTCGGAATGACATTCAGATTCGCTGTTTATGATGGTTTTTTATCCAGGAGCCGCATGAGTCCGATAAAGTCATCATCCCCCCAACCGGCGGACATTCCCTGGTCATAGATTTTTTTTAGATGCCCGGTTTGTTCGAGTGACACTGACAGCTCGACAGCGGTCTCCAATGTCAGACGAAGGTCTTTATCCATATTCTTGAGTGAAAACTGCGGCGTGTAATCGCGCTGACGCAGCTTGGGTTCTTTAAGATCCGAAACGCCGGAACGTGCAGCATTTCGAGCCAGCGCATTGAAATAGACTTCATCCGGGATCCCCTCTGCCCTGCACAAAGCCAGGCTCTCGCACAAAGTTTGGGCCACGCCGGCAATGTTCAAATTCATTGCAAGCTTCAGCGAAGAGGCTGAACCCAGCGGCCCGATATGGATAATGGCACTGGATATAGGTTCGAGGATTGGGCGGGCCTTTTCGACGACTTCCGGTATCCCACCAAGATAATAAACGGTTTGGCGCTGCTGAGCCGCAAGTTTGCTTCCTGTAAAGGGAGCTTCCAGGAACAATGCACCGGTCCGCTCCACCTGTTCGGCAAAGAGTCGCGTCCATTTGGCGGAAATTGTGCTGGATTGGATCACCAATACCCCGCGGCCGAGCTTGAGTTGAATTTTGTCCAGAACAGACTGCACTGCAGGAGGGTCAGTGACGACGATGAAGATCACCTCCGCTCCTTCTACCGCCTCCTCAATAGTTGCGTAAAAATTGGGGAAATCTTTTGGCGTCCGGTTCCAGCATCGCACGGCATGGCCATCGGAGATCAGATTTTTCGCCCAGGCGCTACCTATAATGCCCAACCCCAAGAATGAAATTTTCATTTTTTATCGTCCTTTCTTAAACGGATTCGAATTTGTTGCGTGAAGTGAGTTTGACATGGAAGTATATAGTTTCTGTTCATCTCCGCAAATTATATCATACCTTTGCACCATGATTAACAGATAATTTATTGTCCTTGCCCCTTTATTTGAGTTCTATCGCTTTCACCTTCTTCAGTGCTATCCAGTCCTTCATATGACTCAGGTTGTCGCTGAGATCCCACCAGCCATTCTTAAAGGTAGAATAATCGGGAGCTCCGGTCATTGCTGAGGAATATCTTACAGAATTACTGTAAAAAAGCCATTGCTTCACCCACATCTTTTCTATTGTTTCATCAAAGGGGTTTGTCTTGTCCTCTATCCCGGAAGCCCAGGCGTCAAGCACAAGCTTTGTAGCCGCGAGGGTCATTTCGTTCGTCTCTGTTATCGTGCTTGCGAGTTTCTCAAAGTGGCCGTTTATCCAATCGATGTTGTGGCAACTGTTACAGACACATTTCATGGTATTCATTCTTTTTTCCTGTTCGGATATGTCGATAAGATACTTAGATGCCGGCTCACCTGTGAAGGCGGTCGGCAGCGGCAGACCGTCCTTGTTCCGGATGATCGTTGTATCTCCAGACTTGGGCTGGGGATGGCTGTAAACAAGGCCAAACAACCTGACCCAGAGTCTGGCGCCGAAGTCATGCGTTCTTTCTGCGATCACCTTGCCATCGATAGAGACGATGAGGCTGTTGTGGCATACCGCACAGGCTGGTGCTTTAAAGTCTTTTCCGACTGTCCAGGGCACGGCATTAAACTCCCACTCATGTTCCTTGGAGAACAAGATATCCCCATGTTTGCTCTCCGCATAGACATCCCAGGCAGGTGTGTCCGGCTCCAGATGGCATTGGGCGCAGGTATGAGGCTTTCGGGCGACCTCTATAGAAAAGCTGTGCCTCGGATGACATGCCGAGCATGAACCTCTGCTGCCATCAGGGTTCTCCCTTCCCACCCCCTGATTCGGCCAGTTGGTAAGGTCAGGGAACATCAGCTCCCCCATCTTGGTGTTCACCTTTTTCATTCCTCTTGACTCGACCCTTGTTCCGTGGCATCCGAGGCATGTCTCGTGGAGTGTCTTGTCCGAGGGTTTCTCTGATACCATTTTTCCGTTCGCTATCTTCTCAAGACCGTCCACAGTGTCAACTAATTCATGATAGACGGGGTTCTCCATAAGGTTCTTTATGGCATAGGCCTTTTTGCTGCCCGAGAATTGATTTACCTCAACAGGGTGGCAGGTCTTACAGTCATTCGGAGAAACAACCACATTTATTTTAAATCCCATATGATCAAAATTATCTTTGTGCTTTTCAGGGTTCTGGCCGTGGCATTCATAGCATCCGACAGCGTATTTTGAAAATTCCTTAGGCAACCTGTCCGTCGAGATCCTCCGCTCAAGAACACCCTTTTTCATGGCATCTTCGGGTTTTGTTCTTGAGTGCCTGCTCGAAAGCCAATCCTCGACAATCCCGGGCGTGAACATTTTATGGCAAGCTATGCAGGCCTGTGTCTGTGGGCTCAAAGGAGCCCCGGGCTCATTCTGTTTTTTTTCTGATGCGATGCCGAAAGTTGCAAAGAAAACAACGGCCAAGAAAGTTACGCTGAACCTGATTATAGGTGCCATATCCACTCCATAAAGTAATTTTCTCATATCATCCATTTTTGTCAAGCTGCATTTGTTTCGGCATCAGCACTTACCATGTTATTATGATTAATGCACGTTGGGCGACCACCGCGGTTTTACTTATCAATTGGAATTCTCCTTTTGCTTTCCATCACACTGTTTTTGGCCGGTTGTACTTCTTCAAACCGCACAGACGGCTTTTTTTACTACAGGTTGAATGCCAATCCCTCAACACTTGATCCGGCTTTGATAACCGATGTCGCAGGCGCTTCAGTCGCGGCAAAACTTTTCAATGGCCTTGTCAGACTGGACGACAATATGTCTGTCTCACCTGATATTGCTGAACGGTGGCAAATATCACGGGATGGCCTAAGGTACACCTTTTTTCTTAAACGGGAAGTTCGTTTCTCCAGTAACCGGGGGGTCAAGGCTCAGGATTTCAAGGCCTCATTTGAGAGAGTCCTGAATCCCCGGACAAAGTCGCCTAACGTTTGGATTTTCGACAAAGTTGAGGGTGCGCAGGCTTATAGGCATGGTCAGGCCGGAGATGTTGCCGGATTCCGGGTTATCGATAATTATACCTTCGAGATAAAACTTAAAAGTCCTTTTTCTCCGTTTCTCAGCATACTGACGACTACCCCGGCGTATGTTGTGCCCGTAGATGAACCCATCCGCCGGGGAGACGATTTTTTGGGCGGCACCGGACCTTTTAGACTGAAGTCATGGATGCCTGACAGGGAAGTGGTACTGGTGAGAAAAGAAAACTACTTTGACGGGCGCGCGAAAGTCAGGGGTATTGTCTATAAGATAATACCCGAGGATTTAACAGCGGTTACTGAATTCGAACTTGGCAATCTTGATGTTATTTCCCTTCCTGCCCAGGCATATTCCAAATTCAGGAAAGATAAAAAATGGAGCGGCCGCATCGTTTCAATCGAGGGACTTGATACCTACTATCTCGGCATGAATACATCGAGACCTCCTTTTGACAACATAAAAATAAGGCAGGCCGTTGCGTGTGCCATCGATACAAAAAAAATCCTGAGGACGTTTTACGAGAACAGGGGGAGACCTGCTGCCGGACCTGTTCCCGACCTGCTCAGGAGATGGGAAATCAATGCCGCACTTTATGATATATACAAGTATGATCCTCAGAGGGCGAGGGACATAATAAAAAGCGCGGCTCTGTCAGGAATGCGGGTTAACCTTTACATAACGGCTGACCAGGATGTTGTTGATCTCGCTGAAATTATTCAGTCATATCTCGCCAACGCAGGGATTGAAGTTGTGATCAGGCAGCTTGAGTGGAACGCTTTCAAAGAGGCGGTAAACACGGGAGAGCCGGATCTGTTCTGGCTAAGTTGGTGGGCCGATTATCCTGATGCCGAGGACTTCCTTTTTCCGCTGTTCCATTGCTCAAACATTGGTCCTGCAGGCAACAAGACCCGGTATTGCAATAAGGCAGTAGATGATCTCATTAAACGGGGACAACTTTCTCTTAATGAGCATGACAGAAACCGTTATTACAAGCAGGCAGAAGAAATGATAATAAAGGATATCCCCTTGGTCTCTTTTTGGCATAGAACGGATTTTCTAATAAAGCAATCATGGGTAAGAGGATACAAAGTCTACCCCATTTATACAATGGACAAAGGTATGGGAATTGACAATCCGGGACACTGATATGATGAATGGGTACTTTTTCATATTTTTTACGGAACCGGCATGTATTATAATGGTAAAGCTTTAACGTTTTGAGGAGGAAGGCACTATGAAAAATAAATTGAAACTGGGTGACCTCGAATTATTCTGGCTCAATGGCGGAAGGTTTGAATTGGACGGTGGATCAATGTTCGGCGTAGTCCCCAAAATAATGTGGTCCAAAAAATATCCATCCGATCAGGATAACTACATCCCCATGAGTGCTTCGCCGATCCTTGTTAAGACGCCGGACGCCCTTATAGTCATCGAATCCGGGCTGGGCAATAAGCTTACGGACAAGGAAAAGCGGATATTCAGACTGAAAGAGGAATGGAATATCTTCGCTGACTTGAACGCCTTAGGCATTAATAGAGAGGACATAAATTTCGTGGTATTGACCCATTTTGATTGGGACCACGCAAGCGGCGTTGTCATGACGGATGAGAAGGGTCAACCAGCCCTCACCTTTCCCTCTGCAAAACATGTGATTCAGAAAAGTGAATGGGAAGATGTATCAGAACCAAACATAAGGTCCATCAATACATATTGGCCCGTAAACTCCGCGTTGCTGAAAGGTAGCAGAAACCTTGAGTTGATCGAGGGTGAGACCGAAATTGTGAGGGGAATAAGGGCAATTCACACAGGCGGCCACAACAGGGGACACCAGATCGTGAGGTTGGAATCAGGAAGCCAATTGGCAGTGCATTTGGGGGACCTTCTTCCCACTCACGCCCACTTCAATCCCCTCTGGGTCATGGCATACGATAGTTATCCTCTGGATTCCATAAAACTGAAGGAGGAGCTGGAGAAAAAGTACGTTAAAGAAAATGCCTGGTTCACTTTCTACCACGATCCTTTTGTACTCGCCTGCAAGTTTGATGAAAAGGGGAATATTTTGGATAGCCTGCCTCCAATAATGGCTGCATAACATGCTGAATTTATGATAACACGATACATTATTAAAAGACTCGTCCTTTTGATCCCGCTCCTGCTCGGCATCACTCTTGTTTCATTTACTCTTCTCCGGGCTCTCCCCGGCGATATAGCGCTGAGTCTTGCAGGCGAACATGCCAGTCAGGAAACCATAGAGAGCATAAGAAAAGAGATCGGCGTTGACAAAGGAGCCCTGAATCAGTATGCAGGCTATCTTAAGATGCTTATACGCGGCGATTTCGGCAGGTCTTATTATACCAACCGAGATGTTTTGACGGATATTGCTCTGAAATTCCCGAATACATTGAAACTCGCCTTTGCCGCTATGGCGCTGGCAATACCCCTCGGTATCATAATTGGTTATGCAGCGGCTTACAAAAGCGGGGGACTGGTCGAAAAAATCATCGATGGTCTGTCACTCGCAGGCCTAAGCATTCCCGTTTTCTGGAGCGCCATTATCATTATGATTATATTCAGCCTCGGGTTGAAACTGTTACCCCCCTCAGGCACGGGGAATATCAGGTTCCTCATCCTCCCTGCATGCACACTCGCGATACCGGCTGCGGCAACATTGGTGAGAGTGACAAGGACAGCCGTTACCGATGTGCTCGGCATGCCTTTCATTACAACAGCCATAGCAAAAGGGTTACCGTTGCGGAAGATACATATACACCATGTCCTGAAAAATGCAATAATTCCAATCGTTACTATAATCGGCCTCGATTTCGGCAGCTATCTGAACGGCGCTGTGGTTACCGAAACCATTTTTGGGTGGGACGGCATCGGAAGGTTTACGATGGAAGGGATAATCAAGAGGGACTACCCTGTTATAATGGGATGTATCATTGCCGGCACAGTGGTTTTTGTCATTGTCAATCTCTTGATAGATGTGCTCTATCATTATCTCGATCCAAGGATAAGGTTGCATGGAAAAGAGAGCTAACAAGGCTGTGCTGCCGCTGCTCTTTGTTGTCTTCCTTTTTACGCTATCCGTATTATTTCCTCTCCTTCCCTTGCATGATCCCGATAAGATAAACCTGGATTCTTTAAGCCGGCCGCCAGGTATGGAGCACCCGTTCGGGACAGACAGCAAAGGCCGGGATATCTTTGCACGAGTCATCTACGGAAGCAAGATATCTATAGGAGTTGCTGTTACGGCTGCCTTTGTTTCTGCCGTTATCGGTTTTGCAGTGGGCCTTACCGCCGGTTATTTCGGCGGAGTCTTTGACACAGTTGCGATGTCAATCGTGGACTTTGTCATGTCTTTTCCATCGCTTCTGCTGGCTATCGCCATAACGGTGGTACTTCCTCCCGGTATTTATACCGTCATGATAGCTTTGGCAGCAGTAGGCTGGACAT
The DNA here is from genome assembly GCA_963710375.1 of Nitrospirota bacterium. Lineage (GTDB taxonomy): Bacteria > Nitrospirota > Thermodesulfovibrionia > Thermodesulfovibrionales > Dissulfurispiraceae > JADFXI01. The sequence goes on from CAVPZX010000002.1 coordinate 23,180, forward strand.
CATTTGCGCGGTTGATACGGGGGCGGATACTGACGTTAAAGGACATGGCATTTGTGGATGCGGCAAGGGCAGTAGGATGCAGTGATATAAGAATTATGTTTTTGCATCTTGCTCCGCTTTGCATTCAGCTGGCCCTCGTTTTAACAGGCATTAAGCTTGGAGGATTCCTGATTACCGAGGCCACTCTCAGTTTTCTTGGCCTGGGCGCCCAGCCTCCCACAGCGACATGGGGTTCAATGATCAGCGCAAACAGGACCTATGTTCTAAGTGCGCCATGGATGGTTTTGTATCCGGGAATTGCGCTGTCGTTAACAGCATTTTGCTTTAACTTGCTCGGCGAGTCCTTGAAAAGAAAATACGGGCTGAAAGAATACAGCGTTTAGGGCGAGCCTTTATCTTTCTCTGAGCTTTTCCTCTTCTTCTTGTTCAGTTTTACATTCGATGCACATGGTAGTTACAGGTCTGGCCTCAAGACGCTTGATATTTATCTCCTCTCCGCAAGACTCACAAATGCCATAGGTGCCGTTGTCGATTTTCTCTATTGCCTCATCGATTTTAGCAAGGAGCTTTCTTTCCCTGCCTTTCAGTTTGAGCATAAAATTCCTGTCTATTTCAGCCGATGCCTGATCACCCAACTCAGGGAATACGGTTTCATCCGGCAATGCAGTTAAGGCAATCCCCGCCTCAGATATGAGAGCTTCACGCTGCCGGTTCAGCTTCTTTCGTATCTCCTTAAGCTTCTTTTCACGCAAAGATATATCTTTGGATGTCTTTATCTTTCCTTTCTCTTTCATACTCCATCCTCTTTGTCTTAAAAAATATAAACATCTAAAAATGGTTTTATAAGGATAACAGAAATATCCGCGTGGAGTCAACGACTGCTCACTTTTTACTGACCTCAATCACTTGAAAATACTTGACAATTATGGAACCATGTAATATAAAATTATAAAGCGGATCGGCCTTCTCGGGAAGAAGACGGTATCCATCTCAGCAGTTAATATGAAATGTGAGGGAAGACAATGACAAAAGCGGACATTGTAAATTTTGTTTTTGAGAAGGTAGGACTTCCGAGAAACGAGGCGCAAAATATAGTGGAAGTTGTTTTCGACTCTATTAAGCAGACGCTTGTGGCAGGGGAATCCATTAAGGTTTCAGGCTTTGGGACTTTTAATGTGCGAAAGAAAAACTCTCGCATAGGCAGAAATCCTAAAACAAAGGAAGAGGTGGAGATCACCCCGCGCAAGGTCGTGACTTTTAAGTCTAGCGATCAGCTAAAAGAGGCTATTGAAAAACAGTAGCCGGATGTCAGAGGATGTTGAAGAAACTCGCAGTGTGCTGATAATGCAGGATACGTATAAAGCACCCCAGCCGCTAAAGCTTTTTCCGGAGAAACTATTTTATAAAATAGGAGAGGTCAGCAGGGTTGTAGGTGTTGAATCGTATGTGCTGCGTTACTGGGAGACAGAGTTCTCTTTTCTTAATCCGAGAAAGAGCAAGTCGGGACAAAGGATCTATGCGAAAAACGATGTCGATCTTATACTGAAGATTAAACACCTTTTGTATGAGGAAAAGTATACGATAGACGGTGTCAGGCGCAAGCTCGGAAGTGATGCTGAACAGCAAAGTCCGGTAGACGGCCAGGCAGACCCAGGAGTAACCGCTGAAGCTGCTTCAGACACTCAGAATATCCTCACTATGGTAAAATCGAGGCTTAAAGAAATACTCCATCATCATTTCGGGGCGTAGCGCAGCCTGGATAGCGCACTCGCTTGGGGTGCGAGAGGTCGGCCGTTCGAATCGGCTCGCCCCGATGTTTTTACCTTTTAAAATCAATGGTTAGTGAAGGCTGTTTTTATCCACTCCACCTTCACTCCACCCTGTTTGAGCGAAAGCAGGTCTTACTTTGACTCAAACAGCCTGTTTTGTTATGATTAACCCATGAGAAAAACCACTCAGAACTGGTTGCTTTCATCTGAATATGATGTTAAGACCGCAGCAGCATTATTTAAAAACAAACGATATATTTATGTTGTGTTTATGTGCCACCTTGCTCTCGAAAAGACTCTGAAAGCAGTCTTGTCCGAGATGCTCGATGAAATGCCGCCCTATACGCATAATCTTAACAGGCTTATTGATATGAGCAATATATCATTGCCGGAGGAGCATAAAGCATTTATCAATAGAATTAATCTTCAGAGTGTCCCGACAAGATATCCTGAAGATTTTAAGAGACTTTCAAAGGAGTTCAATAAAATCATCGCAGAAGATTACTTAAAGCAGACTAAGAGGATAATCAGATGGTTAAAGCAAAATACACGGCAACTGAAATCAAAAAAATAGTCGGGAACCTGACAAAGACCCTCAAGGCGAATGATATCGCCGTAGACAAAATAATACTATATGGTTCTTACGCAAAGGGCCAACAACGAGACCATTCAGATATAGACATCGCTGTAATCTCCCCACATTTTGCCGGTAAGAGATTATTGGAGATACAAGCCGAGCTGGCCAGGGTGCTTTCAAAATATCTGGCAATTGTTGAGCCTGTGGGATTCGCTTCAGAAGACTTCAAGTCTACCGGGCCCGGAACTCTACTCGGTGAAATAAAAAGATCCGGTAAAATACTCTATTCGGAACAATAGGACGCTTCAATCCACCTCCACTCCACCCTTTTTCGCCTAAAATGGTATATAATTCAATAAATGTATATATACATCATGCTGGAGGTAGCTTTATGAGACGAACTCAAATCTATATCGATGAAGAAACCTATGGAAGTTTGAAAAGAGAAAGTAAGCTTAAAGGCATCTCAATATCCGAGATTATCCGGGATAGCGTGCAAAAAAAATTGAGCAGCAGAGTAGAAAGGATAATCAGAGCCACTGACAGCGTAAGCGGCCTCTGGAAAGATAGACGGTTCGATGTGGACGGGTTTATTCGTGAAGTGCGGACGGACCGGAAGATATGCTCATAGCCGACACAGACATACTCATTTGGATACTGAGGCAGGACAAGGCCTTGGTTGAGCGGTTTAAAGAAGTCTGTACAGGTATTTCCCGACAAGACTGAACAGAAGCGCTGCCAGAACAATCGTGGTAACAATAACATATGTGCGATCCTTTTCTTTTGCAAAGGCAAACAGGAGAAACGCAACCCATGCAACAGGGGTAAACATAAGGCCAAAACCTGTAGGCACCGCGTGGACATGATAGGTTTGTCGTCCTTCAGAGGACGTTCATAACCGACAGTCTCTAAGCCAATTTAGTGGACAAACGTCGCATATTCGGGCTTATACACGTGCCGCCGTACAAAGGCCACCATGTCGGTCGGTCGGTCAACCCGGGCCAGGCCGGAATCAAAGACTAGTTTGGCTACCCGAGCGGCTGTCTGAACCTCGATCTCCAGGATGTTCGACTGCAGCGGGTACAGAAGACCCTGCCTGAGCAAATCGGCAGGTACCTGGTCCGCCACCGCCTGCCCGGCCTCGATGAACATTGAGTCTGTGACACGCTTCGCCTGCGTGGCGAAGATCGCCATACCGACCGCCGGGAATATGTAGAAGTTGTTCGCCTGTCCCAGCAGAAATGTCTGGCCGTTATAGTGGACCGGCGCGAACTGCACACCGGCGGCGTAGATCGCCTTGCCCTTTGACCAGTTGTAGGCTTGCTCCGGCGTGCATTCTGCATGCTCGGTCGGGTTCGATAGTGCAAGGATCACAGGGCGCTCATTGATCCTCGCCATACTCTCGACGACTTTCTGTGTGAAGGCGCCGCCGATCGTGCTCACACCGATGATCGCGGTCGGCTTGATGCTCTCTATAGCAGCGACGAAATCCCGCGTCGGCGCGTGCTGGTGAGCATACGGCATCTGGAAATCGATGAGGTCCTTGCGGGTCGTCTCCAGCAGGCCGTTGATGTCGAACATATAGACACGCGACTGTGCTTCCTTGAGGGTTACGCCTTCAGCAACGAGCGCGGAACAGAGCAGGCCGGCAAGGCCGATACCTGCCGAGCCCGCGCCGAGGAACAGGTACTTTTCGTCTTTCAGCTTAGTACCCTTTAGCTTGGCCGCGTTGATCATGCCTGTAAGTACGATGCCGGCTGTGCCCTGTACGTCGTCGTTATAGACGCAGTACTTGTCGCGGTAGCGCTGGAGCAAGTGCACGGCATCCGCACCCGTCCAATCCTCAAAGTGGATGCAGCACTTCGGGAATACCTCCTGCACCGCCTCGACGAACTCATCGACAAACGAAAAAAGATCCGCAGTCGACGGGCGCGTTTTGCGCAGGCCCAGATACAAAGGATCATTCAGATACTGCTCATTGTTGGTGCCTGCGTCAAGATACATGGGCAGCAGGTATTGCGGCGGCACTCCGGCGCAGGCGGTGTATAGTTGCAGCTTGCCTATGGGGATGCCCGCGCCGTTGGCCCCGAGGTCACCAAGGCCGAGGATCCGGCCGCCATCAGTGACGCATATGAACCGAACGTCTTTCTGCGGCCAGTTTTTCAAGACTTCCTTCACTTTGCCGCGACGCGTGATCGAGAGATACATCCCGCGAGTCTGGCGGTAAATGTGGCCGAACTTGAGGCAAGCCTCGCCAATCGTGGGATCATAAACAATCGGGAGGAATCGCGCCGGGTCGGACATGACGGTCCTGTAGAAAAGTGTTTCGTTATGGTCGAGCAGATTGATCAGGTAGATATAGCGATCGAGGTCTGTGTTCTTATGGCCGAGCTGCATCATCACGCGCCGCAACTGCAGTTCCTCGGTTTCCGTTACATCGGGTACGAGGCCAATAAGGCCGAGTGCCTGCTTTTCGGCCTCGGTGAAGGCTGTAGACTTATTGATCCTCGGGTCGTTCAGAACGTTGATACCGCGTTTAGTGTTGCCGGCACTGGAATTGGACATTGGTTTCTCCTTTGCTGATTTAGTGTTTAACTTTGGCTGCTCCGCTCTCACACAGCAGTGTTCCCGGCTACGTAAGGCCTGACCATCTTAGCCGGATCGACAATGGAGTCAAACTCTTGCTCAGTTACAAATCCCAGCTTCAATGCGGCGGCCTTCAGCGTGAGTTCATTGTCCATCGCGTAGTGCGCAATTTTTGACGCTTTGTCGTAGCCAATGACCGGCGAGAGCGCGGTCACGAGCATCAGGGAGCGGTCTACATACTCCTTGATCTTCTTTAGATTCGGCTTCGTCCCCTCGACCAGGAACTTGCGGAAGTTTGTGCACCCGTCGGTCATGATCGTGATTGAGTGCATGATGTTGAAGATAATCAGCGGCTTGTAGACGTTCATCTCAAGGTAACCGCCGGCGCCGCCGAAGCCAACTGCCACGTCGTTCGCCATCACCTGTACGGCGATCATCGTCAGCGCCTCGACCTGGGTCGGGTTAACCTTGCCCGGCATGATCGACGAGCCAGGCTCGTTCTCCGGGATCACCAGCTCAGCGAAACCGGCTCGCGGGCCGCAGGACAGCAGCCGGATGTCATTGGCGATTTTGTAGAGCGACACTGCCAGCGTACGTAGTGTGCCGGAAAGCTGTACCAGAGCGTCGTGAGCGCCCTGCACCGTGAACTTGTTCGGCGCGCTGATGAATGGCAGACCCGTAAGAGCGGCGATTTCTGCAGCAGCAGCCTCGGCAAAACCAGGAGCCGAGTTGATGCCTGTGCCCACTGCCGTGCCGCCGAGCGCGAGACGGTATACACCCTTTAGGGCATCCTCAATTCTATCGAGATTGTCCGCGAGCATACCCGCGTAACCCGACCATTCCTGACCAAGCGTAAGTGGCGTTGCATCCTGCATATGGGTCCGACCGATCTTGATGATGTCGTTCCATTCCCCGGCCTTTGCAGCGATCGCATCGTGCAGAGACTGCACAGCCGGGATCAGCTTCTGCTTCACGCTGACCGCTGCCGCAATATACATTACCGAGGGAAACGAGTCGTTGGTTGACTGCGCCATATTGACGTGATCGTTGGGGTGAACAGGTGTCTTGCTTCCGAGCGGCGTGCCTGCAAGCTGGCAGCAGCGATTGGAAATCACTTCGTTCACGTTCATGTTGAACTGGGTGCCGCTGCCGCTCATCCAGACATTCAGCGGAAACATGCCATGATGCAGGCCGGCGAGTATCTCGTCACAAACCTGAAGAATCAGCTTGAAGGGCGCCTCAGCAAGCAGCCGGCCGGCATGGTTCGCGATAGCAGCGGCTTTCTTAAGCGTCGCATAGGCGGTGATCATCTCTCTCGGTATCAAATCCTTCCCGATGCTGAAGTGCTCAAGCGACCGCTGAGTTTGTGCGCCCCAGAGCTTGTCGGCAGGAACCTCGACCTCGCCCAGGCTGTCGGTTTCTTTGCGAACTTTATCCATGATGCACCCTCCCCTTTTCTATTTTGCTCATGAAAAATCATAACGTGTTCTATGATTTTGTCAAGTTTGGTGCTGTATGGTATTGTTAAGTAGCAACCAAATTTCTTATTAATGCAAGGAGACCTATATGGTACATAAAATAGCTGTTGTGCCAGGAGACGGGATCGGCAAGGAGGTCGTGCCTGAGGGAGTGCGTGTCCTTGACGCTGCAGGCCTCCGGTTTGGGTTCAGCTTCGAGTGGACGTGGTTCGACTGGAGCTGTGAGCGCTTCTCGAAGACCGGCCGTATGATGCCTGAAGACGGTCTCGATCAACTGAGGCGGTACGAGTCTATTTTCCTTGGCGCTGTCGGTCACCCGGGTGTGCCGGACCACGTATCGTTATGGGGGCTGCTGATCCCGATCCGCCGTGGTTTCCGGCAGTACATTAACCTGAGGCCGGTGCGCCTGCTCAAGGGAGTAAAGTCGCCGCTCGCAGGACGCGGTCCAGCCGACATCGATATGGTGATCGTGCGCGAGAATAATGAAGGAGAGTACTCTGAAATCGGCGGACGCCTCTACGCCGGGATGCCGGAGGAGTTAGCGGTACAGCAGGCAGTCTTCACTCGCAAAGGCTGCGACAGAGTCATGCGCTACGCATTCGAACTGGCCATGAAGCGGCCCCGCCGTCACGTGACGTCGGCAACCAAGTCGAACGGAATCATTCACTCCATGACATACTGGGACGAGCGTTTCGCCGCTATCGCTAAGGAGTATCCCGACGTTAAGACCGCGAAGTACCATATCGACATCCTCACCGCGCATTTCGTGCAGCATCCCGACTGGTTCGACGTTGTAGTCGGCTCTAACCTCTTCGGCGATATCCTCTCGGACCTGGGCCCTGCTATCGCCGGCTCCATCGGACTCGCGCCTGGCGGCAACATCAACCCTGAGAAGGATTATCCGTCAATGTTTGAGCCTGTACACGGCTCGGCCCCTGATATTGCAGGCAAGGGAATCGCGAATCCGATCGCTCAGATATGGACAGGGGCAATGATGCTCGATTACCTGGGCCATCCCGAGGCGGCGCGCGCCATTGTCGCCGCGATTGAGCGTGTGGTAGAGGATGGCAAGGCGCTTACACGCGACCTCGGCGGCCATGCGTCAACTGCCGAAGTCGGGCAAGCCATCGCAGCGCTAGTACAGGGGGAAGCGTAAGAAAGTTACTTTATACGGATCCCAATTATTTAATGGCAAGAAGGTATGGGACACCAATAACTATCAGCGCAACAAGGAAAATCATCCCAAAAATGAGTCCCAATTTCCAGAAGTCCCTAACGCTGATATATCCGCTTCCGTAGTAGATGGGACCCGGTCCGGTGGCGTAGGGCGTTATAATACCCATGATTCCCAGTGAGTAGCAGAGAAGAAGGGCAAAAGTTTTGACTGGAAGACCCGGTATGGCAGCACCGACAGCCAGCATCACGGGCAGTACGGCCGTGGTATGCGCAGTAAGGCTTGCGAACATGTAATGAATGATAAAAAAGATCGCCACCAGGACCACCATCACAACAAGGGGTGACATTCCTGTCAGCAGGGCTGCCATACTCTTGGCGAACCAGGTAACAAATCCTACCTTATTGAGGCCATCAGCCAATGCAACAAGGGTAGCAAACCAGACGAGAACGTTCCATGCCTGTTTGTTCGTAAGGATGTCTTCCCACGTGACAGTCCCTGTGATGAGCATCAAAGAGATAACAAGTCCTGCAACCGTGGTGGCATCCACAAATTTACCGCCGAAAATCCACAAAGTCAGGGCGAAAAGAGCAAGCAGGGCCATCACAAGCTCCTTGCGGGAAAACTTGCCCATCTTGGAGAGTTCCAGAGCTGCGCACGAGGGTACTTCCTCGCAGGATTTGAGTTCAGGGGGGTAAATCTTAAAGATGAGAAAAGGAAGCGTCAGAATGAGAATAATGCCCACAGGAAGAAAACCGACAAACCATTCTGTCCATGAGATACTGACCTTTACCGTCTTGTTTACCAGATCTATGGCCAGAAGATTTGGAGCTAAAGAGGTGATAAACATGGAACTGGTTACACAGGTTGCCGCAAAGGCCGTCCACATGATGTAGGCCCCGATTTTACGAGATGTTTCTCCGGGAGAGGACCCATAAAGACCGGGAAGATTACGAATAATGGGGAAAATGATACCGCCGCTCCTCGCCGTATTCGAGGGCGTAAAGGGAGCCAGGATGAGATCGGAAAAAGTGATGGCATATCCGAGTCCCAGTGGCTTTCCGCCCAACGCCTTGACCAGGATCAGGGCGATGCGTCTGCCAAGGCCTGTTTTATCATAGCCCATCGCAAACATAAAAGCCGCAAAGATCAACCAGACAATCGAGTTGGCAAACCCGGACAAGGCCCACACTATGTTATTGGCTGGTTTAGGGCCGGCCAAACCCAAAGCCGCAACAAGGAAGACGCCGATAAACCCCACGGCTGCTGCCGGAAGAGGCTCCAGGATCAGACCCAATATAACAGCGCTGAAAATAGCAAAGAAATACCAGGCAGTCTGGGTTAATCCCTGGGGAGCAGGGAGTAATGCGATAATGATACCCAAAAGCAAAGGCAGGACAGCTTTCCACGGAATCGTCTTCATCTTTAACCTCCTTCTCTTCGACATAAAGAATAATACTGTGTTATATGATTGTCAAGCCAGTGTACGAGTTGCAAACATTTTCGACATTGCCCCTTTTTCTATGAGTGACTGTGATGGCGATTTTTGGCCAAGACTTTTGTGTGGTCGAATGCAGTTATAGAAGACAAGATACTCAGCCAATCGCATTCTAAAAAGTTTGATGTCATGTATTGAGTCGAGGTTTTGAGCGACGAACTCATCTTTAATTGTTCTGTTGTATCGTTCAATGAAACTATTTATCTTAGGGCAACGAGGATAACTAAAGAGATGCGGTATTTTGTGTTTTTGGAGTTCTTTATCAAAGTCACCGAGGAATTCAGAGCCGTTATCACTTTGCACAGACAGCACTGGGAGCGGGCAAACAAGCATAAGGCGTTTCAGGAAGTCTGTTGCCGAGCGGCTTGAAAGCGAGCCGTAGCAACCAGTCAGGGCAAACTTAGTCACAACATCTATTGCTGAAATCAGGTACCGGGTAACACCGGCATCGTGAACAACTGAACTATCGGCCAGAAGGTAACCTGGTTCAAGGGGTTTGGGTGATTTTTTTACACGTTGTCTTTTGCATTTCTCAGGCTGTTTTCTGTCGGGGTTGTGGTACACTCTGCCTGGGCTGCCCTGGGAAAAGAACTTGTATCTCTTGATGATCTTGCCTATTTTAGACTCAGAGATAGTAGTAATGCCCATTTCTTTGCAATATGCATCCAGCAAAGGTTTAAGTTTCTCTTTGCCGATTCTTCCGTACTTGCGTCTGTAGGCACGAATGAACTCTACGATACGCTGATCAACAGACATGGTCCTTACGTTATAGGGTTTTGTACTGACAGGCACAAGAGCTTCCAGCCTTCCTCCAGACTGCATGAGCTTTTTCTTCCAGGTATAAATCACCTTGCGATCTGCTCCAAAAGCTTCTTTAGTGGCTGCCTCACCATATTGATCGTAGAACTGAATGATCTTATGTCGCTGTTTTGCCACTTCGTTTTTATCAAACCTCTGAAGACCCCTGAGCATATCCTGTAGCCTCCTCCAGCCACGTATCCAGCTGAAGATAGGATATGCCCGTGCATAATGATCCATCAAACGTCAATGTCGAAAATGTATCGTAACTTTTTTAGCCAGGATTCGAATAGTAGACACCTCCCTTGTAAAAAAGCATTAGCATATCTTCCCTTACTGTGATAAAGTTCAGGGAGCTAAACTGCTGCTCAGGAGGAGACATGAACAGCCATCTTAATGAGATTCTTGAAGAGATAAGAGAGTTGGAAAATAAGGTGCAGTTGGAGCTGAAGCGGAGGGAAGAAGAGCTGAAGTATAAGATTAGCGAAGGCAAGGTAATATTCGAACGGGAGATTATCGAACTCCACAAGAAAATCAGGATTCCGTTGTTCGTCTATATCATTAAAGCCCCTCTTCTCACAATCCTGTCTGCACCGGTAATATACGCAATGGTTGTACCGGCAGTGCTTATGGATCTCTGTCTATGGATATATCAGGCAGTGTGTTTTCCTGTTTACAAAATCCCGAAGGTGAAGCGGAGCGATCATATAATTTTTGACCGTCATTATTTGAAATACCTGAACTTGCTCGAAAGGTTGAACTGTGATTATTGCAGTTATTTTAACGGCCTTTCTTCGTATGCAATGGAAATTGCGGGTCGGACTGAGCAGTACTGGTGTCCGATCAAGCATGCTTCTGGAAAGGCCCAACGCCATTCCAGAGAGCGTTTTTTTACCGATTATGGGGATGCCGAAACTTATCGGGCAAAGCTTTTGGAAATTCGGAGACAATTTAAAGATATTGAATCAAATCAGGAATGAGGTAACCAGAATATGCAAACAGATGGAAAGCTACACCGTGCGCTCTTAGAGAGAATCGCACGCAGGGCAATGCTTCAGAGGGGATTACTCCCTGACTTTTCTAGTGAGGCACTCGCTGAACTTGACAGGATTCAGTCGCCCGCAGCAATAAACGACGACCAGCTTCGTGACCTTACAAACCTGCTGTGGGCCTCCATCGACAACGATGATTCTCGCGATTTAGATCAACTTACCGTCGCCGAGGCAATACAAGGGGACAAGGTGAAGATACTTGTTGCCGTGGCTGATGTAGATGAACTTGTTAATAATGGCTCGGCAATCGACAAACACGCCCGCCATAATACTACCTCTGTTTATACCGCTGCCAGGATATTCCCTATGCTTCCCGAAAAGCTTTCTACCGACCTGACATCCCTGAATTTCAATGAGGATCGACTGGCAATCGTTGTTGAAATGGTGATCGGCCCGGATGGATCTTTAGAGATCTGCGATATCTACAGGGCGCGTGTCCGCAATCATGCAAAGCTCGCCTATAATAGTGTGGCCGCATGGCTTGAAGGACATGGAATTCTGCCTGAGGCTGTTGCTGCAGTAAAGGGGCTTGAGGAGAATCTACGCTTGCAGGACAAGGCAGCGGTAAGCATGAAAAACCTCCGGCATGTTAACGGCGCCCTAAGTTTTGAAACGCTGGAGGCGAGGCCGGTATTTGACGGCGATGAAATCCGTGATCTCGAACTAGAAAAAAGGAACCGGGCAAAAGACATTATCGAGGATTTCATGGTAGGGGCGAACGGCGTAACCGCAAGGTACCTCTCGTCGAAAAAATTCTCTTCTATCCGACGTGTAGTGCGCACTCCAAAACGATGGGAGCGAATTGTGGAACTTGCTAATGAACATGGGTTCGAACTTCCTAATAAGCCTGATTCAAGAGCCCTGGAGGAGTTCCTTACCAAGGCTAAAACAGCTGACCCGGTGAGATTCCCCGACCTCTCCCTGGTGGTGATCAAACTTATGGGGGCTGGTGAATATGTTGCAGCACTTCCCGGAGAGACCGCCCCTGGACATTTTGGCCTAGCGGTCAGGGACTATACCCATTCCACAGCCCCTAACCGGCGTTATCCCGATCTTATCACACAACGCCTGCTGAAGGCCGCGATAGGAGATAATCCTTTGCCTTACAGCAATGATGAGCTGGAAGTCCTGGCGAAACATTGCACCGAAGAAGAAGACGCCGCAAACAAAGTAGAACGACAGGTCAGGAAATCCGCGGCGGCAATGCTGCTGGAACATAGAATTGGGGAGCAGTTCGATGCCATCGTTACCGGCGCAGCGGCAAAAGGCACCTGGGCCAGGCTTCTCACGATCCCTGTCGAAGGGAGAGTGGTCCATGGTTTCGAGGGCCTTGATGTCGGCAACAGGATTCGAGTGCAGCTCACATTCGTAGATGTTGACCGGGGATACATCGATTTCAGGAAAGTCGGTCGATCAAAGAGACATTGACGAGTAGAAATAATAATTGACATATACGTTAAGGTTAGTTATTATCATTCTTGAAAGTTGCCTTCTCTCTGACAAGAGATGCGCATGCAACCAGGAGGCACTCCTATGGGCAATGGATATGCCGGAAAATTCTTGCACATCAATTTAACGGAAGCTTCGACTAAAGACTTCATTATTGATGATGCTGTAATGAAGAAATATATCGGCGGGAGTTGCCTTGCTGCCAAGCTCTTTCTCGACAGGTATCCCATTGACCTCGATCCTCTGGCGCCTGAAAGCCCGCTCATGATCATGACAGGTCCCTTGGTGGGCAGTGGATTGCCGGGCACATCGAGGTTCAGCATCAGCGCAAAATCACCACAGACGGATATCTGGGGCGAATCAGCCTGCGGAGGGACTTTCAGTCCCGACCTGAAGCGGGCTGGATACGAGGGCATCGTTATAGACGGGAAGGCGAGCTCTCCCGTGTACGTTTCCATCACCGAAGATAGCGTTCAGATCCTGGATGCAGCACACTTATGGGGCAAGGACATCTATGAGGTCACTGATATTCTGAAAGAGAAGGACAAGTCCTTCAAGGTGCTTGCTATAGGTCAGGCTGGCGAAAACATGGTCAAGATAGCTGCCATCGGCAATGACAAGGGACACTTCAGCGGGCGGACCGGGCTCGGTGCTGTCATGGGTTCCAAATACCTGAAGGCAATTATTGTAAAGGGTTCAAAAAAGGTTTACAAGGCAGATGAGGAAAAATTCAAACATTTCCTGAAAGAAGCCATGCAAGAGGCAAAAGATTCCTTCATTGCCGATGGCCTTCACCAGATGGGTTCTGATTCAAATATGGACCTTGGCATGGTCAGCGGTGATATCCCGATCAAGAACTGGACTGTCGGTCAAGACTTCACGCTTTCCTCCAATCTGAGCGGACCCACCATGAAGGAGAAGTACCTCACCAGGGCGCATGCATGCTCAAACTGTCCTGTTGCCTGCAAGAGGGTGGTCAAAGTTGAAGATGGACCCTTCAAGACAGCCGAAGGTCCGGGTCCGGAATATGAAACCTGCGCTTCCTTTGGCACCATGATGATGAATCCTGATCTCACTGCTGTGATAAAAGCCAATGAGCTCTGCAATAAGTACGGGATGGACACAATCAGCTGCGGCTCAGCCATTGCCATGACCATGGAGCTCTTTGACAAAGGCACTCTCACCAAAGACGATCTGGATGGGCTCGATTTATCATGGGGGAACATGGACTCCGTGATGATACTAATCAAAAAAATCGCCTTAAGGGAAGGGTTTGGTGATGTTTTGGCTGAAGGAAGTGTTAAGGCTGCCGGAAAGATCGGCAAAGACGCTATCGATGCAGTGGTAGCCGTAAAGGGCCTCGAAGCACCCATGCACGATCCTAGGGGATTCCACGGAATGGGCCTGGCGTATATGATGTCCAACCGGGGGGCCTGCCACCTTCAACATGCGGTGCTCGCTACAGAACAGGGCATGGTATACTGGTCTCAACTCTTCGACATGAAGGAAGATTATGTCGGCACAACGAGTATCGGCAAGGCAGCGCTGGTCTACAACTCCGAGAACTACGGAATACTCGGAAACTCTCTGTCCATCTGTCACTATCTTGTCTATATCTTAAAGCCCGAAACGATTCTTGGCGCCTTCAATGCTATTACAGGCTGGAACCTGAACTTCGGGGATCTGCTCAAAGCCGGCATGAGAGACTGGACCCTGAAACGTGGCTTCAATAACCTGCTTGGAATTACGATAAAGGATGACAAGCTCCCCAAAAAACTCCTCACAGCATTAGGAGAAGGTGGAGCAGCTGGATCCATACCCGATGTAGAACTTCTTCTCAAAGAGTATTATGCCCTGAGAGGCCTTGACGAAAGAGGCTACCCCAAACGGGAAATACTCGTCGATCTCGGTTTGGATGAACTCGAAAACAGGCTTTATGCCTAATAGTGGAGGGATTATCTTATGGCAAAAGTTAAGGCATTGACACAGGAATGGATGGATGCTTACAAGGCCGCAATCGTTGCAGATCCTGATTACAAGGAAATTGCCAAAAACTGGGAAGGCAGCGTATCGCTCATCGTTAATGCCGACCCGAGTAAGGGTGTACCTGAACCTGTCTATCTTTTCCAGGATTACTGGCACGGTGATGTGGGCGATTTTATTGTTTGCGACAAGGCCAAGGCCGAAAGCGCAAAGTTCGTCCTTACCGGCGACTATTCACGATGGAAACAAGTGGCTCGCAAGGAGCTTGATGCTACCAAAGGACTCCTGCAGGGCAAGTTGACGATGAAGGGTGACCTGCCATACATAGTAAAGAATATCCTGGTGATCAACAAGGTCGTGGATATCCTCGGAAAGTTCGAGACCCAGTGGCCCGATGAGCCTGAATAACGCATATAGACGAAGGAGAGAGAAATGGCTTACGATCTAGATCTGTCATTCAATTATTTCGCTCCCACCAAAATTGTCTTCGGGGTAGATTCATCAAAAGATGTTGAGATAGAGATGAGCGCTATTGGAGGTACCAGGGCAGTCGTTGTCACCGACCGGGGAATTATAAATGCCGGTCTCATAGACCACATAGTAAAGGCCCTTGGCAACAAGTGTGTCGGCGTGTTCAGCGACGTCCCCCAGGATACAGGGGTAGAGGTCGTGGATGCAGGAGCTTCTTTTGCCAAGAAAAACTCTGCAGATATCGTCATAAGTGTTGGCGGGGGAAGTGTTATCGATACAGCCAAGGGCATGTGCATACTGCTCACCGAAGGCGGCAATCTTCGGGATTTAAACGGGGTCCAGTTATTGACCAGACCCCAGACCCCGCATGTAGTGATACCCACCACTGCGGGCACAGGCAGCGAAGTAACTAATGTAGCTGTTATCATGGACAAGGAAATGGGTCGGAAACGCCTGGTGGTCGAGAACTTCATTGTTCCCCGCCTTGCCATCCTGGATCCGAAGATGACTGCAAAGCTGCCAAAGCTCATGACCGCAGGCACGGGAATGGACGCCATGACCCATGCTGTGGAGGCGCTCCATGTCGTGCCCCACGAGCCCATCACCGATGCACTTGGTATTCATGCCATTCGTCTTCTGTACAAGTACCTGCCGGAATGTATCGCGAACGGCTCAAATCTTGTTGCGAGAGGCCAAACGCAGATAGCGGCAACTATGGCCGGCTGGGCCTTCGGTATCGCAGGCGTCGGAAATGTCCATGCCCTTGCACACTCGATTGGCGCAGTCGCTCACGTGCCCCACGGAATTGCCAACGGCATACTGCTGGCCGATTGCATGGAATTCAATACCGAGAGTTGTCCAGAGGCTTATGCCATGGTGGCAGAGGCCTTCGGGCTCCGCGAAAAGGGAATGGATGACATGGAAGCAGCCAGGACAGCTATTGCCGCCGTGAGGGAATTTACCAGGAAAATAGAGCACCCCCAGCGACTGTCCGAAATGAAAGTGACAGAGGATGATATTGCAAAGGCGGCAGAGCTCAGTCTTGGTGATGGAGCCATACTAAACAATCCCCGGTTTGTACTCGATTCTTCCGAGTGCCTCGGAATTTACAAGAAGGTGCTTTAGGAGGTTTTGATATGACAGGGCATTTTATAAAAAATCAGGCAGAGGAAGTTCCGTTCTCATTTATAATAAGCGAACTCCTCTCCTCGAATATAACCCAGAAAGCCGAGAGGATGCGCACGTTCAAGAGCATGTATGGTGTGGTCGCCATTCATCTGGTCAACATCGAAGCAGCAGTATCCCTCATATTTGCAGGCGGCACACTGAGCATAGTACCGGGCATCGCAGGAAAACCCGATATCATCATCACAACCGACTCGGATAAGGTGATGGGCCTGAACCTGATTTCCGTCAAGTTCGGACTCCCCTATTATTTTGATAAGGCTGGTTTAACCGTCCTAAAGCAGCTATTAAGCGGGGATATCAAGATCAAGGGCATGCTCGCACATCCCATACTTCTCACCAAGCTTACGAAGATCATGTCGGTGATGTAAGGAGCTAGCGTACTGCATGAAGACCTGGACCATTATGTATCTTTTGGCCATCATTCGACCATTACGGCTGCGCACATAACGGCTGAAGCCCAGATGGTATCTGATCGAGAAAGCTGAAATTCGCAGGTCGAGTCGAAAAAAAGGTCCACCCTTTCTGGGAACTCCTCATCCCTGAGCCACAACACCATTGTTACCGGGACCCGCGGCAGAGGGTAGAGCCTGATGCAGGCGTCCCCATGCCCTGTGACAACTTCTGCGCCCCAAACCTTTCCCCGCTCGATGAACCCTTCTTTATCATCGGCAAACCTGGAGGCTATGGCATCGAGCGGGAGCACATAGGTGCCGGATGAAAAACGGTGTCCTCCCTTGACATCCACAGGCTTGATCAATCTCCCTGTCGGTGGGATATCTTTGGCACTCGACATATAACAAAGCACGGTAAGCCTGAAAACAGTTTTAAGTTTGTTTAAAAAGATCTCGCCCTGAGCAGCCTGGCAGCTGATTCTCATTTCGAGGGGATTGACATGGATGTCTAAGCCGAAACACCGGAGCACATAGGCCCCGGCCTCTTCATCATAAATAGAGCCGGTTCGCCTGCATACATCCTCATGGGAGAGTCCGCACAACTCCTGCCACGCCTTTTCCTCACCCGATTCAATCTTTATCGGTACAATTTCCATATCACTCCCCGTACCGTGCCATCTGCCCCTATGAACCTTACCTGACCCTTTCCACTATCATTGCGATGCCCTGTCCTCCGCCTATGCACAGTGAGGCGAGACCCAACGCCACATCCCTGCGCAACATCTCAAAGAGGAGTGTCACAAGTATCCTGGTTCCGCTTGCTCCCACGGGATGTCCCAGGGCGATGGCGCCGCCAAGAACATTCACCTTATTCATATCCCATCCCATTTCCCGGTGTACCTGGATCGACTGGGATGCAAATGCCTCGTTAATCTCTATGAGATCAAGGTCGTTCACAGTGCAATGCACTCTTGCTATTAGCTTTTTGCATGCGTTGATAGGGCCAAGCCCCATGTATGCGGGGTCAAGGGCGGCAGACGAAGCACCCACAATCCTGAATGCCCACGCTGGGTTCAGCTGCTTCATCTTTTCCCCGGAAACAACGACCACTGCCGCAGCCCCATCATTGATTCCCGATGCGTTCCCGGCCGTCACCGACCCATCCGCCCTGAAAGCGGGTTGCAGTTTTGCAAGGCCCTCAACCGTTGTGCCGAAGCGGGGATGCTCATCAGTATCGAAAATCTTGTCCTCACCCTTCTGCTGTTTTATTTTGAGTGGCACAATCTCGTCCCTGAACTTGCCATCCTTGATAGCCTGCTCTGTCTTATTTTGTGATGCAGCGGCGAATTCATCCTGCTCTGTTCTGCTGATCCGGTATTTCTCCGCAACGTTTTCGGCAGTGATCCCCATGTGGTAGTCATAGAACACATCCCACAGGGCATCGTTGATAAGCGTATCGGTCATCTCAGCGTTCCCCAGGCGCTGTCCCCACCGCGATGACTTCACCACGTAGGGAGCACCGGTCATATGTTCCATTCCACCCGCAACCACGACATTTCCCTCTCCCGAAGCAATAGACTGCGCGGCAATGGCAACCGACTTCAATCCTGAGCCGCAGACCTTGTTCACGGTAAAGGCAGGAATATTCTCCGGAAGACCGGCGCGGATTGCTGCCTGTCTCGCAGTGTTCTGTCCCAGTCCAGCCTGGAGAACATTCCCCATTATCACTTCTTCAACTTCGTCTCCTTTTATTGCGGTCCTTCTGACGACCTCTTTGATCACCTCAGACCCCAGGTCGATTACGCCCAATGAGGCGAGGGAGCCGTTGAATTTTCCTATGGCAGTCCTTACCCCGCCAATAATAAAAGCGTCCATAGTTACTCCTCCTCTGTTACGCGGTTCGTGCGGCAGCGTAAACCCTAGAATAGATATGATAACAAAAAATCAGATTCTCATGCCGCCGCCTTTAACAAATTTGACGAATGTGATTTCAGCGCCAGCCGTAACAGGGAACAGACGCCGATCAATCTATTTAGCCTCTTCAAGCGCAGCAGGCAGCCCAACGTTAGTCCTTATATCAGTCCACTCTTTTTGACCTATTGCAGCATCATCACCCTTCAGGGTATCTATGGTCTCAAAATAATCGGCCTGATATTTATCTTTCTTGACCTCGGCTGCAGGTTTGCACTTGACGGCATACATGGTCTGGATAGACTGATGGTCCCAAGGCCTCCAATACTGCTCATCTTTCAGACCGACATACTTATGTCCTTCAAGCGCGTTTATAACAGCTTTTGTGTCGAATGTCCCGGCGCGCTCTACAGCCTCCTTATATACGAAAGGAATAACGTATGCCGCTTCACCGATTTCTGTAGGATATTCCTTGTATAGCTCCTCGTATTTCTTTACAAAGGCTATCCCTTTAGGATAGTTGAATTTAAATGGTACCTCCCAGTTCCACGACTCTGAGCCTATTATGCCCTCCATGGCCTCGGGGCCTGCTCCCTGCGCCATACTGAGGTTCACGATAGGAACTATAATCTGCATCGTCTTCTTCAACCCCATCGCGTAGGCCGTTTTTACAGCTATCACCATATCGCGTCCAAACAAGTTCAGCACCAGGACCTCGGCATTGCTGTCTTTGGCAGCGCTCAACGCATCCTTGAAGTCCATAGCGCCAAACGGTGTTAAAACCCCCCTATTTACGGTCTTGTCAGTCGTATTGGTGAATTTTCTGATGGCGTCTTCGGTTGTCCATCCAAAGGTGTAATCAGTCGTAATGTAAAAATATTTTTTGCCGGCAAAATTTTTATTCAGATAATTTGCCAATACCTTTGCTGCCATATACGAGTCATTACTTTCCCTGAATACATTCTTGTGGCCCTCTTCACCGGTGACCGACGTAGAATACGCCACGGTGGCAAAATAGAGTTTGTTTCTCTGCAAGGCGGCCTTTCCAATAGCAATTGTCTCTGCGCTCGTGGAGCCGCCGTCCAACATCTGCAAACCCTCCTTATCGATAAGGTCAAGGGCCATTTGCTTTGAAAGTTTTGGGTTTGGCTGCGATGGCACGTAGATAAGCTGTATTTTTTTCCCTAAGATACCGCCTGCTGCATTAACTTCTTCAACTGCAAGGTCTCCTGCCCTCTTCGCCTCTAATCCCATCTTTGCGTAAGGACCTGCCTCCGGGTAACTCACGCCGATCTTTACAATCTCTTCGGCATAAACAGAGACCCCGGTTGCCAACAGAAACATACCACTGATGATTAACACAACTAGTCTGGAAATAAGAGGACTGATCACCATTCTTTTCACAGCTAACCTCCTAAAATATTTTTTAACAAAGAATCAGCAAAAAGCTGATTTAAAAAGCGGAATATGCTAAGACTGACTAACTAGCTGAACATTATAGCTAACCTTTACGTATATGTCAAGTATGGTTGTTACACGTGGTTGTTACACGTGTCAAGGCAAAGCAGAAATGTCAGGTTTTTTTATTTGTTCCGATATCGTAGAAAGAACAACGCCGCTATAGGATCTTCTAATCCTTAAACGTTTTGCCTATCAAAACAGAGCACTCTGAATGCGCCAGGATGTTTCTTGATACACTTCCCATCATCCCTTTCATTCCTCTTAACCCTCTGCAGCCGACTGCTATTAAGTTTGCTCTTAACGTCTCCGCTGTTCTCAGTATTTCTCCGGAAGTGTCCCCGACTCCCGAAACGACGTCTATATTGCTGAATCTTTTTCCAAGAAGGTCCCTGGCGTTCTCAAGAATTCTTCTGGATTCCGCAACTCTCGTTTCTCTGATTTTTTCCTCAACTTCAAATATCCGTTCGATTGTTCCAGCATCAAACATCTGGGGGATATCCAATACTTCTGACGGTGTTACATTCATTATCTTTATTTCCGTATTATCGTAAAACGGTATTTTAGATAAAAACTCTCCGGTGTCACGGGAATAATCGGAGCCATCAGTGGCAAACAGCACTTTGATTCTGTCAGGTTTTTCATGCACTGTCAGTTTTGAAATGAGAACCGGCTTTGGTGATTTAATGGACACCTCTTTCGTCACGCTTCCTATAAAAAACGATTTAATACCTCTTATTCCCCTTGCTCCCATAACAATCATGTCCATATCAGAATTCACAGCTGCGTCAATTATGCAATCGTCAGGAGAACTACACTCCACGATTGCAGTGCTGATTTTGGCCTTAACAGGCTGCAGAACCCTTGAGACGGAATCGATAATTCTGGGAGCGATTTCCTTCTTTATTAACTTCAGAACATTGTAATAAGAGACTTCATCGAATTCTTTGTGGTACCACTTCTGTGGAAACCAGACTTGCAAAGGTTGTATGGATGGAACCCAACATATTGCGTGGAAAATGGTTATTTCATCCTCGGAAGATAGATTAAGGCAGGTGAGGAAGTTCGCAGCTCCCTCCGAGAATTCAGAACCATCTGTTGCCAGCAGTATTTTCATCTGACTCAGCCTTGCCTCATCTATGAAACCAAGATACCATAGATCACGTGAAAAGACAAACAGGAGTCCGTTTATGGAAAGAAAATCTACCGCTTCGGTTTGTACTTTGCCACATTTTATAGTAGACTTTGTGTACCGTGTTGGAGGCCTGAGATGAACCCTTTCGCAGTCGGCATTATTGTGGTGGTAGTTCTGCCGGTGTTAGCTGTTGCCGGATTGATAGTTTTCGGCACCGCGGAGCCGCCTGCGTTACTTACTTCCGTCAGCAACCCGTTTATTGCGATGGACTACAGAGGACTGCCCGCCCTGGAGAGGTACCAGGCACGCGATGGAGCGCGACTTTCCTTTCGGGTGTATGCGGCCGGCCGGAAACAAGTTGCCGTCCTGATTCATGGCTCCGCCGGCGGCAGCAGCAGCATGCATGCGCTGGCTCTTGCACTTCAACGTGATGGCATTACTGTCTATGTGCCGGACCTTCGCGGCCACGGTTCAAATGCTCCTCATGGCGACATTGCTTATGTGGGACAGTTGGAGGATGACCTGGCTGATCTCCTTGCAAGAGCAAAGCCGACCTTCCCCAACGCAAAGTGGACCCTGGTGGGCTTTTCATCCGGGGGAGGTTTCGCATTGCGTGTGGCTGCTGAGGTGCCTATGGGGCAAATGTTCGACCGCTACATACTTCTGTCACCATATCTGAGATTCGACGCCCCAACATTGCGCACGAACGCGACAAGTGTATCGGAGCTGAAGTCAGGCAAAGGCAGCAGTCCGGTTCCAATAACTGCTCAAAGTTGGGCAAAGGGCTATACCGGCAGGATCATTGGTCTCAGGATCCTCAACCGATTCGGCATACACGTTTTTGATGGCTTGCCTGTCGTGGCATTTGCGGTGCCTCCGAATATGGCATTCGTCACCAGGACTTACTCTCTGCGCCTGCAACAAAACTTCGGGCCGCATGCGGATTATCTTGCCGACATTCGCTCCGCATCCCGTCCATTGCGCGTCTACATCGGCGCGGCCGACCAGCTCTTCATTCCAGAAAAAATGCAGGAAGTCTTCCAGTCACAGCGCAGTGATGTACCGGTCATCGTTCTTCCAGGTTTGGATCATGTTGACATGGTCACGCGTCCAGAGGCGATTGAGGCTACCGTTAGCGTATTTCAGCAGTAGGACGGGACTTTGCGGTACAATAATTAGTTTTCGGAAAGGTTATACATAGATTTAGAAATTATGCCGAATATAAGTTGAACACGTGGGGATATATCCATGAAGGCAACTGTCTTTGACATGAAGAAAGGTATCTTTCAGGTCTCGGTCGAAGACCTGTCGCAGCTCCTTCCGGCAGATGGATTCTTCTGGCTCGACATCGATGGCGCATCGGAGGAGGAAATCCAATCGGTAGCAGCCGCACTTCATCTTTCCGAGCAGATGAGTTCCTGGCTCCCCCGCTTCGGACAAAGGGCCAGACTCGAATTGGGCAAGGAGCAAATCCGGATCTCCACATGGGGAGTCGGAGCTTCCGGCATGCCAATCGAGGTACACGTCCTTTTTTCGCAATCGTGGCTTCTAACGGTACACGCCGGTGGCGGCAGTTCTATGGACCGGGCGCGCGGCATATACCGGAATGTCGTCCCGACGATTGAGGCTCGACATTCTGGTCTTCTCGTCATACTAACCGAGTTGATGGCAAGTTTTGACCCGTTGCTCGAGCGCCTTGATGAATCGCTTTATGCCTTGGAGGAACAAGTCATCCGGGCGCCGACAGAAGCGCAGATAGAGCAGCTCGCGAGACTGCGTAAACAGTTGTGGTCACTGCATAGGATATGGGAGCCACAGCAAGGGGCGGCAAGTAAACTCTCGTTCTCTATCAAGAGACTGTCGGGAATGAGTGAAAGGGCAGATCTGGTCCGTGACTACGCAGAGCGCATCTCGGACCTCATGGATAGGATCAATGACCTGCGCCAACGTGCCACTGAAGCTATGGAAAGCTACGGGACGAGCGTTTCCAACAGACAGTCACAAGTCATCAACCGTCTGACGATCATCGCTGCTGTTTTTCTCCCGCTGACTTTACTGACCGCCTTCTTCGGAATGAATTTTCAATGGATGATTGACCGCCTGCAATCGCTGGAAGCCTTTCTTGCCCTTGGAGTCGGCTTGTTTATTGCGACATTAGTTGCCACGTTGTCACTCTTTAGGAACCGTGGATGGCTGGGTGAAAAGCAAGCGGGAAAACTTGAGGCAGTGGCCATTGCTCCAACGACAATCCGGTCGCATGCGGCCGATGCTCAAAACAGTGGTGCGAGCAGCCCTCCGCCTGCTCAACCGGGATGATCATAGAATGACGAAAGGCCGGACGGAGGTTCAAGGCATACGGGCGCCTGTTTTGCAGGGGATATTACCCATCAAAGGGTCCCAGGTGCCTACCGATGTTATCGCTGGTCTCACGCTGGCTGCCCTTGCCATTCCTGAAGTGATGGGCTACACGAAGATCGCTGGCACCCCGGTGATCACCGGTCTTTACACCATCCTCATTCCGATGGCTCTTTTCGCTTTCTTCGGGTCATCCCGCCACCTGGTGGTGGGCGCCGACTCTGCAACAGCAGCTATTCTTGCGGGTACACTCTCCCGTATGGCTGCACAAGGGTCGGCTGAGTGGCTCGCACTGGCAGGCGTCCTCGCGTTACTGTCAGCGGCTTTCCTTATCATCGCCCGTATCATTAGCCTGGGGTTTCTCGCGGATTTCCTCTCGCGCACCGTGCTCGTAGGCTTCCTTACCGGCGTCGGCGTTCAGGTTGCCATCGGCGAGATATCAGGAATGTTCGGCCTGCCTGGTGGAGGACACGGTGCAATCCACAAGATCATAAACGATCTGCAGCAGATCGGGCAGACTAATTTTTACGTCTTGGCCATCTCCATCGCCGTGATTGTGCTCATCGTCGGGTCAAAGAAGGTCTCAGAAAAAATCCCGGGCGCCCTGATAGCTGTGGTTTGCGCCATCGTCGCCAGCTCGGTGTTCGATCTTGAAGCTCACGGCGTACATCTGCTCGGGTATATCCCGGGCGGTCTTCCAAAAATCGGCCCGCCCGACGTCCACTGGGATAAGGGCCTGGTCTTGAAGTTGCTTCCCACCGCATTTTCGATGTTTATAGTCATTCTGACCCAGAGCGCAGCGACCTCACGGGCTTACGCTGCCCACTACAACGAGCGCTTTAGCGAAGACGTGGATCTGACAGGTCTGAGCCTGGCCAACATCGGTGCTGCATTATCCGGGACCTTTGTCGTGAACGGAAGCCCCACCAAAACCCAGATGGTCGTCAGCGCCGGTGGACGCAGCCAGCTTGCACAGATCACCACGAGCCTCGTTGTGCTGCTCGTGCTGCTGTTCCTTACGGGTCCGCTGGCTAACCTGCCGAATGCGGTCCTGTCAGCAGTTGTATTCCTGATTGGCGTGGAATTGATTGACTTCAAAGGGATGCGTAAGATATGGATCCAGCGACCGCCCGAATTCTGGGTTGCGCTGATTACTACCCTCGTAGTGATCTTCATCGGCGTAGAGGAGGGTATTATTCTTGCCATGGTGCTGTCACTTATAGAGCACGTGCGGCGGAGCTACAGATCGAAAAACGTCATAATCTCATCTGACAAGAAGGGCGGCTGGCGGATACTGCCGGTAACCGCTCCGGAGCAAGTACGGCCCGGACTTCTTGTGTATCGCTTTGCCCACACGATGTATTACGCTAATGCGCAACAACTCTCCGAACAGGTTATCGACCTCGCGAGCAGGGCACAGCCCCCCCTGGTCTGGTTCTGTATCGATGCGTCAGCGGTAGCCGATGTGGACTTCACTGCAGCATCAACCCTTCGCGATATTCACGGCATTTTGAAGAGGCAGGGGATAAGGCTTGTGTTTTACCAGGTGATCGACCTCGTCAAGGCCGAGTTGGACAGGTATGAACTCACCGGTCTGTTTGGGAAAGACGCCTTCTACGGGACCATCGATGAAGTAGTAAGCGCATATGACAAAAGGTCAACAGGCAATATCGCTGAGAACTGACCACTGCTGTGAAGATACAAGTGCTTCAATCCGGTTCCTCCGGTGAGTGTTTCTCTTTATCTTTTGGAATTATTACCGTTATCGTGGTGCCTGCATTTTGGCTGCCGTATATCCGAAATTCACCGTTGCAAATCTGTACACGCTCCCGCATCCCCAGCAGGCCGAATGAATTGGCCTTTGACATATGCTCCTCCGTAATCCCAACGCCATTGTCGGAAATATCAAGCATTATGCTGTCGCCTCGGTCACTTAACGTCGCCGTCACCTTTGTCGCCTGTGCATGCCGGAGCACATTGCTTAGCGACTCTTGAAATATCCTGAAAAGGGCGATAGAGTGCTTTCCGTCAACAATAATGTCATAGGGAACCAGATTAACCTCACATTCAATTCCGCTTCTTTTCTGGTATTCCTGAGCCTGCCACTCGATTGCCGCCCCAAGACCAAGATGGTCCAGTACTGACGGTCTCAACTCCGTGCAGAGCCTTTTCACTGTCTTTATAGTCTCATTAACAAGCCTTAAATCAGCTTTTATCAGTTCCTCAAGTGTTTCTATCCCCTGATTGGTTGCCACTTTCTTTTCCATCACTGATAAGTCCATTTTTAAAGCAGTAAGTGTCTGACCAAGTTCATCGTGTATTTCACGGGCAATCCAGGTCCTTTCTTCTTCCCTGGCGGATTCCAGATGGGCGGCAAGATTTCGTAATTGTTCATGAGATATCTTAAGTTCTTTAACCGCCTTCCTGCGTTCAAACTTCTCGGTTGCCTCTTCCAAGGCCCTGCGCACCGAAGGTGCGAGCCTTGATATCCTGTCTTTCAGAACATAATCCGTTGCTCCGCTCTTAAGAGTTTCGATGGCCAGTTCTTCGCCCATCGTACCCGAGATGAAAATAAACGGCATATTAGGACATCTTTCTTTTGCGATAGCAAGTGCGGAAAGCCCGTCAAAGCCGGGCAAAGAATGGTCGGCAAAAATTATATCAAATCCGCCGCTATCTACAGCCTCGATAAAGTCATCGCTTGTTTCTACCCGGAATATATTGCAGGCGATGCCTTCTTCATCGAGGGCCGATCTGACGAGTTCGGCGTCGAGGGGTTCATCTTCGAGGTACAGGATTCTCAGAGACGAATTCATCTGATTATCTCCTTTATATTTTTAGCGTGCAGTCTGCATAGTTATGCATCACTCCCGTCCAAGTGCGGTGGTGCGCTGACAACCGCCCAATAAGCCCCTATACGTTTTATTACGTCAATAAACTGGTGGAAATCAATCGGCTTTACTACATAGCTGTTTGCGCCGAACTTATAGCCCTCGGCTATATCACTATCTTCGTTTGATGAAGTAAGGATCACAACCGGCAGGCACCTGAGCTTTTCGTCGGTCTTGATAAGCCTGAGCACTTCAAGTCCGTCTATCTTGGGCAGCTTAAGGTCAAGCAGGACGAGGGCAGGCAAACCGTCTGTCCTGGAGGTAAACTTTCCATGGCAGTTGAGATAGTCCAGCGCTTCTTCGCCATCACGAACAGCCCTGACCCGATTGGCCAGATTGTTTTCAGCAAGACCTGTGATGATCAGTTCTGCATCATACGGATCGTCCTCTACAAGCAAAATATGTTTTAGTAGGTCAGGCATGCTTATGTCTCCTTTATTTTTGGCAGTGTAAAGTAAAATGCGGCACCCTGTCCCACAGCGCCTTCGGCCCAGACTCTCCCGTCATGGCGGGTAATAATACGCTGCACATTTGCAAGTCCGATCCCTGTGCCTTTAAATTCGTCCTGGGAATGGAGACGCTGGAATACACCGAAGAGTTTATTTACATATTTCATATCAAATCCTACACCGTTGTCTTTGACAAAAAATATAAATTCGTCGTCGTCCTCTTTATATCCTATCCTGATTTCAGCACGGGGACAAGTACTCGTGTATTTAACCGCATTAGAAATGATATTAGCAAGCACCAGGCCCAGCATCGATTGGTCACCGTATACTTCAGGCAGTTCATCAATATCCCATATAATATACCTCCCTGCCGCTTCATGTTGGATATCGCCGACAGCCGCTCTGACCAGTGCGTTAAAGCTTACTTTTTCCTTTCGTATTTCTACACGCGATATGCGGGAGAAGGCGAGCAGATCATCGATAAGCATTCCCATCTTTTTTGAGGCCGCGGATATAGCGTCCATATAATGGCTGGTTTCGACATCAGTGCAGTACCCCAGCTTTTGTTGCAACAGTTTCATGAAGCCTAACATATGCCTCAAAGGGGCTCGAAGATCGTGAGAGACTGAGTAGCTGAAAGATTCAAGTTCTTTGTTGGCAGCTTCAAGATCAGCCGTTCGTGCAGCAATCCTCTGTTCAAGTTCTTCGTTGATTATCCGAAGCGCCTCCTCAGCCTCAAGCCGTTTTCTCTCATTGGCCATGAAATCTATTGCAAAAGAGACATCCTCCGTCAATGATGTGAGCAGTTGTATTTCCTCATCGGTAAAAAAGTATGACTTACTTGAATAGACAGTTAATGCCCCGATGACACTGGAGCCGGCATGGATGGGGAAGGCTGCGGAAGAGCGGAGCCCGTGTCGAGAGGCCCTTTCGCGCCAGGGAAGCATGCGGGGATCATGTTCTATGTCGCCGGAAATTGAGTACCTGCCTTCGAAGGCTGCCGTACCCGTGGGTCCTCTTCCTTCGGGCACATCTGATGCATAAATCTTTACACCGTTGAGATAACCGTCCGTGTCCCCATAGCTGGCAACCGGTTTTACTATTCGCGAACCTGGATCGATCAGCCCAATCCATGCCATCTTGAATAGCCCGTCTTCAACAGCAATGCGGCAGACCCGGTAGTACAGCTCATCAGAATCATGGATGCGAACTATCGTCTCGTTCACTTTACTCAGGACTGAATACAACCGATTCAATCGGGAAATCCTGTCCGCCGCCCTCTTCCGCTCTTCCAGTTGAGCAAATAATTTTTCGTTGGTTATTGACAACTCCGACGTTCGTTGCATGACTTTCAGTTCTAATTCATCATGAGCCCTCTTGAGCGTCTTCTCGGCATGCCTGCGGGCGGTGATGTCAGCCGCATAAATGCGTGCGACCTCAAACTGGGGAAGTAGCTGAATCGTCTCGCTGAAAACCCGGTCCTTAATGATTACCTCGCGATAAATGGTCGTTTCGTTTCCCTTGTCCCAGTCACCTAATGTAGCCTCCAGGTCCGGCGGAAGAAAGGCGTCAACATCCCCTTTGTCCATCCCCAAGCTTTCCAGCGTATCCAGGGAACTTTGATTGCAAAAGATGACATTGCCCGAGGAATCGATTTCAATAATCGGATTAGGATTCAGTTCAGGGAAAGACGCGAGACGCCTGGAGCGCTCTTCGGCCTGTTGGTGGTCCGTGATCGTACGGTCCATAATCCATGAATTGATGAGTGCTGCAGCAGTAAGGAACAGAAAAACAATGACAATACCGGCACCCGCCAGTTTGAAAAAGGAAAGAATGAGGACAATGATTAAAGCCGTAATTACCGAAAGAACAGCGTTTATTTTCAACCTTCGTCTAACCTGCATTTTTTCGCCTTACCTTACTATTCCTTCCAGCACCTCATCGAGCAGGGCTCTTTCTGACAGCAAAGATATATTATCAGAGCTAAAACCGGATTACAATTACAATTCCCTGAATTTACAGATGTAATTAGGAGAAAAAGGCGTTTATGTCAGACAGAACCTGACGCGTTTTTCGGTTATTTCCTACAGAAAAATCGGCTTCAGACTGATTCCATGATCCGTCCGGATGATTTAAACTCAGACAAAGCTGATATTCAGAAGGTAGGACTTTTTATGCCGCCTTCTGTTTTAAATTAAAACTGTCCGGCTCGGACGAACTCCATCAAGTTATTTATTTTGGGGTGAACCAAAAAGGAGGTTATCAATGAAAACAATTGAGGTCAAATTATATAAAGCCGTAGTATTCCTTTTTTTGGCTATTGGGCTGCCCGCATTCATATTTGGCTGGGTGGTGGCGGTAAATTTCAGCGGTGTTTTTGAAACAGGGTATAAAATGGCTTTTTTTGATATTAAATCTGCCATAAAAGAGTCGGTTAAAGACGGACAACCATTTTTTTATATGCATGGCATCAAGATATTCTCCGAAAACTGCATGAAAAATGATAATTCCGAAACCGGTAAACCGGTCAGGGAAAATAGCTCGGAAAAGAAAGATAATAAGAAAAAGGCGTTCAGAATCAGCTATAACATCAGGGATTGATTTGAATCTACTCGTGAATGGTAATGAAGAATTACTTAATAAGGAGGAGTCCAATGATAAACAATTTGAAAACTGATGGAACTATTAAAAAAGTTGTAAAGAAGAAAGCCCCGGGTGAACAGCTTAAAGCACTTGCAGAAGCAATACTGTTACAGTCAATGGAAGATTTATGGATCTATGAAGAAAGATCGAACTGCATAGATTTTTTTAGCGGGGAAGGGTTTCGAACATGTTCCGAAATCGCGGGGATGAGTTCCGATGACAAGGTAAAAATACTGAATATGGTCGGAGATGTTACTTATCAGAATTCACGAAAAAACAAAAGGGTTAGAGGTATAAGAGCTGATAGACGTGATGCTTATGAGCTTGTACGGTAAAGCATAAAAAGCAGTTTGGAGGTGTGAGATGGCCTGTCCTTTTTTAAAAGTGGCTTATGTAGCTTATTGTAGTGCATGTGATTTTCCATATACTCCAAGCATCATCGAACTGGAAGAACAGTGTTTTAAAGAGAGTTTCGAGTCTTGTGTCCATTTTAATAATGTTCAGGCAACAGAGCAGGTTGCAGCGGACTAATACACATAGTTATTAATAACCCTTTAACTCGCGGACATTGCCGGGCAAATCACTTCTCCCTCAATCTGCGGCACCCCAAAAAGTCTTCGGCTTTTTGGGGTGCCGTTGTAAAGAAAAGTCCACACTGCCTCTTTTTTCAATTAGGTAGAATGCTGATAGCCTGCTAAGCTATAATATGGATGATTTGATTAACATATTAATTGTAGATGATCATGCAGTTGTACGTGCCGGGCTGAGACAAATCATTTCCGGCGTCTCTGACATGGCTGTTGCGGACGAAGCTGATAGCGCTATAGAAGCGCTCACCAAAATAAGGAAAAAAGGATATTCGATGGTAGTCCTGGATATCGCCATGCCAGGTAAAAGCGGCCTCGATGTTTTAAAGGAAATAAGAAGTGAACATCCCAAACTTCCTGTTCTTATGCTGAGCATGTACCCTGAAGACCAGTATGCTGTGCGGGCCTTGCGATCTGGAGCATCAGGTTACATGACAAAGGACAGCGCGCCTGAAGAACTGGTGACTGCCATACGCACTGTGGCTGCAGGCAGGAAATATATAAGCTCTGATCTGGCGGAAAGACTAGCCTTGAACCTCGATACTGACATGAAAAAAGAGCCTCATGAAATCCTTTCGGACAGAGAGTATCAGGTATTGTGTTCGATAGCTTCCGGCAAGACTATCGGCGAAATTGCGGATCAGCTTTCTCTGAGCGTTAAGACAATCAGCACATACAGGAGCCGCATTCTTGAAAAAATGCAGCTCAAGAACAATGCTGAATTGACAAATTACGCCATAAGGAACCACCTCATAGACTAAAGTAACTATCAGTGCTTCAATTTTGCTTCTTGTCTTTTGGTGATTTCCATATTAAAATGTAAGAAAAGAAATTTGTCATACAGGAGGGGCTGATGGATATCTTTGCATATGCCATGCAGATGGAGAAAGATGGAGAAACGTATTACCGGGAGCTTTCGTCAAAGACAGATAATAAAGGGATAAAGAACATCCTCACGATGCTTGCAGATGCTGAGGTTATCCATTACAACATTTTTCAGACAATGAAAAGGCATGAACAGATTCCGGGGATTGATTCAAAGAGTCTTGAGGGCATTAAGAACATCTTTGCCCGGCTGAAGGAAGACGAACCATCCAGGGTCGATTCAACTCAAGTCTCTCTTTACCGCAAAGCCCAGGACCTTGAGAAAAAAACCCTCGATTTTTACCTCGAAAGAGCTGAAGAGTCAAAGGATGAGATCGAAAAGACCATTTTTAAGAGAGTTGCTAATGAGGAAAGGAAGCATTATCTCATTCTCGAAAATATTATCGATTTCGTGGAGAGACCGGACACGTGGCTCGAAAATCCAGAGTGGTATCACCTGGAGGACTTTTAAGGGCTCGCCCTAAAGTTAAATGCAGGGGCAAACTCAGTGGTTGCCCCTGCAAAATTATTACTCAGCCTTCCATGTAGCCCGGTGTTTTAGATATTGCCATCTCCTCTTAACATCACCCTCGGCCTGTTTCATGAGTGCAGCAGCCAACTCAGGGTTGATCGCCCTCAATGCCTTGTAGCGGTTCTCGTTATATGCATATTCCTCGAAGGTAATTGTCGGCTCCTTGCTGTCGATGACAAGCGGACTCTTGCCCTGCAGCTCGAGTTCGGGGTTATACCGGTAAAGGGGCCAGTGGCCGCATGCAACAGCTTTCTTCTGCTCTTCGATCCCCTTGCTCATATCAATGCCCTGTGCGATGCATGTCGCATAGGCGATGATCAACGACGGGCCATTGTATGCCTCGGCCTCTGTGAATGACTTTACGGCCTGGGCCGGACTTGCGCCGAATGCAATCTGGCCGACATACACGTTTCCGTACGTCGCCATGATGAGACCAATGTTCTTTTTAGGCGTCCTCTTCCCGCCGGCTGCAAACTGGGCAGTAGCGGCAAGAGGGGTTGACTTGGACATCTGTCCTCCCGTATTGGAGTAGACCTCGGTATCGAGAATCAGAATGTTCACGTTTTCCCCGGAAGCCATTACCTGGTCGAGTCCCCCGTAACCTATATCATAGGCCCAGCCGTCCCCGCCTATCGACCAGACGGATTTCCTGACAAGGTAATCTGCCAGGGACAGCAGGCTTTTTGCCTCGGGCGAATTATCTTTCGAGAGTATTTTTTTGAGTTCCCCTATCCGGGCCCTCTGTTCTTCGATCTTTTCCAGATTCGACTGGTCTGCATTTTTTATAGAATCGAAGAGTTCACGTGTGCCGGCATATGCGGGATTCTGAGCCAGTTTTTCGATAAGTTCCAATGCCTGCGCATTAAACTTGTCAACAGTCAGTCTCATACCTAAACCGAATTCAGCATTATCTTCGAACAGGGAATTTGACCACGCAGGCCCCCTGCCGTCGGACCGTTTTGTATACGGCGTGGTCGGCAGGTTGCCGCTGTAAATTGATGAACATCCGGTCGCATTGCCTATAAGCAGGCGGTCGCCGAAAAGCTGCGTGAGCAGTTTCAGGTATGGTGTTTCTCCGCAGCCTGCGCAAGCGCCGCTGTATTCAAAGAGAGGTTTCACGAATTGGCTTCCCTTGACTGTCGCCACATTGTACCTGGAAGGCTCAGTTTCAGGCAGACTGAGGAAGAATGAGTAATTTTCCGTCTCCTGGGCCCTCAGCGGTTCCTGGGGATTCATGTTGATCGCCTTGAAATCCGGAACCTTCTTGCCCTCAGCGTCTTTCTTGAAGCCCGGACAGTTAAACACACAGGAGCCGCATCCTGTGCAGTCCTCAGGCGCCACCTGGACGGTGAACTTCAGACCCTCGAGTTCCTTACCTTTGGCATTAACTGATTTGAACCCGGAAGGCGCGGATTTCAGGAGGGCAGGGTCATAGGCCTTCATCCTTATCGTCCCATGAGGGCAGACAAAGGAGCACTGGCCGCACTGGATGCAGATATCCGGCTCCCAGACAGGGATATGAACGCCGATGTTCCGCTTTTCATACTGCGTTGTCCCGGTCGGCCATGTGCCGTCAGCCGGCATGGCGGAGACAGGCAAGTAGTCGCCCTTGCCCGCGATCATCTTCGCTGTTACGTTCCTGACAAACTCAGGAGCCGTTTCCGGCACAGGCGGCTTCCGCCGTATTGTGCTCGTGACTTTTTCAGGGACAGGCACTTCAACGATGTTCTTAAGAGCCGTATCGACTGCTGCATAGTTCATTTCGACCACCGCTTCACCCTTCTTCATGTAAGTCTTCTTGATTTCGGCTTTGATCGCCCTGATAGCATCGTCTTTCGGAATTATTCCCGAGATAACGAAGAACGCTGTCTGCATTATCATATTGATCCTTCCCCCAAGACCAATCTCCTCAGCGAGCGATATGGCGTCGATAATAAAGAACTTCATGCGCTTTGAAATTAGCTGCTCCTGCACTTCAACAGGCAGGGTGTCCCATATCTTGTCCTTGGGATGTGCGGTGGTCAACAGGAAGGTTGCCCCATTCTGTGCGTGTGACAGCATGTCATATTTTTCGAGGAACGATGGATTATGGCAAGCTATGAAGTCGGCTGTTGACAGGAGATAGGGATTGAGTATCCTGTCCTTTCCGAAACGTAGATGAGATGTGGTAATGGAGCCTGACTTCTTGGAGTCATAGACAAAATAACCCTGGGCAAAGTTGTCTGTTACAGAGCCGATGATCTTTATCGTATTCTTGTTTGCCCCGACCGTGCCGTCCGCGCCCAGCCCGTAGAACATGGCCTTGTAAGAGTTTTTCCCCTCAACGGTAAAAGACTCGTCATAGTCGAGGCTGGTCCCCGCGACATCGTCGTTTATGCCCACAGTAAAATGGTTCTTCGGCACAGGCTGTGAAAGATTATCAAATACTGCCTTTGCCATAGCCGGCGTGAACTCCTTAGAACCAAGGCCGTAGCGGCCTCCGACAATCCTGGGGTAGGTCTTCAACCGCGAGGTCCCTTTTTCCAGCGCCTCGCCCAATGCAGTTCTCACGTCCAGATAGAGGGGATCGCCGATGGCGCCGGGCTCTTTTGTGCGGTCCAGGACAGCGACAGTTTTCACGCTGCCCGGAATAGCCTGAGCAAAGGCATCGGTATCAAATGGCCTGAAGAGCCTGACCTGGACCAGTCCCAGTCTTTCCCCTTTTGCGTTCAGCGCATCGATCGTGCTCAGCACGGTTTCCCCTCCCGAACCCATAATAACGATCACGCGCTCAGCTTCAGGGTGGCCGTAGTAATCAAAAAGGTTATACTGTCTGCCCACTATGGCGGCAAACTTGTTCATGGCCTTCTGAACGATTGAAGGCGTTTCATTATAGAATTTGTTCACTGTTTCCCTTCCCTGGAAATAGACATCCGGGTTCTGGGCAGTGCCTCGCAGCACAGGACGGTCAGGCGTGAGACCCCTCATGCGGTGGGCTATCACAAGGTCATTGTCTATCATCGCTTTCATGTCGTCAAAGGTCAGCTCTTCGATCTTCTGTTCCTCGTGAGACGTTCTGAAACCATCAAAGAAGTGAACAAAGGGAATCCTCGATTCAAGGGTTGCGGCCTGGGCAATAAGCGCAAAGTCCATCGCCTCCTGCACATCCCTGGAGCAAAGCATGGCAAAACCCGTGGCACGGACAGCCATAACATCGGAATGGTCACCAAAAATACTGAGCGCCTGCGCAGCCAGGGAGCGGGCAGTCACATGGAAGACCGACGAAGTAAGCTCTCCGGCTATCTTATACATATTAGGCATAATCAAAAGGAGGCCCTGAGATGCTGTAATCGTCGTGGTCAGGGCCCCGGTAGTAAGGGAACCGTGGACCGAACCGGCAACGCCGGCCTCCGACTGCATCTGGCTGACTCGTGGCACGGAACCCCAAATGTTCACCTTGCCCGCAGCAGACTTTGCATCGCATATTTCCGCGATGGGAGATGAAGGGGTTATCGGATAAATCGTAATGATCTCATTCACCGCATGGACAACATGGGCGCATGCGGTACAGCCGTCAACAGTTATCATTCTTCTTGCCATACTTTACACTCCTTTTTAATGGTCTTATAAGGAAAAACTTTTCTCCTTCGGGTGTTCTTCTTCTATTGCGATCAGATGTGCTCCTGTTTGGGAAAAACACTTCAATTTCATTAATTATAGCACACATAAGAGGGATTTTTAAGAAGTTGGTTCACCCACTGCCGATGATTCCCACACCTTGATAATTCCCTGTTCGCGTGTTATTCTTTTTCATGCCAAAGAAGCAATTTCAATTTACTGAGGGCTCACGAATATGACATATGAGGAAAAACTAAGGTCAGTTGGGCTTGGGCTTTCGGAAGCGCCAAAGCCGCTAGGCTCTTATGTCCCCTGCGTCCGCACCGGCAACCTCCTCTTTCTGAGCGGCATGCTTCCTCTAAGGGCCGGCAAGCTGACACGGACGGGAAAGGTCGGAGAGTCCGTGTCCCTGGCCGAAGCACAGGAAGATGCCAGGCAGGTAGTGCTCAACGCATTTGCCGTCATTAAAAATCATACGGGAAGCCTTGATACGATCAAGCAATGTATAAAAATAAACGGCTATGTGGCATCCTCCGCTGATTTTACCGAACAGCCGAAAGTTTTAAATGCGGCATCAGACTTTCTATTTGAAATTTTGGGTGAAGCAGGCAAACATGCGAGGGCGGCTGTGGGCGTTTCAGTGCTGCCCCTGAATGCTCCGGTCGAAATAGATTTTATTTTTGAGCTGTATCCTTAGAATTATTGCTGTAACGATAAAGCTGACGTATACTCTTCCCATAGCAGTTCTTTCGTGGTGTCCGACTTTATAAAATCCCACGGCAGTATTTCCTCCAAATCCCTCTTCCTGAAGAGATAAAAATCCATATCTGTTCCGGTTTCGGAGCAAGCCCTTTTCATGTCATCGGTCTTCGACATGGCCTCAATGACCTTGAATACCCTTCGGTCTCCTCTGGCAAATAAGCCTTGCAGGTATGCGTACTTCGGAACATCGTGAAACACTTTTACGTTTCCATCATCTCTAAGCGTTTTTTTGATAAACTTAAGCCTTTCTTTTACAACGCCAAGAGGTTCCATGGCATACCACTGAAAGGGAGTGAGCGGCTTTGGCACAAACGTACTGATACTCAAGACGAGAGTGCCTCTCTTTGAGGTCCGCCTGATTTTTCTCACCAGCTCTACAATCCCTGAAATATCTTCCTGAGTTTCCGTTGGCAGCCCTATCATGAAGTAAAGCCTTAGGTTCTCTACACCCGTTTCGAGTATGCGCGCAGAGGTATCGAGTATATCGTTCTCGCTGATTTTTTTATTTATCACCTTGCGCATTCGTTCGGTTCCCGCCTCGGGTGCGATTGAGATACTTTTATGCCCCTTGAGGAGTTCTACCAGTTCCGAACTTTTCGGGCAGGCCCGCAAAGAAGTGATCGAGAAATCGACACCCCGGATGCCCAATACCTCTTTTATATGTGCGTAATCGGTTAAAGACGGCCCTATCAGTCCTATTTTGCCCGTGTATTGTTTCGCACGCAAGATTTCATCTTTAATGAGAGCAATTTCTTTCTTCCTAAGCGGACGATACATGTGCCCGACAAGGCAGAACCTGCAACTCCAAGGGCATCCGCGCATTGCCTCTATAAGATACATATTGGAAAATTCAGATCCCCTACTGACAATAGCAGTAGTGACGGACGCTGATGAGAGCTCTCCGAAATGCCTTCTCATCACTGTTGCAGGGGCGTCTTTCAACGGAATTCTTTCTGCAAGTGTGCCGTCATTATTATAATGAATCGAATAGTAATCAGGCACGTAGACGCCCTCAATAAAAAGGGCCGTTTTTTTTACGGCCTCCTTGACCTGACCTGTCTGCATTGCCGCCTTGTATTTTTCCAGAAACTCATTCAGAGACTCCTCGGCATCTCCTATAAACATAACGTCAAATACTGGAGCAACAGGTTCCGGATTAAATGAGGGGCATACGCCTCCAGCAATCAGCAGTGGGTGAAAGCGGTCTCTCCGTGTAGACAGGAACGGTATTTTTGCAGAGTCAAGAATCCTGAGTATATTTGGGTAGTCATTTTCAAAGGGGATAGAAAAAGCCACAATATCAAATGTTGTGACAGGCCTTTTCGATTCAAGGGAAAAAAGCGGAGTGCCGGTCTTTTTATGCAGAGCCAGGTCCTCTTCGTCAGGCATAAACGCCCGCTCGCAGACCACATCATCTCTCATGTTAAGCAGGCCGTAAACACCTTGAAAACCGAGATTGGCCATGCCAACCCTGTAAGTGTTAGGGTAGATCAGACATATGGATATTCTTCCGCCAGGGTCTTTAAAAACAGTTCCCTGCTCACCGGAAAGGTATGAGTCAGCTTTTTCTATAAGGGCGCGGTTTATCAATTAAAATGTTGAATTTTGGATGCTGAATTTTGAATTAAGGAAATTAAATTTTATTTTTTCCACAATTCAAAATTCAAAATTTAACATTCAAAATTTGTTGACTTACTAAATCTTTTTCCTCAAGAAAGTCGGAATATCGAAAACATCCTCAACAGGAAACACGGAATTATTTATTAATTCAGGATGCTCATTAATGTCCTGCTCCAAATGTTCCTGCCCGCTTGAAGCAGTCTGTTCCTTTGTCAAAGGAGGGGCTGAGGGAGCGGATACTTCGGGCTCTTTTGGATGTTGATATTCCTCCACATACTCTTTTGGGGTAATGCCGATGTTTTTTGACAATACTCTCTCAGAGCCTCTCAGGCAGACGGGATCTTTTTTCGGCGTCCACTTCCTGATCTGCGGCAATTCGGCCTTTTCAACCCTATCCTCAAGACCTGTGGCGATTACCGTAACCTGCACACTGTTGTCCATATCAGGGTTTATGACCGCGCCAAGAATAATATTCGCATCATCATGAGATGAATCATGGATCAGCGATGCAGCCTCCTGAACAGAATCGAGTGACATGGTCAGACCGCCGGTGATATTGATCAGAATACCCTTTGCCCCTTCAATTGATGATTCTTCCAGGAGAGGGTTGGAGATCGCTTTTTTGGCGGCATCGAATGCACCCCTCTCGCCCTCTCCGCTGCCCATCCCTATCACTGCCCTGCCGGCTTTTTGCATTATCGCCTTAACATCCGCAAAATCAAGATTGATAAGACCTGGGATCAGTATCAAATCGGAAATCCCCTGTATCGCCTGTCTGAGGACATCATTTGCAATTGAGAACGACTTCAGCAGTGGGGTGCCTTTTTCAACCACCAGATGTATCCGGTCATTGGGAATAACGATAAGCGTATCAACGCACTTTTTAAGCTCCCTTATTCCTTCTTCTCCATTCATGGCACGCTTTCTGCCTTCGTAGTAAAAGGGCCTGGTCACGATGCCGACGGTGAGAATGCCCAGCTCCTGCGCCAGATTGGCAATAACCGGAGCAGCGCCGGTGCCTGTGCCTCCGCCCATACCGGCGGTAATAAATATCATATCTGCGCCTTCGATTACACTCATGAGGGAATTTTGATCATCGAGGGCCGCCTGCCTGCCTATAACAGGGTTTGACCCGGCCCCCAGTCCTTTAGTCAGCGATTCCCCGATCTGAACTTTTACAGGGGCCAGGGATGCTTCAAGGTGCTGCTTGTCCGTATTGACAGCAACGAATTCTATGCCGAAGATGTCGGCGGAGACCATACTGTTAATAGCATTCCCTCCGCCTCCGCCAACACCGATTACCTTTATTTTCGCAACCAGCCTGCTCACTTCATCCAATTGAAACATAACAGCCTCCCATTTTCATTTTCCTCTTACAACCTTTCTGAACCAACCGGTCATTCTCGCAACAATTTTGTTGAAAACATTAGAAGAGAACATTGACCCTTCGGCCGGTATTAACGATTCGGCGCCGTATACTATGAGACCTATACCAGTTGCGTATATAGGGGTATTGAATTCTCCCTTCAGCCCCTGAATGCGTGCACGCCCGCCATCGTTCCCCTGGTCCTCATGAGCCGCCCGCACCGGGTACCCGATCCTGACCGGCATGGACAGAATAGCCTCAGCCATCCTGTCAAAACCTGAAAGAAGCGACGAACCGCCGGTGAGTATAACCCCTGAAACAGCAACACCGTCCCCCTGAAACGACTGCATCTCCTGTCTGATAAGTTCAAGGAGTTCTTCGCTCCTCGGCTGCAGTATTTCGGAAATATATTTTCTGGGAATTGTACGCACCTGGCCGTCAATGGCAACAATATCTACCTCGGTCATCTCGCTCTTTTCAGATGAAGGGATCACCGCTGCCACGGTCCCAAATTTCTTTTTTATTCTCTCAGCCTCGGGAAAGGGCACCCTCAACCCGACAGAAATATCATTTGTAAAGTGATTACCCCCGATGCCCAATACCGCTGTATGCCTGAGCCATCCGTCTTTGTAAAGGGCTATATCGGTGGTGCCTCCCCCTATATCCACGAGCATAACGCCCATGTCCCGCTCATAGGAAGTAAGCGTGGCCTCTGCCGACGCAAGGGGCTGCAAAACAATATCCACAACCTCAAGCCCTGCCCTTTCACAGCATTTCAGAAGGTTTTGCACTGAAGTGACCGCTCCGGTAACAATGTACACCTTTACTTCAAGTCTGACGCCGGCCATCCCGACAGGATCTTTTATCCCGTCCTGTCCATCGAGGATAAAATCCGTTGGAAGCACATGGAGTATTTCCCTGTCGAGAGGAACGTATACTGCGCTGGCTGAATCTATTGCCCTCTCCACATCCTCATGTGTCACTTCTTTTCCCTTGATACCGACTGCGCCATAGCTGTTGAAACTTTTTATATGGCTACCGGCGATTCCGACATATACCTCCCGAACACTCGTTCCGGTCATTTCTTCAATGTCGGCAACTGCCTTCTTTATAGAGTTTGCCGTGGCTTCAATGTCAATCACAACGCCTTTCTTCAGGCCGTTCGAAGGATGGCTGCTGACCGCAAGCACCGATATACCCTCTTCACTTACCTCGCCCATAATAGAGCATATCTTTGTCGTTCCAGCATCCAGTCCGACTATTATATTCCCGCTGTTAGTTCTTTTTCTTCTTTCCATTATGCGCCGCCTCTGTTGTCTCGCTGCCACCGGCCTCCTGTTGCACGGGTTTAACAATGATTTTATTAGCAAACCTGAGATCTATATACTGAACAGTCATGTTTCTTTTCTGTATTTCATCTCTCACAAAAGCAAGTCTCTCCAGTTTCTTCTCAAAATCACCCATACCAACCTTGATCATCATTGTATCAACGTTCAGGGTAATATCTTCGGGTCTCTGTCCCGTAATTTCAACATTACCATTATATGATACCACTCTTTTATCATAAAGGACCCCTGCAAGCCTGACTGCCTCAGCATAGGTTTCCCTGTTACTGACAGGGTCAATGCCTTTTATGATAGGCAGAAGCAATATAGATCCTTCTTTCATCTGTTCGAGCATTACGCCCTCGTTATCTATCAAAAAAGGTTTACCAGCCATGCTCAGCAATGCAACCGGTGTTCGTTCTGTTACCTTAATACGGACCATGCCGGATAATTCTTTCCTGACCACGGCATCTTTTATCCACGGAGAATGCTTAAGGCCCTGGTAAATATCTCTGCCGGAAACACCAAACAGTTCACTGTTTGTTCTGATCTTACACAGCGCGCTCAACTCTTCATTTTTAAGATGGTGATTTCCTATGAAGACTATTTCGGTCACATGTAAAAGACGCATTATGAGAAAAAAAACAGCAAGGCACAGTACAGCGGCGAACAAGGGGGGTATAATAACAAAATAGAATCGCTTCTTTTCTTTCTTCCTCTGTAATGTCCTTATATTCCGTCTCGCCATTTACCTTTAATCCCCCTTCCCCTTTAGAAAAAGAGAGACGCCGGGGGATTCTGCCATGAATTTGCAAAAATCAAACTTTTAACCGGTACGCATTTCCATCCCCATATAGCGACAATGCAAGTATCCTCTCAATAAGGTCCGGGAAGTCTATTCCGGCCAGCTTGGCTATTTTAGGCAAAAGACTCGTTTCAGTCATTCCCGGTATCGTATTGACTTCGAGCAGAAAGGGATTATTGAACTCATCCAGTATAAAATCAACCCTTGTCGCTCCACTGCACCCGAGTGCATTATGGGCCCGTAAGGCCGATACTTTAAGAGTATCGTAGGCTGAAGGACCTATTTCAGGCGGCAATATATAGTTTGTAAGACCAGGGGTATATTTCGCCTCGTATGTATAAAACTCCCTTAAGGGTCTCACTTCTACGCCGCCCAGCACCATCTGCCCGAGAATTCCGATCTGTATCTCTTTCCCTTTTATATAACGTTCGACAAGAACTCTCTCCCCATAAGCAAATGCTTCCTTTAATGCCGCCGCCAGCTCTACCTCATCCCTCACTATACTTACGCCTATGCTCGATCCTTCAGTCGCGGGCTTGACCACCCACGGCAGAGGAAAATCCGCAGCAGCGGTGACCACCCCAGTGTTGGTCGCTCCAGGATTTTCCACCTGTTTCTTACTTACCGAAATGAAAGGAGCGACGGGAATCTCACGGGAAAGAAATACCGTCTTTGAGGTCTCTTTGTCCATAGCCAATGCTGAGGCAAGGATACCAGAGCCTGTATAAGGGACGCCCATAACCTCTAACATGCCCTGAATCGCCCCGTTTTCACCATGTCCTCCATGGAGCACGACATAAGCTATTTCCACACCCTCTTCCCTGATGGCCTGACAAACATTGTCCGACACATCAATAAAAACCGCATCATATCCCAGATCTATCAGAGCCTTGAAAACAGCATTGCCGCTCTTAAGAGAAACCTCCCTTTCTGCAGACGTGCCGCCTGCAAGGACCCCAATGCGTTTTTCAGTTATCATTTATTGTTTCTCCATAATATATTGGAATACACTGGTACATTATAAAATTTTTCTGTTACTTTAAGCTATAAAACATATTGCGATCTCTTATCTCTGCATTACACGTCAGACCTTAAACAGACGACCGAAAAAAACTTGAAATCCCGCATCCAACTGTCAATTTTTGTTGCTGTTGAGATTGAGGGCGACACCGGGCCTACATCCATCAACTTATTGATTAACCAACTCTTTATTTTAGGATATGCCATCGCTGTCAATATTTGTTTACAATGCAGCCTGCATTTCATTCTTAAAGACAACTTACTAGACAGTTTTCCTGGTCTCGATCACTATCTTTGTGAGCGAGGAGTGTAAAAACCCTGAAATATGGACCCATTTCTGGGTCAACTGATCAGCAAGACAGTCTTGTAATTAGGAGCTTTAGCCGTCCGGAAAATCGGTGATTAATTAAAATTATCTTATTTTTCCATAGACATCGGAATCAATCCAGACTCCACGCTATAGAACATTCCTCACGAATTCTAATAAACTAAAAAGATAATACGTCGTCTCGACTGGCATATCCCTTGCTAAGCTGTTAAATCA
Source organism: Nitrospirota bacterium (assembly GCA_963710375.1). Classification (GTDB taxonomy): domain Bacteria; phylum Nitrospirota; class Thermodesulfovibrionia; order Thermodesulfovibrionales; family Dissulfurispiraceae; genus JADFXI01. Next base: position 65,459 of record CAVPZX010000002.1, read on the forward strand.
ATAGAGGATAAGGCATGCAAACACAGACAAAGTTGTTGGGTTGAAGCATCTTTTTATACTGGTTAAGACAGGCAAAATTCTTGCGATTAATCAATGTCTCACTGGAGAATTGCCGTGCATGCTACTTTCGGGTAATTGTATCCGCTATAACAAATTTTATTAAATATGGTATGGGAACCGAAAGAAACCCGCAGTGCAAGGAGAGGGTGTCGCAATGCAAAAAATCCTGATTGTCGATGATGAACCATCAATAAGATCGGCCTTTGGTACCGTAATAAAAATTGAAGGATATTCTGTTTTGGAGGCTTCTGACGGAAAACGTGGTGTGGAAATCTTCGATGAGGAACGTCCCGATGCCGTCATCCTCGATCTCAAAATGCCCGGGATGGACGGTATTGAAACAATGAAGAAGATGAAAACAATCGATTCTTCCATTCCAATTATTATTGCTACGGGTTACGGTGATATTCGGACCGCTGTTGAAGCGATCAAAATGGGTGCTTACGATTTCATTACAAAGTCCTCTGAGTTGGAAGTGCTGCTCCTGACTTTGAGAAGGGCGATCGAGAAACGGGAACTGGAACTGGGAGCAGGAAGATTACAAAAGAATGTCGATGAATCTTATGAAGTTTTCCTGGGTAAAAGTCCGGCCATGAAAAAAGTGATATCACAGGTACAGCAGGTTGCCGCGACCAACTTTTCTTTAATAATTCAGGGAGAGACAGGGACAGGCAAATCTTACATCGCAAATATGATTCATGGCCTGAGCAAAAGGTCCGGAGGGAAATTTGTCACCATAGATATGGGCGCTATTCCTGACGCGCTTGCTGAAAGTGAGCTTTTCGGCTATGAGAAAGGGGCGTTCACCGGGGCCGAAAAAAGAAAAGTCGGCATGTTCCAGATTGCAAATGGCGGGACTATCCTCATTGACGAACTACAGAATATGACCCCGAATGTCCAGATAAAAATGCTCAGGGTCATGGAAGAAAAAAAAATAATCCCGCTTGGAAGCCTCCTGCCTGTAGATATCGACGTTCGCGTTATTGCGGCAACCAATGCAGATCTAGAAAAGGAAGTTGCCGAGAAGAAGTTCAGAAAAGACCTTTTCTTTCGCCTCAATGAGATGACCATAAAGCTGCCGGCTTTAAGAGATAGAATAGGGGATGTCCCTTTCCTCGCCGTCAAATTTTGCCAGCAGGCATGTGTAGAGCTTGATAAGAATATTCACGAGATCACCGATGACGCCTTCGATTGTTTGAAAAGTTATCATTGGCCTGGGAATGTCAGGCAATTGAAGAACACCATGAGACGGCTGGTCCTTTTTTGCAGCGGCAGCGTCATTGACGCAGATAACATTAAGGCCCTACTGGGAGACGAAAGCCGGAAAGGAGATGCCCAATCGTCAGATGATATCGGTGACATCACATTGAAGGGTGTCGAGAGAGCAGCTATAAAAAAGGCACTGGCACTGGCAAATGGTAATAAGACAAAAGCCGCTTCCTTACTTCAGATAGATTATACAACCCTCCTGAGAAAGATTAAAATTCTCAATATTAGTTAATTACAGATTACTTACCAGCTGCTTCTTCTTGTATTTTGCAATAGTTATTGCAAAATACAAGATTTATCCGTCAAGCATTTTTTAAAGTCCTTTGGAATTCCAAGAAGTTCCACTTTGGCACATATCTTGTATCTATAAGAATTGAATTTCAACTTGTCTGATTACAAATTTATGTCCTTGTATCATGCGAGAGCAGCTATATTCCGGTTAATAGACCGGTAATAAGTAAAGATGGTCAAGAACGAAAATCATAAAGACCACATATTGGTAGTTGATGACGATATTTCTTGCCGGACAGCCATTTGCCTATTGTTTGAAAAAGGCGGCTTCAGCGTAAGCACGGCGAGCAGCGGAGAAGATGCGCTTGTGATGATCATGAAGGCTGATAGTAAATACGATCTGGTATTCGTTGACCTGGAGATGCCGGGAATGTCGGGTTTTAAGCTGGTCAAAAAATTGAAAAAGGACCATGTCGATGTTCCCGTCTTTGTTGTATCGGGGTTTCAGGACAAGATGATGATTATTGAAATGCTCAACAAAAATTGTAAGCAAGTTTTCGCTGATATGGCAAATAAACAGGGAGAATATGCGTACACACGGAGGACCGGTGAGAACTGACCTGAAACTGCTCCGCAAAATAACCGTAAGCGCTTTGCTGGTGCTGCCTCCCGCTTTTATAGGCAATATGTTCTTTAGAATAGTCCTGACAACCATGGCCTGCACGGTTTCTGTGCTTTTCATCTATTTTATGATGAGACACCGGATAGTATCAATAAAGAACAGGTTTTCGGAAAAACTTCAAAGGCAGGTTACGGAAAGTGATACTCTGATCGCCTCGATAGCGACAGTATTGTCAGAGAAAGCGAGGATTATACCGGTGCTGGCAAACCAGCTCAGGGAGGTGACAGAACAGACAGAGAATGCGGCCCTCGATATAGGGGAGCGATTCATGAATATTGTGGAAAGGGCGAATAATCAATCTGCAAGGGCATCGGAAGCAGTTGGCAGTTTTGCAGGCAACGGAAACAGAAACAGCAACAGCACTGCGCTTATCGAATTGAGCAAAAACGTTCTTACAGAGGTAATTGAAAGATTAAAGAAAAGCACAGCGACTGAGCAGCAGACACTCAGGGATATAGAGATTGTGATTGACGATACGTCCAGCATAAAAAAAGCGGTGGGCGAGATCGAATATATAGCTGACCAGACCAACCTCCTGGCATTGAATGCCGCTATTGAGGCAGCAAGGGCAGGCGAGCACGGCAGGGGGTTCGCCGTAGTAGCGGATGAAGTAAGAAGGCTTTCGGACAGGTCAAATACTGCGGCAGACGATGTCCGGAAACTCATATCAAAGGTAGAGGCACATATCAGAGAGATACATGGGCGGACCGAAAAGGGCACTTCCGAGAGCGCGGCAAGGTCCCACGAAGCAGAATCCGTTGTAAGCGATACCCTGCAAAAACTCGATGCTGTCATGAACGAGGCCCGCAATAGGCTTGATGAACTTACCAGGGAAACCGGGACCCTTGCCCAGGACATAAGCAGTGTAGTGATATCGATGCAGTTTCAGGACATAACGAGGCAGCGGATAGAGCACGTGGTAGAACCTCTCTTGGCATTTAAAACAGATTTTGAGGGTATAACACAAAAGACTGAGCATATCCATGAGGACCTGCCGTCCGGAGACAACGGAGATACGGAATGGCTGGAGAAGATGTACACAATGGAGTCTGAAAGAAAAGTGATGGAAAAGACATTAACGGTGTTAGGTAAATGAAAACAGGCAATGGGCAATGGGCAATAGGCAATGGGTCAAGGTCATAAAAATAAAAAGATTCTTTTCTCTTTTTCCCATAGCCTATTGCCCATTGCCTATAGCCTGTTTTAGAGAGGAGGTGTAGGGTAATGGCAAAGACAGTATTGGTTGTGGACGATTCGGCATCAATGAGACAGCTTGTGGGCTTTGCACTGAAGAGCGCGGGTTACGAAGTGGTTGCGGCAGTGCATGGCAAAGACGCACTTGATAAAGTTAACGGCACGAAAGTCGAGATGGTGATAACAGACCTGAATATGCCTGAAATGGACGGGATTGAACTCATCAAACAACTGAGGACTAAACCTGCAACTAAGTTCACTCCTATAGTGATGCTGACTACTGAATCCCAGGAGGCAAAAAAACAGGAGGGGCAGCAGGCAGGAGCCAGCGGTTGGATCGTTAAACCCTTCACCCCTGAAAAGCTTTTGGAAATAGTAAAGAAATTTGTGCATTAATTCACGTCGCGCAGCATACGAGGAGGAGGGAACATGAACGATTTTAGCCTTGAACAGTCGGGGAACGTTGCGGTGTTGGCGGTAAACAGACTCTATAACGGTGGAGAAGGCAAGCGAACTGAAAGATATCCTGCTGAAGGCTGCCAATGCCGCGGAACATGTGGTGGTAGATCTCGAAAGAGTGACAGAGGTTGATGTGGCGTGCCTTCAGATTCTTTGCTCGGCGCATAGAACTTTGACGAGACTGAAGAAGCGCATTACGCTGGGCAGAATCCGGCCCGAGGTTTTTCGCAAGGCGGTGGAATGCGCCGGATTCGACCGCCACACGGGTTGCGTCCTGGATACAACCAGGTCGTGTCTTTGGGTGCAAGCGAAAGAAAACAACTTCGCGCCTGCTTAGGACAGGCTTAACCGGGAGCGAGTTATGGATGCATTGCTTGAGAGTAGCAGGAATGCCTTTAAAGAAGAAGCCTACGAACTTCTTTCAGAACTCGAAGAGTCGCTTCTTGAACTGGAAGCAAAGCCTGATGACAGGGAACTAATCGGCCGCGTCTTCAGGGCTATGCATACCATAAAAGGCTCGGGATCCATGTTCGGCTTTGACAGGATCTCGCGTTTCACCCATGAAGTGGAGACCGTCTACGATCTGGTGCGCAACGAAAAGCTGACCGTTACCACGGAACTGGTAAATCTGACACTGGGCGCCCGCGATATAATACGCGCCCTGCTCGATGCCTCTGACGATGACGATGCTGCCGGCATTAAACGTGCTGATGAAATAGTGGCCTCGCTCAGGAGGCTTGCCGGCTGTAATGCCGGAGAGCAGCAGGCATGCGTGAAGGTGACACCCCAAGCCAACGGGACCAGTGAGGAGGTCAAGAGACCCTCTGTCACCTATCGTATCAGGTTTAACCCTCCCTCCGATATTTTTCACAGGGGCATTGACCCTCAATGTCTGCTCGACGAACTCAAGGTGTTAGGAAAGTGCAGAATTGTTGCGCAGACCTGTTCAGTGCCATCCCTTAATGAGTTCGACCCCGAGTGCTGCTACACTTACTGGGACGCCATTCTCACTACAGACCAGGGGATTAATGCCATCAAGGATATCTTTGTCTTTGTAGAGAATGGCGCCGTTGATATAGTGGTCATCGATGACGAGGGCGAACTAGAGGGAGAGGATACTTATAAAAAGCTAGGAGAGATACTCATAGAACGAGGGGACCTTACTCCTGACGACCTGGAGAAAATACTGTCAGAGCAGAAAAAACTCGGGGAACTGCTTATAGAAAAAGGACTGATATCTCCCGATAAGATAGAATCCGCACTTCTCGAACAGAAGCATATGCTGGAGCAGAAGGAACAGCGCCATAAAACTGCGGAAGCCTCAAGCATACGCGTCGCTTCCGAGAAATTGGATAATCTCGTCAACCTGGTAGGTGAGCTTGTTACGGTGCAGGCGCGTCTGACACAGACCGCCGCAGGACGAGAGGATTCGGCACTGTTGAGCATCGCCGAGGAAGTCGAACGTCTGACGAGTGAGCTTCGTGACAATACCATGAATATCAGGATGCTTCCGATCGGCACCACCTTCAGCAAATTCAAGCGGCTCGTCCGGGACCTGTCAAAAGAACTCGGCAAGGAAATAGACCTCGTCACAGAGGGGGCCGAGACGGAACTCGACAAAACTGTGATAGAGAAGCTCAATGACCCGCTTGTCCACCTTATCAGGAACAGCATAGACCACGGCATAGAGCCGCCGGATAGCAGAAAAGCAGCCGGGAAACCCGGAAAAGGAACGATCCATCTTTCGGCAATGCATTCGGGCGCCCATGTCCTTATACAGATACGGGATGATGGCGCTGGATTGGATAAAGACGCGATAAGGGCTAAGGCAGTTGAAAAAGGCCTCATTCCCCCTGGCGCAGAACTGACGGAAAAAGAAATATTTGCACTGGTGCTCGCACCCGGATTTTCGACGGCAAAGGCAGTGACAAACGTATCGGGCCGTGGAGTAGGGATGGATGTGGTGAAGCAGGCAATCGATGCACTTAGAGGGACAATAGATATAAGCAGCCAAAAGGGCATAGGCACGACGATAACGCTGAAGCTGCCTTTGACCCTTGCCATAATCGACGGCCTGCTGGTCAGGATTGGAGAGGACCATTTTGTTTTACCGCTATCTGTTGTAAAAGAATGCGTGGAGTTGACAAAAGAAGATGCAGCCGAAGCACACCGAAGACATATAGCAAACGTTCGCGGCAGGATCATTCCGTACATTAAATTGAGAGAGCGGTTTGGAATAAACGGATCTGTGCCTGATATCGAGCAGATAGTGATTGCTGAAATCGGGGACAATAACATCGGCTTTATTGTAGATGCTGTCATAGGCGAACATCAGACAGTGATCAAATCGCTGGGCACATTTTATAAAAATGTTGAAGGCGTGTCAGGCGCAACCATATTGGGGGATGGGACAGTGGCACTGATACTGGACGTATCAAAAATTGCGATGCTGGTTGAAGCAGAAGAAAAGGCCTGCTTCAGCTAAAAAGGCCATAGCGTCAAAAGGGGGAAATCATGAAATGGTTTAACAATTTAAGAGTAGGCACAAAGCTTGGTTGTGGGTTTGGGGTAGTGCTGGTACTAATGTCCATTCTGGTACTTTTCGGTATCAACAGCATGGGTCAGATACAGGATCAGCTTGAACGCATCGTAAAAATCAATAACGCGCGCATGGGATACTCCAATGATATGGCCGGCAGAGTGCGCGAGGTATCCATAGCCATCCGTAATATGCTTCTGGTAAAGGATATCGAAAAGAGGCAGGACCAAATAAAAAATATATTCGACGACAGAACAAAATATGACGAAGCATTCAAAAAAATCCAGCAAATGACGCTGCAAGACGACGCAAAAGAACATGAAGCAATAGCAGGGGTCAAAGCCGCCGAGGAAACTGCAATGTCCTTGAACAATAACATGATCCTGCTCATCACGGAAGATAAAAATGCAGAGGCAATAGATCTTATGAACAATGAAGTTCGTCCAGCAGTGCGCAAATGGATCGAGGCGGTTGACCAGTTGACAACCAATCAGAAGAGCCGTAATGAAGAACGCTATGAAGGATCGGCAAGGGCATATAACAGGGCACGCATATTCATGTTCTCCCTTGCCGGCATTGCTATTGCGCTGGCTGCATTGACAGCTGTGTTTTTGACCCGCGGCATAGTAAGGCCGCTGAATGAAGGTGTAAATATAGCAAACCGATTATCGGTTGGCGACCTTGCAATGGACATTGAAGTAAAGAGCAAAGATGAAACAGGACAGTTGATGTTCGCCATGAAATCGATGGTGGACAATATAAAAGAATCTGCATTAAATGCAGAGAAGATCGCGGCAGGCGACCTTTCAATAGATGTAAATGAAAAATCGGAAAAAGATGTGTTGTCGAAAAGCATGAAAAATGTTGTCGGGACCCTGCGTAGCCTTATTGGAGAGGCCGGGCTGCTGACAAAGGCGGCAGTGGAAGGCAAATTATCTGCAAGGGGGGATGAAGATAAGTTCAAAGGAGGGTATAAAGAGATAATTGGAGGAGTTAACAGGACTATCGACACCCTTGTGGGTCATATAGACTCATTGCCTATTCCGGTGATGATAATCAACAGGGAGTTCTCAATTCAGTACATGAATCAGATAGGCGCTCAGATCCTCGGCAGGACCCAGAAACAGATGGCCGGCGAGTATTGCTTCAACCATTTTAAGACCTCTGACTGCAAGACAGACAATTGTGCCTGCGGACAGGCTATGAGAAACGTGACAGGGGCAACGAGAGAGACCGATGCTCATCCGGTTGGGTTGGACCTTGATATACAATACACGGCGACACCGGTGAAAGACCTGGATGGCAATGTCGTAGGGGCGCTTGAGGTTGTAGTTGACCAGACCACTGCAAAAAATGCTGCCAGGGTGATGCAAAAAATAGCAGATTATCAGATTGCCGAAACAGAAAAACTGAAAGACGGTCTCAGCAAGATGGCCCTGGGAGATCTGTTGATCAAATTGAAAGTGGCAGAGGGTGATGCCGATACAGCAGTGTCGCGCAAGTCGTTTGAAGAGATATCCGATGCCGTTAACCAGTGCGTTGATGCAATGATCGGAATTTCAGGGATTGCAAAGGAGCTTTCCGAAGGCAATCTCGGGATTCAAGTCAAAGAGCGGTCTGACAGGGACGAGCTCATGCGGGCATTGGCTAATATGGTTAAAAAGCTTACCGACATTGTGACTGAAGTAAAGGCGGCCTCTGACAACGTGGCCGCGGGCAGCCAGGAGTTAAGCGCCAGCGCCGAGCAGCTTTCACAGGGTTCTACAGAACAGGCTTCATCGATTGAAGAAGTGTCTTCGTCAATGGAACAGATGGTCTCAAACATCAGGCAGAACGCTGACAATGCTCATCAGACCGACAAAATAGCTGTCAAATCCTCCGGAGATGCCAAGGAAGGCGGGAAAGCCGTCTCAGATACGGTCACCGCAATGAAACAGATCGCGGACAAGATCTCTATAATCGAAGAGATTGCAAGGCAGACGAATCTGCTTGCCCTTAATGCGGCTATCGAAGCTGCACGTGCAGGAGAGCACGGCAAAGGGTTTGCCGTGGTTGCATCAGAGGTAAGAAAGCTGGCCGAAAGGAGCCAGAACGCTGCCGCGGAAATAAGCCAGTTGTCATCCAGCAGTGTGCAGATAGCCGAGAAGGCAGGTGACATGCTCGGCAAGCTTGTGCCTGACATTCAGAAGACGGCAGAGTTGGTGCAGGAGATAAGCGCGGCCAGCAACGAGCAGAACTCCGGAGCAGAGCAGATAAACAGGGCCGTACAGCAGTTGGACCAGGTAATACAACAGAACGCAGGAGCTTCCGAAGAAATGGCTTCCACATCAGAGGAGCTTTCCTCGCAGGCCGAGCAACTGCAGCATGCGATATCCTTCTTCAGAGTTAACGGTAACGGCGCCTCGGCGGAAAAGGCAGTACGAAAGACAGTGAAGGCCGTTGTCAAAACGAATGTCTCACATATGAGTGATCAAAAGACGAGTGCACCTGAGCTGGTTATGACCGGCAGGCAGCCGGGCAAAGCAAAAGGCATTGCTCTTGATATGGGCCATGGAAACGGACATGGAAACGGATCGGACAAGCTCGATGACGAGTTTGAAAGATTTTAACAGGAGGCGATCATGAGCATGACAGAAATAGCAGAAGCTACACAGTATCTGACTTTCAAGCTCGACGAAGAGATATTTGCGCTTGATGTTGCAAAAGTAAGGGAGATACTAGATTTTACCGATATAACAAAGGTGCCGCAGACACCTGACTTTATGAGGGGAGTAATAAACCTCAGGGGTAGTGTTGTTCCCGTTGTTGATATGCGTTTGAAATTCGGGATGTCAAAGACCGAGAAGACTGTCAATACCTGCATCGTCGTGGCCGAAGTGACCACTGAAGGGGAAACAACGGTGCTGGGAGCGCTTGCGGATTCGGTCCAGGAGGTGATAGAGCTTGAGCCTGCCCAGATAGAGCCGGCCCCCAGGATAGGGACAAAACTGAGGACCGATTTTATTAGGGGCATGGGCAAGCATGATGGGAGATTCATCATGATACTCGATATAGACAAGGTTTTTTCCTACGATGAAATAACATTGGTCCAGGAAGTTGGATGAGGTGGAGGCATCCCCGCAAGATCTCCGGATTTTGCGGGGTTTAACTTGGTACGGTTATGGACACGGAAGTAGACAGCAGTATAAAAGTTGCGACTATGAGCGACAAGGATTTCAGCCGCCTGGGTGAATTCATACATGACTCTTGCGGTATAAAGATAACCCCTGCCAAAAAGGTGATGCTCGAATCCCGCCTCGCAAAGAGGCTGAAGCATCTCGGCATGAGTTCTTTCAGGGATTACTTTGATTATCTCTTCAGTCCTAAGGGCTTGCAGAACGAACTGGTACATATGATCGATGTGGTAACAACAAACAAGACCGATTTTTTCAGGGAGCCGGCGCATTTCAGTTATTTGGCCGGCAACGCGGCGCCGGAACTTATGAGTCTTTATGGAGCAGGAACCAGGCGTACTCTCAATATCTGGAGCGCAGGATGTTCTACAGGGGAAGAACCTTATACCATAGCAATGGTGCTTAACGAACTGAATGAAAAATATCATGGGTTCAGGTATGAGGTCCTGGCCACCGATATTTCAACAAAGGTGCTTGATATTGCAAAACTCGGTATTTACAGCGAAGACAAAGTGGGGCCCGTTCCGGACTCTCTGAAAAGAAGGAATGTCATGAGAGGTAAAGGCTCTCGCCAGGGAATGATAAGGATAGCGCCTGAATTGAGGGAAAGGGTGAAATTCCGGAGACTAAATTTCATGGAGGGAGATTTTGGGATGCGCGAACTTGTTGACATCATCTTTTGCAGAAACGTGATCATTTACTTTGACAGGATGACGCAGGAGAAATTGCTGAAACGATTTTGCAATCATCTGGTACCTGGCGGATATGTCTTTATGGGGCACTCCGAGACACTCCAGGGGATGGATTTGCCTCTTGTTCCGGTTGCCCCTACAGTTTACAGAAAAAAGACATGAATACTTCGAGGAGCGCATTGTCGGATATATATTTGAAACCCGGAGAAATGTTTATCTCGGACAAACCTGTCTCGGTATCGACAGTGCTCGGCTCGTGCATATCAGTAACATTTTTCAGCCCGCGTCTCAAGGTGGGGGCCATATGCCACAGTTTGCTTCCCATGTGCAAAAAAGAAAACCCCTGTGATGGAACTTGCGATGAGGGATTCAGGTATGTTGCATGCTCGATCAATCGCATGCGTAAGACCTTTAGTTCGTTGGGGATACTGGATTCGGAAATTGAGGTAAAGGTTTTCGGCGGCGCCGACATGATAGAATCCGGCTTTAAAAAGTGCAACACTGAAACTGTAGGGATGATGAACACAAAAATAGCCCTCAGCACAATAAACAACCACAACTTAAAACTTAAGGCTTCTGATACCGGGGGAACGCGCGGCCGTAAGATAATATTCTTCAGTCATACCGGAGAGGTTTTTTTAAAAAAAATCAGAAAAAATGAGGTGGAGCCACCGATATGAAAGCTTTTGTCAGAGTCCTTGTAATCGATGACTCCGCTGTCGTGCGCCAGACCATGACAGAGATACTTTCCTCGGACCCCGGCATCAGGGTGATCGGCACAGCCGCCGACCCTCTGATAGCGGCAGAAAGACTTAAGGAAGAGGTGCCGGACGTGATTACCCTTGATGTCGAAATGCCGCGCATGGACGGTCTCACATTCCTGAAGAAGCTTATGGCACAACATCCGCTGCCGGTGGTCATGTGCTCAAGCCTCACAGAATCAGGCTCCGAGACAGCCCTGAAGGCCCTCGAATACGGCGCAGTTGACATAATACAAAAGCCGAAAATGGGGACAAAGGCATTTTTTGAGGAATCTAAAGTAAACATCTGCGATGCGGTCAAGGCGGCAGCCTCTGCGCATATTTCAAAAAGACAGACTTCTTCCAGCCTCGTTGCACCCAAACTCACCGCTGATGCTGTCATAGAGAAGGCGACCTCGAAGGCAATGATACAAACCACCGATAAGGTCATTGCAGTAGGCGCGTTCAACCGGCGGGACGGAAGCGCTCCGTATTTTCCTGGAAGCCATGCCGCATGATGCTCCGGGGATCGTGATTGTGCAGCATATGCCTGAAAAATTCACCGCCGCATTTGCCCAGCGGATTGACGGTCTCTGTCGCATTTCGGTAAAAGAGGCGGAAAATAACGACAGTGTGATAAGGGGGCGGGCATTGATTGCGCCTGGCAACCGGCATATGCTTCTAAAGAGGAGCGGCGCACGCTACTATGTTGAGATAAAAGACGGCCCCCTTGTATGCCGTCACCGCCCTTCGGTTGACGTGCTGTTCCGCTCCGCAGCGAGGTATGCGGGGAAAAATGTAGTAGGAGTAATCATGACAGGTATGGGTGATGATGGGGCAAAAGGCATGCTTGAGATGAAAGAGGCGGGCGCATACAATATAGCCCAGGATGAAGAGTCGTGCGTGGTATTCGGAATGCCCAGGAAGGCGATAGAACTTGGAGCTGTCGATAAAGTCACTGCGCTGAATAAAATTCCTGCAACTGTTTTAGAGAAGGCATGAGGTGCTTAATTAAAAATATTCATTTTTCCCATCGACATTGTAATTAATCCATCTCCATGCTGTCTAACATTACTCGGAAATCCCAATAAATCAAAAAGATAATACATTGTCTCGCCTGGCATAGCCCTTGCAAAGCTAACGGAGTAATTAACAGGGGGAAACAGCATATATGCTAACGCTTTCCTGAACTTGACACTTATCCTTTTTGGGGAAAAGATGATTTTTGTATCAGCTCTATCTGTTTTGCTTCAATTTATAGCTGCATACCTGTCTATAAGGATGATCCGCATTACCGGTAAACGCAGGGCATGGATACTTATTGCTGCGGCAATTACTATTGCAGCTCTCAGGCGGAGCTATGCCTTGTTCAGGTTAATAACTGCAAATACAGGTAATCCGCCAGATACTACAGGAGAATTGTTCTCTTTTTTGACTTCAGTGTGCATGGTAATCGGCGTGGCATATATTGCGCCGCTTTTTTTGTCAATAAAACGCTCCGAAGAAAGCCTGCGCAAATCCGAGACCAAATTTCGTATTGTTTCTGATAATACGTATGACTGGGAATACTGGCTTAGTCCGGAAGGGAGTTTTTATTACATATCTCCGTCCTGCCAACGCATTTCAGGTTATGAAGCTGCCGAGTTCATAGCGGAACCCGACATGCTCGTACGCATTGTCCACCCGGATGACCGGGAAAGTTATGAGAATCACCAGAGACATGTCGAGGAGAAAAAGGCGCCGGATGAGATAGAGTTCCGTATCGTCCGCGCGGATGGCACTGTACGCTGGATAGGCCACGTCTGCCAGCCTGTTTTTGATAGTCAAGGCAACTGCATGGGTATTCGAGCCAGCAACCGCGACATCACCGAGCGCAAGGATGCAGAAGAAAAAATGTTAAAAGAAAAGAATTTCTCTGATACAGTGATAAACTCTTTGCCCGGTACGTTTTATCTTTTCGATGAAAAAGGCAAGTTTCTTAAGTGGAACAAGAATCTTGAGGTGGTTACAGAATATCCTGCGGAAGAAATAAACCGGATGACACCGGCAGATTTTTTTGATGAAAATGACAGGCCCCTTATTAAAGACAAGATAAAGGAAGTTTTTGTCAACGGCTGGGCCGAAATGGAAGCTAAGTTCGTTTCTCAAAGTGGTAAGAAGATTCCCTATTATTTTACCGGCACATGCCTGAAAGTTGGAGAGCAGTCATGTGTTGCCGGAACCGGATTTGATATTACAGGGCGTATTGAAGCAGAAGATAAAACTAAACAAACTCACGCTGAACTGGACCAGATATTCAACAGCGCCGCAGACGGCATGCGGGTGCTGGATTTGGATTGTAACCCTCTAAAATTAAACAGGACCTTTCTGAATATGCTCAACATAGATAAAGAAGAGGCCATGGGCAGAAAGTGCTATGAGATGTTTCCGTGTCCGCGAAGAAAAAAGGCGAACTGTTCCATTTTGCGGGTTCTGAAAGGCGAAAAACTTTTTGAGGAAGAGATCATTATAAATAGGAGTGACGGAACAAAAATATTCTGTATTTTGCACGTTACGCCTTTTTACGGCCCTGATGGGTCTTTGGCAGGCATTATTGAAGACTTCAAGGATATCACAGAGAGAAAGAAGCTCGAACTCCAACTGATTCAGTCGCAGAAATTGGAGGCTCTGGGAAGGCTTGCCGGCGGTATAGCTCATGACTTCAACAATCTGTTGACTCCCATTATCGGCTATAGCGATCTTTTATTGACCGAACTTCCTGATAACATTTTTGCTACGGACAAGCTCAGGGTCGTTAGAGATGCTGGTAGCCAGGCGGCTGATTTGGTGAAACACCTTTTGGCCTTCGGCCGAAAGCAGGTGCTCGAAATGAAGCCGGTCAACCTGAATGAAATTGTTTTAAATATGAGCAGGTTATTTGAGAGAACTATAGGCAAGGACATAGAATTGGAACTGAATATTAAGAAACCTGTCGAGAATGTATCTGCTGATGCAGGGCAAATAGGGCAGGTATTAATGAATCTCGCTTTAAACGCCCGCGGCGCCATGCCGTATGGCGGGCGGCTGACAATCGAGACTTCTGATGTATATCTTGATAAGACATATGAGGCGATGCATAGCCAGTCTGGTAAAGCCAGGAGAATATGTGATGCTGTCGGTAGCTGACAGTGGCATAGGAATGAGCCGCGAAGTTCAGGAGAAGATCTTTGAGCCTTTCTTTACAACCAAGAAAGCAGGAGAAGGCACAGGGCTTGGTTTATCAACCACCTATGGCATTATAAGACAGCACAACGGATATATATGGGTATATAGCGAGCCTGATAGGGGAACAATATTCAAGGTCTACCTGCCTGCAATAAAGGAAAAGGCGGGAGAGACAAAAAACCATGAGCAACCAACAATAGTTGGTGGAACAGAAACAATACTTGTGGTCGATGATGAACCCACGGTCAGAGAGTTTGTCGTCGATGTACTTCGGCATTTGGGGTATAAGGTACTGGAGGCGTCATGCGCAAAAGACGCATTAAAAATATGCGGGCATAATCAGGGTAAGATAGACATTTTATTAACAGACCTTGTTATGCCTGGGATGAATGGGCAGGAGTTTGCAGCTATATTTAAAGAGAAAAGTCCTGAGTCAAAGGTTATTTTGATGTCCGGCTATTCGGAGACAGTCATTTCCAATTCCGACATACCTGCTTCATTTATACAAAAACCTATTGTAGTGGAGAAACTGACGGGCAAAATAAGGGAAGCATTAGTCGGATAACAAAAAAGCTGATTAAGCTTCGAAGGAAAATAAAATGAATGTTCTGATCGAGGGTGAGCAGCTGAGAAAGGCTGTTAAATGGATATCGGATGAGCGTCTCGATAATCCTGAAGCCGGCCTGTTCAAGCTGCTTAAAGACGCCTGTTTGAAGTTTGACTTACATCCGTAAGACGCGGAGTTTCTGATATATTCCCTTACTAAAGCAAGTTTGGAAAAATCAGAGTAGTTTCGGGCAGGCCGCATTTAAAAACGATTCCTATTTGAGTATTCAACATTTCTTCCTCTAAGCGGCTGTTGAAATGATTAGTGAGAATGTGTAGGATACAAAGTACTATGATCGAATACTCCCTGAAAGCTAAAACAAAAAAAACAGTGATGAATTGCGCCCCGAATACAATTTTGATTATTCAAAAGCTGTTCGTGGCAAGTATTACAAACGTCTTTTAGAGGAAGGTTCTAATGTTGTCATGCTTGAGCCTGATGTGGCCAAGGCATTTGCCGATTCTGCAGCAGTAAATGCTGCATTGAGATCTTTACTGGATTTGACAAAAACTACACAGCGCCTTACAAAACAAGCCAGCGGACGGGCAATTGCCCGCCGTTAAGTTTGATCGTTGAGTCTTCGTTAAGGCTGCATAAAAAGTCCCTATAGGTTAAAGCATAATCGAGCGTAGTCCCGTGTGGTCGAGCGCGGTGGTTGGCAAGCGAATAAGAATGAAAAAAATCCTTGCACTAGATTCCCTGCTGTCTTGCCGCAGGGAAGATCAATTGAAATTACTTAAGCAATTATTAAAACTATTTTAATCATGATGTGAAATTATTCCTCATGGCCGATTATAGCTATCGGTAATCCTTGTATTCAGCATATGTGTAATCGCACTGTCGAACTGATGGTGACGGGCAGTTTCGGTCTGTCTATTGTTCAAAGGTCAAGTAGACCCAACTACTTCACAACTGTGCTTATCAGACTTCTAAGACCCTTGAGCCTTTGATTTTAGCCTTCAGTAACTCAAGCTGGTTTTCAAGTTCAGGCATAAGTGCAATAATTGCCTCCATTTGCCCTTTTTCTCCGGCCTTCTGCATATCCGCTGCTATTGCGCTCATTGCCATAAATCCCGTGTTGGCAGCTGCCCCCTTTATCTTGTGGGCTTGTCGCCCGGCAAGGTACGCATCGCCGCGCACGATCTGATCCCTGAGTTCATCAAGCATCCGGGGGATTTCCTCCATAAATGCCGCAATAATTCTTCTGGCCAGATCCATGTCATCCATTATGCGCTCCATAAGCCCCGGAAAGTCAAAGACCGGCAATGCTTCTATTGCTGCTGTTTTACAATGGGTCATACCAGTTGTCGCCGGCAACTTGACCTGCGCCTGTGGCAGCCATTTTTCAAGCGCCTTAGCCAATTCCTGCAGCGAGATCGGCTTAGAGATATAATCGTCCATGCCCCATTGCAGGCATTTCTCCCTGTCACCCTTCATGGCATGGGCAGTCATTGCAATAATTGGGACTTTGGGATTGGCTGCCTTTGTCTTGCCCCCTCGGATAGCCATGGTCGCCTGATAGCCATCCATAACCGGCATCTGCACATCCATAAAGACTATGTCGTAAGAAGCAGCTTCCAGCATATTGATCGCCTCCTGGCCATTGTCAGCGGTGTCAGCGCTGAACCCTAATTTGCCGAGAATGCCCAGGGCAACAATTTTATTGACTTTATTATCCTCGACCAGAAGAATGCGCACATTCCGCCTGAATGCCTCGCGAAGCCGGTGGCTGGTAATAATATCGGCTTCCCGGGCTTTTTCATGCAAACTGCTCCCACCAAGGACTGCGGCTATGCAGTCGTGCAATTGTAACATCCTTACAGGCTTGGTAATATATGCATCAAATCCAAGGCTTGCAAACCGCTTTGCATCTCCCCTCACTCCACTCGATGTCAACATGACCAGCAAAGTATCCTTCAGGGCAGGGTCGGCCTTGATGACCCTGGCAAGGGCTTCGCCGTCCATGCCGGGCATTTGCATATCAGTAATCACAATCCGAAAAGGATCCCCTCCAGCATGAGCGGCATGAAGCATCTCCATTGCCTTTAAAGCGCCTCCGGCCTCGGCATGTCGCACTCCCCACGACTTCATCTGCTCAGCAATTACAATGCGGTTGACCGCATTGTCGTCAACAGCCAGTATCCTCACCCCGGTGATATCGGCCAATGGGGGCACTTTACTCTTGTCCGGTTGTTTCCCCTTATCGAACACTGCTGTGAACCAGAAGTTCGAACCCTTCCCTTCTTTGCTTTCAACTCCTATCCTGCCGTTCATTAGTTCAACCAGACGCCTCGATATGGCCAACCCAAGGCCGCTGCCCCCAAACTTCCTTGATGTCGAGGCATCAACCTGCTGAAAACTGTCAAACAATAAAGGTATTTTGTCTTCTGCTATCCCAATGCCCGTATCCCTAATATTGAAGCGCACAGCAACCTGACCGTCTGTTTCATATTCCGTCACCGCTTCGATAACCACCTCGCCCGCTGAGGTGAACTTGATGGCATTCCCTATCAGGTTGACTAATATCTGGCGAAGTTGACCGGGGTCGCCTATAAGGAATGTGTGGACGCCAGGATCTATCCGGCATACCAACTCAAGACCCTTTTCATGGGCCCGCAGGGCCAGAGATTCCGCAGTTTCCTCAAGCGTGTTTCTTAGATCAAACTCTATTGTCTCTATCTCCAGTTTGCCTGCCTCTATTTTGGAGAAGTCAAGAATATCGTTGATCAGGCCCAGCAACAGCAGGCCGCTTGAGCGCAACATCTCGCCATAGTTCCTCTGCTCCTCAGAAAGCTCAGTGTCAAGAAGCAAGCCGGTCATCCCAATGATACCGTTCATCGGGGTGCGGATTTCATGGCTCATGTTAGCCAGGAACTCGCTCTTGGACTTTGTCGCCGCTTCGGCTGCTTCTTTGGCAATCTTTAGTTCCTCTATCCGCTTTTTCTCCGTGATGTCTTCCAAAATCCCCTCAAAATAAAGGATATGGCCGCTATTGTCCCTGACTACATGGCAATTTATAGAGACATCGATGATACTCCTGTCTTTCTTGTAGGCCCTGAATTCAAAATCCTTCACATAACCTTGCGCTTGCATCAATGCCCGAAAGTCGTCTCTCCTTCCGGAATCCACGTAGACGTCGTTGGCAAGGTTTTTAATGACTGCTCTACCGTCTTCAGGCGAATCGTATCCCAATATCCGCACCGCAGCCGGATTGGTCGTGAGGACGCGGCCGTCCGGCGTCGTCTGGAATATACCCTCCGCAGAGTTGTCAAATATGCTCCGATATTTCTCCTCTGCCTGCCTCAATTCTTCCTCGGCCTGTTTGCGCTCTGCATAGAGCAGGGCATTCTGGATAGAGATGGCTGCCTGCGATGAGAGTATCCGGAGCACTTCCATGCGGTCCTGGGTGAATGCGTCAGTGGCCTGGTTATTTTCCAGGTATAGAACGCCGACGATGTCGCCATGCTGCATGACAGGCATGCAGAGGATCGAAAGGGGCTTCTTCCTGACGATATAGGGGTCACGGCTGAATATGCCCTCAACTGCGGCATTGCTCAAAACAACAGCTTCCTGGGTTCGCACTACGTATCGGACAATGGCCTGGGATAGCAAATCGCAGCCGTTGACCTGGAGATTTCCCAGCAGGGTTGCGCTCTCCATTCCCGCCGTGATATGCACCCTGACCATGAGTTCGCTGTCCTTCTTCATGATCAGGCATCCTTCCTGGGCGCCGGCGCTCTCTATCAGGATGCGCATCACCTTTTTCAGGAGCGTCTCCAGATCGACCTCGCCCGAGATAGCCTGGGAGGTCTTGATCACACTCCCCAAATCCAGGGCGCCGTCACCCCATTCGTCCGACGAGGGTATAGAAACGCCCACCGTCTGTTTTTCCCGCTTTTCCCCCGTAGCTTTTTTTACGGCTTCGGCCAGAAACTGAGGATAAGTCCGTTCCAGATGCCTCACCTTGGCTTTGGCCCCCCAGTTGGCATAGCAGTAGTGCGCCTCCCTCATATGGAGCCCGGCAATCTCATCATCGCCCCGCCCCATCCAGAACCGGGCGGCCAACTCGTTGGCCAGGGCCTCTTCCTGGAGGAATTCATTCTCCCCGGCCAAACGGATCGCCTCCCTGAATAATTTCATGGTGGCGTCGAGCTCGCGTCCTTCAACTCTTGCCAGCTCCGCCTCGACCAGCAACCACTTGTGACGGTTGTTCATCGGAGCATGCTGCGCCCACTTTTTCAACCTCTTCCGGTTTTTAGCCACCACCTTCAAAGACTGCCTCCTCTCCTTCTTTGTGAACGTAGGAATCATTGCCAGTCTGATAAGGGAGTCATAAAAGAAAAAGACGGTATTCGCGAATGATGCCCTGATGCTGTCAAGATATGCCCGGGCCTTCCGGAGATTCTCGTATGACCCGGCATATTCCCCGAACAGGAATCCCAGCATGGCTTTGCCTAAAAATACAGCAAAAATGGAGGATCTGTCCCCGGCCTCGATGTGTAGGGGGAGCATCTCGTCCTCGTTGTAATATTCGCCGGCGAGCCGTGTCGGGTCTTCCCGGTGCTCCACGAGATTCCGCGCCATTTGCTCGACTACGCGGATTACGCTCAACGGTGAGAGCTGTTTCAGGTAACCGACGGCCTCGCCGAATCTCGCCATTTCGGCCTCAAGCTTTGCCAGTGGCACTCCGGCATAAAAGGAGTGATAACAATAGATCATCGCAGAATAACCGGCATATTCAAGGTCTCCGGTTCCCAGCCCCACTTGATACCCCTCCAGGAGGGGGGCAAGGGTTGTCCGGACGTGGTCCTTCCAGTGCCCGATGAAGCCATTGAAAATGATCATCGTGCGGGTCTTGCACTCTCTTGCGTTCGGATTTTCCATGAGATGTAGCCCCAGCAGGCCGAAGCGGTAGCCGTTTTCGATATCATCCATAACTCCGCAGAGTATGAACCCGTAACCGGCGTAAATGGCTGAGGCCAGTGAGGAGTTACCGTGACGGAAGGTCAACCGGACACTTTTAAGTATCAGCAGCGGACCCAGGGCGGGCATAGCCCAGTAGGTGCCGGATCTCATGAAGGTCATGATCCTTGATATGGCGAGGCATCTCGGATCCGACATCTCGGGAAGCGTGAGAAGGTCCTCGATCCTCTTTCCGGCCAGAACACGTTTGGTATACAGGATTGCGAGTAGGATATGCAGCTTGCCTGGTCTGGCAGGAAACCTCACCCCCAGAAGGCCCAGGATGTGCAGGCCGGCCTGTATGGCCTGCAGGGGCCGGTGCTGTGCCATCTCCGCAGGCATCTTAGATTCGTAGATACTTATCTTGTCGAGAACTGTCCGCGCATGTGCAATCACGACCTCTGCCAGACGTTCCATCTCCGTAAAATCAGTCGTCAGATATGCCGCTTCAGCCGCCTCGCAAAAAAGCGCCAGAGTAAGCGAATACTGGATCTCCCAGCAGTCTTTCTCCAGGTAGGAGATACCCGTGCTGAGATAACGATAGGCCGGCTCATATGCCGCCGAAACCTTCGCCCTCCTTCCGGCCATGAGGTTCATCTCAGCAAGCCGCTGCCGTTCTTCAGTATCTTTGATGATTCCACGGCTCAGATTCAAATGATGGACGATCTCAAAGACGCGACCTTCAATGGCTTCCGGTGGCGTGTGGGCCAGCATGGATCTGCCCGCCTTGAGGTGAAGAACCTCCTTCCGCAAATCGTCGATAAGGGAATAAGATGCCTGCTGAACCCGATCATGCAGAAACCTGTAATATGGGGCTATGCTCTGAACTTCTGCAGCTCCATCACCAGGCTCCCCGTCCTGTATAAATTTGTAAGCCTCGTCCACAGGGACCACGAGTCCCTCTTCAAGAGCGGGCAATAACCTACGGGCTGTTTCCGAATAAAGTTCCCCGGAGATAATTGATAACGTGCGCAAATCAAATTGATTGCCAATACAGGACGCGTATTCCAAGATATGTTGCGTTGCAGGAGGGAGCTTCCGTATCTTTCCGACCATGAAATCGACGACATTTTCGGTAATATCCTGCTCCCGTAGTTTCCCCATTTCCCAGCGCCAGCGCCTGTGTTCTCCGTCGAATTCAATCAGGCCCTCTCTATAGAGGGTTTGCAGGAACTGATTCAGGAAGAACGGATTGCCATGGGTCTTCTGATAACAGAGCCCGGTCAGTTCCATAGCTTCATCATCTGTACAGTGCAGCGACTCGGTTATTAGCTGACTGATGTGATTGATGGAAAGAGGAGACAGGATGATCCTGTTCACCAGGGTCCTGGTCTTCCGTATACTTTCGAGCGTAATCATGAGCGGATGCCCCTCTTCCACCTCGTTGTCACGGTAGGCGCCGATAAGCAGCAGGAAACCGGCCGAAGGATCGTTCATGATGAATTCGATCAGTTGCAGCGACGCCTGATCAGCCCACTGCAAGTCATCAAGGAAGAGCACCAGGGGATGGGACGGAGTTGCAAAGGCCCGGACAAAATTCTGAAAGACATAACGAAACCGGTTCTGCGTCTCCGCAGGGGCAAGGACAGGAATGTCCGCCTGGGCGCCGATAATAAGTTCCACCTCGGGGATAACATCCGTCACTACTTTTCCATTGGGCCCCAATGCCAGCAGGATATTTTCCTTCCATTGAGCCAGGGAAGCATCACCCTCCGACAGAAGCTGATGGATCAGTTTCCGAAATGCCTCGGTCAGTGAGGCATAAGGGATATTGCGGTTCAACTGATCCAACTTGCCTTCGATAAAATAGCCCTGCTTCTCCACAATAGACCGCTGAATTTCATGGACTACTGCCGTCTTGCCGATTCCGGCGTATCCGGTCACCAGCAAGATTTCCGCCCTGCCGGACGATGCTCGTTCAAAAGCCTCAAGCAGGCCGGCAACCTCAATATCCCGGCCATACAACTTCTGCGGTATATGGAATGCCGCGGAAAAGTCCTCCCGGCCAAGATCAAATCTCTCTGCGTCGCCTCCGGCATTGGCGTATTCCAAACATCTTTCCAGATCGGCTCTCAGACCGTATATGCTCTGGTAACGCTCCTCCGCCATTTTCGCCATCAGCTTCATGATGATGCCGGAAAGCACGGGAGGAATCTGCGGGTTCAACTCGTGAGGTACGGCAGGTGTTATGGCGATATGGCAGTGCACCAGTTCCAGGGGGTCCCTGTTTTTGAACGGCGGCTCCCCGGTGAATATCTCATAAAGGGTTGCCCCAAGGGAATACATATCAGTCCGGTAATCCAGGGCACGGTTCATCCGCCCTGTCTGCTCCGGAGAAATGTACTCCAACGTCCCCTCCAGGGCGCTGGGATGCAGGATGGCTGTCGTAATGCTGCTAAACTCCGTGGCGATGCCGAAATCAATGATCTTCACCTGGCCGGACTGAGTGTTCCAGAGGATATTGGCAGGATTGAGGTTCTTGTGGATGATCCGCTGTTGATGGATGCTGCCGAGGCATTCAGTGATCTTGACGGCCAGGGTCAAGCTGCCCGCAATATCAGGACTGACTGCAGGCACTAACGTGGCGAGGGATTCGCCGCCGAAGTCCTCCTCCACCATGATGAGAGTGTTTTTGTATTTTTGTAAATCATAAAGTTTGATTACCCCCTGCCCATTCATCTTAGCCGTTATCTCATACTCGCGCCGGAAGCGGGAGCACTCCTCAGATGTAGGATGCTCCTTGTCCAGAAGCTTGATGATCACGGGCAGTTTGTCCGCTTCCCTCACCGCGAGGTAGATGGAGGCATGGGCGCCTGAGTGGATCTTTTCGATGATTTGGAAAGATGGGATTGAAATCATAAATTATGCCCCTTCAAGGGAGACGGCCGCGATTGAGTCGAACTGACCGGTTTCTCCATATATCCGAGGTTAAGACCTGTTTTATGCTTTTTACCGCCTGTTTTACCGGATGTGGGCACCTTGATGAGGCACTCAGTCATTATTGTTCACCTGAATCCGTGGTATGGTTCTTGTTGAGGTGGATAGGACTGTCTGTAACCCTGACAAGATAGTCCATTTTCCTCTGTTTCCGACCCACTATCATAATTTAAGTATCTGTCAACTTCATATATTTCTACCAGTAACCCACACAATTAATCAACAGAAAAATATGCGGACTTTCAGGTGTTGTTTGTATGCCGTCCCTTGATATTTAATTAAACTTGCCAGGTTTGTGACACGTCCAATTTACGACATACTCCTCACTCCCTTAAGTATTTCCTCACCCAGTTTGTAGACATCGCCGGCCCCCAGTGTCAGAAGCACATCGCCCGGCGCCGCATCACGAACAATCGCCTCAACCATTTCCTTACGGTCAGCTTCGTAATGTATAGTGCCTGTGGCGTTTCTTTTTATAGTCCTCGATAGAACTTCTGCGGTGATTCCCCGTATTGGCTGTTCCCCTGCAGGATAGATATCCATAAGATAAAGCCTGTCCACATCCGTGAAACTCACGGCAAACTCGTCCATCAAATCCCTTGTCCTCGTAAACCTGTGGGGCTGAAATAAAACAATAAGCCTGTTATTCGCAAAACATTCACGGGCGGCTTTCAGCGTAGCAGCTATTTCCGATGGATGATGCCCGTAATCATCATAAACCTTTACCCCCTTCGCCTCTCCCTTAAACTCGAACCTGCGGTGTATACCGCTAAATTTCTTGAGAGCTTTTGATATACTGTCAACAGGAATTTGCAATTCCACGGCGGTAGCTATTGCGGCAAGGCTGTTCAAAACATTGTGCAGGCCTGGGATGGGTATTGTGAAGTTCCCAAGAGAGAGCCCGCGCATCACCGGCTCAAAGCTCATCCTCGTCCCTTCGTTACTGATATTACGGGCAAATATGTCCGCAGTATCGCTGAGTCCGTATGTCAGTGCCTTCCGTTCTATGTAAGGGATGATTTCCCTTGTATACCTGTTCTCTGCGCAAACAACGGCGATCCCGTAGAATGGTATCTTATTGATGAAAGCTAAAAAAGCTGATTTCAAAGTTTCCATATCCTTAAAGAAATCCATATGTTCCCTGTCAATGTTGGTAATGACAGCTATCGTCGGGTTAAGCTTTAGAAAAGATCCGTCACTTTCGTCGGCTTCGGCAACGATGTAATCACCTTGTCCAAGTTTAGCGTTGCTGCCGATAGCATTAAGCTTCCCGCCTATAACCACTGTAGGATCGAGCCCCCCCTCGCCTAGGGTTGTAGCAATAAGTGAAGTAGTGGTTGTCTTGCCATGCGCCCCTGCCACCAGTATGCCGTATTTAAGCCTGCCCAGTTCGGCAAGCATTTCAGCACGGGGAATGACGGGAATGTATCTCTTGTTTGCCTCAACCACCTCAGGATTGACCGACGAGACAGCGGAAGATATTACCACCACGTGAGCATGGTCTATATTTTCACTGGCGTGTCCTATGTATACCTTTATCCCAAGGTTTCTCAATCTGTACGTTGTCTCGGTTTCCCTGAGATCAGAGCCCGTCACCTCGTAGCCAAGATTGTGCAGCACCTCGGCAATTCCGCTCATACCAACGCCGCCGATCCCGACAAAATGAACAACCCTGTATTTGTTAAACATATGATTCCTCCAAAAGAAGCAAGGTTGAGGTTGAGGTTGAGGTTGAGGTTAAGAAAAGGCCCGCCAAGCCTGTCTTAGTTTTCGCTTTTGCTCAACCTCAACCTTAACCTTTACCTTGTTTCTTTATTCTTTGTCAGACTCAGTGCGATATCAACGACTTTTTCTGCGGCATCAATCCTGCCGAACACCGCTGAGGCATTCTGCATTTCACGACGTGCATGTTCGTCGCCATAAAGCTCCCTGATACAATCCGCCAGAACCTCACCAGTTAAAGACTTGTCCAGCACTATCCTCGCAGCACCCATGTCCTCAAGTTTTCTTGCATTGTATTCCTGATGGTTGGATGCAGCGTACGGATAAGGAATCAAGAGTGCCGGTTTTCCTATGGCCGTTATTTCAGCCAACGTTGTTGCCCCGGCCCTGCAGATGACCATGTCGGCTACAGTGTATGCTTCTGCCATCTGATAGATGAAAGGCGCCACAATGCCCTTAAATCCAAGCCTTCTGTATGCCTCCATTACTTTCTCATAATCCTTGTCCCCGGTTTGATGAAGGAACTGAATATTTTGCCTTAGATCCAGCATGTAATTCAACGCTTCTATAGTGGAGTTGTTTATGCTGCTCGCACCGAGGCTCCCGCCCGAAATAAAAACCGTAAACAGTTTTTTGTCAAGATGGAATAATTCATCCGCTTTTAGCTCATCTTTATGCAGTATATGTTTCCTTACAGGATTACCGGTCAAAAATGTCTTTTCAGCAGGAAAATAACCGATACTTTCCTGATAAGTCACGGCAATAGCATCAACGAATTTCCCCAGGAATTTATTTGCAAAACCAGGCACCGAATTCTGTTCCAGTATCATGGTCGGTATGCCTTTAATATGGGCAGACAGCAGCATGCCGACAGACGCGTAACCGCCGACACCGATAACAAGGGACGGTCTTACGAGCCTGATGATTCGGTAGGAATCAAAAATCGACAAGAGGAAAACAGCAAGCGCTCTTACTTTCCTGAAAAAAGATTTTCCGACAAGACCCTCAGCCCTGACATACTTTATCGCATAGCCTTCCCGTGGTATTACACGCGCCTCTATTCCATGAACAGTCCCGACAAAGAGTATATCTACGGCAAGACCTCTCCCCCTGAACTCTTCCGCCACCGCAATCCCCGGGAATAGATGCCCTCCGGTACCGCCACCCGCAATGACAACTTTCATCGCCGCGGTCCGCTACGTGACCCAATTAATCGCCGTGTTCCGGAGGTCCCACGATGCTCCCGGCTTTGCCAGTATCCTCTCTGCCACTGATATCTGCCTGATAGCTGAAGCGAACGGCTGTCAGTCCGGTTTCTGCTCTGCGAAGATACCGCATCGGCATTAGAACTGAAAGACTGCCGGCTGGGAGAAGGCTTGTCACGCTCTGCTTCAGCCCCCTGGCGATGGTTCCTCGAAACGTTCAGCAGCAAGCCTACAGCAGTCATACTTGTAAGGAGCGATGAACCACCGTAGCTTATAAACGGCAACGGCAATCCCTTAGTTGGAAGCATGCCCGTGACCACCGCAAAATTAAAGATAGCCTGTATGGCTATCATTATGGATAAACCATAGGCAAGGTAGTAGTGGAAGGGCTCCGCTGCTTTCCGTGCAATTGAAATGCCCTTGAGAAAGAATATGAAGAAGAGAAGTGCCACCAGAACGGCTCCTATAAAGCCTAATTCTTCTCCGATCATTGAGAAAATAAAATCCGTGTGCACCTCGGGCAGAAAAAAAAGCTTTTGTTTACCTTCGCCGAGTCCGACACCGGTAAGTCCGCCGCTTCCCAGTGCAATAAATGACTGTACAAGCTGGAATCCGCTGCCCTGCGGGTCCTTCCATGGGTCGAGGAATGCAGCAATCCTCTTCCAGCGATAAGGTTCAGACAGAAGTTTGGTGATGACAGGGATGGCCAATATCCCGAGAGAAAAAATATAGCTCAATCTTATACCCGAAAGGAACAGCATGGACATGGTCAGCAGGCCAAGACTCATCGCAGCACCGAAATCAGGCTGCTTCAGGAAAACAACCTGGAATACCCCCATTATAAGTATGGGGACAACAAACGAACCGAATTTTTCCTTGTTGTACTGCGCCCTGCTCATGAAATACGACATAAACAGCACCATGCATAATTTTACCAGTTCAGAGGGCTGAAAGGCGGAGGGCCAAATCCTTATCCACCTCCTGGCCCCGCCGGCGGTAATGCCGAATTTTGTAAAAACCATAAGCAAACAGACAAAAGATATAACAAGCAGGGGAATCGACATTTTCCGCACCAAACTGAGCGGCATTTTAAAGGCTATAAACATGGCAATGAACCCCAGGGCCATCGTTAAAAGCTGTTTTTTAATAAAACCGAACTGGCTGACCATCAGCCCTCTTTTATGGAACTTCTCAAGCAGGTCAGGAGAAATTACAGAGGTGGAACTGTAGACAGCAGTCAAACCGACCAGTATCAGCAGGAGCACGACAAACAGGAGCCACCGGTCATATGACTGTTTCATAAGTTTCCCACGAGCTCCTTGAATTGTCTTCCCCTGTGTTCAAAGTCTCTGAACATATCAAAGCTGGCACAGGCCGGAGAAAGCATCACAACATCTCCGGGCGATGCAAGCTCCTTCGCCTTTGCAACAGCTTCCCCGAGACTATTTCCCATAAATATCTCTGTGCTGTCGCCCACAGCCTTTTTTATTTTGTCCCTTGCCTCGCCGATAAGCACAAGCGCTTTCACTTTGTCTCTGATAAAAGGCTTCAATCCCGTAAAATCTCCGTCTTTGTCCCTTCCTCCGGCAATAAGGACAATAGGTCTGTCAAAGCTTTCGAGTGATTTGACGACAGCACCTACATTAGTTCCCTTAGAATCGTTAATAAACGTAATGCCGTCCATCTCACGCACAAATTCAAGCCTGTGTTCGAGTCCCGGGAATTCCGCCAGGGCATCGGCAACTGCACCTGACTCGCATCCGGACAGGAGCGCCATTAACGACGCCGCCATAGCATTTTCTATATTATGCACGCCCTTTATCTTAAAGGCTGATGGATTGAGAGTGAAGGAAGATAATCCCGGCAAACTGAAATAGATAACTCCATTTTTATAATATGCGCCAGTAACCTCTCTCTTTCTGCTGAAGTAAAAAATCTGAGGTCCCCCGTGATTTCTTTCTTTCTGAGGCAAATGACTGCCGGTCCTTTTCAATACCTCCACGTTCATAGGGTCATCCGCATTAAGTACGATAAAGTCCAGATGGTCCTGATTCAAAAAAATCCTGCACTTTGAGTCGATGTAATCCGACATAGAGCGGTAGCGGTCCAGGTGGTCAGGCGTTATATTAAGGATTGCCGCCACGTGAGGTTTGAAGGCGTGTACCGTATCGAGCTGGAAACTGGATACTTCCGCCACAATAAAGTCAGGAAATTGCATTGGACCGCCGTTCATTTCTACCAGCGCAAGGGTCAAGGAGTTGCCGATGTTGCCGCCCAGAAGCGTCGAAAAACCTCCCTTCTTCAGCATCGAATTCAGAAGAGAGGTAGTTGTTGATTTTCCATTCGTGCCGGTTATGGCAAGGAAAGTTGTTTTATGACTGCCGGCTGATAGATAGGCAAGCTCCAACTCGCCGATTATAGTGATACCCTTTTCCGAAGCCGCCTTCAATGGCGCAATGGAAAGCGGTACACCGGGGCTGACTACAATAAGGTCTGCTGCCTCGAATAATTCCACCGGATGGCCGCCCAGAGAATACAGTATGCCGGGCTGCAGTTCCTCGATATACGGTCCCAGTTCTTCAGGTTTTTTTTTATCAGTTACAGTAACCGACGCGCCAAGCTGATGAAGCAGGTTGGCTGCACCAACCCCACTCCTCGCAAGACCGACAACAATAACCTTCTTGCCCGTCACATCCATTGCCGTTCTTCCAAAACCGGTAAGGGGAGATATTATGAAAGATTTTTTACCGATACTCTCTTACCCTTTGTTGCCATTTTTACCTGACCGCCTCTTCTCTTCTTATAGCCTTTCGCGGCTGTTCTTGTCCTGTGCCTGTGCGCAGACAACCGCTCGCCTCTCCTGGTTCTATGACGCGCGATTTTGTGTCTTTTACTGGCCCCGCCTTTATATGCCGCGAGCACTACCGGACGATCTTCGGCATTGCTGAAATATATCACCGGTTCGGCTTTCTGCGTAATTACATCATAGCCGCGGTTCAGCAAAATTTGTGAATCATGCCAGAGGTCATCCCTAACCGATTCTCCCAAAACGGCACTAATCAGAGTATTGCCTCCCTTTTGCGCAGCGCAGACAAAGCAATGACGTGCTGCACGGGTATAGCCGGTCTTTCCTCCGAGGAGGTCATCGTCTACCCAAAGGAGCTGGTCGGTGCTTTTTACAAAGATGCGCCTTCCCTCAGTGGAATGAATATCCTTTGTCCTCGTATTGATAATTTCCTTTATCAATGGATATTGAAGGGCTGCCTTCATCACTTTAGCGAGATCTAAAGCAGTTATGTACTGGCCGGGGGCAGGCAATCCGGAGGCATTAACAAACCGTGTATTCTCGGCCCCCAGGCGTGCAACCTTCTCATTCATTAAAGCAGTAAACCGTTCTTCGGACCCCGCTGTCGCTTCCGCAAGGGCCACAGCGGCGCCATTGACCGACCTCATCAATGCAAGGTACAGGATGTCCCTCACCTTAAAGCGCTCACCGGCCCTCAGATGCGGAGTAACAGAGGGAGTATCGGCCGCATTCTCGCCTATAGTGATGATGGCATCAGGGCTGATATTATCTATGACAACCATAGCGGTGACAAGCTTGGTCGTACTGGCCGGAGGAAGTTTCCAGTCCGGATTTTTCGCAAACAAAATCTTCTCGGTAGCACCATCAATCACCACTGCCGCACGAGCGCCGACTTCATCGGCGTATGCATTATTGATGGCAGGCCTTCCGGCATAAAGCAGGAAAAAAAGGATAAAAAGCGATTGAACTGTTAATAGTCTTTTCATTTCCATCACCTCAATTTTAATGTTGCAAGGCTAAATAAAGCAAGAATTATCCCGACAATCCAGAATCTCACGATGACCTTTGGTTCCTGCCATCCCTTCAGTTCGAAATGGTGATGCAGGGGGGCCATTTTAAAAATCCGTCTGCCGGTAAGCTTGAACGACAGTACCTGCATGACAACCGAGATCGTCTCTATAACAAAAATGCCGCCAACCACGGCCAGCACGATTTCATTTTTAGTGACCACTGCAACGGTCCCCAAAGCACCGCCCAGACCGAGAGAGCCCACATCTCCCATAAAAACTTCGGCCGGGTATGAATTGAACCACAGGAAGCCGAGGGCGGCCCCTGCCATCGCACCGCAAAATACCGTCAGCTCCCCGATCCCGGGCAGATACAACACCTGCAGGTACCTGGCAAAGAGTGCATGGCCCGAAACATACACGAGCGCTACGTTGGCAAGCGCTGCAATGGCGACAAGCCCGATGGCAAGACCGTCTATGCCGTCGGTAAGGTTCACGGCATTGGAAGATCCAACTATAACAAAGACTGAAAAAGGTATATAAAAGAAACCAAGATCAAAGAGCCACTTTTTGAAGAAAGGGATGCTGAGCACCGTGTTGTAAGGGTCGTGAGGATTCATATAGAGGAAAATACCGATAGCAAGGGCTATCAGTACCTGTGCCCCGAATTTGTACCAGGCACGCAATCCCTGAGGATCTCTTTTTACCGCTTTGAGATAGTCATCGATAAAACCGACAGCCCCAAAGCCGAGCAGGGCTATTGACAATACCCAGGTATAGACATTTCTGAAATTGCCCCACAGGAGAACAGCCGTCATAATTGAGGTGACAATGATAATGCCTCCCATTGTAGGCGTCCCAGCCTTGGCAAGATGGGTTTTGGGACCATTGGACCGTATCTGCTGCGTAATGCTGATTTGTTTAAGCCAGCGTATTATTTTCGGGGCTATCATCAGCGTTACTATAAGTGAGGTCAGTGATGCCAGCGAGGTCCTGAAAGTTATGTAGCGGAATACATTCAGCGGACTAAAATAATTATGGAGACTGTAAAGCAGTTCGTAAAGCATTAATTCTCTCCCTTTTTATTTTTGCATCCCGCCAACACATCTTCCATCCTCATCCCGCGTGAACCTTTTATTAATACAACGTCCCCTTTTCTGACAAGCCTTTGAAGCTCCCTGGCGGCGTCCTTAGCATTTTCTGCGGATACACCGTTTTTCTGAAATGCCCCTACCGCCAACGACATCATCGGGCCTACGCCTATAAGGATGTCTACAGGCAACCCTGAAAGCCACCGGCCCAGCTTTATGTGTGCGTCCGTGCTGTAGGTTCCGAGTTCCAGCATATCGCCGAGCACGGCAATGGCCCTCTTGTGTTCAGTTCCTTCCTTAGCGCGCCTCACAAGCTCTTTGACCGATTCTTCCATGGATGAGGGATTGGCATTATAAGCATCATTGATGTATGTCACGTCCCCGCGCACAAAAACTTCTGATCTCATAGGCAAACCGCTAAAAGATTCAAGCCCCTTTTTGATATCATCGAGGGTAAAACCCATTGCATACGCCGTAGCGGCCGCTGCAAGAGAATTGTATATATTGAAGCGTCCGGGAAGCCTTGACTCAATAACAATACGGCCGCTGCCGGTGCACAGGACGAATCTCGTTGCCCTGTCAGTATGCTCTATCCCCTCTGCCTTTATGTCGGCTCCGGCATCGATACCGAATGTTATGACCGGGCCCTTAAATCTATCTTCAATGCCTTCCGTCAGAAATGCGTCATCGGCATTTATAATCAATTTTCTCACACAGGACAATAATTCGAGCTCAGAATCTCGAACAGCGGCCAATGATCCGAACCCTTCGAGATGCTCTTGCCCTATGTTGGTAATCACTCCTGTTTCCGGCAGCCCTATAGCGCAAAGCTCTTTTATATCGCCGGCTTTATTGGTACCCATTTCGAGCACCATGACCTCTGTATTGTCCTGCACTTTCGTTATCGAAAGGGGCATGCCTATATGGTTGTTGAAATTGCCTGACGTCTTGAGCACATTTAGGTTTACTCCCAGAACGGATGCTATGAGCTCCTTAGTAGTTGTCTTGCCGTTGCTGCCGACAACGCCGATAACGCTGCCGCCGAATTGTTTACGAATAGAGTGCGCAATGGCGTGCAGAGCAAAGAGAGTATCATCGACAATAATTGTGCATTTGCCGGCGGCATGCCGGACAGGTCTGGTGCGGCTGATTATGGCTCCTGCTCCTGTCTTGAGTGCATCCTGAACAAAATCATGCCCATCAAAGCGGTCGCCTTTTAAGGCCAGAAACAATTCCCTTTGACTGATAGTTCTTGAGTCGATAGAAAGGCCTGAGAAAAAAATGTCTCCCGATAACAGCGCAGTCTGTCCGGGGCCCTGCAGTATCATCAGTGATAATTGACCCGCCGGTTGCATCGAGTATCTGCCTGGCGCTCAGCATCATTCAACCTCTCCACTGCAATTCTTTTTTGTGGAAGCAGCCGATCATATTTTTTCCCTTGTCAGCAGGCGCATTCTCTCTTGTTTTGCTCGTGAGCATAAAGACCTGCAAGCGTACTTCCCCCTCCGAAAGCGGGCCTGCTGATTGTCCTCCTTATCGCATTTTCGAGGGCGGCCCTGTCGCTGAAACTGCGGCGGATGCCCTGTATCTCCTGGTACTCTTCATGTCCTTTGCCGGCTACCAGCACAATGTCTCCAGACGAAGCCAGTTCTACTGCCATGCTGATAGCAACATTCCGGTCGGGTATCACAATATAACAATCGCCTTTTATCCCTTTTTCAATGTCTTTGATGATTGTCTTGGGGTTCTCGTTCCTGGGATTGTCCGAGGTGATAATGACGAAATCGCTCAACCTGGAGGCGATTTCTCCCATTTTCGAACGTTTTCCCTTGTCCCTGTTGCCTCCGCACCCAAGGACAGTAATGATCTTGCCTCTTTCTTTTTCTTGCTCTTGTCTCCCGGGCAAATCGAACTGTCGCCTTTTTTCTTTCATGAATTTTTCAGTTTTGCCGACAAAGCGGTATGCCTCCAGTAATTGACGGGCTGTCATCAAGAGCCGTTCGAGCGCATCTTCGGTATGTGCATAATCCACTACAGCAAGAAAGTCCTGTCCCATATCAACCTTCTCAAACCTTCCTTTAACCAATCCTGCCATGGCAAGTCCCTCCTTTATGACTTTAATGGGCACATTAAGCGCTAACGCTGCGCTAAATGCGGCGAGCATGTTGTATACATTTATTTGACCGACCATTTGAGACATGATTTCTGTCTCAGCTTCCCCAAATCGCGTTTTGAATGAAGTTCCCCCAAACGACGTTTTTATATCAAAGGCCGTGACATCCGCCTCCTTATTATCCAGTGCATAGGTTATGACCCTGACAGTCGGCTTCCGGCTCCTTAATATCCGGGCAAGCTGTATCCCGTGGGCATCATCAATATTAATTACCGCAATACCATCCTCAGTCAGTAACTCAGTGAAGAGACGCTCTTTTGCCTTGAAATAATCTTCCATCGAAAGGTGAAAATCCAGATGGTCTCTGGTAAGATTCGTGAAAACGGCAACCCTGAAGCTGGTATAATCCGCCCTTTTCAGAGCAAGGGCATGCGATGATATCTCAGAAATAACAAAGCCGCATCCGGCCTCCCTCATCTCTCTGATGAGGCACTGGAAATCAGGAGCTTCGGGTGTGGTATGGGGTGCTTCATAGACTGCATCTTTGATCAAATAATTAATAGTACCTATAATCCCGACCTCCTCCCCCCACCGTTCCAGTATGGACTTGACCAGATATGAAGAAGTTGTTTTGCCGTTTGTGCCGGTGATACCGACCACGACCATTTCTTCGGAGGGCCGGCCGTAAAAGCGGTGAGCAACACGGGCAAGGGCGTCCCTGACATCAGCAACCCGTATCCAGGTGACTTCAGGATATTTTTTCTCCATTGGCAAGTACGGGTCGGCAGGA
Organism: Nitrospirota bacterium; assembly: GCA_963710375.1. Classification (GTDB taxonomy): domain Bacteria; phylum Nitrospirota; class Thermodesulfovibrionia; order Thermodesulfovibrionales; family Dissulfurispiraceae; genus JADFXI01. The sequence goes on from CAVPZX010000002.1 coordinate 98,942, forward strand.
AGCTCGCGTCTATGCCCGTACATAACGGCAACCGCTCCTTTTTTAATCGCATCCTCTATAAAATTCCGGCCGTCTAGTTTTTCACCCTGTACTGCGACAAAGAGTTCCCCTCCCTTGACCATTCTGGAATCATATACAACTCCGGAGATGTACCGAACAGCATCACCAACTACCTCAAAATCATGATCGATTACATCACTTATTTTTATTTCCATTTTTTTCATCTGCTTCCTATTGCCTCTCGCCCCGCCTCAGGCGGGCCTATCGCCTATCTTTTTGAGACAAGCAGCAGTCGCTTCTCTGCCGAGTCATCTCTAGGCACGCTTAAATACGAAAGCGATTCATTTGCAATCTGTTTAAAAACAGGTCCGGCTACCAATCCGCCGTATATGGAGCCTTGCGGCTCTTGAATTACAACAATCATTGCGATTCTCGGGTCGTCGGCCGGTACAAACCCGACGAAAGAGCTTACGTACTTATCTTTCGAATATCTTTTAGTTTTAGGATCCATCAGTTGCGCCGTGCCGGTTTTGCCGGCAACCTCGTTGCCGTCAATTGCGGCGCCTGTTGCCGTCCCTCCCTCCTCTGTAACGGTTTTTAAAATATTCTTAAAAGTCCTGGCCGTTCTCTCCGAAATGATTCTTTGCGACTCATTGGCAGACTTATAGATGACCGCCCCCGCAGGAGAACTGATTGCCGAAACAACGTGGGGCCTGACAAGAAATCCTCCATTGGCGACTGCTGAATATGCCCTCAACACCTGCAAGGGTGTCACGGCAACCTCCTGACCTATTGAGATCGCCCCTATGGAAGTCCCGGACCATCGAATGGGCGGTCGTATCCACCCTGAAGCTTCCCCGCCAAGATCAAAATCTGTTTTCTCGCCAAAACCGTATTTCCTGATATAGCTGTATATCTTCTCTCTGCCCAGATTCAATCCGATCTTGATCGTCCCGACATTCGATGATTTCTGAATCACCTCTTTGAAAGTAAGGACGCCGTGCCTTTCAGCATCCTTTATTTTTCTGCCCCCTATTTCTATATACCCGGCGCTGCAGTCAAAGCGTGTATCAGGGTTGACAATCCCCTCTTCAAGAGCAGCCGTGCCTACGACTATCTTAAATGTAGAGCCCGGCTCATAGCAGTCCGTAACGGCCCTGTTTCTCCTTTTTGCAGCTGTCACCTCTGAGGGGTTATTCAGGTCATAGGTAGGCCTGCTCGCCATTGCGAGCACTTCACCGTTATTCGGGTCCATCATGATCACCGTCGCCGAAGACGCCTTCCACTGCGCAACAGCCTCATCTAGATTCTTCTCTACTATATATTGCAAACCCTCATCTATGGTGAGGATGATGTTGTTCCCTTTAATTTCTTTCCTCACGCCGTCAGAAAGCGCATTCCCCTTAGCATCCCTGACGACAGATACCCGTTCACTTACTGCAGAGAGATATTTTTCAAATGACTTTTCGACGCCTTCCAGTCCGTTGTTGTCGACGCCGACAAACCCGATAATGTGCGAGGCAAGACTTCCTTCCGGATAAAACCTCTTGATCTCCGGCACGAAACCGATACCTCCCAATTTCATGTTCCTTATGCGCTGCGTCTCATCGAGGCTTACCTTTCTTTCGATCCAGTTAAACCTGTTGTTGGCCGACAGGCGGGTGAGGATAACATCCGGTTTATTATTGATGGTCTGCGACAAGGCAGCTGCAACCCGGTCAGGCGACGTTATCTCGGCAGGGTCGCAGTAGACCGATTCCGTATCGAGATTGATTGCAAGCTCTCTTCCCTTCCTGTCAAAAATAATACCCCGTCTGACAGGGACAATCTCTTTCTTGATCTGCTGGTCCCTTGCCTTGTCAAGAAACCACTGATGATTCACGAGCATTATATCGGCAAGCCGGAAAATAACGGCTACGAAGGTGAATGTTATTATGGTGTTAACCATAATGGCCCTTTTCTTCATAGTCCCCTACCGCGCCTTATCAGCGACTGTCAACGATGCCTTGTAAATATCACTCTTCCCCGATTCCTTCACATAAACCACCCTGACCCTGTCCGGAAATTCAAAAACGGTCCCACTGGACGCAACGCTCTGCAGCCTCCCGATATAGAGGAGATTCGCCTGTTCAGCAGCAAGCACCTTCTTCTCCTTCATAAGTTCAGACTTCTTCTTGTCAAGATTGCTCAGCGAATACTCAAGCGTAACTACGCTCGACCGAAGCCATACTATGCCGAAAACCATGAAAAGCAGCATCAGCAATGAAACCGGCTTCAACAAGGCTATAAACCAATTTTTTTTCCTGCGTCTCATACTTTCTGTGCCCCTCTTAGTTTCGCGCTCCTCGCTGAAGGATTCCCGCGCACTTCATCAGACGAGGGCGCAACAGGCTTTTTGGTCAATATCCTCAGCAGGCCGGCACGACTGTTGTCCCTGATGAAATTTTTCACAATCCTGTCCTCCAGGGAGTGATATGAAATTACCGCCATTCTGCCGCCCGGCTTAAGAACGGATAGCGCAGCGGAAAGTCCCTGCTTAAGCTCATCGAGTTCTTTGTTGACCTCTATCCTCAATGCCTGGAATGTCCTGGTAGCTGGATGCATCTTTCCTCTCCCGCCATAAATCCCGGCTATGAAATCCGCAAGTTCAATGCATGTTTCAAAGGATGTTTTCTTCCTTCGTGCAATAATGGCCTTCGCTATTTTTCTTGCAAAGGGTTCCTCGCCGTATTCCTGCAGTATCCTCTGCAGCTCCTTTTCCTGATACCTGTTGACCACTTCCCATGCGGTAAGGCGCTGCGAGGCATCCATACGCATATCGAGTCTTTCCGGGGATGAAAAACTGAAGCCGCGGGAGTAATCCTTCAACTGAAACATTGAGACGCCGAGATCGAAGAGGAACCCGTCTGCCTCTTTTATATTCAGGTCAGCGAGAATCCCCTCTATTTCAGAAAAGTTTCCCTTGCAAAGGTGAGCGCGATTATTGCCGAGCAAATCGCGGGAGCGCTGCAACGCCCTGTCGTCCCGGTCTACTCCGACGAGTACCCCGCCGGCGCCGATTTTCGAAAGTATTTCACGTGCATGACCGCCAAGGCCTACCGTGGCGTCTATGTAGATACCGTTTCCCCTGACATTAAGCATCTCCATCGTCTCCCTCAGCAAAACCGGAATGTGGTCCATTCCGTTCTCGCTCTATAGCCCGTAGCCGGCAAGCACGGTTTCAAAGGCCTTTGCGTCAACCTTCTTCGGATCGGTTACCGCATCCCATTCGGCTTTGTCCCATACCTCAATCTTGTCCAGTTGTCCGACAATCACAACCTCACTATGTATGCCTGCATCCTCCCGGTGCGAAACAGGTATAAGCACTCTGCCCTGTTTGTCAATCTCACACTCAAGGACAGAAGCAATGACCCTTCTTAGAAAAAACTTCACAGCCTCGTCACTCTTGGGCAATGGCCGTATTTTTTCTTCCAGCCTGTTCCACTCTTCCAGTGGATATATATGGAGACACTTGTCAAAAGCGGCACTTGTTATATATAATTTTGAATTATTGTATTTTTTAAAAATAATATCGCGTAGAGGAGCAGGGATGATAATTCTCCCCTTTGGGTCTAATGCATAATAATATTTTCCCAAAAATGAAGACATCTTCTCACTCTCCTCCACTTTCTTCCACAATTTACCACCAATAATATGAATTATTTATCGTGATTGTCAAGAGAAAAATTAGTTATTTCAAAGAAATTCCATATTTTGTGGTTTTTTTATGTCGAAGATACTATATATAGGGCATAGGGTGGTGTAAAAAGTGATGTTTTCAGAGAAATTGAAGGCACTTGAAAACAATATCTTGTTACGGCAGATTAAAGACAGAGAAACCACAATGATGCCGAACATAAGCTTTGATGGCACAGAGTATATCAATTTTACATCTAATGATTATCTTGGCCTCGCGTGCTCAGCTTCGCTCAGAGATGCCGCTGCACATGCCATCGCCGAATTCGGCTTCGGCGGGGGTGCTTCACGGCTCCTGGCCGGAGGAACGCAGATTCATAGCACACTTGAAAAAGCAATTGCAGCTTTCAAGGATACGGAAACTGCGTTAGTTTTTGGTTCCGGCTATATTGCAAATACCAGTGCTCTGCCGTCTATTGCCGGGGAAGGCGATGTCATTTTCAGTGACGAGCTTAATCACGCAAGCCTTATCGATGGCTGCAGGATGAGCAGGGCGCAAAAGGCAATATACAGGCATCGTGATACCGACCATTTGAGCATGCTTATGCAGACAGCCAAAGGCGACAAGAAAATAGTCGTTACCGACAGTATATTCAGCATGGACGGCGATATCGCTCCCCTGGTGGAGATAACGACTCTATGCAAAGACCACGGTGCGCTCCTGTATATCGATGACGCTCACGCTACAGGAGTCCTGGGTAACGGCCGGGGCGCACTGGCCCATTTTGGCTTACGACCGGAGCCGTGGATAATACAGATGGGGACGTTTTCCAAGGCGTTGGGTTCTTATGGTGCATTTATTGCCGCTGAAAAAGAGATAATCGACTGGCTCGTCAATACCGCGAGAGGATTCATCTATTCAACAGCCCTGCCTTCATGCGTTGCCGCAGCTTCACTAAGGGCGCTGCAGCTTGTGCAGTCAGATCCGATGTTGATAAGCAGGCTGTGGCAGAACCGCGAGCTGCTTTTCAATGGCCTGCGCTCATTGGGACTGAACACGCTGTGCAGTGAAACACCTATAATCCCGATAGTAGTAGGAGACGTGAAAAAGACTATGGATATTGCCGGTGAATTGAAGAAGCGCCGCGTTTATTGCCCCGCAATAAGACCGCCGACAGTGAAACAGCCGCGGCTGCGGGTCACCGTAACGGCTGCGCACAGTGAAGAGAATATCGCTGAGTTGCTTGATGCGCTGGAGGAGGTACTTTAGTAAAGAACGGCTCTAAGGCCGTTCAGAACTTCTTCAAGTTCATCCCATGTGGTGGATCTGCCGAGACTGAACCTGATTGCCCCCATTCCTTCCTCCGGAGGAACACCCATGGCAGCAAGGATGTTAGAGAGAGTTACCGAACCGGCGTGGCACGCAGAGCCTGTGGACGCAGCGACCTCCGGCAGCTTCGCCAGGATCTCAGCGCCGATTCTGCCGACGAAGTTGACATTGAGCGTATTGGGGAGCCGCTCAGTCAGATGGCCGTTGAGTGTTACCCCTTCACCAAAGTTCTCCCGGAGTCTCTCCCAAAAACGGTTGCGCAGCTTCTGGACCTGAGGCATGCCGATCCAACGGTTGGCAATGCCGCAAGCGACGCCGAGCGCCACTGCGAGGAGGACGTTTTCTGTGCCGGCCCTTCTTCCCCTCTCATGCCCGGCTCCATGGATAAAGGGCTCGATTGTTGTCCCGTCTCTGATGTAAAGCGCCCCGACACCTTTCGGTGCATACAGTTTGTGCCCGGCAACCGAAAGGAGATCCACGCCGAGTTCATCCACTTTGGTCGAAATCTTTCCTACACTCTGGGCCGCGTCGGAATGGAATAAAACCCCGGCATTCCTTGCTATGGCAGCGATCTCCGGAATCGGCTGGATTGTCCCCACCTCATTGTTGGCGTGCATAACTGTAATGAGAATGGTCCCTGGCGCAATCGCGCGCCGCACGTCATCAGGGTCAACTCTGCCGAAGCGGTCAACAGGGAGCACGGTGACCTTCGCCCCGAGATTCTCCAGGAAATGACAAGGATTAAGGATGGCCGGATGTTCAACAGACGTGGTAATAATATGGTTGCCTTTTTCCCGGTTTGCAAAGAAGACGCCCTTAAGGGCATGATTGTTCGCTTCGCTCCCGCCGCTCGTGAAAACTACCTCCGTAGGGTCGCAACCGAGAAGGTCAGAGACCTGTCTTCGCGCCGCCTCTACCGCATCCTTGGCCGGGATACCGGCCCAATGAAGGCTGGAAGGGTTGCCATAGTGCTCTGTGAGGAACGGTTGCATAGCTTCAACAACTTCCGGTGCGATCGGGGTGCTGGCGTTGTGATCGAGGTAAATCTTTCGGTTCATTTGTAAACGACGAAAAAAATCCTTTTAAAAGGAAAAAGGATTTTGCCGTCTCTCTGGATCGCATATGCCTGCCTGCATTCGTCCAATATCTCGTTCATGAATTCCTTTCTGCATTCATCGTCAGGGAGCCTTTCGAGAAAAGGCCTCAATCCGGTGCCCTTATACCATTCTATCATCGCCTCATGAGAACTCAGGACATGATAGTAGGAGGTTTCCCAGATGTCGAGCCCTGAGGAGGCGATTGGATAAAGTAAATTGTAATAGTATTCTACATTATAATAATGCAGCAGCTTCCAGCACCCTCTGGTGAATCCGGACCATTTTTCTCTCTCAGATACAACGAGCAATGCCTTATGCAATGGTGATTCATAATTTGCAGGCACCTGAACAGCCAGCGCTCCGCCGGGCTTTACAATTTTAACAAGTCTGGGGATTAGATAATCATGATCCGGTATCCACTGCAAAGCCGCATTTGAGAAAACAATATCATAGGTCTGATCGGGTTCCAGCTTTGAAGCATCCGCCAGCAGCCATTCCTGATCCGGAAAATCTGTCTTTGCTCTTTCGATCATTTCATTTGAACTGTCAAGACCGATAATCCGGGCATTGGGCCAGCGCTCACGTAACACTTTAGTGCTGTTTCCGGGTCCGCACCCAATGTCAATAACAGCAGCTGGATTGTCAATTCTGACCTTTGCTGCAAGATCTATAGAGGGTTGAGTTCGCTCATCCTTAAATCTGAGATACTGATGTGAGTCCCATGTCACCAACTGATCCTCCTTCGATTACCCTGCTTATTATTCGGTTCATTATTGTGCGAGAAGTTGATTTAAGTCAAGGTCATCTGCCGGTCAGCATTGTAAACTTGAAGCAGTTGAAGTTCATTATTGGCCCACAGCCAAATATATATTACAGGAGGATAAAACTATGTTTTGTTATCAGTGTGAACAGGCGGCAAAAGGAAAAGGTTGTTCAATAAAAGGCGTTTGCGGAAAGCAGCCTGACGTAGCAGCGCTTCAGGACCTGCTGGTGTATTCATTGCAGGGGATAGGTCTTTACGCAACAGAGGGCAAGAAAGTGGGAATCAGTAACAGAGAAGTAGATGAATTCACTGTCAAAGCCCTTTTTTCAACCCTTACCAATGTTAATTTCGACGCCTCGAGCTTTGTCTCTCTCATAAATAAGAGCGTAGAAATCAGGGATAGGTTTGCCGGAGAGGTCAAGGCTGCCGGTGGTAATACCGCCGCGTTTTCTACAGGACCCGCAGTTTTCAGGCCCGAAAAAACAATGGAGGGTCTGTTGCAGCAGGGTGAAAAGTCTGCGCTGAATTCTGATACTTCTGTTGATCCTGATATCCGGTCACTGCAGCATACTGTCTTGTTCGGCATAAAAGGAGTAGCTGCATATGCAGATCACGCACAGATATTGGGGAAGAGCGATGAATCGGTATACGCCTTTGTCCATGAAGCCCTCGCAGCGCTGACTAAACAAGACCTGAGTCTCAATGACTGGGTGGGGCTAACTCTCAAGTGCGGTGAGATAAACCTCAAAGCGATGGAAATCCTTGATGCTGCAAATACCGGAAAATACGGCGCTCCTGTGCCGACAAAGGTTCCGCTTGGAGCAAAGAAAGGAAAGGCGATACTGGTTTCAGGCCACGATCTCAGGGACATGGAAGAAGTGCTAAAACAGAGCGACGGCAAGGGTATTTATGTCTACACTCACGGCGAAATGCTTCCCACTCATGCCTATCCCCTGCTAAAAAAATATCCCCACTTCTACGGGCACTATGGCACGGCATGGCAGAACCAGCACAAAGAATTTGCGCAGTTTCCCGGTGCTATACTTATGACTACCAATTGCCTCCAGGAGCCTAAGGACTCGTATAAAGACAATATCTTTACAACCGGCCTTGTGGGCTGGCCAGGTGTCAGCCACATCTCCGATAACAATTTTTCCCCTGTGATTGAACGTGCCCTGTCGCTGCCAGGATTTACGGAAGATTCCAACGGCAAGTCAGTGATGACCGGTTTCGCAAGAGATGCCGTAATGGGCGTTGCAGGGACGGTTATTGAAGCGGTCAAAAGCAATAAGATTCGCCACTTCTTTCTCGTTGCAGGCTGCGATGGCGCAAAGCCGGGACGGAATTATTATACCGAGTTTGTTGAGAAAGTACCGAAGGATTGTGTCGTCCTGACCCTTGCCTGCGGCAAGTTCCGCTTTTTCGATAAAGAGCTCGGTGATATCGGAGGGATCCCAAGGCTGCTTGATGTAGGACAGTGTAATGATGCATATTCCGCCATCCAGATTGCTGTGGCTCTATCCAAGGCCTTTAACGTTGGGGTGAATGAGCTGCCTCTTTCCATGGTGCTTTCCTGGTATGAGCAGAAGGCCGTGGCCATTCTTCTCACCCTTTTATATCTTGGAATAAAGAATATCCGCCTCGGACCGTCACTGCCTGCGTTTCTTACGCCTAATGTGCTTGATATCCTGGTAAAGAATTTTAATATTATGGCAATCACAACACCCGATGCAGACTTGAAGTCGATTCTGGGGTAGCAGTATCAGGGAGACGGTCTTGTCAGGCATCCAGGGCCGTCTCCCGACTACGTCCCGACCGGAGATCAAACTTGCAGTCTATGCTGTTTTCTGATATGAATAATTAAGTGCTCGCCGGGAGGTGACATAGATACATGGTTCATTCGTATCCGCATAATTTAGTGGAGATACTGCTCGAAAAATGGGATGCCGGCCAGGCCGTAGTTGCTTCAGGCGCTGCATCAATGGACGTTAAATTTGACCAATTGCCGGGCTCCGCGGTGTTAGAGAGGCTTATTTCGACTTGTTACCAAACCAGCATATTGCTGGAAGAAGAGAGACCCTTGCGATTCAGGCTTATTTCACGAGACCCGGAAAGGCTTGCAGCCGAAGATGGTCCTCCCGATGGCCTGCACAGGCTTATTTTTAGTGAGCCTCGCCCCTTCAACGAATATGAGTTGCGGAAATTGGCACCCGCTGTCGATTATTCCCGTTCACTTATCGGTATTAAAGTAAACGCTGTTGGAGAACTCCAAATTTGGGGGTTAATACATTCGGGCTGGAGATGGATACAGGCAATAAGGGGAGGCGGACTGGAATATGCGCCGCTGCCTGAATCACTTGTTTTGTATGTTACAGGTCCAGGGCAAATTGTAGTTTGCAAGGGCTCTGCAATGATAGCTATGCTAAAGGGTGGAAAGATTTTCACACCAGCCAAGAGCGTATTCAAATCACGTTGGTTTAGTGATCGCCTCACTGAAGCATACACGGAACTCTGGAATCTCCATGAGGCTGCACGTTTAAAGGCGGATGGACATTGGGCTTTGCTGGAACGGAACTTCCCGAACATGATTGCCCAGGAAGTCACCAAACGCATAATCAGCACAGTGCGCAATTCTCACCACGGTGGTACAATAATCACTCTGCCCCAAAAGGTGGCGTCTGAGGTCTGCTCTGAGAATCATTACTTGAATATTAAGTACCCGTTTATAGATGAGGAACCAAGGCACAGGTTCCGCACATTGCTTATTAAACTCATGAACACTCTTGCAGAAAGTTATGGAGACTTAAGCCAGGCCTATCGGACCGTGGGCTGGAAAGAGTATGTTGCGAGCAAAAATGATGCCCTCACACAGCTCGACGAAGCTGTCTTAGAATACGCGCATTTCATCGCGGGCCTGACAGCTGTTGACGGTGCTGTCATACTATCGCAAAAGCATGAACTCATTGGTTTCGGGGGAGTGATTCTGGAATCTTTGAATAAGGTGAATCTTGTTGCGCGATCATTGGATTCTGAGGGCGATAGCACGGCATTGGAACCGGTGGACGGGGTAGGAATGCGCCACAGAACTGTTTATCACCTTTGTAATGCGCTGCATGATGCCTTGGCAATGGTCATCTCCCAGGATGGAGATGTGGATGTCGTAAAGTGGAAAAATGGCATTGTCACTTGTTGGACTGTCTCGCCATATCCGCATTTTACAGAAAATCCCGACATCCCTGACTAGAGTAAGCGGGACTGCGGTGCTTTAATGATTGCCAAATAGCGGTGTTTCTGTTATATTTCCTCCTATGATGCCTACCGCAGGATATATTTTAGTTGTCGGTGCAGGGAGTTGGGGAACTACCCTGGCTGCCATGCTTGCCGACAAGGGTTTCGATGTTCTGCTTTGGGCGCACGAGGAAGAAATAGTTGAGCAAATCAACAATGACAGGACAAATGGTGTATACCTCCCGGACATAAAACTGCCTTTCTACCTCAGGGCTACCACTAATCTTGTCGATGCTGTCGCTTCCGCCCGATATATTGTTAATGCTGTGCCGACCCAGTATATACGATCGGTCTTCCTTCATCTCAAAAGTCACCTGAGCTATGAATCCGTAATTGTCAGCGTGTCAAAAGGGATAGAGATAGGGACGCTTCTGACCCCTTCCCAGATACTGAAAGAGATTCTCGGCAGGCCTGTCTCAGTCCTGTCGGGACCGAGTTTCGCAAAAGAAGTCATGGCCCGGAAGCCCACTGCAGTCACTCTTGCAGCAGAAGACAAGAAAACAGGACTGCTCCTGCAGGAACTTTTTAATACAGACTACTTCAGGGTGTATACCCATGACGATATCATCGGTGTTGAATTCGGCGGGGCATTGAAAAACGTCGTAGCCATTGCTGCGGGCATCTCCGACGGCATGGGTCTCGGCTATAATGCAAGGGCAGCGCTCATCACGAGGGGCCTCTCCGAAATAGCCCGCCTGAGCATACGTATGAATGCCAAGGAAATGACATTTTCCGGGCTCAGCGGTCTGGGGGACCTCGTGCTAACCTGCACCGGCGCACTCTCAAGGAATTACACTGTCGGCTTAAAACTAGGCCAGGGGATGAAACTGCACGAGATAACCGGAAAGATGCCGCAAATTGCCGAGGGAGTGGCCACTACACTATCGGCACATGACCTCTCGAAAAAACAAGAAGTGGATATGCCTATAACTGAGCAGGTGTATTTGACACTCTATGAAGACAAACCACCTACGGAAGCACTGAACGATCTGATGAACCGCTCTCTTAAAATGGAATTCCATGGTTACTGAAAAGTGGACAACAAAATACTAAAGACGCTTCTTCGTGATGTAAAAACCGGAAGGGTGCCCGTAGGCAAGGCGCTTGACTCACTTAAACACCTTCCGTACGAGGAACTGGATTTTGCAAAGGTCGATCATCACCGGTCTATTCGCAGCGCTATTCCTGAAGTCATTTTCGCCCAGAATAAAAAAACCGGTGATGTGGTCGCCATCGCCCATGCTATGCTGAAAAAGAGCGGCCGTTTTCTCATCACGAGGGCGAGGCAGGATATTTATGATGCAATCGATGTGAAACAATCGAAGTTCTACCCTGCGTCCGGCATAATTTCATGCGGAAAAAACTTGCCCCTTAAAGGCCATGTACTAATCGTTTCCGCCGGGACATCGGACATCCCTGTAGCAGAAGAGGCAGAAGTGACCGCTTCCTTTTTAGGCAGCAGGACCGAAAAAATTTTTGACGTCGGCGTTGCGGGAATTCACCGTGTCCTGAGTTTCAGGGACCGTATTGCACAAGCCCGTGTGATCATCGTTGTTGCAGGTATGGAAGGGGCCCTGCCTTCTGTAGTCGGAGGGCTGACTGACAAACCGGTCGTGGCAGTGCCTACTTCTGTGGGCTACGGTACAAGCCTCGGCGGGCTTACCGCACTCTTTGCAATGCTCAATTCATGTGTACCGGGCATGGCGGTGGTCAATATCGACAATGGATTCGGCGCAGGCTGCCTGGCTCACAAGATAAACATAATAGGACTCAAGTCAGTTTAGGTATTGAATCAATGAATACGAAGAAGAAAGTCTTTCTTGGCCTTTGCGGCGTCGTCATAGCACTTGTTCTTGCAGTAGTCGTTTTCTCCCTCACCTTTGACATAAATTCCTACAAGCCCCGCATCGAGGCCGTAGCTTCAGGAGCGACCGGCCTCGATGTAAAGATCAATGGGAAAATGGGTATATCTTTCTTTCCCTTTGGCATATCGGCTCAAGACATCCACGTCTCCAACAAAGGAGGCGATATCCTTTCCCTCGAAAAACTCAAGATAGGGGCAGAGTTGATACCACTTCTGAAGAAGCGACTCAATGTCACCGAACTGGAGCTTGTCAAGCCGGTCGTCACCATTGTGAAAGACAGTAAGGATAAATATAATTTCGAAGGCACTGAACAGAAATCCAAGGAAGGGAGACCTGGAGCAGCCTTCAGCTTTAACGAGCTCAAAATGTCTCAGGGGGTACTGATATATCTCGACAAGAAGTCGGGGGAAAAGACGGAGTTGAGAGATTTCAATCTGGCTATTAAGGATCTGTCAATAGCAGGGAACGTATCGTTCAAAGGAAGCTTCAACTGCAGGGAGGCGCTGCAAAGGGACTTCAAAATCGAGAATCTTAAGGCCACTGTGAAAGCGGTCAAGGGGATGTTCGATTTCGAACCTCTTACCATCGGGACCCTCACTTACACTGACAAAAAAACGGGTAAAAAAACAGAGCTGAAAGAAATTAATCTGGCTATCAATGATCTTTCCGTATCGAATACCTCAGGAGAAATTATAAAAAACATCACATTCACGGGCAACCTGGACTGCAAGGAGGTACGGGAAGGGGGCCTCGGGATCGACAACATCAAAAGTCCCATAAAAGCTGAGAAGGGTGTAATCTACCTCAGGCCTCTTAACATGGATATCTTCGGCGCAAAGGCTGACGCGGATGTCGCGGCAGACATGTCGGAAGTCAATGCCGTATATAAAATCAATTTGAAGATATCGAAGCTGGATTTCGAAAAGCTTGAGGAGTCCTTTGGCACAAAAAAGGTCATTGGCGGAAAGGGTGATCTTGACGCCTCACTTACGATGAAAGAAAAAGGCAGCCGCAATCTGATGAGCGGCATGGATGGTAACTTTTCCCTAAGGGGGAATAATCTCGTCATTTATACGATGGACCTCGACAAGATACTCTCGTCTCTTGAAGCAAGCCAGAAGTTCAACCTAGTCAACCTCGGCGCTTTCTTCATCGCCGGCCCTCTCGGTACCGCTGCACTCAAGGGTTACAGTTATGGGGACATTTACAACCAGACCCGCGGGGGGCGGGGCCTCATCACTCAGTTCGTCTCTCACTGGAAGATAAGGGCCGGTGTGGCGGACGCTACGGACTGCGCCCTTGCAACGCACCACAACCGGATCGCCCTTAAAGGCAAGCTCAATCTTGTCAGCGAACGATATGATAATGTAATAGTGGCGCTTCTCAATGACAAGGGATGCGCAAAATTCAAACAGGTCATCAGCGGTCCCTTCGGTGGCCCTAAGATCGGCGCAGTGAGTACGGTCGAGACCATTGCCGGTCCACTCTTGAGTCTTTTCGGGAAGGCAAAGAGCCTGCTTCTAGGCGGCAAATGCGAGGTCTTTTATAACGGTGCTGTGCAGCAACCTCCAAAATGAAACCCTTCTTGTGCCGGAATGTTATTGCTCATCGATCCCCATATTTTGATATCTTTGGTCAGTCTCTACCTCAGCATATCTTTTCATCTTTATTCAAGATCGCCAATGTGATCCTTGACACACAGACCAGTTTGTCATTCTGGTTAGTTATTGTTATTTCCCATACATGGGTCTTCCTGCCGATGTGGATGGGCTTCACAACCCCGTAGACACGACCCGGGCGTGCGGGTCTGATATGATTTCCATTGATCTCCATCCCGACACAATATTGTTTTTCCCTGTCGATACACATGAAACCGGCAATGCTTCCAAGGGATTCGGCTAACGTCAGAGACGCACCACCGTGAAGTATCCCGGCAGGTTGAACTGTCCTGTGGTCAACAGGCATCACGCCTTTAAGGTAGTCATCTCCGATTTCAGTGAATTCAATCCCAAGATGCTGAACCAATGTATTTTCGGACCTCTTGTTGAGGTCTTCAACTGTCATTTTGCCTTTCCATATGGCCATCTGGTCCTCCTCCTATTCTTTATCAATATTTTGTTTTGCTCCATTCCGACTCACTGTGCGTCGGGGATAAAAAGGGCATTGCCGTTTTTATCTTTGTACGATGCGATAACCTGCTGGCCCTCTTTTGATATAAGCCAATTTATGAATGTCATTGCCTCGTTGTATTTGGCATGCTTATACTTCTGAGGATTTACCGCCATAACGCCATATTGATTGAATAAGGCAGGGTCTCCCTCAAGTACAATAACCATATCGAGCCTGTCCTTATCTTTGACGGCAAGCCATGTGCCCCTGTCAGTAAGAGTGTAGGCGCGTTTTTCATTTGCTATCCTCTGGGTCTTTTCCATCCCCTGCCCCGCGTCCAGATACCATTTCTGTCCCTTTGGATCGAGGCCTGCTTTCTTCCATATGGACAATTCCTTTATGTGCGTGCCTGATTTGTCGCCTCTCGAAACGAATGGGACTGATGAGCCTGCAATCCTTCTGAAGGCCTCTGCAGCCGATTTCAGGCCCCGCACCTTTGCAGGGTCATCGGGCGGCCCTATGATGACAAAGTCGTTGTACATGACGTCGTGGCGGTTTACAAAATATCCCTCTTCAACAGCTTTCAGTTCCTGCTCTTTTGCATGTACAAAAACGACGTCCGCATCGCCTCTTTTCCCGATTTCAATAGCAGCGCCGGTGCCAACGGCAACAACGTCAACTTTAATGCCGGTTTTCTTCTCAAATATGGGCAGAAGGTAATCGTACAGGCCGGAATTCTGCGTGCTGGTAGTTGAGGCGCACAGTATCTTTGTCCCGGCATAAACAATTCCGCAGGTGAGCAGCAGTGCAGACAAAAGGAATAAGAAAAAAACTTTCATTTTCATAATATCATCCTCCTATATATTTTCAAAAGTATACTATATTATTAAAATGTGAACAATAACCATGACTCTCTCCCCTGTTTTCTTTTATAATGCATTATATGTCTCCGCTATTGGATGGACTAGGGAAAGCCCTCACCCTTATCGTCAGCTTCAACCCTGAACTGCTGGGTATCATACTCCTGTCTTTAGCTGTTTCCGGTACCGCCCTGTTCGTTGCAACCTCTCTCGGTCTTCCCTTCGGCGCTTTAATGGGTCTCAAAGAGCTCCCGGCGCGAGGGCTGCTTATCAATCTTATGAACACGTTCATGGGGCTGCCTCCCGTGGTCGTGGGGCTTTTTTTGTATTTGCTGCTCTCGAGAAGCGGTCCCCTGGGTTTTATGGGGCTGCTCTACTCCCCCTCTGCTATGATAGTCGCACAGGCCATTCTTGCCTTCCCCATTGTGGCGGCACTCTGCCATTCTGCCATTGTCAATGTCGATCCCCTTATCAGGCAAGCCTCGTTGACCCTCGGCGCAACCCCCTTACAGGTCACTGTTACTGTTATCAAAGAGGCCAGGTATGGGATCATGTCCGCCATCATTGCAGCCTTCGGAAGAGTAATGGCAGAGGTAGGAGCTATATTGATCGTGGGGGGAAATATTGCCGGGTACACAAGGGTCATGACCACCACCATAGCATTGGAAACCGACAAGGGAAACTTTGAACTGGCGCTGGCACTGGGCATTATCCTTCTGGCGCTATCTTTGCTTATAAACAGCATGCTGCATGTGGTGCAGAAAAAAGGAGCGGTATCATTACAAAGATGAACCTTACCTTGCAAGTATCGGACATAGCAAAAAGCTATAACGGCAATACGGTGCTGGACCATTGCTCTTTCTCATTCGATGCCGTGGGAACATATGTACTGACAGGACCCAACGGCTGCGGCAAATCAACCTTCCTCAGGATCTGCGCACTTATCGAGCAGCCGGACACCGGTTCGGTCACGTTATACTCAGAAGGCTCAACGCTAAAAGAGACAATGGATGTGAAACGCAGGTTGACCCTTGTGCTGCCTAAAGTCGGCGTCTTTAACACAACGGTCATGAAGAATGCAGCCTACGGTTTGAGGATAAGGGATACCGACAAGGTCACTATACTGGAAAAGACTCAGCGCGCTCTCGAATTCGTGGGTCTTGCGCACAAGAGCCATCAGAACGCCCTGACTCTATCGAGTGGTGAGACGAAAAGGCTCGGTATTGCAAGAGCGCTCATCATAGAGCCTGACATTCTCTTTCTTGATGAGCCCACTGCTTCGGTAGATAGTAAAAACACAAGAATAATTGAAACCATCCTCGAATCGCTTAAGTCGGACAATAAATCTATTGTCGTAATAGCGACGCATGACAATGATCAGGCGAAACGCCTTGCCGACCGCTTGCTGGTTATGAAAGACGGGAGGATTTGGTAGCGGGTCAGTCCTGCTTCAAGATGGGTACTTCCTGTACTCACCACCTTACAGACATGTCTAGGAAGTGTCACCTTCGAGTGGAATGTGTTGGACCTCAAACCTCTTTGACCGTAGCTGCTTCTTCAGTGCGATGGTCTTGCCCGTGGTAAGATAAGTTATGCGCAATCTCAATGCTCAGGCATGGCTCAGCCTCGTCGTCCTCACCGTCGTAATGGCTCTTCTGCTATTCATTCCAGCTGGGACCATCGACTACTGGCAGGCATGGGTGTACCTATTGATCTTTATGGGGTCATCCCTCCTTACGACGCTCTATCTCATGAAAAAGGACCAGGCGCTTCTCAATCGTCGCATGCGGGGTGGGCCGACTGCTGAAAAGCGAAGAACACAGAAGCTCATTATGCTCTGTATGTCAATCTGCTTCATTGCTCTTCTTGTCGTCCCTGCGCTCGACCACCGCTTCCGGTGGTCTGCAATGCCGCTCTCCTGCGTTATAGTCGGGGACGTTCTCGTTGCGATAGGGTTCTATTTCATTTTCCTCATCTACAAAGAAAACACGTTCACTTCTGCGACCATCGAAGTCGCGGACGGTCAGAAGGTGATTTCTACTGGGCCATATGCCATTGTGCGCCACCCTCTGTACGCCAGCTCGTTGTTGTACTTGGTTGGCACTCCTCTTGCCCTGGGTTCGTTTTGGGACCTCCTCACGCTCTCGGCCATGATGCCATTCCTGATATGGCGGCTCTATGACGAGGAGAGCTTTCTCGCTGGGAATCTTCCTGGATATACGGAATACCAGAAAAAGGTCCGGCATCGTCTTATACCCTTTATTTGGTAGAATGTCGGGGTTGACAAAGGTATTTGCAGGTGATAAACTTTTTTCATTAGGAATAGTTCCGGATAAGCCATGAGGAAAAGCAGCATGACTCCCGAAGAAATCCAAAGGAACCTGATAGAGTCTCTCAAAAGAAACAGCCTCAAGGTTACCCGACAGAGGCTTGGAATTATTGAAGTCCTCTCAAGGAACCGAAGCCATCCGAGTGCCAGCAAGATACTGAAGATGGTGCGACGGAAGGTCCCTTCTATAAGCCTGTCCACGGTCTACTACACGCTTGATCTCTTCAAAAAAGACGGCTCAATAAAAGAACTGGAATTTTACGATATGGAGAACCGCTATGAAAGCAACGTACGTCATCATCTGGATCTGATTTGTCTGGGATGTGGGAAGATCATGGATTATGTCGAGCAAATTCCCATCCCCGTAGAAAGGGTTGAAAAGAAGACTGGTTTCGCAGTGAACCGAATACGCTATGAGTATTATGGCTATTGTAAGAACTGCAGGAGAAGTAGGGTTAAGAAATTTAAATAGGACTATTCTTACCAAAGAAGGAAAGAGGGACAGCCTTTGCTTTTTAACAATTCACACAACGAAAGGAGTAAATATCATGAATGAAGATAGCAAGAACCCGGTAACGGGCGGGACTCATAAACACCTGGCTGGCAGAGGCACAACGAACCGAGACTGGTGGCCGAACCAGTTAAAGCTCGACATCCTGCACCAGCAGTCCTCCAAGTCCAATCCGATGGGCGAGGGTTTCAACTACGCTGACGAGTTCAAGAGCCTTGACCTGGAGGCCGTGAAGAAAGACCTTCGCGCCCTGATGACCGACTCGCAGGACTGGTGGCCGGCGGACTTCGGGCACTACGGGCCTTTGCTCATCCGCATGGCATGGCACAGCGCCGGCACATATCGCACCGGTGACGGTCGCGGCGGCGCCGGAGCCGGCCAGCAGCGCTTCGCGCCTATCAACAGTTGGCCCGACAATGTCAGCCTCGACAAGGCGCGCCGGCTGATTTGGCCGATCAAGCAGAAGTACGGTCGGAAGATCTCATGGGCCGACCTCATGATCCTTGCCGGCAACGTCGCCCTGGAATCGATGGGATTCAAGACGTTCGGCTTTGGCGGTGGGCGCGAGGACGTCTGGGAGCCGCAGGAGGACGTCTACTGGGGCTCCGAGAACAAGTGGCTGGACGACAAGCGCTACTCCGGAGACAGGGATCTCGAGAATCCGCTCGCTGCTGTCCAGATGGGCCTGATCTATGTTAACCCTGAAGGCCCGAACGGCAACCCGGATCCGATCGCGGCGGCCAAGGATATCCGCGAGACTTTTGCTCGTATGGCTATGAACGACGAAGAGACGGTTGCGCTCATTGCTGGAGGTCACACCTTCGGCAAGACACACGGCGCCGGCCCTGCGTCCCACGTGGGTCCTGAGCCGGAAGCGGCCCCCATCGAGGAGCAGGGTCTCGGCTGGAAGAGCAGCTTTGGCACGGGCAAGGGTGCTGATGCGATCACCAGCGGTCTGGAAGTCACCTGGAGCACGACGCCGACGAAGTGGAGCAACAGCTTCTTCCAGAACCTGTTCGGCTACGAATGGGAGCTGACGAAGAGCCCGGCAGGTGCTCATCAGTGGACGCCGAAGGGTGGCGCGGGCGCCAAAACGGTGCCGCATGCCCACGACTCGTCGAAGCGCATCGCGCCTTCCATGCTGACCACGGACCTCTCGCTGCGCTTCGACCCGGCCTACGAAAAGATCTCGAGGCGCTTCTACGAGAATCCGGATCAGTTAGCAGACGCCTTCGCCCGTGCGTGGTTCAAGCTGACGCACCGCGACATGGGTCCTCGCGTGCGCTATCTCGGTCCGGAAGTTCCGGCCGAAGAGCTCATCTGGCAAGACCCCATCCCCGCAGTCAATCACAGGTTGATTGATGAGAAGGACATTGCCTCCCTCAAGGGCAAGATCATGGCTTCAGGGCTGTCGGTCTCGCAACTGGTTTCGACCGCCTGGGCATCGGCGTCCACCTTCCGTGGTTCCGACAAGCGCGGAGGCGCGAACGGGGCGCGCATTCGCCTCGCGCCCCAGAAGGATTGGCCAGTCAACCAGCCGGCCGAACTGGCGAAAGTGCTCAAGACACTGGAGGGTATCCAGAGCGAGTTCAACAGCGCGGCCTCTGGCGGCAAGAAGATCTCGCTCGCCGACCTGATCGTTCTGGCCGGTTGCGCGGGCGTCGAGCAAGCCGCGAAGAAGGCCGGTCCCGACGTGAAGGTTCCCTTCACGCCGGGACGCATGGACGCCTTGCAGGAGCAAACCGATGCGGTCTCGTTCGCCGTGCTCGAACCGATCGCGGATGGCTTCCGCAACTACCTCAAGGGCAAGTACACCTTACCGGCTGAGGTTTTATTGGTAGACAAGGCGCAATTGCTGACGCTGACGGCGCCGGAGATGACGGTTCTCGTTGGCGGGATGCGCGTTCTGAATGCCAACTTCGGGAAGTCCCAACACGGTGTCTTAACCAAGCGGCCGGAGGCGCTGACCAACGACTTCTTCGTAAACCTGCTCGACATGGGCACTGAGTGGAAGGCGGTATCGGACGCCAAGGACGTGTTCGAAGGGCGCAATCGCAAGACGGGTGAACTGAAGTGGACCGGCACGCGTGTCGATCTCATCTTAGGTTCCAACTCCCAGCTCCGGGCCCTGGCCGAGGTCTACGGAAGCTCGGACGCACAGGCGAAGTTTGTCCAAGACTTTGTGGCAGTGTGGAACAAAGTCATGAGCCTTGACCGTTTCGACATCGCTTGATCGTAGCATAAACGTCTTCGAGGGCTTTTGACAGGGCGACGAAAGAACGGTCAGCTAACAACCGGTCCAGCGCACGGCGTAACGCCGCCGCTGGACCGGAACGTTACTCTATAGTACGCTCGAAAATCTTCACTGTTGCAGATAATCGAACTATGTTTGTTTGTCAGGTGCAGCCGTCAAAATGTTTGTCTGACTTACTGGGCACAACGGGCCGGGCTCAATAGTGCGGCTTTTTGGCTCATTAACTTCTAATAGTCTTACGTGATAAGATGTAAGTGTTAAGACGGTAGTGTATAATTCTTCAGGTAATTTGAAAGCAACAAAGAAACATAAGGGAAAAAATCATTCGAAAGGCGGCCTTAGGGTCGTTGCCCTATTTGAAGCTGCAAAAGGGTTGCTTGTAGTGTTTGTTGGTTTTGGATTGCTGGCGTTCATTAATAAGGACATTCACTCGGCTGCCGAGCGTCTCGTTCGGCACTTCCACTTGGATCCGGCCAGACATTACCCCAGGATTTTCATCGATGCGGCTCAGCACTTGACAGATCGGTATCTTTGGGCAATGGCCTTCTCTGCGATTCTCTACTCGGGGGTTCGCTTCGTAGAAGCGTATGGTCTATGGCATCAGAGGCAGTGGGCCAAATGGTTCGGGCTCCTTTCGGGAGCAATGTACGTCCCTGTAGAGCTGGTCGAAATAATGCGGGGCGTGACGTGGCCCAAAATTACTGTATTAGTCATCAACTCAGGGATTGTGGGATATCTGGCTTATGCCTTATGGCGGTCACGCCGTGACAGAAAACTTGCCTGAAATCGCATGAGAGTGTTTCAGGGTTATTGAAATGATGCTTCCTGAATTCCGCGCAACTTGAGCAGGGATTAAGAATGAATGTTTCTTTTGGTATTTGTACGGCAGAGGTCGTATAATAGTCCATGTCTGGTGTTATATAGATCGTGTAATAAATTCTTAGTCTAAAAGAAGAGGAACCCCTATGGAAAGACAACGAGTCGGTATCGTGTTGTTTGAGAACATCGAGGTTCTTGATTTTTGCGGCCCTTTCGAAGTATTCTCCGCCACTCGCCTCAATGAGGAAAGAAGAAGGGAAGGACTATCGCCATTTGAAGTGCTGCTGGTGGCAGAGAAAAATGAACCCGTGCTCACATCGGGAGGTATGAAAGTTATTCCCGACCATACATTTGAGAGTTGCCCAAAGTTAGATATTCTTGTCGTGCCCGGTGGCTGGGGTACTCGCAAAGAACTCAAAAACCCAGTAATGCTCGATTGGTTACGTAATCGTGCCTTGGAGGTCGTGACCCTTACATCGGTTTGTACTGGTTCAATGCTTCTCGGGTTTGCCGGCTTACTTGATGGGCGCCACGCAACGACCCACTGGCGCTCGCTCGACTGGATGCGTGAGTCTTTTCCATCCGTAACGGTTGAGTATGACAAGCATGTTGTCGAAGATGGGCGAATCTTCACCTCCGCAGGCATTTCTGCTGGGATCGATATGGCGCTCAAAGTTGTCGCTCGATATTACGGTGAAGCCATTGCGCGCGCCACAGCCAAGCAAATGGAATACTTATACCCTGAAAATAATGCTCGCAGAATTCAACTTTAAGCATAACAATTCATTCACCTGGGAAGGCAAAAAGTGGCCGAGGTCCCCGTTAATTCAATCGTTCCCATGAAAATTGACAGCCTTGACCATCTTGTACTGACCGTTAAAGACGAGGAAGCAAGCACCACTTTTTTGTTTATAAGGAACGGATAGTGCACCAGCCACTCAAACGATAAGTTTTTCTCCTGCCGCAAGGTCTTCCAGTTTCTTTCTGTTCATTATACTTATTTTGCGGCCCCGGACCTTGATAATATCCTGGCTGCTCATCTTGCCGAGAATACGCGATATCGTTTCCGGAATTGTGCCAAGAAGGCTCGCTAGCTGGCCCTTTGTAATAGTCAGTTCTAGATCACCCGAATCGTTCTCCCTCGCGCTTAAATAAAGAAGGTGCGCTGCCAATCTGGAAGGGACTTCTTTCAGCGAGAGCTCTTCCACAAGCATAGTAAAGCGCCTCAGCCGTCTCGAAAGGTCGGCAAGCATATTCATCGCAAGAGATGGGTCCTTCCTGATCAGCTCCAGAAAAAATACCCTCGGGAAAAAGAAGATCCTGCTCCTCTCCACTGTCTCTGCATGGGCAGGAAAGCGCCCGCCTGTAAACATAGGCACTTCTCCAAAAGATTCGCCGCGTGTAACAAAATGCAATATTTGCTCTTTTCCCTCTGAAGAAAGCTTGAAAATCTTGACCTGGCCGGAAATGACAACATAAAAACCGGAAGCCTCCTCACCCTCGGAGAAAACAGTCTGTCCCTTCTGGAACGTTTGGTCTGTGGTAATATCCACCACTTCCTCAAGCTGCTGCTTGGGGAGGCCCTGGAAAAGCGGAATCCCGGAAATAAGATCAACAATATTCATAGAATGTTGTATATTATAACCGTAAATTTATAAACAGGACATAAAAAAATAATCTATTTTAGAATGGATCTAAAACTTATCCTCAAGATCATTCTTTACTTCCCCGGCACTTTTGCCCATGAGCTTGCGCACTGGGCCTGTGCGCTCATCTTCGGCAGCGCTAAAGGCTTTAATATAATCCCCAGGAGAGAGGGAGACAATCTTATCTTCGGCAGCGTGAGCGCAGCAGTCCGGTATAAGGTTTTTTGGATATTTATAGGCGCTGCACCGCTCGTTTGGTGGGTGATCCTTTATATGCTCCTGAAATATTACCGCATCATACATGCGGTAATTGAGGCGCCAAAGGTTTATATTACTCTCTCTTTCGAACGGTTCGTCTCTCCTTCCCTGGTTGACCTGCTCTTTTTATGGCTGGTCACACAGTCTGTTTTGGGCTGGAAGGCTGTCCATGCAGGATATAAAGACGTGTTTGGCGGGGCTGTTTTCTCTGTCCGGAGCAATATTGATTGTGGCGGCAGGGGTAATTGCAAGTCTCATTCTATGATTAATTAGAAATTTAGGGCACACTTTAAAGAAAAGGAGTTCAAAATGAAAAAAATTATTGTAACAGTCGTCGTTTTCGCAGCCTTTTGTCTTTCGGCAGTCTCGTCTTCGCTTGCAGCGGATGACCTGAAGATAGGCATTTTTGACATTCAGAAGATATTGGCCGAGTCCAAGACGGTCCAGGGCTACCGCCAGAAGATCGAGAAAGATCTCGAACCGAAAAAAAAGGCCTTTGCCGACAAACAGCAACTC
This sequence comes from Nitrospirota bacterium, assembly GCA_963710375.1. Classification (GTDB taxonomy): domain Bacteria; phylum Nitrospirota; class Thermodesulfovibrionia; order Thermodesulfovibrionales; family Dissulfurispiraceae; genus JADFXI01. Next base: position 122,262 of record CAVPZX010000002.1, read on the forward strand.
GCCAGCCATCTGGAGGAAAAAATGAAAATAGATGGACCGTCCATGTCCACCTCAGACAGAAGGATTGCCGAAGACCGGCTCAGCAGAGCAATGCTTGAAGTTAAGATGATGAACGAGGACATAAATCTGGAGTACCAGAGGATTAACAAGCAGCTTACCCAGCAGGCAGTGGATGAGATATTCAGGACTGCAGGTGATATTGGTTCGAACGAGGATTATTCGGTCATTTTCGAGAAGAACCAGGCCGGAGTTGTATTCTTGAAAAATCGCTTCGATATCACGGAAAAAATTATAAAGGCATACGACAGCAAATAGATAACCCAAAGATGGAGTGCCGGAGTAAACTGAAGTGGCGCCGGCAATGAAAGAGTCTTGCATTTCGAAAGGATAGTCAGCATACTATCGATCCTGCACTCTATTGATTTAAGTCAAGGACTGTCTCACTACCCCCCGTTATAATAAAAACAGGGTAAGCGGTATCCCGGACCCGGTTAAGACAGATAGTAATATTACTAGACGAGGAGGAAATGCACCATGGGAACGATGAGAAAAATTGTGGAGATCAACGAGGACCTTTGTAACGGCTGCGGGGAGTGTGTCCAGTCTTGTGCAGAGGGTGCGCTTCAGATCATCGACGGCAAGGCCCGTCTGGTTTCGGAAATATATTGCGACGGGCTCGGCGCCTGTCTCAAAGAGTGCCCGCAGGGGGCCATAAAGATAACCGAGCGTGAAGCAGCAGCGTTCGATGAACACGCAACAGAAGAGTATCTCAAGGAGAAAAGCGTGAAACAAGAGAGTGTCGGCACTCTCAACTGCGGTTGCCCGTCCAGCCGGCTCCAGATGTTCGGCAGTTCACCCTGCAGCGAAGCAAACAAGCCTTCTGCCCATGTAAACAACATAAGTTCGACTTCAGCTCTTACGCACTGGCCGGTGCAGATAAGGCTGGTGCCTCCAACAGCCCCTTTCCTGAAAGGCGCAAATCTCCTCGTTGCAGCGGACTGCACTCCTGTGGCCTATCCGGACTTCCACTCGGATTTCCTGAAGGACAAAGTAATCATGATGGGGTGTCCCAAGTTCGACAATGCAGACGAGTACATTCAGAAGTTTGCCGATATTTTCAGAACAGCTGACATCAGGAGCGTAACTGTCGTTATCATGGAGGTGCCCTGCTGTTCAAAGCTGCCGGTTATCGTAGAGCGAGGCATGGCAATAGCGGGTAAACAGATCCCTGTTGAAGAAGTAGTTATCAGTACGCGAGGGTACGTGCTGCCCAGCAAGCAGGCCAAGACAGATTGAAGGTGAGAACTTGAGAAGATGCGAAATTGAGCAGTCACACCCACACACGTTCTCAACTTCTCAACTTCATGTCTCCGTATACTTACTCCGCCGTGCCTGAAAAAACTGCTTCAGCAAAATGGCACATTCCTCGTGCAGCACTCCTGAAATAACATGAACCTGATGATTCAGACGGTTGTCGGACAACAGATGATAGAGACTATCTACGCCACCACCCTTGCTGTCCTGGCAGCCGTATACAAGCCTGCCCAGGCGAGCGTTGACCATCGCTCCTGCACACATGATACACGGTTCTTTTGTCACATAGAGCGTTGCATCGGCAAGCCGCCAATTCTTTATCTTGCGGGCGCCGGACTTCAACACCGAAATCTCGGCGTGGGCGGTAGGATCAAAAGCTGACTCTCTTTTATTAAAAGACTTTGCAATTATCCCGTTATTGATTACGAGTACTGCACCTACCGGGACCTCGCCTTTCTTAAATGCCTTTTCCGCCTCCCTGATGGCTCGGGTCATGAAGTCAGCGTCTGAAGCCATGTGGTCCATTGGTCAACACCTTTTCCAGACTTGCATGAGAGTTCAAATATTTTTATTGATGGATTCAGCGACAGGGAATCTTTTTTTATCTTGTCAATATCGACATCGAGGAACGGACTCAGGTCTATTTTATTGATAATAAGCGCCGATGACTCCTGGAACATGAGCGGATATTTCAAGGGTTTGTCGTGTCCCTCCGCGATACTGAGGACCATCACTTTCATGTCCTCACCTACCTGGAATTCAGCCGGACAGACAAGATTACCCACATTCTCGATAACCAGGAGGTCCAATTCGTCCAGCGGCAGGTCAGGAATTACTTCATTGATCATGTTGGCATCCAAATGGCACGCGCCTCCAGTATTTATCTGCACAACGGGTACCCCGAGACGGTTTATCCTGACCGCGTCATCAGTGCCTGTAATATCGCCCTCTATCACCCCGATCTTCAGATCCCGCTTCAGCCCCGCAATGGTGGCTTCGAGAAGCGATGTCTTTCCGGCGCCTGGAGAGCTCATAAGGTTGATCACGTAAACCCCGGCGTCTGAAAAAATGCGTCTGTTTTCCAGGGCGATTCTCTCATTTGCTTCGAGTATTTTTGAGGCAACTTTAAATTTCATTATCAATCGACCTCCAATTCTTTTATGTCAAGCTCACGACCCGTATGCAAGGTATAGGCGTTGCTGCCGCATTGAGGACAGCAGAGCACAAACTTTTCAGTTGTTGTAAAATCGACGCTGCATGCAGAACAGTGGCCGGCAATCGGAACTTCTTCAATTATAAGAGTGGCCCCCGAAGCTATCGTTTCGCTCTTGAGAGCATTAAAGGCAAAAAGCAATGCCTCTGGCATTACTCCAGAGGCACTGCCGATACAGACTCTTACATTGTTTATTTTGGTATATCCACCCTTTTTGCATTCATCAACAGCAATTTTCAGAAGACTTTCAGCTATGGATACTTCATGCATGCTTACTTTTGCACTTCTTTCTCGTAAGCCTCTTTGCCGGCCTCGAAGGCTGCCGCAATTAACGACTTCTTCTCATCGACAAAACTCTTCCCCTTCTCAACAGTAGATGTGACTTTTTCCTTTGCCTGAGCCACATACTCACCCGCCTTTTCCTTCACATCATCCGCAATATCCATTATTTTTTTCCGTGTCTCAGGACCTGATTGGGGGGCAAGGAGCAGTGCCAGACCGGCTCCCACCATGCCGCCCAGGAGGAATGACAGCAAAACAGAACCTGAACTGAAACCTTCCTCATCTCTCATAGTATTACCTCCTTTCTTTTAGCTGGTTAATTAAGACATTCATAGCTGTTTTTACGCCGGCTCTCAGACCGAAAGCCTTTAATGACAACCCTTCGCCTAAGTTATTAAGAAGACTGCTGAGCACCTTCAGGTTAATTACTACGTCACTGCCGGCTTCGGCAATGCTGCGAGCCGCATCGGTTACTGCTCCGACATCATCGGTAATTCTCCGTACGCTCTTGAGAAATTGCTCTGTCTCAAGGATGACAGGATTCAGCCGCTCCTCGGTGCTTTTTAAAGAGCTATTTAAGGCAGCGACCGCCTTTCTCATCTCAAATATCGCGTAGATAAGTAAGCATATTACAGTGATAATACCAAGTGCCAATATGAAAAATACGGCGCTCGTAATTATGATCAACCATGTATGATCCGCCATCCGCTCTCCTCCTTTTCACAAGTATATCACATTTAACAGTCCACAAAAAGCAAGCACTAAAAAAGGTTAAATTGCTCCATCAAACTTTGTTTTCCGGTAAACATACACTACTCTCTGAATAACCGTGATATGGCTTAGCACAAACAGGATGAGAATAACCGGAAAAAGTCTTCCTGTCAAGCACCCTGCAGCCAAAAGCAGAATGCGCTCGGGCCTCTCTATTAAACCCACATTGCAAGGGACACCAAGACCTTCTGCACGTGCCCTGACATAACTGACCAGAAAAGCTCCGACCAGGCTCCAAATAGTAAAAAATATCCCGATCAGATTGTCCTCTTTGAAGAAAAGCCACATAATGGCAACGAAAAGAGCGGCATCTGCATACCGGTCCAAAGTAGAATCGAGCAGAGCCCCGAATTTAGTATCTTTTCCATTCGTGCGAGCAACAACACCGTCAAGGAGGTCAAACGACCCGCCTATCAGTATCATGAGACCGCCTGCCGTTGTATTAAAAGGTACAAGCGCTGCAGCTGCAAGAGTGACTGCAAAACCGGTGAAGCTTAAAACGTTCGGGCTTACAGGTATTAGTTTCGCTATCGGAGTAAGTGGCTTATCCAGTAAATGCCCGAACTTGGCGCTTATCAACTACCGCTCCCTTACCCCTGTGATAAACTCCTCTACCATGGTCCTAGCTTCCTCATCAGAGAACTGTTTATAAGGATGTTTCATAAAAGACGCTGCCGGCGAAAGCAGGACCCCGCCTATACCCCTGTCTCTTGCGATCTTGCAGCACCTTATGGCATCGATGACAACGCCGGCACTGTTGGGCGAGTCTTCAACTGACAAGCGCAACTCCAGATTCACCGGAATATTTCCGAACCCCTGACCCTCGATCCTGAGAAAGCAGACCTTGTTATCATTCATCCACGGCACATAATCAGAGGGGCCTATATGGATATCATCACCGTCAAGGTGGTGCGTTATCTGAGAACAGACAGCCTCTGTCTTCGATATTTTTTTTGATTTAAGCCGGGCCTGGCTCCGCATATTAAGAAAGTCGGTGTTGCCGCCAACATTCAACTGATAGGTATGCGTTATTTTTACACCTCTGTTCATGAAGAGTTTCGCTAAGGTGCGGTGAATTATGGTAGCGCCGACCTGTGACTTGACGTCATCGCCTATCAGGGGAATGCCCTTCTTCTCAAACCGGCTGATCCATTCTTCATCCGATGCAATAAATACGGGAATGCAGTTTATAAAGGCAACGCCGGCCTCAAGGCAGGCATTTGCATAATAACGTGTTGCATCTTCAGAGCCGACAGGCAGGTAATTAAGAAAGAGTTCAGCACCGCTCTCCCTGAGCACCTTGACAACATCGCATGGTCTTTCGTCTGCTACAATGAATCGCCGGTCATCAGGATAATCAGCCATATGGGCCGCAACCCCATCGAGCACTTCGCCCATCTGCACTATTACTGCCTGAGTGGATGCAGGACTGCTTATGTTGGCGTAAAATACTTTTGTACAATTCGGTTTGGCAAACATAGCCTCTTCAAGCGGCTTATGGACCTTTCTGGCATCTATATCAAAAGCTGCGGCTATAACAATATCTCCGGGCAGGTATCCGCCGAGATTATAATGCATAAGTCCTAAGGAACTGCCGGGATCATCTTCTTTTATCGCCCTGTAGTATTCAATGCCCTGAATAAGAGAACTCGCACAGTTACCGATTCCGGCAATTGCAATTCGTATCAGGCCCATGACTTAGCTCACGTGATCTCAATGTGTCTGGGCAATGCCCCTGCACTTTTGGGAATAATGACATTCAGTATACCATCCCTGAGTGTCGCTTTTATCTCGTTCTTCTGAACTACGGCAGGCAAAATAAATGACCTTGAAAAGAAGCCGTAATACCGTTCAATCTGACAGTAACTTTTTCCTTCCCGCCTGGACTTCCGCTCGCCGCTGATTTTGAGGGTATTGTCCTCCACTACGATGTTAATATCTGTCTCCAGCACTTCAGGCAGTTCTGCCTTTACTGCGAATGCTTCATCTGTTTCATAGATATCGACCGCAGGCACCCATACCCCTGTTCCTGCATCTCCGAATCTTACGGATTTGGGAGCGCCATGCTCAAAAAGCCTGTTTGCCCGCTCCCTCAATACAAAAGTATCTTTAAAAGGATCCCATTTTTTCATGTCCTATTTTCCCTCCCAGCCCCCGATACGATTATAGATGATTTTTATAAAATAAAGTATACAGTATACAATGCCGGTCAGGCAAAGGCAAAATTTGACCTTTTACAGTTTGCAATGATAGTCTATGAATTAACCTATGCACATCCCCGATGGTTATTTAAGCCCTCAGACTTATATTCCTTTGTATGGTGTATCCTTTGCTTTTTGGACCGTTTCGCTGAAAAAACTGAAAAAAGAACTTTCCGCTAAATACATTCCCTATCTGGCCATGGCAGCGGCATTCTCGTTCCTTATTATGATGTTCAATATCCCGATTCCAGGCGGGACAACGGGCCATGCTGTGGGCGCGGGCATTATTGCAACGCTGCTCGGGCCTTGGACTGCAGTCATTGCCGTATCCATGGTGCTGATAATTCAAGCCCTCGTTTTCGGGGATGGAGGAATTACCGCAATTGGAGCGAACTGCTTTAACATGGCTGTTGTAATACCGTTCGTATCATATTGGACATTTAAACTGGTGAAGGGAAATGCCGTAAGTGGGCGCAGGATTTCGGCAGCGGCTTTCCTTTCCGGCTATACCGGATTGTCCGTTGCTTCAATAATAACCGCAGTCGAACTCGGCATCCAGCCCATTATTGCCCACGCCGCCGATGGCAGGCCGCTCTATGCGCCATATCCGCTGTCAGTTGCAGTCCCCGCAATGGCGCTGGAGCATCTTTTGCTGTTCAGCGTTGTAGAGGGGACAATAACCATGCTGCTCTTTAAATACTTCGTTAAACACGAACCCGGTTTAGTGTACGCGTTAAGAAAAACAGGTAAAGGTCAAGACATAGGTTTAGGTTAAGGTTAAGGTTAAGAAAAGACAAAAGCACAGCGTCATTAATCTTTGACTTAACCTTAACCTTAGCCTTAACCTGCCTTTCCTTTAGAATATGCTGAATTTAAAATATTTCTTGGGGTTGGCCCTGACGTCTCTGGTCAATTGTTTTAATTCAGACACGGCTTCACTCAGTCCTGTAACGGTTTCTTTCAGTTGCGCGGCAAGCTCCTTGTCCTTTATAAGCTCCCCGGCAGTACCCTTGCCTGAATCAATCGCTGAGAGCACGGAATCGAGCTTTCGGGATGCGCTGTCCAGGTTATCGTAAATCTCGGGGTTCTCTACAAGCTTCTTAAGCGTGCCGTTCCCCTCATTCATCGTCCTGCTGAATTTCTCGAGGGAGGACGAGGCTGCAAGCATATTGTTGTAAACGGACGGGTCCTTAATAAACATTTTCGCGGATCCTTCAGATTCCTTAAACTCCTTTAATATCGCCAGGAGCGTTGTCGATGATTTCTTTAAATTGTCATAGAGGGCTGGATCTTGAAACATTTTTGCAACGGTCCCCTGACTCTTCTCGAAATGCTCCAGTATCTTGTTCGACTTTATTCACAAATTCGGTGACTTTTGCCATAGACTTTGTACTGGCCTCAACCAGGTCTTTCACTTCCAGTTGCGCAGCGCCATTTATGATACTGCCCGGTTTAATTTGGCCTGCTTCAAATGTGCCGCCTGTCAACTCTATATATTTGTCGCCCAGGAGACCCTGGGTAATTACGTTTGCATATGAATCGTTTCTTATATAAGGCAAAGCGCTTTTTTGGATCAACATGGTAACCAGAGTGCCGTATTGGGAGTTAAGGCTTATATTCTTCACAAAACCGATTTCTATCCCCGAGACCCAAACCGGGGCATCCCGTCTGAGTCCCTTGACATCCTTCACTTGCGCCTTGATGACCACTTTGGAAGAAAACCAGTCCTGGATTCCCCCTGCAAAAAAGACCGTTAAAAGCAATAGAGCCAGGGCAATGCTGATAACCACCCCAACCTTCAGCTTGGACCACATGAGCTGCTTTTTCATATCAAACATATTACTTCCCCCTAACGAACTCCCCGAAGTTCCCTCATAAATATATGTATATCCGGAATAGATGCTTGCAGAAGCTTCTCTCTGTTTCCATCGAACACGACAGATCCTTCTTTCAGAAACATGAACCGACCCGCCACCCTCATTGCATCGTACACTTTATGCGTTACAATAATAAAGCCCTTTCCATCTTTCGATAGCTCGATAATAAGCTTGCAAATAGTGTCTGCGTTCACGGGATCAAGCCCGGAAGTGGGCTCATCGTATAGGAACATTGCCGGGTCGCATGCGGCGAGAGATCGTGCAATAGCAACTCTCCTGTGCATGCCTCCGCTTAATTCGTCCGGCATAAGATCAATTGCGCCCTCAACTCCCACGACCCTTAAAAGTTCCCGCACACGGCGGTCTATTTCTTCCTCTGAGAGTTTCGTGTATTCCCGCAGGCAAAAAGCCACATTCTCCCTGACATTTAATGAATCAAAAAGCGCTCCCTCCTGGAAAACAATACTGAACTTCATGCGCACATCCCTTAATTCACTCTCCGTTTTAATTGTTATATCTTGTCCATCAACCATGATGCGCCCCGAATCCGGCCTCAAAAGGCCGAGTATCAGTTTCAATATTGTCGTCTTGCCTTCCCCGCTCCCGCCGAGAATGGCTACCCGCTCACCGGAGTCGATAAGGAAACTTACTTCCTTTAGAACGGTGCGCTCACCATATGAGAAACATACGTGGTCGAATTTTATCATACCGAAAACCCGAGTATATAGAGCAATATTCTGGTAAGAGCGAAATCGGCGATGATGATAGATATAATAGACAGGACAACGGCGTTCGTTGTGGCCCGCCTGAGGCCGGCTGCGCCCCCCATGGTAGTCAATCCACTAAAACAGCTGATGCTCGCTATAAGGAATCCGAAAATAAAGGGCTTGACAGAGCCTGCAACGATATTCTCGAAAATCAGGACATCACGAATAGATTTCCAGTAGACATAGCCGCTCTGGTTGCTCACGAATACAATAATGTAATACGCGCCAAAGATGGAGATCGCGTCACCGATAACAGTCAGGACAGGCAGCATAATTATTGCACTGATCAATCGCGGCGTAACCAGTTTCTTTATCGGGTCCACGCCGAAGACCCTGAAAGAATCCACCTGGTGCCCGAGCACCATCGACCCCAGTTCGGATGCCATGCCTGCCCCGACCCGCCCGGTGAATACCAGGGCAGCCATTACAGGGCCAATCTCCCTGATAACCGTAATCCCCACTGCCTTGCCGGTATACATCTTGAGCCCCAGCCGGCCAAACTCGGCAGACAGCTGAAGCGAAAGCGCCATCCCGATAAAAAGGGAAACAAGTACAATGATGGGGAAAGATCCTGCACCGGCGTAATCCATCTGTTCAATAGCGTCCCTTAAGTAAAATGGCCTGGTTACCACTCCGGCAAGTCCGCGTAAAGCGAGAAGATAATAATCCTGCAAGTTATTTATTATTTCTTTTATTCTCATCACCTATGACCCTACCCTTTTCCACCGTCTATGTATCCAGAGCCATTCTGTCGGGTGCTCTTTGATGTACTCATCAACATAACTGCTCAAGCGCTGCGTATCCTCTTTCAGGGAGCTCTCGGACATTTCTTCGCGGTTTAACAACACCTCAGGGTAAATAGTCATAACATGCCCGATCCCTTCCCTGCTTATGAAAGCCGGGATTACAGGAGTGCCGGTCTTTCTGGCAATAAGGGCCGGCATCTTGGTGGTCCAGGCGCCCCTCCCCAAAAAGTTTATGGTATAACCCTCATCCCGTATAACTGCCTGGTCCATCAGAATGCCTACTGTGCCTTCTTTTTTCAGACAAGCAAGGATACCTTTCAAGGCCCCCCTTTTATATATAACGCTGTTGCCGTACCGCGCCCTTATCTTGCCAATCATTCCGTTGATATAAGGATTATCCTGTGCCCGCGCAACAACAGAGGCAGGGGATACCTTCAAGCCAAAGGCCAGTGCCATCAGTTCCCAGTTGCCGCAGTGGCCTGTAACAAAGATGACTCCCTTACCTTTAGCTTTTGCTTCATTGTAATGCTCGCTTCCCCTGATTACAACATTCCGAATAAGCCTATTGCCAAAGCCATAGTAAATCTTCATGACCTCTGCAATAGACTTCCCGAAATTGACAAAGCTTTCCCTTGCAATTTTTTCGGCCGGTTCCGAAACTGCGAGTGCTCCTGACTGGACCGATTTCTCAATATTCCCGACAGCAATCCGGCGTCTTCCTGACCAGACATTAAAAAGTAAAAGGCCGAGAAACCCGCCTGCCTTTAAAGCACATTTGTAAGGAAGCAGGGCGAGAGGGAATGACAGGACAATTATAATCACCGCTTCCAAAAGCCAGAGGAGTCGTTTCATTAAGATGGTTATCGGTCAGTACCCTCATCACCTTTAGGCTTGGGAGTGGCTGTTGAGTCGGCCGTCTCAGGTTCCTGCTCTTTCTCTTTCTTTTTCTCCATCGCCTCCGAGATTTCCCCCAGCCGTTTCATTATGAGGTAATTGACAGTCCCTTCCGGATATGTACCGTCAGCGCTCATCTCTCCGGCTTTCATACCGGTCAGGATCTCAAGACCCTCTTCAACCTTGCTAATGGGATATATAACGAAACGGGCATCTTTCACTGCGTCGACCACTTCCTGCCTTAGCATGAGGTTTTTAACATTTCTCCTCGGTATTATCACGCCATGGCCCCCGTTCAATCCCCTGTATTTACAGAGGTCAAAAAAGCCTTCGATCTTCTCGTTTACGCCGCCTATAGGCTGAACATCCCCGTTTTGGTCCATTGAGCCGGTTACAGCGAAACTCTGCTTCAAAGGGACACTTGCTATGCTGCTGAGCAATGCATAAAGCTCTGCGCAGGTGGCGCTGTCTCCCTCTATCATCTCATAGAGCTGCTCAAAGGTGATGGAAGCAGAAAGGCTGATGGGCTTTTTGGCCGCATATTTGCTTCCAAGATAGCCGGATATTATCATAATCGCCTTTTCGTGTATCTTCCCGCTCATCTTCGTCTCACGCTCTATATTTACCACCCCCGCCTTCCCCATATAGGTAAGGGCGGTTATCCTTGATGGTTTGCCGAATGCATAATCACCCAGGGAAAGGACTGCCAGCCCGTTCACCTGCCCCACCTTTTCTCCGGAGGTGTTGACAATAAGCGTATCCTCCAGCGTGGCCTCCCTGATCCGCTCCTCAATCCTGTTCGCCCTCATTGTTTTCTCATCGATGGCCTTCACCACGTGTTCAGCGAGAACCAAATCGCTGCCCATTTTCTTTGCCCAATAATGCGATTCGCGAATCAGGTCCGCTATATAGCTGAATTGCGTAGAAAGCTTCTCCTGATGCTCGGCAAGCCTTGATCCGTATTCAATGATCTTTGCCATGCCGCTCTGGTCGAAAGGGGTAAGGTTCTCGGCTTTCTGGCAACCGGCAATAAAAAGAGCATATTTAGCCATGTTCTCTTTTGTTCTTACCATCCTGTTATCGAAATCCGCCTTGACTTTAAAGAGTTCCCTGTATTCATCGTCAAGGTTGTAAAGCATATAGTATATATAGGGGTTGCCGATGAAGATTACCTTTACGTTCAGCGGGAGCGGTTCCGGCTTCATGCCGGCAGTGCTCACCAACCTGTACTGCTCCCATACATCTTCCATTTTGATCTCCTTCGTCCTTAATGCCCGTTTCAGAGCGTCATAGGAGAAGATGTTCTTCAAAAGGTCGATGACATTTATTACTATATATCCGTTGTTCGCCTTATGCAGCGATCCTGCCTTGATCAATGAAAAATCGGTTGACGCCATACCGTACTGCACCTTGTACTCCATTCTGCCAAAGAGGTTCAGGAAGGTGGGATTGTTCTCAAAAACTACAGGCGCCCCCTTGGTCTCGCCGTTATTGACGAACACATTCACTGCATATCTGACAAAAGACGTCTCCTGCCTCGGCATCCTCATAAAAGGCAACTGAGGGGCCTGCTCTTCAGCAGGCCTGAAATCATCCAGATTAGCAAGGATATCTTCCTGTACCACGTTAAGGTATTCCGTGATCTTTTCGTGGTTGGCGTATTTTTTCTTGAGGTCCTGGATAAAGTGTCCTACCGACCCGAGCGCAATCTCCCTTTCAAGCCTGGCGAGCATCTCCTTCACCAGCTTTTCCGCCTCTCTGACCGCCCTGACGACATCGTCAAGTTTCTCCTGCAATGCCTTGCCTACCTCTTCAATCGTGCCTTTTGTTTTTTCATCCAGGGCTGCAAATTCTTCTTCTGTCAGAGGTTCGCCGCCCTTTTTTATTGGGACGATCATCAGACCCGACACAGCTTTTCTTATGGCAAACCCCTTGGACTGCGCCTCCTCTTCCAGACCGGCAAAGAGGTCCTTCTGTTTCTGCTGGAAGTCTTCTAAAATTCTGCCCCTCTGCTTTCCGTATTCCTTGGAATCAAATGTTTTGGGTATCTCATCACGCAATACCTTTATGAGCTCACTCATGTCATTCTGAAAAAGCACACCCCTGCCGGGCTCAAGTGATATTGCAAGGGGATAATCAGGATTTTTAAAGTTGTGTACATAGCACCAGTCAGGAGGTACTTTTTCATGTGCCGCCCGCTCGGTCAGGAGTGTTTTGATCGTCTTCGTCTTGCCAGTGCCGTCTTCGCCCATGGCAAAAATATTAAACCCGTCGCTGTTGAGGCTGAGGCCGAAATCCAGGGCCTGCAGGGCCTTCTCCTGGCCGATCGTTCCGATAATCTCCTCTAACATTTCCGACGTACCAAAATTGAAGGGCACAACATCACAGCACCTATAAAGTTCATCCGGTTTAAGTGGTTCAGGCATAATAGTTCTCCTCCTTCAAAAAATTAAGAATTACGAATTAAGAATTACGAATTACAAGCATTAATGAGAATATAGTTGCTTCAACAATTCATAATTCTTAATTCGTAATTTTCAGTCCAGTATTAGCGCTACTTTGCCCTGGGATGATGCTCCTGGTAGACTTTTTTAATTCTGTCGGATGACACCTTTGTATAAATCTGCGTCGTCGCAATATCAGAATGCCCGAGCATCTTCTGCACAGAGCGCAGGTCGGCTCCGCCGTCCAAAAGGTGTGTTGCAAAAGAATGCCTGAGCATATGCGGCGTAAGTTTTAAGTCGGCACTGCCGGCAAAACTTTTCAGTGCCTGCCAGAACCGCTGTCTTGTCATCGGCTTCCCCCTGCCGGTCAGAAAAAGATAAGGAGACTGCCTGCCATTGAGTAGCCCCGGCCTAAGTTCCCTCATATATTTTTTTATCCTTTCCGAAGCCCTGTGATTCATAGGCACTACCCTTTCCTTGGATCCCTTGCCCATAACCCGCAAAAAACCCCCTTCAAAATTAATGTCATTGACCTTTATAATAAGCACCTCGCTTATTCTCAACCCCGAAGCATAAAGCAATTCCAGTATCGCTGCGTCCCTGACAAACATGCTGCTTTTTACTTCCGAGTTCAGCAGTCTCTTCGTATCTTCCACGCTCAAGGCCTTGGGCAGCCTTTCCCATTGCCGTGGAGTTCTCAAAGTTTCAGAAGGGTTATCGTCAATTATTTTTTCAATAACAAGGTATCTGCAAAACCCTTTTATCGAGGAAATAAACCTGCAGACACTCGCTGAAGAATGGCCGCTGTCTTTCAGCCTGCCGATATAATTGACGATGTCATCCCTGGTGAAAGACGTGAGATCCAATCCAATCTCCGACAAAAAGTTGCCGAATGACTGCAAGTCCAGCGAATATGACGCCACTGTATTGGTGGACAACCCCTTTTCTGTAGAAAGGTAAGCAGCAAACTGTCCCAGTAAAGGGCGGCGGGCAGGCACAGTCCGCTTTTCCCCAGCCGCTTTACTGTTGTTAAGCACATCCACAGGCTATAAGTTCCTCTATTCCCGTCGCGTTTTTTAACCGCTGATATAAAATATCGGCAAGTTTCAACAGGTTCATAGTATCTTCCTTGTTGTACATCAACAGCAGTTCCCTTGCCTCCATGTTCCCTTTTTTTACCTGCTCCCATAATTTAACAGCGTCATATCCGTTCATGCCCTTGACAACATCATCCCTTTCGATGCCGAATAACGTCTCGAGCTTTTTCAACCCTCCGTTGATCTCGAGCTTCCTGGCTGCGAAGCAGAGGTCGAAATGAGGGATGTCAAACCTGACGCCTGGAAATGCCCTGAGTAGAAACGGGACATCGAAGGCAGCGCCGTAAAATGTCAACAGGTATTTGTACCCTTTCAATGCGTTGTTGAGGCTCTCAGCCGTTAAATTTTCCCCGCGTATCAGCGAGCGCCATTCATAGCCGTCATACAGGCCTATGACCGTGACATAACCGCCGTGGTCAGGCTGGAAACCATTGGTTTCGATATCAAGGCAGACCGCCCCATCCTTAAAAACATCGAAAAGCCTCCAGTGCTCCCTGCGTTTCATTATCCTGGCAAAATACTCGCTATTCCCAACGCTGAGTTCCATCGACGCCTGGTTCAGCTGGTCATCGTAAATCCTTTTTCTTTCAGGGCTGATCCCCTCTATTTCCGTACTAGCGCAAAAGTCGTCCCACGTAAGGACCTTCTTTTTCCATATCGTTCGCTCAAGCTTCTCTCCTATCCCGTTAAGTAGCGAGAATGTGTTCCTTATCACTGCAGACCCCTTTTCCGGCCCCGTATAATGCCTTTTAGACAAATCTTCCAGGGGACCTTTTATAGCTGTTATTATTATACTCTTTATGAATAGTCACTACAACCTGAGGTACCGAGTCAGTATAAAAATTGCAGATATCTAACTCAAATTGGTAGTATATTTAGTAAAAACATGGAGGATAGCGGTGAGAGACTTGAGGAAAAGATCCAACTGCCCTATTCCAACAAAGCCGTCTAGTTGTATACTCTATTCGTATGTCATTTGACCCGAAAGACTCAATTTACATAATATTGGGCGGAATGACAGGGGCCGCCGTGGCCAGCCTGTTCATATTAATTATTTATTTTTTTTCCGATTTCCGTAAACAAAAAGCTTACAGAAGCAAAATATTAAAACGCCTCGACACCGCAGATATGATGCTGCGGGAAAACATGACCATGGATGCGCTATCGATATATAATGAGCTGTTGCTCAATATGCCGAAGCAGCTCCAGCCGGAACTGTATGCCCATATAAAGCAGAGCGAAGGGAATTGCTATTACGCTATATCACTTGTGCGAAACAAACCGGAAAACCTGATCAAGGCAATCCAGTCATACGAAGAGGCGTTGCGCCATGACAGTTACCAAAAAAAACCCGGTGTGTATCTTTCTATTCAGGCCCAGCTCGGCGATGCATACCTGCAAATATCCGAATACCTGAATAAAGAAGATTTTCTGGCCAAGGCGATATACTCATTCAACGAAGTGCTCAGGCTATATACTCCTGATACCGACCCGGTCAATTACGCATTAATGCAGTACAAACTTGGGTCGTCTTACAAGTCCCTTGCGGGATCCCAAAAGAAAGAAGGCATTATGCTCCATGCGATCAACGCATTCAATGAGTCGCTGAGAATTTACACCGTCGAGACATATCCCATCAATTATGCGGAGACACAATATAACCTGGGCGATCTTTTTCTTATGGCTGCAGAAGTCGTTAACCAGGAAGACAATCTCATCAAGGCCCTCGATGCATTCTCCAATGCCCTCAGGATTTACACCTTTGGAAGATACAATGTTAATTTTGCCGCGGCCCAAAAAAAGATGGGCAATGCCTATTCTTTACTCACCCTGACACGCCGCGAAGAAGAGGTCTTTATCAACGCTATCAACGCCTTTTATCAGGCGCTGAAAGTATACAGCATTGAGGAATATCCCCAGGAATACGTGGGGATACAAAACAGCATCGGGACTATCTACCGGGAACTTTCTACGCTGTCCGCCCAAGGTGACAACCTGCGTAAAGCGGTCGCTGCATTCGATGAGGCCCTTAAAGCATGCTCTTTTGAGACAAACCCTGCCGAATATGCTGCCGTGCAGCACAATATGGGAAATGCCTGTCTTATGCTCTCTGAAATCGATGGCAGCGAGGCTATTGTCGAAAAATGCATACACTCCTACCAGGAAACCCTCAAGGTGAAAACAATCAACTATAACCCTGTCGACTTCGCCGCTATACAGCACCGCCTAGGAGATGCTTACAGAAACATCTCAAAATATACGAAAAAAGAGGAAAACCTGGACAGGGCAGCCGCGGCTTATAAAGAAGCGCTGAAGGTCTATAATGCCGAGAACTATCCTGTTGAACACAGGGAGGTATATTTATCGCTGGAGAAAATCAGAAGGACCGTATCTTAGCACTCAGGACTCGCCGGCCCTTCCTCTCCTTTGATCACTTTTTCAGCCAGCGCCTTGTCGGCCTGCGGCACCAGAATCCTAATCTCTCCGATCTTGCCTATGTTGACAGGAAAAGGGCTCACTTTCGAAGACCGCAACACAACAGGTATCCCGCCGCTTTCCAGAAGGTCCTTGACCATCTCAGCCTCAACGGGATCGCACGTAACCAGCACATCCACCCACTCTTCACTTCCATCAGATCCCAGCATACCACTCGTATCCTTGGTCTTCCCAGTACCCTCCCTTTCCGCCGGCGATCTTAGAGAAGCTTTCGACGATTTCCAGGCGGATAACATACTTCGCGTGTTTGTATCCGAGCTGGCGCTCGACCCGTAAGCGTATCGGCGCACCATTGGCGAGAGGAAGATCCGTTCCGTTCAATTCGTACGCCAGAATGGTTTGCGGGTGGAATGCGTCCTCCATATCTATGCTCTCGTAGTAGGGAGAACTGCCGTCGTCATTCATCGGGTCGGCACAGTGAAAGACGACATAGCGGGCATTCGGTTTGAGTTGGACCTTTTCGAGCAGGGGCCCTAAACGCGCTCCCTTCCACTTGCCTATGGCGCTCCATCCCTCGACGCAATCGTGCCTCGTTATCTGGGTGCGGCTAGGGAGCGCCCGTATCTCGGCGAGAGAAAACATGCCGGGCTTCTCGACCAAACCGTCAACGGCCAATCGATAATCTGCGAACCCGTTCTTCGCCATCGCCAAGAATGCCGGGTTGCTGGGCACTGAAGTCCCGTTGCTCCTGAACTTATGAGAAGGGTCCGTCTCAGAGAATTCCCGGACCATAGCCTTTCTTGGCAGAATCAGTCGCTGAGCGCCCAGGGTCATTTTCTCGCCAAAGCCCAGAATGTTGGGAAACCATGTCGTATCCGAAAGCTTCTGACAGCCGGCCAAGGCCATGGCTCCGACACCGGCAATCATCCGCGCCAGGAGTCCCCTGCGGTCGATCCCTGTTAAGTTACTCATTATCTGACTCCGGCGGAACTTTGAAATACCCTGTAATCATAGATCGAACGTTATTCCAGAATCCATTGACAACGACTTCGAAGACATGGACGAACACGAATGCCACCAATGCCCAGGCGATGAGGAAATGGAGCGTTCTCATGGACTGCCTGCCTCCGAACAGGCTGACCAAACCGGGAAAGAGCGCGTCCAGAGCTGGTGACATGCCAAGCCCCATCAGGATCATCGCGGGGGCCATCAGGAAGATCACGGAAAGATAGGCCATCTTCTGCAGTACATTGTAGCGAGTGGCTTCCTCCCCTTTCGGTCGCCGTAACAGTAGGTGATCGACGACCGACCTGCCGATTGAATGCAACTCTTGACGGGTGGGCAATAGGCTCCGGGCGACATGTCGGATGAGCAAGGAGTAAGTCACAAAGGTGAAGCCATTTACCACCAGTAGCCAGGCAAAGAAAAAATGCCAACGCCGGGCCATGGCAAGCCATTGGACACTTGGTATTGTTATCCACGTCGGAAATCCCAGGTCTATCATGTCTCCATCCAGGTCCTTGGAAGCCCCTAGGAATCCGGTGGTATCCATTTTATAACCGAAGAGGCTTGTAGTCCCTATAAGTTTACCTTCATTATCTTCCGCGCTGCGTATTTCAAGCAGTGGCGGGTTTTTCCCGTATGATGATTCTCCCCAGTAAAGTATCGAGTGTGCATTGAAGATGTTGAGGCCGCTCATCAGAAGTACGACTAAGGCCGTGACATTGATCCAGTGCATAAGCCGCACAGGCAGAGGATGGCGGTACTGCATTTTTTTCCCGGGTAAGGTATCGTTCAGGTCTGCCACTTCAGTTTACCCCTTGCCAATTACCTTGGAATCTATCACACTCTGGAGACTTATTAGTTTCATATTTCAAAGTTTATCATTCTGATGACATTATTACAAATTTTGGCAAATTTGGAAACGATCTTTCCAGTAAAGCCATCTGGGCTTTTTCTATAGTTCATCAGTCTATCTTTTAAGCATGTTGGGCCAGTTCTCATCCGCCTTTTTGATATTTCCGGGAATGTCTTTGCTCCACTTGTCTCTTATTTTCTTACTGAGATTGAGGTAAAGCTTGCCGGCGACAATATTCCACTCCTCGGGGTCAATATCAGCTGTGGTTCCGACACTTACTGCAAACGCGCAATAACCACCATATTTTGGCGCATACTTCTCAGGGTTCCTGATGAACAGATCCCTGTTTTCGGCGCTTGCGAAATGCCATTTTGCACCCATCCAGATATATTCGAATTCTCCGTTTCCACTTACAGGTTTTCCATCAATAAAATAGGCCACAGGATCATAACCCTTAACTGCCACCCCGTCAGAAGTTTTGTTGATAGGTTCTATTGCGGATGCGGGGCCTCCCGACTTTCCTGTGCAACCCGAAAAGACGATACCGCCGGCTATGAGTCCGGTCAGCAAGAGCGCCAGTAATAAGGTTGTGTATTTCATTTAACTGTTCCTGTGTAGGTACCGGCCTTCTTCAAGACCGTTTCCATTTCGCCAATCGTAATTACTGCCGGATCATAATAAACAGTGTTTATCTCTTTCAAGTAGCGAAAGCCTTTTTCAACTCTCTTCACTCCCTTCAGCCCTGCCAGGGCCTCCTTGCCGACATCGAATCATTTAACATTAAAGATCACCTTCGATGTTCCAGCATCTTGTGCGAAAGAAACACCATAACATAAAAAGACAAACAACATCAAAACAAAAAGAGTCAAAGACTGAGTGCTTCGGTTCTTCATATAATTCATAGTTTTCACATCCCTTTATTGTTCACTTTGTTAACTCTGTCGTCTCTGCCCTTGAAGTAAGAAATCTTGTCTTTGACAAGACTCCGGTTAGCAAAAAAACCTATCAAGAGGGCACGTAATTTAGAGTGCCCTCTTGATAGGCTGACTATCTAATATTTATTCGTCTACTTAATGTCTTTCTTTTCCATCACCTAACTTTTAGTTGTGAGGAAAAGGAAACAATAAGTCACGCATCTGCTCGCCCGTGTCCATCATCATCTTGCCGCAGTCCATCATTACCTTGGCCTGATTGCACATCATCTCGCCTTCTCGTTTCATTCCCTTTTCCATCATCATTTTGCCATTGTCCATCATCATCTGGCCCTTTTCCATCATCATCTGGCCATTGTCCATCATCATCTGGCCCTTTTCCATCATCACTTTTTTGTCCATCGTGTCGGCGGCTGAAACTAATCCGGTGCCTGCGGAAAGCATAAGACAGAAAAGAAATGCTATTGCTGCTATAGAACATACTATTTTCTTCATGTTGAACTCTCCTTTTGATTTTTTACGTTGATCAGATTCCCAAAATAATATTACCCTTATGGTCACGCTCCGCACTCTTATTCTGCTTCTTAATGTCCCCCATGTACACTTCCTTTAATACATAGTCGTTTATCACCTCGCTTTTCAACTTGTTACTGCATGAACTGTAAGCAGCCTAGCCAAACATCAAAAGCTAGTATGATTCCACTTTAGCTTGCTGCCTATGATGAATTTCACAACTGCGCCGTTTATTGCACGAAGCCCCACGTAACCAATTAGTTATAGGTTAGCAGAAAAAAAATCACGATATCATCACGAAAAAATAACAATTTTATCACGGACGAAAAATTGAAAACCGAAGGCTGACTTCTCAGAATTCAACTATTGGAGGTCATGACTAAACCGTATAAACCGGCAGGGTGAACGTGAAGGTCGTACCGGCGTTGACCACACTATCGACCTTAATATCACTTCCGTGGAGTTCCAGGATTCTCCTGGTGATGACCAGCCCAAGCCCCAAACCACCGGTGCCGCCTGCGTAGCTGCGGCCCATTCGATAACTGCGGTCGAATAAATACGGGAAATCCTCCGGCCGGATACCCGCGCCGGTATCGGAAACTTGCACCTTTACTCGTCCGCTTTCGAAACCGGCGCTGACGGTAATCGAGCCGTTTTCCGGAGTGTACCTGGCGGCATTTTCGATGAGGTTTTCGAACACTCTCTCGATGAGTCCAATATCGGCGAACGCCAGCGGAAGGTGTTCAGGGAAGTTCTGTTGAAGCTTGATCTTTTTCTTCTCAGCAGCAAGCTGGAACTTCTGCATTATGTCCTGGACAAGTTCCGCCAGAGAAAAAGATTCGAGCCTGACCTGGACATCCGGCGAATCAAGTTTAGCCAGTTCAAAGAGTGCGGTAACCAACTTTCCTAATTGATTGGAACGCTTAATGGCAATTGTGAGAAAGTCCCGTTGCTCCTGCGGCGTCAACTTTCCTTCCTTCAAGAGCAAGGTCTCAAGGTATCCATGGAGAGACGTCAGAGGCGTTCGGAGGTCGTGTGTGATATTGGCTACTAATTCGCGCCGAAGCGCATCTGCTTGTCTGAGATTCTTTATCAGCTGAATAATGCGCTCAGCCATCTGAGAGAAGATCGATCCGAGACGGTCAATTTCATCCCCGGAACTGCCCTTAAAGAAAGGCAAAAAATCGGGATTGTCTGAAAAATCGCTCTGTCTGAAAGTTTCCATGTCAGCGGTAAGACGTTGGAGCCTACGTGTGATCAAGAAGAAGAGGAGAAGTCCAGTTAGTAAGGCAAATAACAGGCTCCATGTCACAGCCCATATGCTTAACCGGATGATGTAACTGCCTTGGAGCATCTCTGCGACCGTTTCAAATTCCTCGCTGCCCAGAATGATGTAAAGATAACCTTGTATTTGATTTTTAACAAAGATTGGCGCCGCGGAGAACACCTTTTTACTTTTTAGGTTACGCGGGTCGTCACCCAGGATGGGAAACGCATCCGTCTTGTTCAGGAAACTTTTCAGGGGCACCATTGATACCTCCTGCCTTTTTACTTTTCCAAGAGGTGCGGAGAATGCCAGGATTGTGCCGTTTGGATTGAGAAGATAGACCTCGATGTTTGGATTAACGATCATCAGCATATGGAAAATATCCTCAAGGGCTTTTTTATTGACCCGACCGTCCTTCATCAAGCTTGTCTCCGAAGTCAAGTTCTGAGCCAGAGTACGATTGAGCTTCTGGTCCACCTCCTGAAAATACAGCCGGGTGGTGTAGAGAGTGAACAGCATATAAAGGATTCCGATCAGACAGAGCAACCCCAGCAGGACAACAGCCAGCTTGCAATAAAGGGTCTTGAACATAAGACTATTCCTTTTGGAAATCGGAGAACTTGTAACCGATCCCCCAGACAGTCAAAATATAACGGGGCTTGGCAGGATCTTTTTCGATTTTTGCCCTTAATCGGTTGATGTGAGAATTCACGGTATGTTCGTAGCCTTCGTAGCCGTACACCCATACCTGTTTCAACAGTTCCATGCGTGTATATACCCTCCCGGGATGACTGACAAAGTGGAGCAGGAGGTCGAACTCTTTGGCTGTCAATAGCACCGGATTTCCCGAGAGCGTAACCTTCCGCTTTTCAGCATCTATAATAAGAGCACCTGTCTGAATCAGTTTCTGCGATTCCTGAGATGCCTCTGACTTAAGCGCCTCCACACGACGGAACAGCGCCTTGACCCGTGCCAGAAATTCGTGAATACTAAAGGGTTTGGTCAGGTAATCGTCTGCTCCGATCTCCAGGCCGAGTACACGGTCAACTTCAGAAGATCTGGACGACAGTATCAACATGGGGATATAGACAGATCCTGCCCTCACTCTCCGGCAGATCTCCAGCCCATCTACCGCCGGGAGCGTAAGATCCAAAATAATCAGATCATAGGGTTCCGTGAGTGCATGGTCGAGACCGACGTCACCATCATAGGCAAGAGTTACTTCATATCCCATATCTTTCAGATGGAGCTCAACAAGATGGGCTATATCATTATCATCTTCAATTACAAGGATTCTGCGATGCTGCATTTTTGCTCCATGAGCATTCATGCTGTCGTGATTTATATAAGCATAACATAATGGCATATCCCTAAATTGACATGAAACATCCGTGACCAAAAAGTTATCTTTCCGTGATAATTTTGTGACTATCGAAATGTTATACTACATAACAATTGGTTAATGTCAAGTCCATTATTGCTTTTATAGTTCTTTGGGGGGTTGCAATAAGCGCTGCGACTCTTGTCTCTCTTGGAGGGGGTAAAAGTATGTCCATGCAACATAACGATACAGAGGCCTTTGTAGCTCAGCCACCCACAGGTCCATCTCTTACCGGTTCATTCGAAACGGCTACCTTCGCCCTTGGCTGATTCTGGGGACCGGACTCCCAGTTTGGGAGTGTACCGGGGGTTGTCAGAACCCGAGTAGGATATGCCGGTGGAACTACTAAAAATCCCACTTATCACAACTTGGGAGATCACTCCGAGGCGGTTCAAATTGATTTTAATCCCGCTCTCGTCTCATATAG
This sequence comes from Nitrospirota bacterium, assembly GCA_963710375.1. Taxonomy (GTDB): domain Bacteria; phylum Nitrospirota; class Thermodesulfovibrionia; order Thermodesulfovibrionales; family Dissulfurispiraceae; genus JADFXI01. Next base: position 144,682 of record CAVPZX010000002.1, read on the forward strand.
GGAGCTGTTGGATATCTTTTGGAAGAGCCACAGCGCGACAAGCGGTTCCGGGTCTCGCCAATATAGGGCAGCAGTGTTTTATCACAACGAAAGACAGAGGAAACTTGCCGAAGAATCCCGAGATCATCTCGGAACGGAAACAGGACGCAGGATTGTGACAGCGATAGAGACCTATTCCGGGTTCCATTTGGCCGAGGACTACCACCAGAAGCACAGTCTGCGATTATTCCCCGAACTGATGGAGGAATTGAAAGCGCTTTATCCGGACATGAATAATTTTCTAAATTCTGTTGCCGTCACACGAATCAACGGTTACCTTGGAGGATACGGCACGTGCGACGCTCTCCAAATGGAAGTAGAGAGTTTCGGGCTTTCACCAAAGGCAAGAGAAAGATTGATTTCCGTTGTATGTGGCCGCAAAGCTTCAGTTACGTGTCCGATCCGGCAATAAATCCGTTTCCACTTATTATTTTTTATTCCTTTCCTTCATCAAATCCCTTTGGCTAATCGAATTTTAACGGGTTTCGCGGTAATCGTTTGATGATATAGGAGGCGCGCATTGACATGTGGTAAAATGATGCAGGGCAGGTCAGCTGTTGTAGTCAGTATTTTTGTTTATAAGTAAGGATGTCAATCGTAATATCGGAGAGGAGATGGCATATGGCTGATCAAGACGATTTATTGGATATTCGTAAAATAATAGAGGAAGGGCATACGCGTCCGTGCGCTTGTCGGCAAATTTTAGGGGACGGGACCTGTGAATGCAAAATGGGCGTGGTCAGCCCTGTTAAACTCGCACGTGATATCACCGCTATGGAAATATCCTATGGCAAAGAAGAATCATAATTGGTTAGGACAGATTAATGATACTGAGTTCATCTTCTAAACCAGAGCAGCACATTGTAAAGAATATCTTTTTGCGCACCGCTACTTGACCTGTCGGACAAAGAGTCAACTACGGCATTTATAGCCGCTAAGTGTGATTTTAAAAATGATCTTGAGAGTATCAATTTCTGGTTGAAGGAAAGATATCAAAATTATTCCTTACCCCGCAAGTCGAGAAGCATTAAATCACGAGACTGCCGAAGATTTCCGATGTAATATTGTTAAAACTGATATTGGTGATGACCATTGATAAAACTATTTCTCCGTGTTAGCATTGGGCTATGAAAATGTTGCCGGCGATTTTTCAACTATCTAGCTACTCGTTCAATTTATGGGCAATTCCCGTTGCCTGTGTCGTGCTCATACTCGCAGCGCTTGACCTGAAACGTTTTTATCAAGAGCGTTTTGAGCGGACCAGCTTGACACTCGACCTACTGACATTCTTTATCTTGATATGGCAGGTCTCAGTTTTCTTTATGTACAGACTCAACCAATGCAGACGTTGCTCTTTGGTGGGCAAAAGCAGTCTATCTCGGCGTTCCTTTTATTCCCTCAGCTCTTTATTTTTTTGTCATCACCGCATTGAACCTCTATGAAAAGCATAAACGGCTAAATGCCCTAATCTGGGTATTATCCTTGTTTTCTTCCATTCTCATGGTAGGTACGGACTTGGTCTATAGTAAGGTAAAGCATTTTCCGTGGGGGTATTACCCTCAGTTCACTTTGTGGAGCATAATGTACCTGATCCCTTTCGGGATTGTGTTAGGAATTAGCTACCACGTACTTCTGCTGGCCTATAAGCAAGAAATACACAGCCTCAAGCGGCGATTTCGCATCAGGTCATTTCTTCTTGCCCTTGGTATTGGAGGATCGGCGGTCGTTGATTATCTCGCAAACTTTGATATTGCAGTATATCCCGCCGGCTACATTGCGGTATTGGTCAGTACAATCATACTCAATAGGACCGTAGCAAAATACAAGCTTATCGATATCACCCCTAAGTTTGCTGCGCAGGGTATTCTCGATACAATGGATGAAGCCCTGATTGCAATTGATGCGGAGGGTATTATCAGGTTGATCAATCGTGCAGCCACGGTGATGTTAGGGCGGCCGGAAGAGGACCTTCTCGGAAGGCCGTTTACAATGATTTTCGGCGAAGGTAACCAATCGGTACTTGACGGTAGCGCCTCGTCCGGTCCCGTACGCTGTTACGAATTATCCTATATGCATCCTGACGACGTTCCGCAAATCCTCAGCATATCTGCATCGTCGATGAAAGACGACAGCGGGAGCGTTATAGCCACTGTTTGTACAGTCAGGGACATTACTGACAGCAAACGGACGGAAGAGGCGCTCAGAAAGGCGAAGACTGCTGCGGAAGCTGCGAATCTGGCAAAGGGCGAGTTTCTGGCAAACATGAGCCACGAAATCCGCACCCCAATGAACGGCATCATTGGGATGACCGGTTTGCTTCTAGACACAGGGCTTTCTGAGGAGCAGAGGAACTATGCCGAGATGCTGCGCTCAAGCGGCGAGTTGTTGCTGGGCCTGATCAACGATATCCTTGACTTCTCCAAGATAGAGGCAGGCAAACTGGAGATAGAGACAATAGAGTTTGATCTGAGAAACACGCTTGAAGAGACTGCTGAGTTTCTGGCCTTGAGGGCCCACGAAAAGGGTCTTGAGTTAATATGCCGGATAGACCCTGGCGTCCACACATTTCTAATAGGCGACCCTGGCCGGCTTCGCCAGATATTGGTCAACCTGATAGGGAATGCCATCAAGTTCACCTCAGTGGGCGAGGTGGTTATCGAAGCAGTGACGGAATATGAGAGAGACGGTCAGATTGCGGTGCGTTTCAATATAAGGGATACGGGCATTGGGATACCAGAAGACAAACTGCCTTTATTGTTTGACAGTTTTCAGCAGGTTGATGCCTCTACATCGAGGAAGTTTGGAGGCAGCGGCCTAGGGTTGGCAATATCTAGGCGTCTGGTTGAGCTAATGAACGGCAGGATAGGGGTTGAAAGCATAGAAGGGAAGGGTTCCAACTTCTGGTTTACAGCAGTGTTCGATAAGGGGAGTCAGCCGGACAGGGGAGAAATGCCTCCATTTGTCGATATCAGCGGGGTGAGGATACTGTCAGTAGACGACAATGCGGTGAACCGCATTGTAATTGCAGAGCAGATGAAGTCGTGGGGAGTGCGCAATGCCGAGGCCGGGGGAGCTTTAAAGGCGATGGAGATGCTCCATGCTGCTCAAGCTGAAGGGGACCCTTTTCGGGTTGTAGTTACTGATATGCAGATGCCTGGGATGGACGGCGAAGCCCTTGCCAGGGCCATCAAGGCAGACCCAGCTTTGAGGGACACTTTGCTGATTATGCTGACATCCAGCGGGATGCGGGGAGATGCAAAGCGGCTTGCGAGCCTTGGATTTTCTGCATATCTGACCAAGCCTGTAAGGATGTTCCAACTGCACAACTGCATAGCCGCAGTCCTTGGTGGGAGCAGTCTGCATGAAAAGGCCCAGGAAGCCGCTATTATTACCGGTCACCGGCTTCGTGAGGAATCCAGGCAGAATGCGCGCATTCTACTGGTGGAGGATAACAAAGTGAATAAACTGGTGGCAGAGGGCATTCTGGGGAAATTGGGGTTCATTGCTGACACTGCTGACAATGGCCAGCAGGCGATCAATATAATGGAAGCCGCCCCTTACGACATAGTCTTCATGGATGTGCAGATGCCTGTTATGGATGGGTATCAGGCTACGAAAGCTATCCGGGATGGCAAGACAAAGGCAGCGAATCCCAATGTTCCTATTATTGCAATGACAGCCCATGCCATGAAGAGTGACAGGGAGAAATGCCTGCAATGGGGTATGGACGATTATATATCTAAGCCAATCTCGCTGCAGGAAGTGGCTAAGGCGCTTGAAAAATGGCTGCCACAGGCGCATGTCAAGTTGCCGGCAGCAACTGATAGGGCCTCTGATAAGACAGCAGCAGTAGAGGCATTACAGGTCTTTGACTATGCAGGGCTTATGGAACGCATGATGGATGACATGGATCTGGCCAGAAGAGTTATCACTGCATTTATGAAGAGAATCCCCGGGATGCTTGATAAGCTAAGGGAGCAGATAGATCGGGGCGATGCAGAACTTGCCGGAAGACAAACCCACAAGATCAAGGGGGCAGCGTCCAACACAGGATGTATGGCAATGAGCGCCGTAGCAGCTGATATGCAGAAGGCCGGAGAGCGAGGGGAAATGGAGACACTTATTGCACTTATGCCTAAACTTGAAGGCCAGTTTGAGTTACTGAAGGCTAAAATCAAAGACTTGGGGGTCTTAGAAGTCATATAACCGCAGTTGAGAGTTTATAAAAAAATTGGTTAAATTTCTTAATGACAATTAACAGCGCACTCATCTTCACAATATAATTGTATCTGCACTGGAGGACATTTGTTCTCTCCAAAATACACTCGTTACGAACTGCATATAATAGTTCTATGGTACTCGATGTTACGGTGACGTGAATTCGATCCCTGCCGTCGCACTCTCCTCGCCCTTCGGAGTATCAAGGCTGGTGTGCTTGGTTTCCATGGAAAGCCAAAGGGCGATGAAGGTCAGGATCGACAACCCAGACAGATAGAGCCCAACTGAGCCGACCCCGTGATTTTTTGCGAGCCAGACGGCGGCGAAGGGGGTCAAGGCGGCGCCGAGGATCGATGAAACATTGTAGGCGATGCCGGAACCAGTGTAACGTACATTGGTCGGAAACAACTCCGGGAGAATGGCCGACATGGGGCCGAACGTCAGCCCCATGAGCGTCATCCCTATGCAGAGGAAGAACAACATGAGTCCCATGTTGGCGTTCTCACCCGTCCCCATGATACTGGGACTGAGGAATAGGTTGAACGTCAGGCCGAACAGTATGATGGCGGCAGTAATCACCAGCAAGACGCTGCGGCGGCCGTACCGGTCCGCTAGCCAGCCGGACAGCGGGACCATTCCGGCAAAAAAGAGCACTGCCATGAGTTGGAGTACTAGAAAGTTGCGGTAGCCGATTCCGAGGAAGCCGAGTTCGGTCTTGCCGATGGCGTAGGAGAGAATCCAGGTGGTCATGAGGTAGAAGAGACCATAGGTGGCCAGCATGATGAAGGTGCCGAGGACGAGTTCCTTCGGATTGTTCCGGAACACCACGCCGAGCGGCAACTTGAGTTTCTCCCCGCGGGCCATGGCCCGCGCAAATACCGGGGTCTCATCAAGTTTGAGGCGTACGTAGAGCCCCACCGCCACCATTAAGAGGGACACGAGGAACGGGAGGCGCCAGCCCCACGTCAGGAAGTCGTGGGTCAACTGTGCCTGGGCCGAGTTGTAGTTAAACATGACCGTAAGCAGCAGGAAAGAGCCGTTGGCCAGAATGAAGCCGAAGGGGGCGCCGAGCTCGGGGCCACATTGCGGCCCAGGCGCGTTTCCCTTCCTTGGCGGTTTCGGTAACCAACAGGGCCGCCCCCGACCACTCTCCCCCCAGCCCCAGCCCCTGGCAGAACCGGAGGACTGTCAGCAGTGCGGGAGCCAGAACGCCGATCCGCATGACGGTGGGCAGGAGGCCGATGAGGAACGTTGCGATCCCCATGGTGAGGAGCGACCCGACCAGGGTGGCCTTCCGTCCGATCCGGTCGCCGAAGTGCCCGAAAAGAATAGAGCCGACCGGACGGGCCACAAAGGCGACCCCGAAGGTCGCCATGGATGCCAGCAGGGCCGCCCCCCGAGTCACTCTTCTGGAAGAAAAGGAGCGGGAAGACCGACACGGCAGCCGTGGCGTAGATGTAGAAGTCGTAGAACTCAATAGTCGTGCCGACCATGCTGGCCACGACGATCCGGCTGCGCGGTGCGCTGGGTTCGTCATCGGATTGTGCTGACTTCGGATTAATATTTGACATGATCACCCCCAGCAATTTCCAATCTGACTAAAGCAATCTCACGCAGAGCCGCAAAGAATGCAGAGTTGAACCAGACTATTAAGAACCAAATGAAATGATAGGAGACAGGGCATTCATCTTCTCTTTCTTAAGAGACACTACACTATCTTATTTCTCATCCTTCTCCTCTATGGGCAGCAAAATATAATCATCGCCTTCCCTGGCAACCTTGAAACCGAATTCATTGACCGATTCCGTCAAAGGCCTGCCGAGTATCAGGTCCAGCGCATCGCCGGGCAGATTGAACTTCTCCTGAAGAAAGGGGCGCAGATAAGTATCGTACTGAAGCATGTCCATTACCTCTTCAACAGCATCTTCATCCCCGCCTGCAAGTCGCTCAAATGCGCTGGAAAGCCTCTTGTACGAGCACTTTTCTTCGTGCCTCCCGATAATTTCCAGGAGTATATCGACACTATTAAAAAGTTCCTTTCTTCCAAGCGCGCTCTTTTCAAGCCCTCCGTAAAGGTCCATTGGCCGCCAGCATTCGTATTGCCTGCATTGAGACGGCCTGTTTTCGTATATACTGCATCCGTCATCGTTATAAAAGACGCAAACGGAGCCCTGCTCCTGGCTTCGTATCTTGATCAGCTCCATGAATGACTCATATATCTGACCGTCATTGTTAGATCGCACCAGCTCACCCTCTCTAATGGTAATAGTATTACCGTATGAAAGCACTCCTGAATCGAAAAGAGCCAGGTCTTCCTTCAGCAATGACGGGCTCGAACCCGTACAGCACTTGCCGCACCTTATACAGGCTGTCCTCTTCTGCATATGCATTTTCTGCGGCTGACAATTTTTCTCCATATCCTAATCTCCTCCCTATATAAACGTCAGGTTTAGGTTTAGGCTAAGGGTTAGGTAGAGTCTTAACCTTAACCTTAACCTTTACCTTTTTTCTGTTTTATCCCGTTGTACCGCCTCGGCTATGAGTTCAACAATGTGTTTTATATTCCGGCCCTTTATACTGCTTCTCAACTGGAGGATACAATTCGGGCAGGATGTTACAATCATATCGGCATCCTCATACCCCGCCATCCTCTTATCGAGAAGACCTTTTGAAATATCCGGATATAATATCCTAAATGTGCCGCCAAATCCACAGCATCCCTTTTCCGAATCAATGGGGTTGACCCCCATCAACCTGAGGAGTGCCCTGGGCTCATTATGCAAACCCAGACTGTAGATAGCGTGACAGGGGTCGTGATAGGCCACACGCAATGAATTCCCGCCTATATCCTTCTTTATTTCAGGCAACACGCCGCTGAAAAACTGGGTAACCTCCATGGCCTTCTCCACGCCGTCGCCGAGCAGCCTTTTGTATTCATCCCGCATAAAATAAACGCAGGTCGGACAGACTCCTATGACAGCTTCCACGCTCATTTTATTGAATACTTTTATGTTTCTCTCTGCCAGTTCAGCTGCATCCTGCTCATAACCAAGCCCGAGCAGCGGCGCGCCGCAACAGACTTCTCCTTTAGGTAGAACCACATCATAGTTCATGCCGTTTAAAATCGTTATAAGCGCGTTCCCGATATGAGGGTAGAGAAAATTCACGGTACAACCTGCAAACACCGCAACCCTCCCCCTCGGTTTCGCCACCTTGAACAGAGACATGCCGTCCCTCAGAGCAGGGGCCGAAATATTTATGCCCATTTCATGCAACATTCTGAAATGCCGGAGTCTATGGACAGGCAGTATTTCCCCTATGCCCTCGAGAAATTTCAAAACTTTAAAGCCGGTGGATGCCCGTTTGAAAGCAAGCTTGGCGGCAATACCCAGAAACCTTCTTCTTTTGCCGGATATCCTGAGGCTGTTTCTCCCTTCGTATATGGCATCGGTAATCTTTATCCCGAGAGGACAAAGCGTATTGCACGCCCCGCAAAGCATACAGCTGAAGATTCTTTCGTCAAGTATTTCAGATGGTCCAAGTTCTCCCTCTATAAATTTTTTGAGCAGGACAACGCGCCCCCGGGCACTCATCCCCTCGGTGACATCCTCACCGTATGTTGGACACAATGCCTTACAACTGCCGCACCGAACACACTGCTCCAGTGACATTGCCTTTACGCTCAACTCATTAGTCATTAAGTTTTCCGCTCCTGAAACCCTCAAGGTCGATACTCACATACTTAAAGCCCAGCGCTTTAATATGCTGAACAACCAACTCCCTCATCTCTATATCAATTAACCTGGGCAGCTCGGCCGCTTCAACCTCAATCTTTGCCATATCATTATAGCTCCGCACTCTCAGGTCGCCAAAACCAAGCCCTTTAATAAATGATTCGGCTGCCTCGACCCTCTTAAGTGCGTCTTTAGTAATCCGGATCCCGTAAGGGAAGCGCGATGAAAGACAGGGCGAAGCCGGTTTGGACCATGTCGGGAGCCCCATCTCTTTTGAAAGCGCCCGTATTTCATCTTTCGATAATCCTGCTTCCAAAAGTGGACTCCTCACTCCATGCTTAGCAGCAGCCTGCCTGCCGGGACGCCAGTCAGAAAGGTCGTCACAATTGCTGCCGTCAACAACGAACCGGTATTTTTCACCATGGGCAATAACGGTAAGTCTTGAAAACAGTTCGTCCTTGCAGTAAAAACACCGGTTTTTGGGGTTGCTCGAGAAATCAGGATTGGACAGTTCATCCGTAGTGATCACTCTATGCATAATATCGACTGTTTTTGCCAAAGCCACGGCGCTTTCCAGTTCAGCCCGGGGCATAGTTTCAGAATATGCGGTCACGGCAAGCGTGCATATGCCGGACTCCTTCAGGGCCTTAAGGAGAAAAGTGCTGTCGACACCTCCAGAGAAAGCGAGCACAGCGGATTCGATTTCATGCAGGATAGATAAGAGTTTTTGATATTTCATTAAAGTATGGTGATTTCGTAATTCTCCTGGTGAAACCTTATGTCCTCTTTGATGATGAGCTGAATGCCATAGACATTTTCAATTTCCTCTATACCCTGACGCTCTTCGTAGGAAAGGATTTCGGCAACAGCAGGATTACCTTTGATCACGGCCACTGTACCGCGGGCCAGATTCATTTTCCTCACTTTTCTGAATATCTCATAAGTGACCGTCCTCGCCGATTTTACGAAACCCCTGCCTTCACAATACGGGCACTGTTCGCACAGCACTCGTCCAAGACTCTCACGCACACGCTTTCTTGTCATCTGGATAATGCCGAGTTCGGAAATATTGTAAATAGTGTTTTTTGCCCTGTCTTTTTTCATCGCGTCCAGAAAAGCCTTAAAAACCTTTTCCCGGTTCTCGAGTTTTTCCATATCGATGAAATCAGTGATTATAATGCCGCCAAGGTTCCTCAGCCTGATCTGGTACGCAATTTCCTTGACCGCCTCGAGGTTAGTTTTCAAAATTGTATCTTCAAGATTTTCTTTGCCAACAAACTTGCCTGTATTGACATCGATAACAGTCATCGCCTCGGTCTGGTCAATAACGATATATCCTCCTGATTTGAGCCATACCCTCCTGCCGAGCGCCCTTGAAATATCAAGCTCCAGGCCGAAGGCGTCGAACATCGGCTCCCGCCCTTCATATAGTTCTATCTTATCCATAAGCCGCGGGAAATAAGTCCTGGCGAATTCTTTCAAACGCTCGTATTCCTCGGCAGAGTCTATCACGAGCCTTTCCACATTATGGCTCATAAAATCACGAACACTCCTGAATACCAGATCAAGGTCACTGTATAAAAGGCTCGGCGCAGAAACCTTTTCCTTCTTTTTTTGAATGCTGTCCCAAAGAAGGAGCAAAAACTCGAGATCGTGTCTGATCTCATCAGGGGTGGCATCCTCACATGCCGTCCTCATGATCAGACCGAACCCCTTGGGTTTGATCTCTGCAGCAATGTCTTTCAGCGAGGCCCGAACCTCTTCATCTTCAATACGCCGAGATATCCCGATATGTTCCACATTCGGCATAAGCACCACATATCTTCCAGGCAGCGTGACATATGAAGTGACCCGCGCTCCTTTGGTACCGATCGGGTCTTTCGATACCTGGACAAGGAGTTCCTGACCTTCCTGTATCAATTCCTCGATAGGCAGCGATGCCGCTTTGAATTCGTTTGCAGCATATAAATCATGATATTCCGTCTCGCCGTAGAGAAATGCAGCATAATAATCTTCCGTGTCCCTCATAATGTCGGCCACATAGAGAAAAGCGGCCTTTTCAAGCCCTATATCAATAAATGACGACTGCATACCGGGCAAAATTTTCAGGACCTTGCCTTTGTATATGTTTCCCACAAGACTCGTGTCCCTCTTCCTTTCTATGTACTGCTCAACAACCTGCCCTCCCTCAAGGAGGGCAACCCTGCTTTCCTCTCTCGTAACATTAATTACCAGCTCCGATGTCATAGGCACTCCACTCCGCTCCTCTATATTTACCTTCATCTGCCTTTATAGCGGCTCTACCCAGCCGTCCTTCCAGCCATATAGCGCATTCCTTACAATATCCATTTCTCTGAAGCTTCCGCCGAAAAGCGCTTCGGCAACTTCCCCGATCCTTGCCTTTATTGGACCATTATCTATAAGTATAAGGCTGATATCCATGTTGCCGCAATCATCCCCGGCCACTCCAGCCCAAGAAATCTCCGATTTTCCGGGGACCGCTATAGCAACTCGTTCAATGCACGGGGCTATATCGACTTCCCTCTCGTCTCTCCGTACAATAAGCGGGGGGAGTTCCCTGCTGACAGCAGAAGAGAAAGATGCTTCCAAAAAAGCCTTCCCCCTTCCGTCCCTCAAAGCCTCCGCCCTGACACCTTTAATAGTATATGCATACCGGGTGATAAAAGTGCTGAGAGAAGGCTCCTTGTACGTTATAACCGCCATTTTGCCTATCCTGATCTCCTCAGGCATAGACCTGTTTATCTCTCCCTCATAAAATTCTATATCAAAAGGACTGAAAACCTCCATATCAAAATATTCCCGTTCTCCGGCGATGCCGACGCTGAGGGACGGGCCAAAAGCAACTCGTGGCACCGGGTGGAATCCCTTTGAAAAGTCGAACAAGACGCCGGCTCTCCGCAGGCCTCGAAGCACTGCGGTTGCCACTTCAAGATGGGACAGATAACGGAGCCTTCCGATTTTGGTGAATTGTACCCTGACCCGTATTTTTGGAAGCGGCGAATCCCGACGAGCCTCCGTGACCCCGTGACCCCGTGTCTCCGTTTCCCCCTTTCGCAGTGTCTCCGGCTCACTGCTGCATTGCAATCCGCATGCGGAGCACTCCTCCCTGCAGCCGGGGGTCCTGACTTCCGATAAGGCGTGCTCGTATTCAGTGTAAAGAAAATCTTTCTTTATCCCGGTGTCTATGGCGTCCCAAGGAAGCCGATCATCTCTTTTAAAACTTCTTTCCGAGTATGCTGCGCCATCAATCCCTGTTTTGTCCATTGCATCAGACCATGCGGAAAAATTGAAATGCTCAGACCAGCCGTCAAGCCGGCATCCGGCCTCCCATGCCTTCTCAATCAGCTGAGACAAATTTTCATCACCACGGGCAAATACCGCTTCCAGAAAACTCATCCGTTCGTCATGCCCCTTAAACTTGAGTTTCCTACTGTTCAAAGATTCTTTCAGGTAGCGCAACTTCCTCCGCATTTCATCAAGGCTTATCTGTCCATACCACTGAAAAGGAGTGTGGGCCTTTGGCACAAAAGGAGAGACGGTAACTCCGATATTCACGAATTTGCCCGTATTCCTTTTAGCGATCTTCATTGCAGCGCCCGCCATTGCTCCTATTGCTTCTATATCCTCATCCCGCTCAGTAGGAAGCCCTGCCATAAAATAAAGCTTGAGCGTATGCCATCCTTCTTCGAAAAGCGCTTTAAGCGCCCGCTCATAATCATCATCAGTAAAATCTTTGTTGATGACACCCCGCAGACGCTCGGTAGCAGCTTCAGGGGCGATAGTAAAGCCGGTCTTTCTTACCGAGCGTATTTCTTTGAGTACAGACCGGTCAATGGCCTTGACCCTCAAAGACGGCAGTGAGAGGGCAATCCTTGCGCTGCCGAACTTCCTGTTGAATTCTTTTATTACCGGCAACAGGCAGGTATAATCACCGGCGCTCAACGAAGTGAGCGAGACTTCTTCATAGCCTGTGTTGGCCAACGATTCCCTGGCAATCCTTAATACCGTCTCCGGACTCCGTTCCCTTAAGGGGCGGTAAATCATTCCGGCCTGGCAAAATCTGCATCCCATGGGGCATCCACGTGAAACCTCAATAGAAATCCTGTCATGAACAATGGAGGTATAAGGGACCACAGGTTTTACCGGATAAACTGCTGCGTCAAGATCGTCGATAAATTGTCTGCGTATCCTGTGTTCAGGGCCGTGTATAAGCGGCACATAGAACCCTTCGAGCGCAGCTATTTCCTGCAATACGGTCTCGCGCCTTTCGTCCCCTTCCATTTTCCAGCGATACAGCACATGCGCCAGCTCGACTACGGCAGCCTCTCCATCACCAATAAGAAATGCATCAATAAAAGGGCTCATCGGCGCCGGGTTAACAGTGCACGGCCCGCCGGCAATGACAAGCGGCAGGTGTCCTTTTACCTCCATTCTCTCTGCCGTACGCAGCGGGATGCCGCCCAGGGCAAGCATATTCAAAACAGTTGTATACGACAACTCATACTGCAAACTGAATCCCACTATGTCGAACTTCCTGATCGGTAAGCGCGATTCAAGTGCGGAAAGCAGCAGTGACGAACTCCTCATATGAGACTCAAGATCAGGCCAGGGCGCAAAACAGCGTTCTGCGGATGCGAAGGTCAGTTTATTGATAATGTCATACAGTATTTTCAGTCCCAGATGCGACATGCCGACTTCGTAAGTATCAGGGAATGCCAATACAAACCGGGCCGATGCTTTGCCGGCCGCCTCTCCGGCTTTTGCATCAACAGACCAGGTAGGTTCGATTGCATTGTGCTCGCTGTTAATATAACGGCTAGGCTTTTGGAAGAAAGAAAGGGTCACTACTTAAAATACCATCTGAGAGGAAGTTAGGGCAAGAAACCTGGACATCAGGTAGCCCACATTATTCATAAATTTATACGAGGCGCAGGCGGGACATGGTGCTGAGCGGACTTTGACAGCCTAAGGGACACCAAGGATGGTGACACAGGCTGTCATAGCCTCGGAGCAAGGCTGGACGCCTTGCGAGAATGAGTGAAGCACTATGGCCTGACTGCGTCTCGTATAAATTTATGAATAATGTGTGTTAGTTGTTGTTAACTGCGCTGTGTTAAAATAAGGGTTATGAACAGATATTTCTTCTATTCTGTGCTATTCCATACCGCGCTCCTTATACTGGTTTTATTCATAATTCACCCTAAAGTCGTGAAGAAGCCTGCGCCATTTGTTGCAACTATTGTTACTCCCGAAGAGCTTCAGGCAAAAACTCCCATTCAAGTGCCGCGGGGAAAAGAGTCAACTCGAGTACAGCAAATGCCGAGGCTGCCGAAAAATTTACCGCCGCCGGAAAAATTTTCGGCACTTCCTTCATCCCATGCACCGGCAGTGAAAGCCCGCTCAGGAGGCACGGTCCGGACCCCTGAGGCAAGCACCCCACAGAGCAGCGCCGTTGAACCCACACCCGGTCAGGTGCAAGGCCTGGCAGAGGAGGGGAAGAGAGCGCTCATAAGAAATGGAATCTCTTCTCAAAGGGGTCCGAGTGGCCCTTCTGCCATGACAACGCGGGAAAAACTTTTCGACAGGGATATCATTGCCAAGTTAACGCCGAAGAGTGAAAAGTCTGAGGACGACAATGGCATTACCTTCGATACTAAGGAATACAAATATTACGGGTATATGCAGCGCCTGCGCGACAGGATAGAAGCGGTATGGAGGTATCCGGCTGAAGCCGGGGTAAGAAGACTTAACGGTGAACTCTATATTCGATTTACAATTAAAAAAGACGGCAGACTCGGTGCGGTGGAACTTGTGCATACTTCGGGATATAAAATCCTGGACGATGCAGCGATCATGGCATTAAAAGATGCCGATCCTTACTGGCCTCTCCCCGATAGCTGGAACCAGGATTCACTAACCATTACCGGGCATTTCATTTATTACTATCAGAACACATATATACGGTAATTCAGAATTACTTTGTTATAATTATTGTATGAAATGCAGATTATATTTGAGAGTGGGTGACAGGGTCGTCCACACCAAATACTCCCTCTGGGGACCAGGTGAGGTTGTTGAAGAAAAACACTCGGAATTGCCTGGAGGATTTTGCCTTGTGAGGATACTTTTTGAAGATGGACAGGAACGTTCCTTTATTAACGACCTCAACAATGAACTCTGCTGTTATTTCGCCGGCATAAGGTTCATTGATAATTACGAATTATGAATTATGAATTATGAATTATTTTTTGCAATTCCTAATTCCTAATTCTTAATTTGTAATTGCCTTCAGTATTCTATTACCCTCGGTGTAATAAATATAAGCAGTTCGTCTGTAGTCAACGTCTTGCTATTATGTTTGAACAGCTCTCCCAGAAGAGGTATTTTCGAAATCCCGGGAACGGCGTTCTGATTTTCCTGCTCGGTGCTTGTCAGGATTCCGCCCATAACAACAGTCTCTCCATCCTTTATGAGCACCTGCGTGGATGCCTCATTTGTAGTTATAGTCGGCTGGTTATTAACCTGCTGGGAGAAATCAGCTGCATCTTTGGTAATATGTATGTTCAGCAGAATGCTCTTATCAGGACCGACATGAGGTGTTACAGTGAGACTAAGGTCTGCATCAATATACTGGATGCTGATACCTGTGTTGGCGGATGAGGATTGATACGGAATCTTTGCCCCCGTCTTGATCAATGCCTGTTCATTATCTACAGTCATGACCTTCGGATTGGAAATAATCCTTCCTCTGCCGCTGGATTCCAAGGCGGATATTCTCAAGTCCAGACCGAGGGTCCTCGCGGCATTAAGATAGCCCAGGGTAAAAGCTCCGGTTGGCGCGCCCGAAGTGGGGAGACTGACAATTGTGGGGAAATAGGGGGTTGTGGCTGTACCGGTGCCTGTCGGGACAGTAGTGACTACTTGGCCACCACTAATTCCAGTAGCTCCCGAAGAGGTAGAACCGACCAAATTAAAGGCCGACTTCGTGGCGGTCGGAGACCAAAAGCCGCCCCACTCGACGCCGAGCTCATAGTCATAATTCTTTGAAACCTCAACCATCCTGGCCTCGATAAGCACCTGCGGGGTCGGCTTATCGAGCGTCGCGATAAGTTTCTGCACTTCGTCGAGACTCGAAGGAACGTCCCGAACAATTAAGGAGCGCGTCCTGGGGTCTGTGCTGATGTTGTCCTTCGCAACTAGCTTTGCATTGACAATCGCGTCCTTTATTTTGTTGACATTGGCGTAGTTAACCAGAAAGACCTTTGTTTCGATATTTATCAGTTCCTTAGCAGCTGCGGCCTTCTGCTCCTCCTGCAATGTATTTTTCGTCACAACCCTGATAACATTGCCCTCAACAATCTTTTCGAGACCGAAGGTCTTCAGGATTATATCCAGTGCCTGGTCCCAGGGCACATTCAAAAGCTTCATGGTGATCTTCTTGCCCTTGACATCATCGGGATTGATAACAATATTGCAACCGGTCATATCATAATTCAAAATCCCAATAATCGCCGCAAGATCGGCATCCTGCACATCAAAAGAAACAGGCTGCTTCTTCACTTCGCCCATGCAGGTTGTCTTCATTGCGGTTTCAGCCTTAACGCTTGGCATGCCCTTAGAGATTATATCTACAACCAGTTCATCGTCGAGCGCTGCCACAGATGCTTTTGCACCCGAATCGAAATCAATAATAACACGCAGCTTGTCTTTTTCGTCTTTATAGCTAATATCTTTAACCGGTGCTGCAATGTTATGAGGCAGCGGTGCACTGGATGAGACATCGGGAATATCTATTATGACCCTGTCTTGCAGTTTTAACACCTCAGGGTCCGGCATGGCGCCGTCACCCTTTAAGACCAGTTCAGCGCCGGCGGCGGTTTTATTGAACTGCATTTCAACAATGTCATCAGCAGCGTCAGAGTATGTTTCAGAAGTGTCGGTCACGTCATCAGGGGCAATTGTCGCCATGCCGGCATCTTTTATCTTACTTTTTTCAGCATCTCCCGAAGCCGGCTTTCCATCGCCTTTTATTGCGAGGACAAGAACAGTGTCCTTATTTTCAGGGGTTATAGTTGCAGGCGACTGCAATAATATATTCAAGCGCGCGACAGTGGCCGGTTTTAGAATTTGAACAGGCTCGATTTCGGTCACTCCGCCGCGGTCCGGAAACATCTTGTCCGTGAATTTGCCGAGGCGGGCCCCTTCTATATCAACAGTGACCCTGAAAGGATCTTCCGGCCGGTAAAGCTTATAAGTGATCGGTGCATCGGCTTTAATCTGTATCGTATTATCAAGCACCTCTATGCCTGTAATTTCCGTCTCTTTTATTGCAGCATATGATGTCACCGATGATAAGGGCACGATTGAGAGCGATAAAATAAAACCAATAGCAGCTATAAGATTTCTGTTCTTTATCTTCATCCCTCTTCCTCCCGATGGAGTTTCAAAACAGTATAATTGGGTTTAACCCTACCCCTGTAATCCTTTAAAAACTCTTTAATAATAACAGAATCTTTCATGATTTTTTCCACTTTCCCGCCATGTAATCCGATAACTGTCCCTTCCCTGAGCACAAAAGTCTTACCGTCCGGCGTGGAAACCAATGCATAATATCCCGATTTGTTCCATAAAACTGCAGTCACCTTGAATTCGTTAACGCCATAATTCTCTAGCGGGACGCCCCCCTTCTTTCTATCGGGCTCCACCTTCACAATCAATGGGGTAAACGGATCCCTCCTGCCTTTCGCATTATATTCGTAAGCATTCGGTGAAACTGTCTTTTCATCAACCTTCTGCTCTGCTCCCGCAGTTGAAGCAATGATCACTATGCCCAGGATGGATAGTATAAATGGAAGCCGTTCTTTCATTTCTTTTGGCCCTTCTTCCGCAACTCTTCCCTTTCTTTTTCCGGGATGAGAGAATAAGTTGTCAACGTAAAGCTGACATTGAGCCCGGTCATGCCGCGGGGGAATCTTTTGGAGTCTCCGGTCCTCATTGTGATATTCGATATATTAACGATCCTTTTAACAGCCGTTATGTTGGCGAAAAACTGACCGAACTCATGGTACGCGCCTCGCATTTCCACGTTAACCGGAATCTCATAGACGTCATTGCTCGGATGAACGCTCTTAACCCCAGGCCTCCATGAGACAACCTGCAATCCTGATTTCACGCCGAGATCCGATACCTGCTTCAGCAGACCTGAAACCTCCCGCTCTTCGGGCAGCTGCATTTGCAGTACCGTGAGTTTGTCGCTAAGCAGCTTATTCTCGGCCTGCAGCTCCGCAAGCTTTGACGAGTTCTTCTGGAGGACGCCGATTTGCTCCGTCTGCTTGAGGACCTCTTCATTCAGTGTTCCTCTCTCCTCGAGGGCAGGCATGATAAGAAAATAAAACATGAGCGCAACAATCAATATAGGAGGAATGACCAGCAGCATATTTTTTTTAACCGGCGGCAATGCTTCGATCTTCGAACTGATACTGCCCAAAGTTCCTTTTATGTCCATAGGCGGCACTATACCTTCACCCTGAAATGGGCCTTGAACTGGTAAACCTTCACTTTATCTATCTCACCTTCCCTGGATTCTTCCAGATAAACATCGGCGAGGTCTGCCGACCTCTTCAAATTATCCATAAAAGAGACAATATCGATATTGGAAAATGCAGTCCCTTCAAGACTGACAGTGCCATCTTTAAAAAACAGAGCGTTAAGCCAGACCCCATCGGGAATAAGCAGACTCGCTTCATCAAGTACCCGGACAGGGACTGCTTGATTTTTCCGTAGCGCTTCTATCAGTGTGCTCCGCTGCTCAAATTCCTTATTCAGTTTGGCAATTTTGTTTATCTCATTAATCTTTTTTGTAAGCGTCCCTATAACTAACTGGTTCGCCAAGCTTTGGTCCCTCAATTGCGCTACTTTGCTTTTTAACCATACTGTCGCAGAACCCGAAACTACCAATGCAGCGAGATTGACCGCTATAAGTACTGCGGCCACGTCTTGCAGACCTATGATTCTTCTTTTTTTTCGCTTTTCGCTTAAAAGATTTATTTTTATCACGGCTTGTCCCAGGCTCGCCGCAGCGCAAGTCCCACCGCTACAGCAGCCATCGGCCCAATCTTCCTGATACCAGCAGGACCGAGCTTTTCAGGTATCTTTATGTTCTTAAAAGGATCGGCCAATTCCACCTGCACGCCGAGTTTTTCTGCCATCATTTCAGGGAACTTCTTTATAAGGGCAGCCCCGCCGCTCAGAATGACTGCATCAATCTCTTCGTCGGTTACGTTGCCCTTGAAATACTCAAAAGACCGGCGTATCTCCGCATAAATTTCATCTGAAGCCACTGCGAGGGCAGCCTCCGCACTTCCAGGTGATACTCCGGCAATAGACCGCCCCAGCTTCAACCTCTCAGCATCCTCCCGTGAAATATCCAGGTCCCTCTGCAGCATCTCAGTATGATAGTTGCTGCCCATTGCGCTGTCTCTTGCAAACACCAGGCGACCATAGTGCAGCACGTTTATATTTGTCTTGCTTGCCCCGACATTGACGAGGGCAACATTCTTATTCCCTGCGCTGCCGTAGTTCAATTCATACATGTTGTGCAGCGCAAAAGCGTCCACATCCATGATAAGGGGATCGAGGCCGGCCATAGCAGCAGCAGCCGCATAATCGGCAATCACATTCTTCTTGGCCGCAACAAGAAGTACGTCCATCTGGCCGGGTTCATCCGGTTTAGCGCCCAGGATATCAAAATCAATATTCACATCATTAACATCGAATGGTATAAACTGCTCCGCCTCGCTTTTAATAGAAACTCCCAGTTCTTCCGCAGTCATCACAGGCATGCCTATCCTCTTAATGATGACCGACGAATGTCCCGATACTCCGATAACTGCATCTCCACCTTTAACGCCGGCGAGTTTCAAAACCTCCCGTATGGAAGCTGCCAGCCTTTTCTTGTCGGTAACAATTCCATCGACAATAATATCCTGGTCCAGCCGCAGCATGCTGACAAAAGAGAGTTCATACCCTTCTTTTGTATCATTTAGCTGGACAGATTTGATATAGCTTGAACCTATATCAAGTCCTACAGGGTTTCTCTTTTTCAAAAACATCAATCACCTTGTCAATTTTATTTCGTCATATTATACTAAATCTAGTTGAATTCTCAAATGTTTATACTTTGCCTCAACATTTAAAGCAAGTGCCGTGCCTGACATGGGCCTGACATCGGATTGTTCAGCAAAACCCCAAAAAAACCTTTTTGCACAATGATAAGTCATCTTTTCCGGGCCATCCTCCTGATAGATGAAACATTCCTTGCGTCATAAATTTGACTCTTCCCTTGCATATGTAATTTTTCCATAGATATTGGAATTAATGCACATCCATGCTGGACAGCCTGCTGCATCAACTTTCCAAAATATCATGATAAATCAAAAAGATAGTACATTGGCTAGCCTGGCATAGTCCTTGCTTCGCCGTTAAATAAGGGTATGACACTCTTAAAGGGCGATCATAATTATTTTTTGCAGGAGCACTAAGAATGACAGATGATAATTTTCATGTAGGGTTAAAATTATCGCTCGAGGTCAACAAAAGTTACGACCGGATCGACATGTTTGTGGCTGGATGGGTCAGGGGAGCATTTGTTCTTGCAACGAGTCCTCACTTAAGAAAAGTGGAACTATGTTCTAAGGATGATTGTGTTATCAGATTCCTAAAAGAAGGAAGTGCGTTTGGCTTCCAGACTGCTATGTTAATCAAGCAACAATATCCCCTCCCCATGATTTTTCTGAAGTACCCCGAAGATGTGAGGAGCATGCCATTTAGAAAAACGAAGAGAGTCAAAACGAATATTCAAGCGAAATTATTGAAACAGAAAGGTGAAAAGGAATTTATTACTGATGATGCAAGAATTGTTGATATAAGCGAAACAGGCTGTTTGCTGGAAATATCTGAATCAAAATTTAATCAAACCGAGGTGAACAGCAATTATTTCCTGACCTTTATGATATTGGATAAAAGCCTCGAAATTGATTGTGTGGTTAGAGGCAACAGAATATCTAAGGGTAATTATCTGTTGGGGTCAGAGTTCTCCGATCTCAGCGACGACACGCGGGAACTATTAAAATCTTTTGTAAGCATGTTCACCGATAAAGAGGACCAAGCCTAACCTAGAGCATCCGTAAATCCTGCCACGCCCACACGTGTACTTCAATTGACATTAAACAGGATAAGAGTTATCCTATATTTAAGGAGTGCATATGAAAGATAAATATCAACGTTCGAGAGAAAAGCTTTCCTCGAATCCTAATTGGAAGTGGTTCATTTTATGCACTGTTTTGCTGGGCGCCACAATGTCTGCCCTTGATGTAAGTATTGTAAACGTGGCAATGCCGACCCTGAAAAACTCTTTTAAGGTCTCGATGGCGGTAATCGAATGGGTAGCGATCGCATACACGCTTGCACTGACGGTCTTCCTGCCGCTGTTTGGAAAACTGGCCGATATGTATGGGAGGTCGAGGTTATACAATACCGGTTTTCTGGTGTTTTCAGCGGGTTCGTTGCTATGTGGACTGTCGACGTCGGCCGGCTATATGATCGTATCGAGAATCATCCAGGCTATCGGGGCTGGACTTCTGCAGGCCAACTCAGTTGCGCTCATTACGCAGGCTTTTCAGCCCTGCGAGCGGGGCAGGGCCATAGGTATTCAGGGAGCGGTTCAGGCGGTCTCGATGTCGGTGGGTCCTTTTGTGGGCGGCCTTCTGATAGCCACCGTTGGCTGGAGAGCCATCTTCCTCATAAATATCCCGATAGGTATACTCGGTACCGCAGCCGCGCTTTTCATTCTTCCTCCGGACCAGCTAATGAAAGAGAAGCAGAAGATAGATTACGTGGGAGCCGGGCTTTTCGCCTCAGGACTGGCGTTGCTGATGCTTGCTTTTAATGAGGTCGTCAGACTTGGCTGGGCATCACACATAATTATTTTTTATTCCCTGTCCGGCATCGCACTTTTGTCTCTTTTCGTAATAACGGAGCTTAAGGTGGAGAACCCGCTGATCAACCTTAAGCTATTCAGTCATCCCACCTTTCTCCTCGGGAACCTGACAGGCATGATGTCATACGCTGTCCTGTTCGCAGTTTTGTTTCTGATGCCTTTTTATTTCGAAAAGGTATTGGGCTTCAGCACCGCGCTCACTGGCTCTCTCCTGACCCCTATACCGCTCGCCATGACGGTAGTCGCGCCATTATCCGGTTATATCTCGGACAAGCGGGGACCGAGAATAGTGACAACGCTGGGGATGCTTATGTCCGCGTTGGCCTGCTTCTCTCTAGTATTCGTGGGACAATCGGTCCGCATCCCGCTGCTTGTAGTAGAATTGATTTTCCTCGGAGTTGGAATGGGACTGTTCACCCCTCCGAACAACAGCGCTGTAATGGGCTCGGCTCCGAAAGATAAATTGGGCGTGGCCGGCGGCATTCTCAACATGATGCGGTCCCTGGGGCTCATATTCGGCGTAAACATTTCCGGCCTCATATTTACCTCCATGGAACACCGTTACCTGGCTGATAAAGGATACCCCGGCGTGGAGCGCGTTTTCAGTGACAGCAGAATCCCTTTGCTCATCAGAGACAATGCCTTCATGCACGGTTTTATTGTAGTTATGGGAGCTCTCATTGTCCTGAATCTCGTCTCGGCCTTCTTTGCAGCCACTAATAAGAACTGGGTCGTGTTAGTTCAGAAACAGGCGACTCTGGAAAAGAAAAGGTGTGAATGGGCGGCGCAGAAGGGACGCTGAGTTTATATACCGGGTAAAAAGACAGGGATTCTGGGTCTTTTATACCTGACTGTCGAGTTTGATGAACAACTCCTTCAGCTGCTTTGGTTCGACTGTTGAGGGAGCGCCGCTCAGAAGACATATCGCTTTCTGGGTTTTCGGAAATGCTATAACATCGCGTATCGATTGTGCGCCGACCATAAGCATTAACAGCCTGTCCAGCCCCAGCGCGATGCCGCCGTGAGGAGGCGCCCCATAGTCAAGGGCATCGAGCAGAAAGCCGAACTTTATTCGCGCCTCTTCGCCGGAGATGCCCAGAAGTTCAAATATTTTGTTCTGCACGTCGCGTCTGTGAATACGGATGCTGCCGCCACCGATTTCGCAGCCGTTCAGCACAATGTCATATGCCTTTGCCCTGAACGATGCTGTCAGCTCCCGGTCATTGCCGCCTGATGCAACGAGCCTGTCTATATCATCGTCCACAGGCGATGTGAAGGGATGGTGAATGGCGACAAAACGCTTTTCGTCTTCGTCCCACTCCAACAGGGGAAAATCAAGTATCCATACAAAGTTGAATTCATCTTTTATCAGTTCCAGCCGCTTGCCAAGTTCAAGCCGCATACGGCTTAGCACATCGTGGACGATTTTCTCCTTGTCAGCCACGAAAAGCATCAAATCACCTTCGCCTGCATCGAGTCTCTCCGCCATTTGCTGCAGCACATCTTGGGGGAAGAATTTTGCAATCGGTGAATCAAAACCGCCTTTTACCTTGATCCACGCAAGGCCTTTTGCTCCGAAAGACTGGGCCTCTTCCGTGAGCATGTCGATTTCTTTCCTCGAAAGGCCCGCCATCCCCTTGCCGTTAATTGCCTTGACCCGTCCGCCGGATGACAGGGCATCGAGAAAAACCTTGAAGGACCCTCTTGAGGCAAGGTCCGCCATGTCTTTGAGTTCCATCCCGAACCGCATATCGGGTTTGTCGTTTCCGAACCGTTCCATCGATTCTGTGAAACCGAGCCGCTGAAAAGGGATTTGTATATCTTTGTGCAGTACTTCCTGGAAAAGCCTTTTCATGAGCATCTCGATAAGTGGTATGATATCCTCCCTGTCAATAAAGGACATCTCCAAATCAACCTGCGTAAATTCGGGCTGCCGGTCAGCCCTTAAATCCTCATCCCTGAAGCACTTGACGATCTGGAAGTATCTTTCGAGTCCCGACACCATTAGTATCTGTTTAAAAAGCTGCGGCGATTGTGGTAATGCAAAGAACTGGCCCTGGTTGAGCCTGCTCGGAACAAGATAATCCCGAGCACCTTCAGGCGTGGACTTTGTGAGCATAGGTGTTTCTATTTCAAGGAAGCCCTGCTCATCCAGGTAGTCCCTGATGAGCTTTGTCACCTTGTGGCGCACAATAAGATTCTGCTGCAGCTCAGGTCTCCTCAGATCGAGATACCTGTATTTGAGCCGTAGAGCCTCCGAAGCTTCACCGGCTTCCTCCATGGGGAACGGCAGTGCTTCAGACTCATTTAACACTATGAGAGTATCGACATACAGTTCGATCATGCCTGTCCTGAGGTTGGGATTCTCGCTGCCTTCCGGCCTTTTCCGCACTGCCCCTGCCACCGATATTACAAATTCCGCCCTAAGGTCATGTGCAAGCGTGTGCGCCTCCTCCGAAACATCGGAACTGAAAACGACTTGCACGAGCCCGCTCCTGTCGCGCAGATCGACAAATATCAGTCCGCCGTGGTCCCTCCTCCTAAAGACCCAGCCGGCAAGAGTGCAACGGGAACCGATATCAGCAGAATCAAGCTCACCACACCATTTATCACGAAACATAGTTGACATACCCCCAGGATATTTTATGAGCTTCTATTGTAACCCAAAAGAGATTGCAGGTTAAAGCGTAAAGTGAAATTCGGCCTGAGGGTGGGGTACTCAAAGGACTCGACGATCCGATGTATTGAGATAATTCTGCTGAGTACAAGCGGAAAAGAGTAATGGGGAAATCTCTCTACAACTCGGAATTAGTCAACTTAGTCAATAACGCCCCCGAAATTATCACTCAACATTGCCTGATCGCCATCTGGTTAAACCGCTGACCGAACTTGGTGCAATTCCCGGTTCAATAAGGCATGGCGTACCTGCAATGTGATAATAATGATGATATATCAATGAGATAAAGAATTATTGCGCGCTGGTACAAACATTGCTTTATTCTTCTCACTTTAATACTCATAGAAACGTTGTGGGGAGAAACGGATCTAATGAATACACCTGTTCAGCCAATAAAAAGGATATGACCGAGCTTGAGACCTCAGATATTGGATAATTTAGGAGAAGAAGGGATTTACTCCAGAACAGATAATCAAGATGCTCGGTCTCTATTCCATATGGGCAAGGCACTGAAGATTGATACTAAATGAATGATTGCCAATGAAAAACCTCATTCTGATAATAGGTTCCCTTATTGCAGTTATCTCGGGAATTATAACTCTCAGTTTTTTTTTCCAGCAGTCGCTGCAAATGGACATTGCCGAGCGGTTCAACATGGAGCAGTTCCTGCTTTCAGAATCAATTGCTGATGACATAAAATCTTATGTTCTGCGCGAACAAGAGGAACTCCTTTTAACAGCGCGTATCCTGTCGGAAGACAACATAGGGAGCGAAAGGGACTTTGCTAAAATAGAAGGAAAACTCAAGACAGCGCATAAGGGAATGGTTGACGCAAAACTCGGATTGATCAACACGCGCGGGGAACTGCTCTTCTTTCGAGGGGACAGGAACTTACTGCGGTCGGATATCCCCAATATAATACAGAAGGCAAAAGGCATGGAGTTCGGCATGACGCGCCTGCTTGAGAAGCCATCTTTTCTATATATCATATCACCGGTCTACCGCTGGAGCGGCCCTGCACACATAGCTTTCTTCCGTATCAGAATAGACGCCCTCTCCAACATTGCCCAAAATTTCGTGAGCAGCATCAAATCGGGTACGATCAGATATGCTTGGATGATGGATAAAAACGGCACTCTCCTTTTCCACCCCAAGCAACCCGGCATGGTGGGGAGAAACCTTTATAAGGCAGACACTACCTGCTTTAAATGCCACCTCAACTTCAATCTCGAAAAAAAAATCGTTGAAGGCAGGGTCAACAGTGTAGGCAAGTATATTGCTCCATCAGGAGAAGATAAGATCGTAGCATTCTCGACAATCCCCATTGACAACCTGTCATGGATTGTTGCGGTATCATCGCCTTACTCCGAAGTGTCTCTCCCAATAAAGCATAGCATGAAACTGTATTCCTATCTTATCGTATCAATGTTTATCACCATCAGCTTTGTTTCTGCAGTGCTCATTGTCCTTAACAAAAAGAGGATCAATGCGCAGGCGGTTGCACGGAGAAAAGAAGAACTGGAGAAGTACGCGGCTCAACTCGAAGACCGGGTCAATGAGCGGACCGCCGAGCTATCAAGCGAAAAAGAAAAGCTGAATACGATCGTCAGCACTATTGGCGGAGGGATCATCCTGGTATCAAAAGAGGGCCAAATCCAGTGGGCAAACCAGATGATGGGGGACATGGCCGGCACGGACGTAATAGGCAAGTACTGTTCGGAGTTGTTCCAGGAGTGCAATCAGGCTGCCGCTTACTCCCATGATCACATAGACACTATCATACTAACAAACCTTTTCGACCGGAAAGACAACTATTTTCAGGTAACTACCGCACCCCTTTTGGGAGATGACGGCGAATTGCACGGCTATATAAGGCTCATACAGGATGTCACCGAAGTAAAAAAGATGGAGGAGCAGATAATCAACTCTGAAAAACTCGCCTCTATCGGCAGGCTCGCAGCAGGCATCGCCCATGAAATCGGCAATCCGCTCACTTCCATTTTTTCATTCGTGCAGATTCTCGGGGAAATGGAAAAGGAAGATACATTTAAGAGAGAGAGCCTCGAAACGATCTCCTTCCATGTCAACAGGATTACAGAGATACTGAAACAGCTTTCAGGCTTTACGAAAATACCCTCGGGAGAATCGCTACTGTGTATGGTCAATGAAATCATCGATACCGCCTTAAACCTGATCCGGTATGATAAAAAAGCAAAAGGGATATCTATCCTGAAAGAGTTTTCATCAGATCTTCCTGAGATAGTAACCGATGCCAACCAGTTGTCGCAGGTCTTCGTGAACCTTACCCTTAATGCAATCGACGCCATGCCCGATGGTGGTACTCTCACGGTGAGGAGTTTTACGCGTGACGGCTCGGTTGCCATTCAGTTCCAGGACACCGGCATAGGCATACCGAAAAAGGATATCAATAAAATATTCGATCCTTTTTACACAACCAAAGAGAAGGGAACAGGGCTGGGGCTGGCAGTAAGCTATGATATAATAAAAAAAATGAATGGGACCCTCACAGTCTCCAGCGTAGCAGGTAAGAGTACCACCTTTACCATACTGCTGCCCGTAGAGCATACATTAAGCCTAAAGCGTAAGTCTTGCATATTCCCCCAACAAACCAACACTGCTGGATGTTTCGATCATTGCTGAGCTCGACAAATAGAGGGCTGTCATGCTTTGATCTTGCGACGCGTATTTAGGGACGAAGTGTTTGTCAATTGCAACCTTGTGAAAGTGTGTAGTATCAGGTGTTCATCGCAAAGCGACATGCTCATAGTGCAACCATCGGGAGTATTATCATATCTGTGCTAGGCTTAATGTGAAATCTTGACACAGAGGCACAACCTTTCGAAATTCTTAATGAGATTGCGGCGGCGTGACGGAGTGTTCAGGGAAAGATAAACGTATAGCCACCGCCAACAGAAATGTTGACCTCATCACCGACCGAGACTGGGATTGCAAAACCGCCAAATCTCAAATCAGGGAGATTGAAGCTGACCACAATGCCGCCACCGATCCCGAACGCTCCTTGCAAAGTTGAGACTATAAACGGCCCACCATAATCCTCTGGAGATGAGGTATATAATCCAAGAGCCAAATTGCCAACTGCGCCGAAGGAAGCCCCTATTGACAAGCCCACCGAGCCATAACGCCTTACATTGGCGATTCTCTGCAACTCAGCAACAAACCCGAGCGCGCCATTCACACTCTCAACTGCCGCGACGTTGCCCCCAAATTCCACGGCGAAGGACTTTATCGACTTGCCCATCGCCTGGCTGAGCGGCTCACGAAGTTCGGGAGATGTGGCGATTTGTTTCATAGCTTCGACGGCCTTTAGGCTCACGCCCTTTTGTGAAGCCTCATTGCGAAGTAGGTCAACCTCATTGCCAAGGTGGGAGAGAACCTGAGGCCACGCCTTTCCCAGCGACTTGATGATATCGGCATACTCCTGAATCTTTTTCGCTGCCAGAGACTTGAGAACTGCCTCTTGACCTGAATTAACGACACTATGAATTTCGTTTTTGGCGATGTCGAACTCCTTTTCAGCAGCTTTGACAGCGTAATGGAATGTATTGGACACGAAATGGCCGCCGGATTGAGCAACACTGGAACCCATATGCAACATGGTTGTGGCGCCGCTGGTGACAGTTGATGCGACCGTCTCTCCAGCTTTCTTCACTGCATGGTAAATGCTCTTAAACGGATCAAATGCCATAATTCTTCTTTCACTGTATAAAAACTAGGGAACTCAAAACCATACTTTATTTTCCCGGCTTCTCACTTCCAGAGGAGGCATAGTTTCGATCAATTCCGGCCAGACAGATGAAGCCGGCTTGTCAAAGAAAAACTTTGCGTCGGCTTCGGTTATAAACCAGTCGTTTCTTGAGATTTCGTTTTCGAGCTGCCCGGGAACCCAACCCGCATAGCCTGCGTATACACGGAATTGTTCATCAGCTCCGGGATTATCGATCATGCGTTTGAGATAGCCTGTATCTGAACTTATGTAAACGTTGTCTAATAGCTTTAGTGATCCAGCTGGTGGTGTGCCGGACCGCATTATCATAATTAATTTGTTTATTGCAACAGGCCCTCCCATGTAAAGGGGATCATTTCTTTTCAACAGACCCTTGATGTCAGGGAACACTTCGGAAAGTCCCACTTTGGTAGGATGGTTGATGATCACACCCATAGCACCAGTCTTATCGTAGGCGATCAGGTAAATAACAGAATGCATAAACATAGGGTCACTCATATTTTTACCGGCAACGAGGAAAACACCTTTAGCAAGAGCGGGTCGGGTTGAGC
Source organism: Nitrospirota bacterium (assembly GCA_963710375.1). Lineage (GTDB taxonomy): Bacteria > Nitrospirota > Thermodesulfovibrionia > Thermodesulfovibrionales > Dissulfurispiraceae > JADFXI01. Next base: position 172,685 of record CAVPZX010000002.1, read on the forward strand.
CCGGATACCTGGCGCTGTGCCCGAATGAAACCGCAATCAGAGAAATCGCGATAACTGCAATAGCGGATATTGCCGATGCTCGCCTGCCCGGGAACGACCTTCCACGATTCATGAGCACATTATATCAGATATTATGATCAATATTTCTTCCAGCGATATTGAGCTATCTCTGAGAATGGTGTATATATTAAACAATGAGGAGAAAAGAAGATAAAACTGGAAAGAAAACGAGAGGCTATATTCTCCTCGAAGGAGGGGCAGAGTTCGGTGGGCGCATGGCCGAGCCTGACAAACGTGCTATCGAGCTGGCAGGCGGGTTAGATGCTCAGGTCAGTATCATCCCGACCGCTGCCGTTCCCGATAATAATCACCAACGTGCAGGTCAATCCGGGGTCCGTTGGTTTAAAAGTTTGGGTGCGAAACAAGTAACTTCTTTGCCCCTTATAGATCGCGCTTCAGCTGATGAATTTACTATAGCTAGTGCTTTGCGCCGATCTCGTCTCATTTATCTTCTGGGTGGTTTCCCTCAATATCTTGCTCAAACGCTGGCAGGCACTCTAAGTTGGCAAGCCATCCTTGAGGCTTACGCTGCAGGAGCGGTGATCGGCGGCAGTAGTGCCGGGGCCATGATCTTATGCCAGCACTACTACGATCCCGCTACGAGCAGGATTGTGAACGGACTAAACTTAGTTCTCCAAGCGTGCGTCGTTCCTCATCATAATACCTTTGGGAAGGGATGGGCATCTTCTTTGTTGCCCTTTATTCCTGACGCTGTGATTATTGGGATTGATGAACAGACCGGACTGATCGATGATAGTGAGGAACGAGAATGGACTGTTTTTGGTAAAGGCGCAGTAACAATCTACAAGGGGAGAATAACCGCTACTTATCACTCGGGCGAAACGCTTTCCCTCTGATATTTAGGAAAGTTGGGATGTGTCCCTATTATGTCCCTAGTTTGAGGAGCATGATTCTTTCATAGATATCCTCATCTGTGAATTGAAAGCCGAAATTACGATAAAGTTTTATTGCAATTAAGTTGGAGCTCTCCACTGTCAGCCATATCGAATCAAAGGATAGTTCCCGGGCTGTTTGAAGGGTCAATCTCGTCAACTCTGTCCCGACGCCGAGATTTCTGACGTTTTGGTCAACAAAGATTACGAACTCTCCTGACTTCCCGTTCGGGTCGGGAATGAACGCTGAATGGCCAATCACCCTGCCATTTCTCCATGCGAGGAAATTCATACCTATATTGCAGAGTCTGTTTAACCCAGTTAGAACAGACTTCAGGATCTTGCGGAGGGAGGCCCTGAGAGGCCGGTTTGGGTGAAAAAATGTTGTACATCTCCAGAAGAGCAGAAAAGTGTTCGGTACTGCAGGGACACATTTCAAAAGCGACCCCGGATTTGTCGGTTTTGATGATGTGCTTATCCGGGTTACGAATCATGAGCGCCTGCGGCATATTTCTTCAGCAGTGCGAGATACTGCTTTCGGTCATCTCGTCCGATCCTAGGCATGGAGGATTCTATCGACTACCGCACCTGTGTGTCAAGAATATTAGGAAAATTGGGATGTGTCTCTATTATTTTTATTTTAATTGGCAACTATAAGGAGTATATACTAAAAGCAGAAGTAAATTGACCCCGGATGATATCAAAGAGGGGATGAAAATTTCGGATGAAATCCAATGTGACCATTATAGGCATGCCTGGCGCCGGGAAGAGCACCACCGGAATAATTCTGGCAAAATACTTGTCCTTCGGTTTTCTGGACACGGACGTTCTGATCCAAGTCAACCGCAAAAAATCTCTTCAGGAAATAATCGATGAGAGCGGCTACCTGACATTGCGAAAAATTGAAGAGGAGGAAATCCTGAGGATAAATGTTGAAAACCATGTCATCGCAACAGGGGGCAGCGCGGTTTATAGCTCAAAAGCGATGTCTCATTTCCAGGACATATCAACTATAGTATTTCTGGCTGTAGATTTTGAAACAATCCTTCATAGGATACATAATTTCAATACAAGGGGCATCGTAAAAGCGGAGAATCAAACATTCCGGGATTTGTTTGACGAGCGGCAAGTACTATATGAGAAGTACGCGGATTGGACTATCGACTGCAGCAATATGACTCAGGAAGAAGCAGCGGAAATAATATCGAAAAAAATGGCGACAAAAGGATGATCTGCACGAAACACGGTGTAATTACGGTCGCCATGGGCCATTGGCTTTTTCATCACGACAGCCGCAGCGGCCGCTGCTTCTGTTTCTTCCTCGTTGACCTCGACGAAAGCCTTGTGTATGATTTTCGAGATCCAAAGAGATCCTTTCCGCCTTCTCTCCCTTTACTGTCTAAACCCAATCGGTTTTTTACTCGGCGTTTCCGGAGGAGCCATGAGTTTGCGGATAGCGCTGAAGATCGCCCTTATCTCATCATCATGCTTTTCAATCCTGTTTTCAAGCAGCGTGAACTTATGAGCAAGTTCCTTGTTTGAGGATAGCATTTCCCGAAGCTTTACAAAAGTCCGCATTATGGCTATATTCACCTGGATTGCTCTCTCGCTATTCAGCACGCCCGAGAGCATGGCCACCCCCTGTTCTGTAAAAACAAATACATTAGGGGCATGCTTTATGCTGGAACTTATCACAATTTGTGATAAGTTCATGATCTCGTCGCGGGTCAGAGCATACATAAAATCTTCTGGAAACCTATCCGAATTCCTGCGCACAGCCTGATTTAATACACGAGTTTCCACCCCGTATAGTTCTGCCAAATCCCTATCGAGCATGACCTTGTGACCTCGAATCAAATAGATTTTTTTCTCGATTATTTCAATGGGAATAAGTTCTTTCATTTATCCTCCTCTTCCATTATTTAAAAACCCTGTGAGGAAGTTCATCAAACTAACGGTTTGTGCTATCACGACCTGAGTCTTCCCTTTCTCGAAAAATCCATCAATAATAAAACGTTAAGCCCGTTAAAGACAAGACCTATTTCCCTTAGTGTCAAGGTAGCGTGTAAAATAGCACGATCTTATGAACTTGCATCGATCGCCGCTCCTGAAACATCTTTTCGCCCTTGCGACATTTGGGGTCGCCATGGGGTTTTTTGAAGCGGTGGTAGTAGTCTACCTGAGGCAGCTTTTCTATCCCGGGGGTTTTGCATTTCCACTTAGGCCTATGCCGGCCGGTTTTCTTTCGATCGAGTCTCTCAGGGAGATTGCAACCGTGGTGATGCTAATTGCCGTTAGCATCCTTGCAGGCTCCGGGTTTCTCAGAAGGTTTTCCTTCTTTCTGATAATGTTCGGAGTATGGGACATTTTCTATTACGTCTGGCTAAAAGTCCTTGTTAACTGGCCTTCAACCCTTCTCGACTGGGATGTTCTTTTCCTTATTCCCGTGGTATGGGTAGGCCCTGTTCTGGCGCCGGTGATCTGTTCAGTTACCATGATCGGGTTCGGGGGATATTTCCTGGTCCTTTTAAGCAATGGCTATGCAGTGCGAATGAGGCGCTCTGAATCGCTCCTTATGGGGATGGGGTCTTTGCTCATCTTCATTGCGTTTGTATGGGACTTTGCTCACATTATTATCAAGGGAGGATTCTATTCACGGTTCTGGACGCTCGGAACAGACCCTGAATTCCAGAGATGCGTCGCAGCATTTGTTCCATCTTCATTCAAGTGGCCGTTATTCATCATGGGTGAAGTACTCATCGTCTATGCCCTGGTGTCCTTGGGAAGGAGAGCAAAGGGAATTAATTAACGATGACTTTCCATGTGCGGCCGGGCCGTTTTTCGACGACGACTCGATGACCGCCTGGCTTCCAGCGGTAACGTAGATATGAATGATGGCGCACATCGGAGAGTATGGACTGTTTAAAAGCACCGATATTGACACCCTCTGGGTCGCGTGCGGAGCGGAAGATAAGGCCGTTAACCCCTTGATCATGGAGATAACTCCCGAGCGCATGCGTAAAGGAATAGTCCGTCTTATCAACCAGGGCCGGATACTTCTTTTCCTTTCCCAAAATATCTATAAGCATTCCCTTGACATGGACTTTAAAAATCCTTCGGTGCGCAACAACTTCAACATAAGTATCGAGTCCATTCTTAATGGCCGCAAACCGTCTTAGCCATGAATAGACCGTCTCGTGAATGGTGGTAAGCACAGTAGTACTACCGTACCAGACTCCGAAACGAGACCCGTCGCTAAAACGTGTCAACTGCCTCGCCTCGCCTAATGACACCCCATACTGAAATGGACGAGTGATAATAGGTGATAGGTTCTCCACCTCCGGCTCACTTACAAGGTCCTCGCCGTACGCCATGTCCATAGCATTAGCGCTGAGGTCATCGAGCAGATTTTCCGACTTTATGATAGTCGGAATATTTCGGAAAGTGTCGTTGTCGAAATGGGCGACCTTGGCGACAATTTCATCAAACATCAGCGCCCCTTTTCGAAGTCCAGGTACCGTTTAACCATCAGAAGGCCAAGGAAGCCCTCCTCACGTATTACCTGTGCAGGTGACCGCCCATTGAAATCCAGGTTCGGCAGTGTCATCCACTTATAAACGATCTCGCGATTTTCCGGGAAGAGGATTCTTAGCGATCGATGGATGCTTAGTAAAGCCTTTACCCGGTCCATGAGGTCCCTGTTATCGGCGAGTGGTTCTCCCTTTCTGTAGCGATTCAGGGTCATCCTTGAAGTTTCCACGAGACCGAGAAGTGCCAGCTGGTCATCAACCGGCAGCTTCCAGTGGTCAAAGAGCGTTATGACCATCTTCGCGAGGGCCGCCCTGCCTTCCCTGCTGCGGGGGTCCCGCAGCTTTACGTTTGCGTTTGCGACCGCTTTCATAATTTATCTCCCAATTGTATCAATTGTTATATTAATTGTAACAATTATAAAGGATAATTACAACCCAAGTGTTTGCTACCGACAGGGAAATTACTTGGCCTGTACAGATTCTTGCATCAAACTTTCGATCTCGTCGGGTTCAAGCGGCCTGAATTCTCCGGGCTTCAGATTTCTGAGTTTCACGCCGTTGATGCTCGTTCTCTTAAGCTTGACAACAGGATACCCGACTTTCTCGAGCATCCTTCGAACCTGCCTGTTTCTCCCCTCATGCATGGATATCTCAATCCATGAGTTGTTCTCGGACCGGTGGGGTATTCTTCTCACTTTCGACGGAGCAGTTTTGCCGTCCTGCAGGCTCACGCCTATCCGCAGTTTTTCGAGAGCATTGTCATCAATAATTCCTTTTACTTTAGCCAGATATGTCTTATATATCTTTTTGGACGGATGCAGAATTGCTTGAGAGAAATCACCATCATTCGTTATAAGCAAAAGCCCTTCCGAATCATAATCGAGTCTCCCGACGGGGAACACGCGGTATTTTACGCGCTGCAGGAAATCCTTTACCGTAGGCCTGCCCTGAGGATCAGAAAGGGACGTCACCACACCTTTGGGTTTATTAAAGATCAGATAAACCTTCGGCTCAGGCCTGGTCAGAAGTTTGCCGTCAACCTTTACGTGGTCTCTGGCAGAATCGGCCTTCATACCGATTTCCGCCGTCCTGCCGTTGACAGTCACTCTGCCTTCAGCAATAAGCTCCTCGGCCTTTCTACGTGAAGCGACACCCATTTGGGCCAGTATCTTCTGAATCCTCTGTTCCATAAATAAAAGAAAGGTTTAGGTCGAGGTTAAGGTTGAGAAAAACAGATATAATACCTGTCTTAACCTTAACCTCAGCCTTAACCTAATGTTAAGTCTTGATATCGACGTACGCCTTATCGCGCAATCCCCTTGACCAGTTTTTGAGTGCATCATAGAATTTTTCACTGAGCAGTTTGTCACGTATCGCGTCGCGTATTTCCTTCTCGGACTTGAATACTCTTGCTTCGTTTACCTTGATAATGTATATCCCGTCGCTTCTCCAGAACGGCTCGCTTATATCGCCGGGCTTAATGTTTAAACATACCTTCAAAAATTCCTTGGACATATCACATCGCCGAATAAAACCGAGGTCTCCGCCGCCCTGCGCATTAGGGTCATCGGAATACCGCCTGGCAAGTTCTGCAAAGCCCTCGCCGGCTTGCAGTTTTTTATAGATCTCCCACGCCTTCTGTTCCAAAAGTTTGTCATCGCCGGTCTTCTTAAGGAGTATGTGGCTTATATCAAAACCCTCCAGGTCTTTTTCGGCATCTTTATGCGCGGCAAGGTAGGCGTCGATATCTTGTTCAGTTACAAGAATTTTATTCCTGACTTCCTGATCGATCACCCGGCTCACGGTTATCTGCTCCCGGAGTTTCTTCTTATATGTTTCAAGAGTCAAACCGTCTTTCTTGATTGTTTCGTTAAACATCTCGTCGGTCATGGAGTATTTGCTTTTTATATTTTTGACAGCGGTCGCCACTTCAGCATCGGTGGTAGTTATCCCTTGTTTTTCCGCCTCTTGCAATTGCAGTTTCACATCGATCAGGTTCTCCAGAAAAGATGCTTCATTCTGCTTGAAAAAACGCCGCCTGTCATCACCATTCATCGACCTTACCTGATCACTTGCGTCAAACTCCATCTCCCGGTACAAATCGCTCCAGGTTATAACGTCTTTGTTCACAATAGCCACCACCCGGTCAAGCAATATCGCGCTTTCAGCAACAGATGCAAAACCGGCGATAATTATACATGCGGTCACTAAAACTTTTTTAAACATTATCATGCCTCCATTCATAAACAGGTAAAGGTAGAGGTAGAGGGACAAACTTTTACTTTTACTCTTTTGTTGTCTGTACCTCTACCTCTGCCTTTACCTGAGCCTTTATATTTTAGCATATTCTCGGCAGATGCTCCCCGGTAAGCATATCTATAATACGTGTCCCCCCAATGGTTGTTTTGAGGAGCACCCGGCCGTGATCGCGGCTTTCAGCGCAGCAGATTTCACCGATTACCGATGATCCTGAGCCAAGCGGGTGTTCTTTCATTTTCTCAATAAGCAGCCCGGAGTCTTCGGGCCGAGCTATGACAATAAGTATCCCTTCGTTTGCGACATAAAGAGGATCAAGCCCCAACAGCTCACAGGCGCCCCTTACCCCTTCCGGCACAGGCAGGGATTGCTCGTTTATGGATATACAATACGGCAATTCCATTGCGATTTCTTTCAGGGTCGTTGCAACTCCGCCCCTTGTCGGATCCCTCATCATGCATATGGAACCCGATACGCCAAACATCTCTTCAACAAGACCGTTCAGTGCCGCGGTATCGCTTATCACCGGCGGATCAAATGCAAGCCCGTTCCGCTCAGCCATAACCGCAATGCCGTGGTTTCCAATGGGGCCGCTGACAATCACCTTATCTCCCTCTCTGATACGGTGCGGGCCAAGCTCCCTGCCTGGAGGGACAATACCGATCCCTGATGTATTGATAAATAGCCCATCGCCCTTGCCTTTATCAACAACCTTAGTATCGCCGGCAACAATACGGACACCGGCCTTTTCAGCTGCCTTTGCCATTGATACGATGACGCGCCTCAAATCATCGACAGCAAAACCCTCTTCGATAATAAAACCTGTGGTGATATAGAGGGGTTTTGATCCTACCATCGAGAGATCATTCACAGTCCCGTTGATTGCAAGTTCTCCTATATTGCCTCCGGGGAAAAACAACGGAGACACAACATAGGAATCTGTTGTAAAAGCAAGCCGCTGTCCGCTGAAGCCATATTCAACAACCGCTGCGTCAGCCAGCGCGCCAAGGTGAAATTCAGGCGCAAAAAACTCACTGATCAACTGATGCATAAGTTTCCCGCCGCTTCCGTGTCCGAGGAGAATGCGTTCCATCTTATCGCTCTACCAAAGGACTGACTTCTATCGGTTCCTGCGCCGCACTTTCCCTGGAAGGACCAAGTGCGGTGATGTAATACAACGTTTTGGAAGTCACAGGGTCGTTATCTTTGAATGTAGGTGTGACGGCCTCGCCAATAATGCTGAAGCTGCTTTCCGAGGCACGCTTTCGATAAACACGATACAGTTTCACCCATGACTCCGGATTCTCGTTCCACATAAGCACAACTCCCTTCGGGGCATAAACATATTTCAAGCCAGAAGGCTTCGACGGCACAAAGGTCCCAGGGTCCACATCGAGCACTTCGGATGGAAATCCTTCGTCTTTAATACCGGTATCAAGGAGTGATGTCACCTTATAGTATAAATGCGATCCGGTTTCTACCTTGTCCATAAATAAGGGCTCGCTGAGTGCGGCCTTGTTTAAAGTCACTGCCTGGAATACATCTTTCTTGTTGCTCCTGTATATATTATATTTAACTTTTCCGGGCAGTTTGTCCCATCTAATCTCCACCGCATAGTTTTTTATCTTAAAGAATAATCCCTGAGGGGACGGTGGGAGTTCTGCTGGAACGACCTTTACGACCGGGGACGGATCGCTTATGATATTTCTGACACTGTATACCCGTATCTTATAAAAATACGGCCTGCCGGCCTCAAAATCCTTGTCTGTATAATGATTCACAGTCCCTGGAAGAAAAACAAGTTCCCTGAATTCCCCAGGCTTATTGTCCCCTCCAGCCACGGCTTTCTCAATATAGAAACCTTTGATAAGTTCCTGCATATCCTGGGATACTGAATAAGACCACGAAAGCAGCATAGAATTCTCACGGTGTACCACAGTAATTGCGTTTACAGGAGGAGGCTTAACAAACGTAATAAACGTCGGCTCTCCCTTTTTCCCACATGCCACAAGCACCAGCACCGCCAGCAGAAAAAAAGCGGTTTTGTAAAAAGCTCCAGAGGCAAGGCGCGCAAATCCCGAGGAGTGAGGTGTACTTGTTCGTACTCCGCAGCGACGAAGGATGAAGCGCAACGCAGCATATGGACTTTTTACAAAACCGCCGCGTTTCATTTGAGTTGTTTCCTGAATCTTCTGATCTGCGCCCTGACTGCAGCGGGCGACGTGCCTCCATATGACTTTTTGGCATTGACCGATGCAGCTGCGCTGATGACATCGTAGACATCTTCTTCTATATTCCTGGAAAAAGATTGGTACGTAGCTATATCCAGATCATGAAGTGTTCTTCCGTTATCTATGCAGAAACGGACGATCCTGCCGGTGATTCCGTGGGCAGTCCTGAAAGGCAGGCCCTTGCTGACAAGGTATTCGGCAATGTCGGTAGCTGTGGAAAATCCAGCGTCACTGCTGTTTTCGAGTCTCTCCCTGAGGAAAGTTATATTTTTTAACATTTCCGGAAGGATAGCGAGGGTAGCCGTAACTGTGTCAGCCGTATCGAAAAGAGGCTCCTTATCTTCTTGCATGTCCCTGTTGTATGTCAGTGGGAGGCCTTTCATAGTGGTAAGAAGATTCATGAGATTGCCGTAGACCCTGCCGGTCTTGCCCCGCATCAGCTCAGCAACATCGGGATTCTTTTTCTGAGGCATGATGCTGGACCCGGTGGCAAAAGCATCGGACAGCTCGATAAAGCCGAACTCTTCGGATGCCCATAGGATAATCTCTTCAGCCATTCTGGAAACATGCATCATGAGCAGCGCAGAACAGGAAAGGAACTCAAGCACAAAATCCCTGTCAGAAACAGTGTCCATGCTGTTGTCTGAAACAGCGTCGAACTTCAGCAACGAAGCTACGTACTGCCTGTCAACGCGCAACGAGGTGCCGGCAAGGGCGCATGAACCGAGCGGCAGAACATTTGTCCGCTTCAGTGAATCAACAAATCGCATGCGGTCGCGCTGAAACATCTGGGCATAGGCCATAAGATGGTGGGAAAGGAGCACCGGCTGCGCCCTTTGAGTGTGTGTATACCCGGGCATAATCAGTCCGAGACTGCTTTCAGCCAAGTCGGCGAGCACTGTCTCAAGATTTCTGAGCAGTGCCGATATTCCCTCAATCGAGGCCCTGACATAGAGCCTTAGATCGAGGGTCACCTGGTCGTTACGCGAACGGGCCGTATGCAGCATACCGCCGGCGTCGCCAATTTTTCTGATAAGGGCGGCCTCGATATTCATATGAATATCTTCAAGTTCGGGGTTGAACCTGAACTTGCCCTCTTCTATTTCCCGGTAAATATCTTTCAGGCCTCTGATAATACTGTCGGCGTCCCGTTTCGGAATAATACCCTGTTTCGACAGCATCTTTGCATGAGCGATACTGCCTTCGATATCGTATTTCCAGAGCCTCTTATCAAACGATATCGACTCTGTATAGTTCTCTACGCTTTTAGAAGTTTTTCCAGTGAACCTTCCAGCCCAGGGTTTTTTCATGGTCTACTGGTGCTCTTCAGCCTTAAGTTTCTGTCGCTCAGTTATGATCTTCTGAGTAATATGAGAGGGCGATTCCTCATAATGGGAGAATTCCATCGAATAGAGCCCCCTTCCTGAAGTGATGCTCTGGAGCTGGTTCGCATAGGTCAGCATCTCCGCCATAGGCACAAGGGCGTTGATCTTCTGGTTTCCGCCTGCCTGCGGCTCGACGCCCTGGACCTTTCCGCGCCTGGTATTCAGATCTCCGATAACCGTACCGAGAGTATCTTCGGGAACGGTAACTTCAACCTTCATAATGGGTTCGAGAAGAACAGGCTTCGCATCCTGTACCACTTTCTTAAACGCCATTGAGCCGGCTATCTTGAAGGCCATTTCAGAAGAGTCTACGGAATGGTAAGTGCCGTCATATAAGGTGGCCCTTACATCAACCATCTGGTATCCTGCAATGACACCCTCATGCATAGCCTCGACAATTCCTTTTTCGACTGCGCCCCTGTATTGCTGGGGAATGACGCCGCCGACAATCCTATCGACGAACTCGTACCCCCCTCCCCTCGGCAGCGGTTCCAATTCAATCCAGCAGTCGCCGTACTGCCCCCGCCCCCCGGACTGTTTTTTATACCTGCCCTGCCCCTTGGCAAAAGCCCGTATCGTCTCCCTGTAAGGTATCTTCGGCGTCTTCATTGCCACCTCGACTCCGAACTTCCTCTTCAGTTTATCGAGTGCAACCTCAAGGTGCACCTGCCCCATGCCGGATAGAATCATCTCCTTGGATTCATCATCGCGGCTGAAACGCAGGGTTGGGTCCTCTTCAAGAAGCCTGTTTAAGCCTATGCTGACCTTTTCTTCATCACCTTTGGTTTTGGGTGCTATTGCATATGAAATAAGCGGCTCCGCGAACTTGACCTGCTCAAGCACAAGCGGATGGTGCTCCTCACATAATGTATCGCCAACATTGGTGTCTTTTAATTTTACTACAGCAGCTATTTCCCCAGGCCCCACCGCCTGTGTCGGAACATGCTTCTTTCCCTGCAGGTAAAAAACCTGGCCTATTCTTTCCTTGGAGCCGGTCTGTGCGTTCAGGACTGTCGAGTCCGCTTTCAGCACGCCTGAATAAACCCTGAATATGGACATTTTGCCGGCATAGGGGTCTGCAACTGTCTTGAAGACATATGCAGTAAGCGGATCTGTCTCGACCGGTTTTCTTTCCACCTCTTTGCCGTCTTTGGGATTTTTGCCCCTGACGGGTGAAATCCTGCTCATATCCTCAGGGGAGGGCAGGCAGAGCAGCATAGCATCGAGGAGTTGGCTTGCTCCAATATTGAGAGTTGCCGAACCGCATATGACCGGGATAAACCTTCTCGTCATAGATCCCTCACGGACACCTTTCATGATTTCTTCATTGGTGAGCTCAGTTCCTTCCAGGTATCTTTCCAGGAGTGCATCGTCAGATTCCGCAATCTTTTCGACAAGCTTCTTCCTGTACTCGCTGGCGCTGCCCTGCAAAGAAGAAGGTATCTCGGCTTCCGATACTTTGCCGTTTTCAGCAACATATGCCTTCATCGTTATGAGATCAACTATTCCCTTGAATCCCTCTCCCTCACCTATAGGGATATAAAGCGGAAGAGCCTCTGATTCAAAAGACTTCTCAAGCTCACCTACCGCCATGAAGAAATTTGCCGTTTCCTTGTCGAGCTTATTGACGAAGACCACTCGCGGCACTTCGAATTCGCAGGCGTACTTCCATATCTTTTCGGTTTCCGCTTTCACTCCTGAAATAGCGCTTACGATAACGACAGCCCCGTCGGATACCCTGAGACTGCCTCTAGTGTCTTCTATAAAGTTTATAAACCCCGGAGTATCGATCAGATTGATTCGTGTGTTTTTCCAGTCGCAATAGGCAATGGCCGATACAACGCTTATTTTCCTCGCAATCTCTTCGGGCTCGCAGTCGGTCGTCGTATTTCCGGCCTCCACGTTCCCAATCCTGTCCAGGACTCCTGCGTTAAACAGAATAGACTCGGTCAATGAGGTCTTACCGGCGCCGCTGTGAGCGATAATTGCTACGTTCCTTATTTGTCCAGCGCTCAATTTTGACATAACTACCCCCTGTTTATGATTTCTTCTATTATTGGCGTAAATTCTTTTTTGAGTTCAAATATATTTGACCAGAGTTTAATGACAAGAAACGTAATGATAAGAAAGCCAAACCCAGTGCCGGCAGACAGTATATCGGGATCAGCCCCGGGGAAAAACCTGCCCAGATATTCCTTTCCCAAAACCGCTCCGACAATTAGCATTAAAGAGGGAAGGCCATATACAAGCATAGTGCCCTTAAGATAATTTGAGGACTTGAAAACCACTTTCACGGTATCCCCGGCCCGTGCACCGACATGATTATACGCCTCCATTAAGGCCTCGCCCGCTCCCAGTGTCTGGCACAGGGTTGCTCCCGGGCAGGAACCACAGGAACCCTGCTTCTGCACAGAAATTATTGCCTTTATTCCATTGATTTCCTTTACAATGCCGATTTCTTCCATGACCATTTATCCTACTATATATGCCATTGTTCAGTAAACCTTACCCACTGGCTGTTGTTGACAAATGCAATTTCGTATGTTATTTTTTTCTAAAAAGCGAAACCCTTACAGAAAAAATGGCTTGTATGCCTCCGGAGCGAAATGAAATATCAGAGTCTGGAAGACTATATTGCAACCTTGTCCGAGCGCGAAAAAGAACAATATAAATTTCTCTTAGAAGAGTGCAGGCAACGAGACAGCGCAATAAAAAAGAACTTTGACGCTTTGAAACAAAACATCGGAGCCCTGTCCGAAAGCCAGGATAGCGGTGTGAAAGCAATCGGTGCATTGAGAATACAGGTTAGGGAGCTCAAGACAAATATGCTGAGATTACATTTGAGATATACCAAAGCTGTTTTCTTTTTGGAGCTGCGTGACAGAAAAATACCGCAGCATTATCCAACATCATTCAATTAAGGGCTCGCAAGCCCCATGCCTCTATTCTTTTTCCTTTAGCAATTTATAATCAATGCTGTCTACAAGAGCCTGCCATGATGCCTCAATGATATTTTCAGAAACGCCGACAGTCCCCCATCTGTGCAATTCGTCGCCCGATTCAACAAGGACCCTCACCCGCGCAGAGGTGCCCTTTCCGGCAGTAAGGACCCGCACTTTATAATCGTGCAATTTAACAGTTTTCAACTCGGGGTAAAATTTTTCGAGCGCCTTTCGCAGGGCGCTGTCAAGGGCATTGACCGGACCGTTGCCTGCTGCAGCAGTGTGCTCGATGCTCTTGCCGACCTTCAGCATAATGGTTGCCTCGCTGAACGGCAGCTCAGTCTCCTTTCTCTTCTCGTCAATGACCCTGAACCCGATAAGATCAAAGAACCTCCGGTGGAGCCCAAGCGCTTTTTTCAGCAATAGCTCAAAGGACGCCTCAGCGCCCTCAAACTGGAAACCCTGATGCTCCAGGTCCTTGAGCGAATCAAGAATGCCCTGCACTTCCGGGGAATTGGCTTCCAGGTGTATATTGAATTCTTCGGCTTTCCTTAAAATGTTGCTCCTGCCTGCGAGGTCCGATATCAGGATCCTTTGAGAATTGCCCACCAGTTCGGGACTGATATGCTCATAGGTTTCAGCCCTCTTTCTGATGGCGCTGACATGGATGCCTCCTTTATGGGCAAAGGCACTGTCACCGACAAAAGGCTGCCTCTTAAAGTGCCTCATATTGGCTATCTCGTTAACAAACCGCGATACGTCGCGCAGTTTCTTCAATCGTTCATCCGAAAGGCAGGAATACCCAAGTTTCAACTGGAGGTTGGGAATTATCGAGCAAAGATTGGCATTGCCGCAGCGTTCGCCGATGCCATTGATAGTGCCCTGCACCTGCACTGCGCCTCTTTCAACGGAAATAACCGAATTTGCAACAGCGCAATCGGAATCATTGTGGGCATGAATGCCAAGGGGCGCCTTAATTTTTTTGCTCACCGCCTGGATGATATGACTTACCTCCTGGGGAAGTGTGCCGCCGTTGGTATCACAGAGCACAAGACAGTCGGCGCCTGCGGCCTGCGCTGCTTCAAGACACTTCAGCGCAAAGACTGGATTATCTTTATATCCGTTAAAGAAGTGCTCGGCGTCAAAGAAAACCTTTTCGGTCTGATTCTTCAGAAAGCGGACCGAGTTATGGATAATATCAAGGTTTTCTTCAAGGGAAATCCGCAAGGCCTCTGTTACATGGAAATCCCAGGTCTTACCAAAAATAGTAATGACTTTAACCTTTGCTTCAACTAGCGCCTTTAAGTTCTGGTCATCCTGGACGTGGTGTTTCGGGTTGTGTGTGCTGCCAAAGGCCGCTACCATCGATTGAGCAAGCGGGAGTTTTCTCACCTTCTTGAAATAGTCGGCATCCCTGGGGTTGGAGCCGGGCCATCCTCCTTCGATATAATGAATGCCGATCTCGTCCAGCTTCTCGGTAATCCTCAGTTTATCCTCAACGGACAGAGAAATATCCTCAGACTGTGTGCCGTCTCTGAGCGTAGTGTCATAAATCTCTATCTTGCGCATAGACGCCTCCTTACCCGCTTTCTGCCAGGCCAAAGGCTTCATGAAGCACCCTGACGGCAAGTTCGGTATATTTCAGGTTGATAATGCAAGAAACTTTTATTTCAGAAGTGCTGATCATGATAATGTTTATGCCCTGTTTCGCAAGGGTTTCGAACATCTGTGCAGCAACGCCGGAATGGGTCCTCATGCCGACGCCGACAATGGAAATCTTGGAGATGTCATCTCTCAGCGTCACCACTTTTGCGCCGATTTCCTTTGCAATCTCCTCTGTCAGCTTAAGAGCCTTTTTACTGTCTGTCCTCGGCAGAGTGAAAGAGATATCGGCGTCCCTTCCATCGCTGCTCACGTTCTGTACAATCATATCGACCACTATGCCCGCATCAGCAATCCTTTTAAATATTGTGGCAGCGACTCCCGGCTTGTCAGGGACTCCCGTAACCGTAATTTTTGTCTGATTTTTATCGTATGCGACCCCTGACACCACAACCTTTTCCATATCCTCATCCTCCTTGGTCACCAAAGTGCCCTGGTTGTCGTTGAAGCTCGACCGCACGACCACAGGCACCTCATATTTCATGGCGAATTCGACCGATCGCGTCTGCAGCACTTTTGCGCCAAGACTTGCAAGCTCCAGCATCTCCTCAAAGGAGATCTTGTCCAGCTTTCTGGCATCAGGAACAATGTTCGGATCAGTGGTGTAGACACCATCGACATCAGTATAAATTTCGCATATGTCAGCATTCAATGCAGAGGCTATCGCCACTGCAGAGAGATCAGACCCTCCCCGCCCGAGAGTGGTCACGTCCTCAGTCTCAGTTATACCCTGGAAACCGGCAATCACCAGAATGTAATTCTCTGAAAGCGCCTTTTTCGCCCGTTCAGAGGCGATTTTCTCTATCTTCGCCCTCATGTGGACCTTGTCCGTAATGATGCCCATTTGCCTGCCGGTAAACGCCATTGCCTTGTACCCCAGCTCTTCTATGGCCATGGCAGTGAGCGCACTGGTGACCCGTTCCCCAGAGGAAAGAAGCAGGTCCATTTCACGCTCGTTCGGATTTAATGAAACCTGATGGGCCAGCTCAATGAGTTTGTCAGTTTCTCCGGACATTGCGGAAACAACGACAACGACCTTGTTGCCTTCCTTCGCCGACTTTACCACTCGCTCGGCAACTGCCTTGATCCTCTCGGTATTTGCAACGGACGTGCCGCCGTATTTCTGAACGATGAGCATTAAGCCAGAACTTCCTTGATAAAATAATCCATCAGCCGGTGGCCTTCTTCAACTACCATGATATCCTTTCTGCCGGTGATTGATTCGTCATAGGAGACGCCTTCGTTGTTTTTCTTTTTGCGGCTATCGTATATGACAAACGGCACAGGTTCATCAGTATGGGTCCTGATTTTTACCGGTGTAGCGTGATCGGGCAGCAGCAAAATGCGATATTCCCTGAACCTTTCGTCCAGGCCTTTCAGTACCGGCCCCACCACAAAGGCATCGAAATCCGCGATAGCCTTGAGTTTGTCTTTACAATTTCCCGAATGCCCTGCCTCGTCAGGGGCCTCTATATGCAGATAGACAAAATCCACTTTTTCCAGAGCATCGAGGGCATGCTCAGTCTTGCCGGCGTAATTAGTATCCAGCCAACCTGTTGCGCCCGGCACATTGAGCACTTCAAATCCGGCGCAGACGCCCAACCCCTTGGTAAGATCGACCGCGGATACGAGCGCCCCGCTAATTCCGTATTTCTCCTTATATGACGGAATCTGAGGTTTCTTTCCCTGGCCCCATAGCCAAATACTACTGGCCGGTTTCTTGCCATTATCAACCCGCTTCCTGTTTACCGGATGATCATCGAGGAGCACAGCAGATTTCATCATCAGCTCTCTGAGAACATTCTGTCCTCTGCCTGAAGGTAGGTAACCGGAAATTTCCTTTTCAAGTATGTCATGAGGCGGTGTGCATTCCATGTCCGCATAGCCGTTCTTCCATACCATGAGATGCCGGTAGCTGACACCAGGGTAGAATACTATGTCCTTACTGCCCAGCCTTTGTTGGACAGTACCTATAATTTCCCTGGCTTCCTCAGTCGATATGTGTCCGCAGCTGTAATCATCCATAACGGCGCTTGTCTTGTCCGCGCCAAACCTCAGCGTTATGAGGTTGCACCGGTAGGCAACATCTTGCGTATCGAGCGCCACGCCGATACTTGCCGCTTCGAGCGGCGCTCTTCCCGTATAGTAGCGCAGGGGGTCATAACCGAGGATGCTCAGGTTTGCAACATCGGACCCGGGGTGAACGCCCTTGGGAACCGTGCGCACGCTCCCGATAATCCCTTCGCGGGCCAATCTGTCCATATTGGGCGTTTCAGCCTTTTTGAGCGGAGTCAACCCGCCCAGTTCCTCAACCGGCCTGTCCGCCATGCCGTCACCGATGATAACAATGTATTTCATTCTTTACACCATACACAATCAGGTTAAGGTTGAGGTTAAGGTTAAGAAAAAAAGCAATTTTTTTTATACAATGTCTTCAATCTTGCTTAACCTCAACCTTAACCTGTCTTTTATAGCTTTAATCTTGCTTAACCTTAACCTTAACCTTAACCTGTCTTTTTTATAGTACCTTTTCTATTATTTTCCTGACTTCATCGAATTCGGCCTTGACCTTAATCGCTTCGTCAGCCACTTTGAACACCGTATCAGGGTCCTTCAATCCGTTCCCTGTCAATGTACACACTACGGTCTCGCCCTTCCTGAAAAAACCGGCCCTGTATAATTTAATAACACCGGCAAGCGATGCAGCAGAAGCCGGCTCACAGAAAATACCCTCATGCGAGGCAATGAGCTTGTAAGCAGCCAGTATCTCATCATCCGTAACCATGTCTATGCGTCCGCCCGACTCATCCCTTGCCGCCTCGGCGCTCTTCCAGCTTGCCGGATTGCCGATCCTGATTGCAGTAGCAATCGTCTCCGGTTTTTGAATGCGATGACCGAGAACAATGGGCGCCGCCCCTGCTGCCTGAAAGCCGAGCATCTTGGGTAAACCCGTTATCATGCCCTCCCTGTAATATTCTCCGTAGCCTCTCCAATAAGCGGTAATGTTTCCAGCATTGCCGACCGGCAATGCATGGTAGTCCGGTGCAGCGCCAAGATAGTCACACACTTCAAACGCCGCTGATTTCTGTCCTTCTATTCTAAAAGGGTTAATGGAATTGACAAGTGTGATCGGATATTTCGAGACCACCTCTTTGACAATCGTTAACGCATCATCAAAATTTCCCTGAATTTGCAATACTGTAGCGCCATGCACCAACGCCTGTACGAGCTTTCCGAGTGCGATCTTACCTTCGGGGATCACAACTATGGCCTTTATGCCTGCCCGTGCGGCGTAGGCTGCCGCCGATGCCGATGTATTCCCGGTTGAGGCGCAGATCACTGCTTTTGATCCTGACTCAACCGCCTTTGAAAGCGCAAGCGTCATGCCCCTGTCCTTGAAAGAGCCTGTCGGATTGGCGCCATCGAACTTAAAATAAATAGTGAGGTCCCCTCTGACTTGTTCTGGCAGATTGACCGCTTTGATAAGCGGGGTATTGCCCTCCAGAAGACTCACAACCGGAGTGCTTTCACTAACAGGAAAAAATCTTCCGTATGCTTCAATAATACCTTTCCACAATGTCCGTGTACCAGAATTACACGCTCCCACCTTCATACATTCTCCTTTAATGCCTGCTAATAAATAACTTGCCTTACTGTATGACGTCTCCTTCGATCAGTTCCACCTCAATCCCCTGATCCTGTAAAGACTTGATTCCCTTTTCAAGGTTTTCTTCGTCCCCCTCAAGCTCAAGAATCATTTCTCCGACAGTATCGGTTACGCGCGCCCGCCGTATATTGGGCAATACGTCATACTTTCTGGCCATGGTAAATAGCACAGGTTCTTTAATAAGATTTTGAGGAAACGTCAATTTCACACGCCTCTTCATCTACCCCTCCTCTTTAATCGTCGCACGTCAAGCTAATTTTTTTTACACTCGACCAGTGACGCCGCACGCTGTTTGCCCTCCGGCTATTGCCGGAACAATGGAAACCTCATCCCCGTCCTTTACAGGCGTCTGTTCAGCCTGCAAAAACCGGATATCCTCCTCATTGACATAGACGTTAACAAATCTTCTGACCTTGCCCCCCTCTGATATTCTCTCGGCAATACCCGGGTATCGCGAATCAAGGTCGTTGATAAGTCCTATCACCGAACCGGCCTTGCCTTCAACTTCCTCTTTCCCTGCTGTCAGCCGCTGAAGCGGCGTCGGAATTCTCACTTTTACCGCCATGAAATCACCTCCTTAAAATCAGGCTAAAAGCTAATGACAAGAAATACTCTTTCTGTTCCTTTAGCCCATCGCCTTTTGCCTTTCCTTATTACCTATCGCCTATTTTTTTTAATATCTCTTCAAATGACGGCATGTTCGGTTTGATGTGATGCATTTCCGCCGTATGCCCGTTGAGCGCCTCCTGGGTCTTCAGGCCATTGCCGGTAATACATATTACCGTTCTTTCATTTCTGCCTATCCTTCCCTGCTCAATCAGCTTCTTTGCCGTTGCGACCGTAACGCCCCCGGCAGTCTCGGCAAAAATGCCCTCGGTCTTTGCAAGCAGCTTTATTCCATCGATAATTTCTTCGTCGGAAACATCCTCTGCATATCCCCCGGTTTCATTGACGATATGGCTGGCATAGTACCCGTCGGCAGGGTTGCCGATGGCAAGCGATTTAGCCACCGTATTCGGCTTGACCGGTTTTATTACATCAGTACCCTGCTTTATGGCAGCAGATATGGGAGAACAGCCTGTTGCCTGCGCTGCAAACACTTTTGTCCCCAGTTTTTTGATCAACCCTATTTCCTTGCATTCCTTAAATGACTTCCACACCTTTGTGAGAAGCGAACCGCTGGCGCAGGGCACAACCACATTATCGGGCGCTTCCCATCCCAGTTGTTCCACAATCTCGAAACCCTGCGTCTTGGAGCCCTCTGCGTAGAACGGCCTGATGTTTATATTTACAAATGCCCACGGGTACTTATTAGCGATCTCGCTGCAAAGCCTGTTGACCTCATCGTAATTGCCATCGACAGCCACAAGATTCGGTTCATATACCAGCGAGGCCACTATCTTGCTCTGCTCCAGTGACGCGGGAATAAACACAAAACATTTGAAGCCGGCCTTTGCGCCATGAGCCGAAACCGAGTGGGCCAGGTTGCCTGTAGATGCGCATGCCACCGTATCAAACCCGAACTCCTTCGCCTTGGTAAGCGCAACGGCAACAACTCTATCCTTGAACGACAAAGTCGGATGGGCCACCGTATCATCTTTAACGTACAGCTCCCTGACCCCAAGGGCACTCGCAAGGTTATCAGCCCTTATAAGGGGAGTAAAGCCGGAATTGAGTCCTACCTGGGGCTCGCCGTCGATGGGCAGAAGCTCTTTATAACGCCAGAGGTTCCCATCCCTCCTTTCTATTGTCTTACGCGTCAACTTCTTTTTGATCTTTTTGTAGTCATAACTTACTTCCAGGGGACCGAAGCAAAATTCGCAGACATATATAGGATCAACAGGATACTCCCTGCCGCATTCCCTGCATTTCAGGCCTTTTACATATCCCATAAGAACCTCCTGTTTATTACCGAGAATTTAACCGCCTGACAACTTTAAGAGTAAAGCATATTTTACTTTAAAACAGAAAGAAAATCAAAGTGGTAGGGATCGGCAGGGGCAGGCTGTTTATCGGAGCGCTGCCCTTCTCCTGTCATCCGCTAGCAAACCCTAATTTCGATTTCTTCAACAACTCCGCTTGTGATGAAGAACGCTTTAACCACAGGTTCTCTTTCGGAAAGACTCACAATGACATAAGCGCTGTCTTCGTAAAACGCAAGTGCCACATCCTTTGCGGACGGATATGAAGCAGAGGCAGGGTGGGAATGGAACAGTGCGACAATCGAAAGGCTCTCGTTGCGGAGCGCCTTCATGACCTCGAATTGCTCTTTTGAATCCATCAAGTAACTCACTGGCGAGCTTTCAACATTTCGCATCGGGAAAAGTCTGGACACCTCATTGCCGACGCCGGCCAAAATGCCGCAAGCCTCATTCGGATAGCCCTCCCTGCAATGAGCTATCATATCGTCGAAAATAAGTTGAGGCATAGTTATACTATTCATCGTTTTACCATCTTCGGCAGATGAGGATATGTCTCTGTAGCGAAGCGTTCTGTTTTGGTAACAGTTCTTTGCGAAATGAAGCGTTAAACAGCCGCAAGTGTCTGAGCCCATAGGGCGAGTTTTGCGGCTGTAGCGGAATGAGCTATAGAACTGTCAAAACAGAACGCCTGAGCGAAAGAGACATATCCTCCATCTGCCGAAGCACCTACATTCTGCAGTATTCAGCCTCATAATCCTGGAGTTCGGTAATTGTGGGGTTCTTCCCGCACACCGGGCATTCATCATTCTTGGGTACACTGACACGTCTGAAAGTGGTCTTCAGGGCATCATATATCAGCAGCGTGTTTTTCAGCACCTCACCCTTGCCCAGAATGAGTTTGATGACCTCGACAGCCTGCAAAGAGCCGATTACACCGGGAATCGCTCCGATAACTCCAACCTCCTGGCATGAGGGCACAAGTCCTGCCGGCGGCATCTCTTCAAACAGGCACCGGTAGCAGTGGCCTTCTCCAGGCAAAACAGTAGTTACCTGGCCCTCGAACCTCAGAATCGCTCCGCTAACAAGCGGCTTTTTCATCAGGACACAGGCGTCATTAATCAGATAACGGGTCGGGAAGTTATCGCTACCGTCCACAACGATATCATAATCCTTTATCAAATTCATTATAGTATCCTTTGAAAGTCTTTCTGCAATGCCTATGACATTCACATCCGGATTCAATGCTTCAAAGGTCAACTTGGCAGACTCAACTTTCAGCATGCCGAGCGTCCTCGTACTGTGAGCTATCTGCCGTTGAAGGTTGCTCATTTCTACCCTGTCATTATCAATGATCCCTATAGTGCCCACCCCTGCCGCGGCGAGATAATAGCCAACAGGGCTTCCCAGTCCTCCAGCCCCGATAATAAATACTTTAGCAGCCAGCAGTTTTTTCTGCCCCTTTGCTCCAACCTCGGGCAGGAGTATGTGGCGGCTGTAACGTTGCAGCTGATCTTCGGTGAATTCCTGCATAAAGCTCCCCTCCCATGCCGAGGGAAAAAATTCACTCAAGCAATGAGATAATCTTATTAAATTATAAGTCTAATTTATCACAACGGAAAACTGAAAGGCAATGAGGATCTCTATCCTTCGCTACCCTCAACTCTGATAAACAGCGTTTTATCGGATACAACGGGCAGGGCGTCGATCTCCCTTACAGACTTGAGCACATCCCTTTCTCTGGCCCTGTGAGCAAGCACGACAAGCGGAACAGATCCCCCGATGCTCCTGCCTTTCTGAATAACTGACGCGATGCTTATATTGTGGCTGCCGAGGATGCCCGATATCTTCGACAGGACGCCAGGCTCATCCAGCGCGGAAAATCTGAAATAGTACATGCTTTCTATATCAGCAATCCTTTTAATCTTTTTTTCTCCTGTGCCGAGAGAAGAATGGGCCGTGATGCCCGGGACACGCAAGACGCCGCCACACATGATGTTCCGTACGATATCAACAACATCGGCGACAACAGCACTTCCGGTCGGCATATCGCCTGCGCCCCTGCCATAATATAGAGTAGAGCCCGATGCATCGCCTTCTACATACACGGCATTGAAAACTCCGTCGACCTTTGAAATCAAATATTCATTAGGCACCATGGTGGGATGCACCCGCATCTCGATGCCTTCAGCAGTCGCCTTTGTGATTGCCAGGAGCTTCACTTTATAGCCGAGTTCCAGGGCAAAGGCAATGTCCTGGGCGGTTATTCTTGTAATGCCCTCTTTATACACATCGTCATACGACAGCGGGATCCCATAGGCCAGAGAGGCAAGTATAGTGAGTTTATGTGCGGAATCGATCCCCTCTATATCAAAGGTCGGATCAGCCTCAGCATACCCTAGCCGCTGCGCTTCTCTCAGCGCGGTTGAGAAGTTGACCTTCTCGTCGGTCATCTTTGTCAATATGTAATTAGACGTTCCATTGATAATACCGTACACGGCAATGATCCTGTTTGAAACGAGTCCTTCTCTTATCACTTTGATGATAGGGATGCCTCCGGCAACTGATGCCTCAAACCCTATTTCAACGCCGGCCCGCTCAGCCTCGGCAAAGAGTTCATTCCCCTCGGTGGCGAGCAGCGCCTTATTTGCGGTAACAACATGCTTCCTGTTCCTTATGGCCTGGAGTATGAATTCCTTTGCAGGATGAATACCTCCCATAAGCTCAATCACGACATCGATTTCTGGATCGTTGATCACTGAGGATGCATCGGTAGTCAACACGCCGGATGGAACGTTTATGCCCCTGTCCCTCGTGATGTCAAGGTCCGCGATTCTCTTCAAAGCGATGTTAATGCCTGTCCTCTCCCTGATGACCGCGGCATTTTCGAGTAAAATTCGCGTGGTCCCCGAGCCGACCGTGCCGAATCCTATGATGCCTACCGAAACAGTGTCCTGTTTAATTGTCATCCCTTGCCAAGCACCTTTTTTATCCCTGATACA
Organism: Nitrospirota bacterium; assembly: GCA_963710375.1. Lineage (GTDB taxonomy): Bacteria > Nitrospirota > Thermodesulfovibrionia > Thermodesulfovibrionales > Dissulfurispiraceae > JADFXI01. The sequence continues at coordinate 196,232 of CAVPZX010000002.1, forward strand.
GCCTGCCGTATTCTATGTTCGTTCTCGACAAGCGCGAATCTGACATAGTCGTCGCCGCCTTCGCCAAAGCCTATGCCGGGCGATACGGCGACCTTTGCCTCTGTTATAAGGTATTTGCAGAATTCGAGCGATGCCATTTTTTTGAATTGCTCCGGTATCCCGGCCCAGACAAACATTGTCGCCTTGGGTGAGTCAATCTTCCAGCCTGCGTTGTTTAAGCCCTTTATCAGCGTATTCCTGCGGGACTGATAGATGTTCCTTATCTCTTCAACACAGTCCTGGGGTCCGCGCAGCGCAACGATGCTGGCAATTTGTATAGGCTGAAACATACCATAATCGAGATAGCTTTTGATCTTTATGAGCGCACCCACCACATCCCTGTTCCCGCAGCAAAACCCAACCCTCCAGCCCGCCATCGAATAACTCTTGGTGAGAGAAAAAAACTCAACCGCAACATCCTTTGCACCGGGTACCTGGAGGATGCTCGGGGCCTTGTAATCATCAAAGTTAAGGTCTGCATATGCGAAATCCTGCACGACGATAATGTTGTTCTCACGTGCAAAGTCCACCACTTTGGTAAAGAAGCCAAGCCCCTCGACAACCGTAGTCGTGGGGTTATGCGGAAAATTGAGAATAAGCATCTTGGGTCTCGGCCATGTCTTCTTCAGCGCCTTCTCCAGCTCGTCAAAAAAATCGAAACCGGGGCCGATGGGAACGCTGATGACTTCACCTCCGGCAATTATATTGCTGTAAGGATGAATAGGGTACGCAGGCGTAGGAGTCATCACCACGTCTCCGGGCTGAATAGTAGCCAGCACAAGGTGCGAAAGCCCTTCCTTGACACCGATCGTGACCACTGCTTCTGATTCGGGGTCTATATCTACATCATACCGTCTCTTGTACCATTCGGATATCGCCATCCTCAGCTGCGTTATACCCTTTGATGCTGAATACCGGTGATTTTTTGGATTATGCACAGCCTCGCAGAGTTTTTCAACGATATGTTTCGGCGTCGGTAAGTCGGGGTTGCCCATTCCAAGGTCTATTATATCCTCACCCTTCCTCCGGGAATCCATCTTCAAAGCGTTTACGATCGCAAAAACATAGGGCGGCAGTCTCTTGATCCTGTTAAACTCAAACACGAGAAACCTCCTTAAAACAGTGAAACGTGAATCGTGAAAGGTGAATAGTGAATCGTGAAAAAATGAAAAGTTAACATTCTGCTTTCTTTTCTAGCCGTTTGCCATTCACATTTCACGTTTCACGTTCTTTTTCACGTTTTACGCTGTTATACATTTCCTCTGCATTCATTGAACTCCGCACCAAAGGGCCGGAAGCGACAAATTCAAACCCCAGGCCAAGCGCATATAGTCTCAGAGCTTCAAAAACATCAGGGTGAATATATTCTACAACAGGCAGATTCTTTTTTGCAGGCCTGAGATACTGGCCTACTGTCAGAAGGTCGCAGCCGGCAGCCCTTATATCCCTGAAAACTTCCCTGATCTCATCAACCGTCTCACCGAGCCCGAGCATCACGCCAGATTTTGTCTTCATACTTGGCATCAGCGTCCTGGCGATTCTATGCACTTCGAGAGAGCGTTGATAATCAGCCTGGGGCCGCACAATATCATAGAGCCGCTTTACTGTTTCAATGTTATGGTTGAATACATCAGGACGCGCATCCAGAACGATACCAAGAGCGTCTCTTTCCCCCTGGAAGTCCGGCGTCAGCACCTCTATCTTTGCAGCAGGCAGCGCGTTTCTTACAGCCCTTATCGTCGCTGCAAAATGCGAGGCGCCGCCATCAGGCAGGTCGTCCCTGGTCACTGAAGTAATTACAACATAACGCAAACCTAATTCGCATGCCGCTTCCGCAACCCGTTCAGGTTCTCCGGCATCGAGCGCTGCGGGCATGCCGGGACTGACAGAGCAGAAAGCACAATTTCTTGTGCACTGGTCTCCCATTATCATAAAGGCTGCTGTCGGTTTTGAAAAACAGACTCCTTTATTGGGACACCGTGCCTCCTCGCAAACCGTGGAGAGGCGATGACTCCTCAAAAGGTCCTTTGTATGATGCAGTCCAATGGCTGTTGTCTTAATCCATTCAGGTAAGCGCATAGACAAAAATTAAAATACAATAAACCGGATATGGCACAACCGGCTGCTGTGCGACATGGATAGGGAGTTTAGAAAGAAACAAAAAAGGGCCTTTGTCAGGCCCTTATTCTTCAGATTTTTATAACATTAACAGCCTTTGGTCCGCGATCTCCTTCTTCGATATCGAATTGTACTCTTTGGCCTTCGGCTAATGTCTTGAATCCCTCGCTCTTAATAGAAGAAAAATGAACAAAGACATCCGCACCGTTATCCTGCTGGATAAACCCAAAACCCTTTGACTCATTGAACCACTTGACCTTCCCTTCAAAAGCCATAACTGCAAAATCCTCCTTTTTTCCTGGGAACAGGAATTGCTCAATTACGAGACAAAGTTTCGTAATACGAAATATATACCATGTATGTAATCCAAAAGTCAAAAGAAAATAAGGCTTAAGGCAAAGGGCAAAAGGCGAAGGGGTCAAACCAGAAAAAGGGCATGCTTTAAAACAGTCTGATTTTAACCTTTAGCCCTTTGCCATTGGCCTTTTGCCTTAAGCCTTTTTCGCCTCTTCCCAGAGCACATCCATCTCCTGGAGCGTCATGTCCGAAAGCTTTCTGCCGGAGCCCGCAGCCTTCATTTCTATGTAGCGGAAACGGGATATGAATTTAGTGATGGTCTTCCTTAGCGCATCCTCGGGATTAACGCCGACAAAACGCGAAATATTGACAAGAACGAAAAACACATCCCCGAGTTCGTCCTCAATCGCAGCCTGGTCTTTTTGTTCGAGCGCCTCCCTGAATTCAGAGAGTTCTTCATCCAGCTTCTCCATGACCTCTCCGACCCTGTTCCAGTCAAACCCGACGCGTGCCGCTCTCGACTGTATCCTGTGAGCCTTGAGAAGCGCTGGGAGTTCCTTCGGAACACCCTCAAGGATTGACTCCCTGTTCTTGCCCTCCTCTTTCTTCCGGTCCTCCCACTGTTTCATGACCTTTTCAGACTGTTTCGAACTTCGCATCTCCGAAAACGTGCGGATGCCTGCCGATCATTTTTTCAGCGATAGCATTGATCACATCCTCCATGCTGAATTCCCCGCGTTCCTTCGCCAGTTGACAGTGAAAAACGATCTGAAAAAGCAGGTCGCCGAGCTCCTCTTTTATTTTCTGGGGAGAACCTTCATCGATGGCCTCCAGCACCTCGTAAGTCTCTTCCACAAGATAGGGCGTAAGAGACTCCCTCGTCTGCTCCCTGTCCCAGGGGCAGCCGTCTTCAGCCCGGAGAGCCGCCATAATATCAAGCAATTTCTGAAAGCTGTCCACTTTATTGTCCATATGTTACCTCAAATATAATATATTAAATTATACTTATAAAGGAGCAAAGGATGGCGGGGGTTGGAGTTACTCTCTTAAAACATGAACCCCTCCTGTAATAAGCGAGGGGTTCATGTTTAATTGCAGTGAAACAGTGCCGTTTACTTGAGCCAGGCGCCCCCAACAGGAAGTTTAATGCCGGACTCTGCAAACACCGTAACCGCCATCAGATATAATGCCAATAATGCGCAAACTATCAGATCATAAGCGGCAAAGGTTCCTGCTGCCGCGTTCTCTGTGAGCTCTTTGGCATCAAGACCGAGAAAACCGATCAGCAGTGTCAGGAATAATAATGCCAGTACAGTGTGGTGCTTCATTGATGCAATAAAGAGAATAAACGTGAAGATGGTCCACATCACAAGGAAAAACCCGAGGTCATTCCCATTGAACCCGAGCATGGGGTAAGCCGCATTTTTGCCGAAGATTACCATCAGGCATAATGAAATCCAGAAAGCCCCATATCCTGAAAAAGCGCAGAAACCGAAATTGTTGCCTGTTTTAAACTCCAGCATACCGGCAATCAACTGGGCCGTTCCACCAAAAGCAAGTCCAAGCCAGAGGACCGGGGCAATACCGCACCATCCCAAGTTATGACATTGCAGGACAAGAGTCGTCATTCCAAAACCGCCAAGACCAACTACAGCAGGGTTTCCCATTTTCACATCGCTCATTTTCTTTCTCCTTTTTATTCTCTTTTTTATTTTACGGCAATGGGACATAAAGAAGTCCCGTCCACTAAAACAGATATCAAAAAAGGCTGGGATCAGCTTAAGCTAATGGCGGGGCAGGACCTGAATGCAGGGGGTTAAACTCCAAACTGGAGTTTCCATCATCTGAAGAGACGAGCAGCCTTGATCGAGAAGCAAAAAATATTGTGATATGCCCGAACAACCACAAATTTTCCGAGGGCGCAAACTTTACGCTTGCATTGTCGGGTAAGACCGCCCGCTTCTTACTGATGAGAACAGTGACTGTCGAGTTAGTGTGATCAAATTCATTTACCGAATCTATTTGGTCGCAAACGACTTCAACTAAAAAGATACTAAAATTATTTAAAGAGGCAGACATCCCGTCTGCATCACCGATATCGCCAACTATTCTCTTAACATCATATGTGTAGGAAAGCGGAGATATTGCATAAACAACATAATAGATGATAAACAAGGAAGATAAAACAATTTGTTTATTTTTTTTAAAGCCTGTAGTTACAACTCTCTGATAATCCATAAAGTGGTCGAGATTGTCCCATCCTTTTGTTTGAAGAGGAGCGGCTCAATCATTATCCTAAGCAACTGTCTCCTTCATGTCAATATTTTTTTGTTGCAAGTCGAAATTCATCTTCTATTAGCTTTGCAGAAAAAAGCTGAGCGGGTATCTTCTATGAGTTCTTTGGTCATGACTAACCAAATAACCTCATCAAATCTCATGCCAGCCTTACCATAAAGCGGAGTTTTCTAATTTTTTAAAGGAGGAACGTTAGAGCAAGCGGAATTCGCCATATCGGGCCTTAAGATGAGAATTGCATGCAATTGCAGTATGCGCAAATGCATGCGCGCAACAAATTGCGTTAAACGAAAAATCATTTCGTGAGTATTTCTACTATTTCCCTGTACCGCGCCGCAGTTTTGCTTATGATATCCTCAGGGAGCTCCGGGCCGGGATATGTCTTGTTCCAGTCCAGGGTCAGAAGATAATCCCTCACTATCTGCTTGTCGAAACTGTCCTGTCCCCTGCCCGCCTCGTATTCTTTCGCAGACCAGAACCTGGACGAATCCGGCGTCAGCAGCTCATCAATGAGCATCAGGCTGCCTTCGTGCAGCCCGAATTCCATTTTGGTGTCGGCAATGATTATCCCCTTCTTCTCCGACAGATCCAGCGCCCTGCCGTATATAGCGAGTGTCGTCTCTCTGAGTTGCCGGGCAGTGGTATCTCCGACTATCTTTCTCATAGCATCGAAGCTTATGTTTATATCATGTCCTTCTTCCGCTTTTGTGCTTGGTGTAAATATGGGTTCATCGAGCCGGGACGATTCGACCAGGCCTGCTGGAAGTCTAATACCGCACACCGTTGTCTTTTCCTTGTACTCAGCCCATCCTGAACCGGAAAGATATCCCCGAACAATGCATTCAACAGGCACCGGCTCCGCCCTTTTTACCAGCATGCTGCGGCCTTCCAATACAGCACTGTATTTGTGAAGCACTGCAGGATAGTCCTTCACTTCTGTAGCGACTATATGATTTTCAATTATGTCGCTCATCTGCCTGAACCAATAGAGGGAGATCTGCGTCAGCATCTTTCCCTTATCAGCTATGCCGTTGGGCAGCACCACATCAAAGGCAGAGACCCTGTCGGTGGCCACTATCAGGAGATAGCCGTCTATCTCGTACACATCCCGCACCTTGCCACGCCTGAGCAGTTTGACGTCATTGAAGTCTGTTTTCATAACAACACCGGACATATCTTCCTCCGAAATATCAGAAAAGTATGGGCAAAAGGCTAACAGATTATTTTTTTGTCCCTTTGCGTTTAGCCAATGGCCCTTTGCCTAAGTTTACAAGACGCTTTTTTGACTGCTCTCTGAACTTTTCTATTTTTTGGGCAAGTTCGGGGTATTTAACTGAGAGTATCGAGCACGCAAGATATGCCGCATTCCTGGCGCCGCCTATCGCTACGGCAGCCACAGGAATTCCGGGAGGCATCTGCACCGTGGAATACAGTGCATCAGCTCCGCCCAACGCCCCTGATGCGAGAGGGACGCCGATTACAGGCAGCGTCGTGTGAGCTGCCAGCGCCCCTGCGAGATGCGCTGACATGCCTGCTCCGGCAATGAGCACCTCGATACCGCGTTCCCTGGCACTCTTCGCATACTCGGCAGTATCGTCGGGGAGACGGTGAGCAGAGCTGATAAGCATTTCATACGGGATGCCGAACTCTGTCAAAACATGCGCTGCCTGCTCCATTACAGGCAAATCGCTTTCACTTCCCATAAGGATTCCGACCAGCGGCTTCTTCATGCGGCTATGACCTTCTCATCGACATCGATTCAAGCCTCGCAATCCTCTCCTCTATCGGCGGATGGGTGCTAAAGAGCTTTGTTATACCACCTCCGGAAAGCGGGTTGACGATAAACATGTGCGATGTAGCGGGGTTCGCATCCATAGGTATCCGCTGCGAAGCCATCTGAAGTTTCTTGAGAGCGCTGGCAAGGTACAAGGGGTTCCCCGCAAGCCTTGCGCCGGACTCATCGGCTCCATATTCCCTTGAGCGGGATATCGCCATTTGAACCAGCATTGCCGCTATCGGCCCTACGATCATCATCACAATAGCTGCAATGGGACTGCCTCCTTCGTCATCGTCTCTCCTTCCGCCGCCAAAGATCATCGCCCACTGCGCCATCTGTGCAAGGTAGCTGATAGCGCCGGCAATAGCAGCGGCAAGCGTGCTTACCAGTATGTCCCTGTGTTTTACGTGGGACAATTCGTGTCCTATAACGCCTTCAAGTTCTTCCCTGGAAAGAATCCGCTTTATACCGGTCGTAACTGCAACAGCAGCGTGTCCAGGGTTCCGGCCTGTCGCAAATGCATTGGGTTGGTCCTCGTCTATTATATATACTTTGGGCATAGGAAGTTCCGCCCTCTGCGCTAGTCTCCTTACTATCCCATAGAGTTCAGGCTCATCAGCTTCACTTACAGCTCTGGCCCTATACATCCTGAGCACAATTTTATCACTGAACCAATAGGTTATGAAATTCATGCCAAAGGCCATGATAAGCGCGAACGTCATCCCTGACCTGCCGCCCAGCAGCCCTCCGACAGCAACAAGCAACAATGTGAGCGTTACCATCAGGACCATCGTTTTTAATCCATTCATCTGAAACCTCCTGCATAAAGTGCGAGGTATATACCGCGCATCTGTTTACACTTATATTTACTATTATACAATACCCATCGAGGCAAATATCTCTCTTGGGAAAAAACCTGCAATTCAGACAGTACAGGGTTGTTTTTCTGAAGTCGAGCGTCTGGGTTATCTGCATTGGGCGAGTAACGCCGAGCCCACATATTCAATTGGAACACGGATGATTATCCGTACAGACAGCAGGACTTGCACAGAGGGCTAATCGCTCGCAAAGAAAAATTACCCTGTGCTGTCTGAATTGCAATTGAAAAAAAGTCAGGGTTGCTCTATTATTTATTTAATAATAGAGAGAATTGATAAATAGTAGAAGAAGAGGAGGAGACCATGAATCAGCCGCTATTCTGCCCAGTTGGAAAACTTGAAAAACTGCTGCTCGCAACCGACCGTTCTAAATTCAGCGAGGGACCGATACGCGAGGCCATAAGTTTTGCAAAAAAATGCTCGAGCAAGCTCTACGTGATATCAGTGCTCGAAACGAATCCAGAATACGAGACGATAGGCTCCAAGTTTTTCGAGAAAGAGGAAGCAGAAGTGGTCAAGCATTTGAAATCGATAAAAGCGAGGGCTGAAGGAGAGGGTCTGAAATGTGAAACTATCTTTCTTAGCGGCAATGAACCATATAAATATATTGTGGATGAAGCAGAGGAAAAGAATATCGATATGATTGTGATCGGCAGGCGGGGACGCAAGGGATTGGCTAAACTCCTGATGGGGAGCGTGGCGGCAAAGGTTATAGGATATGCGCCCTGCAAAGTGCTTGTCGTTCCAAAGGCGGCAAAGATAGGGTACCAGAAAATATTGATTGCCACTGATGGCTCAAAACATAGCATTGCAGCTGTTGCCGAAGCAATCAGCATTGCCAACCGCTGTGGAACCTCTGTCATAGCGATTTCCTCATGGCTGACTGAGGACGAAATCAAAGGGGCCAAGCTCAATACCGACCACGTTCTCGAAATGGCCCGGAAGGAGGGTATTGAGGCGGAAGCTGTAAACCCTAATGGGAGATCATATGAGTCTATTGTTGAAACCGCGGGCGGCAGAGGGGTTGATCTAATTGTCATGGGAGCATACGGAAGAACGGGGTTCAAGAAAATTCTTATGGGGAGTACGACAGAAAGGGTCATCGGGCTGTCAGGATGCGCAGTGATGGTGATAACAGCATGACAGGAGAACCGATAATTATGCCCATGCCGGCTTCGGCGATAACTGCTGTTTTTATTTTCTTTGTACTAATCACTCTCGGCAAGGAGGGAGCAACAATGAGCGAATTAAAATTATCCAGTACCGCCTTTCAGAGCAACGGATCCATACCTTCCAAGTATACCTGTGATGGACGCGATATAAATCCCCCGCTGGTCATTGAGAATGTCCCGCCAGGGACCAAGTCACTGGCTTTGATTGTCGACGATCCTGATGCGCCAATGGGGACATGGGTCCATTGGGTTTCCTGGAACATCGCCCCCGATATAAAGGAGATAAAGGAAAACGATACGCCAAGAGGCGCGGTAGCCGGAATAAACGACTTCAACAAGAAATCCTATGGCGGTCCCTGTCCACCATCAGGCACTCATCGCTATTTTTTCAAGCTTTACGCCCTTGATAAAGCATTAGACCTGCCTTCCGGTGCAAATAAGGCAGCCGTAGAAAAAGCGATGAAAGGACATGTCATTTCAGAGGCTCAGATAATAGGGCTATATAAAAGAAACAGGTAATAGGCTATAGGCTATAGGCTATAGACAACCGGAAGCCTTCCGCCCCTATATACCGCCTGGAGAGTAAAGTCCGGGGTCACTATCAGAAAATTGCCCCTGGCAATCTCACTCTCATCCATGCATGCGGCGTGTATAATCTGCTCCAGAGGCAATCCTGCTTTTCTGAATAATTGCAGTTCTTCAAAAAAAGAGCTGCCGTGCGCTGTTCCTTTAGAGCCGCTGTCGCTGCCGATACGCAAAATTACCCCGATAGAAGCAGCATAGCTAACTGATGAAAGATGCCTTTCAATAATTTTTTCTATAATTACCTGTTCGTCTGCCGGATATAGGACGGCAAGACTGTGGAGCGCAAATATTGTTGGTATCCAGGAAATGCGCGCTTCTGCCATTCTATGCAGTGTATCACGCGATACGAAGTAGCCGTGCTCAATCGAAAACAGCTCCGGCATTGATAGCGTCCCGCACTGCCGAATCGGAATTTGCATGACAGACCATATGGAGATTTCTCGACCGGGCCGTTTCGTTGAGCACATGTAATTCCTCCGGAGAAAAACCTCCATCGGTCACCGATCCCGCTTTTTGCGCTGAAACGATACCGGAGTTAATTACTTTAAGAAAATCGGCGCCGGCGTCGGCGATTTCATGAACTGCTTTCCTGATCTCTGAAGCGCCTGAAACTCCCTTGCCGAGAAATGACCCGTAGGTTCCCTTCTTATAAAGTGCGTATCCGGCTGACCTGACTTCCATGTCCGTATCGAAAAGAGCTTTGGCCTGCAGGCCGATGCCGCTCCTGTGCCCCATATCGTTTACAGATAAAATTCCGAGCTTTACATATGCGTCTTTTATAACCGGCAGTTCGCTGTGCGTCAGAGGTCTTCCATCAAGCATGAAATGCATATGTGCATCTCTGAAGGGGGGTATCTTAACGGCTGATGATGTGCATATATCATCTTCCATTTTATTCTTTCATGATAGTATACTTTCCATCCTTGTCGATCTTAATATTGGCATTGAGGAATCGCACCTTGAAGCCGGCCTCTTTAAGCGTATGGTATGCCATCTCGGCCCTTAAGCCGGTATCGCAATACAAAATAATCTCCTTGTCCCTCGTGATGTCCTTAAACCTGTTTTTGAGGTCCCATGAAGGCACGTTCAAAGCACCCTTAAGCATGCCCTGCAATGCTTCGTCCTCGTCACGCACATCCAGAAGCAACTTGTCTGCCGGTGATGTCTCAGCTATCCGCTTGAACTCCTCGATAGAGATTTCGCCGGCTCTTAACTTCGGCACATAAACAATCCTTGTCGCCACGTCCCCGCTTATAACGAGTCCGCCGGAGCGCTTCCATTCATCAAGGCCGCCGTCGAGAACCGCGACGTTTGTATAGCCCCAACCCCTCACCGATGCAAAGTCGTCCAACTCGGACTTTGTATCATTGTCGTACAGCATTATCGGGGCAGATTTGTCTGAAGGGAACCTCTCCTTTTCATACCGAAGGTCCTTTCCAGGTACAGAAACCGCGCCTACGATGTGTCCTCTCTTTGCCTCATCTGTCGGCCGCAGATCAATCAGTACAAAGGGAATACCCTTTTCGAGATACTCCTTGAGACTCTGCACAGAAGAAACGACAAGGTTGCCGGCCTTCTTCCATGCATGCAATCCATCGGCAAAGACTTTGACTCTTGTATACCCCATTTTCTCAGCCTTACCAGCACAGAACTGGCTCAGACGGCAGGCGCGTGACCCACAATAAAAAATTATCATCTTGTTCTTTTCTTTAGGCAGCTTTCCGGCAGATTCGTTGAATTCCCGATATGGTATCGAAATCGCCCCGGGAATGTGTCCTTCATCATAAAACACAAGAGGCCTCGAATCCACAAGCTCAAATTTTCCTTCTTCCGGCCCCAGCGCCACAAGTCTGGCAACTTCATCTGCAGTGACAATCTTCTCCGGAGCAACCTTTGCCTGCACAGCTGTTTTCATTTTCTGCGACATGTCCCCGGCCGTGACAGTAGTGCTGAAAAAGACAAATCCTGCCGTCATAGCCGCGGCAAGGACTGCCGCTTTGCTCTTGCTTCCCATACTCGCTCCTTTCGTAAAAAGCACTACGCATAGTTAGTTAAGATGACTAAAACTTATACTAGCGACAATGGTCTAAATATTTCAACAACAAAAAAAGAGAGTAGTGGAAAGCAGAAGAAGGGCAACACTCGTTTTTCGACGCGCTGAAACTACCTTCGTCAGCAATTCCCAATGTTTCCAAAGCAGCGATACCCGAATCCATTCTCAGGTGGGGCTCGGCGTTACTCGCCCCTTTTACAGTAGACCCGTGCATCGCGTCGAAAAACAAGTGTTGCCCTTCTTCTGCTATTAATTATATTGGATATGGTACAATTTACACATGAAAAGCACAATCGGGTTTATTTTTTTTGTACTGCTGGTTATCGGTTTGCTTTTTTCCATATCTGGGAAGCGTTATCCCCGTATTCCCGCCGACGTCATTCATAGAGATATAGAGGTCAATAACAGCGCAGCGTGCCTGGAATGTCATGGCGCCGGCAAAAAGTACGCAGTCAAAAATACCCATCCTCCCAAGTTCGAATGCTTTAATTGCCATAAGGGCCGGAGAGTTCAAAATAAGTAGTTCATTGCATGAAACAGTCTTTATCGTTCATGCATATCAATTAAACAGCCACTAATTTCGTTCTCCTTCGGCGGTACAACGCAGAGGAAACCGAGGGCCTCGTCGCCGATAGGACTCAATTGGTGTGTTTCGTTGGGGCTTATATAGACGGCATCCCTGGGCCCTACTTCGACTTCAACACTTCCAAGCAGCACCCGGGCCCTGCCGTGAAGTATAAAAATACCATGGTCGTGCGGGTGATTTTCAAGGGCCGAACAACCACCAGGCTCTACCCGGAAATACCGGATGATGAACTGTTGTGCGCCGTCGGCCTTCCCGATCAGTACTTTGCCGTCAGCGCCCCTGGCGTTTGGTTTTGCGTAACCATGGGAGATGGCCCCCTCCCAGTTAAAATTGTTATCCTCTCCTGTGAACCGATGAACAACACTCATTTTTTCCTCCTAGCCTTTTACCTTTTCGCAAAAGTATCTCGCATTGTCTTCGAGGTCATCAGAGCGCGAATAGAGAGAGCCCCCGATAAGCAGAATAATATCTTTGCCGTAAAATTGTACAATTTCAGGGATATTCTCGAGATCCATCCCGCCGGCAGGCGTCGGGAAAGACGGTCTTATATTATGGAGTCTACCGGTCAGCAGGCGGGCTATTGAAAAACAGGTCTCCCTGGTAAAAGAAAACCTGCCGCCGTAATTAGGGTATACGGAACTGTCGATCCCTATAAGCCTGAACAGCTTCCCGAGAACTAGCTCGGGTGCGATGCCGCTGTCTGCTCCCGTATAAAAGATGCCGGTGAAGGAAGGGTGAGACATGATAGGTTTGTCGATCCCTTCGTTCTCAGCCATGTACCTCACGCAATCAAGTCCTGTTAGAAAAGGCGAGACCAGGAGACCGCCCGCATTGGCTTTTACCGCAAACTCCGCGTTTCTTATGATTCTGTCGAAGCGGTCCGTTATATTCGGGAAGTAGACCGTCCTTTTCCCTGTTTTCTGCTGCGCCTCTTCAATAGCCTGTACGCACTTAGTCACCCTTTCTTCAAACCTGCAGAAGGGGAAGTCAACTAAGCCATGGTCATCTTTGATAATATCGACTCCTCCAAGCGCGAACCTGTAACAAATCTCTGCCAATCCTTCCGCCGAAGTGCCCATCGGCTTCAATGCAGTTGCCACGAGCGGCCTGTCGAAGGCGCCGGTGAGTCTTCTGATGCCTTCAATCCCAAATTTAGGGCCCTTGAAGGAAAGAAGAAATTCCTCCGCAAGATCTACGTCGATAACCTTGACGCCCGGCTTGAAAGAAATGTTCCCGTAAAGCAGGTTGAGAAACTGCGGAATCTCATAGTTTGATACTGACGCAGGATAGGCCATTTTAACGATGAAGCGCTCTATGCCCTCGCTTTCCGCTTGATGGATCGAGATCACCTTGCCGACAATGTCTTGGAGTATCCGGTCGTCTCTTATCGCCTTTCCCGGCAGTTCAACGGTCTGTTCCAGAGCAACATTTTCGCATATATTCCCGATATCACCCCGCGAGCAAGTAATTGAATAGGTTATAGTTATCGATCTATCATTGTATCCAGGCTCACTCATATCCTTCAGTATAATATTCTCCGCAGTGCTGTGACAACATTATGGCTTATTTATTACTGAATGCTATATAATTTAAATCTACAATTTCATTAATGTCGAAAGAAGGAGGAAACGACAATGACGAAAATCATCGCATTCAGCATCATGATAATTATGATTTTATCCTCAGCCGCAGCTTTTGCAGAAGACACACGACATGAAGAGGACACTATAGCTGATTTAATAGCTGTCAGGCCTGTGGGCTTCGTTTCGCTTGCCATAGGCACAGGGTTTTTTATAGCTTCCCTGCCGTTTGCTATTATGAGCGGCAGTACCGACAAGACAGCAAAAGCACTTGTTGCCGATCCATTCAATTATACTTTTACCAGGCCCTTCGGAGACTTTGACAGTCCCTCCCAGCTTTTAAACGGGCAAAATAAGAAAGATAAGGACAGTTCAAAGTAGCGAAAAACATTTGTGATATAATAATTTTCTTACGAATCTATATCCAGGAGGAATTTTATGCAGGAGACCAAGATACTTCTTACAGAAAAAGATATTCCGAGGCAGTGGTACAACATAATTGCCGATATGCCGAATCCACCCAAACCTCCTCTCCATCCAGCCACTCAACAGCCGGTTGGTCCGGATGATTTGAAAGCCATATTCCCGATGGCCCTTATAGAACAAGAGGTATCGGGTCAGAGATGGATTGACATACCTGAAGAGGTGCTCGAAATATATTCTCTCTGGAGACCCACTCCCCTTTACCGGGCAAAGAGGCTCGAGGCCTTCCTGAAAACCCCGGCAAAAATATACTACAAGTATGAAGGCGTGAGCCCGGCAGGCAGCCACAAACCGAATACAGCGATACCGCAGGCCTACTATAACAAAAAGTCCGGTATCAAAAGAATTGCCACAGAAACAGGAGCCGGGCAGTGGGGGTCCGCGATGGCCCTGGCCGGAACGATGTTTGGGCTGGATGTAACCGTATATATGGTAAGAGTAAGCTATAATCAGAAACCTTATCGCAGGATCGCTATGGAGACATGGGGCGCCACTGTTCATGCCAGCCCTTCGACAACAACCAATACAGGCAGGAAGGCCCTCGAAGCCGACCCCAACAATCCCGGAAGTCTGGGCCTTGCGATATCCGAAGCGGTTGAAGATGCAGCTACCCATTCTGATACTAATTACGCGCTCGGTTCTGTGCTGAATCATGTGATCCTTCACCAGACGGTGATCGGACTTGAAGCAAAGAAACAGCTTGCCGTGGCCGGAGACTATCCCGATATCATTATCGGCTGCTGCGGAGGAGGGTCCAATTTCAGCGGAATCGCGTTTCCCTTTCTGGCTGATAAGATCCACGGCAAAGAGTTGCGGGCCATCGCCGTTGAGCCAAGCTCCTGCCCTACCCTTACCAAGGGAGAGTACAGGTATGACTTCGGAGATACTGTCGGGATGACGCCATTTCTGATGATGTACACCCTTGGCCACGATTTCATGCCCCCGGGCATTCATGCCGGAGGCCTCCGTTATCACGGCGATTCTCCGCTCGTGTCCCAGCTTTACAAGGAAGGCATCATAGAGGCAAGGGCATATCCGCAGCTGCCGGTCTTTGAGGCAGCACTGACCTTCTCCAAGACAGAGGCCATAATACCGGCTCCCGAGAGCGCGCATGCCATTAAAGCTGCAATCGATGAGGCGCTCATCTGCAAAGAAGAAGGCAAGGAGAAATGCATCCTTTTTAACCTGAGCGGACATGGATATCTGGACCTTGCTGCGTATGATGATTATCTGAATGGGAAACTCGTCGATCACGAGTACCCCAGCCAGGCCATAAAGGAAGCATTGGCTAAGCTACCGGTGATAAAATAGCGGGAGCGATGGGACAGACGGACAAGCCAAACATCGCGCTGTTGTCAGGAAATGAGGCCATCGGCAGGGGGGCTATCGAATCCGGTATTTCCCTTGCCACGAGCTATGCCGGCACGCCGGCTACAGAGATACTGGAGTACATAGCCAGCAATTCACCCGGTGATGCTGAATGGGCTGTGAACGAAAAGGTCGCACTCGAAACAGCGATCGGCGCCTCTTATGCAAACAAGAGAGTTCTCTGCTCGATGAAGCACGTAGGCCTTAATGTCGCGGCAGACCCTCTTATGACTGCTTCGTACCTTGGAACAAAAGGCGGCCTGGTTCTTGCCATCGGCGATGATCCCGGAGCTTATTCCTCACAAAACGAGCAGGATTCCCGTTTTTATGCAAGATTCGCAAAGATACCGTGCCTTGAGCCGAGCGACTCCCAGGAAGCCAAAGACATGACAATCAGGGCTTTCGACCTTTCTGAAAAATTCCGGCTTCCTGTGATGCTCAGGACCCTTACAAGGGTTTCGCATGCTTATTCCCCTGTCCGGACCGGGACACCGAGGGAGGAAAACAGGCTTTCACTCGAAAAGGACCCTGACAGAATGCTGGCTATACCTAAAAATGTTATCAGGCTGCACTCTGCTTTAAACAAAAAATATGACGAATTGAAAGAGTGGACAGAAGCGTCAAAGCTCAACGTAATATCCAGGAACAAACAGAAAAAAGGCATCATCGCATGCGGTATTGCCTATGCGTATGCGAAGGAATACGGCGATGATTTTGCGTTACTTAAGATTTCCGCTTATCCTGTAAGCGAAAAGATTGTCAAGAAATTTGTAAGGGGGCTTGACGAGGTCTGGGTCCTCGAAGAAGGTGAGCCTATAATAGAGGAAATGGCAAGGAAGTACTCTAAGAAAGTGAGAGGCAGGATGGGTGGTGAACTCAGGTCTGAAGGTGAACTGGGCCCTGATGCTCTTACAAAATATATTTCCGAAGGGACTGTTGCAAATCGCCCTCCGGATTCAGCAGACCCGCTCCCGCTGAGGCCCCCGGTAATGTGTCCCGGTTGCCCCCACCGCGAGTTTTACAAGGCGTTGAAGGCTGCAGGCCCTTCGTTCACGACTGGCGACATAGGGTGCTATACGCTTGGCGCAACGCCGCCGCTGAATGCCCTCGATACCTGTTTGTGCATGGGAGCGAGCATAGGCAAGGCGGCAGGCATCGCAAAGCAGGGAGTAAAAAGAACTGCAGCTGTCATCGGGGACTCAACATTCATGCATTCCGGAATTACCGGGTTGATCAATGCAGTCTATAACAGGGCAAATATAACAGTTTTTATACTCGATAACTCCTCGACAGCAATGACTGGACATCAGCCCACTCCTCTCATCGGTATTTCAGCAAAAGGGGAGGAAGCCGGCAAGGTCGATCTCGAAGCCCTTTGTCTGGCCTGCGGGGTCAAGTCCGTTACTGTAGTTGACCCATATAATATAGAGGCAACAGAAAAAGTAATCAGGGAAAAACTCGACGCCGAAGGAGTAAACGTAGTAATCTCACGCAAACCTTGCCTGCTGGTGCGGAAGATAAGGGCTCGCGAACCCTAAAAATAGCTGCAAGTCAGACAGTACAGGGTTGTTTTTCTGCAGTCGAGCGCCTGGGTTATCTGCAGTGGGCGAGTAACCTGCACCCCAAAAAGTCTTTGACTTTTTGGGGACCCCGTCCGCCGAGCCCACCTTTTCAATTGGAACACGGATGGTTTGCCGTACAGCCAGCAGGACTGGCACAGCGGGCTAATCGCTCGCAAAGAAAAATTACCCTGTACTGTCTGACTTGCAGTTTTCCTTTATCACTTGCTTTCCCTTCTGGGCAGCGGCAGCGCAGTCGCCATTCCCTGTGCTATAAGCTTTCCGGATGTTTCACTCTCTGCCTTGAATTCGACCACCAGCAAACTTTTGCCCTTATGCACAGTCCTGGCCTCGGCCCGCACAAAATCTCCCTTTGTCGTAGAGCGGAATATGTTAAAACTGCACTGTACACCAACAGCGTCAACAATGGAGTTGACAGCCAGCGCGAATGCAACGTCCATCATCCCGAAGATAAGTCCGCCGTGGGCAATCCCGTGGGCATTGAGGAATTCTTCCTTCACCTCTGCCCGAACAACAGCATATCCCTCTGACGCTTCCACCAATTCCATGCCAAAGAGATGAAAGAGCCTATCGCCCTCGATAATCTTCTTTATCCTGCCCATCAAGCCCCCCGTTAAATCAGAAAGAACTCAGCGCCGGAGCCATATTATTTATTACCTTCGGTAGAAATTACAAGTAACTTTCCAGCGTACACTTCATTCTTGCGTGTCTTAGCCGGCAAATCAATATTTCCAATTCTAATTATCTACCCTTTATCGCATCTCCAGATCGAGGAAGGATAGGCGCATCACTCAAAATCTTTTTTTTCTCACCGTCCTGAACAAAACAGCAACTGTATCTTAGAAAATCTATCAGTCTGTAATAAACAACTTAAGCATATTAGTTATTAACGTGGAATAATTACCATACTATGGAAACTTTCCATAGTAATCCCATGCATGCTCCCTAAATAATCAAGAAGTTAGCTTTTGGCATTAGTATTGCAGTGAAATACTGTCAGAGTCGCTGAACTCAAATATAATTAAGCAAGCAAAGGTGCACAACACCAATAACTGGGTTTATGACATTCGCGTTTGATAAATAAATTACGTCTTATTAAAGGAGGATTTTATGATAAACGATGACTCAAAAAAGAGCAAGATTCTGGCTGGTACCGATTTAACATTAGTTCGTGACAGCTCTGACTTTAATATGGTCCGTGGCATAACCCGACGGGATTTCGTTAAATATTCTGTCGGAACAGTTGCGGGCCTCTATCTCGGAACACTGTACACCGGGTGCGCCGGTAACAGTGGCGGCAGTCAGATTGCATCATATCCGATTGATCCATCCGGAGTCGTTACGACAGCGCAGCGGATGATAACGTTCCCCATGCCTGGGATGAATGGTGCACCGGCGAACCCTACTGCTCCAGGTTCAGGCACAGGGCTTTACAAGACCGAACTTTGCCAGATTTCGCAATATGCACAGTTTGGATATGGCGTCTATACGCTTAACGGCGAACCTCTTCCTATAGTTCAGCGAACTGACCTTATGCCGTCAGGATATACCAATCCCAGCCCTGTCCGGCTTCAGAAGTTTGCGAGATTTTTTACCATAAGCGACCTCCATATCACTGATAAGGAATCTCCGAACCAGTCTGATTTATCTTCAGCAGGAGGATGCCCAATACGGAGCGCCTTCAACAGCAGTCTATTCGCCTGTAATGATGTATACAACCCATATCCTCGATGCTGCTATCCAGACAATAAATGCCCTTCACAATCAAATTCCATTTAATTTTGGCATTTCTCTGGGCGACACATGCAACAGCACCCAGTATAACGAGCTAAGGTGGTACATGGATGTCATTGACGGCAAAGTAATAACCCCCAGCACTGGTGCAAATCTAGGGGCCGCCACCATCGATTATCAAAGACCCTATCAGGCCGCCGGTCTCAATCCGGCAATCCCATGGTATCAGACTATGGGCAATCACGATCATTTCTTTATTGGTTCTGTTCCAGTAGATGCAAATCCAGCTTTAGGTATTCGCAATGCTTACCTCAGTAACCAGATTTGGGCAGCAGGTGATGTACTTGCCCCACTGCCACTCTCTACTCTGATATCAACCTTCCCTTGCACCCACGACACATATGCCGCGATAGAGGCGAGGTCTTTTTATATGGGCGTGTTCGACGGATCGACTCCAACCGGGACCATAAAAGGTGCGGGGTCTGTCACATCAATTAGCACTCCGCCGACAGTTGCAGCCGACCCGAATCGCCGCTCGCTTTTGAGAACCGAGTGGATACAGGAATACTTCAATACGACCACAAGTCCTGCCGGCCACGGATTCAACCTTGTAGACCCTTCCATGCCGAGCGGTTTTACCTGTTATAGCTTTGTGCCGAATTCAGCTATCCCTCTCAAAATTATTGTGCTGGACGTTACCCAATCGGAAAACGACGGCTCGCATGATATTCACGGGCATGGCTTCCTTGACACAACGCGGTGGGCCTGGCTGCAGGCCGAACTTGCCGCCGGGCAGGCTTCCAATCAGCTCATGATTATTGCCGCGCATAATCCGTTAGGTGTGGCAACAATCGGTTCTGAATATGAATGGTGGGAGTCTGCCAACGATCCCAATGCTACAATGTCTAACGCGGTGACCTTGACAGAACTTGTTCAGACTCTATGGAACACGCCGAACCTTTTGATGTGGATTGCAGGGCACAGGCATGTCAACACAGTCAAGGGATTCCCTTCGCCCAATGCGCCAGAACAGGGCTTCTGGCAGGTAGAAACATGCGCACTTAAAGAGTTCCCGCAACAGTTCCGCACTTTCGACATATACCTGAACAGCGATTATTCAATTTCGATCGTCACAGTCAATGTTGATCCTGCGGTTGCAGCAGGAACTCCGGCAGCAACAGGGCGGTCTTATTCAATCGCAGCCTGTCAGATAATACAGAACAATGCGGTTCAGAACAACGTAAATGCATCGTCAATACCTGGACTTGGCAATATCGATACCATGGATCCATCTCGTCCGCAGAACAATCAGACTGATCCAACGATCAAGTACACAACGCTGGCCACTGTTCCGTACTGCGCATCTTACAATGCCGAACTGTTCAAATATTTGAATCCCAATTCCAGCATGTATGCAACATTGAAGGCGATGTTTCCAGCGGCTACTTAAGCGTAATCAGAGGTAAAGAATATAGATCCCCGGCATTCCATACCGAGGATTATAAAAAACATAAAGGAGTAATAAAATTGTGAAAAACAGTAAAGACAGTAAAGACGATTACTTGAATTCAGTTCTCGATGGTTGTGGTATAAAAGGGATAACCAGGCGTGATTTCATAAAGTACTCGGCAGCAACTGTTGCCGGCACTTATCTCGCTGGTATGAGCGCATGCGGTGGAGGTGGAGGCGGGTCCTCCAACAGCACCTTCCCGGTGCTTGTTTTCTCGGATGTTCATTTCGATCCTCTTTACGATCAAACGCTTTATCCGTTGCTTAATTCTTCGGATCCCAGCCAATGGGCGAGTATTTTTCAGACATCAACAATAACAACACCTCCAACATGGGGAAATGATACTAACTACCCTTTGCTCAAGCTCGCCCTTGCAAACATAAGTCAAAACCTTGGGTCGTGTCCGCTTGTTATCTACACAGGCGATATTCTTGGGCATAACATTCCGAATAGGTTTTTCTCTCTTTACGGAAGTTCAGGTGTTGCCGCCACCGCAGCCTTAGAGGCATTTACTGATAAAGCGGTGTCATTCTTTACAAGTCAGGTGAGGGCTGCACTCGGGAATGTTCCAGTCCTGTTTGCTGTCGGGAACCTTGATTCTTATACTGGTTGGGGGCCGGACAGCGCTTTCCTTTCCAGTAATGCGGGAAACTTTTACACAAATTTCTTGAATGGAATTACGGACCAGCCGACTTTTAATAGCACCTTTACTGCCGGAGGATATTATACTTGCCGGCCGCTTGGAAAAAATCTGGTGGTGATAGGAATTAACACAATTTTGCTCGCCAATGGTGTCCCGGTTGACAACAGCGCTGCAGTGGCAACTGAAATTGCATGGCTTGATTCCCAGCTTGCTGCAGCCCAGGCTGCCGGCCAACAAGTGTGGCTTTTAATGCATGTGCCGCCTGGCGCTGTCGTAGCTGCAACGGTCGCAAACGGTCTTCCGGTTACAGCAACGTCAGCCTCTATGATGTTGGTGCCAAATTACCAGTCAAACCTTATGACCACACTTCAGAAATATCCGGGGCTTATAAGTTTAACGCTTGGAGCCCATACCCATATGGATGAATATCGCATCATGTCGCCCACTAATAATGTACTCGAAATAACACCTTCTATAGCCCCGTTTTTTGGCAATAACCCGGCTTTCAAGATATTTACAATTTCTTCCAGTACATATCAGCCTGTAGATTATGTTTCCATAAATTACGACCTCGCTACCTTGCCGTCACAGTTTAACAGCTATTACACTTTTTCGGCATCGTATGCTATGCAAGGTTCCCTGAATACTTCCTTAACAAATCTATATCCATTGCTTAAAACGAATAGCGCACAACAGTCACTTTACCAGGGGTACTATTTTTCCGGGAATAATTATTCTGCTCCAGCTGCCATTACCGAGAGTCTTCCGATTACCGATGCGAACTGGCCTGTTTTCTGGAGCAGTATCGATAACATGGATGTAACAGCACTTATCAGTGGTATTAATACCTATTGATGCTGACAGATTGCGGGCTTAACCGTTTAAAAACGCACAAGAGGATTATTACCAGTTTGAATAGAATGTTTATTGTACGGTCACTGTTCTTGATTCTCGCTCTGGCGCTGCTGGCAGGATGTGGAGGCAGTTCCGGCTCCAGCTCCTATGTTCCATCTCCGCTAAGCGCCGGCAACATCAACCTGATCTTTGTGGTAAGCGACGATTTAGCTTACAACGCTTCCGGCGACATCAATCCGAGCACGGCAAACCTCACCAATCAGGGTTTGCAGCGTTCGCTTCTAATGGCCACATACCTTCAACAGCAGGTGCTTGGAGCACAGAATGTAACCGGCATTTATGTCCTCGAACCGATGACCCATTTGCAAACCGCAAACAATTACCCTGACATGGTTGCAATTTGGTCCATTCAGCAGTTTGCCCTTCTCAACCAAGTCTCTTTATCTATCGGTACTGGCACGCCATATACCGGTAACAGCTACCCGCTCAATGCGTCATATGCATCAGGTTATGTGCCAAAAGGCGTTGCTACGCCGTTGTTTTCCTGTCCAGGTTGTCAAGGGCTGGATTTTAACGATACGGGAGGCAACAATGAAGCGCTGATAGCCGATATCGTAAAAGCAAATGTCCCCGGCTTTTATGTCTTCTCCGCTCCTTGGGAGACAACCATCGCCATGTTGGCAAATATCAACAAGCTTTACGGATATAACCTGAATATTCCCGCGTCATATATAAGCCCAAACTATGTCTATGCGATATCCATCTCCACATACGGAGGAGCCGGCCTGGTTACATATAACAGCAATCTGAACCCGCCTTCTACCTATCCTGTGTTGCCATCACCAGTGGCCGGCGCCTCATGCACAGCACAGGCACCTTTCAGCATCACAGTTACGGGGGGTAGTAATGGGGCTGTAATTCCCAAAGGAATCAACACCAACGAAACGGTTTACCTGATACGTCACGCCGAGGCGCATCCGTGGACCGGTTGGGACGACGGCAACTATGTGGGTGCGGGGCAATGGCGTGCGCTGTACCTTCCGAACGCCCTGAAAGGCAAAATCAGCCCAACACAGGTTTTTTCAATCGACCCCGCACAGGTTTATCCCGATTCGTTGGTTATTGCGGGTAATCCCAATTCTTCTTATGTCAGGCCCTCATTAACAGTAGAACCATATGCAATCGCCAATAACTTGCCCTATTATCTGGTCTCAGGTTTAGAGATATTCAATATTACGAACTCGCCCCAACTCACCAGCAATTTTTTCTTCTTTGGCAGCGCATTTTCCAATCAGGTAGTGCTACTGGCATGGGAGCACGGTCACTTTCCTCCAACAGTAGATGCGCTTGTTTCAAGCTATTTTCCATCCGGTGGTGGCCAAACCGCGCCAGCATGGCCGGACAGCGACTACGACACTATCTGGACCGTGACACTCGACGCCAAGGGCAACCTGACGGTGAACAACGCTCTGTGCGAAGGCATAGATTCCACGCAGCTGCCAGTCACAGCACCTCAATTCTGACCGTCTCTACGGCGGCGGCTTTGTAGAGTTCTATTGGTTGAAACCGGGTTACAAGCATGAGTTCAAAAAGCTAGAGGCTCTCAAAAATAGCCAAGCTCTCAAAGGGGTCAAGCTCTCAAAGGGGTCAGACTTGACTATTGACATTTTAACCTTTTGTCCTTAATGCTTTTGATTACTTTTTCAATTTCCTTTTTTAGACCTTCCCTTTCTCTTAAATGCCTTGTGATCATCGCAGGGTCCTTTTTTGTGAATTCAGCTATCTCTTTACCTCTATGCCCGTATTCCCTTGCTGTAAGAGTCATTAGTTTTCTGCCAAGCGATATGTCCCTGTTTTTGCCTTTCCCTCTGATTTCTTTAAGTGTAATCCCATATGCTTCCTCTATCCCTCCTGCGATTTCGGATAATTTATACTCCTTGGTCCTTCTACCCGATTCTATGCTTCTATCATAGTTCTCCATAACTTTGTCCGCAAACCTCTCATCTCCAAGTATCCTCTGGTCGATTGTGCTGTATAGTTCATCTTTTTTGGCTGATAAACCATCACCCATATATGCCCTGTAAAGCTTCCTCGCGGCTGTCTTGTCCTCTGAGAACATCCTCAACACCTGATCTGTATCTATTATGTCTTTCCCGTCTGACTTTTTGGCATAACTATGCTGGCTGCTCCATTGATATTCATCGGGTGTCTTCACTATACCTGCTCTCACGGGGTTAAGATGTATGTATTTGATTAGGGCAAGCAGATACTCATCCATGTCACATAATATTGCCTTATACCTACCCTGAAACAGATGGCCGACTGTTTTGTATTTTCTGTTGAATCGTACTGTGTAGCTCTGGTTAACCCCCTGTAGTATTTTTGAAAGCGGCACCTTTGTTGTTTCGATTAACAGATGTACGTGATTATTCATAAGAATATAGGCGTAAAGGTAATATTTGTATCTATCCTTGTATCTTCCAAGAATCTCAAGATATTTCTGTAAGTCTTCTGTGTCTCTGAATATCTTCTGTTTCTGATTGCCCCTCGTTATTACATGATAGAAGGCTCCCTCAAATTCTATTCTCGGTTTCCGCGCCATAAAAAAGATTAGCAACTATTCTCTCAAATGTCAATAGTCAAGTCTGACCCCTATGGCCTGGCCTTTGGGGTGGCAAGTTAGCAGTCGTTCAAGAGACACTACACTATAATTTTCTCTTGTCTATTACCCTTTGGGCCTTGCCACCAGGCCTCTCGATGGTATCCTTCTCCACAGGCCTGAACTCTACCGGTATGGAGAGTTCAGACGCAAGTCTGGCCTTAACTGTCTCGATGAACTCCCCGGGGTTTTTCATCTGCTCCGCGAGAATGGATTCGGATACCTCGAACAGCACGGTCAACTCATCCCTGGAGCCTTTGCGCTCAATTATGATCTGATAATGCGGCTCAGCGCCACCGATGTCGAAAAGCACAGACTCCACCTGGGATGGGAATATATTTATTCCCTTTACTTTTATCATGTCGTCCGTCCTGCCCATAACTTTGCCCATTCTGACTAGTGTCCTGCCGCAAGGGCACGGCCCAGGCAGAAGACTGGTAAGGTCTCTTGTCCTGTACCGGATCAACGGGAAGGCTTCATTTGTGAGGGTTGTAATGACCAGCTCGCCTGGTTTTCCAGGAGCGACGGGAGCAAGCGTTTCCGGATCAACCACCTCCACCAAAAAATGGTCTTCATTGATGTGAAGACCGTTGCGTTCAAGGCATTCACCGGCAACGCCCGGTCCCATGACCTCGCTAAGCCCGTAATTGTCTGTTGCGATTATCTTGAGCTTTTCCTGAAGTTCCTGGCGAAGCCCTTCAGACCAGGGCTCGGCGCCGAAAAGGCCGTACTTAAGTGAAAACGAGTTGACGTTTATCCGCATCTCGATTATCGTATCCGCAATGGCAAGCGCATAGCCCGGAGTACACACAAGCGCGGTTGTCCTGAAATCCTGCATTATTTTTACCTGCCCCCTGGTATTCCCGCTCGATGTCGGGATGACCGATGCGCCTAACCTCTCTGCACCGTAATGGAGGCCCAGCGCTCCTGTAAAAAGACCGTAGTCGAAGGCTATCTGAACGATGTCGTTCTGCGTAACTCCCCCGGCAGTAAGTATTCGGGCAGCGAGATTAGACCAATTTTTTATATCGTTGCTCGTATAGCCGACCACCGTAGGTGTGCCTGTAGTTCCTGATGAAGCCTGCATCCTGACAACTTCCCTTAAAGGGACGGCGAACATGCCGTAGGGATAGCTTTCTCTCAGGTCGTCCTTGGTGGTGAATGGAAGTCTTTGAAGATCTTCCAGTGAACGAAAACTGTCGGGGTCCATCGAAAGTTCATCGAATTGCCTTCTATAAAAAGGGACATTCATATATACTCTGAACAGCGTTGACTGCAGGCGCTCCAGCTGCAACTGTTCGAGTTCCTCTCTCGGCATGCACTCCTTCACGGCTTCCCAGTACATAGCACCCCTCCTCTTTTAAAAAAATCTAATGTTGGATGTTCAGCTCAAATTATTCATAAATTCTGTCCAAGAGCGGGCAGGACATAGTGCCGTAGCGGGCGTCGGCAGCGCGAGACGCCATGGATGGCTGAACGGGCTGACGTCGCCTTCGAGCAAGGCGGGATGCCTTGCGAGATTTAGCCGAGGCACTGTGTCCTGACTGCTCGACACCCTCATGATTAGGCTCCGACCTCTCTTCCCAGGTATGCCCTCTGGACATCCCTGTTCAATAAAAGGTCTTCAGCGGATTCCTGCAATATAATTCTTCCGGTTTCGAGCACGTATCCCGTGTCCGCTATTTTCAGCGCGCTGCGGGCGTTTTGTTCTATAAGAAGGACTGTGAGCCCCAATGTATTTCTGAGTTCTGTGATATGGCCCAGAATGTCCTTCACTATAAGAGGCGCAAGCCCCATGCACGGCTCATCCAGAAGAAGCAGCTTAGGCCTTGCCATCAAAGCTCGCCCTATGGCGAGCATTTGTTGCTCACCTCCCGAAAGTGTCCCGGCAAGCTGCTTCCTTCTTTCCATGAGCGCAGGGAACATCGAATATATCTGTTCAATCTCATCTTTGATCCCTGAGCGTTTCCTGAACGAATAACGATGGTATGCGCCCAGGAGCAGATTGTCTTCAACTGTCATTGGCTTGAACACAAGGCCCCTTTCAGGCACCTGGGATATGCCAATGGCAACAATCTTTTCCGCACTATATTCGGTTATATCAGTCCCGTCATACACGATACTCCCGCCGCTCGGTTTGATAAGTCCTGAGAGCGTCTTCAGGAGTGTGGTCTTTCCGGCGCCGTTGGCGCCTATCAGAGCGACGATATCCCCCCTGTTGACATGCATGGAAACCCGTTTGACAGCATGTATCTTGCCATAATGTACGTCAACGTTTTTCAGCACCAGCAGCGTCTTGTTACTCATCATCCACTCCAAGATATGCCGCTATGACGGCAGGGTCCTTCTGTATCTCGTGGGGAGGGCCTTCGGCTAATATCTCCCCGAAATTCAGGACAGTTATCCTGTCGCTTATTTGCATCACAAGGTCCATGTCATGCTCGACAAGGATTATAGTTATATTCATTTCGCTCCGTATCCTTTGCAGCACGCAGCCAAGACTGCGGGTCTCTTTAATGTTCAGCCCTGCAGCAGGCTCGTCGAGCAGAAGGAACCTGGGTTCGGTTGCAAGCGCCCTTCCGATTTCCAGGGTTCTTTGTTCCCCTATCGGGAGATTTGACGAAATATCGTTTGCCCTATGTCCGAGATTGATATATTCAAGGATTTCTTTGCTCCTGCGCCTGGTCTCCTCCTCTTCTTTTACGGCAAAAGGCAGTCTGAGGCCTGAAGAGATGAAACCCGATTTTGTCTTTGAATATCTGCCGACCATGATGTTTTCGAGCAACGTCATGTCTCCGAACAATTCCAGATGCTGAAACGTACGGGAGATGCCCTGCCTCGATCTTCTTAGAGAAGACATATTGCTTATGTCAATACCTGAGAGGAAAACCGCACCCCTATCCGGGGCGTCCATGCCGGTGATAATATTTAGAAGGGTTGTTTTCCCAGCCCCGTTTGGACCGATAAGCGCGCTCAGAGAGTTTTCTCTGACGCTGAAATTCACGTTGTTCAGGGCCGTCAGGCCTCCGAAACGTTTTGTCACCTCTTTAACTTCGAGCAAATGTAAACACCTTTCTGAACTTGTTAATAAGACGCGGGACTATGCCGTCTCTCAGGAACAGCAGCGAGAGTGTCAATATCAGACCATAAACAAGGACGTCGAGTTCTTCGAATCGCCTCAAAAGCTCCGGCAGTACGGTTATAACAATGGCGCCGACTATTCCGCCCCACAGATTAGTTATCCCTCCGACAACGACCATCATCAACACCAGAACCGAATAGAAGAATGAAAAGCTGCTCGGGCTTATGAATGTCATAAAATGTGCGTAAAGGCCGCCGGCAAGCGCGGCATAGACTGCGCTGAGCACAAACACCTTTATTTTGAGCACAACTACGTCCAGCCCCATAGCGTCGCTTGCAAGCACACTGCCGTGAATAGCCCTCAGCGCCCTGCCGCTCCTCGAGTTCATAAGATTCAAAGAAAAGGCCATAACCGCAGCAACGACCAGCCAGGTGAGATAAAAAAAGCCTCTTGTTGTATTCAGTGTATATCCGAAAATGCCGAACTGGGGGATGTCGCCGAAACCGGACGGCCCTCCCGGTCCCCATTCATTCAGGGCAACATGAACTATCTCGCCAAAGCCCAGGGTCGCAACCGCAAGATAGTGGCCCTTCAGCCTCAGGGCCGGCACCGCCAGTACAACTGCAGCCAGGGCGGCAGCCATCATTCCAAGAACAAGACTCATGACGACCGGCAGCCCATAATGCGCGCTCAGTATGGATGACACATAGGCCCCGATCCCGTAAAAACCGGCCTGTCCCAGAGATATCTGGCCTGCATAACCCATGAGGACACAGAGCCCGATTGCAACGAGTGCATTTATGCCGGAAAAGATGCCTATCGTTAATGCATAAGTGCTTCCTGTCAGAAAAGGCATGGAGATGATAAGGACCACGAAAATCAGCATCGCCAGGGAGTTCGTTCTGTCCATGATCAAAACTTCCTCAGCCGGGCTGCGGCACTGCTGCCGAATATGCCGGAGGGCCTGAAAAAAAGTACCAGCAGCAGTATTATCAGCGCAACAGCATCTTTCAATCCCGATTGCAGATATCCCGCTGTCATCGACTCCAGGATGCCGATCAGGAATCCGCCGATGACCGCACCCCTGCCTCTTCCCAGTCCCCCCATAATTGCAGCGCAGAATCCTTTTACCGCAAGCATGGGCCCGTAATCGTATGCCATCAATGAAATGGGAGTTATCGCTATCCCACCTATGGCGCCTGCCATAGCGCTGAAAATGAACGAAAGCATTACCATCCGCGACACATTTATTCCGACGAGCCTTGCTGCTGTGGAGTCCACAGAGCATGCCTTCATCGCCTTGCCGGTTAAGGTTTTATTGAAAAACAGAAAAAGCAGGACTATGCACAAAGCAGTCACCCCGATGACCCATAAAGTCTGCTGCTGGATGATTGCCCCGTGAATGCTTATGGGCTCGCCCTCTGTGAATGGATCGTAAGAATAGCTATCTTTACCGAATTTAAACATTAGGAGGCCCCTCAGAACTATTGAGACAGATATAGTGATCATTATCATCAGCAGGGGGTCGGTTTTTTTCACGGGCCTTATTGTCAACCTTTCCATCAAAAGCCCCACAAGGCCCGCCGTTAGGATAGTGAGGAAAATCGAGACAAAGAAAGACAGTTTTAACGATGCTGTGAAGAACCACATCGTCAGGCCTCCGATCACCACAAATTCTCCCTGGGCCAGGTTGATGATGGATGTGGCATTATAAATAATGTTAAAGCCCACGCCGACCAGGGCATAAACCGCCCCTACGGTGAGGCCCGAGAAAAGAAACTGCAAGAAAACGGTCAACAAACTATTTCAGTATCTCCCAGTCTCCGTTTTTGACAACCACCATTTCGAATGCGGTCTTATCAAGGCCGCAATGGTCTCCAGGTGACATATTGAAGATACCGGCTGTTCCGACCCATTTTTTTATTCTTGTTTCAATGTAGTCCCTAATCTTCTTTTTGTCTCCCCCGACTTTTTTAAGCGCCTCCGTGACCACCATAATCGCATCGTATGCATGTCCGCCGAATGTGCCTGGTTCCCCTTTATACCTGGCTTCATAATCCTGGGTATATCTTTTCAGGAGTTTATACTGGGGATTCGAGGCAGGAATCTTGTCCCACACCACGAGCCTGCCCAGGGGGGCGATAACGCCGTCAGACGCCTTGCCAGCGAGTTCGATATTCTTTTTGCTGCCCCACCCATGGCTCTGATAGAGAGGGATCCCCATTTTTAATGCGTACCAGTTCTTTGTTACGATTACCTGTCCCGGGCCGACTGACCAGTTTATGACTGCCTGGGCGCCTGCGGCCTTGATCTTTACAAGCTGGGTCGTCATATCAGAATCTTTTGGCCCGTATTTTTCATCAGCGACTATTGCCATACCGTATCGGGGGGCTGTTTCGAGGAGAGCTTTTCTGCCGGCGTCACCGAACCCGGTAGATATAGTGACTATGCCGACCTTCGAAATTCCATGCTTTTTCATATAGGTATAGATCGCCTCAACGGCGTTCGTATCATATTGAGGAGTCTTGAATATCCAGTATCTTTCTTTTACAGGCTGGGTTATATCCGCGCCTGCTGCACACGAAATCAGAGGAGTTTTGGCAGAGTTCATTATCGGCACTAGCGCCATCGATTCACCTGTGGTCGACGGCCCAATTACAGCAAGCACTCTATCACTGTCTATGAGTTTCCTGGCTGCGAGCACGGCCTGAGTTTCATCGCTCTTTGAGTCTTCGATGATTATCTCAAGCGGATGGCCGTTTATGCCACCGGCCTTGTTTATCTGGTCCTGAAGAAGCAGTGCAGTATTCTTCTCCGGCTCACCCAGGAAAGAAGCTGCACCAGTCACCGAAAAAACGGCGCCTATCCTATAAGGCTCTGCAGCATAAGTGCTCCCTGTTATGATCATCGATAAAAGAAACCCTATCAAAGCACAAACTGTCGCAACTCTTTTCATTTTTCCTCCCTTTGTCTCATCTATAAACGTGCAGCAAACATACAACCCTTTAATAGCAGTTATAAAGATAGCAAATTGTCGGCTATAAAAACAATAAGGAAGGCAGCGGCAGGAGAAGGGGAATACTTGTTTTTCGACGCGCTGAAACTACCTTTGTCGGCAAATCTCAATGTCTTCATGGCAGCGATACTCGACTCCGTTCTCAGGTGGGGCTCGGCGTTACTCGCCCCCGTTACAGTAGACCCGTGCATCGCATCGAAAAACAAGTATTCCCCTTCTCCCGCCTTCCGCTATTTTGTATCTCTCAGTTTGCAGTAATTCCCGAATGTGTGATAAAATTTTTAGCTATTTTAACCACTTGTCGAAAGGATGCGCTCATGAATGTCACTAGTGTATTATTAGCGGGTGTTGGAGGCCAGGGGATTGTTCTGGCGAGTAAAATCCTTGCGAAGTGTGCGTTCACAGCCGGTTTAATGGTTAAAGAGAGCGAGCTTCACGGGATGGCCCAGAGAGGCGGGAGCGTAGTCAGCCATGTCCGTTTCGGCGAGGAGGTCTATTCACCTCTTATACCAGCGGGCAAAGCCGATTTTATGGTGGCTCTCGAAGAACTTGAAGGCCTCAGATATACCTATTTTCTGAAACCTTCAGCACAGGTGATACTTAACAGTAAGCAAGTGATGCCCTCTGTCATACTCCCTGAAAATTCCCGGTACCCGGAAAACATCAGACAAAAGCTGGAATCGCTGGGATTCCGGGTTGACGAGATTAATGCACTAGAAACCGCTAAAGAATTGGGCAACCTCAAAGTCGAAAACATTATTCTTGTCGGTGCGCTCTCACGATATCTTCCCTTTACTATGGAGGATTGGCAGAAAACGATAGCAGAATCGGTACCGGCTAAAACCATAGAAATAAACATAAAGGCATTCAAGACAGGCAGGGATAGGAAATAAGGAATCGGACATGTTCTGGCAAAAGCAGGTTGAAACAATCGGACGGAGGAGTCTGCAGTCCTTTCAGCTTCAGAAACTCCGGAAGACAGTTGCTGATGTTTATAAAAAAGTTCCATTTTACAAAGATAGATTAGATGAATCAGGAGTCAAACCTTCGGACATTAAAACTCTGAAGGATGTCAGGAAACTTCCATTCACCACCAGGGACGACCTAAGATACAATTACCCTTATGGGATGCTTGCGGTCCCAAAAGACAATGTTGTGCGGCTTCATACCTCAAGCGGCACCACCGGTAAGCCAAAGGCCTTATTTTTCTCGGCGAAGGACATAAATAATTCGGCCCAACTCATAGCCAGGTGCCTTGTGATGACAGGTATGACGCGGGGTGATATACTGCAGAACATGATGACCTACGGCCTTTTTACAGGGGCAATGGTAATGCACTATGGCGCCGAGAAGTTGGGCGTACTTGTAATTCCCTCCGGACCCGGTAATACCGACAGGCAGATAACGCTGATGCAGGATTTCGATACGACAGCTATTCATATCACGCCGAGTTATGCGCTTTACCTCGGAGCGGTCCTGCAGAAGAGGGGGATCGACCCAAGGGAGGGGCTCAAGCTCAAGAGGGCGTATCTGGGCGCGGAGCCTTACTCCGAAGAGACAAGACGGAAACTTGAGGATATCTTTGGCATAGACGTATACAACTCATATGGTCTGACCGAAATGAACGGGCCGGGCGTCGGTTTTGAATGCACCGAAAAACACGGCATGCATATATGGGAAGATATGTTCCTGATGGAAATAATCAACCCTGAGACAGGCGAAGAAGTCCAGGAAGGTGAAGTTGGGGAGATAGTTTTCACTACGTTGCAGCGGGATGCGATGCCCATACTCCGTTACCGCACGAGAGATCTCACAAGCGTTATGCCGGGCAAATGTAAATGCGGAAGGACGCATCGCAGAATATCCCGAATAATCGGCAGGTCCGACGACATGTTCATTTTAAGGGGCGTCAACATATTCCCGCAGCAGATAGAGCAGGTGCTTATGAGCGTGAAGGGCGTTGCTGAAAATTACCAGATAGTGCTAGAATCTTTTGACGAAATGGACATAAAAGTCGAGATATCAAGAGACTTGTTTGACGGTAATATCGAACACCTTATGGCATTGAAAACAACAATAACGGACAAGATAAGGTCTGCTGTCCTGGTGAAACCTAAAGTGGAGCTCGTGGAGCCAGGCACCCTGCCGGTCAGCGAGGGGAAAGCAACAAGAGTGATAGATAAAAGGACAATATAGAAATTCTTTTTTGAGGGCGGCGGCTATGGATAAGGTAATGCAGATATCGATATTTGCAGAGAATAAGCTCGGCAAGATGGAAAAAGTGACTAAAGTCCTCTCCGATTCGAAGATTAATATTCTTGCCATATCAATTACCAGCACAAACGGATTTGGAATCATAAAGTTCATGGTCGATAAGCCTGAGCTTGCGCTTGCGGTACTTAAGAAGGACGGTTTTACGGTTTCTCTTACTGAAGTGCTTGCTATCGAAATGGATGACCAGCCAGGAGGATTGCACGAAGTAGTCAGCATCCTTGCCCAAAATAATATCAACATTGAAAATGCGTCAGTATACGTTGCGGAGTCGAGGAAGAGGGCCTATCTGCTGGTTGAGGTCAAGGACATAGATAATGCAAAAAAGCTTTTTGAAAACACCAGTCTGAAATTATACAGGAGAGAGAAATGATTTGGGACAAACATGCGGAGTGTATGCCGGCCAGGGAAAGAGAGAGGTTGCAGCTTGAGAGGTTAAGAAAGGCTGTTAAGAGGGCATATGACAATGTACCCTTTTTCAAAAAGAAATTCACAGAAGAGAAAGTTAGCCCAGAAGACATCAGGACGCTGAAAGACATAACCAGAATCCCCTTCACCACAAAGGCAGACCTCCGGGATTGTTATCCGTTCGGCATGTTTGGCGTCCCCCGCAGCGAAATCGTCGAGGTGCACACATCCTCGGGAACTACAGGTAAACCTGTGGTAGCAGGATATACCCGCAGTGACATAGACCTGTGGAGCGAAGTGATGGCGCGCTGCCTGACAATGGCGCAAGCGACCGAGGAAGACATAATCCAGAACTGTTATGGATACGGGATGTTTACCGGCGGGATGGGCGTTCATTACGGCGCTCAGAGGATAGGGGCCACCGTCGTTCCGATATCCGCCGGCAATACGAAAAGACAGCTTGAGGTGATGCAGGACTTCGGCACCACTGTCATAACCTGCACGCCTTCATATGCATTGTACCTGGCAGAGGTAGCCGAAGAAGAGGGTATAATCACCAAAAAGATAAAGTTAAAGAGCGGATGTTTCGGTGCGGAGATGTGGAGCGAAAAAATCCGTGAGCAGATAGAGAAGAGATTCAATATTCTGGCGCTGAACATTTATGGCCTGACAGAAATAATAGGACCCGGCGTAGCGCATGAGTGCCCGGAAAAAACAGGGCTCCATATATTTGAAGACCATTTTTATGCCGAGGTCATCTCACCCGAAACACTTGAACCGCTGCCTGAAGGAGAACAGGGCGAACTGGTCATCACTACCTTGACCCGCGAGGCCACGCCGATGCTCCGCTTCAGAACTCGCGACGTCACTGCGCTCAGGAGGGAAGTGTGCAAGTGCGGAAGGACCCTGGTAAGAATGGAACGCATCAAAGGCCGCACCGATGACATGCTTAAGATCAGGGGCGTAATGGTCTTTCCGTACAACATAGAAAAGGCCCTGCTCGAAATTAAAGGCATTGAGCCGCATTATCAGATAATAGTGACCCGGCCGCAGCATCTCGATGAGATCGAAGTTCAGGTCGAGATGTCCAGGAAGGTTTTCTCCGATGAAGTGAGGCGTATTGAAGATCTGAAGAAAAATATAGAAAAGCATATAGAGAGATCGGTAGGGATAAGGGTCAGAGTCACACTCGTGGAACCAAAGACCCTCCCGCGCAGTGAAGGCAAAGCTAAACGCGTCATTGACATGCGTCAACTTTAAAGGAGCGCCATATGAAAGTTAAACAAATTTCAATCTTTCTGGAGAACAAAAAAGGCAGGTTATTTGAAGCCATTGATACGCTGGCAAAGGCGAAGATAAATATACGCGCTCTCTCGATTGCCGACACGTCTGAATTCGGCATACTGCGTATCATAGTACATGAGCCGGACAAGGCAAAGAAAGCCCTTGAGAAAAGCGGTTTCACGGTAAGAGAAAATAACGTGATCGCTATCGGCGTATCCGACCAGCCCGGCGGACTTTCCGAGGCGCTGAAGGTATTGAATGAGGCTCAGATCAATGTCGAATACCTGTACGCATTTGTCGAGAAAACCGCTCAAAAGGCAGTGGTCGTAATCCGCACCGAGAACACTGATGCAGCTGTCAAGGCCCTGAAGGATGGAGGTATTACGGTGCTGTCGGCAAAAGAGATTTACAATCTGTAGCCCTGAACCGGCACAGCTGCGCACCAAGGGCTACCAGGGCAAGCTAAAACCCCCTGTGCCATCCCGGTTGCCTTGGCCGTTCAGCGGAGGTTTGATGCCAGGGAAGCGCTATATTCATTTTCAATAGCGTCTATGCCTTCGTGCATCTGCCTGGTAAACTTTTCAAAATCAATGTATAACGATTTAGCACTATTATTGTCTCCGGCATTGACCTTGTTAACAATATCTTTTGCTAACGTATGGATTCTCTCATGCGGTAATGCCAGGGCCTTGAATGTAGCAAGATGTCCGAAGAGTTCTGTTCCTTCAGTATCATACCATATGCCAAATCTGCAGTTATGACTATCATGAAGTTTGGCTGAGGTCCACTGTTTATTCCCCTTAATAACATCGTCAATATTGTCGAGAAAGGCTTTATGATCTGATCTTGCGATTTCGAGCATAACTATACCACTCCCTCCAGTTTTAAAGCCTGAGCTTGCTTTGCGCAGATTATCAACTTCACCGATTATGTTGTTAGCGCCTTTAAGGACACGCCGCGATATATCATCCGTTTCTTTTGAAATGCTTAATGTTGTCTCAATATTTTTTGCAACTTCCTTTGCCGCGGCAGATTGCTGTTCAACGGCAGTTGCAATCTGTGATATCTGATCACCGGCCCTGCGAACCGAGTCATTGATTTTAGCGAGAGATTCACCAACCTCATTTATATATTCATTGGCCCTTGTCACTTCTTCAGTTGTGGTATTCATCGATTTCGTAGTCAGTTCAGATTCGTGCTGGACAGCAGTTATTTTTCCATTTATTTCAGAAGTGGCTTTTATCGTCTTCTCAGCCAGCTTCCTCACTTCGTCAGCAACCACCGCAAACCCTCTGCCCTGTTCACCGGCTCTTGCCGCTTCTATCGCGGCATTTAAAGCCAGAAGATTCGTCTGGTCGGCAATGTCTGTAATTACAACGACAATCCCGCCAATTTCCTCCACACTTTTATTTAATTTTTCGATCATGGTTGACAGGTCGATTGTTGAACTAAAAACTTTATTAACAGAGGCAACTGCACCATCAGATATTTGTTTCCCTGTATCGGCCGTTTTCATGGCATCATTAGATACATCCAGAGCCAGCGATGCTGATTTTGATATATCGGTCACAGTTTGACTCATCTCTTCTGCTGCAGTGGCTATTTGATTCGCCTGGTTGTATTGCGTCTTTGCTCCCTCGGACATTACTTTCGCATCGTCTCTCAGAGCGCCTACGTTTTTAACAACATTACTTGCAGATGTTAAAGTATTATTGATCATCATGCCGTAAGAATCCAGCAACATATTTATCTCACGCACGAGACCACCGATCTCGTCACTGCTTTTTTCTTCAAGTCTTTTTGTCAGGTCGCCACCCCCCTCCGCCACCATCCTAAGTGCTTTTTTAAATTCATTCATCGGCTTTGTCACAAAACCACGACCGACAATGAAAGTCATAAGTGTGACTAAAGCAGAAACAACAATGATCATTCCGCCCAATATCATAAGCATCTTATGAACTACTGCTGCTATATCATCAGTATAAGAGCCGCCTCCTATGACCCATCCCCAGGGCTTGTACCCTTTGACATAGGAAACTTTCTGTTGCGGCTCCTGTTCTCCCGGCTTTGGCCACAAATATGAAATCAATCCTTCTCCTCTATCCTTCACTATATTTACCATTTCGACAAACATTGCCTTGCCATTAGGGTCTTTCATGTCGGAGATATCTTTCCCGTCCAGCTCAGGATTGATAGGCGACATGATCATTTTAGGACCCATATCGTTAACCCAAATATAGTCTTTCCCGTTTTTGCCAAACCTGAAATTTTTAAGCCTGTTTGCAGCTCTCTGCTGCCCCTCTTGCAGTGTAAATTCCCCGCTTGCAACACGCTTGTCATATTCAACTACCATGTTATATGCAACATTGACAACGCTCGAAAGCATCGTCTGCTTCTCTTCCATTTCATGATCTTTTATAACGGGCAGGATAAAGAAAATTACTCCCATGATAATGAGTCCTATTGCCGTTATAGGCATGATGGAAATCTTCCAGAACACCGGCCAATTTCTGAACTTCAATAAGTCTGCTTTTTCCATTTGTATGTACCCCCCCGTGACTCAATTAACATAATGCCTCTATTTAGCCGTCTTGTCCAATAAAAAACACTTCTGAATGCAACAGAATTATAGCAGATGGCGCCGAGGTTATTTCAAGGAGCAAGTGGGGGAAATTGGAGGTCACCATACCCAAAACAGCCTGCTTATGTTCATCCATTCATCCCGGAACCCCTTTACCTCAGTAATTTGGAAATTTTTCCATGTCTTCACCGGCGCACTGCCGCCGTCCACTTCACTAATTCCTACCGCCCCATCCCTGTCAGTCCTGAACACCCGGCAATTGGAAAGCATGGACAGGGTTTGTTCATGCGGGAAGCCAAACCTGTTTTTCCGTCCGCAACTGATTACTGCAATCTCCGGCGAAACAGCGTTTATAAATGCTTCCGATGACGAGGTGCGGCTGCCGTGATGGGCAACTTTCAGGACCGAGCTTTTAAGAGCCTGACCGGTATGGGCCGTGTCCTCTTCACCTTCCTTCTCCACGTCTCCGGTAAACAAAAAAGAGGCGGCGGTCCCCTGGACCCGCAGTACAAGTGAATCATTGTTCTCTTCGGAGTTTTCTTCGGATTTATTTGCGCCTGCAGAATAAAAACCATCATAAGGGTGAAGCACAGTGATGGCATATCCAGTGCCGCGAATCACATCTCCCCTTTGCAGACCCCGGTGTCCGACTTTTTCAAGAATTCCATTTTTGTATATAAGACGGTTGTTGTCCCAAATCGAGCGTACCTTAAAAGTATTAATAAGATATTCGAGCCCGCCTGTATGATCATGATGTCCGTGCGACAACATGATAGCCTCAATTTCATTAACACCCCTGTACCGCAGGAACTCGCCGATCTGGAAACCGCTGTTTCCGGTGTCCATGATTAGGGTACGGCGGTCAGGCAGTTCAATAACCGCACCATCACCCTGACCTACATCGAGAAAGGTAACAGAGAGTCTGTCCCGGCGAAGACAGGCGGCAACCGAAAAAATCACTATGGGAACCAGGGCTACAGTGCAAGGGAAGGCCAGAGAACGGAAAAAGGGAAAACCGGAGCGGGCGGCCAGAGATTGTCCTGCACCCGCTGCAGCACTCCGCGCACTATCTTTAACTCTGTAATAGATTATTGCCGTAAATATTACGAGGCCGGTGTAAAAGAAAACAAGCAGTACCGGAGGAAATGCGGGAATCCTGACCGCAACGAATTCCCATCGGCCGATATAATTAATAAACGATAAAACGTGCCCAGTAACAGCGTCAAGCAGCGTGTGAAAGGGGAAAACATCAAAAAAAAGGAAGATAAATGAGGATAAAAAAGCCAGGGGCAGGATGACAAAGCCTACAGCAGGAATAATAATAAGATTGGTCACAGGCGAAACAATAGAAAAGGTATGGAAGTAATTAATAATGAGAGGGACTGTGCCCGCATTCGCAGCTATGGTTATAAGCAGCGAGGAGCGGATATAAGACATGAGGGAAGTCCCTTTGCCCTCCTGCTTGCCGCCCACAGCAAGGCCGATGCAGAGTACAGCAGCAACCGACAACTGAAACGACAGGTCGGTCACTGAATCCGGCTGACAGACCACAATGATAAAAACAGCCATCAGCAGGTTATTAAGCCAAAACCCACTTCTTTGAATCAAAAGACCAAATAGAAAGAAACAGACCATTATGAAAGCCCTTACAGTACCGAAGTCCGGGGGTGAGATGCCCAGATACCAGACCATGAAAGGCAGACTGACGAAGGCGGCAATTTGAGAGGGTGACGCATAAAGGGTGAGCCGGGAGAAAATCTTATCGGGAAGCGTCTTGATCAAAAAACGGGTTGTCGCAAAAAGGAATAAAAAAAGCAAACCGAAATGCAAGCCGGCTTTGTGCAGAAGGTGAGCAAGCCCTGTAACATTGAAGGCGTTGTTTGTTTCTTTTGTAATAAGACCGCGCTCACCTGTGATGAGCGCCATGATAAAGGAGGCCGATTCCGGTGAGAGAGACTTCTTGAAAACAGCATTCAGCCGGGCCCGTGATGTCTGAAAAAATCCTATTGGGCGTTCCCATATAGCGCCCGGAGGACTGTTGACCGGTTCAATGCCGAGTGCATAGCCTGATAACCCGGTCCTTCCGCCAGGATTCATAAAGTACGCATCCGCGGGAATATGGACCGTGATGCGATACGTCATGCCGGCGGTCATGACGCTGTCGCTCGTGACCCTCATTTCCCGGAGGCTCAGTCGGTTGCCGCGATCATCGGCGGTTTCGGAGATATCGATTATGTGCGAGAAGCTGCCCGGGCGAGAATACAGAGGGACAGGCTCCGAACGCACAGTGCCTTTAACTATTATCGTTTGCCCTGCAACTGCTGAAACAGTGTCCAGGGGAACAGTGCGCAGATGTGCAGAGCAGAAACCCAGGAGCGCCAGGACCGTTACTGCGGCAACAGACAGCAACTTGCGACGGGCGGAGTGTTGAGACCCGTAAATGTTTTGTCTTACTGCAAGCGCGAGGAGAAGGGCAGATAAAAAAAGAGTCGCTACCGGAAAAAACCGGTACACATAAACCAGAGCGGAACCATAAATAAAGGCGATGACATACTGCACAAACTAAACCCTTCCTCACAAGAGCAGGTCGGGACTCTCCGGAGAAAATTTTTCTCTCGGTCTTCTTTTGCCCAGGCCGAATACAGCGGCAGAAGACTCCAGGAACTCGAGATAACTCGTGAAGCTCTCCCTGAGTTTACGATCCCGGCGGCTTTGAGCAATCATTTCCATATAACGCCGGTGTCCCCAGAATGCAAAAGCAAGGGCGCCCATCAGGGCAAATGGGATATTATCCTTTTCCAACTCCGGCAATACTGCCGTCAAAACTTTCTTCATCTGCATTCCTTCCATTGTACCATTCTCCTAAAAACTCCTCAATAAAAAGCCTCTCCGGCCATCCGAGTTGCTGTTAACGGTAACTTCACCTGTTATGGCTGAACATAACACCTGAGAGTCCGCACATGAGACATGTCAGCGACGTCGTTGGTTTCCGTTTGAAACCCTCAAAATACCTTTTTACTTCCTAACGAAAGTCAATAATCAAGTCTGACCCCGGTCTGACCCCCCTGCACAAACTAAACCCTTCCTCACAAGAGCAGGTCGGGACTCTCCGGAGAAAATTTTTCTCTCGGTCTTCTTTTGCCCAGGCCGAATACAGCGGCAGAAGACTCCAGGAACTCGAGATAACTCGTGAAGCTCTCCCTGAGTTTACGATCCCGGCGGCTTTGAGCAATCATTTCCATATCCTTGTTGAGTGTTGCAGGGTCGTTTTCATTCAGTAAATTTACGAATTTTTTCACTATACTCCTCCATTCCCAATATGCGACAATATTTATCAATTTTTTGCCAGTCCAGTTGAGGTCCTGTCAAAACTTTCTTCATCTGCATGCCTTCCATTGTACCATTCTCCTAAAAACTCCTCAATAAAAAGCCGCTCCAGCCGCACGAGATACTGTTAACGGTAACTTCACCTGTTATGGCTGAACATAACACCTGAGAGTCAACACCGCGGACATCTCAGCGACACTGTTGGTTTCCTATTATAACCTTGCGTTTTGCCCACGGCCTTGGTCATTTGCGGTCCTTCCTATACTCGGCACCCAGACGCCATAAGACGGCCTTTTAGTTCTTGTTAACACAAAATGCGAACATAACGAAAAGTGCTCCCTTGATTTAAGTGTGATTACTCTGGCAGAACTCTTACCTGAAAATAATTTGGACCCAACTCAACATTTTCAAATTTTTCTGATGCGTAAGGCCCAATTATTGTATAGGTGTTAATAGAGGTGTTAATCGCTATCTTTATCTAGGTTCAGACTATGATTACTTGTAATCTCTCTCAAAGTCCTTTCAATTAATGATTCACGCATACAATAATCGATACTCCTTTACCCTCATAAATTTACCGAACCCACTATACAATTCAAGCCCATAATTTCAATATTATGGCAGTCCTTGTAAAGTTCTGTTACCTTTGGCAGATATTCTTTCAAAGAGTATTTATCATTAATCTGGAATATCAGGAATATTCCCCAGCCCGATTTCGTCCCACTCATGTATTGCAATAATTTACCCTTATACTTGCGTCTATTCTTATCTTGAAAGACTTCCACTTTATCAACTCGCTTCGTTTCAATTAAGATTGGACCAATAAATCCGTACGATATTAAGAAATCCGTTCGTTTATCATCCAAGAGCTGCTCTTCACGCTTAATACTGACCTCGTTAGCTCTTAATCCTCGTTTAATTAATACATTTTCAAATTGTGTTTTGATTGTTTTTTGAATCAGGTCTTCTTGTTTCCCGCTGGTTTCCCGAATAAATTTATACGCACCTTCGGACTCTACCCAGTTTCTAAGATCTTCGTCGATAGCTTTTTTCACTACTTCCAATAAATCTCTAGCTGTAGCAATATTCAGATACTGGGTTTCTTTTAATTTGTTATACATTTTAATGCACTCAGCAATATTCTGAGGTTTGCCGATGTAGCGCAAATATTCCTGTCTTAAATTATGCAGTTTGTACTTGAACCAATTCATCCCTTCCTTTGAAGAATTTTTCTCCACATAGCTTTCAAGCTTTTTTAGATGAGAGTATGATTTCGTCTCTCGCAGATTGTAAAAATAGGCAATCACAATCTCCCATAGATATTGCGCATATGCTTGATCGCCTTTTCCTTTTTGGAATATTTCAAAAGACTTTTGTAATAAAGACAGAAAGATATCTTTATATTTTGGATTCTTCAGCCCGCTTATCGGAGAGGCAAAACTCTTGTCCCTGAGTTCACTTTCTTGGGGACTGACACTATGTACACCTTCAGGCTCAATAAAAGAGAAGGCCCGTTTCATAATTTCTTTGAATCTCCATTTTATAGCTCCATCATTCAGGAATTTCTCTATCAGGCATTTGTTTGCATCTTCTGCAATCCGAACGAAATCTTTATTGTTTTTATACTTCTTGAAAATATATTTAAAATATTTCTCATCAGGCTGAATAGCAGCAATAGCCTCCAGTGCCGATTCGCGGTACTGGAATAATAGTTCCGGATCATCTACAAATCTTTTTAAAATAGGAACTGCCCCGGCAATTCCGTATTTTTCACTCGTACTGGTAAGACTTTCCGGCATAAATCTTTGGAGATCATCTTCTCTTTTCCCGCTGTAGAAGTTCAATAAGGTTTTTATTTCGCGGTCTGTTAGGTTTGGAACCAATGAAAAGATAGCTTGTCGCTGCTCATGATAAGCAAATGGGATATAGTTAATAATGCGTTGCCTGTATTTGGAAATATTCATTTTTAATAACTCGGCAACCCTCAGACAATCACCGAAAATATTTATATAGCTGTGTGTCGTGTAACTCGTATGCCCGCTGTCATTGCTGGTAATAGTAAGCTTTTGCTCGCCAGGATCAAATTTGTCAAAAATTGACTCAATTACTAATTTCTCCAAACGCTTTTGATCGCGTTCTGTTATGATCGACATTAGTTTTTCTTCGTTTTTAATATAAAAATGGAAAACACCAAGATCGAACTTGCCTTTTTGCGGTTCTAATTTAAATAAGAAGTCACGATAAATGTTATTTATTTTATTGACCTTTTTAGCTTCGCTTTTCCATCGCTCCTCAGTTTCAGCATATTCCTTTTTAAAATAGTTTCGCCCTTCTTCGTATACTTCTTTTTTATAAGTAGAGACAGATAAAAGCGTAAGAAGAGCAGATACTTCCTCCCCCATTTCTCTCAACTGATAAACAAATTTCGCGACATCCGGCTTTTCCAATAGAAGTGTAAGGAGAGAGCGCATACTAAAGAGATGTTCTCTAAGCTTCTCTGATTTTTTTAACTTAGCCAAGAATTTAAAGAGGTAATCGCTGTCTTTTTCTTTTAACAAAATTACAATACGTTTAATGAATTCTGATTTGTCAGTTATATACCACAGATCATCGGAAAATGCTGATACGACGATTTGCTGCAATTTGGTTTGAATTTCTCTATCCCAAGCATTTCTTATGTTTTGAACTAATTTATCGTTTTCTCTATGGCTGAAAATGGTTTCATGGTCCATGTATTGTTTCAAAAAGTCAGGATCATTAATGAAACATTTCAGTAAATATTTGACCGCTTTTGTCTCTTTCACTTCCCATAAACCATATCGGGCATGAATATATTCTCTATCATCCTTTGTCCATCTTATAAAGCAATCAATAGAGAATTTGTCATTAGGTGCAACGTGAAGGCATGCAAATATTAAAGTTTGTATTACTGCGCTATCATCTATATTTAAATCCTCTGTTATTTGTTTGATCAGATTGTTGTCTTTGTACTTACTCAATGCCGATAGCGCCGCTCTTTGAAGAATGCTATTTCTTTCTTTGATAAATTCCATTATCTTACTTTCCCAATAGGCTCTTTCTGACTTCTTAAAGACATTTAGGTCAAGCAGGAATTCCAAAATAGCAGCCACGTTTCTTTTTGTTATGTATGTCGAGTCTTTTAATTCGACACTATGCTTAAGAAGAGAATGCTGAGAGGAATGAAAATAGTGGGATAAATTCCTAGCTATGTCAGATCTAATCCAATGCTGAATATGAGTGTAGTAATTGAAGATATTTCTAAAAATGTCTGTTCTTTCCTCGACCGACAGCCTATTGGTATCAACAGACGTCAACAAACGATGATATTCTTCGGCTTGCACAATGGAATCTCCCGATGCCCCGAAATGAAGAATCGGTTTCAAGAGCGAGATATCAAGATCAATTACGAAACCTAGTGTATTAAACCATGACGGCAATATCTCTTTGAGTTCCTGATCAACTGCAATATCAAATATGACTTGTTCTGTTCGCCCTAATCTCAATATTTCTTTAGCAGCCAGATATTCCTGAAGTTCCGTATTTTCAAATTCGATAGTGTCTATGTTATCTTTCAATAGACTTCTGCTGTAAAAAATCTCTATTGGTACCTGTTGTAGAAAACTGATATTAAGATTAGATTTTACATCATCGAAGAAGGTTATTAATTCTTCTTTCGTTAGAAGATTAGTCTGATAAATTTCCATCAAAAGAGCGAGCTTTTCCAAAACCCGCTTAATGATTTCTTTCTTTTGAGTGTTAATTCTCTTTTCTTCGATCTCAAGTTTCTTATAAATAAAAAGCTCAAATATCTCCGTCTTAGTCAAGTTACGTGTATACTCAATACCCTTTTCACGAATTATATCTATTACCATCTCAAGATAGCGGGGCACCTGGATTAAGGGTGACGTTTTGTTATCAAAAAACCCCATTACTCTTTTAATATCGTTTCTGGTTAATCCTGAATTCTCCAGATACTCCTGTATTTGGTCGTTTGTAAAATGCCCGATTTCGATAAAACATAAATTTGTGTCATTGAAGGTCTCCCGCTCTCTTTTGAAGTGATGGAATCTGCACGACACATATAAATGAATATGTTTATATTTAGATGAAAATTCCTTTATTCGGTCAGCAAACGTCGAAATATCTTCAAGTTTTATCTCATCTAGAGCGTCTAGACAGACAATCGTTATCTCAGCGTTTCGTAAAGTAAAGCCTTTTGTTTTGAGCAATGAAGTAGCTCTAAGTTTTGATACCGAAAGCCTGCCATTTATCTCATCAGCGCTATCAGTCTTCTGAATAATGTAATTTTCTATATCTCTATCAACTTTCTTCAGATCAATAAATATCCCTTGCTTGCCTTGATCTTGAGATCGTAAAACTATTTCCTTCAGTAGCCTAGTTTTACCATAACCTGGTTCCGAAATGATAAAAGCACTTTTTACAGCAGCAAGGTCTTTTAGGGAGAATGTATCATCAGTTAAAAAAGCATAATCGCCGTAATCGAGTTTTGATTTAAGCAGCT
The DNA here is from genome assembly GCA_963710375.1 of Nitrospirota bacterium. GTDB lineage: Bacteria > Nitrospirota > Thermodesulfovibrionia > Thermodesulfovibrionales > Dissulfurispiraceae > JADFXI01. The sequence continues at coordinate 240,956 of CAVPZX010000002.1, forward strand.
TTTCGAAAGTAGGATAATTGTTAAGCCTCGGATGGATGTAATTGATTTGTTTGTTGTCAATTATCATTATCTTATTTCCCGTTCTATTCCTGACCATTTTACCACATTTGCAGGAATTGTTTAATTCCGATAAACAGATATCAACAGACGCTTCTACAACTATTTCCCTTAGAAACTGCCACCATAATCAGAATCTATCTGACCGAGGACTTCTGTGAGCAGGTCGCACCGACATTCTCAAAAACCCGCTTGCATTTTGAGATTCCAATAGTAGATATTTAAAGGACTTAGATCAGATGATTTTACTGTCTCGAAATCTGGTATTTTGTAGACAACGAAAATTTGAGGATATCTAATATCTGAGAACGATCAAGACCGCAGATCAACAGGAGCATGTGCGCACATGAAAAAAATGCAGCTCAGTAAAGCGTTCACGCTAATAGAATCTGGTCCAGTTGTTCTTGTTACGACAAGTGACGGAAAGAAAGACAATATAATGACGATCTCGTGGACCATGGTGATAGACTTTACGCCGGTGTTTGCCATAACCACTGGGCCCTGGAACTACTCGTATGTCGCACTTCGGAAATCGAAGGAATGTGTAATTTCAGTTCCCACTGTTGACCTGCTTGATAAGGTCGTTGGCGTAGGAACATGTTCCGGCGCAGACACGGACAAATTTGAAAAGTTTGGGCTAACTCCTGTGAAGGGAAAGTATGTTAGGTCGCCCTTGATTAAGGAATGCCTGGCGAATATCGAATGTAAAGTTATCGATATCGTCCAAAAGCACAATATCGTTGTCCTCGAAGGTGTCGCTGCGTACTTTGACAGTTCACGAAAAGAGAAGAGAACTGTTCACGCAATTGGCGATGGAACCTTTATAGTGGATGGGCGTAGGTTAAATCGAAAGAAAATGATGTGGACGAAGATTCCAGCGGGACTCTAGTTCCTTGCTGAATTGGGGGATTCTGTTGCTACTTCCCTATAACCATCCATGTGTAATGGCATCCAGCGGCTTCGGCCTGATTCCGGGGACACAATACTTAATTCATGCTCGGCGGCCAAAAAATGATGAGATTTATTATCGGATGCGGAACCGCTAAACATATGCCCTAATTATTTATTATTTAGGGTAAATATGCTATATTTTGCTCAAAAGTTGAAAGGTTAGGCGTTAGAAAAGGAGGTTTTATGGAATTCAAGGGGATAAGAGTTGATATACCGGAGGGGTGCAACATCATATTGGGCCAGACTCATTTTATCAAAACCGCAGAGGACCTATACGAGATAATTACGACTGCCGTGCCACAGGCGAAATTCGGTGTAGCCTTCACAGAGGCATCAGGTCCCTGCCTTATCAGGACCGAGGGCAATGACAACGGCCTCATTCAGGGCTGCGTCAAGATTCTTCAGGATATAGGTGCAGGTCACGTCTTCTGTATTCTGCTGAAGGAAGCCTATCCGGTCAATGTGCTCAACCAGATAAAGAACTGCCACGAGGTATGCAGGATATATTGCGCAACAGCCAATCCTTTAGAGGTATTGGTCGCCGTCACCCAACAGGGTGGCGGCGTCATCGGGGTTGTGGACGGTTTTCCTCCAAAGGGGGTTGAAACCTCTGAAGACAAAAAACAGAGGAAAGAGTTCCTGAGAAATATAGGTTATAAATTATAGACATTTATTCTGTCGACAGAAAATCATTTAGCGACTGTGGAGGATCAGTATATGTCGAATACGGAAACAATAAACGTTCCATGAATGATTTCATCTCCCCAGAGACAGTACCAAAGTAGATAGGGGAACCCAGGATGACGGCATCTGCTTTTTCAATCTTGCTGAATATTAGTGTCAGGTCATCCTCGACGGCACACCTGCCATAGCTTTTACCACCTATAGTTTTACATGCAAAGCAGCTTATGCACCCCTTGAAGTTCAGATCATACAGATGAATGAGTTCTGTCTCGGCTCCCTTCGAGGCAGCCCCTTCAAGAGCCTTCTCAAGCAGTGTCGCTGTGTTCCACTTTTTCCTGGGACTTCCATTGAATGCCATAACCTTCATTGTCATATCTCCCTTTTTTATATCAGAGGTTATTTTCCTGCTCCGCCTCAATGCCTCTTCCAAGTCTAAATGCTACCACTGCCCGGCCGCAAACTATTTGAAGCCCAGGACAGGATGCGGACTGTAGGGCTCCTCGAGAGAAGCAATCTCTTCCGGCGTAAGATGTAGGGATAGAGAGGCAGCGGCGTCCGATAGATGCTGGGGCTTCGTAGCGCCGACGATTGGTGACGTAACCGCCGGTCTGCTGAGCAGCCATGCAAGCGCTACCTGAGCGTGGGGCACTCCACGCTGTTCTGCGATGCGTCCCAAACTGTTGACTACTTTGCGATCAATTTCCTCGGTATGGGAGTATAGCTCTTTCCCAAACTGGTCAGTTTCATAGCGCCTGGTACTTACTTGCCAAGGGCGGCTCAGACGGCCGCGTGCGAGAGGACTCCATGGAATGACGCCTATGCCCTCGGATTGGCAAAGGGGAATCATCTCGCGTTCTTCTTCGCGATAAAGCAGGTTGTAGTGATTCTGCATGGAAACAAAACGGGTCCAGCCGTGCAACTGAGATAAATAGAGCGCCTTGGTGAATTGCCAGGCATACATGGAAGAGGCTCCTATATAGCGGACCTTGCCGGATTTTATCACGTCGTTCAACGCATCGAGAGTTTCCTCGATCGGTGTTTCGTAATCCCAGCGATGAATTTGGTAGAGATCCACGTAGTCGGTCTGCAGACGACAGAGACTTTGTTCGAGTTCGAAAAAGATGGCCTTCCGAGAGAGGCCCCGGCCATTTGGCTCGTCGCGCATTATACCCTGGACCTTCGTGGCTATGACGACGTCTTCGCGTCGGGTGTTTGCTTTCAGGAATCGCCCTAGAACTTTTTCGCTTTCGCCCCGCGAATAAACATTAGCTGTGTCAAAAAAATTGATCCCGAGGTCGAGGGCTTGCCGCAGAAAAGGCTGACTTTCCTCTTCGTTAAGAGCCCAGGCATGACTGCCTGGTGTGAGTTCGCCCGTGGCAGGCGCCCCGTAGGTCATGCAGCCTAAACATATGCGGGAAACTTTAAGGCCGGTGTTACCGAGATTTACGTAGTCCATTGTATCTCCTCCTCAGGAATACAGATTCTGCTACTGTCAGGTAAATTAATTTTTTTCCGATTTGTCACGTTCTTTGAAAACTTCTTTCGCTGCAAACAGTCCGTTAAGCGCCGCAGGAAAGCCAGCATAAACTGCCATTTGCATAATCACTTCGACAACTTCTTGCCGAGTGCAGCCAACATTTAGTGCTCCATTAATGTGAACCTTCAGCTGTGGTACTGCATTACCAAGTGCTGTAAGCGCCGCAACAACGGCAATTTCACGAGACTTGAGATCAAGGGCAGGACGAGAGTAAATATCTCCAAATGGGAACTCAATCAGGTAGCGTGCAAAATCAGGTGCTATATCTTCCAAGCTTCTTATAACGCGCTCACCTGCCTGTCCATCAACCTCTTTAAGCTTTTCCCAACCACGCTTATAACGATCTTGATTATCCATTATTTTCCTCCAAATTACGCCTAATGACCAGTAATCATGGGAATGGAAATGACACCGCTTCACTCCGGGCGGCACTCCACTCGGCATTCCTATGAAGATCAGTCAACCTTTTAAAAGTATATCCTTCACCCGTTCAGCATATATTTTGCTGTTTTTGTCATCGGTTAATATTTCTATACCCTCCGGCCGTTTTACTCCGATGCCAAGCTCGACAGCCCGCGCTATCTGCTCCTGTTCAAAAATCTTCTTTCCCATAATTGACTCATTGCTTCCAAGTTCCTTCAATATTGCAAGACCAACCGCTGTTTGTTTTACGTTCGTGGGCTTTAATTCTCTATCTGAGGCTGATTCCCCGCCCTTATCTCTTGCCATTGTCAGTATTACACCCCCTGCCATTGCTGCTATAAACTCCCGCCTGTTCATGTTTTAACTATATCACTTTATATAAACTGCGTCATCGGTAAGAGAGGGTAGCGTCTACACATTTCGCAAATGAAGTTTTTCTCTTGTCGCAAAGATTTCCACTTATAACTGCCAGGATGATCAAAACGCTTGGCACTGCGGGTTTCTGTGAGAAAAAGCGCTAAACCAATTTTCAATAGCTGTACTCTTTACTAGCGGGTCTGTTAAAATTTTAAACAGCACGTGTGACATTGCCCTGAGCTGCCGGGAAAACTTCAATGGCTTATGAGAATATCAGAGTTATAGCTTATTCAGGTTATCGTGAAGCTGAAACTCCGCGAGTTTTCTTCATTAATGAAGAGAAAATCACTGTTGCCGAAATCCTGGATATGTGGATCGAAGAAAGCATGTCTGATAAGACGAGGAAGAGATTTTTTACAGTTAGAGGAGGTAATAAACGGACTTATAAGATTTACAATGATGCAAAGACTCTGGAATGGTTCTGTGAACTGGAAAGAGAGTCTGACTAATGCCGATCAACACTCTTGATATTTTAATATGCAGTGACCAGTATTTGCATTGCCTGTGTGGAAAATGTATGATTTCAGCATAATATTCTCATGGTAAGGGGAATTACCGTTCGTAACTCGCGGGGCGATAATGATCACGGCGAGCGTTTGTTCCTGTGAGAATTTATTTCAACGCATCACGGTCCTGATGCGGTACAAACCAGATGAATGAGTCCGGCAATAATCTAACTTTTATTCCAGACGATTCGGGTGAAGGAAAAATGGCGGTATGGCGATCAGCCCCGCGGTGTCTTGTGTCTCAAGCACCCAGCTTCTCCTGTATTACCCCTGCCACCTGCTCAGCCACGCTTCTTGCCAGGTCCGGGTCCTCTGCCTCTGCCATGACTCGTATTTTGAGCTCGGTGCCGGACGGTCTGACAAGCATTCTGCCTTTTCTGCCGAGTTTTACCGTTGCATCCTCGATGGCCCTCGTTATCTCCGGGACTTTTCTAATATCCTTCCTCTCAGCAACCAGAATGTTCAGAAGCACCTGCGGATACAGTTCAATCCCGGCAGCAAGCTCCGAAAGGAGCTTCTTCTTTTTCCTCATCAAATACAGTACCTGCAGAGCGGTTATGGGCCCATCCCCAGTAGTGTTGTAATCAAAAGAAACGATATGCCCGGATTGCTCGCCGCCCAAATTGTAGCCGCCTTTGATCATTTCATCAACTACATAGCGGTCACCTACCTTTGTCCTCAGAAACCCTATGTCCTGTCCAGCCAAAAACTGTTCGAGACCTAGATTACTCATGACCGTCGCAACAACGCCGTTCCCCTGAAGTCTTCCCTCTTTTTTAAGCTCGCATGCCCATATCCCCAATATCATGTCGCCATCGACCACACAACCGCGCTCATCGACAAGGAGTGTCCTGTCCGCATCGCCATCATGGGCAATTCCGGCATGGGCGCCGGCCTCCTTTACTGCAGCGGCAACGCTCTCCAGGTGCAGCGATCCGCAGTTATCATTGATATTTGTTCCGTTCGGCTTATCGTTTATTGCGATAACCTGGGCGCCGAGTTCGGCCAGCAGCAACGGCGTGATCTTATATGCAGCACCGTTGGCCGCATCGACCACCACTTTAAGGCCCTCCAGGTCAGCCCCCCTCGGAATGGTTGACTTTATATACTCTATGTAACGCCCGGTGGCGTCATCCAGACGGTATGCCTTACCTATCTTTTCTCCTGATGCACGCCGCGCAGGAAAATGGTCATCGTCGATCAACGACTCCATTCTCTGTTCGAGTTCATCGGAAAGCTTAAAGCCCTCGGAAGAAAAAATCTTTATACCGTTATCCTCAAACGGATTATGTGAGGCCGAAATTACAATGCCGGCATCAAGCCGCAGCGCTCGCGTAAGATATGCCACTCCGGGGGTAGGGATCGGTCCCACAAGAGTAACATCCATCCCTTTAGAGCAGAGGCCTGAGGTAAGCGCGCTTTCGATCATATAGCCGGAAAGCCGGGTATCCTTGCCTATCAATACCATACGCCGCCCGTGATCGGTCTTCAAAACCGAAGCGATGGCCATACCGACACGCAAAACATTTTCAGGGGTCATGGGATATTTGTTCACCCTTCCCCTGATCCCGTCCGTACCGAACAATTTCATTGCATTACCTCTTTATAGCGATGCTCACGGTCACTTCAGGTGTTCGTGTCCTTATGTTCCTGCCGTTTATATTAAGCCGGACAGTCTCTCTGATATCAGAATCAAACCCCGTAACATCGACCGCCTCCGTCCTTAGCACAGCTATTTTATCAACCTCTGTCCTGGCGCCCTCAACCGTCACTGCAGAAGGCTTTACATCAACAGAAGCGATCCTGAATCCCTTTTCCGGGGCGCCTATAATAGATGCTTTCACCGGAAGCGTTTTTACCATCGATTCATCGAGCATTACTCTTACATATGTCGGCTCTACTCTCAGGATATCCACTGTCCCCGGCACTATGACAGCGTTCTTGTCCAGATAATATGTTGACTCTCCCCTCTTTGCATTGGAGAGGTCGATAACAACATTGATATCCATAGGCTTCAGGCTCTTCAGCAGCCTCTCCTGGCCGCGCAAATTCAAAGCCACCACCTTTGCGCTTTCGCGCAAAAGTTCCAGTCCTTTAGGCATATTCTTGAACCCGATGGGCACATCAATAGCAATTTCGGACTGACCCCTGTAGGTGACAAATATCCACATTGATATCGCCAGTACTACAGAAAGAATCTTGAGACCGGGATTACTTAAAAGTATCTTCTTCATTTGTGTCCCGCGGTAGTTTCATGTTTTTCCTGTATCAGTCGTTTGAAAAGTTTTTGCAGCCGCGACTTTTCCCTTTTTAGATTCGGCAAACAGATCGGTAAGTATATCACGCAGTGATCCCATGTTGACATGAGTTTCAAAGCTCCCGTGCATTGCCACTGAAATCGTTCCTGTCTCCTCAGAAACAATAATGGCCACTGCATCCGTATCTTCGGTAATACCGATAGCGGCGCGGTGACGGGTGCCAAGCGATTTGCTTATATCGGAGCCGAGCGTTATCGGCAGGAAACATCCCGCGGCAACAACCCTGTTACCCCTTATAACGATCGCGCCATCGTGAATCGGCGAGGTAGGATGGAATATGCTCAGCAGCAGTTCCTTGGAAACCTTGGCATCAAGGGGCGTGGCAATTTCAACATAGTCCTTGAGACTAACCTCTCTTTCAATGACAATCAAAGCCCCAATGTTCCTGTGCGAGAGGGCTATGGAAGCCCTGACTATCTCTTCAAGCGATTTCAACTCCTCGGCAACAGTCAAATTCTGGAAAAATGATGACTGCCCCATCTGGGCCAGTGTCCTTCTGATTTCAGGCTGGAAAAGCACTATCAACACGATAACCACCTGAGACCAGAAACTCTGGATGATCCAGTCCATCGTATATAATTGAAAATACTTAGCGAAAAAAGATGCGACAACCAGCACACCAAGACCGATCATCATCTGCGCCGCCTTGGTGCCCCTGACAATGAGAAGAACCCTGTACAGGACTACCGCAACAACAACAATATCAACAACATCCTGCCACCTGATCTGCTTAAATAACTCTAACAATGGTTCTCCCCAATGCATTAGACTGTAGGATGGGCGCAATTAGCTGCCAAACACGACCCTTAATTATAGCATATCGCACCGGCTTTAAACCCCTGAGGAATCAATGTGCTGCAAGCCAAGGCATGTACAATTCCGGCTTATTTTGATGTACAATGTCATTAGATAATACCGGAGGTGAAGCAGTGACGCTGAATTTTTACGAAAGAATACATGTCGATGACCGGAATGTCTGCAAATTATTCCTGAAGGAGATCAGTGAAATTTATACTGACATGGAACTGGCGCCGGAAGAGTTGGAATTACTGGCAATGCCCCGGCGCTCATTTACAGTGCATTTCCCGGTAAGAATGGACTCCGGAAAAACCAGGATGTTTATTGGGCACCGTGTGCAGTATAACGACGCAAGAGGGCCGGCTAAGGGAGGTCTCAGGTTTCATCCCGACCTGACTATCGATCATGTAAAGGACCTGGCTTTTCTGATGGTGCTCAAATGCGCGGTGGTAAATATTCCTTTCGGCGGGTCAAAGGGCGGTGTTGTTGTCAATCCAAGAGATCTGAGCAGAAATGAATTGGAGCTGTTGACAAGAGGATACGTTCGCGCAATAGAGAACTTTATCGGCCCTTTCAAAGATATCCCGGCTCCTGACGTCTTTACTGATGAAAAAATAATGGTCTGGATCCTGGATGAGTTCGAAAGAATACACGGAGCTCACGTGCCGGCTGTAGTCACGGGCAAACCGGTTGAACTGGCAGGCACGAAGGCCAGGCATTACTCCACGGCCCTGGGCGGAATATATGTTCTTGAAGAGGCGATGAGAAGAGCCGGCATGGATAAAAACAGGGCAAAAGTCGCGATTCAGGGTTTTGGCAACGTTGGGGGAAATGCCGCCCGCCTTTTTTTTGAAGGGGGCTATAAAGTAGTGGCGGTTAGTGCGCTCGAAGGGGGCATCATGAACCCGGACGGTCTGGATATTCACGAGGTAATACGCCATCATAGGGCAAATGGAACTCTGCTCGATTATAAAGGCGCTAAAAACTTCACCAACGAGGAATTACTGACTTGCGATTGCGATATCCTTGTACCCGCAGCCCTCTCCGATCAGCTTCACAAAGGCAACGCAAATGAGGTCAAGGCCAGGATCGTCCTGGAACTTGCCAACGCGCCTACGACCACAGAAGCCGACGAGATATTCTTTGACAAAAAAATCACGGTCCTGCCTGATGTGCTCGCAAATGCCGGCGGCGTGGTAGTCAGCTATTTTGAATGGAGCCAGAACCTCAACGGCAGTTATTGGACAGAAGAGAAAGTCGTACAGAAGCTGAAAAATATCATGGTAAGCTCTTTTAATGATGTATCTTCCGCTTGCAGCGAGGCTCGCTGCAGGATGAGAAAAGCCGCATATCATCTGGCTATAAAGCGTGTGCTCGATGCGGAGAGGATGCGGGGGAATCTGTAGTTTGAAATTCAGACAGTACAGGGTAATTTTTCTTTGCGAGCGATTAGCCCTATGTGCCAGTCCTGCTGTCTGTACGGAAAATCATCCATGTTCCAGTTGAATATGTGGGCTCGGCGTTACTCGCCCACTGCAGATAACCCAGGCGCTCGACTGCAGAAAAACAACCCTGTACTGTCTGAATTTACGTTGACCCGATATAGTTGTAATATTAAGCGGCTGTTTAGTATAGGTATTTCTCTATTTTGTAACCTTCTGATCTTTTTTATCGACTAATTATATAAAGATCAAACTGTCGGTTGACAGTATATAGATTAAGGAGGATAGGTATGAGAAAAGCGATTCTGGTTATATTCACGCTTCTTTTTGTAATGGGGCTTGCAATTAGTTCTGGTGCAGCAGAGAAAGAAAAGAGCGGCGCTCCTCATGATGGCATGTACAAACATGAAGGCGGTTGCGGCTGCGGCGGCGAACATCCATTTATCGGAATGTTCAAGAAACTCGGACTTGATAAAAAACAGATGGAAGCTGTTCGGGAGATTCATTTAGCGACAATGAAGGAAGTTATCAAAAAGAAGGCCGATATCAAGATAGCAAAGATCGAACTGATGGAAATTCTCTCCAAGGACCCTGTCGACATGACAGCGGCTGAGTCAGCAGTAAAAAAGATAGAGGGCTTAAAGACAGAAATGAAAATGACGCTTATCAAGTCGATGGTGGAGATAAAGTCCAACCTGAATGCGGAACAGAAAGAGAAATTCAGTTCGATGATGAGACATATGATGATGAAACGTGAAATGATGAGACACGGCATGAGTGGCGGCGAATGCGGGTGCCATAAGCATGGGATGGGCCATATGCATGAGAAGGGACAGATGAAAGGACAGATGAAAGGAGAAATGAAAGGAGAAATGAAACAGCAGCAGCACTAATCCTGCGCATTCTTCGGGACATAGACCGGGCAGGGAAAGGCAATACCTTTCCCTGCCCGAAACTACTCTGATTTCTCTGAACTTGGTTCAGTAAGGGAATGCATCAGAAACTCAGCGTCTTTTGGAGGCAAATCAAACTTCAAACAGGCGTCTTGAATCAACTTGAACAGGCCGGCTTCAGGATGATCGCGACGCTCATCAGATATCCACTTAACAGCCTTTCTCAGTTGCTCACCCTCTGGCAGAATACTCATTCTATTTTCCTCCAAAGCTTAGATTGATTATCGCTAATGCTCCATATAAGTATATCACGTAAGAGCTACAGCAAAAACTCCTCTGCAAACATGTTCTCCTTTTTCTCACGGCCAATAGTTGTGGCTGGTCCGTGTCCAGGCAAAACATTTGTGTCTTCCGGCAGCGCCATCAGCCTCTGGAACGATTGCTTCAGCTTCTTTATATCGCCGCCGAAAAAGTCAGTCCTTCCCACAGACCCCATAAAAAGCGTGTCACCGGTAATGACCGTATTGTCTGCATAAAGGCAAATCCCACCGGGACTGTGTCCGGGGGTATGGAGTACTGAAAAGTTCAAGTCTCCTATTTTAAGCGTATCGCCTTCAGACAATAGAATATCCGGGGCAGGAGGGACATCCATTGAATGGCCCCAGAATGCAGCCATGTCCTTTGCGCCATTATACAATGCAAGCTCGTCGCGGTGTATGGCCACCCGCGCCCCTGTCTGGTTTTTAATATCGCCTACTACAGCAATATGATCAAAATGGCCGTGCGTGCAGACAATAACTTCAACGGTGAGTCCCATTTCGTTGACAATCCCGACTATTCTGTCAGGCTCGTCTCCGGGGTCGACGACAATGGCCTTTTTGGACGCATCGTCTGCAACAATAATACAATTGGCCTGAAGCGGCCCTACAGCAATACTCTTAATAATCATAATCTATCCTTATCTCCTCCTGTTTTTTACTTTCGTTATTATATACCCCAATTCTTCACTTTTTATCAAATACGCTGTTGCACCATATACTCCGGCGCAAAAAACCATAATTGTGCTTAGGTATGCTGCCTTGCTCAGACCATGTCCGCTTAAAGTCCATAGTGTGTATCGGCCCGCCAAAAACCATCCAGCTAATCCCATCACAGCGGATGCTGAAAACGTTTTTATAAAAGAAAGGGCGATTCTCCTTGTCCCCAGGCTCCCGATCTTCTTTCTAAGGAAATAGAAAAGCAGCAGGAAGTTCACGCTAGAGGCCATGGCATTCGCAAAGGCAAGGCCATTGTGCCGCATAGGTCCCATAAGTGCTAGACTCAACATGATATTTGTCAGCATTGCCACTGCAGCTATTTTCACCGGCGTCCGGGTGTCCTGCATTGAATAAAACGTCGCAGCAATGACCCTGACACCAACAACAGCCCAAATGCCGAGAGAATAGAACATCAAGGCCCCTGAGGTGCCGACCATCGCAGCGTACCCAAACTTTCCTCTTTGAAAAAGTGTTGCCACAATAGGGACCCTCAATGCAATGAGCCCTGCCATTGCAGGTATGGTTATAAAAAAAAGCAGACGGAGTGCAAAAGAGAAGTCATCTTTCAACTTATCCATTTCCCCTCTCACCGAATGCTCCGAGAGCGCGGGGAGCACTGCCATGCCCATGGCAACGCCGAAAACACCTATCGGGAACTGAATAAGGCGCATTGAATAATAAAGATAGGTAATACTGCCCACCGGCAAATAGGAGGCGAGGATGGTGCTGATGAAAATATTGATCTGAGACACCGCAAGTCCAACAGTAGAAGGAATGATAAGCAAACCTATTCTTTTCAGCCCTGGGTGCCAGAAAGTACGTCGCGGCCCTGTTGATTCCTCGCCACTGCCCCGTGTCCCCATGTCTTCGTGCCGCCCTATCAGTGTATATCCCTGCCTTAAAAAAGGCGGAACCTGAAAGAGAAATTGTACCACCCCTCCCGCAGCCACGCCTATTGCGACAGCGATAATCGGATTGGTCAAGCGCGAGGCCAGTGTGAGGACAGCTATGATAATAACGAGGTTATAAATTGCAGGGGCGAGTGCGGGAATGAAAAAAACACCACGTGTGTTCAACGCCCCCATCGTCAGAGAGGCAAGACTGATAAAGAGTAGAAAGGGAAACATGATGCGCGTAAGCATCACAGCTGTAGAGAATTTATCCGGCTCCCTTAAAAAACCCGGGGCTATGGCAGCTACAATCTCCGGAGCAAAGATAATGCCTGCAACAGTAATCAACCCGACAAAAGTCACGATGAACAGGAACACAGACTGTACCAGCCTGTTGGCCTCTGCCTCGCCTTGTCTTGTCTGGTATTCTGTAAGGACCGGTATGAACGCCGATGAGGTAGACCCTTCAGCAAAAAGTTCCCTGAGCAGGTTCGGTATCCTGAAAGCTACAAAAAACGCATCTGCCAGGCCGGTAGCTCCGAAAAACCCGGCAACGATCATGTCCTTTGCATAGCCGAGGATACGGCTGATAAGTGTAGCAGCCGACATCACACCGGCCGCTCTTGCTATTCTGCCTCTTGCGCTCATTCCCTAAACTATTGTCCTTGCATGCCAGGTATGTTTAAAAGTGCCGGTATTCATTATATCACAGCGGATAAGGTACGCCATGACGAAGAAACCGTGATAACTGAACAATAGCAGGATAATCCGGTATAGAGGCGCCCCAAAAAGTCTTACGACTTTTTGGGGTTTAGGACTTCTTTTACGCCACCCACAACTCCCATCAAAATGTCTTTTACTGATTTGACCGCTGTATTTCCGATACTGCCGGCAGCTTCGATTGCTCCTTCCACAGCAGCCTTCGCCGCTTCCTCCACGTTGCCGCCTATTTCTTTAGTTGCCTCAACAACCCCGTCAACCGCCTTCCGAGCAACAGCCGCAACATCTGCTCCAACCTCTGCTGCTCCCCGGACAGCACCCTTTGCCGTTTGGCCGGCCACAGCTACAACATCACCTCCGACATCGCCCACTCCCATAACAATGCCTTTTGCCATGCTTTTGGTGCTCAGGAGCAGACCTGTGCCAACTTCCTCAGTGGCTGATATAGCTCCTTTGACAACGTCCTTAGTTATTGAAAAGCTTTCTGCTGCCACTTCACTGCTCGCCTGCAGAGTGTTCGATACAGTGTCCCGGACAAGATGGACAATCTCCTCTTCGATATTATTGATACCCCTGAGACTGTTGATAATACCATCCTTTACCGCTGTTCCTGCCGTACCGATTGTTTCGACCTCTTCAGTGCTGCTCATGATCTCTTTCCTGGGCATAGTAGTTCCTCCTTATTCATTAAAAAAAGTTAACCTTCAAGGCTCCTTTCTGCAACATCCCTAAAAAAGTGTAGTTCACCCCATGTCCTTTGTCTATTGGAGAATTCATTACTTGCCTCTCATCTTTGCAGATGGAATGCCACCGGCACCTGCACCCACTCTTCCACCGGGGAATCCCCCTGCCTCGCAGGAACAAAACGCCAGTTTTTTACTGCCCCGGCAGCTGCCTTGTCCAGGATTTCATACCCCGAGGAATGGGCCATCTCAACTTTCAGTGCAATTCCCTGGCGGCTCACAAGCACTTTCAACATCACCATCCCTTCGATTCTCATTCGCCTCGCAAATGCTGGGTACTCAGGTTTCGGGTTGTTTAAATAGGCAGCCCCGAACTGTGGAGGTATTACTGGTCCTTTAGAATCTACAGTCGGGACTTTTCCGTTGTTTTCGAATCGAGGCTGGATAGGCGGCCCAGTTTGGATATAATCTGAAGTTCCTTTATTTGTGGCCGGCAGATTTGTTTCAGGCATGGACACAGCCGGTAATGACATAGCGGGAGACTGAGTCTGGATGGTAGACTGTTTTGATGATTGTTGCTCCGGACTGGACTGTTGCCTGATAACGTGGCGTACAGGTGGTTTCGGAACAATGATTTGACTGGCTGGAGATGGGAGATTAATCAATTCTACACTTATGGTCTTTAGTTGTTTGGTTTGCCACGTTAACTGTCCTATCACTGTTCCCCATATCAGCAGAGCCATAAATGATCCCCAAGGCAGGTAACGCAGCACATCATCATTAATATATTTGTCCGTCATGCTCTTCCTAAAAGGTATAAATGAGGCTCAGGCGGCCATTGATCGGCTCAGCCGCGTGAAAGTGTATATCATTTGTCCCTGATCCTCCGTTAGGTATGGCTGTAGACAAGGGTTCAGTCGAAAGCCTGGACGCATAATAATACGCAATATCGTCTGCTTTGGCATTAAGCAGGTTGAAGCCCTGCAGCACCACCTTCAAATTCTTGCTGAATTTATATCCCACCTCCGCCTCCAGCAGGGCAGAAGGCTTTGCAGTTACGCTGTCATCCTGAACAAGCGGATACCGGCCAAGGTAGCGCAACCGCAGGGTACCAAAATACGGACCCACATCATGTACCGATGCACCGAGGGAAGCGACGCCCTCAGGTGCGTTAGGTATATACTTCCCTATGAAAGGAGGATTGCTTGTGTCTGTAACAGTAGTACGTGCCCGGGTATATGCAATATCCGCGTCTATTGTAAGCCAGGGTGTAGGCTTATAATAATTGGCTAATTCAACGCCCCTGCGCCTGCTTGGCGGGCCGGGCGAAGTCTCACCTCTGTCTCCGTCCCACTCAAGTTCTGAATCAAAATCCAACTGAAATAATGACAGCTCGGTCTGAAGCCCCGGTATGAAAGTGGTACGCGCGCCGACCTCGTATCCTTTGGAGCGGACTAGCGGCTTTACCGGTGAATTAGGAAGCGCTCCTGGGATGCCTGCGTCCGCTATGGGCACGCCATTCTGAATAGTGCTGCGGGCGTCGTTGCTATGAAACCCTTCTCCGACATTGATAAAGTACTCTGTTTTATACCACGGTCCGAATATCATACTTAACTTGGGATTTGCCATGCTGTCTGAGGTCTTGCCCGAATTCCCAACTCCGGAGTTGTCGTTTATCTGTATATAGTCGCCGCGAATTCCGGCCTCGGTGCGGAATTTCTCAAACCAGTGAATGGTGTTTTGAAAATACGCCGCTTCTGACCTTTCAATCACGTGGTCCTCCAGCCAGACCTGCAGGACGTGCCGGTCTTCGGCGTGGTTCAGGCCGTTAATAATATTGTCGTTTTGCAGTTGTACGCCGATGGTATTTTCCATATCGAATCCGCCCAACTTGCCAAGCCATGTATGGCTGGCATTAAGTGCGCTCGATATCCTTCTGTCCCACTGTTCAAATTGGTCGCCATGTACGGGATCAAACAGGAAATAGGTAAAGTCGGAAAACAAAGTCATCCGCTTGTCGATAATATAGATATTGGCCTTGGTAACGTAACTCCCTTCGGTGTGCTCCCAGGCAGCGGAAAGACTATAGCGGCGGGTCCAGGTGAAGTCACTAGGGTCAAGTGTGCCGAAACGCGATATCTGGCCGTCATCCACAGCGCGTTCGGCAGTCTGGTTAGTAGCGTCTCCCTGGCTTGTATATGCCATTGCGGTGACGTTAAAGTGGTCTTTACCTTCCCCCATGCTGTAACGCAACACCCCGTTCCATTTCCGGAAGTCTGCTTTATTGCTCCACGGACCGTCGTTGTGTTCATATTCAAAAGCGCCGAGCAGGTTTCCGCCCCCCAGCTTTATTGAGTCGGCAAGGAATTCGCGCTCGAAGCCGTATGTTCCCACGGTTGTACTTGCAATCCCCTGCTTAAGCGTATCCGCATAACTGATATCTATCGCACCTACGGATGAAAAATCACCGTAACCTGCGTAGTAGGGTCCCTTCCGGTACTGTATATAGTTGATCAGTTCGGGTATCATAAAATTCGTATCGGAATATCCCTGGCCGTGCGCATTAGTGCGTTCATTGATATCCATACCGTCAACGGTAATCCTCAGGTCCGTGCCATGATCGAGATTGACGCCCCTCAGAAAATATTGATTGGCCTTGCCTTCTCCACTGTGCTGGCTGACTATCAGACCCGGAGTTACTTCCAGTAATTCTCCATTACGGTATGCAGGACGGGATTCAATTTGTTCTTGGAGGATAGTGCCCTCATTTGCAGAATCCGTGGTGCCGACCAGGTTTTCGGTCATGTCTGTCACCTCCACAACATCCAGGGTCTGGATGCCTCCGGCATAGGCCGAACCTGTAAAAAAAGCCACAAAAAGCATCATAAAGACACTGAGCATTCCTGATGCAAAAGTCTTTACTCTCAAACGCTTTCTCCTTTCAAAGAAATAAAAAAGCCACTAAGGTTTTGTGCGCAGGCTGCTGCCTGCTACTGACCTTCGTGGCTTTTATTTTCCTGTTTACAGGTGAGGCGGAAATCCGGACTTCGTACCCGGAACCCTTTAATGGCTCAACTATAGCATTTCGACAAATGCAGCGTCAAGATAACAAAAATGGCGGGAGTGGGTTGTATTGACATGCTGAAATCTGTTGCTATAATTAAGATATCAATCTATCATCGAACATTTCCAAAGGAGGCAGCAATATGAAGAAGAAAATGCAGTTTTTTGGTGGAGTTTTTGTTTTGGTCTTTGCCCTGTCTTTTGTGATTTTCGGGTCAGCGAGCGCCGCAGATGTGAAACAAATGCAAAGCAACAGCTATATAGCAATGCATGAGGTTGGCGCCGAAGAAATGAAAGACATGAGCGACATGAAGGGCATGAATATGGATATGGATATGCACCATATGCACATAATGATGGATCACGGCCTTTCTATGGTCACTGAAGGGTCAAGTCTGGTTATGCTTGGCGAGATGAAAATGGCGCCGTCGCTTGACCCGATGACCATGGAGCACGGCCGCCACATGATGGCCGAAGGCAAGAAGCTGATAGAACATGAAATGAGCGGGTCTATGATGAAAAGCATGCACAAGGCAGGTCATGGTAATGACCCGCTCATGAAGTACACCCACGAACTGGGCAACGCCATGATGGACTATGTGAATATTGTCGATAGCATGGGCATGAAAGGCGAAATGGCCGATGATATGATGACGATGCACCATATGCATATACTGATCAACCATGCCGTGAATATGGCTGTTGAGGGCGCCAATTTGGTAATGCTTGGACAGATGCACATGGCAAAGGGCGTAGATAAGGGTTCGGTGGAGCACGGGAAAATGATGATATCCGATGCGGATAAGCTTTTGAGTGAAGTCATGAAAGGCAAAGCTATGATGGAAATGCACGAAAAAGGTATCAAGATGAACAACGAAATGATGGCTTATACACACAAGCTGGGCGCAGCGGCGCAGAAGCTTGTTGATCTTCTTTCCGGGATGCCAAAGTAACCACCCCATTTAGCGGCTGCGGTAGGGGTGTGGGACAATAATATCTCTCCTCACCCCTGCTGCACCCCAAGGTGGCAGGTATAATCGCAACGAGTGGCAGGGTTATTCCGGAAGTTACAGACTTTTTGTGGGTCCGCGGCGGTGGCGTATGAATTCGACCACTCCCGGCGTGACCGAGACAATAATGATCGCCAAAATCACAAGTGAGAAATTCCGCCTCACAACGGGAATATTACCGAAGAAATATCCTGAAAAAACACAGACCGCCACCCAGGCAGTCCCCCCGAAAATATCATAGCTTATAAACCGCGCGTAGGTCATTCTCCCGATGCCGGCAACAAAAGGGGCGAAGGTACGCACAATGGGGATGAAGCGGGCAATGATAATTGTCTTGCCGCCGTATTTTTCGTAGAACTTGTGGGTGCGCTCCAGGTGCTTCCTGTTCAGGAAGCGTACATCGTCCCGGTGGAACACCTTCGGTCCGGCAAAATATCCGATCCAGTAATTGGTCGTATTGCCTGCCATGGCAGCAAAGACAAGAAGACCATAAATCACAAAGATATCAAAGGAGCCAAGAGCTGCAAAAGTGCCTGCTGCGAATAGCAGTGAATCTCCGGGAAGGAAAGGAGTCACCACAAGACCGGTCTCGCAGAAGATGATAAGCGGGAGGATAATGTATGTGGCAGCACCATACTGTTGAATTATCAGGCTGAGATGCTTGTCGAGGTGCATGAAAATAGAAATGAAATTTGCGATCAGTTCCATCAACACTCCCTTGGTAATTTTGCGGTAAAGATCCTTTCTATCCCTGCAAAGTCCTTTATAAAACGCATTTGAGTAAACCCGGCACTCAGTGCCAGCTCCTGTATTGCGGCCGACTGGCCAAACCCGATTTCGAGCATAATTATACCATTGTCTTGCAGGTATGCCGGAGCATCCCTGAAAATCCTCCTGTAAAAATCAAGACCGTCCCTGCCGCCGTCAAGCGCCGAAAGAGGCTCATGTTCCCTTATCTCCCTCTGGAGGGTTTTTATTTCATCATGCCTAACATAAGGCGGATTGGAAACAATGCAGTCAAAATGCAGAGTATTGACAGGCTCGAAAAGGTCGCCCAGCTTAAAACAGATATTATTGACATTATTTGCCAGGGCATTCTGCGTTGCGTATACCATTGCACCTTCAGAAGCGTCAACCCCATAAACGGTCGCGTCGGGGAAATGCCGCGCAATGGAAATCGCAATGCATCCGCTTCCAGTACAGAGATCCAAAATACTAATCGAATCGGCGAGTCGGGGAGCCGGAGAATCGGCGCCATGTCCTTTGACTTTGTCTTTGCTCCGGCTCTCCGTTTCCCCGATTCTCCGTTTCAGTCTTTTTATCACTTCATCTACGAGCAATTCAGTCTCAGGTCTGGGGATAAGAACGCCGCTTCCTACATATATTGTCAAACCATAAAACGGCACGTGGCCTATCAGATACTGAATGGGCTCTCCCCTGGTGCGCCTCACTGCAAGGTCATCGATATGCTTTGCCCTGTCCTCCGGGATGCCGGCATCGCCGGCGTAAAGACCGGCCCTGTCTATATCCAGAAGTCCGGTGATAAGCATTTCGGCTTCCCGCGCCGAATCCTCAATGCCGCTCTTCTCAAAAAGCGCTGCTATCTGTTTCATCTTGGCAAGGGCATTCATAAAAAGAACGTGAAACGTGAAAAGTGAACCGTGAATGGAAAAAAACATGAATCAAAGAACAGGCAACGAGTATTATTTATTATCCTGTCACTTTTCACCTTTCACATTTCACAGTTCCTGTAGCCGTTCAGCCTGATAGTGCGTACTCAGAGCATCAATAAGTTCATCCAGCGCCCCTTCGAGCACGTGATCGAGCTTGTGCAGGGTCAGGCCTATGCGGTGATCGGTAACCCTGTTCTGGGGATAGTTGTATGTCCTGATACGTTCGCTCCTGTCGCCGCTGCCAACCTGGGTCTTTCTGTCCGCTGCACGGTCCTTGTCTTTTTTTTCTATCTCCATTTCAAGCAGTCTTGAACGCAGCACTTTCAATGCCTTTTCACGGTTCTTCAGCTGCGACCGCTCATCCTGACACTGCACCACCAGCCCTGTAGGGATATGTGTGATACGCACTGCAGAATATGTAGTGTTCACACTCTGTCCGCCTGCGCCTGAGGAACAGAAGGTGTCGATCCTCAGGTCCTTGTCCTCAATCCTTATATCCACCTCTTCAGCTTCGGGCAGCACAGCCACTGTTGCAGCTGACGTATGTATTCTCCCTGATGTCTCGGTTACCGGCACCCTTTGCACCCTGTGCACGCCGCTCTCATACTTCAGTTTACTGTAGGCGCCCTTGCCGGTGATATTTGCTACAATCTCCTTTAAGCCGCCGATCCCTGTCGGGCTGGAATCGATCACCTCAATCTTCCATTTGCGTGACTCGGCATACTTCGAGTACATCCTGAACAGGCTTGCCCCGAAAAGGGCAGCCTCTTCTCCGCCTGTACCGGCACGTATCTCCAGAATGACGTTCCTGTCGTCCCTTGGGTCTTTCGGCAGCAGCATCATCTTCAGTTCGTTCTCAAGCAGCGGCCTTCTTTTCTTCAGGTCCTCAAGCTCTTCCTGGGCAAGCTCCTTTATATCCCCATCACCGCCCCTGAGCATTTCTTCGGCCTCATCTATTCCAGAGAGAAGTTTTTTGTACTCCCTTATTTTTTCAACAATATGTATAAGGTCCGACTGCTCCTTGGAATACTTCATGTATGTCTGTGTATTGGACAGCACTTCCGGATCTGCAAGCGCCCTGGTTATTTCATTATGTTTTTCTTCTATTGACAGCAGTTTCTCAAGCATTGTCAGTGCACCTCTCCCGCACCCCAACAAGTCTTCGACTTTTCGGGGACCCCGCCGCAGGTTCCTTCCATTTTCAATACGTCCTGCATAGCAGCAAGAGCAACCTCTATCTGGGATTCATCAGGCTCCCGTACCGTCATCCGCTGCAGCAGAAGACCCGGGACAACCATAAGGTTGATTACAGGATTATTCTTCATCCTGGCGGAAAACTTGAGCATCTCATAGGAAATGCCCGCAATAAGAGGAATAAGGATGAGCCGGGATGATGCCTTGGATATAAAAGACCACTGCTGCGGAATGAAAGAAAAGATTAGTATGCTGATAACCATAACAATCAGAAGGAAGCTGGTTCCACACCTCGGATGGTAGGGCTTGTACTTTTTAGCGTTCTCAACAGTCAGCGATTCCCCGGCCTCGTATGCATATATAACCTTATGCTCCGCGCCGTGGTATTCAAAAACGCGCCGCATCTCTTTCCATAACCCTATCGCAAACACGTAAAAAAGAAATATTACTACGCGTATTACTCCGTCGACAGCGTTGAACAACATGGAACTATTGGCAATACCATGAAGAAAATTCCCCATCACCTTTGTAAGCAGCAGCGGCAGCAATATGAAAAGCCCTGCCGCGAGCACCAGGGCGGCAGCCAGCGAAAGGCCCATGCTCAAGGGGCTGATCGGTTTAACCTGCTCTTCCTCCTGGTAGGCCACATTTCCCGAAAATTCAAGTGCCCTGATCCCTATATGCAGCGCCTGGAAAAGCGCCACCGACCCTCGAATAACCGGCAGCTTAAGAAAGCCTGCCATCGTGCCTGTCTTCTCGCGCTTGAGGCTTATATCACCTTTAGGTCCCCTGACAGCAACGCTCCAACCCACAGGTGATTTCATCATCACGCCCTCTATTACAGCCTGTCCACCGATATTCTTCATTTAGTTCTCCGAAATGCTCTTATGGCTATATAACCCTTTCCCCTTACGGAACCGTCAACAAAAAGGGGTTAGATTTTAGGCATAATGCTAAACTCTAACCCCTGGTATCTATCGCAGCTACTTCTTTGCGTATTTCTTCCTGAACTTCTCCACCCTTCCTTCGGCATCTATAAGCTTCTGCTTTCCGGTAAAGAAGGGGTGGCACTTTGAGCATATATCAAGGCGTATATTTTCGAGTGTCGACTTTGTCGTGAATGTCTCGCCGCATGCGCATACGACCTTCGCTTCTTTATATTTTGGATGTATACCTTCTTTCATGGAAGTAACCTCCTAAGATTGAATTGGATATTTAGTTTAATATATATACTGAAAATTTATCAAGTTCAGGTTTAAAAGGCTATCCTACACAATGAGATTGTCTTTATAGTGACCCCAGTGTCAAGATTCCACTGGGTCAACTGTCAGTACGCCAGCACACTAAACTTTAAGTTTAGACATATAAGCCAGGAGTTCAGCAGAATGATCTCTTTATAGATTCCACGGAGGACGCTCAGGAGCTCAATCTTTTCAAGAGCTATTAAGACAGAGGTATCAACAATAACTATTTCAGGCATTTGATAATTCTTTATCAAGGTCGAGATATTGATCCCTAACCGGGGTTATCCCCTTATGCAGCAATATTTCAACAAATGCCTTTTCAGAATATCCGGCAATCTCAGACGCCTTGCCGAGTTACACCAATCCATCATCAAAATGTTTAGCCTACGGGGAAGGGGCATTTTTTCATCTTCACCAAGAAACGCGCATAAGACGCTGCCTATCCGCAGCAGGCGAAGCACATAACCTTAATTATTCATAAGATGTCCTGTTGACTTTTAAACAGGACAAGTATTATCCTATATATAGAGGTTTAGTTGTAAAGGGACTGAGTTATACTGCGCCGTCTTAAAAGGGGGCAGGAACGCTTTTCCTTAAAGGAGGTAGTCAAATGGCAACGGAAACTTCAATAAGGATTGTTAAGTGTGAAGGTGAGATGCCGTTCGCTGAATGTGCGGCCATGAAGCAGGTGGTGGTTTGCACACGGCCGGCCATTGAGCGGTACGAGGGTGACGTGTTGGAGGATAACGAGGAAATATGGGCTGAATGACTCTGACACAGATTGTCGATCACTTGCACGGTGGCAACAAGCAAATGGTGCGAGTGTAAGGTCCTGATAAATCAATTAGTTGTCTGAAAAGGAGGAAGTCATGGGGAGCGCATCAAACATAAAGGATGTCAGAAGTTATTGTGATGTTGTTTACGACGAACTGACGGATATGAAGACGAGGTTGACGAGTCTGATAAATTCGATCGATTTGATGCAGGGATCCCAAAAAGAGATCGTTGCGTCACATGTAAGGCATCTCCGTGACATTGAGAATACGATCGACTGGAAGCTTGAAATTATCACAAAGGTGTGCCCTAACATCTGGTCGAGGTTGGGTGGGGACTCCGGGAGCATATTGGATATGCGTGCCGAAAAAATTGGTAATGAGTTTGTAGCAGAGGGCGATTTCGGCGGATAATCGGCGTCAAGCTGATTAACTGCTGAAAGACGCTGAAAAATGGCGTCAAGCACTCGATACGCCACGCCCACGGCTTTTGAGTGAGTGACCGCCATTTTTTTGTGTTGATGATGTCCACTTCATCTTCAGATAAAAAGGAAAATGGAAGGATCTTGCGTATAAATTCCTTGGGCGGGATCATTTAACTAATGTTTAAAGGCCTTTGTTACACTGTCCCTGTGGCAGAAATTATTTTCTTAGATTGTTTCAAAGTTATTTATAAATTGCCCAATCTGAACTCCGAGGTAAACGCACTTGACACCATCCATGCATTCATCAGCATCTTTCTTCTCAAGGTGAGTGGTAAGCTCATGTTTGTCTTTTTTGAACTTTACCAGATATGCATTCTTCTCTTCACTGAAATTCAGGCTGACAGAGATGCCGTGCTGTTCAATTTTAGGATACATCTGCATTATTTTATCCTTTAGCGCAACGCTAGTATAACCCATACGATCCTCCTCTTGAATAATACTGACTTATTTCGATAAAACCTCTTATTAATCAGTCTATCAGAAAAAAAGGTCACTTGCAAGTGTCTGTACGAGTTGCAAACATTTTCGACATTGCCCCTTTTTCTATGAGTGACTGTGATGGCGATTTTTGGCCAAGACTTTTGTGTGGTCGAATGCAGTTATAGAAGACAAGATACTCAGCCAATCGCATTCTAAAAAGTTTGATGTCATGTATTGAGTCGAGGTTTTGAGCGACGAACTCATCTTTAATTGTTCTGTTGTATCGTTCAATGAAACTATTTATCTTAGGGCAACGAGGATAACTAAAGAGATGCGGTATTTTGTGTTTTTGGAGTTCCTTATCAAAGTCACCGAGGAATTCAGAGCCGTTATCACTTTGCACAGACAGCACTGGGAGCGGGCAAACAAGCATAAGGCGTTTCAGGAAGTCTGTTGCCGAGCGGCTTGAAAGCGAGCCGTAGCAACCAGTCAGGGCAAACTTAGTCACAACATCTATTGCTGAAATCAGGTACCGGGTAACACCGGCATCGTGAACAACTGAACTATCGGCCAGAAGGTAACCTGGTTCAAGGGGTTTGGGTGATTTTTTTACACGTTGTCTTTTGCATTTCTCAGGCTGTTTTCTGTCGGGGTTGTGGTACACTCTGCCTGGGCTGCCCTGGGAAAAGAACTTGTATCTCTTGATGATCTTGCCTATTTTAGACTCAGAGATAGTAGTAATGCCCATTTCTTTGCAATATGCATCCAGCAAAGGTTTAAGTTTCTCTTTGCCGATTCTTCCGTACTTGCGTCTGTAGGCACGAATGAACTCTACGATACGCTGATCAACAGACATGGTCCTTACGTTATAGGGTTTTGTACTGACAGGCACAAGAGCTTCCAGCCTTCCTCCAGACTGCATGAGCTTTTTCTTCCAGGTATAAATCACCTTGCGATCTGCTCCAAAAGCTTCTTTAGTGGCTGCCTCACCATATTGATCGTAGAACTGAATGATCTTATGTCGCTGTTTTGCCACTTCGTTTTTATCAAACCTCTGAAGACCCCTGAGCATATCCTGTAGCCTCCTCCAGCCACGTATCCAGCTCGAAGATAGGATATGCCCGTGCATAATGATCCATCAAACGTCAATGTCGAAAATGTATCGTAACTTTTTTAGTGTCTGTCGCTCGCCAATGCCCTTCCTGACTTCTTTATAACATAATCTGTAGGTAGGTGTGAGAAAGTGGTAACAACTTCGGCCAATCGTTTTAGCGCAAGATTGGCTGTGCTCCTTGCTTGCCGTTTTTTCCGATGGTGTTTTATTCCGGGTGTACTGTTGATAAAGTTTTATTCTTCTGAAATTACTGATAGCGGGGGTCAACGCATAAAATTTGCCTCATATATAATGCGTCATTGTTTTATGACAGTTAATAGCTACTATTCAATAAAAAAAACCCGGCACCCGGGCACTCAAGTCGTTTGAGTGCCCGATGCCGGCCTTTGGAGCAAAAATATACGACTACTTAAGCAAAGGCACGATCAGCAGTGCCACTATGTTGATAACCTTGATCATCGGGTTGATCGCCGGACCGGCTGTATCCTTGTATGGATCGCCTACAGTGTCACCAGTGACAGAGGCTTTGTGTCCGTCGCTCCCCTTCTTATGAACTACGCCCTTGTCGTCGGTAACGCCATTTTCAAAAGACTTTTTGGCGTTGTCCCAGGCTCCGCCGCCGCTTGTCATGGCAATAGCCTGGAAGAGTCCGGTCAGGATACTTCCGATAAGAACACCACCGAGAGCTTCCTTGCCAAGGAGAAGACCTACAACAATCGGAACAACAACAGGAATAAGTGCAGGTACCATCATCTGTTTTATAGCGCCTTTTGTGACGATGTCAACACACTTTCCGTATTCCGGCTTCGCCTTGTATTCCATAATGCCGGGGATCTCCCTGAACTGCCTTCTCACCTCTTCAACAATACTGCCCGCTGCCTTTCCAACTGCTTCCATAAGGAGTGAGCCGTAGTAATAAGGAAGAAGTCCGCCGATAAAAAGACCGGCCAGGACCATCGGGTTTGAAAGGTCAAAATAAAGCTGTGTACTAAAGGACCTCGAATACTCCGCAAAGAGGACCAGGGCTGCAAGAGCTGCTGAGCCGATAGCATAACCCTTTGTAACAGCCTTTGTTGTGTTTCCGACTGCATCCAATGGATCTGTGATGTTACGGATCTCTTCAGGCAGTCCTGCCATTTCAGCTATACCGCCTGCATTGTCAGTTATCGGTCCATACGAGTCAATCGCAACAACAATCCCTGTCATTGAAAGCATCGAAACCGCTGACAGGGCTATAGCAAAAAGACCGCCCGCTGCGTCCCCATTAAATCCACCGCCCAACGAATACGCGCCAAGGATTGAAGCGACGATAACGACAACAGGAGCACCTGTGGACTTCATGCTGACTGCTAATCCTGCGATTACGTTAGTGCCGTGGCCGGTCAGACTGGCTTTGGCAATATGTTTTACAGGTGGATATTCCGAGGAAGTAAAATACTCGGTTATAGCCACAATCAGGCCTGTCAATGCAAGGCCGATAAGCGCCATAAGAAAAACATTCATCTGCGTAAATGACGGATGAGCCATCAGTGAAGCCTGAACTGATGCTCCTTTCAGGAACTGGCCTGTCACAAGATAAAATGTTACTGCCGCAAGAATGCCTGCAACAGCAAGCCCCTTATACAGGGCGCCCATGATATACTGGCTTTTACCGAGCCTCACTGCAAATGTTCCGATAATGGAAGCGATAATCGATATTCCGCCGAGGAGCAATGGGAATTCAACCCATGGGCTTTCAACGCCAAAAACCGTCTTGGCAAGGAGCATTGCCGCAACGAGTGTAACCGTGTATGTTTCATAAAGGTCAGCAGCCATTCCTGCACAGTCCCCGACGTTGTCGCCAACGTTGTCTGCGATAACAGCAGGGTTCCTGGGATCATCCTCGGGTATTCCTGCCTCGACCTTACCAACAAGGTCGGCGCCTACGTCAGCAGCCTTAGTGTAGATACCGCCTGCTATACGCGCAAACACGCTCATGAGCGAGCATCCGAACCCGAGACCAATGAGGGCACGAAATGCCATCTCAGGATCAGCCTGCTTCGCGGTATAATAAAAACACGAAAGTCCTATGATTCCGAGACCAACGACCATAACGCCTGTCACTGAGCCGCCCTTAAATGCAAGGCCGAGGGCAGCCTGAAGACCCTTGTGCGCCGCCTGTGTGGTGCGGACGTTTGCCCTGACAGTAACCCACATGCCGACAAAACCTGCGAGTGCTGAACCTACGGTGCCGATGACAAAACCAATAGCCGTCCATGTGCCAAACCCAAACGCTGCGATAAGTATAACGAGAATGACTGCAACCATCGCTACAGTTTTATATTCGCGTGCAAGGAACGCATATGCTCCTTCTTTCACCGCATTAGAGATATCCTGCATCTTGGCACTTCCAGCATCCTGCTTCGATACCCACATTGCGGTCATAACAGCGTATATCACGCCTACGATTCCGCAACAAATGGCAAAAAGTATTGTTCCGCTCATTAACCCTCTCCTCCTTTTAAAATATCTTTACAATTAAACCGTTGTTAAAATGAAGCCTTTCCGCTGATACGCTCTATGAATCTATCCGCATGGACTGGTACCCTGTCCGTTACTCAACTTTCACCTCCCTCTTCACAAGTTATTCCCTTCCGGCTTGCCGCGCGAAAACCATGGCCGCAGCCCTGTATACCATGTGTGCCATTTTCGAAAACGGCGCATAAGCAAAAAGAAAAAAGATAAAAACCAGGTGGATGAAGTATACAATGTAAGCGAGCGGGTCAACATCCGCAAGCCGCAAGACTTCCGATAAAATACCCGTGACCACAATCGTAAAGATGACCACGATAAAGAGCCAGTCAAAATAACTTCCGCCGCCTGCCTTTTCGGCATTCTTCATACGGTTAGCAGTAACGTACAGCATTCCGAGCAGCAGGGCAATCGCGCTTGCGTTGCCGACGATCTTCATCGGATCATATAGTGGATAGGGCGTTTCGCCAAAGTGAAAAAGAGACGTCGGCTGGATGCCGAAGATTTCATGCCCGTAAAGATACAGGACGCCCCATCCCGTCGTTATGGCAAGGCCTATAAACGCATAAAAAACCAGCATGTGCGCTGTCGAGCGGTCTTTTGTGACATTGCACTTCTGGAATCTCTCGTGGGACAATATATCGACGATCGTCGCTTTTAAGCTGTCCATTACACTGCCCTTCAACTGAGCACCGGCGCACATATCCGTCCAGTAGTTTTTTATACCCATAAAAAAGGATATTACGGCAAATACGCTCGCCAGTATAAAAACAGTATCTATGTACGGTACCGGTATTAAATGAGAGTAAACGATCCCCCCGTCATCGCCTCTCGGGATGTTCGAAAAATGACCAAGCGCACCGATGATCCCGAGGAAAATAAGGACCGGCAGTGCAAACAGCAGGATAACATATTTCGGATCCGCAGTCATATTGGCCAATGCGCCGGGCACCGAATAATTCTTGATCGTCAGCTTCCTTATGGCGCCCAGCACCTCTCCGGGCTTTGCGCCCCTCGGGCAGTAGGCAGTGCAATCGCTGCACTGGTGGCAGAGCCAGACATCGGGGTTGCTTATCAGCTTGTCTTTCATTCCCCACTGCGCATAAATCATCTCTTTCCTCGGGAAAGGTTTTTCATCGGGGGTGACATTGCATACGACAGTGCAAGTGGAGCACTGGTAGCATTTTTTCAACGACTCTCCCCCCGACGCAATAATATCTTTCACAAAATTTAAATCAGGCTTTATTAGTTGCTCCGGCATCCTTATACCTCCTACATTTTATACGGATTGGGACCAAATCCTTCCAATTTCTGAAGAAACTCATCCAATATTTGCGGTATCTTATGGTATTCCGAAATTGATACTTGCGTCATTTGGACCCTTCCAGACTCAAGCTTTAATCTGTCCAGTGTTTCGGCGACCTTCGACAATCTGATTTTTGCCAGGTGGCTCCCCGTAGCCATATGACACTGGTAATCTTCGCCGTATTGACATCCCATAAGAAGCACGCCGTCGATACCCTTTGAAAGGGCATCCGCCACCCACACAAGGTTCATTGAACCTATGCACCTCAAAGGAACAACCCTCACGAATGGATTAAATTGCAGGCGGTTGATTCCGGCCATATCCAGCGCCGGATAAGCGTCATTTTCACAGGCGAAAACTATGACTCTCGGCTTTTCGTCCTCTTCTCCTGGAACCTCTATATTCTTGACCATGTTCCCGATCATGTCAACCGAGTAGTTCTTGAAGCTGATAATCCTCTCAGGACAGGCGCCTAGGCAAACTGCACATCTTCTGCAGCGTGTCGGATTGTAAACCGGGTTTGCCTTCTCGTCTTCATTGATTGCGCCGAAGGGACATTCCTCTGTGCATCTCTTGCACTGCGTACATTTCTGCATAAAAAAGTCGGCATAGGATATATCACCGACTCTCGGATGCACAGCCTCACCCCTCGATGTCAGCTCAATACACTGGATCGCTTTCAGGGCTGCACCGGCAGCATCTTCCTTGGCGGATGTTATATCCAGAGGCGCCCTGACAGTGCCGGCCGAATATACACCGGTTCGTCGGGTTTCATAAGGAAAACAGATAAAGTTTGAATCAGGATAACCGTGCGCAAGAGAAGGCAGCTCTCCTCCCTGCCTGTACCCGAGATTTAAGGTATTTGTTTCGATCATTACATAAGGGATAAACTCGTCCCCAGGTTTTACGCCGGGAGGCAGTATCTCTTCGCCTAATCCCGTGACCGGAACCATGCCTGTGGCAAGCACAACAAGGTCCGCTTCCACACTGATCTTTTCACCAACAAGAGTATTTTCCACACTGACTATCAGGTTCTGATTATCACCTTCCGTAATTCCTTTAACTTCTCCCTTGGTCAAGAACACCCCCGGATCATTCTGCATGCTCTTATAGAAGTATTCATAATGACCGGGCGTTCTCATGTCTTTGTAGAATATAAAGACCTTTGCATCGGGGTCCTGGTTCCTCACATACTTTGCCTGTTTAAGAGATTCGACACAGCATGTTGCCGAACAGTACGGTAAATGATTCTCATCCCTCTGTCCGGCACACTGTATAAAGGCGACGCTCTTAGCGGGTTTCCCGTCCGAAGGACGAAGAATTGCTCCCTTCAGGGCCAGTCCTTCCATCATGTAATTAGTAATGACATTGGGATATTTACCAAAACCAAGATGGTCGATTTTTGTTGCATCATAGGGTACCGTACCGACAGCTTCAACTACAGCTCCCGCTCTGAGAGTCTCGGAATTACCGTTCTGTTTTACCGTAACACTATAAATGCCCGGAGCCCCGTCTATCTTTTCCACCTGCGCAGACGTAAATATTTTAACCTTCGGATTCTGCCGGACTTCTTTGATCAAATCACTGATCTCCGGCTCTTCCAGATTTTCGTAAGGAGGCTTCGTGGGCGCCTGTTTGTAAATATTGGCCATCCAGCCGCCGAGAGAATCGCTCTTTTCCACCAGAAAGACATCATAACCTGCCTTGGCTGCCTGATTGGCAGCAGTAATTCCCGAGAGACCTCCGCCGACAACCAGCACATTTCTGCAGAGGTCCTCCACCTTATAAGGTTCAGGAGCCTCAATCTTGTTCATTTTCAAGATACCCATCCTGATGTAGTCTTCAGCCATCATCTGCGTATCTTCATCATTCGGTTTGTGCGTCCAGACAACCTGCTCCCTGAGATTGACCCTTTCCACAAGGGGGATACCCAGGTCAAAGGTGTCATAATGCACACGCGGGGAACAGGCAGCGATTATCACTGCGTTGACGCCTTCGGCAGCCATATCATTCTTAATGAAGTCCACCCCTTCCTTGAGACAAAGAGACGGATGTTCTTTGACAACAGGCGCCTTCATTTTTACGGCAACCTTCTTTAAACCCTCTATATCGAGTGCCTTGCCAATCTCGCAATCAGTGCAAATATAAACGCCTATCTTTTTATCCATTGATTTACCTCCCAGCCAATGATTGAATAGCTTTGAGTGCTGCCGCTGTACTGTACTGCACGCTTGAATAAACATCAAGCGGTTTTAATGCGCAACCGGAAGCATACATCCCGCTCGCTCCAGTATTGGATGCAATAAAACCATCCGTATCGTATGCTATGTCTGCCGGGATTTTGCTGTTCCGTGTGTTTGGCGCCATTCCAGCGGCGAGCACAACGAGGTCGGCTTCTTCATGAAGCTTTTGATTGGAAAGCGTATCTTCAGCAGTCACAGTAAGATTCTTTGTTTCAGGGTCTTCCTTGATATCGGCAACCTTTCCCTTGATGAATCTTATCTTCTCATCTTTTTGCGCCTTAAGATACATCTTCTCATATCGCCCCGGTGTCCGAATATCGATATAGAAAATAGTCACAAGGGCATCCGGATACTGTTCACGAACATAGGAAGCCTGTTTTATTGAAGCAAGGCAGCAAACGTAAGAGCAGTATGGGAGATGGTTCTCATCGCGGGACCCGGCACATTGCACAAAGACAACCTTCGAGACCTCTTTCCCATCAGACGGTCGAACGATCTTGCCGTTAGTCGGACCGCTCTGAGCCGCCAACCTTTCCATCATCATATTGGTAATAACATTTTGATACTTGCCGAACCCGATATTATCGATTTGGGAAGCATCATAAGGACTCCATCCGGTGGCCCAGACAATCGATCCCACCTTCAGGGAAAGACTTTGGGTTGTCATATCAAGATCAATCGCATTGTATGTGCAGGCCTCTTTACACTTTGCACACCCGGCTTTTTTACAGTATTTATCATCAATCACATATCTCATCGGAAAGGAAAAATCATGGGGAAGATAAACAGCCTTTGTCTTATCCATTGCAAAGTTGAAATCATTCGGTCTTTCAAAAGGACAAACATCAACGCATGCCCTGCAGGCAGTACAATTTTCGTTCACATATCTTGGATTAAGCTTTACCGTGACATCGAAATCTCCCTCTGAACCGGAAACCTTTTCGACTTCTGCCATGGTATAAAATTTAATCCTCGGGTTGTTCTTAATTCTTCTGAAATTAATTTCCAGTCCGCAGTTGGGCGGGCACAACTTTGGGAAGTACTTGTTAAGCTGGGTTACCCTTCCGCCAAGATATGGGTTCTTCTCAACAATAATTACCTCATGCCCAACTTCTGCTGCTTCAAGGGCGGTAGATATCCCGCTGATACCCCCACCTACAACCAGGATACTCTTGGTATTTTCTGCTGCCATGCTGTTCCTCCGTGGACTTATGTAGTTAAATGACTAAGGCTAACAAAAAATAAAACATCACATACAATATATCAATCACATTTCGAGGGACATTTGATTGCCTCAAATGCGAGAAAGATTCTCTTTTCTTTTTCGATCCTCTTTTCCTGAAGTTTCTTAAACTCAATTTGTTTAACAGCTTCCAAGGACTTCTCCTTTGAGGGTATTGATTCCAACCCATTGCCGATAACCTCACCGGAAACAGTCTCAAGGACCTCTGCATCCTCTCCATTGGTCACCACTGCAAATGGAATCTGATAATCATCGAGTATCCTTGCACAGGACACAACCTCTGTCTCCCTCGATACCAAAGAGCCGCGGGCACATCTCATAAGCATGAATCTTTTCCCTTCAACACTTACGATAAGATCCGTCTTCGGTCTATATACTTCTTCTTCAATAACAATTTCAAAGTCTCTGTCAACCTCGATATCCTGTCTTGAATATCCCTTCTTATCAATCAACAGACGTTCTATTTTCTGTCTTATCCTTTCATCATCGGTATCGGGAAATAACCGGCCGGTTATATAATCACAAATTTCCGACATTAGCTGTTTTATTTCTTATATTCTTCCTTAACCTTCAATGTGTTCTCAAGCATCAGGACATACTTCAGGTATTTGAACCCGAACTTCATCAACGCAATCTCGTCAGTCCCTATTTTTTCGACTTCTTCAGCATCAATAATATCGAGAAGACGGCTCTCAAAAACAAATTTTCTAAATCTGTCAAGATCATAACTGACCATATAAATCAGGGCCTGACTCTTCGGATCAAGTCTGTCTTGCCCCTGGGCGTCCCTTCTCAGCTGAATCTCCTTCCATTCCCTGTTTATATCGTCATAAAGGTTAACCCCCTGATCAACCCTCCATGTTCCAATTGTCCACTCTTTTTCTTCGTTATAGCCCAGACATCCCGGTTCCCTGATAAAGAAAAAAAATTCCTCCTTTACATGGTCCGTCTCTTTTCCGCTTATCATTATACCCTGACCCACGGGATAGTATCGACAGGTGGAAGGCCTGTCTTCATAAATACTGCAACCCGAAGGTGCCACAAAAGGACACTTCCCTTCATTATCATCGATCATCTTGAGCATTGCATATGGATGTGAAGATTTTTCATCGTAATGAGTATACGTGTATTTCTCAAGGAATTCTTCTGAAGAAATTCCCAGACTCTTCTTCATCCTTAAGATGTCATAAGGTGTCAAAATTATATCTACGCGCGTACAGCATTTATTAAAACACCCGATATCTTTATGACACCTGAACTTGAATTTGGAATCCCGTGTGCGCTCAATCGGTTCTACAAACTGTGTGCCTGAAAACATTGTCTATCCTTTCTGCCTCGATCTCACTTCAGTTCTTACCTCTTAACCCGCAAGAGCTTATCCATTTCCGCATCTTTGAGTTTCAGGACGCCTTCCGAAAACAAATTGAACCTCACCCATCTATAGCCGAAATTTAAAATTTCTTCCAGGTCTTCCTCGTCTTCTCTTATCTTTTGTACAACCTCCTCCTCTACATCATATATATCAAAGAACTTTGTTTTAAAAAGGAATGTTCTGAAATCATCCAGGTCATAACAGGCCATATAAATCAGCTTTGCTTTTCCCTGATCAAGCTTATTGCCTTTCTGAAAATAATCATGGAAAGTAATTTGCCTGTATGATTCATTCATCATGTCATATATGTCAATACCCTGGTCTTTCTTCCATTCCTCGATTGTCCATTGTTTTCCCTCTTTTAATGCAAGGCATGAGGACTTTTCCTCTATTGAAAAACCATCTTCCTTCGGGGAAGCCGGGAATATCGGATACATCCTGCATGACCAGGGCCTGTCCCGGTATATCCCGCACCCATCAGGCGTAACAAAAGGGCAGTTCTTATTCTGATCCTCAAGCATCTTGAGCACCACCAAAGGTATCCCTTCATCTCCTAACAAAGCAACAGTATATCTTTTCAGGAACTCACCCGAAGATACTTCAAGTGACTCTCTCATCCTCAGGACGTCATAAGGTGTTAGAAAGATATTTACATCGCTGCAGCAGGTATTAAAACAGGAAAGACCTTTGTGGCATGAAAACTTGAATTTATCATCGACAGAAAGCCTTCGGTGCTTTTCGGCATATTCTTCATTCATAAACCACATTCACTCCTTTTCTATCAGGCAGGGGGGCGACCTGAAAAAAGGTCGCTCCCCCCCATAGATACAATACAGTACCTATCAACTAAAACTAAACAATAGGAATCATCGGCCTTTCGATAACCTTCCATTCCTTCTTATCGACATCATACTTCACGTTTACAAAGTGCTTCTGTCCCTCATCCAGTTTCAAATAATCGAACTTATAGTAATAGCCGGGCCATCTGGATTCTTTCCTCGCCAGCCTGGTTCTTACACATGATTCGCCGACCCAATATCTGTGTATTGCCTCCCATGCCCTCATCAACTCATGGAGGTTCTTGGCGCCAATCTTCTCCGTATCCTCTCCGCAGAATGACAATTTCCAGATGGCGGCCTCGAGCATCTTGTCATTTGTCCCGTACAATGTCTCCCATCCGCCTGCATATTCTCCCATTATCTTCTGCAGCCTGAACAGGAAACCATTTGGAGAAATAAAGTTGGGATTCACATCCGTCGAGGTGGTAAATGCATATTTCTCTCTAAACAGGGTGAGCGGCCTGAACACTATTTCCTTGAGTTTTTTTATAGTGGCATCGGATACTGTCGGCGTATAGTCTTTATTGTCATTGGCAAACCTGATCGCAGACTTTGCACAAATCCTTCCCTGCGCATGAGAGCCGCTCGAGAACTTATGTGCACATGCCCCTACTCCGCAACCCGATGTAAATAAACCCTTGACTGTCGTCATTAAGTTATATTTGACAGGGAATGCATCCTTGTATTCTGCCGGCATAAGATCTTCCGCACCGCAAACCCATGCGCCGGTTGAACTGGCATGAGAACCAATGAAGACAGAATCCGACAACTGAAGCTCCATAGGTTTTTCCAACGGGTCGATATTATGGGCAGCCCAGTTTGTAGCGCCTGCTATTGTCATATCGAGGAAGTCTTCCCACGCTTCTGACTCGTACTCTCTTATCTTCTTCTTAAGTTCCTTTGCATCCGTTATCTCCTTCTTGTACCTATCAACGACCCTGTTCGTATGCATAAGAAACGGCGTCTTGCCTTCCTTTGAGCAGAGTATCATCTCGTAGTTTCTCACAGGAGTCGGACAGGGCTTCGCCTTTGCATAGGGTGCCCACTTTGAGGTCTCGGAATCATACCCGCCGACATACGCCTCGTCATAGGCATTTGTTGCCGGCGTCTTAAAGAGCAGGAAGAACGTTCCGACAGGACCATATGAGTCCTTGAATCTCGGCGGGACAAAAGTGACATCCATCTGAGTAAGCTCACCGCCGGCCTGCAGTGTGAGTGCATAAGTCGATCCTCCGAGCCATGGCGGCATCCAGGACCTCCCAAAGCCTTCACCCTGAGACCTCGGCCTGAATACATGGACGGCGCCGCCCAATATACAGATAACTACCTTTCCCTTGAAAACATAAAATTTGTCTTCCCTGACACTGAAACCAACCGCACCACATACTCTGTCAGGCTCTTTCTCGTCTTTGAGGAGGTGTGTTATGTAAACTCTTTCAATCAGCCGGCCCTTATCGCCGAGTGAGCCCAATGCATTCTTAGCCGCCTCAGCCACGATGATCTTGTAGCTCTCGCCGGATATCATGACCTGCCATTCACCTGATTTTTTAAAATTCCCCGCCTCATCTTTCCATATGGGGAGTCCCCATTTTTCAAAGAGCTTAACCGACGAATCCACATGCCGTCCGACATCGAAGACGAGGTCTTGCCTTGCCAAACCCATCTGGTCGTTGGTCACATACTCGGCATACCTTGCCGGAGTGCTCTTATTCGCTGTAACCTTCCCGTCCAATCCCATATACGTATTAATGGCGGAAAGGCCCATGGCCACGGGACCGCTTCTGTCAATGGCAGCCTTCTCCACAAGTGTCACCCTCATACCAAGCGCCTTTGCCCAGTATGCAGCCTCAACTGCAGCGCCGCAGCCGGCCATTCCACCACCGAGTATCAACACATCGGTTTCAACAACTTCTGTTGGAATATCAGACATTTTCTTCCCCCTTTCCTATTTCTTAATTGTTGAGAGTTCAGTAACTCCCATTAAACTCGGCTCCCCGAGCATGAACTCATTATTCAAATCAGCCGCCTTTGCCGCGGGAAATCCCTCGTCTGCCTTTATCGAACCCTCCGGGGTGGTCCTGGTCGGATACTTAAACCTCTTTATCCTTCCGTCCCTGTATGTGATTGTCCACATGATGTCCTCAGTTCCTCTCAAAGGTGTTGATGCGGCGCCGAGAGGCATAAAGTCAGAATATCCCCTGACATCCATAGCCTGCTGCGGACATATCTTTACACAACAGTAGCATTCCCAGCAGTACATAGGCTCCTGGTTATATGCCTTCATTCTTTCTTTGTCCAGCGCCATCAGATCGTTGGGGCATATATACATGCATGCAGTCTTATCCTGCCCCTTGCAGCCGTCACATTTTTCAGTCATTACAAAACTCGGCATAACTAAAACCTCCTTTGTTTTTTATTGATAATGCTTAACTCACCATCACTGCATAAACATGATGATCTTCCTTAAGTCCTTGTTGACACCCCCTTTCATTAAACTGCAGGTTAAGGTCAAGGTCGAGGTTGAGGTCAAAGGCATCTCATTCTTTACTTAACCTTTACCTCAACCTTTACCTGATTCTTATTTTTTCTCCCCTTCCGCATATTTGTGGAGTTTTATCTCTACCTTCTCGGTAAGGCCAGCATAGTATTCTCTGAGAATAGTGAGAACTTCCGGACGGCTGAACTTATGTGTAACTTCTTCGCCTTCCGAAAGCATCTTTCTCAGCTTAGTGCCGCTGAGGAGTATCCGATCATCTTTCCCATGCGGACAGGTCTTCATCGAGGCCATCCCTTCGCACTTATCGCAGTAGAAGGTCCAGTCGATGTTGAGTGGTTTGGTTTCGAGTGCGTCCTTGGGTATCTCATCAAAGATTTTCTGAGCATCGAACGGGCCATAATACTCGCCCACGCCTGCATGGTCGCGACCGACGATCAGGTGACTGCAGCCGTAGTTCTGCCTGAAAACTGCGTGCAGAAGCGCTTCTCTCGGGCCTGCATAGCGCATATCGAGAGGATAGCCTCCCACCATGACAGTGTTCTTGACGAAATACTTCTCGACGAGCACGTCGATACATTTCTGGCGGACATCCGACGGGATATCCCCTGGTTTAAGCTTGCCCAGAAGCATGTGGATGTAAACGCCATCGCACACTTCGACAGCGATTTTCGCTAGAAATTCGTGTGAACGGTGCATCGGATTTCTTGTCTGGAATGCGGCGACCCTGCTCCATTTATTTGTTTCGAACGCCTTTCTGGTTTCGGCAGGTCTCTGGTATATTGCAGGGTACTCTGTCGGGAAGGTCCCCTCACTGAGCACCTTCACCGGTCCAGCCAGGTTGGTGTCAGCCTGTGCCATGACCATTTTTACGCCAGGATGCTCGGTATCGGTGGTTCTGAACACCTGTTTGCATTCGTAGTTTTTGTCAATCTTGTATGCCTCAGTGACCTTCATAGTAGCCATGATTTCGCCGAACTCTTCCGAATACAGAGCGATTTCGTCGCCTACTTTCACAGCTTCACTGGTGGAAACGGTGATTGGAATCGGCCAGAATGTGCCGTCGGCCATCTTGTATTCCGCGCACACGCCTTTCCAGTCTTTTTCACCCATAAAACCGGTAAGGGGTGTAAAACCGCCGATACCCATCATAATAAGGTCACCAGTTTCGCGCGAGGATATATTGATCTTCTTGAGCCCCGCAGCTCTTTTCTTCTCTGCTTCCAGCTCTTTGCCGGTAAGGAGAAGAGGTTTTAATTTTTTCTCTTTCCCGTGCGGATTCACTAATGCCATCTTAAATGTCCTCCTATTTAGTGGTTTATATACCTTAACATTGTGTCAACTAGGAATCACTTATTTAATTCCGAGGGCCCCGCAAACCTTTCCGAATATTTGATCGATGCTTCCAGTGCCGGGAACTGACTTCAAAATACCTTTTTTACCATAATAGTCTATGAGGGGTGCAGTCTGAGCGGTATAAACCTCAAGTCTCTTCTTGATCGTTTCTTCTTTATCATCATCCCTCTGGAAGAGTTCACCTCCGCATTTATCGCAGGTTTTATCTTTTGCCGGACGATTAAAATAGATGTTGTACATCTGACCGCACGCCTTGCATGTCCTTCTGCCGGTAAGCCTTTTCATAAGATCCTCAAAGGGGACATCTACGCTGAGTGCAGCAGTAAGCGGCAGGGCTAAAGAAGACAGCATTGCATCCAGCGCCTCCGCCTGTTTTGTATTCCTGGGAAAACCGTCCAGTATATACCCCTTTTTGCAGTCGTCCTTACCCAGTCTTTCCTTAACCATTCCCAGGACAACGCTGTCGGGAACGAGTTCACCTTTGTCCATGTGTGATTTGGCCTCCTTGCCAAGGGCAGAGCCTGTGGCCACCGCTGCTCTCAGTAGATCGCCAGTCGAAATCTGCGGGATGGGATATTTTTCGATGATTTTTTTTGCCTGGGTGCCCTTACCCGCTCCAGGGGCGCCGAGAAGTACTATTCTCATTAGGAGAACCTCCGATAAAAGTTTTTTAAATTCAGTAAAACAATATAAGGTACTCTATGGGGTTATTTAAAGCAATTTTAAAATTATAATCATCACATTAAAATTCTTTATATAATTTGCCAGGAGTTCAGAAACACGAAGAAATTTTGGTTATGAAACAAAGTGTTCCCAATAATCCCTTAATTGCTCCAGCGCCTTTTTTCTATGGCTCAGCAGATCTTTTTCTTCAGGGAGCACTTCGGCAAAGGTTTTTCGGTGGTCTTGAGGATAGAATAAAGGGTCATATCCAAAACCCGATCTGCCGCATTCTTGTCGCCCGATAGTGCCCTCGGAAAATCCGGTGAATGTCCTTACTGTGCCGTTGGGCAGGGCGAAAGCAATGCAGCATACAAAACGCGCCCCCCGCTTCCCATCAGGAAGGTGCTGCATTGCTGCAAGCAGCTTCTCATTATTGGCCCTGTCGTCCGCATCCGGTCCGGCATAACGCGCAGACAGGATGCCCGGTGCACCTTGTAACTCGTATACTTCAAGCCCGGAGTCATCGGCAATCGCGGCCTTGCCAGTACAGCGAGCAACCGTTAAAGCCTTTTTGACCGCATTGCCTTCAAATGTATCCGCATCCTCCTCCACTTCCGGACAGGAGGGAAAGTCATCCTGGGTAAGAAAAACAATCCCGATACCTTTGAAAATCCTGCTTATTTCTTCGACTTTTTTCCTGTTTCTTGTCGCAAGCACGACTTCCATACTGGTGAACATAGCTTGTTCATCCTTTTTTGTCAAGTTTTTTGTTTTGCAGAGATACCTTTACAGATTATACGGTCATATGCTAACCTTATTAGCGTTCAATAATGTTTCTGTAGCAAGATAAATTCGATGAAAAGAAAGGTGGTGATTCAATGTCACTGGACACAGAAAAGAAAAAAGGAACTCATAGAATCCTTTAAAGTTCATGATAATGACACAGGGTCGCCGGAGGTGCAGATAGCACTGCTCACGGAAAGGATTACCTATCTCACAGAACACTTTAAGTCTCATGTTAAGGACCATCATTCAAGGCGTGGGCTTTTAAAGCTTGTATCTCAAAGGAAAAAGCTTCTTAATTATCTTAGGACTACCGACAAAATCCGCCATGACAAGGTAATAGAACGCCTGGGACTCAGAAAGTAAAACATACGCCTCGGCAACGCTGAAATTCAAATAAGGAGACTGATAAAAACTTTGGTTACTAATGTAGAGCTTGAGATAAGAGGGAAAAGCCTGGTTCTGGAAACAGGGCTTATGGCAAAACAATCGGGTGGGGCTGTGGTCGTAAGATACGGAGATACCGTTGTCCTTGCCACAGCAGTTGCGGATAAAAGAGTGAAAGAAGGTCTGGACTTCTTTCCTCTCACGATAGATTATCAGGAAAAGACTTTCTCAGCCGGGAAAATACCGGGAGGCTTTTTCAAAAGAGAGGGGAAACCTTCTGAAAAAGAAGTTCTGACCTCACGCCTCATTGACCGCCCCATGAGACCTCTGTTCCCTAAAGGGTTCTATTCAGAAACCCAGGGTATAGTTTCGGTCCTGTCTTACGGAGATGAAAATATTTCGGACATGCTGGGCATAATAGGCATGTCCGCTGCAGTGCACATATCGGATATACCTTTTAACGGTCCCGTGGGCGCAGTGCGCGTTGGGAGGCTCAACGGCGCGCTCATCATCAACCCGGATCTGACTGAAATTGAGGGAGTGGACCTCAATTTGGTGGTGGCCGGGACCGCAGATGCAGTAATAATGGTCGAAGGCGGCGGCGCCGAAGTTTCAGAGGCCGCATTCCTCGAGGCCATTGCCTTTGCTCATGACGAAATCAAAAGAATCGTTACTCTGCAAAACGAATTGCAGCGGATGACGGGAAAAGCAAAGAGGCCGGTTGCTCCTGTCCAGGAGCCTGTTGAACTCAAAAAGGTAGTCAGAGAATATGTAGCAGATAGACTAAAGGAAGCGATACGTATACCGGGCAAGCATAGCAGGCAGGAAGCGCTCAACCTGATACTTGAAGATACCATTAAGCAATTAAACATTCCTGAAAAAGCCGAAAATCTGTGCGGCAATGCCCAAAAAGACCTTACCAGGGACATTGCAAACATTTTCGACGATTATGAAAAGGAAATCGTCAGGAATATGATACTCCAGGAAGGGGTACGGGCAGATAACAGAAGACCGGACGAGATTAGACAGATTTCATGCACGTTAGGCTTTTTACCAAGGACGCATGGTTCCGCTCTGTTTACCAGAGGCGAAACGCAAGCGCTTGTGGCATCGACCCTCGGCACTGCAGATGATGAGCAGAAAATAGATTCCCTGGAAGGTGAAATGTATAAAACCTTTATGCTGCACTACAATTTCCCACCGTTCAGTGTAGGAGAGGTAAAACCGTTGCGTTCACCTGGCAGGAGAGAAATAGGGCACGGTGCGCTGGCAGAGCGTGCCCTTAAATATGTACTGCCCTCTAAAGACGTCTTCCCCTACACTATAAGAGTGGTTTCTGATATTCTTGAATCAAACGGATCTTCTTCGATGGCGACCGTTTGCGGGGCAACGCTTTCGTTGATGGACGCAGGTGTGCCAATAACCGCCCCTGTAGCTGGTATAGCGATGGGTCTCGTGAAGGAAAAAGATCAGGCGGTGGTCCTCACCGACATCCTTGGGCTGGAAGATCATCTGGGTGACATGGATTTCAAGGTCGCAGGAACTGAAACCGGTATCACGGCCTTTCAAATGGATGTTAAAATCGGCGGTGTCAGCCAGGACATAATGCAAAAAGCCCTTGAACAGGCCCGCATCGGGAGACTTCATATAATAGGTAAAATGAAAGAGGCGATGCCCTCGCCCCGTCAGAATTTATCGCCCCATGCTCCGCGGATATACACCATGCAGATAAGGCAGGAAAAAATACGTGATGTGATCGGAACCGGCGGAAAGGTCATTCGCGGCATCATAGAACAGACGGGAGTCAAAATAGACATCAACGATGCCGGCATTATTAATATCGCATCCTCTGATGAGGCATCAGCGCAAAAGGCGATAGACATTATAAACGGTATTATCGCTGAAGCAGAGCTGAATAAAATATACATGGGAAAGGTAGTTAGAATAGCAGATTTCGGAGCCTTCGTGGAGATTCTTCCCGGAGTGGACGGCCTCCTGCACATATCTCAAATTTCCGACAAGCGCATTGCCAAAGTCACCGACGAGATTAACCTTGGTGACGAAGTGCTGGTCAAAGTGATCGAGATAGATGGTCAGGGAAGAGTGCGGCTCAGCAGAAAAGAAGCGATGAAAGAACAACAGAAGAGTTAAGCGCTATGGGCTCGATGCTTAACGATGTTCACTAAACGATATCTCGATAACGGCATTCCAGTGGTAATGGAGCAGGCTGAAGAACTACAGCTCCGTTATTATCGGCATATGGGTAAAGGTCGGCTCCCGTAATGAAACCCCGGATAAAAACGGTATCTCGCATTTCCTCGAGCACATGTTCTTTAAAGGAACAAAAAAGCGCTCCGCAACTGACATCGCTGTTGACATCGACTCGCTTGGAGGAGACCTCAACGCCTTCACATCGAGGGAAAATACCGTATTTTATGTAAAAATCCTCGATGAATATATCGACAAGGGTATTGAATTACTGAGCGATATTTTCCTGCATTCTACTTTCCTGGCAGAGGAGGTTGAGAAAGAAAAAGGCGTCATAAAAGAAGAGATAAAGCTTGTTGAAGATACACCTGACGACCATATCCACGACCTGTTCAGTCAAACCGTTTGGGGCGATACGGGTCTCGGACAACCGGTGCTTGGGCGGCGGGAGACCATAAAGTCATTTACCCGTGAAGACCTGGCATTCCATGTAAAAAAATATTACGGCACCTCCGATACCGTAGTGTCATGCGCAGGCAACTTTAACCCGGACACCGTTATGGGCCTCCTCAACCACCATCTCGGATCACTGAGGAGAGGCTCTGAACCGGAGCTATTTTCACCGCCCAGATTTAAGGCCGATGTAGCGCTCTTTCCCAAAGACCTTTCAGAAACGCACATATGTGTAGGCGTCGAAGCTCCCCCCTTCGCCAGCGAGGACCGCTATGCTATCAGCATCCTGAATACCATTCTCGGCTCCA
Organism: Nitrospirota bacterium; assembly: GCA_963710375.1. GTDB lineage: Bacteria > Nitrospirota > Thermodesulfovibrionia > Thermodesulfovibrionales > Dissulfurispiraceae > JADFXI01. Next base: position 283,454 of record CAVPZX010000002.1, read on the forward strand.
GTGTCAGTTCGAGGCTATTTCAGGAGGTCCGTGAAAAAAAGGGGTTTGCCTATTCCATTTATTCGTTTTCATCATCTTATATAGACACAGGCTTCTGGGCTGTTTATGCCGGCACCGGCCGTAAAAGGGCGCTCACTGTCACAGAGCTGATTATAAAGGAGATGCTGGGGCTGTATTCGTCAATTACCGACATAGAATTAAGGAGGGCAAAGGACCAGTTAAAAGGCAATATTGTACTGGGACTAGAGTTGACGAGCAGCAGGATGCAGAGTATAGCCCGCCAGGAAATATATTTCGGCAGGAATTTCAGCCAGAGCGAAATTATGAAAGCAATAGAATCGGTGACTATGGAACAGGTAAAGGACCTCTCTTACCGGCTGGTCAATAGCAGCAATATGTGCCTGACCATCCTCGGCCGATTAAAAGAAGAGGAGTTTAAAGACATCTTAACCACTGGAAGAGCAGTCGCTTAGCGCGGTTCTGACCACCTATTCCTATTCAAACTTGCCCGCTGTTCCGGTCAAGCAGTCTTTCTTATCATTTACTTTCCCGACTGGAGTATTTCTTTTTCGACACCCTTAGCAAGTAACAGGCGTATATATGCATTATATGATATCCCTCTTTTTCTTGATAGCATCTTCAGTTTTTTCAAAACAAGCGGATCGAATTTCAATGTCACTGGTGTGAGCTTCGGTCGTTTGAACGTATCAGTGCTTTCCTCAAGATCTTCCCAGTATTCCGATATCGAATGTTTCTCCCAAAAAATTATCTCTTCTTCCTGTGTCCTAAAAGTTGGCAGCTTCTTCATTATATTATTTTCCCGAAAAGATATTGCTATTGTCAATATCTTCAAAAATAATTTTCTCTATGCTTTATCAAGGGATTCTATTCCTGACTGACCATTACCTAAGAGCTGAGCACATATGCGTGGTAACAAGACGAGAAAAGAAAATTGACAAAACAGTCAAATTATGCTTATTGCAATAATGGTGATAGAATTTAAATATACTATAAAAATATTAACAAACCTAAATGACGTCGCGATGCTTTTGACTTGAATGTTCCCAGGAGTACGAATAACAAGTAACAGGAGGTAGCTGCAATGAGACACGTCATATGTCTGGTGTTTATTTTTTTCTTGCTGGCTTCTTTTGCCTATGCAAGTACATGCACCCCGCCGTCTGGCTCATGTAACCCAACGGCTTATTGCCAATGCGTTGAGCAAAACGCGAACCGTAACCCTGGGACTCCAGAGATGGCTTGCGGCCCGGTTTATGGCCCCTGTTCTGGTGTCATGGCTTGCTGCGGCGGCATGTGCACAGATACGAGTATAAACCCGCTCAATTGCGGTAAGTGCGGTCACAGTTGCACTGGTGGCACCGCTTGCTGTGGTGGAGCGTGCTGTGGTAAAAATGAGGGTTGCTGTCTATACAATGGCAGAACGGGGGACATCCTTGGCACAGCCACTTGCGTCAATCTTCTCCCAAGCGGCTTGGCCGCTGGTGAGATGGGCAACATATGGAACTGCGGTACTTGCGGGACCATCTGTCCTTCTGGCCCTGCAAATTCGACCATCACCTGCACGAACGGACAGTGCGGATTTGTATGCGACAGCGGCTATACTGACTGTGGGGGGCAATGCGTGCAGTGTCCGGGTGGTGCTAGTTGTTCCGGCACTAGCTGCCAGTGTCCCAAAGGTGAGACGGTTTGTGGCGCTTCCCCAGGGAACCCAGGGATTTGCAAAAATCTTCAAAATGACTCTAAAAACTGCGGTAAGTGCGGGGACGTATGTACGGCTCCCCAAAATGGGACCTCCACCTGCGTCTCCGGAAAGTGCAGAATTGTCTGCAACAGCGGCTATACTAACTGCGGCGGGGTCTGCACAAATTTGCAAGCCGACCCGAAGAACTGCGGTAAGTGCGGGGACGTATGTAAGGCTCCCCAAAATGGGACCTCCACCTGCGTCTCCGGAAAGTGCGGAATTGTCTGCAACAGCGGCTATACTAACTGCGGCGGGGTCTGCACAAATTTGCAAGCCGACCCGAAGAACTGCGGTAAGTGCGGGGACGTATGTAAGGCCCCCAACAATGCGACTGCCTCCTGCCCCGGCGGAAAGTGCGGATGGGGTTGCAACAAAGGCTATATGAATTGCGGCGGGGACTGCGTGCAGTGCCCCTTAGGTGGGCAATGCAAGGGCACGAAATGCGGCGGATGCCCCTCGGGTGAGACTAACTGTGGCGGGGTCTGCACAAATTTGCAAACTGACTCGAACAACTGCGGCGTTTGCGCTACCACTTGCGCCTCTGGGACGCAGTGCGTGGGAGGACACTGCACGCCGATTGGAGGAGGTGGAACGCTCACGGGATGCACTAACAACCCAGTTGACTGTGAAGCTAATGGGCAGTATTGTTACAGTAATTGCAGCTCGTGCCAAGCTGCGAATGGCAGTCTTTATACGGCTTGTAACGGATTTACCTGGGCCTGCATTTGCAAATAGTAAGTTGACGTTCCTATCGGTGGTTCAGGTCGTTCGGACAAATTTTCCAGCGGGAGGTTGACGCTGGAAAAAGTGTTGGCTAAGTCTGCCGAAAGAAGAACATTTGGGAATTACATTTTCAGGATGGAAGACACCCTGCTGTTAGATCGCATGGTGTCTTCCATAAATTATCCGACTGCATACAATGAGTATTGTAGGAAATCATTCGGAATAAATTTAAATTAAACTACAAGTCCACCGCTGGCAAATCCTTGAGGCTCTTCAACTGAAACACCTGTAGGAATTTCTCTGTCGTCTGGTATGCTAAATGTTGGGGTATGGGGGTCAGGCTTGAAAACGGGAATATAGAAGAAAAAAGTGTGAACTGGACCGAAGTTTTATATCCGCTTTCTAAAGACGGCTGCTGACACACAAGGGATCACGGTTATGATCGGAAATCAGCAGTCTCGCTGAAATCTCGCGGGTGTCAATTATTAGAAGGTGACATCCTAACTGCAAGATTAATTTTAAAAGCGCGGACTTCGGGAATAATGTAACTACATTTCCAATGACCACTACTGAGGATCTGAAATGAAAGAAACAAAGTCAGAAAAATGGAAAAAAGTTTCAGAAGAAAGCGTTTAGTGTCTTAAGTTGCGGTGTTATGATAAACTAAAACCCTGCGGATACATTTATGCTTAGAGACTTACGCATAAAAAACTTCACCATTATCGACGACCTCTCCATAGGCTTCGGACCCGGCCTTAACATCCTTACTGGTGAGACAGGGGCGGGCAAATCCATTATTGTTGATGCACTCGGGCTCCTCCTGGGAGGCAGGGCATCGCTGGACATGATCAAAACAGGACGGAAGGAAGGACATATAGAGGCCTTCCTGGATAACACGGACCATCCGTTGCTTAGAGAGCTATCCATCGAAAGCGATGAAGGTATTATCCTGAGAAGGACCATTGCAGCCCAGGGAAAAGGAAGAACGTACATTAATGATACGCCGGTCAGTTTGCAGACCCTTGCCTCCATTGGCAGGGACCTGATCGATATCCACGGCCAGCACGAATATCAGGGACTCCTCAAAAAAGAGAGCCACATGCTCTTTATCGACACTTACGGCAATCTGCAGGAATCTGTAGCGGCGGTTCAGTTGCTCCATAATGAACTCGCCGTGCTCAAGAATACCATAGCTGAGATGAGAGACAGGATGCTCGAACGGGCCCAGCGTATAGACTTTCTAAGATTCCAGATCGGTGAAATAGATTCGGCCCGCTTAAAAGAAGGCGAGAAGTCGATCATCGAAGAGGAGCGCTCCATCCTGCTGAACCTAAGCAAATTGAAAGAATCTTCCGAGACCGCCTACGACCTGCTCTACAACTCGGAAGGCTCGTGCCTCGAAAAACTCGCTTCTGTAATGTCTAAGATAGGCGATATCGCGCAGATAGACCACGAAGCCTCTGAGATTTTCAAAAATTTGGAGTCCGCAGTCCCGATGATCGAGGATGCTGCCATTCTCCTCAGGAATCTCAAGGACAAATACGATATCGACCCTCAAAAACTCGGGGAGGCTCGACGAGAGGCTCGAAGTAATAAAGCGGCTCGAAAAAAAATACGGTGAAGGCGAAGGAAATATCTTAGCTTATAGGGACAAAGCTTCGGAGGAACTCGAAAATCTTGAGCGTATCGAGGAGCAGTTGGATGGACTGCAATCCTCACTGGCGTCCAGGCAGGAATCGCTTACCTCGGCTGCTGAAAAACTATCAAAGACTAGGCATGCAGTTTCACAAAAGCTGGAGCCCATAATTATAGGCGAACTGAAGGAACTGGGATTTCAGAAGGCGGTCTTCGTCATTGAAATAAGGGAAAAGGAGTCCATTGCGGCGACAGGCATGGACGATGTCGAGTTCCTTTTCTCGGCGAACCCCGGCGAGACTCCCAAACCTCTCATTAAAGTGGCTTCTGGAGGAGAACTATCCAGAATCATGCTCGCGCTGAAATGCGTGGAAATCAATCAACAATCTGAAAAGAAAAAACCCCCGTTGCAAAATGCGGAATTCAGGACCCTTATTTTCGACGAGGTTGACGCAGGCATAGGCGGTATAACGGCTCAGCATGTCGGCAAGAGACTCAAGGACATTGCAGGCAGCAGCCAGGTGCTTTGCATTACTCACCTGCCGCAGATCGCCGCACTCGCCGACCATCATCTTAAAGTCGAAAAGATCCTTGATGACAACAAAACGGTAGTAACCATTGTTCCCCTGTCAGGCAGCGAGCGGCGGAATGAGATCGCACGGATGCTAAGCGGCAGGATTACGGAGGGGTCCATAAAGCACGCAGGAGAGCTGTTGGGGGCCGAGAACATATAATTTTTACGCATTGAAGCATATCAGCCCCTGATGCATTGACAAAGGTAAACAGTGAAAATTAGAATGAAGAAATAAACATGAGCATAACTCCAAAGGGGAAAATTGTTATCGATACTGAGCGTTGCAAGGGATGCGAATATTGCATAGAGGCATGCCCAAAAGGTTCCATAATTGTTGATACCCGGTTCAACGGTGCAGGCTTCTTTCCAGCCTGCTTCACGCATCCCGAAAGATGTACCGGCTGTGCCATGTGTGCCATAATGTGCCCAGAAATGGCCATCGAGGTCTGGAAACAAGAAAAAGAATAAACCAGGGATCGCGAACCCTTACCTGATTTTAAATTTCCTGAAAGTGTCCATTACTTCGACTGCGGAAAGCTGACCCGGTGCAGACGGCTTATTGATAGATCCATAGGTAATCAGCGAGCCGAAAAGCGGACTGAATACCCTCGACGGCAAACCCTTGTCCCCCATAGCGATAGTGATTACGCCCTGACTTTTATGCCGCAGCGTAAGCAGCATAAGTCTTATGAAATCATCTTCCTCCTTTGACGTTACCGCTATTTTCACAACATCCGCGCCATTCCGTCTCCCTGTCGCAATCAGCTGCTCAAGAAAATTGTCAGACGGAGTTGATTCAAAGTTGTGGTAAGAACCTATAAGGAGCCTCCCGTTATCACTACACAGGTCCTTCGCCTGGTTCATTACATCGACTGCAAGTATCTCCACATCAACTGCATCAGCGAACGGAATTACAAGTCGGTACATAGCCGGCCTGTCCTGAATTTCTTTCCTCCCGCCCTCTTTACTGTCTCTTACTGTGGCAATAATCGGCTTACCGAACTTTTCCCTCGCGATCCGGAAGACTTGTTCAACGTGTTCCGGCGCAATGGAATCGAACATATCAACCCTTAATTCGATTATGTCCGCGCTGTCCACATGCTCGGGCCCAAGACCGTTGACATCAGAATCCGTAAGCACCCCGGCAATGAGCGGTACATTGCCCAGTTTGCATTTGCCGATATACAAGTCCATATGGAATTAGTATAGTCGCTTGACTCATGAAACACAAACACCCGCCGTCTATTCGTACAATATTCTGATAGTCCTCTATTTTACAAGCCCCTCCTGCCATCTCTCCTCAAGCCAGGCCGCCTTCGTCGTCTCCCCGTCGATCCACGCCTTGACGCGGATTGAGCCTTCTTCAAATTCGTATGCGTCGGCGTTCACGTCAATATCCTCACCATTGCCGTCTTCCTTCTCGTACCAGTCGGCTGCAACCTTCCGCAACTTCTTTTCCGCCTCCTCCTCGCTCTCCGCCTCGACTATGTAGCTGTGCAAGTACTCCCTTCCACCCCCTTCCTCTGCTATAGTCCCTGCAAAATATCTTTTCGCCATGATTAAGACCTCCTTTCGCCTTCATGCGCCGGATGTTGGTTAATTATGATTACCTTTTTATGATTACCATTTTAGCATATAATATCGGATCGGGGAACCGGCAGCCGGTGCCTTAGGCTTCGTAAAACAGCTTGACAGATATTTCTAAAATCAGTTAAATTACAATAACTTGGGCGGTTAGCTCAGCTGGGAGAGCATCACGTTCGCAACGTGGGGGCCGAGGGTTCGAATCCCTTACCGTCCACCATCTAACTCTTTGGAATGCAAGGGGAGTAGAGCAGGAAAAACCGTCTAAATGGGCGGTTTTACCTGCCTATTTTTAGGCATCGGTTATTTAAAAAAATGGATAATAAGTGATCCCACCCAAGGAATTTATACACAAGATCCGTCCCTTTTCCTATTTATCAGAAGATGATCTGGACATCATAGTGTCAGGATTAGAAGTCGAGCTGTTCGAAAAAGGAAAGACAATCTATAAAAAAGGGCAGCCCTCGGAAAACGTTTATGTGATATTCTCCGGACTCATCGGCATCTTTGATGATGAAGCAGCTATTGATTACCTTTCCAGTGGTGAAATCTTTGGCCTCACATTACTTTATCCCAATCTGCTGACATGGACTGCCAGGGCCATTGAGGATACTGTCTGCTATGCAGTGGCTTATCGGCAATTCAAAACAGTCTTCGATTCAAATGAGAGGTTTGCATCGTTTTTCTCGACGTTGCTGAATAGAAGATTCCGCTCGTTCAAGACCATCGCTTCTGACAAAAAGATGCTTGAGGAGGCCTCGTTCGTTGTAGAGGTTGAGAGAATAATATACAAAAATCCTGTTATTTGCAGCCCCGGACTGACGATAGCCGGCGCTGCTTCTGAGATGGATGAAAATGAGGTCAGTTCGATCGTGGTTGTAGACGCCACTAGAAAACCGATCGGCATATTGACCCATTCGGACCTGGCAAAGGTCTTTATTGAAGGTGATAAATTAGACCCGGTTGAGGATTTCATGTCATCTCCGGTCAAGACCGTCAATGCGCAGGCGACGATATTCGAAGCCTACACAAAAATGATCGATGCCGGAATAGACCACATCGTTGTCACCAAGAATGATAAAGTCTTTGGTGTAATCACCAGGAAGGACATTCAGATCCACCTTGAACCCTCCTTTTCAATAGTCAAACTGTTCAGAAAGGTCCACAAGGCGGTTTCCATCGACGAGCTTAAACCCGTATTCGAAGGTCTGATGGTATCGGTCTCGAAAATTGCGATGACCGGTCCGAATTTCTTCGACCTGACCAGGATGTTATGCTCAGTTCATGATGCCATAGTGTACAAGGTTATTCGGATCCTTATAGATGATCATGCCGCTGATCAGCTCTTATGGGTCCATATGGGCAGTTCAGGCAGAAAGGAAGAGATCCTCGCTACCGATCAGGACAATGCCTTAATCTACCTGGGAGATAATCCCGCGGCACTGGCTAATAATATCAATGAGTCACTGGCCATAATTGGCCTACCCAAGTGCCCCGGAAACTACATGGCATCCAACAGCATGTGGAATCAGCCCCTACCGGTATGGAAAGAGTACTTCAAACAGTGGTTTTCAGACCCGATTCCTTATCATCTCCGATACCTTTCTGTGTTTCTGGACATGAGGCCTATATACGGAGAGACAGCCTTATACAATGAATTACTGGAATCTATAAAACATGCAGTAAAAGCCGAGACCCTAAAACTGATGGCTGAGGATGCCATTGAAATCAGGCCGCCGCTTGGGATATTCGGAATCCAGGGTCTGCGTCAGGGTGTGGACCTGAAGACCTATGGTATTTATCCTATTATAAACGGTGCAAGGGTCCTTGCCATAGATAGTGGAGTTTGGGGTATAACCAACACCAAGGAAAGATTGGAGGCGCTGAGTGCAAATACGACGATCAGCAATGGAATGTGCCAGGATCTGATCGAGTCGTATGGCTTTCTTCAGGATTTGAGGCTTAGACACCACGCAAGGGCGGTGCTAAACAAATCCAAGACAAACAACCTGATAACTGCTAAGGAACTCTCGCAGGTCGATTTGCTCATATTAAAGGAGTCGCTCAAGATCGTCTCAGAATTTCAGAAGTTCCTGATGAAAAAATATGACGTCAGTCGAACTGTCATTTATAGTCAATTATAGATGAGAATATCTCGTTCCACAGACCTGAAAACTGCCAAATTTTATGCCATTGACATTGAGACCACAGGGTTAGACCTTGACAAGGATGAAATTATATCATTTGCCTGTGTGCCCATCATTAATTTAAAAATTCTTGTTCGGGATACTTTTTATACCCTGATTAAACCTAAGAGTTACGACTATAAGGCAATGAGGTACCACGGCATTAGCAAGGATAATCTTGTGAATGCGCCTGCATTTGAAGAGGTATCGGACCGAATCCGGAATACTCTGGATGGCATCCTCGTGGGTCATTCTGTAGAGTTTGATTTCACATTTTTAAAGACTAACTTCAAGGCATTGGGAGTGCGATTTAAAAGGGATATTATAGACATAGCATTGGTAGAGCGGTGGCTGAGGCTGAAATGGAAAACCGAGGAAAATAATTTCAGCCTTGATGGCATGATCGAGGCTTATGGCCTGAAACAGTATTACCGCCATAATGCAGCTGCAGATGCCTTTTTTGCCGCCCAGATCTTTCAGATACAGATGCGGGAAATGATGGCGCTTGGAATCGATTCGGCAGAAAAGGTTATCAAGGCTGCAAAGAGCGTCAGGCACGCCGATCCCGGCCTTGCCTTCTAACAAACTGTATTTAAAACATCCATCAACCCTAAATAGCTAAAACATAAGTTTGATTTTTTAGAATATTTTGTGGGTTAATAAAAGTGATTGGGGGCATTACTCATAAACCGTACCGGGGGAAATAAAAAGACTCAGGCACGAACAACTTGGAGGTAACTATGCTAAGCTTACAGGATTCATTGGTAATACTGGCAATTGTCCTTGTCCTTTTTGGAGGGAAGAGGTTGCCGGAAATAGCAAGCGGAATGGGAAAAGCAATAAAAGGTTTTAAAAAAGAGCTTAACAAGCCCGATGAAATAGAGATCACCCCAGAAAAAGACGAGGCCTCCAAAAAAGATATTGAAAAACAAAACACTAAATAGAACAGGTGGCTGTGATGGATGAGCAAAAACTTTTAATGCGGATAAGAAACAAGACAGACAATGAAAAAATGATGATCAACTCCCTTATGTACTTTGTCGCCGATACGGCTGTATTTACAGTAAACGATCTTGTCCGCCAAAAAAGTAAGCTTGTGATGGCCTGGCTTGAGGAAGAAACACTGAAAACAAAAAACCTTTATGAGCCTGAAAGCACTCTTACCATTAACAAGGTCCTTAAGAAGAGCGAGAAAGAAGCTATGCTGATTATGACATCGGACGGAACAATAGTGATCATATCGACAAAAGATCCGAAAGGAGTGGCCCCACAGCTCGCAAAACAGCAGTCTCACCCCCGATAATTATTCGGCTTTCTTTTGCAAGTCCTTTTGTTCGTCTCTTTTCTCTTTCGGTTTTTCGCAAAGGGCATGGAGCAGCGCTTCGGTATCCGAGTCGGGAGGTATCGGTTCCCATTCGACATAATTGGCATCCTTCATAACCGAGCTCAACACTTCTCCATCTTTATTGTAATCAGCTTCCCAAAGCACACGGTACTTTCCCTTAGAACACTTCAATTGCTTTTGGGCCACAGTATAATCATAGTGATCATACCCCTTAGTCGTGAGACCCTGCTTTTTTTGTTCCTTTATCTGCCAGTCAATACCCTTTCTGTCCCTTATTATACGCTTCGTCCAAACGCTGACAATACTTAATTTGGAGAGTTCCAGATTCAATACATTAAAAACGGTTTTATAGGGATAATCGATCCTACTGGCATCGTAAAAGTACGAAAAATACTGATCCCCGGCATAAGGCCTCCAATCAGCGGCTTCGGCAGCAGCACTGCACCAGATACCTGCCATTATTATCACTGCAATAAGTGCATTAGCGCCTGCTGACAGATTGTTTTTGTTTGCCATAGCTCATTCACCTCTTATCGACAGTTCCGGATCATCGCGTCCCGGTCCAAACTCGGTTATTATAACTTAGCCGTATGGAAAAATGCCGCAGCTGGATGCAAAACCCTCTGCTGCGACAATATAATAAGCATCTTTACATTTTTGTAGTATTTTGAGTAAACTGTTACTTATGGCTAGGATCGGCAACAAAACTGTAGAAATGACTGCGCTGTACGAGATAAGCAAGCTTCTCGGCTCCTCGCTCAATCTAAAGTCAAACCTCAGGGGCGTTATGAGAATGCTCGCCGAATACCTTGATATGAATCGCGGAACAGTGGCTCTGCGCAGCAACAATGAAGTCTCAATAATAGCAGCTCATGGCATGTCTGAGGAAGAAATAAAGCGTGGAAGATACCGGCTCGGAGAGGGCATTATCGGACAGGTCGCAAAGCATGGCTCCCCTATTGTTATCCCCAATATCGGTGATGAACCGCTTTTTCTCAACCGGACCGGGGCGCGGAAAATTATTCGCAAAGAGAATATCGCTTTTCTGTGCGTACCCATAAAGTTCAAAAATGAAGTGCTCGGCGTACTCAGCGTCAACAGGCTTTTCGGCTCGACGGGGATATCGTTTGAAGAGGACGTCAGACTGCTTAAGATCATTGCCTCCCTGATAGCCCAATCAGTAAGACTGCACCAGGAAATTGAAAAAGAACGGGAGGCGTTCCTTGAAGAGAAAGAAGACCTAAAACAGCAACTAAAAAGCAAGTACACGATAAGAAATATCATCGGCAATTCCGACCGTATGCAGGAAGTCTTTGAATCCATCCACAAAGTAGCGCCATCAAAGGCAAATGTGCTGCTGCGAGGTGAAAGCGGCACAGGTAAGGAGCTGTTGGCAAAGGCAATACACTATATGAGCCCCAGGGCAGAGGGACCGTTTATAAAGCTGAACTGCGCTTCTATTCCGGAAGGACTCCTCGAATCAGAACTGTTCGGGCATGAGAAGGGGGCATTCACCGGCGCTATGGTTTCACGCAGGGGACGGTTTGAACTGGCAAACGGGGGAACCATATTCCTTGATGAAATCGGCGACCTCCCGATGGTTCTCCAGCCGAAGATACTGAGAGTGTTGCAGGAAAAAGAATTCGAGCGGGTAGGCGGTGAAAAAACTTTCAAGGTCGATGTGAGGCTCATTGCTGCAACCAGCAGGAACCTTGAGGAACTAGTTGCGAGCAACAGATTCAGGGAAGACCTTTATTACCGTCTCAACGTAGTCCCGATTTTCCTCCCCGCCCTGCGGGAAAAGAGGGAGGATATCCCATCACTTGTGGACTATTTCCTGAAAAAGTTTAATCAGGACAACCAGAAGGCGGTCGTCATGACACCGGAGGCCCTGAATTCATTTCTTCATTATGACTGGCCCGGTAACGTCAGGGAACTCGAAAACACCATAGAGCGGCTGGTCGTGATGTCAGGCGGTGCAGTCATAAGCCAATCCGACGTCCCACTGAACATCAGGGAACAGTTGATAAAGGCGCGCTATGCGGTGCAGATGAGAGATGCGCTTCCTTCCGCAATCGAAAACATAGAGAAGACAAAAATCATCGATGCACTTAAGAGTACAGGCTGGATTCAGGCAAAGGCAGCAAGGATGCTCGGCCTTACCCCGAGGCAGATAGGTTACAAAATGAAAAAGTATCACCTGCAAAACACAAACCCTGAACTGCCGGAACTGAATGTCCGGAGCTGGGATTGACAGGGTTTGATTATAGCAGTTATACACAGGCCTGAATATTTACGTGGGCAAAATAATCGCCATAACTAACCAAAAGGGCGGTGTCGGCAAGACGACAACTGCACTCAATCTTTCATCATCACTCGCCCTGTCCGATGTGAATATCCTCGTAGTCGATTCTGATCCGCAAGGCAACCTGACCAGCGGGTTCGGCATTAAAAAAGACCAGATGAAAGCTGACCTCTATGAAGTCTATGTCGGCAGGTCCCAGGTCCAGGACGCCATTGTCCAAACGCTGATCCCCAATCTGCATCTGCTGCCGACTTCTATGGACCTTTTCGCGGCAGAGATAGAACTCCTCGAAAAGACCGACCGTGAGAATAAACTTAAAAATATTTTAAAACCGCTCAAAAACGATTATCAGTATATCTTTCTGGACTGCCCCCCTTCCTTTGGTCTTCTTACGCTGAATGCCCTCGTTGCAGCAGAGTCAGTCATTGTCCCGGTCCAGTGTGAGTATTTTGCGGTGGAAGGATTAAGCCTCCTCATCAAACTCCTCTGGCGGGTACGCGGGAGTTTTAACGAGGCACTTGACCTGGAAGGCATATTGCTTACCATGTATAACAGGCACCTCGCACTCTCCAGACAGATTTCCGAAGAAGTGCGGAGGGTGTTCAAATCAAAAGTGTACGATACAGTAATCCCCCGTAATGTCATTCTCGCTGAATCTCCAAGTCACGGCAAACCCGCAGTGCTCTATGCCCCGAATTCAACAGGTGCGCAAGGGTATATAATGCTGGCAAAAGAAATAATGAACGACAACAGCCTGCTTTTCTAGCGCCCTAAAATGATTAAAACAGCAGTTTCTGCCCCTCGGGTCTATTTCCCTTAATATCTCCGAAAAGCTTTACCTTGCCGAACTCGCCGTCATACCCCGGCACAATGCATATGTCACCGGCCCTGACTTTGGAAACAGCCTCTCTCAGTTTTTCGGATCCCGCCCTTTCGATGTCATCAAGCCGTGTTTTCATCAGGATTGTAAACTCATTGCCGAGTTTTTCAAGGAGACTGTAATACATCCCCTGGACCGCCTTGCTGCCTGCTCCGACCTTCAGCACTTCAGAAATAATCTCGGGCAGAGGAATCACGGATTTATACGGTGGCGAACCGTCGGGCCTGAAGCCCTCCTTCCTGTCCGCCAGGTCTTCTACACGATGCATCACTCCCACCGTGACTTTTTTGCCGCAAACAGGACAGCGGTATGCATGTTTGACAGTCTCTGCCGGGGTAAGACTCATGCCGCAAGCACGGTGTCCGTCATAGTGATATTTCCCCTCTTCAGGAAAAAACTCGATGGTACCAGCAAAGCCCTTACGCGTCTTAAGTGCGGTGATCATCGATGGGTACGAAACTTCCGTATCAAACACGTTTGCCTCCCGTCCTATCTTGGCCGAAGAATGAGCATCGGAGTTGGATATAAGCGTAATGGTGTCAAGAGCTGACAGACGCCAGTTCATAGGGGGGTCTGAAGAAAGTCCGGTTTCGATGGCGTGAATGTACGGGGTTAAATCTTCGAAACATTCCTTCAGGGAATCAAACCCTGAATGTGAGCCAAATACAGAGAAATGAGGCGTCCAGGCATGGGCCGGGATTAAAATACTTTCAGGAGACTCATGTATAACTATATCAAGAAGCGACTTTGCATCAAGACCCAATATGGGCCTGCCGTCAGACTTGAGGTTACCTATCCTTGATAACGCCTGGTTTATCCTTTCAGCATCATCCAAAGACGGGGCCAGTACAATGGAATGAATCTTCCTCACCTTACCGTTCTTACTGTATATGCAGCTTATCTCTGCGGTAAGCATAAAAAAAACATCTGCCTTGCACAATTCCGGCACATCGTCATTTATCATTTTGCTCCTGAGCGTGAAAAGTCCGTTGCCGCAGGGCTCAAGTTTGTCCTTTAGTTCCTTTAACCATAGCGGGTGGGTAAAATCCCCTGTGCCCATGACCGTAATGCCCTTTAGCTGCGCCCATCTCCAGAGTGATTCGGGTTCCAGGTCTCTGCTCGTGGCACGGGAGAATTTTGAATGAATGTGCAGATCGGCAATGAAACGCATTAGAAAGTATAGCACACTGCAGATAACCTGTTTGGTTGCAATAATATTGACTTCATTGCATAATATCTTATATCTTAAAAAGCTAAGCGTTGAACTTTGGGGAGTCGTCCAACGGCAGGACGGCAGCCTCTGGAGCTGTTTATAGGGGTTCGAATCCTCTCTCCCCAGTCAACAAATGGTCCCATCGTCTAGAGGCCTAGGACGTGGCCCTCTCAAGGCTAAAACACGGGTTCGAATCCCGTTAGGACCACTACTTTTTTATATTTCAATTAGTTAGTAAAATATTCCGTAAAGAAAACCGGTCCCCAGACCGTCCGGAGCACTGATGTTGTGCCAATACTCAAAGCCACGGCGGATGGTGAAACTCTGCGGATTTAGGCTCAGAGAGGCTCTCTAAATACCGGAGCGCTCGTTTGCAAGCTGCTTTGTGAGCATTAGGGTTACGCCTGAGCCGAGCGCAAAAGTCGGCAAGGTCACCAATGTTATCTTTAACGCCAAACATATAATAGACTGGAACCCGGACTGCTTCTCTCTCGGCCTTGTTCATTAGTAAGTACGTCAAGCCATTAATATAACCCTCGATGTAGGCAACATCTTCATAAATACCTTGACTAAGCTTTTCTTTCTGCCACTTCTGATACGCTTTAATAGGTTCGGTGATTCTACAACGATGGGAATACTGTCCCGTGCCCCGCATTGAGATAGCACGCTCTAGTGCATGTATCATTCCATCTTGATAAGAAGCTGCAAATATCACTTCAGGGTGATCAGATATCCTGATGGTTTCATGTAGCAGGCAGTGATCCATGACAACAATCTCTAGAAGTTCTGATGCTGCATTATAAATACCATCGTCTATCATCGTCCCTTGAGCTACTGCATGTTCTTTAACTTGAGCGAAAAAGAAAGTGCCATCGGTTTGTATCGGCATTAAGCCTGCAATCCTGAACTTCTCGCAGTCTTCAGCAGATGGCGCTACCACGTATGCCTGCCTATGAAGCGAATTCATTTGCTTTTTCACAAATTTGTAGATGGCTGAAAAATCTGAATCTGAAAAAGAATATCCGACAAAGATGACTGTCTGTGTGGCAAGGATGGTTTTCAAGAGTCCGCCGATAACGCCGGAATGGAGGCGCTTCTGGCATTTTGCGTAGTCGCTAGTTGTGGCTACAATGGAGCCATAGTTTGTAACTGACCCATGTATCTTTAACACCCTTCAATCCGCGGCTTCCCAAAAGGCCAAATCCGGATCAGTGACAAAGGGGGTAGCGTTGCAGAATTGTTCAAAGTAAGTGTCCCAATTTGTTGTAATGATGTTCCTAACCGGGAAAAACGTTCCGAGTTCGCGATGAAAGCGGGTTGCCCAGCGGGTCAGTTCCGGAAATGAGCTAATATAATCAAAACGGTCTTTGATTTGTTTCAGCAACTTGAACCTGCCGTTTGGCTGGCGGCAGTATTCCTCCATCAGATCGGGAAACGTAAGAAAGAGGCCAGTGTGTCCGATTTCGGCAGCCACTGACTCATAGAAGGTAGTTTTCAAAACGCTTCTCGCCTCGGTACTGATGCCAGCACCGGCAAACACTGTGACGCTTCCATTGAGCAGTTCGCCCATGAGTTCATTGCTTATTACAAACTCATGTTTGTCCTTGCATAAGCTGCAATTGCAATTACCGTTCTTATTGACCATATTTTGCTTCACAGTTTGCCAAGAACATTAAGATTGTTGCAGTTAAGTGTCAACGGCTAAAAGTAAGAACAATTGGGTCTTGCATACATGGATATAGATAGTCACTTTTTTATCGGCCTTATTTGCATGCTTGTCACCTGTCCCCACCATGCCTGTACCCCTTCCGCCTTTCCCACAGTCTTCCCGTGGCATTGAATCGTTCCGATTGGGGTAACGCCTGCTTTATGCTTTTATTCCTTCCGACGCTTCTTTGCTCTCTTAAATATCTCGTCTATGGTCTGCCCTTCATAAAGACGCCGGGAAATTTCTACATAATCGGTTGGTTCACGGTGGAGGAGGTTCAGGAATCTCAGGGCGGCAGAAGCACCGAGGGTTTTATTCAATGCGTCTATTCCTTTTAATTTAATCTCTGTGTCGTTCATGGCTTGTGTTTTCATGGCATACTTTCCCTGAATACCGCTTTTCAATAACGCCCTCAGATCACGCTCCAGGCGCAAATCATCGACAAGCTTCTCTTTAGGTTCCTTCTTCATAAACCTCGCCCTCGGGAATGTATTTCTTCCCTGTTGAACTTGTAATTCTTGGGAAGAGCTACGTTGTACCGGCTATAAATATCCTCAAGAATTTTCTTACGGTCTTTATCGGATTTAAGAATCGTTATGTGCCGGCCCCTCAGAATTTTAGCAATTTTTTTCAACTCTTCATCCGCCTTTTCTTTATTTCCTTAACTATACTCTTGACATCTTCTCCCTTGAGCCACGACTGCCTTTCTTTGGTATAGTCTCCGGAGCCGGTTTCAAATTGCTGTAGAAACCGTGCCATGCCGATAGGCCCTAACTCTTTGACTAACGCCTCTATGCCTTGCTTGCGTAATTTAGCAGGGCTCAATGTCTGAACACTCATTTTTGAATCATCTCCATAAGCGACGGGAACGGCTTCCCTTATGCCCGAACTGTCCGTCTTGACTTGCTCTTAGCCTTGGGACCTTTCCTTAACTGCATTACCAACCGTAATGTCTCATTTACTGCCTTACCGTCCGGGAATTCATCCGCAACATCAGGCTCCAGGAGCACCAGATTGGTTCCCTTCTGAAAACGACTGGCATACTTTCCCCGAATACCGCCTTTCAATAACGTCTTCAGGTCGTACTCCGGGCGAAGATCATCGTCAAGCTTCTCTTTATGTTCCTTCTTCATAAGCCTCCCTCTCTGATTTGGTCAATTCCCTTGCACTGATAATTCTTGTTATGACTCCCTTATCGGTATGAGCAACCATGAGGAGACGGCCTTTACGTGAGTGACCGATAATAATATATCGTTCTTCCGCAATAGAGTGATCCGGGTCGAAAGTAGTTATACTGAGAGTGTCACCAAAAACTGTAGCCGCCTCGGTAAATGTCACCTTGTGCTTTATAAAATTTCTCTCAGCTTTTCCGGCATCCCACTCAAATTTCACGATTCAACCTTTAGTTCTATTTTATCAGAATATGCCTTTTTCAGTGTAGCAGATTTGTAGCAGAAAATATCCGAAAGGACGGAAAATACCGAAAAGCCCGTAAATTATATGAAGTCCAAGCGTCCAGTAAAAACAGCATGTTGCGCCCGAACCATTGACAGAAGCCAATTTGCAAAAAATGCCTTGTTATTGCTCTCAAGGCTAAAACACGGGTTCGAATCCCGTTGGGACCACCAAATAAATTAAGGAATTACGCATCCATACACACTAAAATATCGCCTAAACAATAAAGTCCTTACATTTCAGCCCAGAGTGCTCAGACAGGAACATTGACAGAACGTTATAAACAATGTAATTTTAATCTGTACTATATATTGACGGCATATCTGAACCTGGCACGGACGAAATGAGAGAAATGCCTCTCACTGGACATGACTTGCGGGATATTATCGCACGATGGGTGGCGCCCGCCAACGTGCCCTCATCGCCACGGATTGTCACTGACATATCGGATTTCTTCAAGGTCGACTATGACGATGTTGTAATTCTTGACGGGCGTCCTTATTTTATGCGAAATTATGAACGCGAGGGCCGTTTCGGCATTGATGATGAGCCTAAGTTCTGGGTCAGAAGAGCAATCGACCTGACTGACGGAAGCACAAAGATAATAAAAATGGTCTTTCACGAGCAGTTCCAGGCAAAGGTTGGCGATATAACATTCGATTGCGTCAGAAGCCCGAGAAAAGAGGCCATTATCCTCGATATGGTTAAAGGACATCCCAATTTCATGCAGGGTTTTTCTGTGAAAGACCCGACTGGAAACATAATCAGGATAATAGATTTTATTGAAGGCAAGACACTGGCTGACCATGTGCTGAGACTTGGTGAAACCCATGAAGATTATTTCTACACCTTTTTCCCTTCCGTACTGAGTGAATATACTGATTTGGTAAAGGCAATAAGATTTCTTCACGAACGCGGCGAGAAGCACGGCGATATCAGGCGCGATCACGTAATAAAGGAAAAGAATACCGGTCTGTGCCGCTGGATAGATTTCGATTTTAACTATATGAATGCCGGAAATATGTTCGGATATGACCTGTTCGGGTTAGGCAATATCCTGGTCTACCTTGCAGCCAGAGGCGACATAACCTTGCAGGGTCTCAAGAAAGAACGTTCGCCTGTTCTAGATCAATTAACAGCCGATGACATGAATATAATTTTCAACAACAGGCTGGTCAATCTGAAAAAAGTCTATCCGTACATACCCGATTCCCTTAATGTCGTGCTGCTTCACTTTTCAATGGGAGCAAATACTTTTTATGACGATACTGAACAGCTCCTCATGGACCTGAACGAGGTCAGGGAGATAATCGCGTTATAAACAATGAAACCACAGAGTGCAGAGAATGCCTTTTGAAGAAGACTTAATTTTTAATTAAAGGAGAAAATGTTATGGCAGCGGAAAAGATGTGTTTCCTTGATAAAAACAGACATATTATGATTGCTGTGGATGAATCTGAAAATGCAAAGCGCGCCCTCCTATATGTGGCGGAATTTTTGGGCGGCGTTCCAGGGTTCTGCGTATCAATACTACGCATCATACCTGAGCCCCCGGTCGATTATTTCAAGACAGATGAGGAGCGCAGCGAGTGGATAAACCGGAATAAAACCGAGGCGGCGGCGATGCTCGACAATTATCGCCGGATACTTGTTCAGTCAGGATTCGGAGAAAACAACGTTGAGCCGCTCACGGAGATCAGCTCTTGCCCGTCTATTGCGGATTGTATCCTGAATGAACGGCAGCGGCTCAATTGTGACACTCTTGTTATAGGACGGCGGGGCATATCCAAAAAAGAGGAATTCCTGTTCGGCAGCACATCCAGCAAAATCGTCCATTCCGCCAGGAATTGTGCTGTGTGGGTAATCGAATAAACATTAACTTCTTCCGAGCTATTGAACCCATTTACCGATTTTTCAGCCTTTTTTATCTGTTATAATATACCAAAAGCTTTTTCTATGGAGAGGAAATATGAAGACCATCCAATATCCCGAGATCTCGCCAACCGTTTTCAATAATGACAAGGCGAAAGGTGTCGCAGCCCGTGTTGTGATAGGTAAAGCTGACGGAGCTGCCAATTTTTACATGCGAGTCTTCGAGATCACCGCTGGTGGTAATACGCCGAAGCACAGCCATGACTGGGAGCACGAAATGTTCTACCATGCCGGGCAGGGTGAAGTATTCTGCGACGGAAAGTGGAATCCGGTTAAAGCCGGCAGTGTTGTGTTCATTCCCGGCAACGTGGAGCATCAGATCCGAAACACAGGCACTGACCCGCTGGTGATCGTTTGTCTGGTTCCATCATTCGCACCCGAGCTTTAGAAGAAATTAATGGTGAGGAGGACCCAATGACAGACTCTTAACCCCGGGGTACAAGCCCCTGACTTTTCTCTTTCAACCGCCCCTGATAAAAAAGTATCCCTCTCGGACTTTCGAGGGCAACCCGTAGTCCTGGTCTTCTACCCGGCAGATTGGAGCCCTGTCTGCAGTGACCAGTTGGCTCTCTACAACGAGTTGAAGCCAGAATTCTCCGGGTTTAAAGCGCAGATCATAGGCATATCGGTCAACAACTTCTGGTGCCATCTCGCATTCAGCAAAGACCGCAAATTGCACTTTCCTCTCCTGGCGGATTTTGAGCCCAAAGGCGCAGTGGCCCGTCAGTACGGCGTCTACCGGGAAAAAGACGGCGTGTCGGAGCGGGCGTTGTTTGTCATTGATGCCGAGGGGGTCATTCGTTGGAGTTACGTCTCGCCTAAGGGCATCAATCCGGGCGCTGACGGTATTTTGAAAGCTCTCGAATCGATAGCGTAAGTCAATAAAACATTCAGCGTCCGAAACTGAGTCAGGAGGCATAATGGACAAACACGCCACGCTCACCCAGCCAGTATCAGCCCGCGACCACGCTGAAGGACCCGCCGCCGCACCTATGACGTTAGTGGAATACGGCGATTATCAATGCCCTTACTGCGGAGCCGCCTATCCCGTGGTGAAGCGTCTACAGAAGACGTTGGGGAAGAAGCTGCGATTTGTATTCAGGAACTTCCCTTTGACCCAGGCGCATCCCTATGCCCTGATCGCGGCCGAAGCGGCGGAAGCCGCCGCTCTCCAGGGTAAGTTTTGGGAGATGCACGATCTGCTTTTTGAACAGCAGCCCTTACTGGAGCCGGACATCATTTCCCTGTGGGCAAAAAAGATAGGGTTGGATCTCAAAAAATTCAGGAACGATACCAAGCAAGGCGTTGTTGCACAGCGTCTTCAGGAAGACCGCCAGAGCGGCATCCGCAGTGGCGTTAACGGCACACCGACCTTTTTTATCAACGGAACACGCTATGACGGCTCGCCGGCTTATGATTCGCTGCTGGCTGTCTTAAAATCCGAAGCGCACATATCCTCGAAAAAGGAGGCAACGTTGTGACCAAGTCACATACTATCTCAAGGCACTTATCCTCAGGAACGGCTTTCCCGGTTGACCTTGAACTGGCAATGAACAACAACGAAAGGCAGGCAGAGAATGGAAATTAAACAAATCAATGTACAACGACTCAGCGTGACTTCTTCTAAGCCATTTCGTGAAGTGATCGGAGTATTCGATGTTGTATTGGGCCATACAGATATGAACGCGTTTCGAGCAAATGTCGCCGCGGCAGAAACGTACTCCGATCTGGAAAAGGTCGTCCACGCAGCTATTGGGCCAACCGAATTGATAGAGTTTATACGTTTTGACCTCGGCGAAATTCTGCGTAAACGAAATGGAGCGGAAGCGCCACAGAGCCTTCGTATCGTCCTGGGCAACCCGCTCATCATGAGCCTGATGGTTGAGCAGGTGCCAGATGCCGGCTCGTACGCGCCGGTGACTATTCTGATCGACGAGCGTAATGACGGAGTTCACCTCTCTTATGACAGGATGGCCAGTTTTCTTGCCCCATATGGAAACCCCGAAGCACTGAAAGTGGCTCAAGACCTTGATTCGAAAGTTGAGGCACTAATATCTGCCGCTGCAGGTTAGGTGTAAGTTTAATATGGCATGTATTAAATAAAGGGGGGTGGTAATCTTTGATCTTGAGGTATTCCTGAAAACTGCTACACTATAAGAAAGATATCAACATTCTGTTAAGGAGGCTCCGCGGCTAAGCACCTTTTTTCTCCTTGATGATTTCGATTTCGACAACCACGGCCATTGATGCCGGCATAATTCAGCGGGAGGTAAATGCACATGGGAAAAGTTTTCAAAATTCTCGGTTTTGCAGGAAGCTTGCGCAAAAATTCTTACAACAAATCTCTTTTGAGTGCTGCATTGGAACTTCTTCCGGAAGGGGTTGCGCTCGAGATTTTTGACCTGGAAGGCATTCCGCCCTTTAATCAGGATTTCGAGAATCAGCCCGCAGAAAAGGTGAAGGAGTTCAAAGCAAAAATCAGGGCAGTTGACGCCATACTCATTGCGACACCGGAATACAACTATTCGATCCCTGGCGTGTTGAAGAATGCCATCGATAGCGCTTCCCGACCTTATGGCGACAACGCGTTCGCAAATAAGCCGGTAGCTATAATGGGTGCTTCCCCCGGCATGATAGGCACTGCAAGGGCACAGTATCATTTACGGCAATGTTTTGTCTTCCTGAATTGTTTTGTAATGAACCAGCCAGAGGTTATGGTATCCTCTGCCCACGAAAGAATTGACAAAGACGGCAAAGTAACAGATCAGAAAACAAGGGAACTAATCAGGAAACTGCTGGAGAACTTCGTAGAATGGTCCGGAAGAGTGACGCATTCGACGTGAAAGAGTGAGGAGGTAAAGCACGGCAAACCCATTTGTTCATATTGAATTGAATACTCCAGACGCTTTCGCCCAGATGGCAAAGAAATGAACCGCTGGTGAGGCGAACCGGAAGGGAAAGAACTAGATGTGACGGTAGAACCGTCCCATCTAACACGATATTGTATTTTTGCACTGATGTATAACTATAGAATCAAACTAATAGATGGGGAACAGTTTGCAGTTTTTGACTCTTCAAAACTGCCGATAGGATCAGTGCTTCCTTTTGATGTTTACTGCCAGGAGAAGGACGGCATGAAAGTATTGTTCGCCAGGGGAACGATTTTCAGCCCGCTCGAAAAGAACATAGTAGTCAGGAATGAATTTACCAACCTCTACGCCAAGCTATTCGAGGCATGGCAGATTAATCAGTTGCTTTTCGGCAAGAAGCGCAAAGTCAGTTCTTTTCTCGACGACCAGATAGAATTCCAGAAATATTCGACACAAAAAGCAAGCTATTTTCATATCGACAGTAGTCTTCTTAAGCCTGGCAGCGAGATAGACTTTGACCTGTTCGTAATCAACAGGTCCTCTTTCAGTCAGATCGTTGAGGCCTCCGAGGGTGATCCGTTCGAAATAAAAACCGGCTTATCCGACATACAGGGAGACATAGCGGTAAAAAAGTCCGATATTTCCAGATATCTACACTACTTAACCTCGTTGGAAGGCAACGCCGCGGGAACAGCCGGATCAATTGCCAGGGAATCTGCAAGGGCAATAATGAAGAATGTCCTGGAGGATCCATATGATGTCCTAAAAATAGAGGAAGCCTGCCGCGCTTCGAACCAACTGAGTCAATATCTGTTTGAAAATAAGGACTCGATCTACAACTTGCTCTTATTGAAGAATAATGACTTCTATCACTATACACATTCCGTCAATACCGCGCTTTTGTCCATCAGGCTCGGTATCGAGTCAGGAATGGACAAGGAAACCCTGGGAAAACTGGGCATCGGCGCAATGCTTCACGATATCGGCAAAAGTTTAATCCCAAATCACATACTCAACAAGCAGGGCAAGCTTGATCACACCGAATACGTTGTGTTTCAAAGCCACGTGGTTGAGGGGGTGAAGATTTTGCGGCGCGATGAGAAGATAATCCCACAAGAATCTTTTGTCGCCGTCCTGCAGCATCATGAAAAACTGAACGGTCGCGGGTACCCCAATAAATTAAAAAACAAGGATATTAAACTTTTCGGTCGCATAACCGCCATCGCGGACTGTTACGACGCCATGATAAGCAGGAGGCCATTCAGGCCGGCACAATCATCCTTCAAAGCGCTCTCGGCTATTGCGAAAGAGACTAAGAGTTACGACCCTGCACTATTAAGATTATTCATCCAGATGCTTGCGAAGATAAAATAGAGCAGTCGCTTCCAGTTCATATGCGCGTTCATCATAACAGTGCCGCTGCCTTGCAAAAAAAGATCGGGTTGTCGTAGATTATGACAGGAGACCAAGATGAAGACATACCTGAGCGATCGAACAAAGAATGAGTCCCTGACATGGGAGGAACAAAGCGGACTGCTTGCCTTCCTTTCAGGAGTCCAGGAAGAAGTGTCGAGGTTCGAGAGGACCTTCCGATTAGGAATCTCAAACCTTGTCGTGCCACCTCAGGAAATAGATGGCAGCACAAAACATATAACTTCAGTAGCGTTTGTTCTCATCCGGAACAACGAACTCCTTTCCGGAAGGACCTATTGCCTTTACTCTCTGCTCTATGACAAGGAACTTTCCGGGCATGTCGGGCTCTATTACAACGGCAAGATAGAAACACTGAAAACCTTAAACCCCCTGAGGGACTTCAGCCGGGGAAGAGCAGCGCTCTATGACTGGCTGAGGGCACTATTGAAGGCATCTTGTGACAAGCTTTAACAACGGTCCGGGGGAAAACAATACGCCCCGCTCTGCGGGCATTCTCATCATCGGCAATGAAATCCTTTCAGGCAAGGTCATAGACAGTAACTCATCCTTTCTCGCCTCGGAACTGAGAACCCTTGGGGTGAGCGTTATGCGCATCTCGGTCATCCCTGACGATGTGGATGTAATAGGGAACGAGGCTGTGGAGTTCTCAAGCGCTTATGACTTCGTATTTACCTCAGGGGGTGTGGGACCCACACACGACGATGTCACTATGGAGGGAATAGCGAAGGGCTTCCATGTGAAGGTCATCCCTCAACCGGAACTGGTAACCTACTTCCGCGCACATTACGGGAATGAGATAAACCCTGCTGTCATGAAAATGGCAGGACTCCCTGAAGGGGCTGAACTTATCCACGCGCCAGGAATGCGGTTTCCCCTCGTTTCCTTCAGAAACATCTTTATTTTTCCCGGCATCCCCCAGTATCTTACGAAAAAGTTTTGTGCAATAAAAGAGAGGTTCCGCTCCCCTGCTATCCATCTCAGACGTCTGTTCCTCAAGGCCAATGAATCTGATATCGCAGAGACCCTTGACTCGGTGGTGAGAAGGCACAGGGATATCTCCTTCGGATCTTATCCAATCCTCGACAACCCGGAATATTCTATCATAGTCACTGCGGAATCAAGGTACGAGGATGCATTGACCCATTCGGTCACAGGAGCTCATATCCAGGCTCCCCCGCGCTATCCTCGTGAGGACAGAATAATCCCCCCTATATCTTCCACTCGGGTCCGGTATACCCGCCATCAGCTATTTTGCTGACTAAACTGCGGCTGTTATCGTATATTAATAATATAGAATGCACTGCGAAGGAGGAATAGTGTTATGAAAGTTGTCAAAGATATTTTAAAAAACCCAGGTCATAAAATTTGGTCGGTTTCTCCAGCGACGACGGCATATGAGGCTCTCGAAGTGATGGCTGACAAAAACATCGGAGCATTATTAGTCTTTGAAAATGAACACCTTGTCGGAATTTTTTCAGAACGCGATTATGCGAGAAAAGTGATACTGAAAGGAAAGGCTTCCAAGGACACACCTGTCAGTGAACTGATGACTAGACAGCTATTCTATGTTAAACCGGAAAATACCCTTACTGAATGTATGGCGCTGATGACATCGAAACATATCCGTCATTTGCCTGTCTTTGACAATAATCGAATTGCCGGAATCATAACGCTCGGTGACGTGGTCAAGGAAATTGTTTCCGAACAGGCGATCACGATTAAAAACCTTCAGGATTTTATGTCCTATGATGGATTTTAGTGGCCGCAAGCAACATGCCATAGCAATGAGCAAAGGCACACCGGACATTCTCCTGTGAGCCTCTGCTCACTTCATGTTTATTTTTCCCAAGGTTTCAAGGCCGCTGCCTGCCTTCCAGCAATCCTGCCAAATATCATACACTCAGCTATATTGCCTGCTCCCTGATAGATCAATCCCCACATGGAGCCAAGCTCTCCCGAACTGTATAGTCGTGGGATAGCCTGCCCGAACGGATCGACAATCTGCGCATTCGTATTTCGCCTCGGTCCACCCTGTGTATTGAGTAAGCAGGGGTAAAGCTGAACTGCGTAGAAAGGCGCCTTGTCAATAGGCGCTGACCAGAGAGGGGTCTGCAAATCATTGTATGCCGGATTAGATTCTGGCAGGGAACGCATCTGGCGTCCATATACGGTATCACCCTTGCCTGACTTAATGTCTTCATTCCACTTTGACAAAGTTGCATCGAGGTTCGCAGGATCAATGCCGATCTTTCCTGCGAGTTCAACAGGTGTCCCGGCCTTGACGATCCAGCCCTTGTCGATCTCAGCACTGTTGTCTTTACTCCACTTATAAAACTTCTGTGCTGTATACCCAACGCCGGCCCAAGCACTAACAGGACCTTTAAGGCGATTGGTCTCATCAAAGATCAGATAGCATGGGATCCTCGGATATTCAAGGGAATGATCGTCAAAATAGTCCACTGCAAGGAGCCCTGCATGCAATTCTATTGATCTTTCATTGACAAAGCGTTTGCCGTGTTTGTCAACATATATGAAACCGGGAGTGCCTATTACCAGTGGGAATGCACCTTCATAATCAGGAACCTTTATGCCTAGCGGACATGAAGCCCCGTTCATGTGCCACAATCCGGCACCAACAGCCGAAGCCATACGGACGCCGTCGCCTGTGTTGCCCGGGTTGCCAACCGCATAAATCGGGTAGCCCTTAATGAAGTTCTGGATCGCTTTTTTGTCATATTCGTACCCGCCGGTTGTCAGGATAACAGCTTTTCTGGCTAGGATATTAAATTCTTTTCCATTGGACTCTGCTACGACACCAATAATCTCCCAGTCGCAGTTCCTAACCAGTCTTTTTGCCGGTGTATTTAGCATAACTGGAATTTTCCTTTTTTGCTCCACTGCATACATGAAGATGTCCCAGAGGTTCTTGGCTCTGCCGGCAGGACCCTTACCAGTGCCCTTCGCACCGTATTTGACCATGGATTTTGCGCCAGGCACGTTCGGGTATCCGGCATGACCATATACCATTACTTCAGTGCCTTCCTTAAGGCCCTTAAGCCAGTCGATGTTCTTTATCGATTCTTCTGCATACACCCTGACCAGATCCTCGTCCATTTCGGACTTGGAAAGCTGAAAGAGCCCTTTAATATATGTGATAGCCTCGTTCACATCTGTGGGGCAGATAAACCCACCTGTGGAAACGCGCGTGTTTCCGCCGCTCTCCGGCATTTTCTCGATTATAAGCACACTCGCCTTGTTGTCATAGGCGGTTATGGCTGCTGAAGCGCCGGCAGCGCCATATCCAACACAGACAACGTCAACCTCTTTGTGCCATTTATTTGGTATTGTCATTTTTCAGCTGCATTCTCCAGTTACTTTTTCAGGGTCATTCCCTACGTGTAGCATTCTATCCCAGTTTTTTTAGCATATCTGATGGAACATAATCAACCTTATTTCCCTGAAAACCTCATATGCAATATCTTCAAGGTTTGAATCAGACTCCTTCGTGAATCCTTTCCCCTCGGCAATCGTGATATACTTGCGAACTGTCTTGCGATCCATTCGTGTTGCCCGCGCTATAGCGCTGATGTTATCTCCAGTTGCTTGTCTTCTCAAAACATCCACAATCTCAATCACGGTGTACTCCTTGTCTGACATGCTACCTCCAGTATTTTTAGTTTGGGACGTAGTATGCCGGTTATCAAGATTGCTACACCTGGTTGCCACCTGTGGGGTGGGGAATGCTCGTGAAAAATCACACGGCTTTCTATTATCACAAATCGGTTCCATTTTATGCTAGAATGTTTATAAATATCATGGAAGGTGATCGGATATGTCTCCACAGGTAAAAATATATACTCTCAGCACTTGCAGCCACTGCAAAGCTGTAAAAAAGTTCTTGTCGGATTGTGCTGTAAAATATGAGTTTACAGATGTTGATTTGCTCTCCGGAGAAGAACGGCGCGCAATACTTGAGGATGTAAAAAAAATCAATCCCATATGTACTTTCCCCACCATAATAATAGGCGATAAAATTATCGTCGGATTCAGGGAAAATGAGATCCGGGAGGCACTAGGATTGTGAACAGGATCGAACAACTGTATGAAATGCTGAAGAAGTCTCAGGAAGCCAAGGGTTATTATTTCAACAATGATAAAAACCTGGTCAGTGATCTGCTAAAAGGACTCCTCACGAACAAGGAGCGATATGGATACATGTCATGCCCATGCAGGCTGGCTTCCAGCGATTATGAGAAGGACAGGGATATAATCTGTCCATGCTTATACCGTGAGCCTGATGTGAGGGAATTCGGCAGTTGTTACTGCGCTCTCTATGTTTCAAAGGACTGGTCCGAGGGGAAAATCGAACACGTTTATGTTCCGGAGAGGAGACCTCTGGAAAAAATACCTCGCCTTTAGGAAAACACCGCTCTTTTCCACTTCCCCGGTGCCATCAGGCTTAGAGTCAGCGAATAAATGACTTGTGCATTCAGCCGCTAAGGATCGTCAGTGAGAAGCTTTCTCTTTTTTCAATTGTCTCTTCTCTTTAAGTGTGTGCTGTGGTTTTTTCTTTTCAGTTGTTTTTTTCTTGTCTTTTTCTTTACCCATTGTATGCCTCCTTTATTTATATTAATAGTATCGTTTATTCCGCTAAGTTTTTCAACAGGTAACCACTCTGCAGTTCATCTATCAATCCCAACATCTCATCCCCGGTCCCTGCGCGAAACGCCCTCCCTTTCAGTCCTTTAGCCACCATTCCCCTGGCATACCATCCAAAAAATTTTCTGAACTGTATGACGCCGCTCTTCTCTCCGTAGTATGCTATATTCAGATTAAGATGTTCTTTCATAGTTCGTGTTATCTCATAAACATCGGGACCGAAAGGTTCTGTTCCTCCCTTCAGATACTCACGAGTATCACGGAATATCCATGGATTGCCGAGAGCGCCCCTTGCTATAGCCGCACCGCTGCACCCTGAATCATCCAGCAGTTTCTTGACAAGATATGGAGTCAGAGCATCACCGCTAGCAATCACGGGTATTTTCAGGGACTCTTTCACTTGCTTAATTATATGGTAAGCAACTCTTCCGCTGTATCCCTGCGACCTTGTCCTGCCATGAATAAAAAGCCCGCTGACCCCGGCATCCTGTGCGCGGAGGGCCATCTCTACTGCGTTAATGGAGGTTTCATCCCAGCCTGAGCGTATTTTGACGGTGACAGGTACCCCGGCATTTTCTACTATTACCTTCAGGAGTTTTTGGAACTTCACAGGCTCCCTGAGCAGCCAAGCCCCTTTTCCCTTTGATACCACCTTGCTTGCCGGACACGCAGCGTTAAAATCCAATATATCGAAAGAATATTCAGACGCAATTTCGAGCGCCCTTTTGATGATATCAGGGTCGCCTCCCAGAATCTGAACGCCCAAAGGCCTGTCATCCATGCCTGAAGAAAGCATCCTCAATGTACGCTTGCTTTTGTAGACCAGAGAGCTGGAACTTATCATTTCAGTGAATGCGAGCCCGCATCCGAAGGACCTGTTTATCATGCGGAAGGGCAGGTCGCTTATGCCGGACATAGGGGCAAGCACAAGCGGAGAAGCTATAGTTACGTTTCCGATTGAGACCATGACACTATAGTATACATCACTGCAGCCGGACTTGAGACTGCGCAGATTGAGGGGAAAACAACAATTGACGATGGAACAAAGGCAACAGTACTATCTGTCAGGAAGGATTATTAGCCAAGATTATTACACATATCTATAAAAAGTCGTTACATTCTGAGTTCAGGAAAAACTCTCTCTAAATCACCTCTCCCTTTTCGTCCTTATTATCTGTTGTATCATCCTTTTTGAAACGCCTCTGCCTTTTCTCTTCCTGTTTTTTCAGCTTCAATAATTCCTTTTTTCTTTTCTCGCTCTTATATGTCCCACCTTTTTTTGCCAACTCTCCCCCCCTTAACATTCCTATTAGCAAGCAGTTAGTATATCCCCTATTACTGCCGGCCGCTACATAAATTATAGCAGATGCTAAGGTGATTTATCGCGGGGAATTATTCCGGGTTAGGGTGCGCGAATAAATAACTTGTGCATTCAGGCGCTCAGATTTGGGTCAGATTTGGCTGATTCGACTGAGCAAAACCGCAGGCGTAGCATAGCTACCGTTGAGGATTTTGAGACTGAGGATCGGGCAAAGATGGCCTAAATCCGAGATGCATCAATGTGCAAGTTATTTATTCGCGCACCCTTAAGTCGCTACCTCCTCGCCTTTGACAAAGACAGGCAATTCTGCCGTACTTTTATTTAAGTGGGCATCCCCATTAAATATACCGCCTTCAGCAACCGTTAGTCTTCGTGAGTAAATAGCTCCATCAAGTCTACCCGTGCCTTTTATTTCAACCAGCCCATCCGCGCTAATATTTCCCTCTACCGCACCCCCGATTATTGCTGTCCTTGTGTGCATATCCCCTCTAACATAAGCCTTTTCCAGGATGACTATAAAATCTGCAGCCACATTTCCCCTATGTCTTCCCTCTATCTTCACAGTTCCGGCTGCGCGTATGTTCCCTTTTGATTCCGAACCAGCCCCGATCAGCACTTCGAATCTGTCTGTCCTCCTTAACAAATCTTTGATGGCTTCTTTGACAAACGTCAGCAATCTCATCAGCGCGCCCATTATAATGTCATCTCCTCTATTATTCTCTGTAAGTATAAAGTATACATGACCATTGTTACAACAATGTTAACACTCTATTAAACTTTATCTTCTATTTCGGGACTATAAAGTAACGCTCGAATGCAACAGTATTTTTGAATTGAAGCACTTAGTTATGTGGGCATAACGCCCCCCATTCTGGAAGGCTCATCGGAGAAAGGACAAAGAACCAGACAACAACTGTTAAACGGATTTATTTTCCGCCACAGTCTCCTCTGCTTTTTTATTTTCGGCTGTTTTAGTCTCGATCATCGGCTGCTTCTCGGCATCAGATAAAGCTTTTTTAAATTCTCTTATACTTTTTCCAAGACCCGCGCCGAGTTCTGGAAGCTTGCCTGGTCCAAAAACTACCAGTGCTATAACCAGGATGATCAGCATATGCATAGGTTGAAACAAACCTTCAAACATTGTAACTTGCCCCCCTTTCCGTCACTTGATCTACATAATATTTTATAACTCTATCATCACAATCGTCAAATGCTATTTAAATTTTATATGAACTATATAAGTTATTTTTATAGATATGGCTGTGCTGCCGCCCTTTATGATTGGACGCCTTCGGATACAGTATTTTCTGTTTGTCTCATGATCCATACAGTCCCAAATTCACCATCCTGATATGAGCGCGCAAGCCCAAGCCGTAAAATTTCGAGCAATGCCAGGAAGGTGACAATAAGCTCCACACGTGAGTTGTCTTCGCTGAAAAGGGCTTCGAAGCGTGTTGTATGCTCCGCCCCAATTTTTTCAAGAATAAATGCGATTTTATCCTTCACGGTCAATGTTTCCCGCGATATGCTCATGGCTTCAGGCGGGGCTTTTTTCAGAATTTTTTGGAGCGCACCCATGAGGTCAAATATATTTACTTCAAAAAGATACGGTCCAGTCTCTGCCGGCAGATCGTCAATCGTTAGAGGCTCACGTGAAAAGACATTTGTCCAGATACTTTCCCTATCCCGCAGCGTAGCGGACGCCTCCTTAAACGCCTGGTACTCAAGCAGCTTCTGCACAAGGCCGGCCCTCGGATCTTCCTGATCTTCCGATTCGATGGTCTCATCGGGAGGCAGCAGCATCCTCGATTTTATATAGATGAGCGTAGCAGCCATGACAAGAAATTCCGAGGCAATCTCCAGATTCAGTTCTTTCATGACTTCAATATACTCAAGGTACTGCCCGGTTATCTGTGCAATAGGAATATCATAGATATCTATCTTGTTATGCTTGATCAGATGGAGGAGAAGATCGAGAGGCCCCTCAAACAGGGGAAGCCTTATGCTGTAAGCATTAGTAGAATCGTCCAATTATGGAATAACCTTGTTTAACGGGTACTCAACAATGCCCGAGGCGCCCGCACTCTTGAGTTTGGGGATTATGTCCCGCACCGTTTTTTCATCAGTGATCACATCAATAGCGTACCACCCCGTATCTGAAAGACATGAAACTGTCGGAGAGTGCATCGCGGAAAGCAGGCTCAACACTTTTTTAAATGTCTTTTCAGACACGTTCATTTTCAGCCCGACCTTTTCTTCGGCGGCAAGTGCTCCTTGCAAAAGCAAGGCGATGTTCTCCATCTTCCGCCGCTTCCACCTGTCCTGCCAGGCCCTTTTATTGGCTATAAATCTGGTAGTAGATTCAATCATGGTCTCAATGATTCTCAGATTGTTCGCCTTTAATGAAGTGCCGGTCTCTGTAAGCTCTACGATGGCATCTGCAAGCTGCGGCGGCTTCACTTCGGTAGCACCCCATGAAAAGTCCACATCAGCCTTGATCCCTTTTGATTTCAAGTACCTCTTCGTAAAACCGACCAGTTCGGTAGCAACGCGCTTTCCATCGAGGTCTTTTATGGTTTTTATCTTTGAATCCACAGGGACAGCGATTACCCAGCGCACCGGCCTGAACCCTTCTTTTGCGTATAGCAGTTCTGCGACCTCAACAACATCGGCATTCTGCTCAAGCACCCAATCGCGTCCTGTCAAACCGCAGTCCAGGTGGCCGTCCTCAACATAACGCGCCATTTCCTGGGCCCTGATGAGCATGGAAGTGATATCAGAGTCGTCGAAAACAGGATAATACGAACGAGCGGAAACGCTGATATGGTACCCCGCCTTTCTGAACAGCTTGAGCGTCGATTCCTGCAGACTCCCCTTGGGAAGCCCGAGTTTCAATAAATGCTTGTTGTTAATCATAAGTTAATTATTTTAAAGCTTTAAACAAATTGTGTCAATCGACCGTAGCAATACATAGACGACTGCCCTGTGGTGAATGGCAAACCGGCGGTGCTATACTATTATAATTGTGAAGGCTTCGGGAATAACTATTCAAGAAAATCACCCGCTCAGGGAATTGACGACATTTAAGATCGGAGGCGCGGCACGCTACTTTGCCGAAGTCACCTGCGAGAATGAAGTTACTGAGGCTCTTGCGTTCGCAACAGGACGTAAACTTGATATTTTTACGCTCGGGGGCGGCAGCAACCTTCTCATAAGCGATAACGGGTTCCCCGGCCTTGTCATTCATAATAAGATAACCGGACTTGCGAGCCGCAGGAATGGCGACAGCGTGCTGGTAACGGCCAATGCAGGGCATGATTGGGATGCCTTTACGAAATTCTGTACTGAACATAACTGGCAAGGTGTCGAATGCCTTTCTGGCGTTCCCGGCACGGTCGGCGCCGCACCGGTCCAGAACATCGGCGCATACGGTCAGAGTGCGGAAAACGTTGTCGAAGAGGTCCGCACCATTGATATTAGCACCGGCGCTACGGCCATATGGGGCAACCAGGAATGCGGGTTTGGATACCGGAAAAGCATCTTTAATACAGTAGCCGCAGGACGATATATCATAACCTGCGTTACCTTCAGGCTCGCCGCATCTCAGTGTCCACTTCTTACCCACCATGATCTGAAACACTATTTTTCGTCAACGGCAAACGTTACCCCGGCTCAGGTGAGGGATGCCGTGCTCGAAATAAGAAATTCGAAAGGCCTGCTGGTCCTTGATGGATACGAACGCCTCAACAGCGCCGGTTCGTTCTTTAAAAACCCTTTAGTTTCACATGACCTGTTTGAACGCGTTGAGAAATCAGTTCACGACATGGGCGGATGCGAGAACTGGTGCTGGCCCCAGCCTTCAGGAGAAGTGAAGATATCCGCAGCTTGCCTGATTCAGACAGCAGGGTTCATAAGAGGATATCGCCGGGGCAACGTCGGCATATCGCCCCGACATACGCTGGCCATCATAAACTATGGAAATGCGACAGCCGGCGAGGTCATCGCCCTTGCGCGACAGGTACAGGAGCGAGTCCGGGAAAAGTTTGGGGTTACGCTCAACCCTGAAGTGCAGTGTATTGGCATAGAGCCCAACGCTCTGTTAAATGACAATTAGCAATATAGACTGAGTCATAAATGTTATGTTATATTAGTGCGTTATGATGAGAATCCCACATAGACCGATCTAAAAATATCTGCGAGGAGTCAATCAATGTATAAAATTCTGGAAAAACAAGTATTGAGTGATGTTGTTAAACTCATGGTCATCGAGGCCCCTCATATTGCGCAAAGGGCGAAAGCGGGCCAGTTTACAATCGTGCGGATCGATGAGCAGGGAGAGCGTATTCCCCTTACAATAGCAGACTATGACTCGAAGAGAGGAACAATTACTATTATATTTCAAGAAGTTGGACAATCGACAATGCATTTGGGCACACTCAATGTTGGAGACTCTATTGCCTCATTTGCCGGACCTCTTGGCCATCCTACTGAAATCGAAAATTTAGGCACCGTTATCTGCATGGGCGGAGGCGTGGGAATTGCTCCCATCTATCCAATTACCCGAGCTCTTAAGCAGGCAGGCAATAAAGTCATATCCATTATAGCCGCAAGGAACAAGGACTTGTTGTTCTGGGAAGACAAGATGCGCGCTGTGTCCGATGAATTACATGTATGCACTGATGACGGTTCTCACGGACGAAAAGGTCTGGTTACGGATCCACTCAAAGAAATCCTTGAATCTAAAAAAGAGAATATTGCAAAAATCTGGGCAATAGGCCCGGCGATCATGATGAAATTCGTATCGCTGACCACAAAACCTTTTAATGTTCCCACTATTGTCAGCCTGAATACTATAATGATAGACGGCACCGGAATGTGCGGCGGGTGCAGGGTGCTCCTCGATGATGGCGCAAAGTTCGTTTGCGTTGACGGACCAGAATTCGACGCCCACAAGGTGGATTGGGGCAGTCTTATGTCCAGGTTGTCTTACTACCGTGATGAAGAGAAGGCAGCGGTAGAACACTGGAAGGAGCACAAATGCAAGCTCGACAAAGCAATAGCTGAGGGAGGGAAATAGATGGCCAAGTTAGATCCTAAAGAGAGAATGAAAATACCCAGGCAGCCTATGCCGGAACAGGATCCGACAATACGCAGTGCAAATTTCGAGGAAGTTACCCTTGGTTATGATGAAGCAACTGCACGCAAGGAAGCTGAGCGCTGCCTGCAGTGCAAGAAGCCGGGTTGTACGGTTGGATGTCCTGTCGGCGTGCGTATTCCCGAATTTATACTTGCAGTGCGCGAAGGCAACATGCCCAAGGCTGTTGAAGAAATGAAAGTAAAAAACAACCTGCCTGCGATCTGCGGAAGGGTCTGCCCGCAGGAAGTGCAGTGCGAAGGCAAGTGCATTCTGACTAAGAAAGGCAAGGCTGTTGCCATAGGCCGTCTGGAGCGCTTCGTAGGCGATTACGAGCTTGCCCATCGCACATGCCCGCTGACTGCCGCGCCTGCAACCGGCAAGAAAATCGCCGTAGTAGGCACCGGACCTGCGGGATTGACCTGTGCAGTTGACCTTGCAAGAGAGGGTCATAAAGTCACCATGTTCGAGTCGCTCCACGGTCCGGGCGGAGTCCTTGTTTACGGCATCCCCGAGTTCAGGCTCCCCAAGAAAGTTGTTTTCGGAGAGATTGACTATGCTGTTGAGTGTCTTGGTATTGACGTCAGAAGCGATCATATTGTGGGCCGTTCTATTACATTGAATGAACTGCTCGGGGATTACGACGCGGTATTCCTGGGTACCGGCGCCGGATTGCCTTCATTTATGCGCATCCCCGGCATAAACCTTAACGGCGTTATGTCCGCAAATGAGTTTCTCACGCGCGTAAATCTTATGAAGGGATACCTCTTTCCTAATTACAGTACGCCCGTTAAACTCGGGAAAAAAGTGGCGGTAGTCGGCGGCGGCAACGTTGCTATGGATGCTGCCAGGTGTAGTAAACGCATGCAGGCAGTCCAGGCAAAGCAGACCGGCACCGAGCCAGGCGAAGTGCACATTATATACCGCAGGTCTAAAGAAGAGGTGCCGGCACGTGCCGAAGAGTTCCATCATGCAATAGAGGAAGGCATTATATGCGATCTCCTGACCAACCCTGTCGAGATAATAGGTGATGAGTCGGGTAAGGTGTCAAAGATACGTTGCATCCGCATGGAACTCGGAGAGCCTGATGCGAGCGGCAGGCGCAAGCCGGTCCCGATAGCGGGCTCGGAGTTCGAGATGGACATGGATACCGTAATCTTTGCGCTCGGCACTAGTCCAAACCCCATCGTCTTCGTTGATGCTGACGGTCTCGAAAGAACAAAGCACGGCACTGCGGTTGCCGATGCGGAAACCGGAAGAACAAGAAAACAGCGTGTATGGGCCGGCGGAGACGTCGTTACCGGAGCGGCAACTGTCATCAGCGCAATGGGCGCAGGCAAACGTGCCGCAGCAGATATGCATAAGTTTTTAAAAGGCGAAGCACCCTGGTAATCACCGGGACTTCTTCAAAATAAAGCAAAAAAACCCCCTGCCTGTAACCAGGCAGGGGGTTTAATTTTATTTGCTGAGTTTAAAACCCTAAATGCGGCTTTGCACCCTTTTCAATTTCACGGCGTGCAGCCATATCCATAAGCACACGCTCGGTGCCGAACTTGCCTGGATCATACTTCTTCAGCTTGAGTTCCGCCCTTGCATTGTCTATGAAGTTAAGTGTCATATCAAGTATCTTCTCAATGTTCGGTTCAAAGACAAAGCAGCCTTTGAATCTCTCCATCCATTGATTGGTCATCATGTCTGTAACTCCCTTGCCGGCAGCGAAGATGTTGTCGCCCCCGAATATGACCGGGCATCCCGAAGCAGCGCAATAAGTTGCAATGGCAACCGCCTTTTCCGACATCCACTCAGGCGCAATACCAACTGCAGGCATGCCGCCGATCTCATCGGAGAGTCCGCCCTCTGCCGCCATCGCACTGGCAATCGTAAGTATCCTAGAATTGTCTACGCAGGAACCGAGGGCCAGAATAGGAGGCATACCGGTTGTTTCGCAGATCTGGCGAAGACCGGGGCCGGCGTGCTCCATGGCAAACTCAGGTGTCAGGTATCCTCCGAGACCGCAGGCATGAGATCCGCACCCTGTGGTAACAACAAGGACATCTCTCTTGATCAGCTCTGTTATAAGCCATTTATGGTTGCCGGTTGCCGGGTACCTGGTGTTATCGCATCCGACAACTGCTCCGATACCGCGGATTCTGCCAGACATAATGGCGTCATTGAGCGGCCTGAAGGAATGCCTCCACTTTCCGCCGAGCATATACTCGATGTATTCATGCGAGAAACCTGTGACCATATCGAACATTTGCATCTTCTCGCGGAAGCCTTTCTTTGTCCTGTTCGGGAAGTTGTCTATCGCAACCTTGATGATGTCGCGGGCAAGCTGTTTTGCCTTTGTTTCATCTACCATCGGCATTGCGATGGCCCCGGTAATATATGCCTTTGGAGAGGTCGTAATGACCTTGGTATGGAAATTCTTCGATACATCGACAATTGCCGGCATTATGCACTGAACGTCAACTGTCATGGCATCGACCAATCCTGTCATGATCGCAAGTTCCTGGTTGGTATATCCACCCATGGTCGCGATACCGTGCCTCGCAAGAATTTCATTCGCCGTGCAGCACATCCCTGTGAGGTTGATCCCTTTTGCGCCCTTGGATTTTGCGTATGCCACCAGTTCAGGCTCGGCGGAAACCTCGACAAATTTTTCCGCAAGATTCGGCTCATGGCCGTGAACTACCATATTGACCATGTCTTTTTCAAAAACACCGAAGCTCGCCTTTGCCCTGACCGGCTGAGGAGTACCGTAAAGGATATCCGTACAATCAGTTGCGATCATCGAACCGATCCAGCCGTCGGCAAGAGCTGTCCTTATGCCGGTCTTCAAGAGATCATCCGGATCGATGTCGACGCCGGTATTTGTTCTGTGCATTGCCTCGATGACCTCTCTCTGGAAGCCCCTCGGAACAACGCCCCATTTCCTCCATCTCTCGACTGTCTTCTTCGGCGCCCTCACTACATAATTCATTTCGCCGGTCTGGCGTGTAAAGTCCTCGATCATCTTATGGGCCACGTCTTTCGCCACATCATTCGCAGGACGTCCTTCGAACTCGATACCGAGAAAACCTGCGATCTTATAGAGTTTCCTTGTGTCCTTTATTGCGAAGTCCGAGGTATGCCCCTCGGCAACTGCAAGCAGCAGCATCGCCATATCCAGGCCATGGTCCGAGTGCGCCGACGCGCCGGCAGCGATCATCCTGACAAGGTTCCTCGCAGCTACGGTGTCGTTATTTGCTCCGCAAATGCCCTTGGCGTCTTCCTTGGCGGTCAGCCTGCAGGGACCCATGCTGCAGTTCTTGCAGCATGCGCCTGAATGGCCGATTGGACAAGGCTTCATTTTTTCCGCTCTGTCAAAACAAGTCTCGATGCCCTGTTCTTCTGCAAATTTGAGTATTCTATCCGCATCAGGATTCGCGGGTCTGATTTTTGCGACTACTTTTTTTTCTTCCTTTTTCTCCATTTTTTGCCTCCGTGGTTTTAATCTATTCCTGGTAACGCATTTTTATATTATAACATCGGCGGCATTTCTAATGCCGGATGCGAAACTTTTGTGAGATACTCCAAAAGTTTTTCCGAATCCTCGCAGATAGTATCGTCAGCTATCTTATCAAGCAGATCCGGGACCCCCTCTTCAGCAGCCCTCTTTTTGAATGCCTCTCCAATCCTTTCTTTAAGGGATGCAGGCATCCAGACTATCCTCTTTATTCCGCCATCGCCGAAAAGGAACTTCCTGCTCGGAATGAAGTTCACTCCGATGCCCATGAATCCAGGGGTTTGGGCGCCACCTCCGACCGAGCCTGCGAATGTCGAAAACTTCATGCCGACAGGCGTCATTCCCTGATGACCTCTGTGCACAATCATAACTCCGTTTGCCTCGGGGATGATTCCGACTATGCACTCGAAGCATCCGCAGGAGGTCATCGGATTGTCCATGATGGTGTACATGTTTACGGATTCGACAGCACCGCCGGTGGCCTGTTTAACATAATTATCCACACCCTTAAAGCGCCCTAATTTAGCATCGATCACTTCCTCTTTCTTGATAGGCTGGTTTCCGCCTGTAGGGTCTATTTCTTTTGCCGCTTTGCAGTCAAGCCAGTTGAATGCGCCGCAAAGCCCAAGCCTTTCAGGAGACACTACGCAAATATGGCTCGGAGCAAAAGACTGGCAGAGAAGGCATGAATAAAAATCTTCCACTGTTTCGTCAGTCAGACCTCCCAGTCTTGCATCGCGCTCTGTATATGCAGCCCTTGCCTCCTGCAGCTTTTCATTAACTTCATTCGCATCCAGGTATAACGTAACCTGGGCCTTGTCAACAATGGATTTAAATCTGTGATGTGCCATTGTGGTATGAATAATGCCCAGATGCTCCAAAGTGAATCCCGCCTGCTTGGCCGCGTTGCTTATCCTTACCCAGTTGACATCTCTCTGACCCATGTGGAATATTCCCTGGGCCTCGTTGAGGTCTGCGTGGATCTTCCTCTCGAGAACAGATTCAAAATCCTTTTGCATCTTGCGGCCGGCAACTTCTATAACGATACCAAGAGGCATCCTGCCGCCCTTTTCATATATCTCTTTCCAATTGTCGGGCTTGATAATGACCTTGTTGTCTTCTACCTCGTCCATTTCCCTCATTCTGACCCATTCGAATGCGGGTGTTTTCTGGCCGCCCATTTCCGCAAAGGTATCTTCCTTCCTTATCCTCTCGCCCTCGAATGCAGGCCCGAATGCAACTGGAATTGGAGGCTTCTCAACGGTAATCTTGAGTCCTCTTACCTCGATTGCCTTCTGGACGATCTTGGCATGGTCGAATTCCTTATCGACGTGCTCATATGTGCAAACTCCTGTCGGGAGAATGGTCGGAACATCAGTATCGCAAACAGCAGGGAAGCCCATGTTGATAGCGCCGGCGCCGGTTGCCCACTTTATGTCATCCATTGGGCCGAGAGCTATCGCAAATGCAAAGACCCTGTCTTTCTGGTAAAGGAGATGTCCCTTGTAATCTCCGGGTTTCTTGCCGCCGAATATGAGGGAGGCCCTTATCGCCCAGTCTGCAGCATAAAGAATATGCTCCGTATCAGGGCCCAATGGTACGATTCTGGCATCCCAGCCTAGTTCTATATTCTTCCTGAGAAGCTGTTTAGTCATGCTATCGCCATTTGACTGACCTGCAAGGAAAGTAAGTATGTTCTTCTCTTGAAGCTCCCTGGCTATATTCACAGCAATGTCGTCGGTGGGAGCCGCTCCGAGGATACAGGCAAATCCCGGCATCGTACCGTCAACGAGTTGGATGCCCAGGTTTCTCTGGATGGTATCACCTATAAACCCATTGTACACATATCCCGTTTCAGGGTCCTTGCACGGCTCGAGGCCGTTGACATACCTGAGCGCAAGAATTATCTCTTCCGCAAAAAGTGTAGCCATGCCGCTATCAAGAGTCTCGCCGAGATAGGGGAGCCAGAGCTTATCTGTGGGCTCATCATGAAGCAGCTCCTGGGCATAACGAAGTCCAACCTCCATATCTCCGAGCGTTTTTACCTTGAAAGTGGTCATTGCAAGTATCATGGGAAGCTGAAAAGCGGTGTCAGGAAACTCAAAAACATAATCTTTTCCCTTTTCAGCTATTGTCTTTTTAAGCATTTCTTCCGCGCGGTTCACGAGTGAACGTGCGCCCCTAATAGCCGCTGTTGCAATAATCTTTGACATCTCTAAAACCTCCTGGCATTAATTTATTCAATTTTGAAAACAGCTTCTACTCTCTGTTAACGCGACCTCAAGAAAACCGGCAGCCCGTTGGCTTCCCTTGGGCCGACAGTGATCTTCCAGCCCGGAAGCTTGTCTTCAATCGAACCACTCAGTATTGCCACGTACCCTGGAATGATCAGCTCCTTATGGCTTATCTCATTCTCCACTCCGCATTCCTTGATGAATGCAGCAACCTTTGATGCGTTGAATTTACCGGCGGCCCATCCGGTAAGCACTGATAGCCCCTCGGTATCAAGCACAGCAAGCCTCACAGGGACCTTGCTGCCTTCGATCTCTCCTGAGACAATAAAATATGTAAGAGAGAAGTTTGAGGTGATGAGCAGCGGGGAGTCTGCAGTCGGCTCGCCGATTTTATAAACGTTCTGCGGGACCTGCAGCGGGACCTGAGGGTCAGTATAGATATTCTGCCTAAGGGTGAACAGCGCAAGGTTCTTCCACTTGTCGATGCTGCTCACAACCACGATAGACGAATATTTTGTAATTCCGAGGGCTGCAATAAGAGTCTCCAGCATGACATCATCTCTTTGTGCAAAGCTGATTACAGGGAACCCTACCGACTTATTGCCTTTCTTAACCGCTGCCCTTCTGATATAAGTATTGTCCCGCAGCATCTCTTTGGCAGTGCGTGCGCCCGAGTCAATGACCATGTCCTCAACACCGAGCCCTTTAATCTTGTCCGTAAGTGCTGTCAATGCGTCAAGCCCTTTGGCAACTACTCCGAGAGAGACCTTATGGGTCTTTGCAATATTCGCCATCTGATCGGCGTTGGACTCGTTTGCTCCGTAAAGGAGCGGCTTCTTGTCTGCTACAGCCTTGACAGCTGCCTCTGCTGCAGCCGGATTTGTCGTGGAAAGTATCAATGGCACTGCTGGAGCTTTGGCAGCGATAGCCTTTACAACACCCTCAAATTTTCCTGCGTCGCCCGATACATTATTAATAAATATCGCGTTAACCCTGAGCTTCTGACCAACTCTGTCTATTTCCGAATTGACGACTTGATCTGTTAAGCTGTTTATTTCACTGTCGGACATCGAATCTTTTATTTCCACAGCTATAGCACATGGGTTAACAAACTTCTTGTCATGCCTGAACAGGACAGTTTCTTCGCCCATTTTTACTGCCTTGTCTCCCACTCCGAGTGTAATGGGTCTTATAGGAGGAGCAGACGCCTCACCGAGGACCTTTTTAGCCTCTTCCGAGACATCGGGGCACAAATCGAGAGAAGCCTGTCTCTGGGCCAGTTTCATTGCAAAAGCAAGGCATGTCGGATGTCCGCATTTCTTGCAATTGGTTTTTGGCAGCAACTTAAATATCTCAACGCCGGATAACGCCATTGTAACCTCCCTTACATTAATTCATCTATGAATTTTTCTATTGCCTTAACTGACTCAGGATGCCTCATGATCAAAAGCTCTGAGCCGGCAAGCATGAGTGCGCCCGCTGTCAGAGTTTCCCATGCAATTCCTCTCGGCTCAAGAGCGCCGCCTACAGGAAGTTCGGCTTCGGGAGCACTGGACTCCTTGACCTTCCAGGCATACATACCGATATCGCCCAGCATCGGTGTCTGCATCGTTAGGTCATTCTGGGTCAAGGCAGCAAGCCTGATTCTCTCCATGACAGAATAAGTATAGTCCAGCCCATATCCGAGCGCAGAACACATAGGATCAGTTACCATCCTCTCCTTGTCAAAGCCCATTTGCGTTATCAGGATATTGAGCTGCTTGGAAAGATTGATATCGAGCTGAGACATGGCTATAAGCTTATGATCGTTGGCCATACAGGCAGCAACGATTGTTTTGTAGTTTTCTTCCATGGCCTTACCTATGAAACAATTCCTGCCCTTGGCTGCTTCAGCCGCAGCGACCAAGACCAACGTATCTTTCTCAATATTGTTGCTGCCGAGGATTATTAAAGGGACTTTTACTGCGGCAAGCACATCCTTTACTGTCTTCGCAGCGTCTTCGGCGGAGCGGTTTTCCCTGTCGGGATGGGTCCCTATCAGCCTGAGTGCTATCGCCTTTGCATTCAGTTTGTCCTCGCAATATTTTGCCCATGTTACAGGATCACCAGATACTCCTTCGTACACTTTTTTTACAGTATCCGGCCAATCATCAGGAGGGACATCCTGAATCTCATAAGCTATGACGGGTCTGTTGGGAACATTCCCTTCAAATGCATCAAAAGGAAGCACATTCTCTCCACCAATAACAATCGTCTTATCCGTACCGCCTTCAACTTGATAAACCTTTCCAGAATAAGTCTCGTTTGGCGCCGTAAATGCCATATATACCTCCATTTTTTAGTCGCCCGCCGGTAGTTTCTTGTATCGACCGTTGACAGTATTTTACATTTCCAAATACGAATGGGCATAAAGGGTCCTGCCCATTATCACATCTATCGTCTTTGTAGTTTCCATTACCTCATGAGCATCGGCGATTGCAGCAGTCAGTCCTTCATACGCCAACAATGCGAACAAATATTTATTCATTATAGGCCTGAGGGCTTTCGGCATCCCGTTGGATATATTACTTAGTCCCACCACTGTCTTCATTGGAGGATCGTTCAGTTCCTGAAACATCTTGACCGCTTTAACTACTTTTAACGCCTGGTCCTGAGTAGTAGCGATCTGCAGAACAAGCGGGTCGAGATACAGGTCTTCAACCGGTATGCCGTATTCCATTGCCCTCGCCATCATCTCTGCTGCAATACCTGCCCTTTCCTCAGCATCAGCAGGAAGGCCGCCTTTGCCGACAGTAAGTGCTATTAATTGCGATTTGTATTTCGCGGCAATTTCCATGATAGGAAATCTTTCTGGATCGTTAGAAGTGGAATTAATCAGCGGCCTGCCCCATTGGCTGTTGTGGACCTGCAGCCCGGCCTCGATAGCCTTGGCATTCGTAGTGTCAAGACAGACAGGAAGGGGAACAACTTCCTGAATGGTTGTTACCATCCACTGCATCATTTTTTCTCCGCCATCCTCCGCCGGGCCGATATTGGCATCAATCATGCCGGCGCCTTCTTTCCATTGTCTCGTTGCAATTTCCTGAATAGGCCCTTTGTCGAATTTCATCATTGCTTCACGCACTCTTTTAGCTATGATGCTGAGCTTCTCACCGATTATTAGCATACTATCTCCTTTCAAAAATGGCGCTATAAAAAGACATGTTACGGATAGTAACATAGCAAAAATAAAGATGTCTATTAGTTCTTCTTTATAACCTTATAATAACTGTTTATTTTATAACAGCCCACGAACTATGGAATATTTAATGACGTCAAAATACCGAACAGCGCCTGAACGGATTTCGATTCTTCAGGAAGCTTTAATACAGGCTTCCCCTCAAGGTCAAATTTAAAAATCGCCTCATCCTGCGGGACGAGGCCGGCTACGGTAACACCTGCCTTCTCGGCCATCGTCTTAAGGTCTTCCCCCTCGTATCCGATCACCCTGTTGATGATCAGCACCCTACGGTCCACCTCGAGATGCAATTCCTCAACAAGGTTATTGATCCGCTCTGCAGTCATCA
The DNA here is from genome assembly GCA_963710375.1 of Nitrospirota bacterium. Taxonomy (GTDB): domain Bacteria; phylum Nitrospirota; class Thermodesulfovibrionia; order Thermodesulfovibrionales; family Dissulfurispiraceae; genus JADFXI01. Next base: position 327,482 of record CAVPZX010000002.1, read on the forward strand.
CGCCTTTCACCGTAGGGTCGCTGACAATTATAAGCACATTGACTTTGTGAGTGGTCCTCCTGCTCAAATGCTCCATACCGGCCTCGTTGTCGATCACAACGTACGGATACTTCTCAGACAGCAGATCGGTGTACTTCCTTATTATATTATTTGCCGCGCAGTAACAGCCGGGACCCTCGGGCCTCCCCATGACCATGAGATCAAACCCTTCAGCCTCGATAATCGACTGCTGCACCTGATAGTCGAAGAGCTGCTCCATCGCCATTCCGCCGGGCCTGCTGCCGCCTTCCCTCACAGCCTGTAGAGACTCTTCCCTGAGACTGCCGATAGTTGCGTGGACCTCGACTCCAAGCGCCTCGTTCAGGCACGCATTGCTGTCTGCGTCAACCGCGAGGACCGGCCCCTTTCTTTTATCAAGCAGGTATTTCACAACCAATCCTGCCAAGCTTGTCTTCCCTGTGCCGCCTTTGCCTGCAAAAGCAATAGTAAACGCCATCTATGATAACCTCCTTAATACATCTGTTAACTCCGGCATACTGTTTATTATAAAATCAGCCTCCTGCAACAATTCCAGCGGCCTGTAGCCATAAGTCACTGCCACGGTTTTTATTCCGGCTGATTTGCCGGCCTCGATATCATAATTGCTGTCGCCTACAATTATTGCCGCATCAGGCAATATGCCGAGCGTAGAGAGAACATGACATATAGGCAAGGGAGAAGGCTTTCTCTCATTTAAAGTGTCGCTTCCGACAATTACATCCATGTACTCAGAAAGCCCCAACTGTTCGAGAATTTTTACCGACAGGGACTCGCGCTTATTTGAAATGACCGCTTTCCGGAATGCTCCCAACTGCGACAACGTCTCCCTTACGCCGGGATACACAGGCGTATTGTCGATAAGGTGGGCAGAATAATAATAGACGAACCGCTCAGTCAGAAAATCCCTCTCTGCTTCGATTCCTTCCTTCGCAATGATCTTCTCCATAAGCCTTGATATGCCCTCTCCCACAAGGCTTATGACTTCCTGCACCATCAAAGGCTTAACGCCGTAAGGCTCAACCGCATAATTGATCGCATTTGCTATATCAATGCTTGAATCTATCAGGGTTCCGTCCAGATCGAATATGATGAGCTTTAAAGACATCCCTATATATTAATAAAAAACAGAAAAAAAGCTCAATAAATTTTTATTTAGATTTTAAATTCTTTTACGACATTTTGCAGCTCTGCCGATACACGCTCCAGTTCCCCCGCTGTCTGGGTAGTCTGCGCCATACCGCTGGCAAAATCAGCCGCAACATTGGAAATGCCTCTTATGCTGGCGGTTATCGACTCGATAGTTGATAGCTGCTCATGAGACGCGGTAGCTATATGTGCAACCATTTCAACTTCTCTGTCGATGCTCTCCACTATTTTGTGCAACGCTTCGCCTGCTGTATGGGCATAACTCACTGCTGAGTCTACGTCATGCAATCCTCGTCTCATGGCTACCACCGCCTTTTCGGACTCGGACTGGATGGCGGTTATCATATCCGTTATCTCCGTTGTGGCAGCAGCCGTTCTTTCCGCAAGCTTTCTAACCTCGTCCGCAACAACTGCAAATCCCCTGCCCTGCTCTCCGGCCCTTGCAGATTCGATTGCGGCATTGAGCGCAAGCAGGTTCGTCTGATCGGCTATGTCTTTGATGACCGATACGATCTCTCCGATCTTTTCCGACTTGTGCGAAAGATTTTCTATAATTTCGGCCGCATTCTTTACGGTTACCGATACGTTCTTGATGCCTTCCGCAGCCTGAACAACCACTTTGCTTCCATCTGTCGCTATAGTCTCGGTCTCTTTTGCAAAGGAAGCAGTGGAATGCGCGTTTTCGACGACGTCCTGGAGAGTTGTTGACATCTCCTCGGCTGCCGTCGAAAGGGTGTTCACTTCGCTTGCCTGCATGTTCGCCCTTTGCGAAAGCTCCTCGGCAGTTGCAGACAATTCGTGAGCCGAAGACGATACGGCATTAGTTTTTTCAGATACGGTTGAGACGGATTTATGGAGTTTTTCGACCAGCACGTTGAAACTTTCGCATATCAGTCCAATCTCATCAGCAGACTCCACCTTTAATCTCTTAGTCAGGTCGCCTTCTGAACTCGCGATATTTCTGATCATCTCTTCTGTGTTTTTCAGCGGCCCCGAAACGCTCCCAATGGTTCTCCAATTCAATACGAACGTTATAAGGATTATTATGCCGGACAGAACAAGCATCAAAGTAAGCGACCCCCTGACAGAACTATTCACGCCGCTTACTACTTCCTCCTGCTTCTGGGTAATATTCCTTACCTGCTCTTCGCCGTGGCTGCTCTGCTCTTTGGTAACATTTTTAATCATGTCTATAGTCTTCAGCATGGCTGCATCACTTTCCAGCACGCTCCGCTTAGCCCCCAGAATATTTGTCATCGAGCCCTGGACCCTTCTGACCAGCCCTGGCAGCACATCGGCGCTCTTCGCTATTGCAGTCTGTCCCATCTGGACAAGCACCTTCTTCATCCTTTCGCCGTCTTTCAGCATCTGGTCCTCGATCCTCCGCGTGTCGGAAGATATTCTGTCCAGCTCTGCATCGGATGCGCTGAGCATGATAAGGCGCATTTTGGCATCAAGCTCCTTGACATCGATACTCAAAGAGCTGCCGATACCGGTTATCTGGTTTGCGCTCTTTTGGAAATCCATGGAACGTTCCACATTCTGTCTGTCCTGGACAACCTGCAACTCATATGAATCTATGGTCTCGGATATCTTGGCATTCAGGGTATCTATCGCATTCAAGATATCACTCTTGAGATTGAGATACTGACCCTCCACATCCTGGCCCTTCAGGATATCCGCCCTCAGTGCGACAAGCCCCGACCCTTCACGGGTGATTTTTTCGTAAAGGCCCTGCGAGATATCCTTAACCTCTTTGATTATCGGGGGATCGCCCTTTTCATATTCAACGTTCTGAACCGAATCGGCAAGAGCCTTTAACCTTTCCTTTACAGGATTCAGCTTGAATCTGTTTTTTATTGTCTCTACTTCGCCGGCAACCGCGCCCATATCTTTGATCCGCCCCTGAATGATATACAGCTTTTTAATAGTACCGTTCAGCCTGAGATTCAACTGCTGCGCATCACGGAGAGCATTTTCAGCATTCGTATTCAGACCCGTGATACTGTTCTTGATGCCTGTAATAGCTTCGTCCTCTTTTTTTAACGCGTCCCCTACATTGGCGGATTCGGTCTTGAACAGGGCCATATCTTTAAGCCTCTCCTGGACCGACTGGATTATTGTCTTATGAATGTTCTTGAAGACACCGGTATCAGCGACAGATGCGTTCTTATCGAGGCGTTCAATATCCGCTTTTGTCGTCTCAAAAGATTTTATATGGTCGTTTATCCGCCCTGAAATGCGCTCCACCTCGGCAGAGTCGGTCAACATGCCGAGTCTCAGAAAATCAGCGGAGAGCCTTTCAATTGTCTGCTGGAGTTCCAGGGTCTTCACCTCGAGAGGTGTCGCTTTTGCGGTCAGACTGTCCAGGCTTGCCTTTATCTTGAGAATTCCGTATGTTCCGATTGCGACAATAAATACGATCCCTAATGCTGTAAACAAAGCATTGCCTATCATCTTCTTCTTAACAGTCATTTCCTCATCCCCTCAGATGCTTATGATCAATGCGCCTATATCGCTCTAATTGCTGATCGTTGTTATAGGGACAATTTTGCCGTCCTTGATCTCGGTCAGAAACACCGTATTGGATGCCTGATGGTTATCCTTTCCGAGACTGAGCACCATTCCCCCTATATCCACATTTTTCATGTCTTCAAATGCATTTATCAATCCATCTCTCGTCAGGTCCTTGCCGGCCTTTTCTAGCGCCATGCACATTACTTTAGCGGTTATGCATCCTTCCATGTTCACAAAGCCCGTTTTTTGATCAGGAAAATACTTTGTGATCAAGGTGCCGCATTCCTTGATAATAGGGACCGATGGATCCTCTGGGAAAGGAACAACCTGCGATATCACTACTCCATCGCCTTCCTTACCGACAGCGCTTACGAGATCATCAGTGCCTACAAAAGACACCGTGGCGAGATGGGCCTTCAGGCCGTCTGTTTTCGCCTCCTTGATAAAGACGCCAATAGGAGAGTAAGGACCCACCATAATGACAACATCAGGATTCGCCGCCATCACCGATGCGAGGCCCGTTTTTACGGCAAGGGTATTCCTCTGGAATGTCCCCTTTGCAACTACATCAAGGCCGCGCTTTTTGAGAGCCTTTTCGGTCCCCGAGAGCACAGCTTGTCCGAACCCGTCATCCTGATAGAAAACAGCAAACTTCTTTGCACCAGTGTCTTTGACAAAGTGTTCAATGAGCATCTCCGGCTCATCGTTGTAGCTGGCCCTTATGTTTATTATCTCGTGAGTTACCGGATTCCTTAATGTCATTGCACCTGTAAACAGACCTACGAGAGGGACCTTGTCCTCCTTTACTATCGGGATTACAGCGTTTGCAGTCGGAGTACCGACATACCCGAACAGAGCGAAGACTTTCTGCCCCTCTATCATCTTCAAGGTCTGATCGATCGCCTTGTCAGGCTCATATCCGTCGTCAGCTACAACAAGATTTATCTTCCTGCCGAGGATACCTCCCTTTGCATTTGCCTCTTTGAAAAAGGCCTCAGCTCCAACACGCATCCCATTACCCAATCCTGCAGCCCCTCCGGTCTGCGCATTCACCATTCCGAGTTTGATCTCGGTGTCAGTGACTCCATCGGCAGCATAGAGTCTATTTGCAACAACCATAGCACTGATGAGTATTAAGAATACAAGAAACTTCTTCATACGTCCTCCTTTCGTTGCATTTCATGCCGGACGAAAACCTTCCACAGGCATTGCGGATGCCGGCTTCGTCCATATTTAGAAATGCTGTTCGTTACGATAGATGTTTTTCCCATTGGAGACATACTGCTTTCGTGACGGTTGCCAAGAAACATTTGAAGATACTTCTCCACTCATAAACTTGAGTATTAAATACTTATACAAATCAAAATGTCAACGCCTCGTACAACTCTGTGTCAAGCCAATTTAAAAATATCCGGATTTACGCTTTCGCTTTCCTCTCCATTTGCCACGGCTAAATGTCTAACCATCAATCGAGTTAATCATCAAGCAAGGACTGTGCCAGACGACACAATGTAGTATCTTTTTGATTTATTGGGATTTCTGAGGAATGGGATACATCATCAATGTGGATTAATTCCAATGTCTGTGGAAAGATTCCATTGGATAACAAGAAACTCGAAAGCTTTTCGATGATTAATCATAATTATGTATTTTTTTCATCGACATTGGAATTAATCCACATTCATTAATGAAAAACATTCCTCAGAGATCCTAATAAATCAGGAAGTTAATACATTGTATCTCTTGGCATAGTCCTTGCTGCATCATTAAATAATCATAAGATGCAGCAGCCGATGACCCAAAAAGTATGAGTGTTTTATCGGATAGGCAATATCTTATACGACACATCTGCCGGTTAAATGATAGAGGGGAGGACAGTGGAGACTGTATTACATAAATATGATTCCACAATATTATCCGACAATCCCGAGGTTCTCAGCAGGATGAATACATCATACTTGGGCAGCTATATTCAGCGGGAAGTGCCGGATGCCGGGAAGTATATACAGCAGGCTCTGGCAATACAGGCCTCCCTGTTCGAAAAGGGAGAGCGCAAAAACATCGGTCAGATCATGACCGAAAACGGGTGGATCGGCAATGAGGAGCTTCAGCATTGCCTTGTCCGGCAGCTGGAGGACCGGCTTGCCGAGATTGAGCTTTTCGAGACCGTACCGTTTGATGTGCTGATGCGGCTGGCCCGCGAATCACGCCAAATATCGGTACCTCCAGGAAACGTCATTTTCAACAACAACGACAAAAGCGATAGTTACTTTATAATCGTTTCGGGCAGGGTCGCCATTTCAGACCATGGAGAGGATGGAAAGGTCGAAACGACCGCAAGTCTCGGGCCTGGTGATTGCTTCGGTGAGATGACTATGCTCGCCGGCAAGGGAAGCAGCGCAAAATTCACCGCAGAGGAGAATACGGTGCTGATATTGATTCCGAAGCCGGCCTTCGATTTGATACATGGAACCGGATCTACAGTTTCTCAAGGGTTTATCCGCATACTTGCCGGGCGACTTATGAAAAGCGCCAACTGGATTTCTGAGGTCAAGGCGGACGAAGAGGCGTACCGTCAGTTTATCGCTGAACAACTTGGAAAGAACGAGCCATCTATTATAGGAAGCACGGCAGTAATAAAAAAAGTGCTTGCAGATATAGAGCGGGTTTCTGAAGGCAGCGGGCCGGCGCTGGTGCAAGGCGAAAGCGGAACTGAACTCTGGGATGCGGCAGCGCTTATACACAAGAAAAATCGCGAATCAGGGAAGCTCTTGACCTATGATGCAAGGCGGAAGGGTACAGGCTATCGGTCCGGACCCTATGAGCGCCGCAGGCAAAGTGATATGCTGAGCCAAATGAGCACCCTGTTCGGGAGGGCTAACTCCATGCAAGCTGAGGAGGGAGGGCGCATCGGACTCCTCCAGATCGCCGATGGCGGTACTCTGGTCGTTGAACATGTCGAAATGCTCCATTCAAAGGTCCAGCAGAAACTGGCTGAACTTATTGCTACAGGCAAATTCCAAATACCCTTTGATAATACAATGCAGTCATCTAGTGTACGTTTGATATTTACTACAAGCGCCGACCTTGCGAATATGGCGGCGAATGGCAACTTTGACACAAAACTTCTTGATCTCATAAGCCGGAATATTATCACTTTGCCTGCGCTCAGGAAAAGAAAAAAGGATTTAAGGGAAATAGTCGCTCATATTATAGAAAGGAACAATCGGCAACTGGGTATGGCCATTGAAGGGCTGGATGATTCTGCCTACAAGGAGATCATGGCCTCTGACTGGCCCGGGAATAGTGAGGAACTCAACAACGTCATAAGACGCGCAATGATGCTCTGCCGTGACAGAGCGCTGTCTGCCGAACACATCTTCCTGAGTTCTCCTCCGGTCAAAGGACAGGTCACCTTTGACCTCTTCAAGATTTCCACTGTTAAGGATTTTTTCCTCAACAGCGGTTTTTTTACGACCGCACATTTGGTTATTGCGTCATTCATAGGGATCATCATCGTCAGCGGCCTGTTCGGGAACCAGGACCCTGCCAAGAATGCAGCGATCGTTCTTACCTGGGGTTACTGGGAGCCGATTTTCGTGCTGAGCACCTTTTTCTTCGGCAGGTTATGGTGTGGTGTATGCCCCATCGGCTCGACAATTTCTTTCATCAGCACAAGGGTTGGACTAAAGAAGAAGATACCTCAGTTGCTCCGCAATTATGGGATCTATCTCAGCGCGGCAGGAATTGCCGCCATATTTTGGGCCGAGTCTATATCGCACATGGTCATATCTCCAAAGGCGACAGGTCTACTGGTGCTGACGATATCGCTGTTGGCTTTGTTTACAGGCATGCTCTTCGATCGAAGAACCTGGTGCCGTTACCTATGCCCTATCGGTGCTATCGCCGGATTCTTTTCAAGTTGTTCGGTAACAGAGCTACGGTCAAATTACAATATCTGCAGTGAGGACTGTATTAAGCACGATTGTTATGTCGGCAATGAGAAAGCAGCAGGATGTCCTTTATTTCAGGGACCGTTCTCGCTGAGGACCAACAAAGACTGCGTTCTCTGCGGCAACTGCGTCAGGGCATGTCCGAAGAATTCGATAGCCCTGAACCTCCGCATTCCGGGACAGGAACTTTGGGCATCATACCAGATTGAAAAGAGCGCCGTGATTATCTGTTCTACAATGCTCGGCACGCAATTATTCCGTGGTCTCGAGCATGCCGGTGTCTTCGGTGTGCTTACCTCATCAGACATGTGGTGGCTATGTGCCGCAACAGCGATTCTGTCACTTACGCTTGGCGTTATGGCAGCTGCAGCCGTCATTGGAAAACTTGTCTTTCCAGTCAGCGATGAGTCTGGCGGGGAAATGTCACGCATCATATACTCCTTCATTCCGCTTTCGTTTTCCTTTGAGATAGGTTATCACCTGCACAGGATGCTAACGCTTAGCGGTATTTTGCCGGATGTTATTCTCTACCAACTTTTTGGTAATGACAACTATTCGATAAGACCGGTCGTAAGTGCTGGTGGCATCAAGACGCTGCAGGTCATTATCATGCTGATCGGCCTAGCCGGCAGCGCCTACGTTGCAAGGCGCATGACAAGTGGCATCAGTTCGCCGGAACGGTTTCCAATATGGCCGGCGTTTGTCCTTAACGTTATCCTCACCAGCCTGTTTCTTGCATTTAAGTAACCTGCCTCTGCCGGTCCTTTCCTTACGCCTACTCCAATTGCTTTTGATTACCAATGCCGATGAGTTAAAATAGAGGTTGCTATGGACGAACTCATTGTTATAGGCGGCGGACTTGCTGGGTGCGAGGCTGCTTGGCAGGCTGCACAGAGAGGCATACATGTCCTGCTCTTTGAGATGCGGCCCCAAAAGATGACTGAGGCGCATAAGACACCGCTCCTTGCTGAACTTGTCTGTTCCAATTCTTTCAGATCAAGGGAAATCAACACAGGTCCCGGACTTTTGAAAAAGGAGTTAGAGCTTGCAGGTTCACTTGTGATGAGTGCGGCCCGGGCATCTGAGGTCCCGGCAGGGTCTGCCCTGGCTGTAAACAGGACTTTATTTGCCGGTTATATCAACGAAACGATGACAAATCACACGAATATCACCATCGTCAGGGAGGAAGTTACAAGGATTCCCGATTCGTTTGCTATTATGGCAACAGGCCCGCTTACTTCGGGTGCAATGGCCGATACTCTCAAGGAACTCATCGGAGAAGACCACCTCTTTTTTTATGATGCTATTGCGCCGATTGTTGATGCCGGCAGCATCGACTACTCAAAAGTATATCTTGCGTCACGTTACGGAAAAGGCGGAGATGATTATGTGAACTGCCCTATGTCGGAAGACGAATATGGCAGATTTTTCGATGCACTGCAAAATGCAGACAAGGTGCACAAAATGGATTTTGAAGACACAAGGGTCTTTGAGGGGTGCATGCCGGTTGAGGTCATGGCGGAAAGGGGAAGGGACACTCTCAGGTTCGGACCGCTCAAACCGGTTGGACTGCCGGACCCGAAAACGGGCAGGATCCCATACGCGGTCGTACAACTTAGGGCTGAAAATTTGGAGAGGTCGGCATATAACATGGTCGGCTTTCAAACACGCCTGAAGTGGCAGGACCAGAAAAAAGTATTCACAATGGTTCCAGGCCTTGAGAACGCTGATTTTCTGCGGTTAGGGAGCATGCATCGGAACACGTTTATTAATTCTCCGCTGCACCTCAATGCCGACCTGTCGCTTAAAGAGAAAAGCAGCCTTTACTTTGCGGGACAAATCACAGGCGTTGAAGGCTACATTGAATCAACGGCAATGGGGCTGATCGCCGGCATCAATGCTTCGAGAAAAATGCTCGGCAAAGAAACAACTCAACCGCCGAGAGTTTCTGCTCACGGCTCGCTGATAGCACATATTACGGGTTCCGGGCCTCACCGCCAAAAGTCTGCGACATTTGGGGACACCGGTCCCAGCGGTTTTCAGCCCAGCAACATCAATTTCGGACTTATTCCGGCGGTTACATATAAGCCTGAGATCAAGGATAAAAAGCTCCGGCGGCAAATGGCTGCTGAGGTTGCATTAAAAGAGTGGTCAGAGTATATTAACCTAATAGGTAATGGGTGATGGCCGCCGAAGGATTGGAACCGTATATAAGGAAATTTCTCAAATACCTCAAGTTGGAACGCGGCGCGTCCGAGCATACACTTAGAGCGTATGAACAGGATTTGGTAGAGTTCAGCCAGTACTGCGCAGAGGACCCGCAGGAGGTAGATATGATCGACATCAGGGGCTTCATTTCAGAACGTATCATGGGCGGCAATGAAAAATCCACTGTTGCACGGAAACTTGCAACACTCAGATCGTTTTTCAACTATCTATACCAGGAAGGGCATGTCAAGATAAATCAGGCCAAACTTGTGCCCACGCCGAAACTGCCCAAGCACCTGCCCAACTACCTGTCTGTCGATGACGCGTTCAACCTCGTACAGGCCCCCGAGGGCATCGGCCTCCTTCCTGTCAGGGACAGGGCCATCCTTGAATTGCTCTACTCAAGCGGCCTGCGTGTCAGCGAAGTGTCCGGCCTGACTGTCGATGACATAAACCTGAGAGATGGTCTTGTCAAGGCACGCGGTAAAGGGAAAAAAGAACGGATTGTGCCGGTCGGAGATAAAGCCGTGGATGCGCTGAAATCTTATTTTGTCGAGCGGATGCTTTTTAAAAAAAAGAGGTCCGCTGCACGGAGCGACGCGGCCTTTTTCCTGAATCGAATCGGCGGACGGCTTACCGACCGTCAGATACGGCGAATAGTAGTGAAACATGCCCGCGCAATGGGAATCGACGGACAGATAGGCCCTCACACTCTGCGGCATACCTTTGCTACTCACCTGCTGATAGGCGGGGCCGATCTCCGCTCAATCCAGGAAATGCTCGGCCATTCATCTCTCTCTACAACTCAAAAGTACACACATCTCAATATCGGACATTTAATCGATGTCTATGATAAAGCGCATCCATTCGGAAATACAAAAAACAGTGAAACGTGAAAAGTGAATAGTGAAACGCGGAGAATATAGAGAATATTTTCTTTTTTTCTATTCACATTTCACCATTCACTTTTCACTATTCATTTTTTAGGGAGGATTTATGTTTCACGGAACAACGATTTTATGTGTAAGGAGAAACAATAACGTTGCCATCGCAAGTGACGGTCAGGTGACGATGGGCAACACAGTTTTGAAACATAATGCCAGAAAAATAAGAAAAATGTATAATGATAAAATTCTGGCCGGGTTTGCCGGTGCGACCGCAGACGCCTTTACGCTTTTTGAGAGGTTCGAGGCAAAGATCGAGTCATACCGGGGGAACATAGCAAGGGCCGCAGTTGAACTCGCAAAAGATTGGAGAACTGACAAAATACTGCGAAGGCTTGAGGCGCTGCTCCTCGTGGCAGATGAAGAACATACCTTAATCATCTCCGGCACGGGCGACGTAATCGAGCCCGAGGGAGGAGTAGCAGCAATAGGCTCGGGTGGTCCTTTCGGCCAGGCTGCTGCGCGGGCGCTTTATGAAAACACCAGCCTCTCTGCTGCCGAGATAACGCGGAAAGCAATGGATATAGCTGCGGATATTTGTATCTATACCAACAAAAATATTTCAATCGAGGAACTCAATGGATAATTTCATACCCAGAACAATAGTTTCCGAACTGGACAAATACATCATCGGGCAGGACAAGGCAAAGAGGTCGGTAGCCATCGCACTGCGGAACAGATGGAGAAGGCAGCGTCTTTCGGCTGAACTCCGGGATGAGGTGCTGCCCAAAAATATAATTATGATAGGCCCTACAGGCGTGGGCAAAACAGAAATAGCACGGAGACTCGCCCGGCTTGCCAGTGCGCCATTCCTCAAAATAGAGGCATCAAAGTTTACTGAGGTAGGGTATGTAGGCCGCGATGTGGAATCTATCATTAGGGACCTTCTGGAAATTGCGCTCAATATGGTAAAGACCGAACACATGTCAACAGTGCAGGAAAAGGCCAAGATGCTTGCTGAAGACAGGTTACTTGACCTCCTTCTTCCGCCACCGAGAGCGCCACGCGGGACCGCCCCTGAGGAGGAGGAAAAAGAAAGCCATAATGAAACACGCGAGCGCCTGAGGGTCCAGCTTAAAGAGGGCAAACTGGATTCCCGGTACGTGGATGTTGATGTAAAGGAAAAGATGATGCCATTCGGGGTCATATCCAATGTTGGACTTGAAGAGCTGGAGATCAACTTGAAGGAGATGCTCGGCAGCTTTCTCCCTGAAAAGTCAAAACGGAAAAAGGTCAAGGTCTCTGAGGCACTGGCAATGCTTATCCAGGAGGAGGCTAATAAGCTTATTGATATGGAAAAGGTCACAGCGGAAGCGCGCGAGCGTACAGAACAGACAGGGATTGTTTTCCTTGACGAGATAGATAAGATAGCAAGCAGGTCACAGGGGCACGGCGGACCCGAAGTATCGAGAGAAGGCGTCCAGAGAGACCTGCTGCCCGTTGTCGAGGGCTCAACAATCAATACCAAACATGGTCCTGTAAAGACCGATCATATTCTTTTCATTGCTGCCGGCGCTTTTCACATCGCCAAGCCGTCGGATCTAATACCGGAACTGCAGGGGAGATTTCCCATAAGAGTCGAACTGGAATCGCTTGGTAAAGAGGAGTTTGTCAGGATACTTACGGAACCGCATAACGCACTAACCAAGCAATACACGGCTCTTCTTGAAACAGAAGGTGTAACACTTGAATTCAGGGACACCGCAATCGACGAGATTGCGAATATAGCTGTGCTGGTGAATGAAAAGACCGAGAACATCGGCGCCAGAAGGCTCCATACGGTGCTCGAAAAGGTGCTGGAGGAGGTGTCGTTCAGCGCCCCTGAGATTAAAGGAGAAACCATCATAATCGATAAACAATATGTGGAGAAAAGGTTGTCGGATGTGGTCAAAGACGAAGACCTCAGCAGGTATATCTTATAACAATAAAGGAAGATGTGAAGATGAGAAGATGTGAAGTTGTGAAGGCGTATAACAGGGCCTTAAGTGCTCAACTTCTCAACTTCTCAACTTCTCAACTTCACGCCTTCGCATTTTCTATCCTGAGTCGTCTGTGGTTCATTGCATTATTTGGGTTGATTGCCTCCTGTGCAGGAAGGACTGCCGTCTCACCGGGCACGCTGTCCTCAATGCCGGGGTATAAGCCCGCAGAAGCACACCAGCCTCCGGCATGGCAGGAGATGAAAGGCGGAAGGAGGACTATCGTGGCCTCCTGGTACGGTCCCGACTTTCACGGCAAGCCGACATCATCGGGAGAGTTATTCGACATGTATGCGCTGACCTGCGCACACAGGGAGTATCCTTTCGGGACGCGATTGCTTGTTACCAATCCGAGAAACAACAAAGAGGTGGAATGCATAGTCAATGACCGCGGACCCTTTGTTGCCGGGCGGGACCTTGATCTTTCGTATGCCGCAGCAAAGAAGATAGACCTCATAGGACCAGGGACAGCCCCAGTGATAATAGAGCCGGAAGGGAGAGACATGCGCTATGTCAAATACGTCAAATACGACGTGCGCGGGCCTGTAGTCACCATCCAGATCGCATCTTTCAGGGACGAAGCGAATGCTAAGCGCCTGAAAAAGGCACTGGAACTGCAATACTCAAGCGTGTATATAATGACAGCTGATATAGGTGGCGCTAAATATTACAGAGTGCGCATTGGCAAGTTCACTGCCGGGAGCAAAGCAGCTGAACTGGGCAAGACACTTGCCGATGAAGGGTACAATGTCCTAATAACCAAATTTGAACAACAGATATGACGGTTTCGTAAAAAGGCCATATGCGGCGTTGCGCGCCTTGCCTATAGCCTTTTTACGAAACCGTCAGCTATCATATAAAGTTTAAAATGTAACGGAGTGTGTTATGGAAAAGCTGATCGAAAAAGCGAACATCCTTATTGAAGCGTTACCGTTCATACGCAATTTCTACGGAAAGACCTTCGTGATCAAGTACGGCGGCGCTGCACAGGTTGAAGATGAACTAAAAAATAGTTTTGCCCAGGATATTGTGCTTATGAATTTCATCGGCATAAAACCCATTGTCGTTCATGGCGGCGGTCCCAGGATCAGCCAGACCATGAAAAAGATGGGTAAAGAGCCGTCATTTATTCAGGGACAGCGGGTCACTGACAAGGAGACCATGGACATCGTTGAAATGGTGCTGGGCGGCCTTATCAATAAGGAAATAGTCGCGCTTATCAACAGCCACGGAGGCAAGGCGGTCGGCTTGAGCGGTAAAGACGGCGGGCTGATCAAAGCGAAAAAGAAAATCCTCAAAAAGGCCGTCGATGCCGGAGAAGAAGAAATTATCGATATAGGACTCGTGGGAGAGGTCGATTCCGTCGATCCAGCTATACTCGATTGCATTGAAAAGGGCGGCTTTGTTCCGGTCATATCACCTATTGGAGTAGGGAGCAAAGGAGAGGCGTTAAATATCAATGCCGATTACGTGGCATCCGCGATTGCTTCTTCTTTAAAGGCCGAAAAATTCATACTCCTTACCGATGTGCCTGGAATAAGCGACAAAAAAGGCGGTGTCATATCAACTATCAGCAAGAAGGAGATAAAAAAGCTCATTGACAACGGAACAATCTCAGGGGGTATGCTGCCGAAGGTGCAGGCATGCACCCGCGCCATTGATGCCGGGGTGAACAAGACGCATATTGTTGACGGCAGAATGCCCCATTGTCTGCTCCTTGAGATATTCACCAAAGAAGGAATCGGAACAGAAATCGTAGGCTAGGAAAACGTCTTGCGAATCAGAAAAGATCTCTAACTGCCCTCAAATTCCGGACATCGTCATCTTCGTTTTCCTTGGGCGTTTCAAGGATGAGCGGGATTGATTTTAAAGCGGGATGATTTAAAAACCTTTTAAGTCCCTCCTTACCAATACGCCCCTCTCCGATGTGTTCATGCCTGTCAACTTTAGAATTATAATCTTTTTTGGAATCGTTGAAATGGATAACTTTTACTGCGTCAATGCTTGCATGCGTTTCTAATTCCTTCACTAATTCTGCCAAACCGTCGTTGTCTGATAAATTGTAGCCTGCGGCAAAAGCGTGACAGGTATCAATACAAAGTCCGCCGATGAGTCCCTTATTTACACTTTCCATAATATAAGCAAGATCTCTGATGCGCGATGATATATCACCCTTTTCCCCGGCAGTATTCTCGAGCAGGAGCTTGGCCTTCCACTTTTTTTCTTTCGAAATCCTTTCGAGTGCCTGAATAGCCCTTATCCGTGCATTGTCCTCCTTGTCCAGTGAAGCGCTGCCTGTATGAAGCACTACATAATCTGCGCCTAATGAGTCTGCCAGGTCTATCTCTTTTGCCAGAAGACGGCTCGACTTTTCGAGCAGGCTGTTGTCGAGAGCAGCAAGGTTTATCAGGTAGGAACAGTGTATGAAAACCGGATTTATATCGTAATCGTTTCTCAATTGCTTGAATTTTCCAATCGAATCCTGCGGTATTTCACTGGTGAGCCATTGTCTCGGGTTGTGAGAAAAAATCTGCATGGTTGAGCAGCCAAGCTCCCTGGCCCGTTCAAGTGACAAATGGACACCGCCCGCTACCGAGGTGTGAACCCCAAGCCGTCTTTCCCTGACAATATTCCCGTTTCTTGACACTAAACACCTTTTAGTGGTAGTTTTTATTTCATGCCCATTGACTACAAAGATACTCTTAATTTACCACAGACCGGCTTTCCCATGAAGGCTAACCTCAGCCTGAGAGAGCCTGAGATGCTGAAGTTCTGGGAAGAGACAGCTATCTACCGGAAGATCCAAGAGCAAAATTCCGGAAACGAGAGCTATATACTTCACGACGGTCCTCCCTACGCCAACGGCAATATACATATAGGCCATGCACTGAACAAAATTCTCAAAGATATTATCGTTAAATATAAATCGATGCAGGGTTTTTACGCTCCCTATGTCCCGGGCTGGGACTGTCACGGCCTTCCGATAGAGCTGCAGGTTGACAGGAACATGGGAGACAAAAAAGATCAGGTCAGCGTCCTCAAAAAGAGGCAGCTTTGCAGGGAATATGCAGCCGGATTTGTCGCCGTACAGAAGGAAGAGTTCAAGAGGCTCGGTGTTTTCGGCGACTGGGAGAGGCCGTATCTGACATTGTCCAATGATTACGAGGCGTCTATCGTAAGAGAATTCTTCAAATTCGTCGAAAACGGCTCGGTCTACAAAGGGAAAAAGCCCGTCCATTGGTGTCCCTCCTGTATCACAGCCCTCGCAGAAGCGGAAGTGGAATATGCGGAAAAAGAATCACCTTCGGTCTTTGTGCGTTTCAGGATATTAGACGAGGACATTAAAAGTGCGTTGCCTCAGTTGACAGGCAGGAATGCATTCATAGTGATATGGACGACAACACCCTGGACACTACCTGCAAATCTTGCCCTCGCAGTCCATCCAGATCTCCTCTATGCTGCCGTGCTGGATGGAGAAGACGTAAACATAGTGGCTGACGAGAATCTCGCAGGGCTCAGGGAAAAGGGCATTATAAAAGGCGATGTGATTTTAAACATCCGCGGCAGTTCATTACAGGGAATACGCACAAAACATCCCTTTATTGAGAGGGAGTCAACAATTGTAACGGCTGACTTTGTCACGGTCGGCGAGGGCACCGGGATTGTCCATATTGCTCCGGGCCACGGCGAAGATGACTATGAAGTCGGACTCAGATATGGCCTCGATATATACGCACCGGTGGACGACAGGGGCAAGTTCACCAAACAGGTCCCCGAATTCGAGGGGCAGTTCGTCTTTAAGGCTAATAAAGGGATCATAGAATTACTTAAAGAGAAAGAGGCCCTTCTGGGCATGGAGAAGATACGGCATTCCTACCCCCATTGCTGGAGATGTAAAAACCCTGTCATATTCAGGGCAACGGCACAATGGTTCATATCAATGGAGAAAAGAGATCTAAGAAAGAAGAGCCTTGTAGAGATAGATAAAACCATGTGGGTGCCCTCGTGGGGCAGGGACAGAATTTATGGGATGGTCTCCGGCAGGCCGGACTGGTGCATTTCCCGGCAGCGGGCATGGGGAGTTCCAATAACATTGATAACGTGTGATGAATGCGGCGCCTTTGTTCAGGACGCAGGGCTGTTCTCCGGAATCGTGTCGCTATTCGAACAGCACGGCTCTGACGTATGGTTTACGCAGGACACAACAGAACTTCTCGGGGCAGGCTATGCCTGTGCACGGTGCGGAAGCACCGCCTTCAAAAAGGAAATGGATATTCTCGATGTATGGTTCGACTCCGGAGTGAGTCACGCTGCCGTACTCGAACGCGACAGCAGGCTCTCATGGCCCGCTGAGATATACCTGGAAGGGAGCGACCAGCACCGCGGGTGGTTTCAAAGCTCCCTCCTTGCATCGGTTGGAACACGACATCGGGCGCCGTATCGGACCGTCCTCACTCATGGATTCACTGTTGACGGCCAGGGGAAAAAGATGTCGAAGTCACTCGGCAATGTCATAGCGCCACAGGAAATAATTAAAGCGAACGGCGCAGAGATTATACGCCTGTGGGTTTCAGCAGAAAACTATCAGGATGATATACGGCTCTCAAAAGAGATCATCGACAGACTGACCGAGGCATACAGAAAGATAAGAAACACCGGCCGTTTCCTCCTCGGCACGATCCATGATTTCGACGAAAAAAATTATATCGATAATCTGCTGGAGATCGACAGGTGGGCGCTGTCAAGATTGCAGGGACTCATAAAGAAAATGACCGCGGCATATGATGCGTTTGACTTCCATGAGGCGTTCCATTTGCTCTACCAGTTCTGCATCGTTGATATGAGTTCATTTTATCTCGATATTTTAAAAGACCGCCTATACACATTCAGGGCGGATTCACCTGAGCGGCGCGCAGCGCAATGGGTATTGCACAGGATACTGCTCGACATGACACGCCTCATGGCGCCGGTGCTTTCATTTACTGCGGAAGAACTCTGGAGTTATATACCGGGTCGTTCAGCGGAGAGCGTTTTCCTCTCCGGGTTTCCTGTACCTGAGGAATCTTTTGCCGATGAAGCTCTGGAGAAAAGATGGGACATCCTTATTGCAGTAAGGAACGAAGCGAATAAGGCTCTCGAAATAAAAAGGAAGGACAAATTTATCGGCAATGCACTTGAAGCAAAGCTTGTGCTTTACGCGCCTGAGGATCTTTATCGGCTTTTGCAGGATTACATGGACTTTCTGCCCTCACTTTTTATTGTTTCGGACGTCGAACTGCTGCGACCGGATTCCGTGACAACTGATACTTATGAAAGCACTGAGATGAACGGTCTTTTCATCAAGGTCGAAAGAGCGACCGGCAGGAAGTGTGCGAGGTGCTGGAACTGGAGGCCCACGGTCGGAAACTTTGAAGAACATCCACTGATATGTGAACAGTGCTTTAATGCCATAAAATGAAGAAATATCCCGTCACCTTTTTTTCTGTCTCAGTCTGCATTTTTGCCCTGGACCAGCTGACGAAATATTATATAAAGACCCATGTAGGTCTTTTTGACGTTATACGGGTTACATCTTTTTTCAATATTGTTTACGTCCTCAATACTGGCTCTGCATTCGGGATGTTCAAGAGTCTTGGCAACTTATTTTTTATATTTATCACGCTGTCGGCAATGGCATTACTCATCTTCCTCGTTATCAAAGACAGCCGTAACAGGTTTCCTTTTGCTCTCATATTAGGCGGCGCCGCCGGGAATCTCGCTGATAGAATTACCTCCGGGCATGTAGTCGACTTCCTGGATTTTTATGCAGGAAGCCATCACTGGCCGTCTTTTAATGTTGCCGATTCAGCTCTCACTATCGGCATATCGCTGCTGATCATTAAAACAGTATTTGAAAAGAAGACCTCTTAGGGTTCGCGTGGATTTTGCGGAAGAAATGGCTTATTCCAAGTCGCTGAGCATCAGAGAAACAGTTTTTTCCAGGGGTTCCAGGTCATCCGTAATTGTTAACCACACCGCTTCGGCATCAACACCGAAATATTCGTGTGAAACGATGTCTCTCATGCCGGCAACATCTCTCCACTGCATGTCATGATAACGGTCTCTGACATCCTGTGGAATGTGCTTCGCTGCCTCGCCTATGTTCTCAATGGCCTTCAGGACGGCATACATTGTCTTTGTGTCCGCTAAAAAAGCTTCCTTTTTCACGCCGTGCACAAATTCCCTGATATTAGCGATCTCTTGCATCATGTCGTGCAGATAATCTCTTAATTCCCTCTCGTCAGACATACTGGACTTCCTCCAATATATGCCGACCGATATGGGGTTTAAGTGTTTTCTTCATCACTAAATCGACCCTTATGCCGAGAAGGTCTTCAAGATGATGTCCCATTTCCGCGAAGGTCAGCAAACTAACTGGCCGTTCCAGCGACACTAGAATATCAACGTCACTGTTTTCCCCTTGTTTGCCCTTGACATAGGAACCGAATACTCCTATTTCTGTGACACCGTATTTTTCACGTAATTCGTTCTTACGCTGCCGAAGAGTCCGCTCTATTTCTTCCAACGTTTTCATGGTCTTATTATATCAGGTTTAGAACTTTTCCAATGGGTAGCTTTGCTCGTTTACGGCTCGTCGTATCACATATACTGCTTGCATTTTCTTGCCAAACTGACGAGGTTCCGTTTGGCGCACTACTTCAAAACCAGCCTGAAGCCAGAACTTATAGGCGAGCCTATTATCTTCCACTATGCCGCCCATAATGGCAAGCCCATCATTTGCTTGAACATACTTGGAAAAACTCTCTAAAAACTTTCTTCCAATACCCTGTTTTCGGATCGCAGGGGTAAGCAGCATTAAGCCCATCCACCAAATATTTTCTTCCGGATAATTCCGCGTCACCTCCAGGACGCCAGTAATTGCCCCTTGACAATTGACTAGACCAAAAACAAATTTGTCTGTTAACGATCTCCCTGGTGGGGCCGATTTAAAAATTTCTTCCGCCGCATTGGGTGAAACATCTTCCCCTTCTACTATCCAAACATAATATGCACATTGCTCTAAAAGTTTTTGAAGTATTTCTGCATCGTCTGGATATAGTCTATGCACGGCATAATCGGAAAGACCTATCTCAAAACTCGGAGCATTATCCATCAGCTATTCCTTTTTTATTGTTTCTATTATTTGAGCCGCGACTTGTTCCTCAGTTATTTTAGTAGTATTTATTTCAACCGCGAAATGATTGGTGGAAATGAAATTGTTTAGATATTCGTAGTCACTATCGACTGCATCCAGTTCGAGTTGCCTCTGTGTTGCATGCCTGCCGCGTTTATGGATGCGTCTCATGACTTCATCTTTCTCGCATGTCAGGCAGATCAAGATTATGGGGATACCTTTCTGAAAATATTTAATGAATTCATTGTAATGTCTTAGCTGGGGCATGGCCAATGTTATCACAAAGTTTTCTTCGCCACGGTTCACATTAAAATCAATCAGCAGCCCTACTGTTTGATAAAGCAACTCGATATCTTTTTTATCGGTCCAGTCAAAAGGGACTTTGGCGCTAAACCATTCACTTTCTATAAATACTATACCCGGGAAAAACTTGGAGAACATTAGAGCATAGCCAGTGTCAGTTTTGCCTGATAATCCGGTAATTACGATGATCATTTATTTCCTTTCTTGTCCAGAGTATACGGACAATAACACGAGGAGCATCAGCCCCCTGCAAAAACTGCAGAGGCTTAATGCCCAATATATTATGACCGATAATAACTTACACTATTTTGAAGATTTTGAGAAGCGCGCATTGCGGAAAAAGACGTGATGTCCTGCTTCACTAAGGTTTTCAACAGTTTTTCGACTTTTTCCCTTTGAAAAAAACAGCATAAGATTGTAAAATGGTCACAGATGCATACTGTTACCCCAGAAGAACTTTTTAACAAAGGGCTGGAAGCACTTGCCGGCGGCAAGATGATTCCAGCCCTCGCCAGTTTTGAAAAAGCCCTGGAACTCGAAGACAATCCGGCCTTCTATTCTTACTTCGCCTTATGTATCGCAAAAGAGCGGGGGCAGGTGAGGAAGGCCATCAAGCTCTGCGAAGAGGCACTGCAAAAAGACCGCGAAAACACAGCTCACTATCTCAATCTCGGCAAGATACTACTCCACGCGGGCAACCGGGATGATGCCATTATAGCGTTCAGAGCCGGCCTGAAATATGGGACCGATCTCTTGATAATAGACGAGCTTAACAAGCTCTGCATAAGAAAACCTCCGGTCATATCCTTTCTGAACAGGAACAATCCAATCAATAAATATCTCGGTATCATTTTGAAAAAACTGGGGCTCCGGTAGATTGGATTTGCTTTTATTGACTGCAATCTATTCACATGATATCATTTACGCATGCCTGAAAAGACTATAGAATCTATAAGCGTCAAACGCCTCGAAATCCTGAACGAGAGCGGAGAAGCAGACAGTTCTCTCATGCCTTCTCTATCCGATGACAGGATAAAAAAGATGTATGAATTGCTCATTCTTTCGAGGATATTCGACGAGCGTGCATTGAACCTTCAGAGGGAAGGCAGGCTGGGCACATATGCGCCTATTTTAGGGCAGGAGGCCTCCCAGATCGGGAGCGCATGCGCCCTTGAAAGGTCTGACTGGATATTCCCGTCCTTCAGGGAGATGGGAGTTCCTATAGCCATTGGCTATCCCATTCATATGCTTTTTCAATACTGGGCTGGAGATGAGAGGGGTCTGCTTACCCCGGCGGATTTAAATATCTTCCCAATTTGCATACCTGTAGGAACGCATATCCCCCATGCAACAGGCGCTGCCTTTGCCGCAAAGCTTAAAGGAGACAGGACAGCAGTTGTTGCATATTTCGGCGACGGAGGCACCTCAAAGGGCGATTTTCATGAAGGGTTTAATATGGCAGGTGTCTTCAAACTCCCTGTTGTCTTTATCTGCCAGAACAATCAATGGGCGATATCAATGCCGAGGGAGAGACAATCCGCATCAAAAACCCTTGCCCAAAAGGCATGTGCATATGGATTTGAGGGCATACAGGTTGATGGCAATGACATATTTGCTGTTTATAAGGCAACAAAAGATGCCGTAGAAAAAGCGAAACGTGGCGAAGGCCCTACCTTTATCGAATGTTTTACCTACAGGATGTCGCATCATACGACAGCGGACGATGCTACAAGATACAGGAAAGAAGAGGAACTGGGGGCATGGAAACCAAAAGACCCTATCTTACGATTGAAATTGTTCATGGAGAAAAAAGGTATATGGACAGAACAGTATCAGAAAGAGGTAGAAGACATATCAAAAACTATTGTTGACAATGCCGTAAAAACAGCAGAATCAATTACACCTTCCCAGCCGGGGGATATGCTTGCTTACACCTGCGAAAAGCTCTCACCCCGGCAGACAAAACAGATGAAGGATTTCTGATATGCCTGAAAGCTCAAAAAAAATAAACATGGTCCAGGCAATAAACCTTGCGCTTAGAGAAGAGATGCGGAGGGACAAAAACATTGTCATACTCGGCGAGGATATTGGCCTGGACGGAGGCGTTTTCCGTGTTACTGACGGACTGCTGAAAGAATTCGGGGCCGAAAGGATTGTGGACACTCCCCTTGAAGAGTCCGGGATTGTCGGCACTGCCATAGGAATGGCTGTATACGGATTAAGACCCATTGCAGAAATACAATTTATGGGCTTCACCTATGCTGCTGTAGAACAGATTTACTCTCATGCTACAAGGATTCGCTCGCGCTCCAGAGGAAGATATACCTGCCCGCTGGTAATACGGACCCCTTACGGAGCAGGGATAAAACCGCCCGAACTTCATTCTGAGAGTGCAGAGGCTTTTTTTTGCCATATGCCAGGGTTGAAGGTTGTTGTGCCGTCAACACCGTACAATGCAAAGGGCCTGCTGATCTCATCAATAAGGGACCCTGATCCCGTTATATTCCTTGAATCAACAAGGCTCTATCGCCTCATAAAAGAAGAAGTCCCTGAAGGTGAATATACCATACCGCTAGGAAAGGCAAGAATTGTTCAGGAAGGCAAAGAGGTCACGGTTATTGCATGGGGAAGCATGCTCCATAGGGCGCTTCAGGCAGTAGAAGGCATTGATGCAGAGGTCATAGATTTAATGACCTTGAGCCCTTTTGATGAGGAGACAATATTCAGGTCAGTTAAAAAAACAGGGAGGGTCGTGATTGTGCATGAAGCGCCGAAGACATGTGGGCTTGGCGCTGAGATATCAGCAACAATTGCAGAAGATGCTATGCTTTATATGAAGGCACCTGTAATGAGGGTGACAGGCTATGATGCTGTTATGCCGCTCCCCAAACTTGAGGACCACTATGTTCCGACCTTTGAGCGCATAAGAAAGACAATTGAAGAAGTGTTGAAATATTAAGAAGGTGTGAAGGAGAATACTATGCCGTTCGATTTTAAATTGCCTGATTTGGGTGAAGGCATAACAGAGGGCGAGATAAGAAAATGGCTCGTTAAGGAAGGTGATTCGGTGGAGGAGCACCAGAACGTCCTTGAGATAGAGACGGACAAGGCAATTGTAGAAGTGCCGGCTCCAAAAGCAGGGAAGGTAATAAAGATAAATAAAGAGGAAGGAGAGACGGCAAAGGTTGGAGATGTTCTTATTACTATTGCAGAAAAAGGTGAAGTCCCTGAAGAAAAACCGAAGCCGGAAGAAAAGCAGAAATCCGTCTCTGTTGTCGGCGTTCTTCCCGAAGAGGAGGAGGTGCTTGCAACGCCTGCGGCGCGTGCCATGGCCAGGGAACGTGGCGTAGTAATCGAGGCTGTCCGGGGTACGGGTCCGGGGGGCAGTGTTACCCTCGATGATGTCATCAAGGCCGCCAGCACGGCCGGCAAAGCTGAGGACAGGTACGGCCCCTCCGAGAGGGTCCCTCTGAGAGGGTTACGGAAGACTATAGCAAAAAACCTTATCACCGCCCAGAAGACAACCGCCTTTGTAACAGCTATGGAAGAAGCCGACATTACCGAGTTATGGGACCTCAGGGCACGCGAGATGAAATCGCTTCTGGACAGGGGGGTACATCTTACATTTCTTCCTTTTATCATCAAGGCGGTGTACCATGCCCTCGCGGGGCACCCGCTGCTCAATTCTTCCATCGACGATGATCGGGAGGAAATCATCATCAAAAAATACTACAATATCGGCATCGCGGTGGACACACCGGACGGGCTCATGGTCCCGGTAATACAAGAGGCCGACAAAAAAACCATCCTCGAGCTTTCCCTTGCTATACAGGGACTAAGCGCAAAGGCAAAGGACAGAAAAATAAAAGTAGAGGAGATGAAAGGGAGCACCTTCACAATAACCAATTACGGACACTTCGGCGGGACTTTTGCAACACCGATTATCAATTATCCCGACGTCGCCATACTCGGGACAGGAAGGATTTCAGAGAAACCGTGGGTCAAAGACGGCCTCATTGTCATAAGGAGGATACTCCCTCTCTCTCTGACCTTTGATCACAGGGTTACTGACGGCGTTGATGCTTCAGAATTCCTGGCAAAGGTAGTAAACTATCTCGAAGACCCGGCGTTGATTTTCATCGAGAGTGCATGAATTCACGCGAGGTCCTCGACTCTCTCTTCAGTCCTGAAAGCATCGTTATTGTCGGTGCATCCCATTCAGAGAAAAAGCTTGGCGGCATTGTACTCAAGAATCTCCTCAAATCGAAAGTGAGAATCTACCCTGTAAACCCAAGCTATGAGGCGCTTATGGGAATAAGGGCTTATACGTCAGTCAAAGCTGTAGGAGAGCTTTTTGGTGCCGGCGGTGCTTCGGTTGACCTGGCAATAATTATGAGGCCGGCCTCCGAAGTGCCGGGAATTTTGAGAGAACTGCATCCATGGACAAAAACAGCCGTCATTGTCAGCGCCGGTTTTTCCGAGACAGGACAGGCCGAACTGCAGGATGAGGTGAAAACGATAGGGAAAGAAACAGGTATTCGCCTGCTGGGACCTAATTGCATTGGCGTGTATAATGCTCACCAAAGGCTTGATACTTTTATATTATCTTACGAGAAACTTAAAAGACCCAAGAAAGGCAATGTTGCCGTGTTGTCCCAAAGCGGCGCGATATTAGCATGTTTTCTTCAGGCGATGCGGGCCTCGAATACCGGCATCTCAAAGGCCGTTGGCTACGGTAATGCCGTTGATATCGACGCATCGGATATTTACGATTACCTTGCCCGGGATCCTCATACCGATATAATTATTTCGTATATCGAGTCATTGGGAGACGGGATAAAATTCATTAAAGCGGCAAGGGCTCTCTCCGAAAAGAAAACCCTTCTAATACTTAAATCAGGCAAGGGTGCCAGCGGCCAGGCTGCCGCTTTTTCACACACAGGCCGGCTTGCGGGAAGGTATGAGGTATTCAGCTCCATCCTAAAACAGTTCGGCATAAAAGAGGCCGTTGATTCCGACGACCTCGTTGATTCTGCAAAAGCGCTTTCCTATCAGAAACCTCTAAATCGCTGGGGTGGACAAAGGGTCTGTATCGTTACCAACGGGGGAGGCTCCGGCGTGCTTGCCTCTGATGAGTGCATGAAGCAGATGCTGGACGTCGCACGCGTGCGGGAAGAAAAGGTTCAAAGGCTTAGGGAGGTGTTTCCGCCTTTCTATTCAATGAGTAATCCCATCGACCTCACTGCTCAGGTAAAAAATAGTGATTATGCCGTGGTGCTGGAGACGCTTAAGGATGATTATGACGGATTCCTTATTATTGCTTTGACAGCAGTGACCGGCATCACTGATGCGCTCGCCGGCATTATAAAGGATTTCAAGGAAACAACGAACAAGCCGGTAGTACTTTACACGGACAGCAACAGTTCTTCACGGTCTATAACAGCACTTTTTGAAAAGGCCGGGATACCGGTATATCCCTCTCCTGAAAGGGCGGCAAGGGCATTAAAGACGCTCCTGTCAAAATAGCTTTTCCCCGGCACTTGTGTTATCCTTTTATTAAGATATATCCGAATTTATGCAAGCTTATCAATCAAAAATGGATAGGGAAGGAAGCCAAATAAAAGTGAATGATTCTTTGCGGTTGTTTGTCCAGAAAATCACAAAGCTGCCGACCATCCCCGTGGTCGCCCACGAAATAATAAGTATAACCAACGATGATCTTGCCTCGGTAGATAAATTGGAAAAGATCGTGAGCAAGGACCCGGCCATTTCTGCCAAAATTGTGGGATTATCCAACGCAGCCTTTTTCGGATACCAGATGCCCCATGCAGACGTAGCGAGTGCAATACAGAAAATAGGGTTCACCAATGTAAGAAATATAGCACTGGGCATATCATTAATGACAATCTTTGGCGACGATCATCTCAAGCTCGCCTACGATTATGGCAGGCTTTATAGGCACTCCATTGCAACAGGACTTGTTGCATTACGGTTGGCCAGGAACCTTAAGATCAAGACAGATGATGATCTTTTTGTAAGCGGCATGCTCCACGATCTCGGACTGCTTTTACTTAACAGTTGTTTCCCCGACCTTTACAGCAAATCAGCAGAAACCGCACGGGAGTGTAAAAACCTTCTCGAAGCTGAAACACTCGTATTAGGATTTACCCACGCCGATATAGGAGGATGGATAGCCGAAACATGGAACTTACCGGACGCCATGCACGAAGTCATAATGTACCATCACTCTCCCTCCGATGCCAGAAAGTACAAAGCAACCGTTGCCCTTATTCACCTGGCCGACTATATTACATGTAAGCGGTTCTTTTCTATGACTGAGCAAAACGTCTATTGCCCACTGGACCCCCTTGCTCTCTTTCTGCTTAACATGCCGGACAAACATTTTGGCGATATATCGTCGGGCATTCCTGACAGTATGTTTGAGGACGGAATAATCGAACCATGAGCAAGCCGACTTTTTTCGATTGGCTGCAGAGGTTCCTCTCAGGAGACGGCCATCCCCCTGTTTCCTTTGAAGGTCTCTCATCAGCCGAGGTCTCCATGGCGAAACAGATCGAGAACGAATTCAGGAAAACCAACACCTTCAACCAATATTCCAAGGCATTCTTGCAGACACTCGACAGCTCCGAGCGGTTTTCCGAACTTGCAATACGGACGCTTTCTGCATTAATTAAAATGGGGCAGATGGGAGAAACGGTCAGTGATGTAGATATTTTTTGCAGGCATATGGCAGAAATCTTTACCCGTGAATTAGGGTTTGAAAACTGCTTGATACTGCTGAAACATCCCGATACCGGTCAGCTGAGAATGGAGGCATGCAGTACCAAGGGAAATACTTATCCGGTATCAGGGAAGCAGAAGAAAACATACAAGACAATGCTCATTGAAGATATAGCTCTCAAGGTTGCCAGTTCCGGTGAATACATATATATCCCGGATGTCACGTGTGACGAAAGGTGCGCCAAAACAGGCTGCTGGAGCATAGGAGTTACATCGCTGCTGTCGGCCCCAATCAAAAGCGGAAGCAACATAATCGGGGTCATTAACTGCGGCCATCCCATTAGGGAGACATTCGATGAAAACAAGATCAACCTCATCGTTCTCCTTGCAAATTTTGCCGGACAGATAATATCACTTATTGGTCTCCAAAACAGGATGTCCTCATGGAACGAGGCATTGCAGGAAGAGGTGCAGAAAAAAACCGCGGAATTGCAGAGAAAAAATGCAAAACTCAGCAAACTTGCAGTCACGGATACACTGACAAATCTTTACAACCGGCGCTTTTTCTTTGCCCGGCTTGAGGAGGAATTTTCAAGAACGCTCAGATATAATGAACAATTCGCCCTGTTCTCGATGGACCTGGATAACCTGAAGGTCATCAACGACACCTACGGACATGTTACGGGTGACAGCGTAATCCGGAACATCTCCAAATGCCTGAAACGCTCTGTCAGAAAAGGCGATGTTATGGGGAGACTCGGTGGTGACGAGTTCGGTTATATAATGCTCAGCGCCGATGAGGAAGCCGCCTACCAGTTCGGGCTGCGCCTGCAGCAGTCCCTCGCACGGATCGCCTTCAAGGGGATAGAAAACAAGCCAACCCTCAGCATCGGTATTGCAGCAGTCAACGGCAATAAGTTTAAAAAATTCCAGGACACCTATATTGCTGCCGATGAGGCCCTATATGATGCGAAAAAGAAGAAAAACTGCGTCAGCATTTTCGGCAAAACAAAACATCAAAAGACAGGCAATAGGCAAAGGGCAAAAGGCCAAAGGTAAAAAACAGAACACAGACAGGCTTTTTATTATATTTCGTGCTTTTATTAAACCTTTAGCCATTTGCCATTTGCCTTTCGCCTGTCTTTTGCTTATAGCCTGTTTTTATTGGAGGCACTTTGCTCGAACATGAAGCAAAAGCGTTCCTGAAGGAAATGGGTTTGCCGGTACCTCGCGGCACATTCTTCAAACCCGGCTCAGTACCGTCTTCTGCCGGTATGATGTATCCCCTTGCGGCAAAGGTTTCATCCGAACATATCATATCAAAAAGCGATGTCCGCGGCGTGAGAATGGGGATCACCAATGAGGAAGAACTGAAACAGGCGATTGCCGGGCTTATGGAGATACCGGGTGCAGAAGGGGTGCTGGTGGAGGAAATGGCACCGCGCGGCGTCGAAGTCATAATCGGAGGAATCATCGACCCGCAGTTCGGGCCTGTCATGATGTTCGGCCTCGGCGGCGTTTATGTGGAGTTGTTCAAAGACGTCGCTTTCGGGCTGGCCCCGCTTGATGAAAAAGACGCCCTGTGGCTTATATCACAGATAAAAGGCCGCATACTTTTAGAAGGCTACAGGGGAAGCCCGCCTTCGGATACCAGCGCAGTCGTCGGCATTCTGATTACCATTTCCAAGCTGATGACAGAAGGCCGCATAAGAGAAATCGACCTAAATCCTGTCGCCGTCTATCAGGCCGGGGCACTGATTCTTGATGTGAAGATGTCCCTTTTCTGAGTTGAGATTACTCTAAATTATCGAAAACAACCGGTATCTTTTCCTGAAAGCCTTTCAACATATCCATAGCCAGAAACCTTATCTGCGGATGAGCTCTAAGGGATGCCCGCAGTTTAAAAAAATGTCTCCACTCTCTAAGATTGGCTGTCATCACAAGCTCTGTTTTCAGGGAATTAGGCAACACAGCCCTGGCCTCCTGAGGCGATTGCCCGGCTTTAAGCAGTCCAAAGTAAGCCTTTTCGATCTGTTCACACGTCGATTTCCATAGCGCATATTGGGCATGCCTTTTTAGCCCGTCCTGGTCTTCATCAGTCCGGGTTAAGTTACCTTCTGTAATTCCTATGAACCATACCGGCAGAATAACCGTTATCTCGTTTCCGAATTTATCATGGGAATAATTACAATACCGGGTACTCTCCTGGCTGTAACTGGCTATTCTATGCCTGACGATCTCGTGCGTAACTCCCCTGTCCGTAATTATTTTGACCGTGATATTGTGATGTTCTATTACAGAATGATGCCCTGCTTTAATAACACCGGATACAAACTTTATTGCCGAATCGTCAGTTGACTTGTCTTCAGACTTATAGCATGTTCTGCCGGCGGCCTCTATTTTTTTTAGGATGGCAATGCCATCAACATCCTCTTCAAAGTGCCACGATTGTTCGACTATTTTCATAATCGCCGATCCTCCATTTTCAGGTTCTTTTGTCCTACCTGCCCATTATCTGCATGTATTTTGCAATGCCGTTCCGCGTAATCAACCCCGTTATGCTGCCGTCCTTAACCACTGCCAGCCTACCCTGATCCTGATTTATCATAAGTTCAAGCGCCTTCATGGCATCGCTGTTCTGATCGATCTCCCAGTTTTTATCATAAGGGACAAAAACTTCAACCGCTTTTTTGTCCTTCCAATGGGCCCTCGGTATCCCCCGTATCTCCTTCAGTGATATAAACCCCAGGAACCGCTCGCGATCGACCACCGGGAATCCCCCATATCCGTATCGCAGGAAATAGTCATTGACTGCCTGATCGAGCGTTAAATCGGCGTCAATTGTAATAATATCCCGCACCATAATATCTTTCACCTTGACACCGCTCAGGCTCTCCTGAAGACTCACCTGCTGATAACTGACATGGGCCGAATTGTAAAGAAACCACCCGATGAGCATAAGCCACAAACCGCCGGACATCCCCGCAAATATTAAGAAAAATCCTAAGAAAATAATCAGCAGTGCGCACTTTTGCCCATACAAAGCGGCCTTGCGTGTAGCATAGAAAAAATCTTTGGTTTTGTTCCACAAGAACGCCCTCACTACCCTTCCCCCGTCCATTGGAAATCCGGGAATCAAATTAAAGATACCTAGCATTAAGTTCAGTTGGGCAAGATAAGTGAAAAGCGCCCCGACCACCCCGCTGTCTGCCATCAGGTAAGCCATAAAAAAAACAAGTGCGAGCAAGAGGCTCGACAGCGGCCCTGCAATCGCTATGGCGAACTCCGCCCTGGGATTCGGGGGCTCACCCTTCATCTGAGATATGCCGCCGAAGATGAACAGCGTAATGCCGGATATAGGCAATTTGTACCTGCCTGCAATAAAAGAATGAGACAGTTCATGAATCGCTACCGAGACGAAAAGCAGCAGTGCGGCTAAAGCGCCGCTGACCCAATAAGACCGCATAGTCAACGAGGGTGCTGCTTTCGGGAAATAGAATGTTGAAAGAGACCAGGTAATGATGCCGAAGACGATAAGCCAGGAAAAATGCACCCTTATCGGGATGCCCATAATTGTTGCTATCTTAAGCGAGCCGGACTGCAAAGGGGCATTCATTAATTACATCTCCCTTGTTCACGTTATTATAGCAGATGACAGGCGCAGGGAAAAGGCGTTGACGCTGTCATCATTACTTTGATATGATTTCTTATCTTTTGGACTAATAATTGTCATGCACTTATTTACTGAATCCTTTTTCAATCGTTCCTATAACAGGAGGCTTTTTATAAAAGCCTCCATCATCGGCTTGTCTTCGTTATTTTGCAGACCTGCTCCTTGCATTGCAAGAGAGAAATTACCGGAAGGGAAGCTCACGCTTTTTAATGTTCATACTAATGACAAACTTTCCGTAACCTACAGGAACGCTTACGGGGAATATGACACTGAAGCACTAAAGGCTCTTAACTGGATACTGAGGTGCCACTATTCCGGACAGGCAATAGATATAGACACTCATGTAATCGAGTT
Organism: Nitrospirota bacterium; assembly: GCA_963710375.1. Classification (GTDB taxonomy): domain Bacteria; phylum Nitrospirota; class Thermodesulfovibrionia; order Thermodesulfovibrionales; family Dissulfurispiraceae; genus JADFXI01. The sequence goes on from CAVPZX010000002.1 coordinate 358,513, forward strand.
CGTAAATCTAACGGACAAACAGCTTGGAGGCAATAACGAGATCCATATAATATCCGGCTATAGATCGCCGCAGTATAATGAACTCCTGATGGGTGAGGGCAGGCATGTAGTTAAGAATAGCCTCCATATTGTGGGAAAGGCAATTGATATAAGAATACCGCGCGTTGCTCTTTCCAGGGTCAGGGATGTGGCCCTCGATTTGAGGTTAGGTGGAGTAGGCTATTATAGGCATTCGGATTTTGTTCACCTTGATTGTGGCAGATTCAGAACCTGGTGAACATTGACGGTTTCGTAAAAAGTCCATATGCTGCGTTACGCTGCATACTTAGTCACTCGCACCCCAAAAGACTTTGGCTTTTGGGGACCCCGTGCGGCGTACACAAAGTACGCCTCATTCCTAAGTACTTGCGCGCCTTGCCTATGAACTTTTTACGAAACCGTCTTTTTTTATGCTTGTTGATTGTCCTCCTTTACATGCAAATGGTCGGTAGTCCCGATGTTTATGCCAAAGTTGTTCCTTCTCTTTGCAAGATCGTACATCCCAGCGACAGCAGCATTGAGAGTGAATGCAGACGCTTGAAGAGAGGGGAAACACTGGAAAGCCTTTTTGGCGACAGATGGGTAGACGTTGCCAGGTTTAACAGGATCGACAGACGTCATATTTATCCCGGTGTTCATATAAAAGTTCCTAAAAAATTAGACGATATTGTCAATTTCACACCAATGCCCAAGTTTTATCAGCCCGCCGAGCTGGATCCTAAATTTATACTTATAGACCTGTCCGAGCAATTTCTCGGTGCTTATGAATATGGGCAATTGGTATTCTCAGCCCCCATTACATCAGGGGAGGAAGACAAAGAAACACCTGCCGGGCAATTCGCATTTTCCGCCTTTGACAGCCGGCATGTATCCTCGCTTTATTATGTCGAGAATACTACCAAGCTATATCCGATACATTACGGACTCCGGTTTTATATAAATAAACTGGGAGTTGCATTCTGGATTCATGGCAGGGATGTTCCCGGTTTTCCAGGATCGCATGGCTGTATCGGCCTTTATGACGAAGAAATGCAGAAACAATATTATGGTTATCCCGGGAAACCTTTGCTCGAAGATGCAAAGACTCTTTTTGAGTGGGTCATTACCCCGCTGTCCGATGATGGGAAATATCATAATATAAAGGGTCCCGCAGTTTTAATCACCGGGCATGCTCCTGCACTTATAACCAGGAAGCATTAATTTCTCAGCGGATTGGTTGGTATCCCCCCGGGACCCCCTTTTTGGAGAGTACAATCTGCCAAACCTGCAAACAGCGTGCGCGGAATGACCCTGCACAGCTCAACAGGTAATATTTCCACATCCGATAAAAGCGGTCGGAGTACTGATTTTTCAGTGCATCCCAATTCCTGTTAAAGTTGTTGAACCATGAGATAAGGGTGGGGTCGTAATAAGCACCAAAATTGTGCAAATCTTCAATGATAAATATCTTTTCCATTGAAGCGCTGATCTGCTTCAGAGAGGGGATTAGCGAGTTGGGGAAGATATATTTATCACACCAGGGCTCTGCGGCAATATTCGAGTGACTGTCGCCAATAGTATGCAGCAGGAAAAGCCCGTCATCGCTCAGGCACTTACAGGCAGTTTCCATATAAGTATGGTGGTTCTTGTATCCTACATGTTCGAACATTCCGACAGAAACAATATGGTCGAACTTTTCATCAAGTTCGCGATAGTCCTGCAGCCTAATTTCAACAGGCAGCCCTGTGCATATCTCCTTTGCAAGTAATGCCTGTTTTTCCGAGACCGTTATGCCGACTGCTTTGACTCCATATTTCTCTGCTGCATATTTTACAAAACTCCCCCATCCACAGCCTATGTCAAGAATTCTGTCGCCGGGTTGTAGATCGAGTTTTCTGCATATCAGGTCCAGCTTGGCTTCCTGAGCTTCATCAAGATTGTTGGCGTCTTGCCAGTAGCCGCAGCTGTAGGTCATCCTCTTGTCGAGCATATTCTGATAAAGGTCATTTCCGATATCATAATGCCTTTCCCCGATCTGAAAGGCCCTTGATTTGCTGCTAACATTAAGAAGCGCTGCACGAAGGAGCAATGTCCAGTTCTTCTTAACCTTGTCCTCGGCATTGGAGCACATAAGCCTGCAGAAAAAATCATCAAGATTTTCGCAGTCCCACCATCCCTCCATGTATGATTCTCCAAGCCCCAGGCTGCCGTCGGTGGTGACCCGTTTATAGAACCTTTCGTCTTTGATACGAATGTCAATGGGATTCGTGCCGTTTATAGAGATACCTGCAGCAGACAATATTTCTTCAATGGATTGTTTTAATGAGCAAGTCACCATCTGTTCAGCTCATGTAACCACTATTCCTGCGCTTTGGTTCATAAACAGGGCCTTTAACTGCCGTTAGTCGTTCAATCCACACTCAAGCCCTTATAGAAATGTTAGCAAATTTTCTGCAGAAGTCAAACAATCGGTAGTGGGTTGTCAATCGGTAGTGGGTAATAAGGAAGGCAGGAGAAGTGGAAGCAATTCCGGATCCCTTCCATTAAAGTTTCCCTTTTGTGGTCGGCAACCCCTTCATCCTCGGGTCAGAAGAGACCGCCTCGCTCAATGCCTTTCCGAAAGCCTTGAATATGGCCTCAAGAATATGGTGGAGGTCCCTTCCGTAATCAACTATGATATGGAGGTTTATCATGGCATGGTTGCTGAGTGACCTGAAAAAGTCTTCGAAAAGAGAGAACTCCAGACCCCGCGCTGCGCCTTTTGGAAGATTTACCTTGTATACCAGGTAGGGTCTGCCGCTCAAATCTACCACCACCCTCGCAAGGCTCTCGTCCATCGGAATCGTCGCGCTGCCATACCGCCTGATCCCTTTTTTATCTCCAAGCGCCTTTTTTATTGCCTCGCCGAATGTTATGCCAAGGTCTTCCATGAGGTGGTGATAGTCAACCTCAATATCGCCGGTAGCCCTGACGCGCAGGTCCATAAGACCATGGAATGCGAACAGGCTCAGCATATGATCAAGAAAAGGGATAGAGGTATCTATGGCTGTAGTGCCTTTCCCACCAAACGTGAGTTTAATGGCTATGTCAGTTTCTTTGGTCTTCCTTTCTATCTCCGCAGTATGCATTATTTTACCCCCATCGTTTTTTTTAAGGCCTCGATAAATAAAACGTTTTCCTCAGGAGTACCGACCGTGACCCTTAGCGCTCCCTTTACAGCGGTGTTCATATTCCTTATAAGCACTCCTTGCCTGAGAAGTTTTTGATAAACCACATCGGCATCATGGACTTTAAAAAAAATAAAATTGGCTTCGGAAGGATATGGACGCGCACCGGGAATGTTTAATAGCGCCTCATAGAGCCGTTCCCGCTCTGAGATTATCGCCTTTACAGGTCCGCTCAGCGAACTCCCCAGGAGTGCCGCCTCTGCCACCGCCTGTGAAAGAGCATTAAGATTAAAGGGAAGCCTCACTTTGTCAATTTCCCTTATCAGCGCACTGTCCGCAACCAAATAGCCTACCCGTAAAGATGCCAACCCTATTTTGCTCAAGGTCCTCAAGATAACGAGCTGATTGTAATCCTTCATCATGGGAAGAAAGCCTTTCCTGCTCGAAAAAGGCTGATAAGCTTCATCAAGTACCACAATGCCCTTTGCCATATCGACAATCTTCAGAATTCTGTCTGAGGAGAAACAGTTCCCTGTGGGATTGTTGGGAGAACTGAGGAATATGAGTTTAGGCCTGTATTCTTTTATAGAGGCAGCCATCTTATCCACATTCAGATCATAGTCCCTGTCCAGCGGGATGCCTATATGTCTTTCTCCCAGCGCCTGGGCAATAATGCCATACATGGAAAATGTCGGCACAGGATACAGTACAGGCCCGCCGAAGGTAATTATCAGGTAATAAATAAGTTCGTCAGAACCGTTACCTAAAAGAATGGCATCGGTATCGGTCCCGATTTTTCGTGCAATGGCCCTTTTTAATCCCTTTGCTTCGGGGTCTGGATAGCGGTTTAGAGTTTCTGCAGCAATCTTTTCAATTACACCCTTTGAGGCACTGAAAGGATATGGGCTCTCGTTGGCATCGAGCTTAACGGCACAGCGGATATCGTTGGCCTGATAGGGCTGCAACGTCCTGATATTCTTACGCACAAGCTCTGAAAAAACCGGCTTTTTCATCAGCTTTTATAATATAGAGCGCAAAAAGGCCTTGTCAATCGGCTAAAAGTGAATGGTGAATAGTGAATAGTGAAAAGTAAATAGTAGAATCGTTGTTTTTCATTTCACTTTTTATTTATTGCTGCATTTCACATCGTACTATTTCTTCTTACTTTTTTCTATTCACTATTCACGATTCACTATTCACGTATTGAGGGGGTTGATAAGAAAACCACGTTTTTTGTATACTTTTTAACTTGTTACCTATTTGGTCACTTTCTTGACAATAAATGGGTAAATTGTTAGAATCAATGAAATTTCCTATAGAGAGGGGGGGATAGAGGTGCCCTCTGTTAAAGTAAAAGATATCGAATCACTCGAATCCGCGCTTAAACAGTTTAAAAAACAATGCGAGCGCGACGGCGTACTTTCGGATATAAAGAAAAAAGAGCATTACGACAAGCCGAGCGTAAAGAAAAAGAAAAAAGTTCTGGCTGCTCGTAAAAAAGCTGCAAAGCGCGTAAGAACGTTCTCGGCGAGGTAATCTGCCCTTTCCTCTTGGGGCGGGGAGAGGCTTGATGGAGACTATTCCGCAACGTTTAGATGCAGAACTCAAGGAGGCCTTGAAGTCCCGCAACGAACTGAAGCTTTCAGTTATCAGGATGCTCAAGGCCTCTTTAAAAAATAAAGAAATCGAAAAGATGGGTTCCCTCTCCGATGAGGAGATCATCTCTGTTTTGTCGTCCATGGCAAAACAGAGGAGAGACTCAATAGAGCAATTCGCCGCAGCCGGCAGATCAGACCTCGCTGAAAAAGAAACAAAAGAACTGGAGATAGTCCGGTCTTACCTACCGGCACAACTTTCGCCTGAAGAGCTTGACAGGATTATTTATTCTGCAATCAGGGAATGCAATGCATTGACGCCGGGTGACATGGGCAAGGTCATGAAGATTGTTGCGCCGCTGACAAAAGGAACAGCCGATGGCAAGGTTGTCAGCCAGCGGGTTAAAGAGCTTTTAGGATCTGCCCCTTAATACTTTTTACGGATGTTCTGAAAACGCCTGCCTGGAGCATTTAGTTGATTTTTTTATAGGGGATGGGGTGATGAATAGCGACCGTACAATTGATGAAATTAAGACAAAAATAGATATCGTTAACCTGATCTCCGAACACGTGAGCCTCAAGAGGGCAGGACAGAATTTTAAAGGGCTGTGTCCGTTCCACGCAGAAAAAACCCCCTCTTTCATGGTAAACCCTTCAAAACAGATATGCCACTGCTTCGGCTGTGGCAAAGGCGGCGATATTTTTGCCTTCACAATGCATTACGAGAACATGAATTTTCAAGAGGCGGTATCATACCTTGCAAGCAAGGCTGGAATAAAAATAGAACCTTTCAGGGACGGACCAGCCTACAGCAAAGGAATCAAAGAAAGCATTTTCGCAATCCACAAAGAGGCGCTGCAATTCTTTAAAAACAACCTGAGTTCGTCCGGCAGCGCAAATGCATACCTCAGGGAGCGTGGCCTAAGCAGTGAGATCATAGAGAAATTCTCTATCGGTTACAGCACAGGCATGCGAGATCCACTTTTCAGCCATCTCAAGAATCAGTCATTCACCATGGAGCAGATCAAGGCCTCCGGCCTTGTCTACTTCAGCGAAAACGGTGTCCATGATTTCTTTCGGGACAGGATTATGTTCCCTATTTTCGACCTTCAGGGGAGGCCTGTTGCGTTCGGCGGAAGAAAGCTCTCGACGTCTGAGAATATTCCAAAATATCTTAACTCCCCTGATCATATACTATTCAAAAAAGGGGAATCCTGCTACGGCATACACTTAGCAAAAAATACCATTACGCAAAAAGGTTACTCTATTGTAGTGGAAGGCTATCTCGATGCGATTATGTGTCATCAGCATGCCTTCAATAATACGATAGCGCCTCTTGGAACTGCTCTTACCGCAAGTCATCTGAAAAAACTCAAGCGGTTCTCTGCCAAAGTCCTCCTGCTTTTTGACGGAGACCCGGCAGGGATATCGGCAACCAAGAGGTCGCTGGAACTTATATATACTGAAGGGATGTCAGCCAAGATCGTTACGCTCCCCGAAAAAGAGGATCCGGACACCTTTCTAAGAAAGCACGGAGCAGACTACTTCAGGCAATACATTGGGAAAGCGGTTACCCCTGTGGAATTCCTGCTCAAATTATACGGCAAGAACAAAATGGATGGTGTGCGTTACGCCTTGTCGTTGATTCTATCCTGTCCCGATTCATTGCAACGTGAAGAAACGCTGAGGGAACTATCCAGCCTGTCGGGATATGACGAACTGACGCTGCGGCAGGAATTGAAAAACAGCAGGAAGCCGGCGAGCCATGGAGAGCGCGAAGGCTCCGGAATTAAAAACTACAGCGAACCAATAAGCAAAGAGGAAGAAATACTTTTGAGCATTATTGTCCTTGTACCGGAAAAACGTGATGACATCCTGCACAACCTTGATCCAGAAAGCATGGGTCCGTATTCCACGCGGGGACTGTTCGATAAGATCAAGCGTTTTCTGGCTGAAACCGGCAAGGGCAATCTGCTCTCGACTGATTTCATGGCACTTTGCAACAGTGACGAACAGGCGCTCATCACGAAACTCTCTGTCGATTCAGAGATAGACACGGATAATATCAATGCAATGATAAAAGACTGTTTAAAAACAATCTCCAGAAAAGGGATCACCCGGGAGATCGAACTGGCGGAAAAGGCCGGCGATGAGAAACTTTTATTTTCTCTCCTTGGAAGGAAGAAAACTCTTACGGAAAGCCTGTGAAGCACTATTCTTATTCTATAATTACTTATTACCTTAAAGAAGGAGGGAATATTGAAAAAGCATTTTAATCTTTCCGATGATGACTTGGAAGAACATAATGCGGACTACACCGTGACCGGAATCGAGGAAATAGCAGCGATAGAAAGCACGGTTCCGGTGGATGCTGAAAGAATAAACGAATCTATCGAACAGGAGTATGATCCGTTAAGGGCTTACCTGAAAGGCATAAGCATGATCCCCCTTCTGACCAAAGAAGGAGAAATTACAATTGCCAAAAAGATAGAAACTTGTAAATTCAAAATATGCAGCACAATTTTTACCATACCTTTTCTCCTTGACAAGCTGGTAAGGCTTGGCAGGCTTGTGAAGAAAGGAGAAGCTCCGCTTTCAGAATTTATTCAGGACGGTGAAGACCTGTCGGAAGAAGAGATCCAGGTGGAGAAAGAACGGTTCTCAAAAATTACAGAGTCGATCAATGTCATCCTCAGCAGAAAAAAGACACAAGAACACAGACTTGATGCACGAATATCCCAGGACGACAAACTTCGCATTCTTAAAAAAATTCAGAAACTCAACTTAAAGAACGATGTAGTAAAGGCCTTTGCAGAGGAATTAAAGAAGATGTGGGAGCATGTTGAGCGCTACAGGACCTCCGATATAAAGCGATACAGGAGTGAGATCAAAATATTGGAATCCAGTCTTGGACTTCGCGCCACTGAAATAAGCAGGACCATCAAAGAACTGGAATTATCAGAAATAGAGCTGGCCCTCGCAAAGGGACAACTTATAGAGTCTAACCTCAGGCTGGTCATTAGCATTGCAAAACGGTATATGGGAAAGGGATTAAGCCTTGGGGACCTTATCCAGGAAGGCAATATCGGTCTCATGAGGGCGGTTGACAAGTTCGAGTATCAGAGAGGGTACAAATTCAGCACCTATGCTACCTGGTGGATACGGCAGGCAATCAGCCGTGCCATAGCAGACCAGTCAAGAGTAATCAGAATCCCGGTACATATGATAGAGAATATAAACAAGGTCAATAAAATCACCAAGGAGTTTGTGCAGGAACTGGGAGTCGAGCCTACACCGGAAGATATAGCAAAGCGTTTAAAGATGCCGCTTGATAAGGTCAAAAATATTCTGAAAATATCTAAAGAGCCAATTTCTATTGAAACACCGATCGGCGACGAAGAAGATACCATGCTAAAAGACTTTATTGAGGACAAGTCAAACCTCTCCCCGCTGGAACTGGTTATCCGTGAAGATCTGAAGGCGCTCATTGACAACATGCTTTGCAAACTATCCCCCAAAGAAGAACTTGTCATAAGAAAGCGGTTCGGGATAGGCGAGGAATCCCCTCAGACGCTTGAAGATGTCGGCCAGGCATTTGATGTTACAAGAGAGCGCATCAGGCAAATACAAGTCAAGGCAATAAAAAAATTAAAAGCATCCCTCAAGGACCAAAAGTGGCTTAAGCATTTCCTCGGAAGCTCTTGACTCAGAGCTTAATTTTCTTATATAGTAAAAGACTTTAGACATTAGTTTCAAATGTTTAAAGGGCCCATAGCTCAGTTGGTAGAGCTACCGGCTCATAACCGGTTGGTCCCAGGTTCGAGTCCTGGTGGGCCCACCATAGTTAAGAAAGCGTGAAACGTGAATCGTGAAACGTGAATGGGTAAGAGCCAAAGAAGAAAGTAGATTTTGTGCTTCTGTTCACGACTCACGTTTCACGACTCACGATTCGTTCTTTATGGAGGGTAGAGGTGAACGAACAATTATTCCTGCTTATAGAACTTCAAAAGCTTGATACTGTCATACTCGCGCTGCATTCTAAAATTGATTTGATGCCCGGCACCATTGCTGCCAGTGAGGGGCCGCTAAAAAAATCCGAGGCATCTTTTGAAAACCTGAAGCAGGGCTTCGCAGCCATGGAAAAGAAAAAGAGAGACAGGGAGCAGGCTATCGAGGAAGTCAATCAAAAAATCAAAAAGCTGACTCAAAGGACCTCTGAGATTAAAAACAATAAAGAGTACCAGGCCCACCTTAAAGAGATAGAAAAAGCTGAAAAGGACCTTAAATCAGCCGAAGACGAATTGCTTGATGCTATCGTGTCTATCGAAAAATCCTCAAAGTTACTCGCCGCCGACAAGTCCAGTATAGCAGAGGAACGCTCAAAGTTAGATGTGATTAAGCAGGAAATAGAAAAGGCCATTGCCCTTGACAGACAAGAGTTGAAAAAACTTAAGGTTGCCAGAAAAAAATTCATTGAAAAACTTGAAAAACTGGACCCTGACATATATGGCAGGTATATTGCCACCATGAAATCAGGACGCGGGCTTGCCGTTGTAGAGGCAAAAAATGAGATCTGCCAGGGATGCAATCTCCATATCCCGCCTCAGATGTTCGTTGAATTGAAGAAAAATGAAGAGATAACCCTCTGTCCTCAGTGCAGACGAATACTGTACTATAATAATGCTGATGTTTCCCCCACAGAGGCTCAAGACGAAGGGCTAAAGGCTAAAGGCTAAAGGCAAAGGGCAAAAATATAAAACGGATGGTTTCCATATTTTTTGGCCTTCGCTTTTTATTCTAACCTTTAGCCCTTCGCCTTTTGCCTTTTGCCCCATTTTTTCATTTTTCGCTTTTATTTACTTATAAATTAATTTTATGGTAAACTATCACCTATAACGCTATGGAAGACCATAAACTAAAAGTTTTTTGCACAGTTGCCGAGACAAAAAGTTTTTCAAAGACGTCTCAAATTATTCACCTGACCCAGCCTGCGGTGAGCCTTCAGATTCAAGCCCTTGAGGAACAATATGAAACAAAACTCTTTGACCGCTCGAGCAGTTCCATCAACCTTACTTCCGCAGGGGAAGTGCTGTACAGTTATTCCAAAAATATCCTTGCTCAGTATGCCGAACTCGAAAAGGAAATAGGTAAAATAACAGGGCTTATCAAAGGAAGCATAACTATAGGAGCCAGTACAACCATAGGCAACTACATTCTTCCCAGCATTGTCTTCAATTTCAAGAAGGCTCATCCTAAGATCAAAATGAGCATACTGATCAGAAATACTAACAGGGTGCTTGATCTCCTGACTTCAGGCGTCGTAGACTTCGGGCTTGTTGAAGGTGAAACAACCAGGAGTAAAATTAAGGTCGAGACCTTGCTCACCGATGAACTTGTCTTCATAGTCCCGGCCATGCACCCATTGGCAAAGAAGAAGTCCATTTCAATCCTTGAACTCATGAAAGAGCCGTTTATTATCCGTGAGGAAGGTTCCGGGACCCGCCATATAATAGAAAAGTATCTAGCATCACACGGAATTAAAATTTCCGATCTGCACATTGTCCTCGTTCTGGGTGGTACCGAATCAATAAAAGATGCGGTTGAACGGGGGATGGGCATCTCAATCGTATCGCGATGGGCTGCACGGAAGGAAGTACAATTCGGCACCCTAAAATACGTTACCGCCAAAGAAGACCGTATACAAAGGGACTTCTCTCTGGTAATGCCGAAGAATGCAGTATTCTCTCACGCCGTAGATGAGTTCCTGACCTACCTCAAGGCGTACCCCTTCGAGATGCTGCTTTAGTCAGTCCATTAGGGCTAAGCCAGGCAAAAAGATTATTCCGGTCCTCCAATTCGCGCAGCATAGCCATGTCATTGTCAGCGCCTTCAGCCATCGAGAGGAGCCGGTTGAAATTATGGATATGGCTGCACACTCTTCTTTCCGCATATTCGGATGCCCTGTCTTTCTCAATAAGGAATGGCCAATCGCTGGACTGTGCCAGCAACATCTCTTTCGCCGCCTGGTTGAAGATCCGCTGCATCAACGTGGCCCGTCGGCCCACACTCTGACCTTTTTCCTTTAAGCGCGCCAATCGCCCTGACATTGAATGGAGGTGTCTGTAAAGATAATGGTTCCGTTCGCCTATCCAGACGGCATTGTACCCTCCTTCACCCCAGCTCGAGGGATGCAAAACAATATTATTGCCTGCCGAATATGCCGCATTGCATTCCCCTGGAGTGGCCAAACGAACGGTCCTGCTGTCAAACAATTTTCTCACCGTTATATCAAGCCAGCAGATCCCCTCGAACCACCAGTGCCCGAAGAGTTCCGCATCAAAGGCAGAGAAAATAACAGGGCTGAACCCATGGCCGCAGAGCCGCTGCACCTGAGATTCCATGCTCTCCCTGAAGTGGGCCGCATGCTCAATGGCCCTCTGCATCGCTATTACCCTGTCATAAGGTAGCTTTGCATCTGTAGCTCCTGTGACCCTGTAATACTTCATTCCGGTGAAAAGTTTCAACTCACCGGAATGAAGAAATTGATCGAGATACCCGGCAGGAAGGTCAAATCCAATGTCACGGTAGAAATCCCTGTAGTATGGGTCTCCGGGATAACCTTCCGTTGCACTCCATACCTGTCCGGCTGATTTAAAATCTCTGCCGAATACCTGTAACCCTGAAGGCGCACTCACCGGTCTAAAAATACTGTGTTCCGGACGGGGGTCTCCAAGCAGTATGCCGTGTGACTCCAAAAAGAAATAGCGTATGCCTGCATCTTTCAGAAAAAAATCGACCCCCTTGAAATAACCGCATTCAGGCAGCCAGAAGCCGGACGGATCTCTACCGAAATTTTTAATATAGCTCTTAATGCCTATGCCGATCTGATCTCTTACGATGTCAGGATATGCTTCGAAGGCAGGCAGAAATGCATGTGTTGCGGCGGTAGCTACAATCTCAATGTGGCCTTCATCCTGAAGCTGCCTGAAAGCAGCGACCAGATCGCACCCATAGCACCCCGTATATAAACTCAACACCGCCTTGAAGTGTTTATTATATAGCTCTGCCGTAGGTCCAAAGAGTGAACTTCCGGTTCTTACCACTTCGGCTTCGGAAAGCGCAATTAGATTTTCCATATGCCTTACAAACCGTTTTCTTAGAAGGCCGTCATTGAGCATTTCCGCCAGTGTCGGACTTATTGAAAAGGTAAGCTGCGGGCTTATCCCGTCATTTACCATCCGTTCCAGCATATCAAGCATGGGCACATAGGTTTCCCTTATTGCCTCGAAAAGCCAGTTTTCTTCAATGCAATACTCGTGCTCCGGATGTCTTACAAAAGGGAGATGAGCGTGAAGCAGGAGGACAAGCGCGCCGTTCACTTTACGATAATGCTCCCGGAGCCTTTCTCCACCCTGCCGATGACCGAAAAGAAGAGGGAAGAGCCTTCAAAGGCTTTGATATGGTCCTCGCCAACGGTGAATAAAAGTCCGCCGGAAGTTTGCGGGTCGGAAAGCAGAAGCTTGCTCTCATAACTGACGCTGGAAGAAAAAACCACTTTGCCTTCGGAATAATCCAGATTTTTGTAAGCGCCTTCGGGGACCATGCCTCTGTCTATCATTTCCAGAACATGTTCAAGCACGGGTACGCGCGAGTTCTCTATAACAAAATCCACTGCCGCATTCCTGACCATGTTGTATGCATGGCCGAGAAGTCCAAATCCGGTTACATCCGTACAGGCAGTTGCGCCTGTGGAAGAAGCTAGGAAAGATGCTTTGTCATTCAGTGTTAGCATCCACTCAATCGCCGGTCCCATCGCCTCATCCGTAAGCTTGCGCCCTTTGAGTGCAGTAGCGAGTATGCCCACACCAAGAGGTTTAGTAAGGATGATCATATCCCCTTCAGCCGCGCCCGACACCTTGAGTATATTGTTCCTGTCAACAATGCCCATTACCGAAAGGCCGAATCTAAGCTCGGGATCCTCAAAACTGTGCCCGCCAATAAGCCGGGCACCTGCCCTTCCAAGCGTATGCAACGCTCCCCTCAGTATTTCTTTCAGGACAACAGTCTCATAATCACATGACGAGAAACCCACTATAGCCATCGCAGTGACGGGCCTTCCTCCCATGGCATACACGTCGCTGATAGAATTGTTGGCGCTTATGGCACCAAAGGTGAAGGGGTCGTTTACCACTGGGGTTATAACATCCACGGTTTCAACGACTGCGGTATCGCCGATAAGAGTGATACCGGCATCATCCCCCGGGCCTATCAACACAACAGGAGAGTCCTTGCCGCTCCCGGGCGTGGCGTCCTCATAATCATGGAGCGCAGCTATTATCTGTTCCAGGTCCGCCGGACCCATTTTAGACGCTCAGCCCGCGGCCCTTACTTTTTCCGTCAATCGATAATCCATTTACTTATTATACCTCAAGGGCTCCGATAAACAACTTGCCCCTCCCGATCCCTTCCATACGATAGTTGACAAAGCTGGCCGCATTATGTAATTCTAATTACGGGAGTTCGCCCGTTCAAGCTTTGCGCAACAAGAAATCACTGAGGAAACTTGAGCAATAGAATCCGGAAAGTACTCTGATATTATCCATCCTTAATCAGGGGTAACCCATAAATTAAAGATTGTTACCGGGAACATATCAATAAAAATGAATCCGCTGCTGCCATTTGCAGCCATTTGAGCTTTTAAGGCTTTTATCATGACTACCAAGAGAGGTACAAAAAAGATGGAAAATTATATTGCGATCTCAGAATTGAAAGAGAAGACCATTGACGACCTTGCCGGTCTTGCCAAAGAACTGAACGTAGAGGGCGCGTCAGGGTTGAGAAAGCAGGACCTGATTTTCGCCATTCTTCAGGCCCAGGCTGAAAAAGCAGGGAGCGTTTACGGTTCAGGAGTGCTGGAGATACTGCCCGACGGCTTCGGTTTCCTCCGTTCGCCAGACTACAGCTATTTGCCGAGTCCCGACGATATATATGTATCACCGTCACAGATCAGGAGGTTCAGTTTACGCACAGGTGATTATGTATCCGGCCAGATCAGGCCGCCCAAAGACAATGAGCGGTACTTCGCCCTGTTGAAGGTGGAGAGCATCAACAATGAATCGATCGAGCGTAATGTGAACCGTCCGCTCTTCGATAATCTCACCCCATATTATCCCACTGAAAAGGTAACCCTTGAGTATGATAATGACTTCTCGATGAGGGTAATGGAATTGACAGCCCCTATAGGCAAAGGCCAGAGGGGTCTGATAGTTGCAGCACCGAGGACCGGTAAGACAATGCTGCTGCAATCAATTGCAAAAGCGATCACAACAAATCATAAAGAAATTCACCTTATTATTCTGCTTATCGACGAACGGCCTGAGGAGGTAACGGACTGGAAAAGACAGGTAAGCGGCGCAGAGATCATAAGTTCAACCTTTGACGAGCCACCCCAGCGGCATTGCCAGGTATCGGAGATGGTTATCGAGCGGGCCAAGAGGCTGGTGGAAACAAGAAAAGACGTGGTCATCCTCCTTGACAGTATAACAAGGCTGGCAAGGGCATATAACGCAATAACACCCACCAGCGGTAAAGTGCTGTCCGGAGGACTCGATGCCAACGCGCTGCAGAGGCCCAAGAGATTTTTCGGCACGGCGAGGAGCATAGAGGAAGGCGGCAGTCTGACCATTTTGGCGACAGCGCTTGTCGATACGGGAAGCCGTATGGATGACGTCATTTTTGAAGAATTTAAAGGGACCGGCAATATGGAACTGCATCTCGACCGAAAGCTTGTGGACAAGAGAATATTCCCGAGCATTGATATCAATTCATCAGGCACAAGAAAAGAAGAACTGCTCGTTGACAGGGACATCCTGAACAAGATGTGGATTCTCAGAAAGGTGCTGAACCCGTTGAGCACTGTAGAAAGTGTTGAATTCCTGCTGAGCAAGCTTAAAGGCACGAGGAGCAACAGCGAGTTCCTGGAGATGATGAACAAATAGCCGGCGGGCCAGTAAACTGAAGGTCCGGAATTCGACAACCTATGCAACTGGAAGATAATGGAAAATGTTTCGTATGTGGCAAAGACAACCCATGCGGTCTAAAACTCTCCTTTGCTCTCCTAGACGGAAAAATCACTTCTGAATTTACTCCCTCCTCTCTGCATCAGGGGTATAAAGACATTACCCACGGAGGCATAATTACGGCTCTTCTCGACGAAGCCATGATACAGGCGGCTCTGATCGAGGGGATTTCCCCTGTTACTGCAGAAATTAATGTGCGCTTTAAAAAACCTTTAATTGCCGGACAGCTGACGCATATAGAAGCCGAAATAGTGAGCAAAGGCACTCGGCTCATTGAAGCCAGGGCGAGGTTGACATCCGGCGCTCAAGGCAATGTGATTGCCGAAGGGCATGCAAAACTGCTGATAAAATGAAAAACCAAATCTTCATAATATGTTCGCTTATAGTAGTTATCTCCGGAATTATAACCCTCAGTATTTTTTTCCAGCAGTCGCTGCAAATGGAAATTGCCGAGCGGTTCAACAGCCAGCAGTTCTTGCTTTCAGAATCAATTGCAGACAACATAAAATCTTATGTCCTGCGCGAACAAGAGGAACTCCTTTTAACAGCGCGTATCCTGTCTGAAGACGACATGCGGAGCGAAAGGGGCTTCACTGAAATAGAAGAAAAACTCAAGACAGACTCATAAGGGAATGGTTGACACAAAACTCGGATTGCTCAACACGCACGGGGAACTGCTCTTCTTTCGAGGGGAGAGGGACCTGCTGCGGCCCGATATGCCCGATATAATACAGCGGGCAAAAGGCATGGAGTTCGGCACGACACGCCTGATCGAGAAGTCACCTTATCTCTATATCATATCACCGGTCCGCCAGCAGACAGGCCCTGGATACATAGCTTTCTTCAGCACCAGAATAGAAACCATCTCCAACATCGCCCAAAATTTCGTGCGCAGCATCAAATCCAGGACCATCAGATATGCTTGGATGATGGATAAAGACGGCACTCTGCTTTTCCACCCCAAGCAGCCCGGCATGGTGGGGAGAAACCTTTATAAGGCAGACCCTACCTGCTTTAAATGCCACCTCAACTTCGATCTCGAAAAAAAAATCGTAGAGGGCCGGATCGAGAACGTCGGCAGATATATCTCTCCATCAGGCAAAGATAAGATCGTAGCATTCTCGACAATGCCCATAGGCGACCTGAAGTGGATTATCGCGGTATCATCACCTTACACCGAAGTGTCTCTCCCCATAAAGCAAAGCATGAAGCTCTATTCCTACCTTATCGTATCAATTTTTATCACCACCAGCTTTGTTTCTGCAGTGCTCATTGTCTTCAACAAAAAGAGGATCAGTGCACAGGCGGTCGCGCGGAGAAAAGAAGAACTGGAGAAGTACGCGGCGCAACTCGAAGACCGGGTCAATGAGCGGACCGCCGAATTATCAAGTGAAAAAGAAAAACTGAATACGATCGTGAGCACAATCGGCGGAGGAATCATCCTGGTCTCAAAAGAGGGCCAAATCCAGTGGGCCAACCAGATGATGGGGGACATGGCCGGCACGAACGTGATCGGCAAGTACTGCGAGGAGTTGTTCCAGGATTGCAATCTGGCTGCCACTTACTCCCACGATCATATAGACACTATCATACTCACAAACCTTTTCGACCGGAAAGACGACTATTTTCAGGTGACCACCGCACCCCTGATAGGAGATACCGGTGAATTGCACGGCTATATACGACTCATTCAGGATGTCACCGAAATAAAAAAGATGGAGGAGCAGATAATCAACTCTGAAAAACTCGCCTCTATCGGCAGGCTCGCAGCAGGCATCGCCCATGAAATCGGCAATCCGCTCACTTCCATTTTTTCATTCGTGCAGATTCTCAGGGAAATGGAAAGGGAAGATACATTTAAGAGAGAGAGCCTCGAAACGATCTCCTTCCATGTCAACAGGATTTCGGAGATACTAAAACAGCTTTCGGGATTTGCGAAAATACCCTCGGGCGAATCGAAGCGTTGTATGGTCAATGAAATCATCGATACTGCCCTAAACCTGATCCAGTATGATAAAAAAGCAAAAAATATCTCTATTTTGAAAGAGCTTTCATCAGATCTTCCTGAGATAGTAACCGATGCCAACCAGTTGTCGCAGGTCTTCGTGAACCTTACCCTTAATGCAATCGACGCCATGCCCGATGGGGGTACGCTCACGGTGAGGAGTTTTACGCGTGACGGCTCGATCGCGATTCAGTTCCAGGACACCGGCATAGGCATACCGAAAAAGGATATCAATAAAATATTCGATCCTTTTTACACAACCAAAGAGAAGGGAACAGGGCTGGGGCTGGCGGTAAGCTATGATATAATAAAAAAAATGAACGGAACCCTTGCAGTCTCCAGCAAACCAGGTAAGAGTACCACCTTTACCATACTGCTGCCTGTGGAGCATTCATGAAGCCTAAAATCCTTGTAGTGGACGACGAGCGTGATATCTGCAAGGCCCTGGCCTTTCTGCTTGGCCAGGAAGGCTATGCCGTTACAACGGCAAACAGCGGCGAGCAGGCGATCCAGCAACTTAATGAAGAACATTTTGATGTAGTGCTTACCGATCTGAAAATGGGCAAGATCGACGGAATGGGGGTGCTCGAAAAAGTAAAAGATATGACTCCTGATACTAAGGTTATCATGATGACGGCCTTTGCATCGCTTGAGTCTGCAATAGAGGCAATGAAGCGTGGGGCTGTGGATTACATAGTTAAGCCTTTCCATAACGAAGAAATTAAACTCGCTATAAAAAGAATTCTAGAGCAGAAAAGGCTCGTTATCGAAAATATTGCCCTCAAACAGCAGATAAGCCAACGACAAGGCATATCATTCAAGGAATTCGTCGGGATTTCTGCACCGATGCTGAAGATATTTGAAACTCTCGAAAAGGTAATCCCAACAAAGAGCAATATCTTTCTATTAGGCGAAAGCGGTTCGGGAAAGGGACTTATTGCAGAGATCGTTCACTGCAACAGCCCTCGCCGCGATAAGCCATTTATATCAATAAACTGCTCCGCTATCCCCGAAGGATTGCTGGAATCCGAGCTTTTCGGGTACAAAAAAGGGGCATTCACCGGAGCGGTTGCCGACAAATTGGGTCTTATACCTCTTGCCAATCAGGGCACTTTTTTCCTGGACGAAATAGGTGACATGCCGATTTCCTTGCAGGCAAAACTCCTTAAAGTGCTCGAAACAGGAGAAGTCTATCCTCTTGGTGATACAAAACCACGCATTGTCGATATTCGCATTATTTCGGCAACCAATGCTGATATCGATAATAAAATCAGGGAAGGCAAGTTCAGGGAGGACCTTTACTGGAGGCTTAATGTAATAGAAATAAAGGTCCCGCCGTTGCGCGACAGGAAAGACGATATCGATCTCCTATGCCGGCATTTTATCGCTAAATTTACTGGAGAACACAAAAAAGACATCATCGGCATTGACAATCTGGCCCTTGCAGCGTTGCTGGACTACTCATGGCCGGGCAATGTTAGGGAATTGAGCAACACCATAGAGCGCTCGGTTGTCCTTGCGGGGGGCAGGATTATAAGTCTCTGTGATCTCCCGGAGAAGCTGAGAAAGCCTGATCACGAACAAGAAACCTCCCTCCTTAAAGTTTATGTCGCCGATTACGAAAAAAATATGATATTGAAAACGTATGCCGCCCACAATAAAAATAAAGACGAAACCGCGAGGGCTCTCGGCGTCAACCTTGCCACGCTTTACAGGAAATTCAAGAAATTTTGCATAGAAACCGAATGAAAAAGGCGCCTCTAGTGAGTGAGCACAGCGAGCGATTGCCTGAAGGTATTTATAGCAAATGAAAAAGGCTTTTTACATCGGAGCGGCAACTGGCGGAATTCTTGGTGCTATAGTAGCATTGAGCATGGATTTTCTGTTGGGCAATGCTGTCGGCGGCAGTTGGGGTGATGCGGTTGCGCACGATCTGAATTACTATTTCAAGGCGAATCTGCCTGCGAACCATGTACTCGTCGTATTAGGCGTCTTTATAGTTATCGGAATCATTATGGCTTTCGGCTCTCTTATCGGCGGAGTATTCAGCATGATGATCGCCCGACTCTTCAGCATGCTTATAAAAGAAGAAAAGAAAGGCTATAGGCAATAGGCTATGGACAATGGGTTAAGGAAAGAAATTTTGTTCCTTTGCCTATAGCCTATTGCCTTTCTTTCAACAGACACACAGCCTGGGCCGCAATACCTTCTCCCCTGCCGACAAACCCCATTCCTTCGTTGGTCTTTGCCTTAATATTGATGGTGGAAGAGGGAATTCCAGCCTCTGCAAAGACTGCCTTCATTGAATCAATAAACGGGGCCAGCTTAGGTCTTTCTGCAAGGACAACCGCATCTATCCATACGACCTCATACCTGTGAGAATGCACAAGCTCCAAAATATGCTGCAAGAGCCCCATACTTGAGGCGTCTTTCCATCGCTCTTCAGTATCGGGGAAGTGTTTTCCTATGTCGCCGGCGCCGAGCGCACCGATAAGGGCATCAATAACGGCGTGACAGAGCACATCGCCGTCTGAATGGCCGAGCAGGCCTTTTTCAAAAGGGACATCCACGCCGCCAATAATCAGGCGTCTGCCGTTGACGAGCCGGTGCGAATCATATCCGGTACCTATGCGCATGATTTTGACCTGCTTCGATACAGGGTCTCGGCAATATTGACATCTTCCAGGGTAGTAATTTTTAAATTCATATATGAGCCCTCGATGATCCTGACGCGTCCACCGTAATGTTCGATCAGGGCGGCATCATCAGTTGCATAGTACCCTTCGGCAAGCGCCCTGCCGTGCGCTTCCCTTATCTTCGCGTAATTAAAGGTCTGGGGCGTCTGGACCGCCCACAGGACATTGCGATTCAGGGTCCTTAGGACAATAAGCCCATCTCCCAGCCCTTTCGCCCCGCCTGAGGCGGGCTCTTTGCCTTGCACCTCTTTGATCGTGTCCTTCACTGGCACACCCACAACAATACCGTCAAAACCATCCAACTGCGATATGCTGTTTTTAATCAGCAAACTGTTCACCAGCGGTCTCGCGCCGTCATGAATTACAACGATGGAGGTCTCGTTATCAAGCGCCCTGAGCCCGTTATATACAGAATCCTGCCGCTCCCTGCCTCCAGGAACAATCTGCCTGACTTTGGCTATATTGTATCGTTCTACCAGATCTGCCGCTGCTTTGAGGTCCTCTTCCTTGACTACAGGTATTATCTCTCCGATCTCATCGACGGACTGGAGCGCCTGTAGTGCCCAGACAACCAGCGGTTTGCCCATAAACTCAAACAGCGACTTGTTTTCTCCGGCTCCGAAACGCCTGCCGAGTCCTGCGGCAGGTACAATCGCTCCAATTTTGTCCACCGACGTTTTTTATTCCTCTTCCTTCAACTTTGCAAATATCATTCTTCCAGCCGTAGTCTGCAAAACACTCGTAACTGCCACCTCGACATTCTTACCGATAAGCTTCCTGGAATTTTCAATTACTACCATAGTACCATCATCAAGGTAGGCTACACCCTGGTTGTATTCCTTTCCTTCTTTGACAATAAACAGGTTGAGGGTCTCTCCCGGTAGCACTACCGGCTTGAGCACATTTGCAAGTTCATTGATATTCAATACGACCACGCCCTGCAGCTGCGCCACCTTGTTCAAGTTGAAATCATTGGTGATGATCTTGCCGTTCAGGAGCCGTGCCAGGGAAATGAGTTTGGCATCCACCTCTTTTATGTTCGGGAAATCCTCTTCGACTATCCTGACTTTTATGTTCGACATCTTCTGAATCCGGTGCAGCACGTCAAGTCCGCGTCTTCCCTTTGATCTCCTCATAGGATCGGGAGAATCGGCGATGTACTGAAGTTCCTGAAGTATAAATTGAGCAATAATAAACGTGCCCTCCAGAAAACCGGCTTCGATGACCTCTGCTATACGTCCGTCAATGATCACGCTGGTATCAAGGACCTTCAGCCCTTCCTCGAGTTCCTGGCCTTTAAACAGCCTCATGATTGCAGGAATGGTAAGATTCTTTCCCCTGTAAAGACCTACAAACAACCCTCCGTATCCGAGTATAGCGTTCAGGGCAAATGTGGATAACGTCCAGTTTTCACCAATAATAATCGAGTGGAAAGGAAATAAAAGTAGATTGGCGAATAAAAGCCCTGTTGTCAGACCGAAAAGCCCTCCGATCACGGATCCGAAAGAAACCTTGCTCAGCCTTATCTCTACAACAATAGTGATCAAACCCAGAAAAATGCCCGTAACTAATCCCTGGGCTATAAAGCCGTATTTCAAGCCGTAAAAATATCCTGCTATCAAAAAAACCGCTAATATGATAATACGTGCAAGCAGTGTAGACACATGTTTCACCCCCTTTCCGAATATAATAAACAAAGGTTAAGGTAGAGGTTAAGGTTAAGGAAAAAATTAAAACAAAGTCTTTGGTTTCTTTTCTTTACCTCAGCCTTAACCTTAATCTGTCTTTACTGCGGCGACAATGCAACGTAAAACTTTTTACCGCCGCGATTAACAAACAGCAAGACCGTATCGATCGGTCTCACTTTGGCTGCAGCTTTGTTGAATTCATTCAGATTCGAGATCCTCTGTCTGTCAACCTCCTGCACAATGTCACCTTTTTTCAGACCCGCTTCGTCCGCGGGTGAATCCGGTTCAATTTTGACTACAACAACTCCCTTCTCGTCATATTCCACGCCAAGCTGTTTGATTATAGATCGAGTAATGTCCGTGGCAGCCACGCCCGAGAGGGCATTTTCGTTAGTTTCCTGCTTCGAAGATACCACGCCCGAAGTCATATCGGACGCATCAGTCGGAAGCTCGACAATATTCACCACAGTTGCCAACATCTTATCTCTTCTCAACAATTTAATGCCCACCTGATCACCAATCCGGCTCTGTGCTACCATATTTCTCAGGACACCCACGTCTTCAACCTTTTTCCCATCAAATTCAAGAATGATATCTCCCCTCATTATGCCTGCTACCTGTGCAGGACTCCCCTGTGCGACATCACTGACAAGAGCTCCCTCAGAGAATTTAAGGCCAAACTTCTGGGCAAGCTCAGGTGTGAGTTCCTGTATTGTGACACCTATCCACCCGCGGACCACCTTGCCTTTTTTCAACAGCTGGTCCATAACAAGTCGGACCATATTGCTCGGTACGGCAAATCCGATGCCCTGGTAGCCGCCCGTCTTTGAGAAAATTGCAGTATTTATACCTATCAACTGGCCTTTTATATTCACTAACGGTCCACCCGAATTCCCGGGATTGATGGCGGCATCGGTCTGGATGAAATTTTCATAATCGGCAATCCCTACATCCACACGGCCGACCGCGCTCACAATGCCCATCGTAACTGTATGACTTAAGGCAAAAGGGTTCCCTATGGCAAGAACAAATTCGCCTACCTGGAGCCTATCCGAATCACCCCACGGTATAACGGGAAGATCCTTTGCACTGATTCTTATAACCGCAAGATCGGTTTTTGGATCTGATCCTATAATCTTTGCCCTGAAACTCCTCTTATCAAAGAGAATGACCTTAATATCATCCGACTGCTCGACAACATGATAATTGGTAATAATATAGCCATCGGGGGAAGCAATAACTCCGGAACCCAGGCTTTGCTCTTTCCATTTCTTCACGCGGCCCTCAGGGAATGGATACAGGAAATCAAAAAACTCGTCAAAGGGGGTCGGCTGACGTTTCAGAGTCTTGATACTGGAAATATTAACAACCGCAGGTGAAACAGCCTTTACTATGTCGGAAAACCCCCGCGAGGTATCGGCAACTGAAAATGGCACTCTTGGCGTAAAGGGAATGTATGATGGAGCTGTACTTTTGCTCAAGATATGGTAGGTAATGCCTCCAAGCAGAAATCCTATCAACAAAAGTACCGGGATCCAGATAATCTGTTTTTTCATAATTTATTTTAACATTAATCTTCTTATATCCCCAACTCTCAGGGTAATCTTCTTCGAGTCAAGATATTCGACAAAAGGCAGTGCATATTTGCGGGTTGTCCCCAGCATGTCCCTGAATTCAGCGATGGACATTTCGCTTTTTTTCGCATAGAACTTTTTCAGCGAGCCGATCATCGCATCGTATGTGACCTTAGTTATATAAAGAGAATCATTGATTCTTACCAGCAGGCCTTCTTTGGTAAGGAGCATGAGAAGGTCATTGAGTTCTTTTTCTTTGATTGACAATTGCCGGACAAGCTCATTCTTCAAAGGGGGTTGGAATCTCTCTTTATCAAGTGCTGCCAGTATCCTCTGCTTTGTCCCTTCATCAGCATTTGAGAGCGCAACGCTAAAGCCGGTGAGACGTATTATATCCTTATCAACCGTCAGATCATTTATCATGGCAACAAGGCCGTCAAAAACCTTTTCATCTTCTTTAAGGCCAACCCTTATCCTGGCCCTCAACTCCTCCTTGGGAACTCCCTGCTTCAAAGGATTTTCCTTATGAAAGCGGGCGACCTCGGCCAAAACCGTTTCACTGAATGCGTAGAAGCCGTCTTTGTGAAAAAGCAGGTCCTGACTTCTAACCAGTACCCCCTCTCTCAAAAGCTCCTTTATAGCAGATTCTATTTCCGGGATATCACCCTGCACCCAACCTATAATCTCTCCGGCAGAGACCCCCCTCAACCGGGACCTGCGGACTTTCATCCCTATCTTGTCCTTAAGTGACCCCTCCTTTAAAACCATCAGGTCATCTATTCCAGCGCTCTTTTTCCTCCTGACAGGAAAGGGATCAAGGATTTCACCGCCTCCAATAGTCTCCAGCGGCGAGAACCACCGGATTATGTAACGGTCGCCGGAAAGCACTACTACAGGATCTTCGAGGCGGAACTGGCAGTAGCAGGATTCACCAGGCCTTGCCTCCTCACTGTTGTAGACGATAATCCGCGCTATGGTCTCCGACGTACCGGTATAAAAATGGACGCGGTCCCTGCTTTTTACGACCGGCGCATTCTTCAGTATCCCCAGTTCGGCATCGAGTGTCATAGTGGGGAGGAGTTTGTCAGAATCAACAACTACATCACCCCTTTTGAGCGACTCCCGGTCGATGCCCTGAAGATTAATCCCTATCCTCTGTCCGGCATACGCCTTTTCAGTGCTTCTGCCGTGAGTTTGAAGCCCCCTGACCCTTGATGCAAGCTTGGCCGGCAGAATTTTTACGGGACTGTCCAATGTTATGGTGCCGGACAGCGCCGTTCCCGTCACCACTGTACCAAATCCCTTAAGCGTAAATACCCGGTCAACAGGCATTCTGAAAAGCCCCTGGGTACGTTTAGGCTGTACTTTGAGCGCAATGTCCCTGATTAGGTTTTTCAGAGTGTCGATATTCGACCCGGTTTTAACAGAGACAGGGAGTATTTCTGCGCTCTCAAGAAAAGTTCCTTTCACAAAACCTCGCACGTCGTCAGTCACGAGGTGCAGGCAGTCTTGGTCGACAAGGTCAGCTTTAGTAAGCGCAATAATGCCATCCTTGATTTTCAGCAGTTCGCATATCGCAAGATGCTCCCGGCTCTGGGGCATTATTCCTTCATCAGCAGCGATTGCCATCAGTACCACATCAACGCCTCCGGCGCCCGCCAGCATATTTTTAATGAGCCTTTCATGGCCCGGCACATCGACTATTCCAACGGTAAGGTCATCAGGGTAAACAATACTGGCAAACCCCAGGTCTATAGTAATACCGCGCTCTTTCTCTTCTTTAAGCCTGTCGGGGTCAATTCCCGTAAGTGCCTTTACAAGAGAGCTCTTGCCATGATCAATGTGACCCGCCGTGCCAAGGACAATATTTTTGTGACTATGAACGGCAAACGAATCCATTAAAGCCCTTAAGGAGTTTCAGACCGAGTTCCTGACTCTTTTCAGGATGGAACTGCGTGGCAAATATGTTGTCTTTCCACACCATAGATACGAAATCAACTCCGTAATCCGTCCGTGATGCAATAATCCCCTCATCTTCCGGCACAACATAATACGAATGAACAAAGTAGAAGTATGCATTGTCCTGTATCCCGTCAAAAATTGGGGGCGTTTTTAACAGCCTGGCAGTATTCCATCCCATGTGGGGAATCTTCATTACGCCGGTTCCGGCATCCCCGAGTTTATCAAAGTTGAACTTGACAACCTTTCCCCCGAAAACATCCATACCCTTGCAGAAGCCGAACTCTTCTGATTCGGCAAATAGTATCTGAAGACCGAGACATATGCCCAGATAGGGCTTGCCCTTTGCAATCTCTTTCTTAATGCAGTCGAGCAGGCGCAAGTCATCCAGATTGCGCATGCAATCCTTGAAGGCGCCCACTCCGGGCAGCACAATACCTTTGGCGTCGGCAATGATCTTCGGATCAGCGGTTATCCTGACATCAGCGCCAACCTTTATAAACGCCTTCTCAACACTCCTTATATTCCCCATGCCATAATCAACAATCGCAATCATTTGCAGACCCCTTACAGTCACAAAAAAAGGTTAATCTTACTGCTATTTTTAATTATAATACAGTTCAGAGATTATTGTCTTACAATATGAAGGGAGGTATTATGCAGGGTCTATACGCAATTAATAAAGAGCGGCTGATAAACACCTTTGTAGAACTCATAAAAGTAAACTCCTCTTCATTACACGAAAGAGAGATAGGAGAATTGCTCGCGGTTGAATTACGCCAGGCCGGATGCAGCGTCACCATTCAGGACTACGGCGATTCTTTTAATCTTATCGCTTTTAAAGAGAGCTCAAATCGGGCTGTCCCTACTCTTATTTTAAGCGCACATATGGATACAATAGAATCCTCAGAAGGCATAATTTTCTCAATTGACAACGACACAATCAGGACTACAGGCCCAACCATCCTAGGCGCCGACGACAAGAGCGCCCTTGCCCAGATTATTGAAGCACTCCTGGTCCTGCAAGAGCAGGGAATTCCTCATGGTGACATTGAAATTATTTTCAGCTCCGCAGAAGAAACAGGGCTGCTTGGTGCACGAAATCTTGATTTCGCGGGCATAAGGGGCAGACATGCCATTGTTATGGACTCAAGCGGCAGCGTAGGCAGCCTGGTAGTTGCCGCCCCTACCCACGTCACCTATGAAATGCAGATTCTAGGAAAGTCGGCCCATGCCGGAATAGAGCCTGAGCGCGGTATCAGCGCAATACGGGTCGCTTCGCGTATCATCGCTGAAATCCCTGATGGAAGGATAGACCCTGAAACCACGGCAAACATAGGCATTATAAAAGGTGGGTCGGCCACCAATGTTGTCCCTCAGGACGTCGTCATAAAAGGAGAGATCAGGGGGCACAGCGCTGAGAAAATAGAACAGACAAAAAAAAGAATCTTTGGGACTGCCCGGGACATTACCGAACAACACCATGCCCTGATCACCATAGCAGAGCGGGAAGAATATACTGCATACACTATTGACAGCAGCGCGCCGTTTCTTCTTTATCTCGCAAGCGTTTTAAAAAAATGCCAATTATCTCCTGCATATACAGTTACGGGTGGAGGATCGGATGCGAACATCTTTAATCAAAAAGGCATACAAGCTATCAATATCTCAACAGGAATGCAGAAAGTGCATTCAACAGAGGAGTTTATAAGCATTAAAGACCTTTATGCCGGTTGTATGGTTGTCATCAATGCCATAGCGGGCTTTGACAGTTTTTTAAACCAATAAAATGATTTCCCCCTGCATCTTCAAACTCTCCTCATCAGCATTCTGCGAATAGCGTTTTGTACACGTTGAATGGGTTCTCTGCGATAATCCCATTGTGAGCCTTGATCAGGTGGATTGACAACCATCGTTGCGTTGGCTTCAAAGAGAAGGACTTCACCGTGATCGTTTAGACCAAAATCAATACCTGCATAATCGAGCTCAAGATGTTGTTGAATTTGCTTCAGAGCTTCCATGGCTTTTAAACCGATAGTATTAGGCATGTCTTCCAGAAATTTAGCATCTTCTGCACGGTTTTCCGGGTTGTTCGTCATATCTGCTGTAAAGTAATGGACTTTCCAGTTACGCGAAATAGCCGCGTGCAATGGATAGATTTCACCGTCAATGAACATGACTCGATATTTACGCATATAACCATCGGCATTCACAGACTCGAGATATTCGATGACCATTAGTTCTTTGCCAGGTAAATTATTGATTATTTCATTCAGATCTTTTTCATTTTCAATTTTGAAAAAAAATTTCCCTGTATGAAATCCCGGTTTGCGAATTAAAAACGGAAATTTAAAACCAATGTTCGAGAGAAAGTTATATGTGAGGTTTTCTCGCCTGATAGTATCTATTTTAGGCGTTATTACTCCTGGGATATGGCTAAGTCTGGCTGCATTGTCAATGCGTCCTGTAACCTTAACAGCCGAAGGTTTATTGATGACTGGTTTAGTTGTAAGGGTAAGAATTTTTTCAGCTTGCTCCAAGGCTGTTTGACATAAATCAGCATCACCGACTGAGTTAAAAACCAAATGATGCGGTGGTAGAGGCAATGATGTATCGAAATACTCTACAGCAAGGGCAGTGGTTAAAAATATTTGATCATCCAGATGATGGAGTAAAGGGATGTTTCCTCCGGTTGCGGAAAAAAGAACAAGAATGTTAATTGGCGGCACTTTCCCACGATACGGAAATACGGTAATAGTGCGGTTCTGAAATCCTAATGCTCGGTGATATATTGCCTTTTCTTCCTCCCCGGTCTCCATTAAAACATAGGCAAGACCTTGATGAGCATTGGCCAGGTTTGGATCAAATTGAAGCGCAATTTCGTAGTGTTTTCGTGCATCAGTCAGCTCCGAGTCTTCTCTTAATACTGTGGCCAAATTAACGTGACCAATTGGATTATTTGGATGTTGCTTTACAGCTTCAGCGAATGCAATTCGTGCAGCATTTCTGAATCCCATCGAATAAGCTAACATCCCCAGATTAATAAGCGTATCAAAATCTGTTGGTTCTTCAACTAATATATTAAAGTAGACGTCTTTTGCTTTTTCTTTTTGACCTAATTCAACAAGGGTACGCGCATATTCCAAACGCAATGCGTTTGTTTTTTCTCCTGCATCCATACGTTTCTCAATTTGATCCAACTTTTCCTTAAGCAACAAGTATGGAATCCAGTTCTTCATTTTATGAGCAGGATTATTATCCATGTAGACGAAGAAATTCAACTAACCAGGTAGACAGCGCATTAGCTGCATCCAGAGAAACGGCATTGTATAACGATACTCTCAGCCCCCCAATCGAACGATGGCCTTCAAGCCCATGAAATCCTTCTCGGTGAGAAGCCTCTAAAAATAATGTTTCCAAAGACGGGTTCGGCAAGCTAAAAACAATATTCATTGTTGAGCGAAAAGGTCGTTGACTATGCACCCGATAAAACCCGGCATCCGTATCTAACGCGCCATAAATCAAATCCGCTTTTATCCGATTAATCGCACCCATAGCAGCCAGCCCCCCAATTTTATCTCGTAACCACCGCGTCACCAGCATGAGGACGTAGATGGAAAAAACCGGCGGTGTATTAAATACGGACTTTGCTTGAATATGCGTACGGTAATCCAGCATACTAGGTAATGTTCTGTTGGCCCTCTTTACAAACCCGTCCTCCAAGATACACACAGCGACTCCCGATGGTCCTAGATTTTTCTGAGCATGCGCATAGATAAAGGCATATTTGTCTATTGCAACAGTTGAAGCAAGCAAATTGGAAGACATATCGCACACGAGCGGAACATCGTTCAAACCTGGTATCCAGGTAAATTCAAGCCCCTCAACAGTCTCATTGGAAACGTAATGAAGATAAGTCGCATCATGGGAAAGATCCAGATCATTTAAGCTGGGCAAACAGGTATAACCGGTATCCTCTCCATCCCACACCACCTTCGCATCACCTTCAATTTGACCCTCTCTGAATGCTTTAGCGCTCCAGTATCCCGACACAATATATTCTGCATGTCGGTTAGTGCCGCGCAAAAAATTCATCGGCAGCATGGAAAACTGCAGACTGCTGCCTCCTTGCATAAAAATTACATGATAGTTATCCGGGATCTCAAGTAACTTGCGTAAATTATTCTCTGCTTCATCAAGGACGTCTCGAAACCATGCAGAGCGATGGCTCATACATAGTACAGATATTCCCGTTTCGGGTAAAGCTTCTACCGCCTTGCTTGCTTCCAGGAGTACTTCTATGGGCAAGGCACCTGGACCGGCTGAGAAATTCATAGTATTGCTCATTGAGTGGAACTCTCCATATGCTTAAGGTCTTGAACCTATCAAACGCTTCTTCTGAGCGTCTGAATGCCCAAGTTATTTATTCGCAGACCCTTAAAATCTATTTAAAATTAAAAGAGCTAAAACAACATAAAGGGTGAACCCGGTTGTCAGCGAGGGTAGAAAACCGAGGCGCGGCGTCAAAAAAATAACGGCAAAAATATACGTAAACCATGGGAGCATCATCATGACCAGACCCTTGGCATAAGGCACAATGGCCTTCTGCCCTGCTTCATTATAAATCATAAGAAACGTAACAAGTGTGATGACCGGCATATTTGCCAAAAAAGCCCCAAGGAGGGGTCTAGCATGACTCGCAAAATAAGTGACAACACTTATCACTATCCCGCCGACTAAGAAATAAAAAACGTATTTTAATTCCATAGGATATTATAACAGCATTATCACACTTGATACAGATGAACTGCATATGCGGTAGCGGGCCAGTTTGTTTTTGCTCTGTATCAATTAGCCGTTCAATTCAATCACTGGCCTGTATTTGGCATTATTTGTGGTCGCCACTTCTATATATGTGGACTCGGCGTTACTCGCCCACTACTGATAACCCAGGTGATACATAGCAAAAACAAACTGGTCCACTACCGCATATCCTGCAGATGTCAAAAAGGCAAAATTTTTTTAAGGGCGGCCAGGCTTTTTGCACTCTTACGAGCTACTTGCCTGCCGCCCTTGTTGCGATAGACTAATCCGGCCTTCAAGGATTTCTTTATCTATTGGTGTTTTCGCGCAATCTTGTGGAGAAAGTCGTACACCTTTTCCCGCAAATACTTTGCTGTCCGCGACAGTGTCGCCAGCGCCTTTTGAATTTTTTCCAGGATACCGGGAAGAATGTCGTCGCACACATACACCCAGCCCTCGCTTATTCTCTCCCTAAGATATCCAAAACATCTTCCGATAGCTACGTGGAAATGTTCGATTACCCTTTCCAGAATATACGCGATATAAACTTCTACTGCGAGCCTGCCAAAGTTTGACAACTCCTCATGGTGGCTCAATATGTGTCCCACTACACGCTCGACTGCTTTCATTTATCCTCCTGTTAAAAAACCCGCCGGGGCGTTATACACTTCCAGGGCAGGCGTTAAGGGTTAGGGAAGCTGGATTTTTTAGTCGGGTAGGTTAAATGTGGCACTTACAGGGCAACGGACTATTCGTACTTCAAAACGAGCCCCTGAATATACTGCTCGAATTGGGCTGCGATTTCCCTGTCATACATCGTGATCATGTTCTCCGCGTTTTCGGTAGCGTTAGTAGAGAAGTTGAAACTTCCGGTCTTTACAACATACCCATCGACAACAAGCAATTTGTCATGCATGAAATCATGGGGCCCATCTTCGCTATATGGCGTGGAATGCTTGGCAACCAATTCTTTACTTATGACATTCCACAGCTCGATTTTGGTCTTGCCGGCGCCATTGTTGCCCCTGTCAAAGGCCCTTACAATATGGTCCATCTCCGGCCCGTCATAGATGCCCCATATTTTTACGCCACGTCTTATTGCAGTGACCAGGGCATCCAAAACGTTACCGGAAGAAATAACCATCGAGGCAATGACGATCTCACTTTTCGCTGACGTTATCAGATCGGCGATACCTTGATCCATAGCTGCGCCATCACCAGGTGCAAAATCTACTTCAACGTTGACCCCGTCGATTTCAGCATCGCCGTGATCGTCCTTGCCCGTTCCCGCAATGCGACCCGACTCCCACAACTCCGCAAAGTCGGTCTCATAACATGCGGCGATATCCGGCGATTGCAGGATGACAATGTTGTTATCCTGAATGCTCCATGCGTCGGTGGTAAAATTGGCTGACCCCATCCAGACACGACGCGCGTCGGCGACTATGTACTTGCTGTGCATCAAGTGTCCACCGCCTTCAATCGGTAAGGCCTTGACATCAGGCGGAAGATCAAGTATTCCTTTGACCACCTTCACCTTTATATCTTGATGAAGACGCTGCAGGAAATTGCTGTCCGTTCCCGGAGCGGGGTCTTCTCCGGGTGCGGATTTTCGTTTCCTGTTTTGCTCGAAGTAGGCGACCCTAACATCCATTCCAGCTGCAGCCTTGTTGCTTAGAGCATCGATTACGATCTCAGCTTCGCCCTCATCAAGACGGAAATCGTAGATGGCGATGTGGACGCTCTCGCGAGCCTCGCCGACGAACTCACTGAATTTTTCAGTGACCTTCATTGCCTGTGCTTTTCTTGTATTTTCGGTATCCTGCGCTGTTAAAAGCGTCAGCTCAATATTGTTAGTCATCATTTTTTCTCCTTTTTGAGATAAAAAAACCCGCTGGGCGTCAAACGCCGGACAGCGGGTGTTGAGGGTTAATGGTTGCTAAGATTTTGAACGCAAAAAAGCCGGTCACTCCGAAAACTCAAGCGCACAGAAAGCTGCGTGCCGAGTGTCCAGAATGCCGGCCTGAATGATGGTTTATACTTGTTAGTTGCTGCTCATTAACTGCACAGCAGCCTTTTCAAAACCGCCGTCACTCATTGAGGCGATGTAGTCCACTGCGATTCGCTGAGCCGGTGTTGTTCTGATATAAGATGCGCCGATGCCCTCAGCCCAGTTTCTGACTGGAAATAACTCTGATTCGGCAAGCTGTTCGCGGTACACCTGAAAGAGCATGTGGAACTTTCTCTCCCTCTCCTTCCTCAGTTCGTTTGAGATTGTTTTTGAGTAAATCGACCTGTAGCAGAACTTCAGCAACCCTTCCAGTGCCTGGAATATGCTGTCAGAATAGCGGATAGCGGGTCTATTCCGGCTTTCACCTATAAGATCATTAATCAGGGCTTTCCGGATATTCGCCTCGCAGTTACCCAGCACAGCAACAGCTGCTTGAGGCAGGTCATCCCTTGTGATGAGCCCGAGCGAAATAGCATCCTCGATGTCCCTGCCGATATAGGCGATAACATCCGAAGCCCTTACCACACAGCCTTCGAGCGTCATCGGCCTAATGTTCTTGCTAAAACCAGGCAACTCAAAACAGTTGTGAATTTCAGCGTGAAGCCTGCTGGCAGTTTTGTCGCAGTCCCGCTCAGACACCTGGCTAAGGGCCTCACCGTTATGGCATAGAACGCCATCTACTACAGACAGGGAAACGTTAAGGCCTTTTCCGCTCTTTTCAAGAAGCGTCAGGACTCTGGCGCTTTGGGCATTATGAGAAAAATAACCGCACCCTGAAGCTATACAGATATCATTAAGATATTTTTCTCCCTCATGGCCATACGGCGGATGGCCGATATCGTGTGCAAGGGCTATAGCTTCGGCAAGACTTTCGTTAAGCCCCAGCGCCATGCTGATCTGCCGTGCTATATAACTGACAAACTGAACATGCAGCCACCTCCGTGTGATGCCTTCACCAGCAGACTCCGGAAATGCCTGCGTCTTATTGCATCTGGCATATGCCGCTGAATTAATGATCTCCCCTATTTCATAAAACAAGGTCTCTTTCCATATCTTTTTCATACCGTTCTCCTTTCCAAACAAAAAAGGCGGGCAGCCCGAAAAATCGAGCTGCCCGCCTTTTTTATAGTTATTGCTGTTTGCCTATATTCTGCCTAAAACCCACTTCAGACTTTTCCTTTCTGCCTCAGTCAGTTCTGAAAGAGCCCTCACAACAAGCCAAGGGTTCTCCTTTATAAGAGTTTCAATCCTTTTATAGATGCCGGCTCCGGCAATTAGGCCCCTCTCTCTTGCAACGTGCTTGCCTCCGTTCATTGTGCACATCCTTTAAAAACAAAAAAAGGCGGCAGGCTTTTTCACTCATAAGAGTTACTTGCCTGCCGCCTTCGCTTACTTCGTCTAAAAAGTTACTTCATCGCGCTAAAATTCCGAATGCCCTCCTCAATAAACAAAAAAGGCACAGCCCCTTCCAAAGGTAGGGCAATGTGCTCTTTGCTGTAGCCGCCTATTCTGCAAACTCGTTAATAAAGTACTAACCTATTGTTTTTCAGTAAAAATAGAATACCTCTAAGGTGACAATTCCCCTACGCTGATTTTTTGAGGTACTTTTGGCATGTCGCTTGAAGAGTGGATTGATCCAAGGTTTATATAAAACCTTATGAAAATCAATCAACAAAACTTTATAGAAATTGTAATTAGATTTGACGGTTAAGGTTGTTTCTAAAAATAATGTAATGATAAAGGCCATCCCTGTAAATAGAAAAAATCCTTTAAAAACAAAACTAATTGAAATGTCGGCCAATTCTATTTAAAAAAAGTGAATCCCCCCCATTTGTCATAAAATGATGGACCAAACGTTAAGAAAACTCGGAAAAACAAGAATATCCATTTTAAAAAAACCATAAAAAACAAAAAACTCTTCGTTCAAATAAGAAGCACGCTAAACTCAGCACAGTAACATGATATGATTACGTTAATTTCTATTTGTCTTTCATGTTGTTACCCGTTTCTCAATCACTCTTTCGTCACCTCTTCAGTCACTCGCTACTTTACGCTTTAGTCACTATGTCAGTCACCCGAACGCAATGAACTATCAGTCCGCCTCCTGCCTTCCTTATGACCTACCACCCTGTAACGCTGAATGCACGACACTTGACGCTTTTAATGATGCTATCAACACGAAAGCTATAAGCTAACAAACAAGGCATCATGCCTCTTACTGAAAGCATATTGATAGCGAAAGTAATATCTCATAGCGTTCCATATTGAGCGCACAGCGTTATTGCTCAACAATCCATGAAACATTAAGCATTTGCAACAGACCTATCATTTATTTCATATGGGAGGGAGAGTATTATGAAGATGGGAATTGATGTAGGATATGGTTATACCAAGGTTGTTACAGCGCATTATTCTATTATTTTCCCATCACGTGTGGGACCTGCAAAGGAATTGTCGTTCTCTTTAAAAGAAGGCGTGGATGCCATCGGAGAAACTGTCGAATACGATGGCGAACGATATTTTATTGGAGAGAAGGCAAGGCATAGTGATGTTACTTATTCCTTGATGACAAGGGGCTGGGTCGAAAGTAAAATGTACGGAGCGTTGCTAACATCGGCCATTGCCAGAGCAATGAACAGCAGCTATGCGGTATCTGACTCTGATGCAGTAATAGTTGTCACCGGCCTTCCCGTCAACTACATGAGAGATAAAACAAAAGCAGAAGAGAGTGTTAGAAAGACGTGTGACGGGATAGGTCTCCACGTAGCAGGCATCAACGTAATTCCCCAGCCTTTCGGCTCTTTTTTTGACATGTTTTACGATAATAACGGTGAGATTGCCGGCAGCGCCCCTTTATTCAAAAGGCTTGGGATTGTAGATATAGGTTATCACACCACGGATTACATACTTATAGAGGATGCAAAACACAATATCGAGAAAGCGTCCGGAAGTGTCCCCTCAGGATCACATGAAATCTATGACATTGTGGCCCGTGAATTAAAGAACATGTTCGACAGGGATACGGTTACCGCTGAGGAGGCCGAGCACTGTATTAAAACAAAATATTTTAAAGTCTCCGGCAAAACCAAAGACGTGAGCTATCTTGTTGATCGCGTGCTCTCACAAGTCGGGCAAAAGATAACGGGTATTATTAAATCAAAATGGAGCATCGTGGGAGAAGTTGACGTCGTCCTGCTAACCGGCGGCGGGGGAGCACTTATCCAGCAGCATATCTCCTCAATAGCGCATACTCACTTCCTGATTAGCAACCCCCAGATGGCAAATGCGAGGGGATACTACAAAAGAAGCGTGCTCCTGGAACGAAAAATGAAGGGATGACGGATGGAGAAGACTGAAGTATGTTTCATACGGTTATATCCCGATAATCCGGAGGATGCTATTATTATTACAGGTCTCGGCAAAAGAAAAAGAAAGGGAGAAAAATCGAGGGTTATAAAAGATATACTTTACGCCTATTTCAGTAGCGAGAAGAGCGTAAGCCCGGGAGTGAAATCCATAAAAAAATCTGACCCGCGAGATTATGCGGCTGCCACATCACATAAAACGATTATAGAGCCATCGCCTATGCTCCATGCAGAGATCCCGGCACTGTCGGAAAATGACAAAGAAGCTCTAAAAAGGAACCTGGACGAACTCTCGGATATGTTTATGTAAAGAATCTCAACGCGACGAAGTCTGTTATAATTAAAACATGAAGGTGAAGATCAAGCTTTTTGCATCCCTTAGGCAATTCGGTCCGGATGAGCAGGAAGTTGAGCTGCCGGACAATGCTACGATCGAGGACGCTATAAACATGATAAAGATAAACCTGCCGGGAACATTTCCATTGTTGAAGATAGTAAACGGTGAACACAGACCTGTAAAATACCCTTTGAAAGATGGAGATGAACTGGCCCTATTTCCCCCAATTGCCGGCGGATTATCAGGCCTTCCTGTCCGGTGCAGATACTGAAAGAAATAACCGGTCATGGCAGGATAACCTCGCATTGCCGGCAAGCGTTTCGGTAGCGACTGCATTACCGTCAAGGAGTGCGCAAATGCATCTCTGCCAAAAATCCTGAGACTGTTCTCCCAGGAATGTCATCAATGAGGAAGATCTAACGTAGACGCCCCTCTTCAGAAGGCCGGGTCCCAGCTCGTCCATCATGAGATTAAATAGTTTTATTTGAATAAAGCCTTCGCCTGAGGCACAGTGAGCACTGTCTTCATGGTAGGTAATTGTATTTCGGAAAGAAGACAATAGCCCTCCTCTCCTTAGTGTAGCGCCGACCAATCCGGGCATGGCAGCAGAGAGCGCCAGGACTGATCCGTCCTTGATCGTCGCTGCGTTCAGATCATCGACAGGACTTCCATCTAGAAAAATTGACTGAATTTTATCAATGGTACCCTGGCCCGCACCGATCTCTTCGCGGAGAAAGACCAGTATGCTGCATCCTATACGGGTCCTGAGCATAACCCCCTGCTGCAAAAGGAAGAAAAATCGCGGGACCAGGCTGTTGTCAATGACCAAGTCGAGCCGGGGGAGTGTGTCGGCGTTAGTATCTGGTTTGTCTGAACAGTTCATTTAATATCACTCCTGTCCCAAGTATAATTGCTGGCGTACATAAAAAAGGAGAGACGAAAGTCTCTCCTTTTTATGTCTAATCGCCGATTCCGGCTACCAATTAAAGACCTTGTCAAGGTCTTCATCTTTGACTTCGAATGTGACGTTATGGGGAGCAACCGGCTCTGTCTTGAAGAAGCGCGGCAGACGGTCTTGCTGGGCGGTAAAGCCGGCCCTTGCATTGAAATCACGCTCCATGGAGAGCACCTTTTTCCCGAGTTCAGTCACGCCATCACCTGTCAAATTTAGCCCGTAGAAGGCATTCAGCATGTCGAGCAGTGCCTGGAACGTTTCAGGCTGATCGAGCACAGCAAAGGCTATAAATAGGCACATGCCGGTCGAATCGATGGCGGCAGTGGCAATCTGGAGATTCCTGGATAGTTCTACCTGGCCTTCGGGCTTAAGCGGATTGACATCACCTCCGACCTTGAGCACATTCGCGGTCACCGCATACCCGGCTGTGTGGTCGGCCCCCATTGGGGTAGTGGCATAGGTTACGCCTATCCCCTGCACTGCACGGGGATCATACGCCGGCATAGCCTGCCCCTTTACCACAGGGACACGTTCGACGCCAAATGCTTTGCCGGTAAAAGCGGCCCCGTTCCCGAGGATGCGGCCGAGATGGGTGCCCTTGCCCACTTCATGCACCAGATTTATAGCTGCTTCAGCATCTCCGAATTTTGCCAGTCCTGCTTCCATGGCAACACCGATGGCAACCCCCATTTCTATTGTGTCCAGGCCGTAATTGTCATCAAGAAAATCAAGCATGGCTATCGCATCGAGGTCGCATATGCCGCAGTTGCCTCCGTGTGCCCAGACAGTTTCATATTCCGGCTGTTTAGTGAGATAGTGGCCATCCTTGTCATGGTATGTGCCGGAGCACTGTATCACGCATCCCCGGTGACAGCCGTGTGTAGCTACGCCTCCGCGCTTTACCTCCAGTTCGGCCTGGGTCTCGCCGCTGATTTTTGCTGCATTATCGAAGTGACCCTGTTTAAAGTTATAGGTTGGATACCCTCCTACTTCGTTGAGGATATTGGTCAACACATTCGTGCCGTAGGCCGGAAGGCCCTGGCCGGTGACCGGGTGTTTCCTGAGCCCTTCGACGAATCTCTTATTGGCCTCTTTGTATTTCTCCGGGTCTTTAGGGGTGCGCATCTTCATGCCGGCATCATCGATGACAATAACTTTAACACCCTTGGAGCCCATCACAGCGCCGACGCCTCCCCGGCCGGCGTGACGGGTCGGCCGCAATTCCATATCAGTAAAGGCTATCGAAGCGGCGCTCATCTTCATCTCACCGGCAGGCCCAATCGAAATACAGGCTATCTTATCTCCGTATTGAGCCTTCATTTTTTCGACGAGATCGTAATTGGGAAGCATCTTAAGGCTGTTGTCAGTTGCTATTTTCACTCCATCTTTGTTTATAAAAACCTTATAAAGGTTATTCTCTTTCGGTTTTCCCTCAAGTACGATCGCGCTGTATCCAAGTCGAGCGAGCATCTGAGATGGCTGTCCCCCTGCGTTTGCCTCTTTAATACCTCCCGTGAGCGGGCTCTTGCAGCCAACCGAGATCCGCCCTGACATGGCGCCTGTGGTACCGCTCAACATGCCTGGGGCTATGACAAGCTTATTCTCGGCGCCCAGAGGATGGCATAAGGGTGGGACTTCCTGTGAGACTATCGCTGAGGTTAATGCCCGGCCTGCAAACCCTGAATATTGCGCAATAGGGACTTCACTTGCCTTGGGGCCACCGTCGGCTCCCATATCGATTCTCAGTATCTTATCCATGCTTTCCTCCCACTCTTCAAAAGATTGTTTAAATGATAGCCATCACAGACCAGAATTTGTACATTATCCGAGTTATTATCCCGGTAATGACGGTTAATACCCCTTTCACTTAATATATAGGATAATACGACTAGTTTGTCAACG
Organism: Nitrospirota bacterium; assembly: GCA_963710375.1. Taxonomy (GTDB): domain Bacteria; phylum Nitrospirota; class Thermodesulfovibrionia; order Thermodesulfovibrionales; family Dissulfurispiraceae; genus JADFXI01. The sequence continues at coordinate 396,667 of CAVPZX010000002.1, forward strand.
AGCAAGGGGTACGTTTGTCAAAACAAAGTTAAACTTCCGGTTTATATCGTTACCAGAGTAATTGTTAAGTGTCCCTCACCTTCATAAAGTGAAGGCGCTCATCCACGCACGCCCTCATAATAAAAAGTCCCTACGCTCTCTATACCTTCACATTCGCTGATATCGCCGAGTATGGCTGTGCACGGCGGGCCCATTCGCTCCCAGGGTATTTCTCCTGCAGGGTATCAAACGCCCTTCGCAAGCCCGATCCATCATGATACCTCTTATACTCAGCTACGCCCAGATAAAAGATGGCCTCAGGCGTTACCCCTGCATGAGGATGCAGGTCAATGATGGAATTTAAGGACTGTATAGCATTGTTGAAGTGGTTTCCATCGAAAAAGACCTTTGCCATCCCAAGTTCGAGATGAGCGAGCAGGTCATCGACAGGCACATACCCCACAATCCGGTGGTGCTCCCTTCCCCCCTTGTCCTGAATTAAAAGAGTCGGGGTCCATGTAATATTAAACTGCTCCATCAATTCGACCGGCTTGTCAAAAAAACACTGGGTTTTAAGCGAAATAAAGTTATCTTCAAGGAACTTCTGCACTTGCTGATCTGAATACGGACCCGTATTCATGGATGCACAGCCAATTCAACCCTCAAACCAGAAGTCATGATAAATCGGCTTCCCTTCCTTCTTTGCCTTTTTTATCGCCTCGTTGAAGTCTCTTTCCCATCTTATCTCTCCCATGATGACACCTCCCTTTACAGTAATCATTCACTCTATATTCAATCCATATCATTAATCGGAGCGGATGTCAAATTTTTGCTAATCCTGTGCCTACGCGCACCAGTTTGCCGGAGATTATTCTTGCCGCATTGCTGTCAAAAGTGTCTATTCTGCCCTCAAATGCAGCCTCAGCCAAAACTGCAGTCGTCCTCTGGAATGATGCAGAAGCAAGAAAACTTTTTGAAAATAACGGTATCTGACTAATCCCAAGCAGGGGTGATGTAACAGTCGTTTTTTATTCTGCTATGTTAATCTCCTCAGTTCACCTTGCAATCCCTGATATCTTACCTATAAGTTCCACGCTTTTGAGGTTCATAAGGCAGGTCACTGCTAACAGAACAATAAAAAATATCGTAACTTTCTTATCAAGCTTTGACATCGACTCTTTTAAATCAAAAATGTCTTCCCTGATCTCTTGTTTAACATCCAGAAGATCCTCCTTTTTGGTAAGTCCTTCCTTTGGGATATTTTCAAGATAGCTGACTATCTCTTCAGATTCCTCTTCAGAGAACTTATGTTTAAGTATATTGTATATCTTTATACTCGCAGTAGACATTTGCATATTCCGTTTCCTTTCTATAAATTGATTATAACGTTTTTAGTGCTTTTTAAAAAGTCCCTTATACAAACTTTTTCTGTTCCCTGGATGAATTTCTTAGGCACTTGTCTTTTCCATTTGCAGAAAAGATACTTCTGAAATGCCTGCTTTTTCTTTCGCATGTTCAATGGTCATGCTTACAAGATTGCCCTTTTCATCCAAGTCTATGTAAAGGCTTTCTGATATTTCTTTTGTCTCAACAACGGCAACATTTGAAAACTCAATCAACGCTGTATCTGTATCCGAGAAATAACGAATTTTCATTTTCCTTCCTCCTTAAAGTTTCTATCAAAGAAAGCATTATGAATGGTTTCTCCGTCGTCCAAGAGAATTACTCTCAGATATTTCCCAACTTCCCCTATATAGCTCCATTTTCTTATCCTTCCATCAGATTGAAATTCCTGCTTGAGAGGATTTGTCATTGTTTCTAGTATCCATTCCTCTTTGATAACCGCTCTGTCCGGACGGCTCTTCATAAACAGGAAGTATTGCGTACATTTCATATTATATTTTAACACGTTCCAGGTTTTGCATAATCCTCATTAGTGCATGCGGAGAAATTCCTCTATAGTTTTCTAACAGTATAAATAACGCTGTCGTATGTTACCCAGAAAACTGGTTATTGCTATTTTTACTGGGCACCTTTGGATCATGTCCCGGCTATATTTGTTGCGGGAAGTACGTGATGCCGGGCGCTGAGAACCAAAAGAATAAGCCGCTTTCCCGACCACGGCCAACACAAAAGTAATATGTATTTAGAGTGACAGCTGCCCTGAACCATCATCGCATATTTTCCCGAAGAATGTCTTCCGTAAGATATTACATGTGGAATAAATCAATATGAAGGGGATATGGAATGGATTAAGCAGTTACTTGAATATGCCGTTTTCGCCAAGATAGCATGCTTGTCGCTAGATTTCCAGCAACTGCAAGCCCGCCTCTTTTTTAATCAACTCAAAGTGTCCGTCAATCGTTAAAAGCGATAGATTATTGGTTTTAACTACCGAAGCGATATAACAATCTGATAGGCCAACAGACTTCCCTTTTTTGCGAAGGTTAAACGACAATTCGCCCGCTGCTTCCCATATTTTTTCAGACTCAGGCAAAAAGTCGAAAACATAGAGAAATTCTTTTATTATAGAGAGTTCTTTTTCAGACTTTGCACCTTGCAAGAGTTCGGCAAAAATAATCCCTATGCACACTATACTTTCGCTATCGAGCAGCCCAGAGATTATATGATAATATGGGGTTTTCTTCCTGAAAAATTCTATCCAGGCAGAAGTATCTACTAATATTTTATCCAAGTCTTCTGTCCCTATGCCTCAATTCTTTTGCTGTCATTGCAAATTCCATTTTGCCGGCTATGGCCTTTATCTTTTCTATTTTTCTCGCTTTTATCTCATCTTTAATAGCTTTTACAACAGCTTCCGTCTTGCTTTTAGCCTTTACTTCATGCAGAAGCTCATCGACAAGAGTGTTAGACAATGTTATGGTTATTCTTGACATATAAAACCTCCATAATAAATTTGCATAATAAAATATAACAAATTTATGCTGGAACATCAAGATATTTATCACTCATGCTTGTAGTTAATCTCCACCAAATTTTTGTCCAGTGCATAGTATAAGTATCCGTTGCCTTGTGCTTCTTCCAGAATGGCTTTTTTCAGCAAGGTTTTTGCCATGCCACTGAACTCTCGGGCAACCCTGACAATAAGCTTGTCACCCGCTATTACGAACTTGATTCTGCCAAGATCAGGAGAAATACCGGCGTCGCCTACGGATTCCAAAATAGAGACAAGGGCATTCACCTTCGGAGCAGGGGCAGTTATGTTTTCAGTGGCCGCCGCGTTGTTTTTCCGTGCCAGTTCGTTTTTTAACTTCTCTACCATATTGATGAGTTCTTTGTTGTACTTCTCGCGCCGGTCCGCAATAGCTTCGGCTTCCTTTTTCTCCTGCTCTAATTGCGCCAAATGTTTCTGAAGCTCGCCCTCCTCTTTACGTAAAACCTCAACTTCTTTGATCTCCAGGTCATTACTTTTAATAGCTCGCTTCTCTGCAGTATCGCATATGACTTTTCCGGCAGTTACCAGACAGCCGTCTATTTCACTTCCTACATCTACTAATGACGTATCCCCCCTCCCGTTGACAACAACTACTTTGTTGCCTATGCTGCCCTGGATCTCCCATTTGGTCTGTCCAGCCTTTTCGGCAGACATATTGGAAATCTGTTGTGAAGGGGAAGCATCTTGTGCGTTTGCAGACACTGCGAATGCTATTAATAATGCAGGCAGAATATTTTTTGTCATTATTTCTTTAAGTGTTGATAAAAGCCTGTTTCTCATAATTTATACACTCTTTTTTTATGCGGCTGCCTGCGACACCAAACCTTGTTCTTCCAATTTTTTTTCATATTCCCTCATAGAACACAAATCTCCCGTCCCTTTGGTGTTTACCCACGGCATATTGCGGCCCTCCTTTATCTAAAAACCAATATTCCTTGGGAGCATCGACCGGAAATTTAGATATTCCGCCTATACTCCGGCTTCAGCAACAAATGCCTCAAGAATCTCAGGTTCTACATCAAGCACATCTTTCCCGAACGTTTCAATGTGGAAACGGATTGCGGACTTTACATCCGAAAGCGCTTCTTCATACGTGTCCCCTTGTCCAATCACAACTCCTTTTAGACCCAGAGGATAAGCTATATAGCCATCCGGATGTTTTTCAACAATTATTTTGTATTGTCTCATTTCGTCAACCTCCTCTCTTGCCTAATAATATCATATTACTTCATTGTGTCATTATAATCGTCTCATGCCTATGATGAGGTTTCCTTCTTCTTCCCGGCTTATCGCGACCCTCGCACTTTGTGGTTGCCTTTACGGTAAACCGGTTATCTTATTAAGCAATTGCCTAGCCTGCTGGTTATCCGGAGCTATCCTCAATCCTGCCGTTATCTGGTACCTCCGGGTAAGGATGGACCCACCCACCGACGAAAAATGGACCCATTTACCGGTTTTTGGAGGACTGATGAACATTCGGAAAAACGGACCCACCACCAACAAATTCTCGCAACTGTTCTGCTCAAGCCTTCTTTTCCTAAAAAACTGTTCCGTATGGGGTGGAAGTGAGTGTGCCTCCTGACACGTGTTAATCGGCGTGCAAAATTGACCCACTTACGGGGGTAATCGGCGTCCAAAATTGACCCACCTCAGCATAACGTGCACTCTATCTGGAAATAACTAGAAAGAGGAGCAACGGAAGGAGATGCTGATAGTGGAAACAATCCGTAAGATTCGATGCGCGTACCATAGGGATAGGAAGTCGATTCGGCAAATAGCCCGAGAGTTGAATCTGTCCCGCAATACAGTTAAGAAGGTAATTCGGAGCGATGCCACCGAGTTCACGTATGATCGGAAAGATCAACCTCATCCAAAGCTTGCCCCATATCACGAGTTGCTATCTGAATATCTTGCAACAGATGCCACGAAGCCGGACCGGGAACAACGGACTGCCATCCTGTTATTTGAGGAATTGCAGCGTCAGGGATTTGAAGGTGGATATGACAGTGTCAGGCGGTATGTTCAGAAGTGGCGTAAAAGCGAGGGAGGCAGGAAGGTCACGGCATACATACCGCAGACCTTCGACCCTGGGGAAGCATTCCAGTTCGACTGGAGCTATGAGCAGGTTGAACTCTGGGGTGTCGTTGTAACAATAAAAGTAGCCCACTTTCGCCTCTGCTACAGTCGGATGCCGTTTTGCGTTGCCTATGCCAGAGAGAGCCTTGAGATGGTGCTTGATGCCCATGTCCGGGCTTTTGAGTATTTTGGAGGCAGCTGCCGCAAGGGTATATATGACAACCTTAAGACGGTAGTGACCAAGGTACTGATGGGAAAGGACCGGGTTTTAAACCGGCGTTTTCAGAACCTCTCATCGCACTACTTGTTTGAGCCTGTAGCCTGTACCCCAGCAGCGGGCTGGGAGAAAGGACAGGTAGAAAGTCAGGTCAAGTTCATCCGTAAGCGCCTATTCGTTCCCCGTTTGAAGTTCTCCGATCTTGACGAACTGAACCGATGGTTGAGTGATAGCTGCCGAACTCTAGCCGCCGGGCATAAACACCCCGAGTTCAAAGACGGCACTGTGGCCGAATACTTCGCCAGGGAGAGGCAACAGTTGCTGATCCTGAGTTCCCCGTTTGACGGGTACAAAGAGACACCGGTTCGAGTATCACTTACTGCACTGGTTTCATTTGACCGCAATCGTTACAGTGTCAATGCTTCAGTTGTAGGCAGGACAGCCATGATACGGGCATATGCTGATAGGGTCGTCATTGTCCATGATGGTAACGTAATCGGAGATCACCGACGCCAGTTCGGCCGGGACAAGATAATCTACGATGCCTGGCACTACGTTGAGGTACTGAAGCACAAACCGGGAGCCCTGCGTAACGGTGCTCCCTTTAAGGAATGGGCACTGCCTGAGCCGCTCATAGAGATACGGCAGCTACTCGGCAAGAGCCCAGATGGGGACCGGCAGTTCGTCGGGATCCTGAGTGCAGTATCAATCTATGGCCTGGAAGCCGTGGTTACAGCATGTTCCGAAGCACTTTCTATCGGTGTGGCCAGCAGAGATGTGATACTTAACGCCTTGTCCCGCACACACGATGACCCCGTAATATCCGAATACAAGATCCCACTCCATCTGCCTGAGCTAAAGTCCCTGCCTATTGCCAACTGCAGTCGTTACGACGATCTTCTGACGGGAGGTGAACATGCTACGAGATAAACTTCTGGAGGCGATGGAGAGCTTGAAGCTGTATGGCATGAGAAGTGTCTATGACGAGGTGTTCGCAGCCGGCATAAAGCAGCGACGCACGCCAGAAAAGATACTGCTGGATCTTCTGGAAGCTGAACTGGGAGAGCGGACTGCCCGGAGCATACGCTACCGCCTTGGGCAGGCAAGGTTCCCCGTAGACAAGGACATAGACCGCTTTGAGTTCGGCTCATCGCCGGTTAATGAGACCCAAATCCGTTCGCTTTACCAGGGCCAATTCCTCTCTGCAAATAGCAACGTTATCTTCGTTGGAGGCACTGGCACAGGTAAGTCTCACTTGGCGATAGCCATAGCCCGTCAGGCAATCAAAGACGGGAAAAGAGGGCGTTTCTTCAATGTGGTTGATCTGGTCAATCAGCTTGAACAAGAAAAACTGGCAGGACGTGGAGGCAAGCTGGCGGATAGCCTTGCACGGCTTCACCTTGTGGTGCTTGACGAATTGGGATATCTGCCGTTTTCAAAAAACGGCGGACAACTCTTGTTTCACTTGATATCAAAGCTCTACGAGCGAACCTCTCTGCTCATAACTACCAATCTTACCTTCGGAGAATGGCCCCAGGTCTTTGGAGATAACAAGATGACTACTGCTCTTCTGGACAGAGTCACCCATCATTGTGATATCATCGAAACAGGCAACGAGAGCTGGAGAATCAAGACCAGAAACTCAAAGAAAAACTAACCGCTGGGGTGGGTCAATTTTGGACGCCGATGGTGGGTCAATTTTCGACGCCGATTAACATTTATGCCAAATAGGGGAAATATCACCCTTTGGCAAAGGAAGGTTATGAGGGATTTTATCGATAAAGTTGTTATTATTTTGCAACCGTTAATATAAACAAACTCTATTTAGAAATAGCCGACATAACTAGCTGACTGCATTTAAGCACCTTGCCGTATTCGCTAAAGTAAAGGTCAGCCTCTTCTCTGGATCCGGCACATGCTATTACAACGCTGTGTGTGCCGTTCAAGCATTCAGCTTTGAAAAGTTTCATTCCCATAGAGCTGAGTTCAGAAACAAGCTCCTTAAGTATTTTATTTGAGAGTGTCCCTCTTCTCGTACACCCGTACATTTTCTCAAGCTCATTGATTGCAGGCGTCGAATAGTGCCCCTCCGCTATAATTCCCACTGCCTGCTTAAGTTTCGCCCTATCTTCCGGGTCTTTTATATAATCGTCCAACATACCTTCATAAGCTGCCAGGATCTTTGGCATATCACTCGAGACCCTTTTCTCCTTGTAACTGATATAAAGATACCCCGCACCTATTAGTGCCAGGATTAAAAGGAGAATCCCCATTACATGTATGCTCCCTCTACACCCCGCCAAGCACTCGGCTGGGTAGGTGAGTGCCCGGCAGGGACCACGGTCATATAAATTTCTCATAAATAACGCTCCTTCAATAATTTCACTCTTTATAGTATATTACCCTTTATTTTTTCGATGTGTAGGTTGAGAAACGTTGCCGTATTCCGGCAGAAAGTATTAAAATTGCATATGAGATTTTTATTGGTTCTTTCATGCCTGATGTATATTCTGATCTCATGTGCTAAGGGGCCTTCCTGCATCCAGGCCCCCTTTGACGGTTACACATCTGAAATAGATGTGAGCACCCTCATTCCAAAACAGCCCCGGTTCTATTCTTTGTCTATTGAGGGTAAAAATATCAGTTTTTTTCTTTTAATGGTCAATGGCGAAATCCAGTCATATTTTAATGCATGCAAGGAATGCTATCCAAAAAAATTAGGGTTTAGCTTTGAGGAAGGATATATGAAATGCAGATCGTGCAATGAACGGTGGCCACTGGAGAGTTTACAGGATGGGATTGGAGGTTGTTATCCCATTCCGTTAAAGGGAGTTTTAAAAGGAGATAAATACGTTATTACCCAGGCAGCCCTCAAGGAGGGCATGCAATTTTTCTGAAAATCCCCGGCATTTCCCGAAGTCCGGAACATTTTTGGCGTTGCAAACCGTTGGACTGTAATGTAGACTTTATTAAGACTATATGAGGGAGGTTATCTAATGAAAAAATCATTTGGCCCAAAAACACTGGCTTACCCGACTCCTGTATGGGTATTGGGGTCTTATGACAAGGACGGCAGACCGGACGTGATGACTTTCTCCTGGGGAGGAATATGCTGCTCCAAGCCGCCCTGCGTTTCGGTTTCGCTCAGGCAAGCCACCTATACCTATGGCAACATAATTGAACGAAAAGCATTTACGATAAATATACCTTCGGAAAAATATGCCAGGGAGGCAGATTATTTCGGGATGGTCTCAGGCAGAACTATTGATAAGTTTTCAGTCACGGGTTTGACTCCGGTAAAAAGCGACCTGGTCGATGCCCCTTATGTGAAGGAATTCCCTATGGTTTTGGAGTGCAAGGTTATCAAGATCGTTGAAATTGGATTGCACACCCAGTTTATCGGCGAAATCATTGATGTGAAAGCGGATGATTCTGTAATCGGCGATAAAGACTTGCCGGATATTGCCAAGGTAAGTCCAATTGTTTTTTGTCCTGAGGGACGGACTTATTGGAGCATTGGAGGACCTCTTGGAGAAGCCTTCTCGATAGGAAGGAGTTTTAATAATGTCAAATAGGAAAATAACGTACGCTATCGGGTTTTTTATGATTTTGATCTGTTCATTATTTTTCGCTTCGAGTTGCTGCAAGACCGACCGTTTAGGCCTGTGGGAGAGGCACTGTGCATCCTGCCATGATGGTAAAACCATTCTAAACGGCACGGTTGTTATGAATAGGGACCAGATGAAATCAAAATACAAAACTCTGGATGAATTCTCAAATGCATGTGTCGGCACTGCATCGTGCATGAATATACTAAAGCACGACAAAAAGTTGTTTATTGAGGTAGGCAAGGCAATTGGGATAGGCAGTTAGGATAGTGTTATACTAATAACTAAAAGAGGTGAATACGGCAATGAGAGCAGTAGAAATCAAAAACGGAATTTATTGGGTAGGCGCAATTGACTGGGCGATTCGCGATTTCCACGGTTACGTGACACCCCGTGGGACTACCTATAACAATTATCTGATTATGGATGAAGAAATAACCCTGCTGGATACTGTCAAATGCGACTTCGCGGACACCACCATCAAGAATATACGGGGCGTCATCGATCCCGCCAGAATAAAAAACGTCATTATAAACCATATAGAAAATGACCATGTAACCAGTATCGACGCCATAATGGCTCTGGCTCCCAACGCAACCATCTATATAACGGAAAAAGGCAGGAAAGGACTCGAAAGATTTTATGATCTGTCCAAATGGACTATCAAGACAGTAAAGACAGGAGATACCCTCAACATAGGCAAAAGGACGCTTCTTTTTCTGGAGACGCCCATGCTTCATTGGCCCGACTCGATGATGACCTATATAAAAGAAGAAAAGATACTGATCAGCCAGGATGGGTTCGGCCAGCATATAGCCTCTGCGGTGAGGTTCGATGACGAATTCATCACATGTCAGTCCATGGCCGAGCTGGACGACGCTGTCATAGACTACTACGCCAATATCCTCATGCCTTTCGGCCAGCTCATTAAGGCGAAGATCGCACAAGTGCAGAAACTCGGTCTCGAAATCGAGATGATTGCTCCCGACCACGGCATTATATGGAGACGGGACCCCGGAAAAGTCATGCAGATGTATCTCGATATGGCAAATGGCAAAGCGCACCTCAGAGTTTCCATCATTTACGATACCATGTGGCACAGCACGGAAATGATGACTTCGCCCATGATGCAGGGTATCAAGGACGAAGGTGTGGAATGCAACGTAATTAAGCTGAGAGCTACACCCATGAGCGTTGCTATTAAAGAATTCTGGAACTCAAGGGGGTGCCTTATTGGAACGCCGACCCTAAATAATATTATGTTTCCGAATGTGGCCGAGTTTTTGACCCACCTGAGGGGACTTCGTCCAAAAAACAGGATGGCCGGCGCTTTCGGAAGCTACGGATGGGGCGGCGGAGCTGTAAAAGAGGCTTACATGGAGCTAAAAAGAATGGGCCTTGAGCTTTACGAGCCCGGATTGGAGATACTGTACAAACCTTCTTTTGAGGATGAGACCAAATGCTATGATTTCGGCAGGGAATTCGCCAGACGTGTCAAAATATACCATGAGAAATTTTAAAAGGAGATTACTACCATGACTAAATCTGAAAAGGACTTGTTGGATGCATTTGCAGGAGAGAGCCAGGCAAACAGAAAATATCTCGCTTTCGCGAAAAAGGCAGAAGCCGAGGGCTTCAAACAGATTGCGAAACTGTTCCGCGCTGCTGCTGCAGCTGAAACAATTCATGCCCATAACCACCTCCGGGAGTTGGGCGGCATAAAGACTACAAAGGATAATTTGGCGTCCGCACTTCAGGGCGAGGTCTATGAGTTCCAGAAGATGTACCCATATATGATTGCAGATGCTCAGGCTGAGGGCAATAAAGGCGCGCTGAGAACGTTCACGTATGCCAATGAGGTTGAGAAAGTTCATGCGGCACTCTACCAGAAGGCAATAGATGAATTCGGCAAGAACAGCGAGACCGACTATTATGTATGCGATGTCTGCGGACATACTGTGGAAGGCGAGCCACCTGACGAGTGCCCCGTCTGCAAGGCAAAGAAACAGGCCTTCAAAAAGGTTGAGTAGGACACTCCCGGAAAGCAAATGAATATAGTGGCATTTCTCGGCAGCCCTCGCGAACAAGGCAACTCCGATATGTTGTTAAAGGAGGCTCTCAAGGCAGCGGAGAGCTCCGCGCATGATGTCCTGATTTTCAGACTCAACACCATGGACATAAAGCCTTGCCAGAATTGCGGAGGCTGTGATGAAACCGGCATATGCGTTGTCAACGATGATATGCAGGAAATAACCATTGCTATCCGCAAGGCTGACCGCATCATCCTTTCCTCACCTATTTTCTTTTTCGGCCTCAGCGCTCAATCAAAAATCATGATTGACCGCTGCCAGTCCTTCTGGTGTGAAAAATACCTGTTAAAAAAAACCATCCCCTCAGGTCCGAATGGAAGAAAAGGGCTCCTCATGCTCGTGGGCGGTATGAAAAAAGAGATTGGCATTCAATGTTCCGAAGTGACGGCAAAGGCCTTTTTCAGGACCATCAGCGTTCCTGATCACGAAACTCTGAGCTTTCTGGGGGTAGATGCGAAAGGGGCGATACGTAACCACCCGACAGCGCTGAACGATGCCTTTGAGGCAGGGAAAAGATTAGTAGCATACTAATTAAGGAGGGGACCATGTCAGAATTACCAGGACAGTATATGAGCATCGCAAAGAGATTCAAAAAGTTCACCAAGGCTGTTGAAAACCTCGGAAAAGCAGCAAAAGACGCAGGCCCCATTGATGACAAAACTTCTCACTTAATCCAGATGGCCGCTGCCGCTGCCATAAGGTCAGAGGGGTCCGTCCACTCCCATGCGCGGAGGGCCCTGCAATCTGGCGCATCTCCTGATGAACTTCACCATGCCATCATACTGCTGTCCAGCACTATAGGGTTTCCCACTGTCTCCGCTGCCTTAAGCTGGGTGGATGATGTGATAAAAGGACACAAAGACTGATTGTATACTTCGGTTCCTGAGTATATACAATTCTTCCCTACACTGAGGTGCAACCGGCATTGTGGGTTCTGCTTCAACCGGGGCTTAGAAACTGAAAGCGAAATTACGGCTGACGGTTTTGAGAGGCTCGCCGGTAAAATACTGGACGCAGGGATAGGAGAGATAGACATCCTTGGCGGCGAGCCTACGCTGCATCCCGATATTGTCAGGCTTATCGACAAAGCTGCAACGCTCAAGCTCAGGCTGAATCTGAGCACCAATGGCACTAACGTTGCCCTGCTTGAACGCCTTTCGAGTGTATACGACAGGAATACGCTTAATATCGGCATCTCGCTCAACGATAGCCGCGTGGCAAAAGAGCTCGAAGACTATATTGCCAAATACCGGCCCGTCATTAAAAGCATTTGCAAAAAATCGGCCATGCCGCAACCGGTAAATATCTATTTCAACATGCCGGAAATAACCTGCTATCTGCTCTATATGGATACCATATCTGATAGCGATCTCATTAACAGTATGCCTTTCTATCAATTTTATAAACAGCTTTCTGATGCGCGAAACAAATACCCCAATATCTCCGGAGTCTACTGCGGTGGCTTTCTGCCTGACACTAAAAAACAACCCCTGTTAAGAAACGCAAGATGCCCTGCAGGAACCACAAAACTGTCAGTTCTTCCTGATGGCTCGGTGTTTCCATGCTACCTTTTTTTCAGGAGCCAAAAGTTCAGGCTGGGCAATATTTTCTCCGAAAGCTTTGAAGACATCTGGGGAAGTCCGGTACTGAATTATTTTAGAAAGTTCCACGGCAACAAATGTCATGTTACTGCCTGCGAACTTTTTTCAGAGTGCCATGGGGGATGTCCTGCAGTGAGCCTCTTGATATGCAACGACATAGATGCACCTGACCCGAGGTGTACAAAAATTAATCGTTGCCTGCCTTTATAGTGACAAAACCTTGGAGATAGCCTCGCTCATCTGTTGAATCCTGTAGGGTTTCGTTATCACTCCGGCAAAGCCGTATTTTTTGAATTCGGACATTACAGGATCGGTAGAGTAGCCGCTCGACGCTATCGCCTTTGCCTCAGGGTCCATCTCCAGGATTTTCGCCACAGCCTCCTTACCACCCATCCCTCCGGGAATAGTCAGGTCCATTATCAATACCAGGAAGGGATTTTTCTCCTGAAGGGATTTCTTATAAAGGGCAACGGCCTTTTCTCCGTCTTCAGTGAATTGGACCTGGAACCCCAGCATAGTCAGCATACCACCTGCTGTCTCTCTCACCAACTCTTCATCATCCATTACCAGTATGTTGCCATATCCCTTGGTCAGTGTGTCTTTTTCCGAATTGTCGGGATGGGCGTCTTCTCTCGTTGCGGGCAAGTATATAGTGAATGTTGTTCCCGCCCCGTCCTCTGACTCTACGGTTATATGCCCGCCGTGTTTTTTAAGTATGGAAAATACTGTGGCAAGCCCCAATCCGCTTCCGCGTGTTTTTGTGGTGAAGTAGGGGTCGAAGATCTTAGACAGGTGTTCTGAAGAAATGCCTGTTCCGCTATCGGAGAAAACTATTTTTATGTAGTCCCCGGCAGGCAGGGTAGACACGATATTGGCCGAAAGGGTCAGGTTCTCCATCTTTACATTGACTCTGCCGCCCTCTGGCATCGCGTGCATGGCGTTTATAGACAGGTTATTGAAGACCTGGGCCATCTGCCCCCTGTCTGCCTCAGTGTTCCATAAACCATCGGATATGATGTAATTGCAACTAATATTGGAGCCTGAGAGCGCAAAATCAACTGACTCCCTGATCAGCTCAGCTATGGGGAGAGCCTTCTTTATAGGCGCACCGCCTTTAGCAAAGGTCAATAGCTGCTGCGTCAGATCGGTCGCGCGTTTCGCTGCAGTCTCAGCAGCCGACAAGCGGGCATAGTCCTTATGTTCCGTATCAAGATTGATTTTGACCAGGCTGATGTTGCCCATGATCCCTGTAAGCAAATTATTAAAATCATGGGCGATTCCCCCGGCCAGCAAGCCGAGTGACTCGAGTTTTTGCGAGCGGATTATTTCGTCCTGCAATTGCTTGTATTCTGACATGTCACGGAAAACACCCTCAATGCCTGCATATTGTCCGTTACGGTCAAACAAAAGATGACTGGACGCGGCGACAGGAACAGGCGTGCCGTCTTTTCGGCGCAGTGTGACCTCATAGTTATTAACCTTGCCTTTTTCGCGCAACTCACCTACCAGCGCGTCCCGCTCAACGGCATCGTAATAAAAAGTGTCACGTATGTTCCATCCCAGCACTTCTTCCAACGAATAGTATCCCAGGAGAATAATGCCCGAAGGACTGACCATGGTAAGCCTGCCTTCGGCGTCGCTCCTATAATAAACATCCTGCAAACTCTCAATTATGCCGCGAAAGCGCTGCTCGCTGTTTCTGAGATCTTCTTCCACATTTTTGGCTTCAGTTATGTCGGTGATAACGCCGACAAGCCCTGTCAGCTTTCCCTGTGTGTCTTCAAGTCTCTGAGCCGTCACGTATCCCCAGAAGGATGATCCATCCTTCCTTATGTAATGACGCTCACCGGCAACTGTTTTAAGGTCCCCGCTTATGAGGCAGCCCATCTTCCGTATGCTTTCGTCAAGGTCATCAGGATGAATATAATTGCCGTATGAAGACCCAATCACCTCATCAATAGAAAAACCCAGCATATCCGCCATTCTGCGGTTTGTGAAAATCAGTGTGCCATTCTGGTCGCCCAGCATGATGCCTGCCTGCGACGTTTCGAAGATGACGCGAAGCCGCTCCTCACTTTCCCGAAGAGCGTTTTCTCCCCTCTTGCGCTCGGTGATGTCGGTGAATGTCCTGACAAACCCTTTTCCGGGCAACGGATTGTGGGTCAGCAAACACCAGCGAGGTTCCCCATTTATCAGTTGCGGGAATTCGACTTGGAAAGTGGCGGGCTCATCGAGGTGAATGATGGCGCGGTCCAGCATTTGCTGGTCTTGCCCGGTCACTTCGGCCCATGTTTTCAGTATTTCCCGAAAATCGACACCCACCTCGACCGTGCCGTCCGGGAGTTGAAACATCTCCTCGAAATGCCGGTTAAAGGCCAACATGCGATAGTCCGGCCCAACTACTACCATCCCATGAGTAATATGATCCAGAATAATATTCAGAACGTCTGATTGTTCAGAAAAACTTGTTTTATCGAACAAATTCCTGTGCTCGCCGGGTTCAGCCTTCATTGCCATCTCTCCAAGAGAAATATTATCAAGGATGCGCTTGAAACGAGGTGTACCAGAATAGGCCTATTCACAATAACAGGAGAGTTCGTCTACCCTATTACAACGGAAGGCAAGATACCGATAACAAACACCATTACCACAGTAATAAGAAGGGCAAACCCTAGTGACGTAGAAGGGTGGATTACAGCCTCTCCTCCGGGCGCCTCCTTCATATACATGTTCATCACTACCCTTAGGTAGTAATAAGCAGAAATAACGCTGAAAATGACAGCTATGACTACCAGCCAGGTGTACCCGGCGTTGATTGCCGCCATAAAGATATTGAATTTTCCAACAAACCCCGCTGTCGGCGGTATCCCGGTAAGAGAAAACATAAATACGAGCATTAACGCTGCAATAAGCGGACGGCTTTTTGCGAGACCATCGTAGTCCTTTATTTCTTCTCCCTTGTCGAGCATAATTACTACCGCAAAGGCGCCCATATTCATAAAAGCATAGATAAGCATATACGTCATCATCGCCTGGCGGCCTGCGAGGGTCCCTGTAATAATTCCGAGAAGCATATAGCCGGCATGGGCAATAGACGAATAAGCCAACATTCTTTTTATATTCGTCTGCACAAGGGCAAGGATGTTGCCTACTGCCATGGTGAGGATCGCGATGCCGATGAGCACGGCAGTCCAATCGGGCTGTACGTTCTGGAATGTCACATAAAATACCCTGCCGATAACCGCAAAACCTGCAGCCTTCGGACCAACCGACATGAAGGCTGTTATAGATGTGGGAGCGCCCTCATAGACATCAGGGGCCCACATATGAAAAGGGACCGCCGCTATCTTAAAACAGAAAGAAACGGCAATTAGGAGCATACTCAGCAGCAGAGTTGTAGAAATTTCGGTCTGCTTCAATAGCTCTGCAATTTTATATAGATCTGTGGTTGCAGTTAATCCGTAAAGGAGTGATATTCCGTAAAGGAGTACTGCGGAGGAAAATGCCCCCAAAAGAAAATATTTCAGGGCTGCTTCGTTCGATTTGATATCATGACGCTTTATCCCGGCAAGTATATAAGTGCTCAGCGCCATGAGCTCGAGGCCCAAATAAAGGACAATAAAGTCCCTTGCCGATGCCATGATCATCATGCCGGCAGTGGCAAAGAGCAGCAGGCTGTAATATTCTCCGTATTCCGCTTTCTCCCGCTGTATATACTTTAGCGAAATCAATACGGTGAGGACCAAGTTGATAAGAAAGATCACTTTGAAATACATACTGTAGCTGTCGCTTATAAACATGCCGCCGAACGTTTCCCCGTAGCTTGCAGGCAGCACGTAGAATGTTGCGGCTGCAGCAATAATTCCAATAAGTGCAAGGACGCCTTTATCTTTAAATACAAGTTCGAGAATAAGAAGCAGCATTGCTGCTGAGGACACTATGATTTCGGGCTTCAGCGGCGCCAGATCAGGAAAGGGAATGTTCATTGTATCACCTCAATTATATGCTGCGCCAAATTCTGCTGGACTGGCGTGTTGACTCTTGCAATCAGGTGCTGCACGGATACGTCCATAAAACTCAGAAAAGTATTGGGATACACCCCTATCCAGAAAACCAGGAGAATGAGCGGAAGGAGCGTCAGTATTTCCCTTAAATCTATGTCCTTGTGGCCCTGCATTTTCGGG
This sequence comes from Nitrospirota bacterium, assembly GCA_963710375.1. Lineage (GTDB taxonomy): Bacteria > Nitrospirota > Thermodesulfovibrionia > Thermodesulfovibrionales > Dissulfurispiraceae > JADFXI01. The sequence goes on from CAVPZX010000002.1 coordinate 413,378, forward strand.
TTAATCTCCAGGAAAAAGACCCTCTGGTATAGCCAGAGCATGTATGCAGCACCGATTATTATTCCGGTAGCAGATAGAGTTCCCATTAGTTTTGATGTGGTAAAACCTCCGAGGATTATAAGAAATTCACCGATGAAGCCGTTTGTACCCGGCAGTCCTATCGATGCAAGTGTGAGTACCATAAAAAGCGCTGCGTACACAGGAAAAACTGACGCTGCGCCGCCGTAATCGGCAATCTGTCTCGTGTGGGTCCTGTCATACACCATCCCTATGCAAAGGAACAGCCCGCCGGTTACGATCCCGTGGTTAATCATCTGCAGAATGCCGCCCTGCAGACCCTGCATATTAAGCGCAAAGATGCCCAGGGTCACAAACCCCATATGGCTCACTGAACTGTAAGCAATAAGTCTTTTAAGGTCGGTCTGCCCGAGGCAAATTACCGCACCGTAAATAATTCCTATCACTGACAGTATCATCATTGCCGGCGCCATGGCCTTTGTCGCTTCCGGCAGTATGGGCATGCTGAATCTCAGGAATCCGTATGCCCCCATCTTTATCAGAATGCCGGCGAGGATAACACTTCCGGCAGTCGGCGCTTCGGTATGAGCGTCAGGCAGCCAGGTGTGCACCGGAAACATGGGGACTTTCACTGCAAATGCTGCGAAGAATGCCCAGAAAAGCATGACCTGTAGATTAAAAGGATAATTGGTTTCCATCATCTTCAGTACGTCAAAGCTATTTCCGGTGTTCAGATATAAGACGATAATGCCTATGAGCATAAGCACGCTGCCCACTAGCGTGAAAAGGAAAAACTTGATCGCTGCGTACACCCTGTTAGGCCCTCCCCATACCCCTATCAAAAGGAACATGGGTATAAGCATCGCCTCCCAAAAGATATAAAAGAGGAACATATCCAGGCTGCAGAATACGCCTATCATCGAGCCTTCAATTAGAAGCAGCGCGGCATAAAATTCCTTTGTTTTTAGTTTTATGCTTTTCCATGATACGGTCACGCAGAGGATGGTCAGCAGGGTGGAAAGCAGGACGAACAGGACACTTATGCCATCCACGCCCAGCGAATAATGTATGCCCCATGCCGGAATCCATTCACGCTTCTCCACAAACTGCATGGCAGCCGTCGTTTTATCAAAACTGGTGAAAAGGGGCAGGCTCAGCACAAAATTGATTATGCTGACAGCCAGCGCCATCCACTTGATAAAAGTTTCGCTGGATCTCTTTGTTAAAAAGATAAGCAGCGCACCCAGTATGGGCAAGAAAATTACAGTGCTTAAAACCGGGTAATCCATCCATCCTCCTAACTTCAGCTAATTATTTTCCTACAGAAATCATTACCAGCGAAAACAGAATAAAAAACCCTATAGCCATAATTAATGCATAGTCCTGCACAGAACCGGTCTGCAGCTTTCTCAACCTTTGTCCGAAATCGGCAATCGCTTTAGGCACCCCATTGACAATGCCTTCTATGATTGTACCGTCCGTCACTGGTATGAGTATGCTTTTGGCAAGCCACATCGTCGGCCTGACAATAATAGCATCATATAATTCGTCAACATAGTATTTATTCCACAATACTGTATAAATACCTTTGAAGCCGGCAGCCAGGTTCTTTGGAATTTCGGGCTTTAATACATAGAATATCCATGAAACCAGTATGCCGCCCACCGCGCAAGCGATTGAAATGCCCATCACCATCCATTCCTCGTCTTCGCCTGCATGCACATGCGGGTGGCCAAGCACCGGGTGGAGGAAGTGGCCTATGAAATTACCGCCGCCCAATGTTTCAGATATCCCCAACCATCCGGCAGATATCGCTCCGACAGCGAGCAACATAAGCGGTATAGTCATCGACTTGGGCGATTCATGGAGATGATGCTCCTGCTCGTGGGTGCCCCTGAATTTTCCATGAAATGCCAGGAAAATTATCCTGAAGCTGTAGAATGCGGTGAGCGCGGCGACCAGCGTTCCCATGGCCCAGACAATCCTGCCTACAGTGCCGCCGTTGTATGCCAGCCAGAGGATCTCATCTTTGCTGAAAAAGCCTGCAAGACCGGGGATACCGGCAATGCTCAGTGAAGCAATTAAAAATGTCCAGTAAGTAACCGGCATGTATTTTTTGAGCCCGCCCATCTTCTGTATATCCAGTTCGCCTGACATGGCGTGCATGACGCTGCCGGCTCCGAGGAACAACAATGCCTTAAAGTATGCATGAGTAAAGAGGTGAAAGATGCCTGCACCGTAAGCGCCAACGCCGCAAGCCAGGAACATGTAACCGAGCTGACTTACTGTGGAATATGCGACTATACGCTTGATATCATTTTGCACCAGGGCAATGGTTGCGGCAAACAAGCTCGTTACCGCGCCAGTAATGGCCACAACACCCATTGCAACGGGCGAGAGACTGAATACGGGGTTAAACCTTGCCACCATGAATACACCGGCTGTTACCATAGTGGCCGCGTGTATAAGCGCGCTAACCGGTGTCGGGCCCTCCATTGCATCAGGCAGCCAGACATGGAGCGGTATCTGTGCTGATTTGCCGACTGCCCCGCAAAACAGCAGCAGCGCAATAAGGGTTATAAGATCTACGTTATACCCGAAAAGAGGTATCGTCTGCCCCTGCAGCATTCCGACCTTGCTGAATATGTCGGCATAGTGGACACTGCCCAGGTTCAGGAAGATTAAGATGACTCCCAATCCAAAGCCGAAATCTCCAAACCTGTTTACAATAAAAGCCTTTTTGCCTGCATCGGATGCGCTCTTCTTATGAAAGTAATAGCCTATAAGAAAATAGGAGCACAACCCAACTGCCTCCCAGCCAAAATAGAGCTGAAGGAGATTATTGGCCAGAACAAGCATAAGCATCGAAAAGGTAAAGAGGCAAAGGTAAGCAAAGAAACGGTAATACCCGTTGTCACCATGCATGTAGCCAATAGAGTAAATATATACGAGCAGGCTTATGCTCGTCACTACTATAAGCATTATGGCTGTTAGCGGGTCTATTAAAAACCCCACGCTCGCCTTGAAGCTGCCCGATATAATCCAGCTGTAGATATCCTGGTTTATCACCTTGCCGCCCATTACTTCAGCAAAAGTCATCACCGAGAGCACAACTGATCCGAGCAGCGCAAGGACCGCCGGCCAGTGGGCCTTGTTCCTTATGATCGATTTACCTAAGAGAATATTAATTACGAAAGCGATAAGCGGCAAGAGAGGAATTAAAACATATCGTTCCATCATCTATCCTTTCATTTCCATGACTTCGTCTGTGTGCAATACCGCCTTGTTTTTAAACATCGCCACCACTATAGCCAGGCCTATAGCCGCCTCGGCGGCTGCCACGGTGATAATGAAAAGGACCAGAACCTGGCCCCTTACGTCCTGAAGGTAGTGGCTGAAAGCTACAAGGCTGATATTCACCGAGTTCAGCATCAGTTCTATGGAAATTAGCATAATCATAATATTGCGCCTGATAAGAAACCCGACAGCGCCGATCGTGAAAATTATTGCACTTAACTCTATATACCAGTTTAAAGGTACCATCAGTCCTCCTATGTCCTCCTCTTCTTAGCCAGCACCAGGGCGCCGACGACTGCTATAAGCAATATGAGCGATGCTATCTCAAAGGGGAAGAGATATTCAGTGTACAATACCCTGCCGAGCACCTTGGCATGAGTTTCGGCCTGGACAGCCGCTATGGTGTAACTGCCGAGCGGACCGGGCGTCAATGTGCTAATCGCCAAAAGGATAAGAACCAGTACCGTGCCCCCGACAAAAACTGCCACCGCCCAATCCCCTGCAAACCGCTCATCAACGACCTCTTTCTTAATGTTCAGCATCATGATGACGAAAAGGAAAAGCACCAATATAGCACCGGCATACAATATCAACTGCACCGCTGCCAGAAACTCAGCGTTGAGAAACAAATATAAACCCGCAATGTGAAAGAACAGGGCCAGCATCCACAAAATGCTATGTACAGGGTTCTTCCGCGTTATGATCAAAAGCGAAATAACTACCATCACTATGGAAAAATATCCGAAATACAACTTAGGCAGCATTACTCATTCCCTCCGTTTTCCCTCGGCTGCCCCTGAATACCGCTTGGTCCTCATGGGCTTTAAAGTCCTCGCTCATCGGCCTCCAGAAACGTTTGAAATACTCCTCTCCCTTCTTGCCGGCCATGTATTTGTCCCAATTTGCGAGGAGCTTTTCCTTGTCCATAAAAAGAGCTGCACGCGAAGTGTCGGAATACTCATAATGCCCTGTGAGCACCACAGCTTGAAAGGGGCAGGCCTCCACGCAAAACCCGCAATAGACACACCTGAGCACTTCAATCTCGTAACGGTCGACAACCTTTGTATGGTCATCAGCTTCGCTGGTGTAAATATCGATGCACCGGGAAGGACAAACTGCCGCGCACAAACCGCAACCCACACACCGTGCCGTCCCGTCTTCTTTCCTTGCGAGTGCATGCAGCCCACGGAAGGCGAGGAACATTACCCTCTTTTCCTTAGGGTATTGCCTCGTTACAGCCGGAGTGAGCATCATCCTGAAGGTCAAAGCCATACCTTTCACAATTTCGAGCAGAAAGACCTTTTTTGCAAAATTCTTTATTCCCATAGTCCTCTCTTACCTTTCAACCATCAAGCAAAAAATTTAACAATGGAAGTCACGACTATATTGAGCAGTGCCAATGGCAACAGCACCTTCCATCCCAATGCCATAAGCTGATCGTACCGGTATCTGGGTACCGTCGCCCTTATCCAGTAGAAAAGAAAAATGTGAAAATATACTTTTGCCAGGAGCCATACTATCCCCGGCACTGCCAACAGAATGGGGACCGCGCCCGTAATAAACGGAGGCAAGGTCCAGCCGCCCATAAAACAAATCGCCGCCATCGACGACATCACCAGCATGCCGATATATTCTGACATGTAATAAAGTGCAAATCGCATTCCGCTGTATTCGACAAAGTAGCCTGCCACCAGTTCGCTTTCTGCCTCAGGCAGATCAAAAGGAGTTCTGTTGGTCTCGGCAAAGGCGGCAACGATGAACACAAAGTAACCAAGGAACTGCGGTATAATAAACATGCCATACCAGTGCTGCTGCTGTGCATTTACAATCTCTGTAAGGTTCATTGACCCTGCCATCAGTATCACGCCTATAAGGCTCATGCCCATACAGACCTCATAACTGATGACCTGCGCGGACGCTCTCAGTCCGCCCAGGAACGAATACTTTGAATTGGACGACCATCCGGCCATTACTACTCCGTATGCCCCCAAAGAAGACATAGCAAGAACGTAAAGGAGTCCAACATTAATATTGGCTATCACATACCAGTCGCCGGAGGAGAATGGTATTACCGCCAGGGCACTCATAGCGGCAAACGTAAAAATAATGGGGGCCAGAATGAATACCGGCTTGTCCGCTTGAGCAGGAATAATGTCTTCTTTGAAAAACGATTTCAGGCCGTCTGCAATCGGCTGCCATATCCCGTGGGGGCCGGTCCTCATGGGTCCAAGCCTCACCTGCATATGCCCAATCACTTTTCTTTCAAAATAAGTTGCATACATAACATGTAACAGAATCACGCTTATGACAATCGCTATTTTGACTAATATAATAATGAATTGCATTATGAAATGAAGATTCCCTGATGAGGCCGCCATATCGACTAAGTTCACGCTGATACCTCCGATGTAATCCTATAAACCTATATTGCTATCTGTCGCACTCCCCGAGCACTATATCCAGAGTGCCGATATTTGCAACAACGTCCGCTACCATGGCATCCCGGCATAAAACCGGCAACGCTGCTAAATGGACAAATGAAGGCGCCCTTAGCCTCATCCTGTAGGGCCTTCCGCTTCCGTCGCTGACTATATAATAGCCCAGTTCGCCTTTGGGGACTTCGGTAGCCACATATATTTCACCTACGGGTGCGGCAATAGGGCCTTTTGTAATCAAGACAAATTGATGAATAAGCGATTCCATATCAGCCAATACCCTGTCCTTTGGAGGCAGGGTGAATTTAGGAGCATCAGGCGCCATGATGGCCCCCTTGGGCAACTGCTCGATGCACTGCCTTATAATCCAGTTCGACTGTTTCATCTCTTCCATACGGCAGAGATAGCGGTCATACACATCACCATTTTTTCCTACCGGCACATTGAACTCTACCTTTTCATAGGCATCATAGGGGGCATATTTCCTGACATCATAGGGCACGCCGGAGCCGCGCAGGTTAGGACCTGTAAGACCCCAACTTATTGCTTCTTCGGCACTTATAACGCCGATGCCCTGCGTGCGCTGCTTCCATATCCTATTTTCGTTCAGGAGGGTCTCATATTCACGTTCTATCGTTGCTGGAAATGTCTCGGTAAATGCGTATAATTTATCAAGAAACTCCTGGCTTACATCATTCCTCACACCGCCGATTCTCGGGTAGCTCACAGTAAGCCTTGCGCCGCAGGTCATCTCAAACAGGTCCAATAACGTTTCTCTGTCTCTGAATGAGTACAGAAAGAGAGTCATCGCGCCGATGTCGAGGGCATGAGTTGCAACACCTATTATATGACTGCTTATCCTCGTCATTTCCGACATCATGGTCCGGATGTACTTTGCGCGCTCAGGCGCCTCGACTCCGAAAAGCCTTTCGCACGCCAAACAATATCCGACATTGTTCGCCATGCTGGAGATATAATCGAGCCTGTCAGTCAACGGCAGCGCAGAAAGGTAGGTACGGTTTTCAGAAAGCTTCTCCACTCCCCTGTGGAGATACCCTACATAGGGAGTTATCTTAACAACGCTTTCGCCGTCAAGTTCAAGCACGACCCTCAGCACGCCATGTGTAGCAGGGTGCTGAGGCCCCATGCTAATGGTCAACTCTTTAGTCTTAAGGTCCTTTTCTATGGCCGGCATCTATATTACCTCATATCCTTTGTTCTTTTTTGCAATTTCGACGATCTCTGTATATCCGCGCCATTCCTTCTCACCAAGATCGCTCTTGAGCGGATAATCTTTTCTTAATGGATGCCCTTCCCAGTCTTCCGGCATGAGGATTCTCCTCAAGTCAGGATGGCCGTTGAAGGTAATGCCAAAGAGGTCAAAACACTCGCGCTCATGCCAATTGGCCCCTGCCCAGACATCAACAACACTGTCTATTGACGCATCTTCCTCCGGCACCTCAGCCTTAATCCGTATCATATGCCTGTGCCTCAGAGAGTACAAATGGTAAACCACTTCAAACCGAGTCTCCTTTTTGCCTAAGTAGTCCACACCGCATAGGTCTCTGAGAAAATTGAAATAAAGCTCCGGAGTATCATGAAGGTACTGCATTATCTCCTTTATCCTGTCTTTTCTCAGCACAACCGATAACTGGCCGTGGAATTCCTTGGTCCCCCTCAACTCATCGGGATACCTGTCTTTTATCATCTCGGCAATATCATTCAGTTCCATAATTAATTCAGGTTAAGATTAAGGTTAAGGTTAAGAAACACCTAAAAAAATTACCTTAGTCTTGGTCTTCTTGACCTCAGCCTTAACCTTTACCTGTCTTTTACCTCCACATACTCCACTTGAAGTGTTCTTTTTTTATCTTTTCCTGAAGCTTGATGATGCCGTCATAGAGAGCTTCAGGCCTTGGCGGGCATCCCGGCACATAAACATCTACGGGCAAAAAGGTATCGGCACCCTGAACAGTGCTGTATGTATCGAAGATCCCTCCGCTGCAGGCACAACTGCCCATCGCTATTACATACCTGGGCAAGGCCATCTGGTCATAGACCCTGCGTATAATCGGGGTCATTTTCTTTGTGATGGTACCCGCGAGAATGATGACATCCGCCTGCCTCGGCGATCCCCTGAAAACTATTCCAAATCTGTCCAGATCATAGTGTGACGCTCCCGAAGCCATCATTTCGATAGCGCAGCAGGCCAGTCCAAAACTCATAGGCCATAAGGAAGACAATCTGGCCCAGTCCACGACCTTGTCAAGAGTGGCTATTATGGTGTTTGCACCGGGAATTACCCGCACACCTTCTTCCACTTCAATCAAATCCGTAGTGTTTTCCAATACCATCATATGCCTTTACCCCCCACTAATCTGTGCTTCAATCCCATTCGAATGCCTCTTTTTTCCAGGCATAGACATATCCTATAAGCAGGACCGCTATGAAAAGCATCATTTCTATCAGCGCATAAAGGCCGATTTTATCGTACACAAGTGCCCATGGATACAGGAAAACAGCTTCAACATCAAATATGACAAATAGCATGGCAATAATATAGAACCTGACATTGAACCGCTGCCTTGCCTCTCCAATAGGAGGGTTCCCTGATTCATAAGCCATGAGTTTTTCCGGGTAAGGCCTTTTAAGCCTGAACAGCTGTCCGATCAACAGCACTACGATTCCAAATAAGAAAGCGATAATCATAAATATTAATACGGGAAAGTATGCGGTGGGCACAAAATTACCTGGAACCATTGTATTCATCTATTACCTCATTTTTAGTCGTTTTTAAGAACCAAATTGCTATTTATAACTTAAGCTGCGGAGGCTTGTCAAGTTAATTAAATTGTATTTTTTTATAAAATTTTATTATATTGCTCACTATTTTAGTATATGGCTTCCTTGTTTTTAGCGCGTCAGTTAAGTAAAATCACAGTACATGAATGTTCTTGAGAAAATAATGCAAAAAAAGGCCGAACGACTGGCAAACTCAAGAAATATTATTTCGCTTCGAGAGTTAAAACTCACCATCGCAGATGCTGACAATGAAGCGCGGGACTTAAAGAGTGCTTTGAGCGCCGGTAAGGGGGAAATACGGCTTATTGCCGAGTTAAAAAAGGCATCACCTTCCAAAGGCTTGATACGGCCCGTCTTTGATCCTGCCGAAATCGCCTCGCTTTATGAAAGAAAGCGTGTCAGCGCCCTGTCAATCTTAACTGAAGAAGATTTTTTTCAGGGCAGCTTATCTTACCTGAGGACAGTCAGGGACGTTACCTCAAAACCCATTTTGAGAAAAGATTTTATTTTTGATGAGTACCAGATATTTGAATCAAAAGCACACCGTGCAGATGCCCTTCTGCTTATTGCCGCAGCGCTTGAGAGGAACCAGGCCCAGGAATATCTGCATTTGGCCGGCGAATTACATCTCGGAGTCCTGTTTGAGGTGCACAATGAAGAAGACCTTGAAAAGGCGCTATTGGTAAAGGCTGAGATTATCGGCATAAACAATCGCGACCTCAAGACATTAAAAATCGATCTTTCAACAACGTTTAGGCTGATAAATGAGATACCGGAAGACCGCGTCGTAGTAAGCGAAAGCGGCATCAGAAACAGAAATGACGTTGTAACACTTATGGACGCGGGAGTGGATGCAATACTTGTCGGTACATCGCTGATGGCGGCAAAAGATATCGGGGCAAAGATCGACGAACTGATGGGAAACGCCTAAATACCGTGAATAGTGAAAAGTGAATAGTGAACGTAAAAGTCAGAAACAAAAAAAACGTGAGTGCTGTTGACCCTTCACCTTTCACTATTCACGATTCACGGTATTTTCTAGATACTCTTCCCATTCCATAGGGAGCAGATACTTCTTATTATTATTGCAGTTTTTGCAGGCGGTCACGATGTTGCCCTTTACAGACTTGCCGCCGCGGGCCAGCGGCACTATATGGTCCATGGTGAGCAGCCTGGCAGGAACCTTTGCATTACAGTAGTAACATGTGCCGGCGGCGCACTTCCTTTTCCACCAGGTGCTCTGGCGGAGGTCGCGGGCAATGTTGCGCTCTCTTTTAATATACTCTTCGGTGATATCCGATACGAAAACCATAACTACTTCCGGCCTTTTTTAGCGTCTTCCTCTTCAAAAAACTTTCTATACATGATTTCCCACTCGGGGCTGCCATCGACAAGCTTTTTAGTATAAGACTGAAGTTTTTTCCTCACTTCGGCATCAATGTCCTCGCCGACTTTTAACTCGTTGGTGATAGTTCGTTTTATTTCCCTCCTCACCAGGCCGTCATCCTCCTTCAGGGTAATCAAGCCCTTTTCCATCAGTCCTTTCAGCAGCATATGGGTAGTATGAGTTATCTTATCGTCAGAGAGCATCATAGTACTATGTTCCTTTCCCTGACAAGTTTATGTTTTGTCATATCGAAGAGTTTCCTGAAATCGAGTCTTCCTTTTTCTATTTCGGATTCGTACTTCTTCAACAACTGGCGCACTTCTTCATTAAGCCTGTCTTCAGCCATGAGCTCATCGAGGAGCAAAGTCTCAGTTTCTTCAATGAGCCGCTCAACGGCAACCGCCGGCTCAATAAGGCCCTTGTTGACAAGATTATTGATAATCTGTTTTGCCATAAAAGGTACCCAACTCTTCGGTATGCGCATTCTATTTTTCCATAAAAGGCAAAAGTGCAATATACCGTGCTCTCTTGACTGCAGTGGTCAATTCCCGCTGATGGGCCGCACAGGTTCCGGTCATTTTCCTTGTAAGGATCTTCCCTCGCTCAGTCATATAACTTCTAAGGCCTTTTAAATCCTTATAGTCAATAAATGCTATCTTGTCGGCGCAATACCTGCAGAATTTCCTTTTCTGAAATCTCTTCTGTTGCATGTCATCTCCTTTCTTTAAAACGGCTCTAAATCCGTTGTTTCATCAGGCGGGGCCATATCAGCAATATTAGATCCTTCGGCATGGGCTTGTCCGCCCCGGGCGGAGTCCCGCTTTGGCATGAATCTAACGTCCCTCGCTATAACTTCAAATTTACTCTTCTGGACTCCTTCCGACTCCCATTTGCGTTCACGGAGCCTGCCTTCCACAAGCACTGGATTGCCTTTGCTCAAGAATTTGCCGCAGCTCTCGGCCTGTTTGCCGAACACAACGGCATTGATAAAAAGCACCTCTTCTTTTGTATCATCTCCCTGTTTGTACTTGGAGTTGACGGCAATTGAAATCGTGGTCACAGGCGTCCCGCCAGGCGTATACCGCACTTCAGGATCTCTTGTAAGGTTCCCTATAAGAATAATCCGGTTAAACATCAGCGCCTGTTTTCACCTCTGCTGAGGGCTCAACCACGTGAGCTGCACCTCCAACAGTCTTCGACTTTTCGGGGACACCGGGTTCTGAGGCAGCAGTGACCCCAAGCACCTCTTTGGGAAGTGCTTCTATCTGTTTAGGGCCGAGTCTGATAACCATGAACTTGAGAACAGGGTCAAAAACTTTAAAGAAACTTTCGATCTTGCCAATCGTGGAGGAAGGGGCCTTAAACAGGTAGAAGATATATATTCCCATCTTCTGTTTATTGAGTTCATAAGAGAGCTTCCTCCTCCCCCAGTTATCAGCCTTGAAAACCTCACCGTCAGACTTCGTTATCTGCTCTGAAACCTTATCAATAGCGGATTTTATTTCCTCATCATTGAGGGCAGGATTCAGAATGACCATACTTTCGTACCAATTCATCAAACACCTCCATATGGATATAAAGCCCTTTCACAAAGGAAGGGCATGGAGGATACACCAATTTCCAGAAGAAAAAATTTGGGGCACCCAAGAATGACTGTTATAGCATATTTAACACTTAAAAATCAAATAAGTTTATACTCTTTCATCTTCTTATTAAGTGTATTTCTGTTGATTCCCAGGGCCTTGGCCGCCTTGACCTGGTTTCCCCCGGTCTCCTTCAACGCAATGCCCAGGAGGGCTTTGTCAACTTCCGCTATGATCGTTTCATAGAGATTGGAATTCTCAATCCTGGTCATTTTTTTCAACAGGCCGTCAAGCTTTACCTCGAGAAACTCTTTTACAGAACACGCATTATAATCATTGGCAAAGAGTTCCTTTCTTTCAATCAGACTTCCCTTTGAAAGAATCGTCGCCCGTTTTACGCAATTTTCAAGCTCCATCACATTGCCAGGCCAATCATAGCCGGAGAGAGACTTTTCGGCATCTTTGGAAAAATCTTTTGTAGGCAGCTCAAAGGCCTTTATTGACTCTTTAAGAAAATGACGCGCTAATGGAAGTATATCTTCTTTCCTTTCCCTTAGAGGGGGCAGCTTCATCTCAATATCGCTGAACCCGCGGTAAAGATCCTCGCGGAAAAGGCCGCACTTCACGCACTCCTTGAGGTCCTTGTTGGTAGCACCAATAATCCTGACGTCGGCTTTGATAACATTGCTGCTCCCCAGCAGGCTGTACTCCCGCTCCTGCAAAAAGCGCAGGAGTTTCGACTGGAGGTGAGCATCAAATTCGGAAATTTCATCAAAGAACAACGTGCCGCCGTAAGCATGCTGTATCTTGCCTTCAGTTCTTTCCACTGCACCGGAAAAGGCGCCCTTCTCCCAGCCGAAAAGCTCAGCTTCTATGAGTTCCCCGGGAATCGAAGCGTAATTGATAGCAACAAAGGGGCCTAATTTTCTTCTGCTGTTTTTATGGATGGTCCTCGCGACAAGCTCTTTGCCGGTACCGCTCTCGCCGGAGATGAGCACCGTATTATCTTTTGGTGCAACTCTCCCGATTTCTTTGAATACTTTCAGAATGCTGCGGGATTTGCCTATAAGCTGTCCTCCATTATGAAAGGGCATGGAATCTTCTTTGATTTGCCTGAGCTTTAGGAGTTCTTCTCGTATATTTATGTCCCTGAAAGCCCTATCTGCAACGATTTTCAGTTCCTCAATGTCTAACGGCTTTTCCAGGTAATCATAGGCGCCCTCCTTCATGGCATCCATAGCGCTTTCCCTGCGTCCGTGAGCGGTAACCATAATCACGAGAGTATCGGGATTAAAAACCCTCATCTCCTTCAACGCATCAACACTGTTGCCGTCGGGAAGCGTGAGGTCAAGTAACATGAGCTTGTATTTGTCGGCAATCTTAATACCCGACCTGAGGTTGTTCCTTGTCTCTATCTCGTAGCCAAGTGGTTCCAATGCCTTCCGTACGACCCGGATCACGCTCTCATCATCATCTATAACCAGCAACCGTTTACTCATTTTCTCCTAAAGCCGTGAATAGTGAAAGGTGAAAAGTGAAAGGTAAAAGCAAACAATAAAGTGCCCTTACTCTTTCATCTTGCTTTATTCTATTCACATTTCACTTTTAACTATTCACTTTTCACTTTCTTTATTTGGTATAATTTATGTTTTTTTATATACCTTTCCACTGATGCAGGCAAAAGGTACTTGATACTCCTGTTCTCCTCAACGAGACGCCGTATGCCGGTCAACGATATATCCATCTGCGTAACCGGCACTAAAAAAGCGCTCCTGCCGCTCACCAACTTCAAAGTCCGTGAACCGTGAATCGTGAATCGTGAATCGTTAGAGACACCGTGAACTTCTTCTTTTTTCAATTCACTATTCACTTCTTCACTATTCACATTTTTGATATAGGGTGAGCCTGCGATGGCATCGAAGCCGAATCCGGGACGCCCTACGATAATAAAATCCGTCATACCTGTGAGTTTTTCCGGCTCCCGCCATTTCGGCATATCGAGGAAGGCGTCGCTGCCGAGGATAAAAAACAGTTCATCTCCGGGATATCTCTTACAAAGCATTTCAAGAGTATCAACAGTATACGACTTACCCTGCCTGACGGCCTCGAAATCGGAAACGATGAAGTCTTTATTGGAAGCAGCAGCAAGGGTTGCCATTGCATATCGGTGTGACGCAGCAACAGCATTGCGCTCCTTAAAAGGAGGATTCCCGGCGGGCACAAAAATCACTTTGTCAAGCCGGAGTTTATACCTCGCTTCCTCGGCAGTCCTCAGGTGTCCTGAATGAACAGGATTGAATGTGCCGCCAAAGATACCAAGCCTCATAAAATCGTAAAACGTGAGAAAGAACGTGAATAGTGAATAGTGAATAGTGAAGGGTCAACGGCGTTCACTGCTTTTTTTCTTGTTTCACTTTCTTCTTTGTTTTTATTCACAGCTTTTTGTCTCTGACTTTCCTATTCACGTTTCACGATTCACGATTCACGTTTTTTACAGCCCCATTTTTTTCAGCGCCTCGTCCCCCTGTCCTTTCATTGCAGGGGCATCTTCCGGGAGGTACAGCATAACTCCGCCCTTTACAGGCCTTATAACGATCTTGCCTTCATGAGAGAGCTGAGTTGTCACTTTGACCGGGTCTTCGCCTTCAAAGTACTTCTTAAACGCCTCGTTAAAGCCGGAATACACTGTATGTATCCCCTTATACCCTTCTTTCCTGAGACTAACAATCGCCTTCTTTACAAAATCTTCGTGTCCCAGCTTCTCTGACATTCTCAATGCCCTCCTTTATTCTCGTAATTGTCCGCACCCTAGGACGACAAACTTTGTACAGGTCAACTCTTCAAGCCCCATCGGCCCTCGCGCATGGATTTTGTCGGTGGATATGCCGATTTCTGCGCCGAGACCGAATTGATAGCCGTCATTTAAGCGGGTAGATGCATTCACCAGTACAGCAGAAGAGTCCACTTCCCTTAAAAACCTCATTGCCCTCTCATAGTTCGTGGTGACAATCGTATCAGAGTGGGCTGAACCGTACCTTGCAATATGCTCCATCGCCTCATCAATGTCACCCACTATTTTTACATTCAATACCAGATCAAGGTATTCGCGGTAATAGTCTTCGTCAGCAATGCCTTTGATATCAGGACACAGAGCAATAGCACGAGGGCACCCGTGCAATTCAACCCCGGCACCCGTGAACCGCTTTACCATTGGGAGAAGGAAACGCTCTGCAATGGCCTTGTCAACCAGCATTGTTTCCATTGCATTACAGGTCCCAGGTCTTTGCACCTTGGAATTAAAACATATTGCCTCCGCCATTGCCAAATCCGCATCCCTGTCAACAAAGACATGACAGACCCCTTTATAATGCTTAAGTACAGGGATTCTCGAATTTTCCGTTACAGCTCTAATAAGCCCTTCTCCTCCACGAGGGATAATGAGGTCTATGATGCCCTCCAGTTTCAACATCTCCATGATGGCTTCCCTTTCAGGAATATCTATAAACGTGATAGCACCTTCATGAACCCCTTCCGCACTTGCAACGTTCCTTAAAATAGCTGCAGTGGCCCTGTTTGAGTGCAGGGCCTCGGAACCCCCTCTTAAAATTACCGCATTCCCTGCCTTCAAACACAAGCCGGTTGCATCAACTGTCACACTCGGACGCGCCTCATAAATTATGCCTATTACCCCTATCGGCACTCTCATCCTGCCAACGGCCATGCCGTTGGGCCGTTGCCGCATTTTGGATATTTCTCCAACGGGATCGGGAAGTTGAGCAACCTCTATGAGCCCTCCCGCCATCTCCTCCACCCGTTTTTCAGTCAGGGTCAATCTGTCGATCAACGCCTTTGAAAGACCCTCCTTTTCAGCATATTCGATGTCTTTTTTATTTTCAGCAATAAGCTCTTCCCCTCTGGTCCTGAGGGCCTCCGCCATCTTGATTAAAACAGCGTTTTTCCGGCTTGAAGAAGCTTTTGCAAGACTGCGTGCACCTTCTTTAGCCTCCCTCGCCTTTCCCAAAACAAACGCCTTTATATCCATACAGCCCCTCCGATGAGACAGGTAGTGGGTAACAAGGAAAGAATAGCATTACTTACTACCGTATAACCTAATAACCTAATAGTAATACAATTATCAAGAAAACAGTGCTAAAAATCAATACATATTTAGACACCCTTACTTCTAAGGCACAGTTTTTATAAATATTTGCTATAATAATCGATAACTACTTTTCAGGAGGTTTTTATGGCAACACCTGTTGTTGATCTCGATTTATGCATAGGCTGTGGCTCATGCGTTGAAGTATGCCCCGAAGTCTTCGAACTCAGGGATGAGAAGGCCTGGGTAATCAGTGATAAGTGCGATACCTGCGATTGCACTGAAGCTGCCAATGTCTGCCCCAGTGAAGCAATCAAGATCGAGTAAATGAATTGATGAGGTAATGGGTATATGAGTTAATGAGAGACCATCCTCATACTCATATGCCCTCATACTCAAATACTTATTAGCTTTTTTTTCGCCAGTTCAGCAAGACCGTAAATTTTCAAATCTATAAAATCTCCTCTCTCCCGAAAAGCCGCAAGACGCTCATACATAGCCGAGAGCGGCATTCTTATTATTTCGATATCTTCGGACTCGTCCGGCAGGTATAGTTGTTTGAGCCGGTTAGGCGCAGGAGTTACGTTTTTCGCAAGGAAAATAGTCAACACTTCTGTTGAAAGACCTGAAGAAATGGGGCCTTCGGCGAGCAAAATAAATTCCTCGGCAATGCAGCCTGTTTCTTCGACCAACTCCCGCCGGGCCGCTTCCTGGAGGCTTTCATCTCTGTCATTAAGTCCTGCCGGGAATTCCACGACAAAGCCGTCCATCACCGGCCTGAACTGCCGAACAAACAGGACATCACCATCAGCCGTCAACGGAACAATACCAACAATACCCTTGCAGTTCACCCTCTCAATAGCTTCCCAGGTCCGCAAGCTGCCCGTTTTGTCTGCATAGTCGATGTTGACAGCTCTGAGAAAACTGCCCTCCCAGACAGTGCGCTTATTGATTATGTGCATACCCTGATCATCCCAGAGGCCCGTGCAGCTTGCGTCCGCCGAGCATATGCAGATGGAAATGATAAACTACCTGTCCGCCATCAGGGTTAGTGTTTGATACGATCCTGAAACCACGTTCTGCAATGCCCTTGTCCATCGCAAGTTTTTTACAAATTCCCATGAGATGACCCATCAACGCTTTATCCCCATCTCCGGTATCGACAATAGTGGGGATATGCCGTTTAGGAATAACCAGTATATGCACAGGGGCCTGAGGGTTTACGTCTTCGAACGCAAGCGCATGCTCGTCCTCATATACTATCTTCGCAGGTATCTTCTTTTCAGCAATCTTACAGAAAATACAGTCACTCATAAAACCTCCGAATTCAGAAATGTTGGATGTTGAATTTTGAATGTTAAATTGTGGAGTGCAAACATTAAATAAATTATTTCCTCCTTAATTCGACATTCAGCATTCAACATTCAAAATTATCCTATCCTTCGATAAAAGCAGGTGCGCTCACCCGTATGGCACGCGCCTTCACCATGCTGTATCACCTTTACGAGCAGAGTGTCGGCATCGCAGTCGTAGAAAATTTCCTTGACCTCCTGCAAGCTGCCTGATGTTTCGCCCTTTTTCCAGTACTTTTGCCTTGACCTCGACCAAAAATGAGTAAAGCCTGTCTCGATGGTCGTTTTCAGGGAGGTCTCATTCATATATGCCATCATCAGGATGTCCCCGCTCCGGGCGTCCTGAATAATGGCTGGAATAAGACCGTTTGCATCATATTTAAGCTCCGGCAATATCATTTATCCACCATCGTTTTATAATACCATTGGCCTGCTTGGTAAAATCAACAACCTAACATGATCGGCGAGGGACATGGTACCTCTGTCTCTGTGGTATAATCAAAATAAATTTTTGATATGTCAAGGAAAAAATTATCAATAAGAATGCTGTCCCTGCTGTTGTTCCTTGAGCTGATGGTGTTTGTCAGAACAGGCACTGCGGCCGAAATATCCGAGATAAGTTACAAACTGTCTAATAATGAGCTCTATGTATCAACCGTTATCAGGCCTGACCAGAAAATTGTGGATGAACTGACTGACGGGTTATCAAAGGAGTTCACTTTTTATATTGATCTCTTCCGGGTATGGCATATCTGGCCGGATGAGTTTGTCCTCGGTCAAAAAATAATAACAACGTTAAAAACCAATCCTATCAAGAGAGAATATACTGCCACCAGGGTCACCGGCAACATTTCCCTGCAGAAGCGGTTTAACAACTTGGAAGCAATGATCAATTGGGCAATGGATCTTACCGATATCAAACTGACCAATGTTAAGGAACTTGAGTCTGGGACTTATTTCATAAAAGTGACTGCCGAATCACGCATTAGGCAGTTGCCACCGGTCATAGGCTACCTCCTCTTTTTTGTGCCGGACAAGGATTTTTCTATTTCTAAAGACTCCCAAACATTCAAGATAAACAAGAAGGGGACACAGCCATGAGGCTGATGAAATATTTCTTAACAGTTTCCGGGCTTCTGCTGCTAATCTCGGCAATAACGACTGTTGAGCTACATTTTATTAAGCTGTCTTCCGTTGACATAACTACACGGTTCATTCTTATCAGCCTGCTCACATTCAATGTGGTCGCGCTCCTGACATTGATGTTTTTTGTGGGAAAAAACATCTTCAAGCTTTACATGGAAAAACGAAATAAAGTCCTCGGCTACAAGTTCAGAACGAAACTCATGACCATTTTTGTCATCCTCACTCTCATACCCTCTTCTTTTCTTTTCATTGCGGCAAGCGGTCTCGCCACTAATTATATCAACCGCATTTTTTCTCCGCAGCTGAAAGAACCATTTAAAAAATCGATCGAACTCGTCAGGGCTTTTTACGATTTCGGGCGGCAGAGAGTGCTCGCCGCAGCGGAGCATGCCGCGAGCGGGGGCCAGCCCATTCCCAGCGACATGTCGGTCCATAAATATGCGTCATTGCCGAAGGATGCGACCGACATCGTAAAGGAAGCTTTTAAAGGCATTAAAGGGACCGAGATTGTCACAACGAGCAAAGGCGATATCATTAGGGCAGCGGTACCGGACCGCTCACATGGCGGCAAAGGAGTAGTAGTTGTAGAACTGCTCCTGCCCATGAGTATTTCAGGGAAATCGGAAAGTCTGGAAGAACTCTATGAGGATTACCTGAAGATCGAGACTTTCAGGAACCCGCTGCGGCTGAATTATGTTCTTATACTTGGATTTTTCACGCTCCTGATCGTCTTTGCAGGGCTTTGGGTTTCCCTGAAAATATCCGGGGGGATTACCACACCGATTCAGAACCTGGCGATGGCAACTGAACAGGTAGCATCCGGCAATCTTGACGTCAAGGTCACTGCAAAGAGCGAAGATGAAATCGGCCTGCTGATTACCTCATTTAATGAAATGGTAAAACAACTCAAAGACAGCAAGGAATCTCTCGAAAAGGCATACATTGAGTCGGACAAGAGGAGGCTCTATCTCGAGAACATCCTTGATAATATCAATTCCGGAGTTATCTTTCTTGATAATAGCGGGACAATCCTTACCATCAACAAGGCGGCATGCTCCATTCTGAACATCAGGCCAGAGGCCGTTAAGGGGCATAATTACTTGTCGTTTATCTCGTCGCTTAATTCCAGGGACATTGCAAACATGGTAAAAGAGATGGAAAACAGGGTGGTACGTGAAATAAAACGTGAAGTCAAAGTCAATATTGACGGCAGGATCGCCATACTCAGGCTTTTCGTGTCGGGCATCAGGGAATCGTACACATCAAAAGCCATCGGTATGCTCGTGGTCTTCGATGATCTTACCGATATAATAAAGGCTCAAAAGGTCACAGCCTGGCAGGAGGTTGCCAGGAGATTGGCCCACGAGATAAAAAACCCGCTGACACCTATCAAGCTTTCTACTGAACGGTTGATAAAGAAATGGCTGCATAAGGACGATGATTTTGACGCTGTGTTTGAGAAATCAACCCGGACGATCATCTCTGAAGTTGAGAGCCTGAGAAAATTAGTCGATGTATTCTCCAGTTACGGCAAACTGCCGGAAGTGAACAAGGCACCGGTCAATCTCCCGGACGTGGTCGATTCTGTTGTCGGCCTGTATAAAGGGTTTAAGGACATAGAAATATCGACCTCAGTGCAGACCGAAATTCCTCTGTTGGAGCTCGATGCTGAGCAGTTCAAGCGGGTAATGGTCAATATCATCGATAACGCCATCAAGGCAATGGAAAGCAAAGGCGCTATTGCTATTTCCTTAAATGCGCAAGAAAATAGTAAACTAATGATTGATATAGCCGATACAGGACCAGGCATAAAGGATGAGGTGAAAGAGAAGTTATTTTTACCCTATTTCTCAGGCAGAAAAGGCGGCACGGGGCTCGGTCTGGCCATAGCGAACAAGATAATAGCCGACCATGGGGGAAGAATACTGGTCAGGGACAATATCCCCAGGGGAAGCATATTTACCATAGAATTGCCGCTGTGAAAACAGGTTAAGATTGAGGTTAAGGTTAAGAAAAAACTAAAAACCATGAATCAAAAAATTCAGTTTTACATATTATCTGTTATGTATTATCTTAACCTCAACCTTAGCCTTAACCTGTCTTTAGGGAGTTTAGCGTGAATAAAGAAGTTATACTGATTGTAGATGACGAGGAAGGCATCAGAGAAAGCCTTTCCGGAATATTCGAGGACGAAGGGTATGAAGTAGTGACGGCTGCTTCCGGCGAGGAGGCGTTGGACATCATCAAAGAACATATGCCATATATTCTTCTTCTTGATGTCTGGCTGCCCGGAATGGACGGTCTTGAAACCCTGTCAAAAGTAAAAGAAATTGATAATGACATACCGGTCATTATCATTTCGGGGCACGGCAATATCGAACTCGCTGTCAAGGCGATCAGGCTGGGCGCCTATGACTTTCTCGAAAAACCCCTTTCCCTTGAAAAAGTGCTCATCGTCACAAAAAGGGCGCTCGAAAAAAAACAGCTCGAAACGGAAAACCGTGCCCTCAGGGCGGACTTAACAAAAAAATGCACTTTGATCGGGGATTCGCAAAAAATGACTGCGTTAAAACAACAGATAGACATGGCAGCCCAGAGCAACAGCAGGGTGCTTATATTGGGAGAAAGCGGTACCGGCAAAGAGCTTGTTGCCCGCCTGCTGCACGAGAATAGTGCCCGCGTCCGAGGGCCATTTGTAGAGGTAAACTGTGCTGCAATACCTCAGGAACTGATAGAAAGCGAATTGTTCGGCCACGAAAAAGGCTCGTTCACCGGTGCGACTGAGAGGAAAATTGGAAAGTTCGAGCTTGCTGACAAAGGCACATTGTTCCTCGATGAGGTTGGCGATATGACCCTTCAGACCCAGGCAAAGGTGCTCAGGGTGATTGAAACTCAGGTATTTCAGCGGGTAGGCGGCAGCAAGAACATAAAGGTTGATGTGAGGCTGATAGCCGCCACAAATAAAGACATTGCCGAGGAAGTCAGGAAGGGGAATTTCAGAGAGGACCTCTTCTTCAGGCTTAATGTGATTCCCCTGACATTGCCGACTTTGCGCGAACGTCTTGAGGACATACCGCAGCTTACTCATCACTTCATCGAATCGTTTGCTTTCGAAAACGGGATGAGACAGAAAAGTATAGCCCCTGATGCGCTTAAGCTCTTTCAAAACTATGATTGGCCCGGCAATATCAGAGAACTGAAAAACATTGTCGAACGGCTTATAATAATGGTGCCTTCGCCAACCGTCACAGGGGAGGACATTGAAGCTCTGGGAATGTTCAGGCCATCCCGGACATCCGGGGAAGGGCTGTCCTTAAAAGAATATGACTATTTCAACCGTAAAACGCTGAAAGATGCACGGGACGCATTTGAAAAAGACTTTATTGTAAAAAAACTGGAAGAAAACAACTGGAACATATCAAGGACCTCTGAAGCCATTGCCATAGAACGAAGCAATCTCCACAAAAAAATTAAAGCTTATGATATTAACGTTTCGCAGAACTGATCCATGAGGGCAATTCAGACAATACAGGGTAATTTTTCTTTGCGAGCGATTAGCCCTATGTGCCAGTTCTGCTGTCTATACGGAAAATCATCCATGTTCGAGTTGTATATGTGGGCTCGGCGTTACTCGCCCACTGCAGATAACCCAGACGCTCGACTGCAGAAAAACAACCCTGCACTGTCCGAATTGCAATATCAATGAGCGCATTGGTTGCGATTGTCGGAAGACCAAACGTAGGGAAGTCGGCCCTCTTCAACCGTCTCGTCAAGTTGGGGAGAATCCCCTCCCAGTCAACAGCAATTACAGAAAGCACGCCCGGTGTCACGCGGGACAGGAATTATGGGCGGACTGAATGGGAAGGGAAACTAATTACCATTGTCGACACAGGAGGTTTTTACGCGGAAGGTATACCCAATGAAACCTCTGAAATAGCAAGTCAGGTAAAGGAGCAGGCCCTTGTAGCAGTAAATGAAGCGGATGTGATAATCCATCTCCTCGACGGCAAGGAGGGGCTGAATCCGGCAGACCTGGAACTTGCAGGAATACTCAGAAAATCAGGGAAAAAAATCCTTTGGGCAGTCAACAAGATCGACAGCATGGTAAAAGAAGAAAGGGCACTGGAGTTTTACAGTATCGGTGCGGAAAAAATTTTCCCCGTTTCCGCCATAACCGGTCTGGGAATTGACGATCTGATGGACGCGGTCATGACATGCCTTCCTGCCGGCTACGATACGGAAACCGCTGGATTGAAAGAAAGCAGTATTCCCAGGATTGCTGTTGTAGGCAGGCCTAACGTCGGAAAATCCACCCTTATCAATTCGCTCCTGGGCAAAAGCAGACATATTGTCAGCCCTGTTCCCGGGACAACGAGAGACCCTGTTGATTCCGTGTGCACCCATTATCGTAAAAAATATCTCTTTGTTGATACTGCAGGGATCAGAAAAAAACAAAAAGAATATTCCCTCGAAAGTTTTTCCATGATCAGGGCGGTAAAGAGCATAGAACGGGCGGACGTTGCCGTTATCGTTCTCGATGCCTCAGAAGGTATAACTGACCAGGACCAAAGAATTGCGGGCATTGTTGACGAGTATGGCAAGGGGGCGCTGTTTCTGCTTAACAAATGGGACCTGGTAAAAGATCCCGAAAATGCCTTTAAAGAAATCACGAACCAGCTCAACAGGAAAATGTGGTTTATGCACTATGCTCCTGTCGTGACTGTTTCCGGCCTCGAAAAGACAAGAATAACCAAGATATTCTCCTTTATTGATGAAATCATCGCAGAAAGGAGGAAAAGGATCCCGACAGGGGAACTGAACAGATTCCTGGAAAAGCTGGCCTCAGCAGGACCGCTGCCGAGATATAAGGGCAAAGAGATCAAACTTCAATATATAACGCAGGCAGAGATTGACCCCCCGGTCTTCGCCATTTTTGCAAATTACCCATCAGTGCTCAAAGCGCCTCAACTCAACTATATAGAAAAAAAACTGAGGGAGGAATACACCTTCAAAGGGACTCCGATAAAAATTCATGTTAAGCCACGGTAAAATATAGTAAAATATGGTAGAATATAACGCAATTACGAATTACGAATTGGAAATTAAGAATTGTGGAAAGAGATACTCCTCATTCATTCCTAATTCATAAGTATTAATTCCTAATTAGCACGGAGGGGAATAATGCAAAAAATACTTGTTGCCCATGATGGCTCTAAATCGTCCGACAAGGCCCTAAAAAAAGCCATCGAATTATCAATAGGCTTTAATGGATCGCTTACTGTAGTTGCTGTTGTTCCCGAGCTTTACCTTACGGAACTGCCCGATGTTGATAGAAATCGTATTTTCGAGTCATTATCGAATGAGACGCGGGACGCCATGGAAAAAATAAGAAAATCCCTGTCGGGCAAGTCAGTCGATGTCAAAACACTCATCAGGCAGGGAGATCCTGCTGAAAAGATATTGGAAACCGCACAAAAAATGAAGGTTGATCTTATTGTAACAGGATCCCACGGCAGGCACGGAGCAAAAAAGTTCCTACTGGGCAGCGTCTCATCCAAAGTTGTCGATTATTCCAAATGCTCGGTCCTTGTAGTAAAATAAGCAGTAGGCACTAAGCAGTAAGCACTAAGCAGTAAGCACTAAGCAGTAAGCAGTAGGCAGCAAAATATAAAAAAGAGACACTTCTAATTCTTTAAAATAATTTCTTTCTTTTTTTACCGGTCGTTTGTTCTTCACTGTTTTCTGCTTACTGTCTACTCCTTACTGCTTACTTTTTACTGTTTACCGCCTTTTGATAAACAGTCTTAGCGCTTCTTCGTAGCGGACCGGGACAAACCCGAAATGCCTTTCCACTGCATCCGTCTCACAAATATTATCGGTTTCCAGCAGCCGCAGCTGGTCGAGGGTGACAGATGGGATCTTTTTTCCCAACATGCCGGCAATCCCCTGAAAAATCCTCGATAAAGGCAGTCCCAGTTTGACCATCTCCATAGGGACATGAACAATGTGCTTACGGGCGCCTGTTGCCTCCATAAGCAGGGAGAGAAGTTCATTATAGGTAAGATGTTCCGGACCTCCCAGTTCATATACAGGTGAAGCTGCCCTGTCAACAGGTGACGTGGACGAAAAAAGTTTGATAAAACATTTAACCAAGTCACCGACATAAATAGGCTGAAATTTTGCCTTTCCGTCTCCTGGGACAGGTACGACAGGACTGGATGCAATGAGGTCTTTAAGCTTTGAGGTAAACCCGTCCCCATCTCCCACAACAAGAGACGGCCTGAAAATAGCATATTGAATGCCGCTCGTCCTTACGATCTCTTCAGCCTCCGCTTTTGTCTTAAGATACCTTGACCAGGAAGAGGGCGATGCGCCTAGTGCGCTTTGATAAAAAAAATGCTTTACCTTTGCTTTCTTTGCTTCGTTGACCAGATTCTCTGTGCCATTGACATGCACCAGGTCAAAACTAAGGCCTTCCTTTTCTTCTATTATGCCGACCAGATGGACGACCGTATCGCAGTTATCGAGTTTGCCTTTAAGACTTTCACGGTCGGTAATGTCCCCGATGACAACGTCAAAATCCGCTTTTTTGCATATCTCACTCTTAGCGGCAGATCGTGCCAGACACTTTGCCCGCAGCCCTGCCTCCCCGAGCGCTCTTACGAGATGACTGCCGATAAATCCGGTGCTACCGGCGATGAAAAACATAAAACCCTCTCAAAACAGGTTAAGGCTGAGGTTGAGGTTGAGATAAAAAATAGAGGAAGTACAAAGTGACTTTTTAATTACCATATTCGTTGCTAGCTTTTTCTTAACCTTGACCTGAATTTTTTACCATATCAGCCTTCCCCTTCTGTGTGCCCAGCAGGCAAAGGAAACATCGACAAAATACGAATCAGGGTGACGGTGCGCAGCCGAGATCTTTACGCCGAGCGCAGCGGTCTGCCCCACAACCCACGGAGGCCCGCTTTCGGGACCGTTTACTTCATTTAGTATCTTCACTTCAAGGCCGGCAATTGCCGAATCAGGGTTGACATCATGAAGCCTTCGCATCAACTGCTTTTTTGACATAAACGTCACCTGGTCCCTTGCACCGCCTATCGCCACCCCTATTGTGTAGGGAGGGCAACCTTCGCCCCGGGCCTTCGATACTGCATCGAGAACGCACTTCACAACACCGTCAAAATCCCTCCCGGCAGCGACTTCATTTCCATCAATGTTCAGCAATGCAGGGAGTTTATATATTTGCCCCAGGTTCTCGCTCTGCCCGCTTTTTAACATAAGATCAACCGTGAGCGTCTGCTCATCAGTCTCGTCTATGTACACCAGGGGGAATGCATCCCCGACATTGTCACCGGAATTAATATCCATAATGCTGCTAACGGCATTGGGAGTGAGAGGCACTCTTTTCGTAGCCAACCGCGTTGCATCAGCAATAACCTCTCTTATGGCCCTGTGGCTCAGGCCCATCGGGACCTTGACGAAAAAAACCGGGAAACCCGTGTCCTGGCATATTGGACAGCTGCCTGTTCTTGCAAGGGATATTTTTTTCAGGACACTTTCAAGGGATTCCCCGGCAAGAACCCCGGTCTCCTTCGAACAGGCAGTTTTCAATGCCTCCTCTATGTCCTTTGGAACAGAGATTGCAACCTTCCTGTAAAGTTCGACTATACCGTCTCGCAGTTTCAGCAAATTATTCTCCGGCAGTTCATGTCATAACCTCAGGATAAATCGGCGGGAGAAAAAATTACTTCATCCCTGAACGCCCGCACCATATAGACTGTTTTCATAGTCTCCGTCTGCGTAACATCTAGCAGCGCTGCATCCAGCCCTGCACCTGCAAGGTAGCTAAGAAGGGCCGAGTTCACATGGGGCTTGAGTGCCGTCTTCAGTCCGCTCGACACGTTTGAAAGCCATACAATCGTGTTTATCGGCGGGTCAACCAGTTCGTTCAACGCTATAATGCATTCGTGTGCATTAAGAAGGTTCTCCTGCCCCATGCCCTCCGCTATATGGATCAGCGAGGGGTCGGCGAACAGGCGCTCGTTAGGGATATCAGCGGCATTTGCCTTCTCTATCAACGCCTCGAGTATAAGTAGCTTCGCCTCATAGGTCGCAGGTACAGCACCTTTCAATGCCCTGAGAATGAGGTTCGCTTTTGAATCCTTTACCAGGGACAGAATTTCATCGCTGTTTTCATCATCGCCTGAAAGATAATTTATTATAGGAGGCTCCATGCAGCATGCTACGGCCATTTTCAACGCCGCAGCATTCCGCGAATCGAGGCAGAGTGGCAGGCCGGATGCCTTCTGAACTGCTTCCGCCACTACTGGAAGGGTTTTCTCGTCTCCAACGCCGTCGGAGGAGCACATTATATTAATAAGATCAGCACCCCTGCCGGCAAGGTCCTTTGCCATAGATTCAATCGCATTCTTGTCAAGACTCCTGACCGCCTGCATATACGCCTTGTTCCTTGTGTTCAAATTATCCGCAATAACCAGCATGGCACCCCTCCTTGAATTCAGGTAATAGGTAATGGGTTATAGGTAATAGAATATTATTACCCATGACCTATAGCCCATAGCCTATAACCGCTCTTTTACCAAAGTATATCAGAATAACGAAGATTTGGGAAATGCAGTTACCATTATAAGCATTAAAGATTTACCGAATTTTTATCATCGGGTATAATGTAACTATGATAAGTCTTAAAGAATTCTTAAAGGTCTTCAGGGATACAGGCTTTGAACGTTCCTTATTAGAGAACTTTTACCGGTCAGTACGAAAATCGACAATCCTTTTGCACGTCGGCAAACGCTCGTTATCTGAAATATTTCAGCAGGAAGAAATCCATCAATGGCCAGTATTGCATCGAATCGACAACCCCGACCTGCCACTCTACCGCGGCGCCGACAAAGTCCTGTTGGATGCGTTCATAAAAACTATTCAAAATGAAAAAACATTGAGAGAGCAAAAAAAACATATGGAAAGAGTCAAATATTGGAACTCGCTTCTTGAAATCATAGAGAAACGCGCAGAACTGTTCAGGAGTATCTTCAATTTTTGTAAAAAAGACGACCTGCACTGCGAAGCAGTAGCTGAGCGGTATAAGCGGATTCGAGACCGAAGAGCAAGAAAAAGGCGTACCGCATGGGGGCTGGGCATAGGTGCAGGAACTGCTGCAGGGGCAGCCGCTTTGTGGTACATTAAGAAAAAAGAGAGGCAATAGGCTGTTGCCTATTGCCTGTATTATTTTATTTGCCCAAGTGTACGTCCTAACTCTTCAAGGGCCTTGCCTGCTTCTGCATACTTGCCCTGTCCCATCAGACTGCGGTATTGATCATAATACTTCACTGCAGATTTAATTAATTCTTTGCCGGGGACTTCAGCTTTAACTGTTGTCTCTTTGGCAGCCTGAGGCGTGTATCCGTTGACAAAAAACTTATTCAGGGCATCCTCGAAGCTGGAGCCATATGAGAGCTGGTCGCCGAATACAACTACCACTCTTCTCAATTCAGGCATTTTACCTACCGATGCCTGAAGATAAATGGGCTGGACATACATCAATCTGTAATTTGATAAAGGGATGGCCAACAGATTTCCGAATACTACTGATGACCCCTGTTGGTTCCATAAGGTCAAATCCTTGCTTATAACCTCATCCTGGTTTATCCTGATGCCTATCTGGAGAGGACCGTACACAAGTTTGTCTTTCGGTAATTTGTAAAGCATGAGCTTGCCATATTTATCGCCGTCACATCTTGCTATGAGGAGGGCGACCATATTGTTTCGCGGATTGGCTTTATCGGCGGAATAAGGAGAGAACGGCAGGGCAAGCACGAACTCTTCCGTTTCGCTGTCGGGCGGGCGCGATATCAGGTAGTAAGGCGCAACATGTGGTGCTTCCTCCGCCTTTGCCGCAGCGCGTGACACCTCCCAAGCATCTTCACGGTTATAAAAAACATGTGTATTCCGCATGTGATAGGTCGTGTATATTGAACTTTGGATGTTCAGCAGGTCCTCAGGGTATCTAATGTGCTTTCTGAGCGATGCCGGCATTTCTGCGATATCCATGAACATTCCAGGAAATGCCTTTGCATAAGCCCTCACAATCGGGTCTGTCTTGTCGGCGATATAAAAAGATACCGTCCCGTTGTATGCATCAACAACCACTTTAATGGAATTACGGATGTAGTTAGTCCTTTCGTTCGATACCGGCTGAGAATACGGATATGTATTTGCCGTTGTGTAAGCATCCCAGATGAAATATATCCTGCCGTCAGCTACAACATAGTAAATATCCGAATCATAGCTTAGAAACGGAGCAATCTCCTGGACCCTTGAGCGTATGTCCCTCCGGTACATCACACGGCTTTCAGGGGTGAATTCCTGAGTAGTGAACATCCTGATGCCTTCGAATCTCAGGGCAAAGGCAAGCTTCTTGAGAAATGTATCAAGCTTAATCCCGCCTGTGCCGGCATAATTATACTCAACGTTTGTGTCTCCTTTCGGATAGTCGAATTCCTTGGCCTTTGTTTTTACATATATCGGGTTAAAAGTTTCCTCACCGAAATAAATCCTTGGCTGGTCGAGATTAAGTTCAGGATACGATGTTGTCGGCGGTATATCTTTCAACAGGTATTCGGGAAGTCCTTCCGGCCCAAATTTGTTGACAGCCGCAACAACAGCGCCATAGCCGTGGGTGTAGACAAGTCTCAGGTTCTGCCATGTCTTGGACTGAGGGGCAAGCCGGTCGACATTGAGTTCACGGAGGGACAGCATAAGCTGAGTTAGTTTTCCATTCAGGACATACCTGTCCACCGCAACGTCCGAAAAATAATAATAGAGACGTAATGCCTGGTTCTGATTGTTCGCGGCCTCCAGAATCTTGGGGTCCCAGAGCCTGATACTGTCCACAATGGCTTTGTCATTTTTTGATATAGGCTCAACAGAGGTGTTAACGGGGTAGTTTACCTCTGCAATTTCATTCAGTCCATAAGCGTCTCTTGTAAACGCAATATTCCTCTCCAGATAAGGGGTTTCAAGAGGGAGTTCGTTCGGGGACACTCTGAAATGCTGCATGACCTCCGGAATAATTCCTACGCCGAAGATTTTCACAACAAGGAACAAAGCTACTCCGATAACAAAAGTAGATATTGTTCTCTGCGTTGACTTCGCGAATGCCGAAATCAAAAAAGCAATAGCACAAATGCCAAGAACTGCAATCATCACATTGTACGCAGGCAGTTGCACATTCAGGTCGGTCCAGCCGGCCCCATAGACAACCCCGCGATGCGAATAGAGCAACTCCCACCTGCTTACCAGGGTATTAACCATTATGATAAGAGCGCCCACTACAGACAGTAAGGAGAGGTGAGTTATCAGCCTGTGAATAAAAGGGTCCATCAGAGACCTCAGGGATATCCTTCTCAAGTTTCCATACTGCTCAAACAACGTAGAAACATCCCTGAACAACAATCCTTCAAGAAAATATAAACCGATAGTCAGGATTACGGTGTATAAAAAGATAGTTTCCGCAAAGCCGGCCAAGACCTTAATGAACGGCAGCGTAAAAATATAAAACCCTATGTCCGTGTTGAAGACCGGCTCTATCTTTCCAAACGGCACTGCATTTTGGTAAAGCAGCAGTTCGTTCCAGTAAACTGACACCCCTAATCCGAACACAATAAAAGCAAAAAACTGTACAAGTATGCCGGCCTTTATCAGAAGGACCCGATTGTGATGCAGGACAAACTCAGGTTTTGCCTTCTTGAAATAGTAATTCCATGTCAGGACCGTAATAATCCCCATTATGGCGGCAAACAAACCGCCTATGGAAAACAGCGTTGCTTTTAGAAAGACCAACTTCCAGAAACGCTGCGTGTAGCCGACCTCCTGGAACCACAGAAAGTCCGTATAGATGTCCTGGCCCAAGTATATCCCCTTAAAGACAAAAATCCCTGCAAGAGCAATCAAGACAGACTTAACATACTGTCTCCTGCCTGCGCTCCGAAATGCCGGCAGAAAGAACAGCAGGCATACGGCAATCAATATTATAAGATCCAGCACAACTTCCTCCTGTTAGTCAGGTGTTTAGAGTCTTCGCGAATCAGCAGTAGAGTTTTCTCAATTTAACCTTGTTAATTTTACCCACACTGGTTTTCGGAATTTCATCAACGAACAAATATTTATCCGGCACACCATACTTGGGAATTTTCCCCTTGACCGCACAATCTTCCATGTATTTTTGAAATTCTTCGGCAGTTACCTTGCCCTTAAATTCAGGCCGCAAAACAATCATGAGCGCCGGCCTTTCTCCCCATTTGGGGTCAGGCAAGCCAATAGCTGCCGCTTCCAAAACAGCGGCGTGCTGACTTGCCAGATTTTCTAATTCCAGCGAAGAAATCCATTCGCCGCCGGTTTTAATGACATCCTTAAGGCGGTCAGTTATCTGAATATATCCTTCCTTGTCAATATAGGCGACGTCTCCGGTATGCAACCAGCCGTCAATCCATAAATCCTTCGACCTTTCAGGTTCTTTTAAATATCCGTCAGTCAGCCATGGAGCTCTGAGAACCAATTCACCTGTTGCTTCACCATTATGGGGTAAATGTTTGCCGCAGGGATCAACAATACTTGCGTAAACCAACGGTGCCGGCAAACCTGTAGTAATCAATATATCGAGCTGTTTTTCCTTTTCCCAGTCAAGCATTGACGGCTTTAAATTGGCAATGGCCACAATGGGACATGTCTCCGACATCCCATATCCTGCATATGCCTGGATTCCCATTTGCATCGCCGCCAGTGCTAACCCCCTGGTCAACCTGGCCCCACCTATTATAACTTTCCATTTCGATAAGTCCACTCCCTTTACGGCAGGACTGGCCACCAGCATTTGAAGGATCGTTGGCACACAATGAGAAAATGTGACCTTTTCCGTAACGATCAACTTCAGTAACATTGGCGGTTCGTATTTACCAGGATAGACTTGTTTTACTCCGAGCATCGTTGCCACGTAGGGGACACCCCAGGCATGCACGTGGAACATAGGTGTCAGCGGCATATAGACGTCATTGGAACGAAAGCGGCCAACTGACTCATACGCTCCTCCCATCGTAGTGGCCATTGTGTGTAAAACCAATTGGCGATGGGAAAAGTAAACACCTTTTGGCAATCCTGTTGTGCCTGTCGTATAAAAAGCTGTGGCCCGTGTGTTTTCATCAAAATCTGGAAAATCATACTCGGCAGGCGCCGATTTGAGCAGTTCCTCATATTCGCTGTCAAAATGGATTTTGCTTTGAGGCTTGTCGCCGTTTTCCGAAATCACTATGATCTTCTCCACTGTCTTTAATTGATCCCTAACTGCTTCCAGAAGAGGCAGGAATTCGGAATTGATAATCACAACTTTATCACCGGCATGATTCATTGTGTATAAAATCTGGTCCGAAGAAAGACGCCAGTTCTGCGTATGCAGAACAGCGCCCATCATCGGGATGGCAAAATAACATTCCAGGTAACGATGACTGTCATAATCAAAAACGCAGATTGTATCCCCTTCTTTTACTCCCATCTTAGCCAGCCCGCCAGCCAATCTATGAATGCGCTCATTAAGTTGCTGATAAGTCAAACGGACTTTATCACGATAAACGATTTCTTGCTGGGGTGCAAAGAACAGCGGTGTGTGGAGCAAATGTTTAATTAATAATTGATAATTGTAATTTTCTCCGGGTTCATAGGCTTTTTGGGTCATAACATTGCCTCCTTTTGAGCTGGTGCTTTTTTTCGTTGAAGTAAACCCTGCTTCGCAGTATATTAAGCAAATGTCTCCTTGCTGTCAATATCGGGAGCCTCTTTTGTGATACATAGCTGAAAATAACATTACTTTTGTTATACTAGGAAGCCTTACCTATGACCTATGACTTAACATATGGTGCGCCTTGAGAAAGATTGCCCTAACAGGAATCGCCGTTTTGTTTATCTTGCTTGTCAATTCCTGCAATAAGAATAAAATGGAAGCTTTCAGAGAAACACGCGTTTCACTCTATACCATTGTTACCATCACAGTATATTCTGAGTCCGAGCAGAAAGCAAAAGCTGCAATCGATGCTACCTATACCGAATTGGACAGGCTCGGAAAGCTCCTGAACTTTTATTCTGAAGACAGTGAAGTATCAATGATCAACAGGTTTTCGGGTATCAGGCCGGTAAAGGTCTCAACAGACACCCTGGATGTAATCGACAGGGCGCTCTATATATCGCGGAGTACGGATGGAGCATTTGACATCACCATAGGCCCCATTGTCAAACTGTGGGATTTTGAGAAGAAAATCCTGCCGGATGACAAAGCAATTAAAGATAAATTATATCTTGTAAATTACCGAAACGTTGTGGTCGATAAGGTGCACTCCACTGTTTTTCTTAGAAAAAAGGGAATGCAAATAGATTTGGGCGGCATTGAAAAAGGCTATGCTGCAGAGAGGGCAGCCCAAATATTAAAGAAAAACGGAATCACAGCGGGTATTATAGCGGTAGGAGGAGAAGTCAAGCCTTTTGGGACAAAACCGGATGGCGGCCCCTGGAGAGTAGGAATCAAGAACCCACATCAGAAAGACAAAAACGACGAGATAATTGCGATAGTGAATCTTGCCGGCCAAGCTATATCAACATCGGGAGGGTATGAGAAGTTCTTCGTAAAAGATGGAAAATGGTACCATCACATACTGGACCCTGCAACAGGCTATCCAGCTTATGAATGCCAAAGCGTGAGCGTAATTGCGAAGAATGCCCCCGATGGTTTTCCTACTGGAATATTCGTTCTCGGTCCTCAAAAAGGCCTGAAAATCCTCAAAAAGCTGGGGCTTGACGGCATAATAATAGACAAGTCCGGAGAAATCTTGACTACCGACGGAATAAAGGACAAGCTGGAGATTGTCCACTGACGCAACTCGTTTTTGCGGACTTGGAGGAAGAAAGAAGTTTGTATAAAATATTAATCAAAATAATGGTATTTTTACTTATATATTGGAATTAATCCATTTTAATGCTGCATAATATTCCTCAGAAATGCCAATAAATCAAGAAGATAATACATTGTCACGCTTGGTATATACCTTGCATACTGATAATATTATACTTTTTACCGGGGGTCGTAATGAAAAACTTTTTTCTCAATCTACGCATTAAATATAAGATTGGCTCTATTATCCTTATGGCGGTCTTATGTGCAATAGCTTTTAGTATAGTATTCCTCACATTTTTACGGAGCAGTCTTGTCAGCGAGAAAAAGGACAAGCTCAGAAACGTTGTGGAAACAGCCTATGGGGTAATCGCTCACAATCACAAATTATTTACTGATGGCGCAATGCCTGAAGACCAGGCAAAGGCTGCCGCCATGGCTGCACTCAAAGCACTGCGCTATAACGAAGACGAATACTTTTGGGTCAACGATGACAAGCTCCCTTATCCTACCATGATCATGCACCCGCTGAATCCTGCTCTGGATGGAAAACCATTGGATGACGCCAAATACAACTGTGCTACCACCATTCAGGCGGGGTTGAAAGGCGCTGAAAACAAAACTGACGGAAAAAAGAACCTGTTCCAGGCGGGTGTTGAAGTAGCAAATGCGGCAGGCGAAGGATTCATTGCCTATCAGTGGCCTAAGCCGGTCACAGGCGGCGGGGTTTCCGAAGAGCGCTACCCAAAAATATCTTTCGTCAAGAAGTTTCCGGCATGGAACTGGATCATAGGAAGCGGGATCTATTGGGACGACATTAATACCATTTATTGGCATCAGGCAGAGTACGTCGTAACTTTTATCATCGTGTTTATCATCCTGCTCGCCATTATCGGATGGTATGTATCAAATCATATCACCAACCCTCTTTCTGAAATAAGCCGAAAGGTAGAAGATTTGGCCAACGGAGATTTAACCGTGAAAATTGAGTATACCAGCAAAGATGAAGCAGGCTCCCTTGCCCAGAGCATGAACCTCATGGTTTCATCTATCAGACAAATAGTCGGATCAATTATCGAATCCTCAGCAGACGTTATACATTCCGTTGGATCACTAAAGGCAGGCTCTGAAAGAACTCTGGAGGGAACGAATAATCAGTCGTTGCAGGCCGCACAGATTGCGACCGCCGCAGAAGAGATGAGCCAGACCATCAGTGACATCGCTCGAAATTCTTCAATTGCAAGTGAGTCCTCAAAGGAAGCGATGGATACCGCTGCCAACGGCAAGGATGTGGCAGACGGAGCTGTTGAGACTGTTCATCGGGTCTATGCCTCAACTGTGGAACTCTCGACCATGGTGGATAAGCTCAACAGCAGAGCGCTCGAAATCGGCGAGATTGTCACAGTGATAAAAGATATCGCCGACCAGACCAACCTTCTGGCACTCAATGCTGCCATTGAGGCTGCACGTGCTGGGGAACAAGGCCGCGGATTTTCCGTGGTGGCCGACGAGGTAAGGAAGCTTGCTGAAAGGACCATCAAGGCTACTGCCGAGATAACGGACAAGATACAGGCTGTGCAGGCAGAATCTCAACAAACAAGCCGTTCCATGCAAGATGCTTCAACAGAGGTCACAAAAGCGCAGGATTATATCCGGCAGGTGGGCGATTCGTTGAACCATATAGTTGATTCTGTTAGGAGAGTAGAAGATCAGATCACTCAGATTGCCACAGCGGTTGAAGAACAGGCGAGCGTTGCAGGGGAAGTAACGAGCAACATTGAAAAAACCTCCGATATTTCAAAGGACATGGAAAAAATGGCCCATGATGTGATGGATGAAGTGAACATACTTCATGGAGTTGCCGAATCCCTCAAAATATCCAGCGCAGGGTTTCACCTCGACGGCAGTCATGGGCAGACAACTGAAGATTTCATTCAGTGGAGTGATGTCTTCAGCGTCAACATAAAATTGATTGACGAGCAGCACAAGCAGCTCTTCCGTTTGATTAATGACCTCTATGCCGCATGGAAATCGAACAAGCCACGGGAAGTCATGGGGAATGTTTTCAGCGGGCTGCTCGATTATACTGATAAGCATTTCAAACAGGAAGAGGAAATATTCAACCGCTACGGCTACCCCGAAACCTCCAATCATATGGAAATCCACAGGGCGCTCGTTAAACAGGTGGTGGAGACAAAAAACAAGTTTGACAGGGGGGAAATCAAGGTCAATGCCGACATAATGAATTTCCTCAAGAACTGGCTCAACAACCATATCCTGAGGGTGGACAAAAAATATTCGGCATTCTTAAACAGCAAGGGCGTTGTGTAAGACCGTTTCACCTTTCACGGTCTTTACGTTCTTCGATAAGAAACTGGACCAGCGCCGTTGCAGCAATTGCCGCAGTTTCGGCGCGGAGAATGCGTCTTCCGAGCGTAGCCCTTACAATGCCCTGCCCTTCAGCCTTGCGGACCTCGGATGCAGTGAATCCGCCCTCAGGGCCGATAAAGATATGGACAGTCCGTCCGCTGTCGATAACTCCCATCGCCTCCGAAAGCGCCCTTCCGCCCTCTTCCCAGAAAAGCAGACCGTTCATTTTTTCCCCATCCAATATGTCGTTCAATTTCTCAGGGTCCCGGACCAATGGCACAACCGCTCTTCCACACTGCTCGGCAGCCTCTTCAGCAATTGTATGCCACCTCTTCACCTTTCTCGTTTCTTTAACAATGCTGCGTTCAGTAACAAGCGGCACAATTTCGGCAACACCAAGTTCTGTAGCCTTCTGAATTACCAGGTCCATTTTTTCACCTTTCAGCAAGCCCTGCCACAGGGTAAGCGGCACAGGCAGTTCTGCATTCAACGGCAGCTCTCCTGTTATATCGATAAATACATCCTTCTTGACAATCGAGACAATCTCTGCAGCATATGCGCTGCCCCTGCCGTCTATAACCGTAACGGCATGACCTTTTTTGCATCTGAGTACCGACAAAAGGTAGCGGGATTTTTCCAGTGGCACCTTAATGTGCTTCCTCTTCGCTATGATTTCAGAGGGGATGAATATTGTCATCGGATACTTTGAAGCAGGATTTCAACTCCATTATATATTGAGTTTGTTTCTATTATACTTGTCGTCAATAGATATCGTCCACAATATTTTCCAAGGATATTTCGATAACTAAAAACAGGTATTTTTCTTTTTCCAAAATGATCTGCTGTTGGGGAATAGCCCGTCGATACTACTTTCGGGTAATTGTTTTCCAAACAATAAATCTGTTATAAATCGGCAAAAGCATCCTTATCATCGATGACGACAGAGAATTGACCGGGATAACAAAAGAAAGGTTACATGGCTAAGATATTTCAGACTCTGATCAATAAGTTTTTCGATTTCTTTAACTTTGGCCGGTCTATCACTATTATCATTCCGGGAATGATTGTCGCGATCTGCCTTGCGATGCTTGTCAGTCAGATTATATTTCCTAAGGGCAAAGATAAACAGGAACCCACATCCAAAGAGAGCGTAACCAATGAAAGAGGATTGGGCCTGAAGACCACTGATCAGGGTACAGACAAAGACACGAATGATACCTCCAGCTTCCGCAGGCAGCTATCCGAGGACTATAAAAGGGTGAGCGGCAATTTCTCTCTAGTAGTGCTTTTGACCATAGTAATCGGCCTTATGCTTTATGAGATGGGTTTCAGGGTCCTTTTGTTATTCGCCGGCAAGGGAGAAAAGCAAAAGCAGCACCGGTATAGCCCAAACCATGATAGTGACGACGAGCTTACACTTAAGTTTGAATTTTCCAAAGAACCTGTCGGTTTAGTATATTTCGCACCTTTTCTCAAGGAAAACTTTTCAGGCCAGGAGAATTATTTTGATTTTCTCGTGACTGAGTATTACAGGTTCTTGGAGTTTGCGACAATTATGCCTATTTCCATTATCGTATCGGACATACTCGGTATCGCCTATTACGTGTTGTTTTCCATCAGGAATTCTTGCTGGCCCTATCCCCTAGCGCTTGGATTATTATTTCTTGTCCTGATTGTGAGTTCTATATTGTTTCTGCTCAAGGTTACTACCTACATATTTGAATCCTACAAGAAAGCCGTAAAGGATCTTATTCAGGGGGTAAGCGATATGATGAGTAAGGGACTTGTGAAATAAACAGGGTAAAAGATTATACTCGACCCTTCAGGTATTGCAGGTCAAGTCTCCACTTCTTCCCGTAGTCCACAAGAATAGAATCTGTTTATAACTCTGCTTATTACAAGTCGGAACAATTATAATTTCACTATGATCCCATTCTTATATGTGATATAATGGCTAAAATTCTGTTGGGATGGGGTTATGCGGTTCTTCATTGTTCTGGCTCTCTTAATTACAATCGCAATTGTTCTTTTTGCGTCACAAAATTCAGCTATTGTAACAGTCAGCTTTCTTTCATTCCATTATAATGGCTCTCTTGCCTTGATTTTGGTCATAGTTTTTACTGCAGGTTTGCTTGCCGGCATACTCATTTCCGTCCCTTCGCTATTAAGAAAAAATGCTTTTATCCGAGAACAGAAAAGAAGGGTAAAACAACTTGAGGAAAGCATTACCAAATGCATTGCTTCTCAGCCGGCAGGACAAGAAAAGTCAGTCAAAGATTAAGTGGGATGATAAACTTTTCGGGCAACAGGACTTCCTGTTAGCCTCACCTGTGATATGCAAAAGAACTATCTGACTTCTAATGGATAATGTGAGAAAACTTTTAGGTGGTTTTTTTAAAATTTGTGGTTGTTTTGATTTCGTCATTTTTGGATTGTGGGGCTTTTACCTTTCACTGAAAATCATAGGCGAAATAGCAGGTCTTGAGGGGGTTGCCATAGGGTTTGCAGTTGCTCCGGTCACATTCGTTGTAGTCCCTTGGTACGCAGGCATTGTACGGGATAATTGGTTACCTTTATTGATTTCTTACGGTGGCGGAATGATAGGATGCCTATTCTTTTTCATGGGAGTATTGATAGCTGGTGATGAATGAAAGTTGAAAACTCATTTGCCGTTATTCGACTTCCGGCTCATCGTCTTCACCGGGCTCGCTGCCTTCATCCGAATCAGCCTCGATTTCAGCCATTATTTTCTTAACTTCTTCCTCTGCATTCCTCAGTCTTGTCTTGCAAAGTTTCACCAGAAGGGCAGCCCTTTTTACCTTGCCTGCCAGCACATCCACATCAACATCTTCCGTTTCTATCTCACTGATTATCTGTTCCAGCTCCGTCAAAGCCTGGGAGTAAGCTGGCTGCTTGCTCTTGCTCATGGTTCCTCGCCCTCCTTTGCGTTCCTACAATGCTTACAATGTTTCCTTTGTAGAGTGTTGTATCAATCGCCGCACCCTTGCTTACAAGCGAAGCGTCCTTTAGAATTTTTCCATCGTGGCGGGTAATGCTATAGCCCCTCCTGAGCACGTTGACCGGATCAAGAAGTCTTAACGCCTGCCCTATCCTGTCGAGCTCATAGTCCATCTTTTGCAAACGCTGATTTGTAAAATTCCTGAGACTGCTTTGAATAAGTAGCAGTTTATTAAACTGGGCGGAAACCGCCCGGCCAGGGATATAGCCGAGCTGCCTGGCAATCGAATGAAGCCGGTAGCGGATATCCTGCAGCAGTCTGGCGGTATATGTTATTATCCTGTTCCGTAAATCAATAACGTTGTCCTCAAAACTTCGTAGTCCAGAGACAAGGAATTCAGCAACCGCTGTCGGCGTTTTCATCCTCGTATGAGCTACTATATCCGCTACAGTATCGTCTTTTTCATGGCCTATGCCGGTAATAACCGCTAGAGGGCATCTGGCTATTTGCGCTGCGAGAGCATAATTGTCAAAGCAGCTCAGATCAACCGCAGATCCGCCTCCCCTGATGATAACCGCAACGTCGAACAAATGCCGGTATTTCCCGATCTTCCGTAATGCTTCAATAATAGAGCCCTCGGCATCCTGTCCCTGCACCAATGCAGGGAAAAGAACATGGACGAACTGATAACCATACCGGTTGGTATCAAGCTGGCTAAAGAAATCCCCGTAACCGGCAGCAGAAGGGGACGATATGACAGCAATCCTCTGTGGAACTAAAGGCAGCGGGAGGCTTTTATTCAGTTCAAGGAGACCCTCTTTCCTCAGCCGTTCGATAACTTCCTTCCTCTTGCGTGCCATCTCCCCAAGTGTATACGTGGGATCAATATCCCTGATGTTGAGGCTTAACCCGTATACCTCATGATAATTCACGACGGCAAGAAGCATTATTTTCATACCCGGCCGTATCGGCTCATTCGTGGCGGTCTGGAATTTATGGCTTAGCTTACGGTACTCATATGCCCATATGGTCGCCTTGGCCTGTGCCACAGTTCTGTCATCATCCTTTTCGACCAGTTCAAGATAGCAGTGTCCCCGCTGGTTGCATTTGAGATCGGCTATTTCAGCCGTAACCCAGTAAGCCTCGGGAAAGGCCCTGGTGATGGCGGATTTAATGGCGTTATTCAGCTCGTAGAGGGTGTAAGCGGTTTTGTTCGTTGATAGTTCATCCATCATGTCATTATACTATAACATTGCCATCCTACGAGAAAAGCAGGTAGAGGTTAAGGCAGAGGTAAAAAGATAAAGAGTGATTTATTGTCTTTTATTTACCTCTACCTCTACCTAATGGCATAAGGAGGACAGCGGTTTCGATGAGCACGGAAATCAACAAAGTAATCTACTCGATGGTGGGCGTGAGCAAGTATTATGATAAAAAACCGGTATTAAAGGGTATTTATCTCTCATATTTTTATGGGGCAAAAATAGGTGTCCTCGGACTCAACGGTTCGGGGAAAAGCTCTCTTTTACGCATTCTTGCAGGCGTTGACAAAGACTTTCATGGAGAAACAGTCCTATCACCCGGTCATACCATCGGGTATCTTGAACAGGAACCGGTACTCGACGGTACAAAAACCGTTCGCGAAATTATAGAAGAAGGTGTCGGGGAAATTGTCGCTACCCTAAACGAATATAATGCGATTAACGAGAAGTTTACTGAGCCTATGTCGGACGATGAGATGAACAAACTTATCGAGCGTCAGGGCGTGGTTCAGGAAAAACTTGATGCACTGGATGCATGGAACCTTGACTCACATCTCGAAATGGCTATGGATGCCTTACGCTGCCCTGCCGGGGATACGCCGGTCAAGGTGCTGTCCGGAGGTGAAAAACGCCGTGTTGCCCTCTGCAGACTTTTACTCCAAAACCCTGATATCCTCCTGCTTGATGAACCGACCAACCATCTCGACGCGGAGTCGGTCGCTTGGCTTGAGCACCACCTGCGGAATTTCGCCGGCACTATTATTGCCGTCACACACGACCGCTATTTCCTCGATAACGTGGCAGGGTGGATACTGGAGCTGGACAGAGGACAGGGCATTCCGTGGAAAGGTAATTACTCGTCATGGCTTGAGCAGAAAAAGAACAGGCTGGCACAGGAAGAAAAAACCGAAAGCGAGCGTCAGAAAACCCTGGAGCGCGAACTTGAATGGATACGGATGTCTCCCAAGGGAAGACATGCGAAATCGAAAGCACGCATAAATTCTTATGAATCCCTTTTCGGACAGGACAAGGAAAAACAGGCATCAGAGCTTGAGATTTACATACCACCGGGACCGCGCTTGGGAGATACAGTCATCAAGGCGGACAATGTCAGCAAAACCTTTGGCGATCAGGTACTGTTTGAAGGGATGTCGTTTTCCCTGCCCCCGGGTGGAATAGTGGGCGTAATTGGCCCAAACGGTGCAGGCAAAACAACCCTTTTCCGCATTATAACCGGAGAGACAACGCCAGACTCGGGAACAATCAAAATCGGTGAGACGGTTAAACTTGGCTATTTGGACCAGAGCCGTGATTCCCTGGATCCCGACAAGACTATATGGGAAGCAATTTCTGGCGGAGAAGACACCATACAACTCGGCAAAAAACAGGTCAATTCCCGCGGATACGTGGCACGCTTCAATTTCTCCGGTTCAGACCAACAGAAAAAAGTGGGCACGTTGTCTGGAGGAGAACGGAATCGTGTGCACCTGGCGAGCATTCTTAGGGAAGGGTCGAATGTACTGCTGCTTGATGAGCCGACAAATGACCTGGACGTAAATACTATGCGCGCTCTTGAAGAGGCACTCGAAAATTTTGCCGGGTGTGCGGTCGTAATAAGTCATGACCGATGGTTCCTGGACAGGATTGCAACACACATTCTCTCCTTCGAGGGCGATAGTAAGGTTGTATGGTTCGAGGGAAATTATTCTGACTATGAAAGCGACAGAAAGGCGCGTCTCGGGGCCTCGGCTGACCAGCCGCATCGGATAAAATACCGCAAGCTGACGAGGGGATAAATGGATTTAGGGTCTGCGCATAAGCGAACAGACACTAAACCCATTCCTCACATTTGAAAGTACATCGGGACTTAAATTTAACGCACCTTATATACATAGTATTGTTCTTTTTATCATCCACAAAAGATGACGACAGGCATCGCAGGGGGTCCTCGCCGCAGGCGCCTTTTGCCTTCTCCCTCAGCCATTCTTCTGTCAAGTCTTTGAGGCTCTTATCTTCCATTGGGATCCTATTACAACAACTTCTTATTGTTCGGAAAGCTGTTTCAGGTTATCGCATGAATTTTTATCGCCCATATCACACGCCTTTTTATAATCAACCGCTGCCTTTTTTAAATAAGCAAACCCCCTGGAAGCATATGCTTCCGTGAAGGCCGGCCTGATAGAAAGCGCCTTATTGAAATCGTCGATCGCCTCATCGTATTGCCCCCTTCTGGAATAAGCAATGCCGCGGTTCTGATAGGCCGCGGCAAATCTGGGGTCTAGGGAAATAGCCTTTGTATCGTCCTCGATAGTTTTGCTGAACAAATCTTTCCTGAAATATGCAAGGCCGCGGTCATAATACATATCCGCATTGTCGGCTTTGATAATGATAGCCCTATTGAAATCCTCGATTGCCTCATCGTATTGATGCAGATAGTAATAGGCCTTACCGCGATAATAGTAAGGTTCTGGAATGTCCTGAACGAGAGAAATTGCCTTGCTGTATTCTTTGACTGCGTCGGCGAACTTGCCGTCATTGTAAAGCCTAGTTGCGCCGTCAAAGTACGTCTGTGCATCAGCGCCCAGAGCTGAAGCAGCACAGTATGCTATAAACATAGCCGTTAAAAACATAGTAGTACATAATCGTTTCATGACTCATTCCCTCTTCAATAATAATTAAAATTAGTTTCCATCTATATTACTTTATTCCATCAAAAATTGGTAAGGACCAGAATTCCCTGGCTACAGCAGGGTACAAAACAGGATTGAACAATATATTGGTCATGAAATAGCATTCGTGCGTGCAGTAACATTTCCTGTCTCTTATTGATCGGATAACTCCCTCAGCCTTGTCAGATCGCAGCAGCTTTTTGATGTCGCCGTCATAACCCCGAACATTTCCGAAAGTTTCGCTGAGCATTTCGCAGGGGAAGACATCACCGCACTCGGTGATCACCAGGTTCAGCCTGCCTGCATAACAGGAGATAAGCCTTTTTTGTTCATGCAGTGTCCTGTGTATCAAACGCCGTTGAACAATATCCTGGGCAGCTTTGATGCGGCCCCCCCTGAACCGGTATCTGCGGGAGCAACCGCTCTTCAGATCGCTCTCGAGCCGGCCTATTGCCCGATTATAGAGTTCGATGTCCACATCTTTATACTGTCCGTTGACGAGGTCTCCGCGCACCAGCGATATCGTATGGGTCTTTATATGCTTCATTTCCCTCACAAAATCGATTATGCCGTCCATGGCATGCTGGTTCCCCGAGCAGAACACCGTATTGACACCAAGTTCAAAATTAGGATAAGCGTCAACGAGATCTCCAAGCGCTCTGTACGTCTGGATTGTTTTTTCAAAACTCCCCGGCGTATTGCGCAAGGCATCGTGTGCCCCATCAAGCCCGTCAATGGAAAGCTTTACGGCAATAACGCTTTTTTTGCACAACTTCAATATCTGCTCGGTCCTGGATCGAATGACATCCGGGAGAAGGCCGTTTGTCGGATAAAGCATTATGGCTGGTCTGTTGTTTTTGTAAAATACACTGCTTATTTCGACAAGATCGTCCCTCAGGTAAATTTCTCCGCCCGAAAAAGCGAGCCAAAGTAGGCTGCCCATGGAGTGAGAAATTTTTTCAATTTCACTTAACGTGAGTTCCGTAGCGGAATAGTCCGCAGACCGGCGCCTGCCTCTCAGATAGAAACAGAATGGACAATGTGCGTTACATCTGCGGGTCAGAAAAAGCGTCAGGTGAATTGGTCTGGTTTTCCTGAAGATCTGCCCGATATACTGTGCCGGAGAGTACATTGTTTATAATAGCACTAAGTGAGTCAGTGCATAAATACAGAGTGTCGATGAGCCGCGTCAGCGAGGCGTTCGAATGCAACCGTATTTATGAAATGGAGCACCAAGTAAAGTACATTTGACACGTTGTAACACATATGCTGCCAGCCCTGCAGCAGTACCCGCCCATACCG
The DNA here is from genome assembly GCA_963710375.1 of Nitrospirota bacterium. Lineage (GTDB taxonomy): Bacteria > Nitrospirota > Thermodesulfovibrionia > Thermodesulfovibrionales > Dissulfurispiraceae > JADFXI01. Next base: position 457,015 of record CAVPZX010000002.1, read on the forward strand.
GTGCAGGATACAACATCAGATAATAAAGCGCTGCGGGCAGAGCGAATTGAAAGCCCCTGGTTTTATAAAATTCAGCTAAAAGGCCGCGGCTGACAAAAATATTAAGTCCGACCAAAACTGCCAGGAGAAAAAGCCAGGCCAGGCTACCCGACAGGACGAAAAGCAGCAAACACAACTGCCATGCCCAATAGGCTATGCCGTTGATCTTAAGTTCTCTTGAAGCAGTGCCTGAATCCGTAAGCATATCGCCGTTGATAATCGAGTAAATAGTCCAGTACCGAGCCTTCCTGTAAGCGTTCAGAATAGACCGTATCAAAGTGAACTTAAATATGTGACGGACCGTTATTCCCGGGTCCATCACAAGCCTGCAGCCTCCGCGATTAAGCCTGTGGCTGAATTCTACATCCTCAAGAATAGGAAGGAAGTCTTCATTAAAACCATCATACTTCCTGAATGTTTCCGCAGAAATTACCATTGCATGGGTTGCTACGTAATCTGGTCTGCGGGTGTTCTTGATTTCGAAATAATGGATGAAGACAGACTGAAAGGTGCTGAAGAAGTCTTTATCATAGGGGATTGGCGTATATGTACCACCGATAACCGTATCAGGGCCTGCCTCACTAATCGCCCTGTTCGCCAAAGACAGTGTATCAATAGATAAAAGGCAGTCGGCATCTATAAAGAAAAACACCTCTCCGCTGCTATGAAGCGCCCCTGCATTCCTTGCCTTTGCAGCGCCTCCGTGTGTTTTGAGCTCTATGAGCCTGCAGGGAAACTGCTTTATAATCTTCACCGAATTGTCACTCGAACAATCATCGACAACAACAACCTCGAAGTTCCCGTAGGAAGACTCAAACACCGATTCCAGGCATTTGCCGATCGTAGCGCTTCCGTTATAATTAGGGATGATTACAGAGATAAACTTTTCCATTGCTGATAGGGGCGTCTTATTCAAGCTATTATTAATTAACCGTCTCACATCACACCGGCTGATGTACAATCAATATTCCTCAATTTTTTACCGTGGCTGCATGTCTCATCCTCTATTGCTTTTAATGATCAAGCAAGGAATATGCCACACTAGACAATGTATTATCTTCTTGATTTACTGGGATATCTTAGGAATGCCATACAGCGTGGATATGGATTAATTCCACTGTTTATGTAATTAATTACATAATTTTTGTCGTTTTTGTTTGAGAGCACCTGGGCTCGCACTTAGAAGCGCCAGCCTGGAGGCACTTAATTCTGTTTATAAAATGATTTGACATGACCGGTATGCTACTGTTATAAATAATAACTTATGCTTCAGAAAACAGAGAAGATATGGATGGATGGCAAGCTGGTGCCGTGGGACAAGGCAACGGTGCATATCATGACGCACACATTGCACTACGGTCTCGGGGCCTTCGAAGGTATCAGGTGCTACAGCACCCCGAGAGGCCCTGCCATCTTCAAACTGGATGATCACATCGACAGGCTTTTCCAGTCAGCGCAAATATTCCTTCTGAAGATGCCATACACTAAGCAGGAAATTAAAAAGGCGATAATTGAGACCATCAAGGCAAACAAGGTTAAGGAATGCTACATTAGGCCGCTGGTATATATCGGCTACGGAGCCATGGGTCTCTATCCAAAAGGATGCCCCATATCTGTTGCGGTCGCCGTATGGCCGTGGGGGGCATATCTGGGAGAAGATGGCCTGAAAAACGGCATCCGGGTTAAAGTATCTTCGTTCATAAGAAATCATGTGAACTCAAATATGTCAAGGGGCAAGATTTGCGGATATTATGTCAATTCACAGATTGCTAAAAAGGAGGCAATTTCCTGCGGCTATGACGAGGCACTGCTCCTCGATACCGAGGGATATGTCTCCGAAGGCAGCGGTGAAAACATCTTTATTTCGAGGAACAACACTCTCAAGACAACGCCACTGACCTCGATCCTCGAGGGGATCACCCGTGACAGCATTTTAACGATTGCAAAAGATTTGGGCATAGAAACGGTCGAAACCAGGTTTACGCGTGACGAAGTCTACATTGCCGATGAGGCGTTCTTTACGGGCACGGCAGCAGAGATTACCCCTATAAGAGAACTTGACGGCAGGACCGTCGGACATGGCAAGGCTGGCAAAATAACCAGGAAACTGCAATCTGTTTTCTTTGATATAGTGAAGGGGAAAAACAGAAAGTACGAGTCGTGGCTCACTTATATTTAGTAGGCGCAAAGACATAAAAAAAGGGCGACTGTGTCAGTCGCCCTTTTTTTTATAATGACTATACTATTTCTTGTGACACTTAGCGCAGTTTGCCGGGTCAGATGCCTTGAAAGCCTTTGTACCGTTATGACAGGTGCCGCAGAACTTTCCTGAATTAATGTCAGCCATTGTGATCTTCGCCGATCCCTCAGCGCCTGGCGCCTTAAACGGGAAGATTTTTGTGTGGCACTCTTTGCACATGCCAGGTCCAAGTTTAGTATTGTGCATTTTTCCGTCAAATGTCACCTTCCCCTGAGTACCGTCCGGGAATACCAGAGTCTTCATCGATGCAAAAGCAGAAGTGACTAAGCACAATGTTGCGACCATTACAACCATAAGCATAACTTTTCTCATTTCTTTCACCTCCATTTCATGATTATTTTAAACACCTAGCATACCATATACCATACATTTTGTCATAGTATATATAAAGAAAACTTATAAATAGAATTTCTTACTACTTTTTATGGCACCTCGTACAATTTGCCTTGTCGTTCACGGAAAAGGCATCTTTCCCGTTATGGCAGGCGCCACAAAGTTTCCCCTTGTACATATCTTTCATAGACATCCGGGTAGGCGGACTTTCCGGAGTCATGTTTGCAAACACCCTGGTGTGGCAGTCATGGCACTTAAATCCTTTGTTTTTATGCAGCGTTCCATCAAACACAACTCTGCCTGCCCCGCCCCCTTCCCAGACAATTGTTCTCCCCGGGGCTACAGCAAGGGCGTTTTTACAAAAAAATAACTCTGTCACGGCTATCAAGACCATCAATACAAACATTGTATGGCAAACTTTTCTCATGTGAGTCATGACAATTTCTTCTTCAATAGTTCATTCAGCAATTGAGGATTTGCCTTCCCTTTAGTCGCTTTCATGACCTGCCCGACAAAAAAACCTATCAGTTTTTCATCTCCTGACTTGAAACGCTCAACCTCTGCTGCATATTTAGACATGACTTCATCTACTGCTTTCTCTATGGCTCCCTCATCGCTTATCTGGACAAGTCCTTTTTCCCTGACCACTGTCTCCGCGTCTTTACCGCTCCTGAACATGTCTTCAAAAACCGTTTTCGCTATTTTCCCGCTTATCGTTCCGTTCTCGATAAGACGGAGCATTCCGGCAAGCTGGCCTGGCTGTAATGGACAGTCTTCGATTGATATACCGTCTTCATTAAGCATCCGCATCATTTCACCCATCATCCAGTTTGACACTGTTTTGGGCTGCCCGCCCTCGCTGACAGCACGCTCATACCATTCAGCAACAGCCTTTTCCGAGGTAAGGAGATCTGCGTCGTATTCGGGCAGGCCATACCGGACCGCAAACCTTTGGCGTTTTGCATCAGGCAATTCCGGAAGACCGGCTTTGACAGCATCAATTATTTCCCGGCCTATTGCCATAGGCACAAGGTCAGGCTCAGGAAAGTACCGGTAATCATGGGCTTCTTCCTTTGTCCTCATGGACTGAGTAATACCCGCCCCTGCATCCCAGAGCCTAGTCTCTTGCTGGACATTACCGCCTTCCTCCAGCACTTTTGTCTGGCGCCTTATCTCATATTCCAGCGCCCTTTCGACAAATCTGAATGAATTCATATTTTTCAGTTCCGCCTTGACCCCGAACTTCGTCTGCCCGACTGGGCGCACAGACACATTGGCATCGCATCTGAGAGAACCCTCTTCCATATTACCGTCACACACTTCGAGATACCTGAGAATGCTCCTTACCTTTTTCATGTACTCGGCCGCTTCTTTGGGGCTTCTGATATCCGGCTCTGAAACGATTTCCATGAGGGAGACTCCGGCACGGTTCAAATCGACGAAACTGTGATTTCCCTTTCCCTCATGGATATTTTTTCCTGCATCATCCTCCATATGTATTCTCGTGATCCCGATCCTCCTGACCTCTCCGTCAACCAGTATTTCTATAAAGCCGCCTATGCATAGCGGGAGTTCGTACTGGCTAATCTGGTAGCCTTTCGGCAGGTCGGGATAGAAATAATTTTTTCTGGCAAACCTGCTATAAGGGGCGATACTGCAGTTCATGGCAAGCCCGGTTTTGATTGCAAAATCAACCGCTCTCCGGTTAAGCACCGGCAGGACGCCCGGCATGCCTATGCAGACAGGGCATGTCTGAGTATTGGGTTCGGCGCCGAATTTTGTCGAACAGCCGCAGAATAACTTTGTATCTGTCAGCAGCTGGGCGTGCACTTCAAGCCCGATAACCGCTTCATACTTGCACCCTCTCGGGCCTCGGGCGTCCGGCGTGAGGCGTTCAGCGTCTGACATCATAGCTGCGGCCTCCTTGTATGCCAATTTGTACTTTGCTCATAGGCATAGGCAACTTTAAAAATGGCCTCTTCATCAAAATGCCTTCCGATTATCTGGAGACCGATCGGCAAATTATCCGTTGTAAAACCGCATGGTATGGACATAGCCGGAACGCCTGCCAAATTTATCGAGATAGTAAAAATATCGGACAGATACATCTGGAGCGGATCGGTTGCTTTTTCACCGATCCTGAATGCAGCGCTCGGCGATGTTGGGGTAACGATTACATCAGCCTGAGTAAAGGCATTGTCAAAATCCTGCTTTATTAATGTTCTTACCTGCTGCGCTTTCTTGTAATATGCGTCGTAATAGCCGGCTGACAAAGCATAAGTGCCGAGCATTATCCGCCTTTTGACCTCGGGGCCGAACCCCTGCGCCCGCGTGTTCATGTACATCTCAAGCAGATCTTTTCCTCCGGCCCTGAAGCCGTACTTTACGCCGTCATAACGCGCGAGGTTTGAGGAGGCTTCAGAGGTGGCAAGTATATAATACGTTGCAATCGCATAACCCGTATGAGGAAGAGAGACTTCAACGACACAAGCCCCCATGGACTCAATCTTTTTTATAGCCGCGTGTACCGCATCCTCCACTTCTTTATCCATTCCCTCGACAAAGTATTCCTTAGGTATGCCGATCTTCATCCCCTTGATATCCTGTCCCAGTGCCAGGGCAAAATCAGGCATATCAACCGGCGCCGAAGTTGAATCAGAATGGTCATGTCCTCCTATGCTATTCAGCATCATGGCTGCATCCGCAACATTCTTCGTTATCGGTCCTATCTGGTCAAGCGATGAGGCAAAAGCGACAAGTCCGTACCTCGACACGCGGCCGTAAGTAGGTTTCAGTCCAACTATACCGCACAGGGCGGCTGGCTGCCGTATCGAGCCTCCAGTGTCGGAACCGAGTGCGGCAATACATTCATCCGCGGCAACCGCAGCAGCAGAGCCGCCGCTGCTCCCGCCAGGCACACAGTCCAGATTCCAGGGGTTTTTTGTCGTATGAAAACTTGAATTCTCTGTGGAAGACCCCATAGCAAATTCATCTAGATTTGTCTTGCCGACCAGTACATAGTTCTGCCCGGCCAGCCGTCCCGTAACAGTGCTTTCATAGGGGGGAATGAAATTATAGAGGATTTTCGATGCGCAGGTAGTAGGTATTCCCCTGGTGCACATATTATCTTTGACCGCAACAGGAACACCGGTAAGAAGGGATGCCTCACCTGACATAATTACCTCTCCGGCCGCATCAGCCATTACATAAGCAGTATCACTGGTAAGTGTGATGAAGGCCCTGACCCGGTCTTCGACCTCGCTGATGCGCTTAAAGGTATCGTCAAGGACATCCCGGGGCGTGATCTCCCGGTTGTCAAGCAGCTTCCTCACATCAGAAATAGTGAGTTCGTTGAGCTTCACAACAACGTCCTCCTTGTAAATCGACAAGTATTAATGAACTGAAGTACTTGGAGTGATATACGTTATAACTCTCTATCAGGCATTGCAATAACTTAATTGTGATTTTATCACTCTGATATAATATTTGCAAGGCTATGAAGGAGATCATTACAGTTTCCCCGTCAGACCATTCAATGAGGCTCGATGTTTTTGCAGCCGGCAAAACAGGGACCACCCGCTCCCAAATACAGATACTTATTAAAGAGGGCAATCTGCTCGTAAACAATGCGATTGCAAGCCGAAGTTACAAGGTGCAGCCGCATGATATTATAGAAATAGTCCGCCCAGAACCGGCTGCTGATGTCCTCGCACCTGAACCTATACCGATAGATATTCTTTACAGCGATCGACACCTTGTCGTAGTCAACAAGCAGGCGGGGATGGTGGTTTATCCATCTGCCGGACACCAGCAAGGCACATTGCTCAATGCGCTGGCATCCCGCTTCAAGAAGATGGCAAGCATTGGGGGACCTTTGCGGCCGGGCGTGGTCCACCGTCTCGACAAGGACACATCAGGCGTTATGGTAGTTGCACTCGATGATGAGGCCTATTACAGCCTTACCGATCAATTCAAAAATAGAACAATAAATCGGCGCTATTGTGCACTCATCTACGGCCATATCCGGGAAGACTCCGGCGAAATTATTATGAGCATAGGACGTTCCACTTCAGACAGGAAGAAGATGTCAACGCGGACTCATCGCGGGAAAGCGGCAGTCACCCGATGGAGGGTAACCAGGAGGTTCGGCGTTGCCACGCTCATTGAGGCAAAATTGGGCACTGGGAGAACCCACCAGATCAGGGTCCATTTTGCCGCAATAGGACATCCGGTGCTGGGCGATACAACATACGGCAGAAAAACGTCAGTCGTCTTACAACATAGCCGCGTCACCTTTCCCCGTCAGATGCTACATGCTGAACTGCTTGGCTTCATCCACCCTGTTACAGGCCGGTATATTGAATTCTCAAGTCCACTGCCACCTGATATGCAGGAATGCATCGCGAAACTTTCTGGCAGATGATCTGTTTTTTCGGTACAGCATGTGACAGTAATGTGTTAAAATATTTTTTTGAAGTTGAAGAACAAGGCCTGCGCCCATAGCTCAGCTGGATAGAGCGTCGGACTACGAATCCGCAGGCCGGGGGTTCGAATCCCTCTGGGCGCGCTTGTTCTTTTTTGGACATTGACTGGTATTAGAGGAGCATTGATGGGCTTGTCCGGAGAAATGCCACTGAAGAAGCTCTCGGCAATAAAGATAGCCGGCGTCTATGCTCTGGCAGGCTGCCTGTGGATACTGTTCTCTGATGGGTTAATAGCGAGACTATTCAATGATGTTCCGACTGTAATAAGAATAAGCACCATTAAAGGCTGGTTTTTTATCGGGATCACTTCCTTGATGCTGTACATATTTATACAGCGTGAAATGGGCATGACTCAGCGCTCTGACAAGGCCCTTAAAGAGTCACTCTCCCGAATAGAAGATGAAAAAACCAAATCCGAAGCTGTGCTGGATGCTATTGGAGACGGCATCTGCATTGTCGACAGGAATTTTATAGTAAGTTATCAGAACCATGTACACCAGAATTCCCTCGGCTACCATGTGGGCGAATATTGTTACAGTGCATATGCCGCAAATGACAATGTTTGTGAGGGCTGCCTTGTAAACATGGCGTTTACCGATGGCAGAGCCCATAACGCTGAGCGGTGCTATCCCGGCGGTAGCGGACTTCGCTATTTTGAAACTACCGCTTCCCCTCTTAAAGATGCTGACGGCAGGATAGTTGCGGGTATCGAGATCGTAAGGGACATAACCGGACGTAAAAAAATTGAAAGCGATCTGCTTAGGACAAAAAGGCTCGAATCAATAGGAATTCTTGCACGCGGCCTTTCTCATGATTTTAACAATCTCCTGACCGGCATACTCGGCAATGTTTCTCTGGCAAAAACATCGTTGAGACCCGAAGACCCTGTGTTTACCCTGCTGACCAGAGCGGAAGACGCCTGTCTTCGTGCAGAGGAACTGACCTATCAGTTGAACACTGTTGCCAAAAGCGATGAATCCTCCAAAAAGACTCTTTCTATCAGCGGTCTTGTAAGGGAGGCTGTGAGATTTGCGCTGAGCGATTCTCAGGTAGAATGTACATATGCTATTCCTGATGACCTCTGGCTTGTTAAGGTAAGCGAGCATCAGATAGGCCAGGCGATCTATAACATAGTGGTCAACTCCCGCGATGCAATGAACAACAAGGGACGCATCACAATCAGTGCAGAGAATACTGTTATCGACCCTCACAGCGCCGACATCCTGAGACACGGAAATTACGTTAAAATAACCATTGCCGATAAAGGCGCCGGCATCGAGAAAGAACTCCTTCCCAAAATATTCGATATCTATTCCACTACAAAAGCGCTGGGGAGCAGTAAGGCAACAGGGTTCAGTCTGGCTGCGAGCTATTTCGCCGTTAAAAATCACCAGGGATATATTTTTGCCGAGTCAACGGTCGGTAAAGGAACGACCTTTTTCATTTACCTGCCCTCAGCATAAATTTCAGAATTTGCTGTCAACTTAGGAGTTATCTTGTCTTTTGATGAGCGCATAAATATTACCACGGGTAATTTGTGGCTTTCCATATGGCAGCTTTCATGGCCTATGCTGCTTATCATGATCTTTAACTTTTTAGTAGGGATGACCGATATTTACGTAGCCGGATTCATCGGCCCGGAGGTACAGGCGGTTGTCGGTTTCGTCAGCCAGCTATTCTTTCTGAATATTATCATTGCAAACGCCGTCAGCATAGCCACTATTGCCCTGCTCGCACGCTCCATAGGGGCAGGTGATTTTGACGGTGCGGTAAAAATAGCGCGTCAGTCGCTTATATTCGGTATTCTGGCTGCTTTGGCGATAATGATAGCCGGCCTTGCATTCCCCCGCGAGATCGTTGCTATTGCGGGGTTTCCAGAAAACATATGGAGCATTGCAGAACGCTTCATCAGGATTTTTGCCCTTTCGCTCGGGCCCAACTATATCCTCATTATTTCCAATGCCGTGTTTCGCGCAAGCGGAGAGGTCAAAAAAGTCCTGGTCACTATGTTCCTGGTAAGCGCCGTAAACATTATAGGAAATTTCGTGCTTGTCTTCGGTATCCCTCCGTTTCCAAAGATGGGATATATAGGCATCGCACTTTCTACAGCCCTCGCGGTAACCGCTGGGATGATTATAAACTTCATCCTGTTCGCCTTTAGCAGGTGGCGGGCCATCTATAAAGCACCGGCAGAAGTCTCGGGCGAGACTATCAAAAAAATAATCAGTCTGAGCTGGCCGGCCGCGCTTCTTCAGGCCGCATGGAATGCCGGGAGCATTTTACTATATAACATACTGGGAAGACTGGGCAGCATTAGCATCACCGCTCTTGCCGCTCTCACCAACGGTCTCAGAATAGAGGCAATCATTTATCTACCCGCCTATGCCCTAAATATGGCTGCAGCAGTACTAGTGGGGCAGAACCTGGGCGCAAAAAACGCTGCCAGGGCGGAAGAAGTGGGATGGAAAATAGTTTCATCAGGAATTGCTCTCATCAGTGTAATGGCAATCATTATCTTCATCTGGGCCGAAACCTTCGCATCAATAGTTACAAGCAACCCTTCAGTGCTTAAGGAAACCGTCAGATACCTGAGATTTAACATGGTATCTGAGCCCTTCATGGCATTGAGTTCCATTCTGGGAGGAGGCCTTCAGGGAGCTGGAGACACCAGGGGAACAATGCGTATAATTATCATTGCCATGTGGGTCATCAGACTTCCCCTAGCCTATCTGCTTGCCCTGGGTTTAGGCTTTGGAGCAAAGGGCGTCTGGACGGCGATGGTCATTTCGATGGTCATTCAGGGTATACTTATGGCACATAGATTCCGCCACGGACTATGGAAGGGAATAACTTTAGAACATTAATGGAGAGAATATGCTGAAACTGTTTAATACCATGGGGCAAAAGCTCGAACCGTTCACGTTGCGGCACAGCAAAAGAGTAACCATGTTCACTTGCGGCCCTTCGGTTTATCAGAAGTCGCATATCGGTAATTTCCGGACCTTTTTATTCGAGGACATCATTTTGCGGTATCTGGAGTATCTGGGCTATGCAGTGCAGAGGGGCATGAATTTCACCGATGTCGAGGACAAGGCAATTGCTGAAGCCGGAGGGCAGAGGGCCGCACTTAAACAGCTCACCGGAAAGAACATAAAGATATTTATAAAGGAAATGGGACTCCTCTCCATAAAAATCCCAGATTACCTCCCCAGGGCGTCGGATAGCGTCGAGGAGGCTGTTGAAATAATAGAACAGCTTCTCAAACAACATGCCGCATACTGGCACCAGGGGAGCGTTTATTTTGATCCGCTTTCATTCCCTGGTTTCGGTAAGCTTTACGGCCTCGACATGTCGCTATGGCCGAAGAAGAAAATACGTTTTCATAAGGACACCTATCCGGGCATTCAGTGGAACCTTGGAGATTTTATTCTTTGGCACGGCCATAAACAGGGTGAAGGCGTTTACTGGGACACAAAAATCGGCAGGGGCAGACCGTCATGGAACATCCAGGACCCGAGCATGATCGTCAGGTATTTTCATGAAACGCTGTCTTTATACTGCGGCGGCATTGATAACCTCTACCGTCACCACGATTATACCCTGGCCATACTCGAATCATTAAGGCATTCTCCCAAGTATCGCTTCAGGCCCATGTCACGGTTCTGGATGCATTGCCGGCATCTTTACGTCAACGGTCAGAAAATGTCGAAGAGCAAAGGCAACATCCATTACGTAGAAGACCTTCAGGCGTCGGGCTTTACTCCTGCTGAAATCCGTTTCTTTCTTATATACGGCCATTACCGCCAGACCCTTAATTACTCAGATAGCGCAATGCTCCTGACATCTGAAAAGCTCAGACACTTTAAAAGGACCATCAATGTCCTTGAGAAGAAGGCTCACCCGCATCACCACACCGGCAGCCGCGCAGCACAGGCGATAAGAAAAAGCTTCGGGGAGCATATGGATAACGACCTGGATGTCAAGAAGGCATTTGATGAAATTTACGATGCGGTTGTGCATACTGATATCTCCGGGACGGGACCAGCCGATGCCGCCGCAATAATACAAACCCTGAAAGAAATTGACCAGGTGCTTCGGGTCATTTTTTAAGGGCTCGCGAATAAATAACTTGTGCATTCAGGCGCTCAGATTTGGGTCAGATTTGGCTGATCCGACTGAGCAAAACCGCAGGCGTAGCATAGCTACGTTGAGGATTTTGCGACTGAGGATCGGGCAAAGATGGCCTAAATCTGAGATGCATCAATGTTCAAGTTATTTATTCGCGAGCCCTAATATTTCATGCCTATTGTTTCTTGCCTCCGAATACAGCAAAAGCACCGTTCTTAAAGTAACAGTCCACATCCACAAATCCCGCTGATTCCAAAGCTCTCAACTGATTTCCAAGGGTATCTGGTTTGTTCATGCTTGAAGGGTCTTTATAACGCTTTATCGGGTCGTCAGGCACTTCATCCTTAATATTATACCGGTCCATCATCCGGGTAAGCCAATCTTTCCAAATTGCAAAATACCATTGCTCAAGTTCTTCTGATGGAGGAAGTATGGCATCAACATCGACAAAATGACCTCCGGGCTTAAGCCATGACGCTATAAGGCGGAAGAGAGAAGCCTTTTCATCCATATCAAGGTGGTGAATCGCCATAGAAGAAACAATGAAGTCATAAGTTTCCAGCGTGATCTTACCACCCAACAGGTCCTGGAAGGTTGCCTGAATGAAAGTTGTGTTCCGGTATCCCTTTAGTCTTTCCCGCGCTTGCCTAATCATGCCCTCACCGCCATCAAGCAGCGTTGCGGACACGTCATTATTGGTTTTGAGTAATTCCTCTGTCAGGGCACCATCTCCGGATCCCAGTTCCAGCAATTTAATATCCTGTACGCCGTGACGAAAATGCGAAACCAATGACGTAACAAACCAGAACATTTGCCTGCGGTCCATTACATAGATATCGGCTTTGTCCAGATAGTTCTGTGCAAATGAATTGTCTGCCCACGCCGATTTGTTGAAATCAGTCATAATAATAGCTCAGGGCTCAGTGGCCGAAAAATCCGCGGCCGACTTTGTCAGCAATAAGAACCAAAGATATCTTCTTTTTTAGGCAAAAAGCTTTGACATCTTTGTCCATAACCGACCCGCTGGAGGCAAAAATTGTTTTTATACCTGCCTTGGCAAGAACTTGCGGCCCGTCAGTAAAGGGGAAAAAACTGTCGCTGTATGCAACGGCCCCTTTTGTATCATGTCCGGCATCTTTCGCTCTGCTTATGGCCAATTTGCAACCACCAACCCTGTCCTGCTGGCCGGTGCCATTGCCAATAAGGTATCCACCCTTTACAAGGGTTACCGTATTGCTGTTGCTGGTCGATCCAATGGCCCAGGCCAGCAGTATATTAGGATAGTCGCGACCAGTTATATTACCAATCTTCTCCAATTCCGCAGCACTCAGATCAGGGAAGAATGAGTAGTTCGGCTGTTTTAGGAAACCGCCACGCACATAACGGAAACGGGGAGCAAGATCAAGACTGTTTTGCCCTAAATTCGCCAGGGCTAAATTAGATATAAACCGGCATTTGTCGCCTTTTCGTTCAAGCATCTTCACTGCCTCTTTATCGAAAGAGGGAGCTATGATGCCGTCAAGAAGTCGTCTTTTCCCTTTATCCATCTCATAGGTCAGCAAAATCTTCGCTTCCTTGGCGCCGATATGAAAATTCGTCATCACCAGACCGCCAAAAATGGCCCTCTTATCACCGATGATCATTTTTTTCAGAGTATCGTCTATTTTTTTCCCGACTGATGCGCCGCAAGGATTGCCGTGCTTTACTGCAACTGCAATATTAGGCAGCGCCGTAAAGTTGAATGTAAAAGCTGCCGCAATATGAGTGACTGTCTGCAGCAGCCGGTCTATATCGCAGAGATTATTGTAGCTTGGTGAATCACCGGCTACCTGTTTGAACTTATCCATCGCCAAAGAATCGTCCGTCCCACAGCTATACAATCCGGCAGGCGTTTGATAGCCGTTCTCGCCGTATTTACAAGTTAACATTTTAGTTCCAACCAAGCCGTCAAGTTCACCGGCGCTATGATACCTTGCCGAGGCCAGGCAGTATTCCGAAACGATATACTCTGCCTTTGCACAAAGCATTGTGATAACTTTGTCTTTATCCGGCTGACCTTTTTTCAACCATTCGATTACGAATTGTCTGTCAGCCGGGTCGCAGATAACGATTCTCCTTCCCTTGGCTGCGGAACGCAACATCGTCGGCCCACCGATATCGGTTTTTTCGATCACTGATTCAATCGTACTTCCCGGCTTTTTGATTTCATCGTGCAATGGGTACAAATCAACACACACGAGATCAATATTGGGAATGCCGAGCTGCTCCATTTCCCTTGTATCTTCTTCGGTTGCTCTGGCCAACAAGCCGGCATGTACTTCCCTGGACAGAGTAACAACCCTATGACCAAGTATGGCCTGACCACCTACGAGTGACGCCACATCCTGAACGGGTATTCCCGCTTCAGATAATGTTTTGGCAGTCCCTCCTGAAGCCAGTATACTCCAGCCGAGAGCGACTAATGATTTGGCAAACTCAACAATACCTGTCTTGTGATATACGGATAATAAGGCTACTTTCCCATTTCCTTTTTGCATGTTCCCTCCAATGAAAAATTCCCGGAATACTCATTTTGCGCTATTTTATTTCAAAAGGGAATTAATTTAACACATCCCGTTAATGGATAAGATATTATCACAATGAAAGCAAACATACAACGCTTCATTTTCGGGAGAACCGAATCACTGCCAAGCACAGACTACTCTTGTCTTTTTTTGTATAATATGAGGAAACGAGAACAAGAGGTGACATACTGGAAATGGAACGGAGAATAATCTTCAGGACATGGGACAAGAAAAACCGGCAGATGCTGTATAATCCAGCCGGCAACATAGATTTCGGAACATGGTGGAATGAACGCTGCTTAAACGATCCTGGAATGGAAAGCGAGATTATTTTCATGCAGTTCGCCGGTCTCTATGACCGCTCAGGCAAAGAGATATTTGAAGGGGACATTATCAACTATCAATCCGCTACTGACACATATGAAAGAGCGATGGTGCATTATCTCAACCGATACGTCTGCTTCGGAGTGGGTAAGGACATCCCTCTGCGTAGTTTACGCAGCATTGAGGTTATCGGCAATATATTCGAGAATCCCCAGGAGGTGCCGGATGAATGCGACTTTCCCATAGGAACCCGGACCAACACTCTGTTCAATGTGCTCTCTGAGAAGAATAAATATACAAGCAGGCACAAGTAGAACAACATAGTTGAAAAATTGTCATGGATGCGTCAGCAGACATTAATAAGCACATTGCCATATTCAGAAAAACGCTGCACAAGAACTCAAACCCTGAAAGGGCAGCTAAGGAAAAATCCTACCTCAAGAGCCCTTATAAGTTCTTCGGCGTCACCGTGCCTTTCATAACGAGGATGGCAAAGGACTTTAAAAGGGCAAACAGGGATATAGACAGGGGATTGGTTTTTGAACTCGGCAAAAGACTCTGGGATTCCGAATACCATCAGGAGAAGACCCTTGCCATAAAACTACTCGAACAATACAGCGAGTATCTCGATTATGAATCAATGCCCATGCTCGAATATATGCTATCTGCGTCTGCGGGCTGGGATCATGTAGACGGAATTGCAAACCACCTTGTAGATGCAGTCCTGAGAAAAGACCGGAGGACGTATGAATACCTGAAAAAGTGGAGCAAATCTGAAAACTTCTGGATGCACAGGGCCGCCCTAATATCACAGGTGCTTCTTTTCAGAGAGGGCAAGGGTGACAGTGAGCTTTTCTTCAGCGTGGCAGAAAAGATGATAGAGGAAAAAGAGTTCTTTATAAGAAAAGCGATAGGCTGGGCGCTGAGAGAAATGTCCAAGTCAGAGCCCGATGCGGTTTTCGATTTCCTCATGAAAGTTAAAGACAGGGCATCGGGCCTCACCCTTAGAGAAGGCTCGAAGCGGCTCCCCGAAGGCAAGAAAAAACTTCTTATTAAAAAACAATAGGAGTATTAAGCTACGATATCGATAAGTTTTTTTGTCATCTCCTCGGAAGCTTGAAGGGATGTAACATTTGCCTTAAATCCTTCTTCCGTCGAGATCTCGTCAACCGTTTCCTTTGCGATATCTGTTCCTTCCTGACTACTCTGGCTTAATGTGACATAAACACCGCCGTTCACGCCTTCATTCATAACTGCATCTGTCGGCTTAAACTTGGCAGTATTGACATTCGCTACATTGTTCGCCGTCACGCTCAGTGTATCTGCATACGCCTTCAAAGCGCTCTCAGCACTATTAACGCTGTCAACACTCATTTTGCAGCCCCCTCATTACTGTCTTATGCACTATTATAAATAAATTTGAGCCTTTTTGATATGTGATACCTATCACAAAAAGAGGAAATATAGTTGAATTATACTTCATTTAATCGCACTTTCCCAAAACAAAGGATCGAAAAAGCTCCCTGATATCAAGCGGAAGCTGAAAATTTTACAGAGCTTTCCATCGAGAGAAAATCGCTATGAGAAGCTTTCTATTTTTTCAAATCTGAGAGGTTGCCCTAATATCAACTCTTGATTATATAATACATAATATTGAGGCAACATAAGAGGCAATAAAATTAGAAGAGGATAGTGGAGGACTTAATGATTTTCTTGATTCAATATGATTGTAGTAGTGGGAACATTGTTAAAATGCAAACCTTTAAAAATTCTGAGCGCCAGAAGGCTAATGATTCACGACTTGATATAGAAATTGAACTTAACCGTCAACGCGTCGAGCGTGAAGTTGTCCTTTTGGAAGCAGAGAGCAAAGAGGCTATGAGGCAAACGCATCGCCGATACTTTGAGAACTTACGCGAACTCACGAAATCACCTACGTATTCTCTTTAGTTGAAAGGGGCAGAACATGATCTGCCGCTCAATGTCAGATGTGAGCCCCCGGGACATCATATCGAACTTATGATATATATCCCAATTAAGTATGGTGTCCCAGGAATTATCGTCCGAGGTTGGCAAATAGTTGACAGCAAACCAGACCAAATGTTCGGGGACCTCGGCGGATTACGCAGGACGTACAAGTGCTCGCTGTGTGGGTTCAGCGAAGATAAGCTGATCACATCGCAATGAGTAGTATTAAACACAACAGCTGAGATGAATCAATGTGCAAGTTATTTATTCGCAGACCCTTAGGCAAAACTGATACAATAGGAACATGAAACAGGCAGTCAAAAGTGTAGAACAAGTTAAGGCGATCCTAAAAGAGCACAAGGCTGAAGTAGTCCAGAAGTACCGGGTCAGCGAGATCGGCATTTTCGGCTCCTTTGTTCGCGGCGAGCAGAAACGTCGGAGCGATATTGACATCCTCGTTGAATTTGAGCAGAGAAATATTCCGGGTCTCCTTAAGCTCAGCGAGATGGAAAGGTATCTCCAAAGGCTTCTTAAAAAAAAGGTCGATATAGTTATAAAGAGTGGGATTCGTCCGGAACTTAAGCAAGGTATATTGAAAGAGGTGGTCTATATATGACAAGAGAATGGAAATTCTTCATTCAGGATATCTATGACGCAATACAACACATAAAACAGTTTGTCGGCACAATGAAGCGCAAGGATTTTCTTGCCGATGATAAGACCAGGAGTGCTGTTGCGTTCAAGATTGAGAATATTGGAGAAGCATCTAAAAATATACCTAAGGAGATAAGGGCGAAATACAAGGACCTTCCCTGGACCGACATGGCGAGGATGAGAGATAAGATTACTCATTTCTATTTCGGGATAAATTACAAAGTGGTATGGTCAGTTGTAAAGAAAGAGTTGCCTGCTATCGAACCTGTCATTACGAAAGTCTTAAGCGACCTGAAAGTGTCTACATCCAAGAAAAAGACATCGAAAATAACTTATTGAAATTCAGAGTGGAGCTGAACGGGATCGAACCGTCAACCTCTTGAATGCCATTCAAGCGCTCTCCCAACTGAGCTACAGCCCCAACGTGTTATAATTTAAACATTTTTTATATTGCCTGTCAAACTGTTTTCCCTCATTGTGTCCAAATTGTGCCCAATTAAAGGTTTCTTACTCGCCTACTTCTTGGAGCATATCAAGGAGGAGCTTATGAACTATTACCTTGAGCTTCATAGCAACGCCTCTTTTGGAGCGATTGATTATGCGGTTTTCTGCATCAACTTTTTATCAAGTTCAAGTTCATAAGAGAGAATTGTTTTGATGTTCATTTTTTTTGAAGCATTGAGAATTTCTATGCCTACTATCTTATTCTCAGACGTTGTATCTAAATTAACACCCTCAGCAATCTCAATAACTCCGTCAGGCTTCTGGTTCCCCAATTTGATATATATAGCGTCAACCTCATCATCATAATGTACTTTCATTTTCCCCCCTATTTGAATTATAACCTATTTTTTTCAAGAAACAGCGCGGTATTTGACAATAGCGCGCCTAAGTTCCTCCATGTTTCCATCCTTTAATAGCTTTTGCTTCCGTCTTGTGTACCGGTGACAAATAAGCATAACGGTAATTGTGTGGTTGCAAATTTATGCAAAGTTGATACAATAAATTAAACAAGACATAAAATGTGAGATATCTGTCACATACTATAAGGAGGAAGAAATGAGAAGAAGCATGTATGGAGTTTTTGGATTGACCGCTTTTCTTTGGTCGCTGCTTGCCCTCGTGGGGACTAGTGAGACATTGGCTGGAGTGCAGATCGGCATCAACATCGGGCCCCCGGCTATAGTTGTCGCTGCCCCGCCTGAAGTGGTAGCGGTCCCTGGCTCCCAGGTCTACTTCGTGCCCCAGCCCGGCATCGACGTATTCTTCTACGGCGGCTACTGGTGGTCTCCGCGCGGGGACCGCTGGTACCGTGCACTCGCTTACAACGGGCCTTGGGTGGTAATTAAGCGTCGCTTTGTCCCCGGGCCGGTAATCGCTGTCCCAAGGGATTACCGGGAGCGCTTCGCCAGGGAGCGGCACGTCCCTTATGGGGAGTGGAATAGGGCAGGAAGGCACGGGCAGAGAGAGGAACGCAAGCATGACCAGAAGGAAGAACGCAGGCATGATCAGAGGGAGGAAAGGTCCGGCCACGAACATGACCGCTACTAGGATGAGGCGGGATATTTCGAACAATGAGGGTTCTCTGGACGGTTAAAGAAGTACATCGTTAGCTGTGAATACTGTGAATAATTGCCAGCCGGGAGGCTGAGGTGCATTGCATCCTTGATGGGCCTCCCGTGTTGATTTTCGGATTAATCCGGCCTAACTTTTCTGATTATTCTGACCCTTTCGTTTTAGCCTGACCCATTGGGGGCATTTCTGCCCCCTGCACAGATCAGATGATTTCTGTTGACGCGACACGAACATGGTCTGCGGATACGGCCGTACATTTTTCTGCGGCGGCGGCCACCAGTGACCCACGGGCAAGATTGTTGGCTCTCCTGAGCAGTCCGCCTGAACCCTGATGTATTGCCGTGACAGCCTGTTCCGAGAACAGATTCTTTTTGCATCCGGCGATATTCTGATGGTGCTGCAAATAGGTAGCCATATCTTCGGCATTAAGAGATTCCATATGGCCCCTTGCTACTACACGTGATGCCAGAGGCCTTGATTGGCGGAACATCAGACTGTCCATGAGATTATTCTGTCCGGCAAGCACTACTGGCAGCACGGATTTGGAATCTCCTTCGAACTGTACCAATGTATGCAGCTCCGAGAAGACATCAAGGCGTATAAGTGATGCTTCGTCTATGATAAGCACGGGTTTCTCTTTCTTATCGACGAGTTCCATAATACAGCTTTTTATAATTCTGCTGAGTATAGCTTTTGACTGCCTTTCACTTCTATGTTCAGGGCATGGCATATCTGCTTATATAGTTCTGCGATGGTTCCTGATGTGGCCGTAACATATAGCACGCGATATTCCGAAGGGTGCAGCGTTGAGGAGGCAAAACGCAATGCTGATGATTTACCGCTGCCTACGTCGCCGGTGATGATTGCTATGGCTCCAAGGTTCACAGCATAAAGGAAGCGCTCTTTTACACCAACGAGACCGGCATGTTTCATCATGTCTTCTACTCTTATATCCGGCGAGAAGGGTTCTTTTTTGAAACCGAAGAATACTCTGTAGTGTTCCCTGCTCATGATTGTCCCTCCTCTGTATTGTCTTTTCCGAACAGTTTTCCGCCATCGTACCGGCCAGTAGAGTCGTCGCCGATTTCAAAAGTATCCCTGCCCCTGGTGCCTTTGTCCCTTCTGACACGATAGTTGACGTTTACATCGAGCATGACTGCAAACCCATATGTCTTACCGTCATGGGTAATCTCCATCCGGGCAGGATCATGTTTATGGTACAAGAGAGTTACCCGTTTGCCGATGAGGCCGACGGGGACCTCATACAAACGGCCCTCTATCGCAACGGTCCTGTCTTTTGCCACTGTTCGTTTTGCCGTTTTCCTGAAATGGTCTTCGAGGTTTTTAGGGGCCGGTCGTACACACTCTATATTGCGAATGAATCTCTTGAAGGGTTCTTCTTTCGTGATGCTATGGATTTTTTCATTGTAAGATTCAATCCATTGCCGGAGTGATTCATTGAGCCCATCCAAAGTCGTTGCTTTCTGGACACTCAGCAGTTGTTCACGCACTGTACGAAAGATGCGTTCTACTTTGCCGCGACCTTCAGGCTGATAAGGTTTTGAGTGTATAAGCACAATGCCCAAGGAGGCGCAGGTATGTTCAAGATGATGGCTCCTGAAAGCAGAGCCGTTGTCTACGTATAGTTTCCTTGGGACCCCTCTTTTCAGCAGCGCCTTTCTGAAACAGTCCAGGAAACATTCCAGTTTTTCGTGCAGGTAAAACTCCGCGTGCAAGACCAGCCTGCTCATGTCATCCACAAAACACAGCAAGTAGGCCTTGCGTTGTTTATCTTCAACCGTTACAGATGGGCCATGCATGATGTCAGACTGCCACAGGTCATTTGGGTTTTCTGCCTCGAATCTCCGGCGGTCCTGCGGGTCACCATCACCGGGAACTTTTTGCAAAAGTCCTTCCGCTAATAACAAACGATAAAGCGCCGAATATGTTACCTTCATTCCCGGCAATATAATCTTACGGCCATGTGCCTCTTGCAGGAGAGTCGGCAATAAGACCGCCGGCATCTCTTTCCTCAACGCAATCAGTCCCTGCGCCGTCTCCGGATCAATCGCACGTGTCTTGCCGCGATCACAACGCTCTTGAGGATATAATGCTTCAAGCTTGTTGCCTGCAAGTTTGTACCTGGCTATCCATTCCTTGATCGTAGATTCTCCGATCCGTGTCCGCATACTGCCTGGTATTATCCACCGCCGGGCGCACTTCTCCCGTATCAGGCGCTCCGTCTCTCCCCGTTCCAACTGCCCGCCCCCTACAAAATCAGCAATGACTCCAAATCTGAACACCGCCACCCGCTGCTTCATCTCTTCCGTCATCAAAAACCTCCTCGTTATTGATGATGAAGATTTACCACAACGAATTCCTCTGCGTCACCGCAACTCTTGGGGGGATTCTTAATAACTTGAAACTATTTGCGTTTTATCCTGCCCGCGCTACCGGGATCCTGCCCCGATACACCAGTTCATAGAATCCCTCAATATAATCACCTCCAAAATCCATCCCAAGATGCGCTTTTATGTTTCTGCTTAAGGCACGAAGCCAGTGCTGGCGGCGTTGCCGGCTCAACAGGCCATTCATCTGCCATATACCATCTTGCATTCGCTGGGAAACACTGCTTAAAATTGCAACCGCAGAAACCTGGAAACGAGGCCAGTATCCAAAAGGTCGCAATGTGTAAATACAGCCGCAGTCTGCACAGACATATCGCTTTAGTGGCAAAGCCGAGGAGTAGCCGTCATAAAGTTTATCTTTGAAACCATGCCCCCAGATTCTCGTGCTTCCGCATTGCAAACAAGTCGGCGGGCGCGGAAAGGGATACTTCTTGCCAAGATCAAATAATTGCTTGATACAAACCATCAGAAAAAGTGACAATAAATCTCCTTTTGTCCGGGGCTGTGGAGATTCTCCTCCGTCAAGATGTGAAACTCCCTGCCTCGGGCGCTTTCCTAAATTGTTAATCCGGTTATTTTAAAACGAATAGATTAAAAGGTGGGTTTGATTATTGCGATTAAAACGCTGCTAATTGGACTGGCTTAATTCGGAAAACAACACTCCCGGCACATATATCTATGATCAGTTCGAACATGACACCCACAAGTTCCAAGCAAAAATAAACTGACCCACCAGCTGGATGTAGCGACATATTTGTCGCTACAAATATGTAGTAGCTACAAATATGTAGGACAGATAATTAATAACTTCCCAATAGAATCATATGGTTAACTATCTGGTATGGTTTTAGCAAGATAAAAATAACGAACTATGTAGAAACAGCAGACTTCGTCTGCAAAATACCAGGGGTTGGAGGAAGTTAATGAAAGACATTAAGAGCATAACACTTGCAGTACTGGCGGTAATGGCTCTGCTCTTTTTATCAGCGGGTCTGCTTTATGCCGAAGATCAGAAACTGCCCGGAGCAGAAGCGCCGGCAACACAAGCTGTTTCACCGGCACAAGCTGCCGCACCTGCACCGGCGCCCAAAATTGACACCGGAGATACGGCATGGATGATAGTTGCAACGTCATTTGTTATGCTTATGACGTTGCCTGGACTGGCCCTGTTCTATGGGGGCATGGCAAAAGGCAAAAATGTCCTGAACACTCTGGCCATGTCTTTTGCCACATTCGCTATAGTAAGCGTTTTATGGGTGCTTTACGGTTATACCTTTGCATTCGGCACCGATGTAAAAGGCATCATCGGCAGCGCGGAGAAACTGTTTCTTTCGCACGTCGGAATAAATAGTATCACTGACCTTGCCAAAACAATACCCGAGTTCGTATTCGTGGCCTACCAACTCACCTTTGCCGCTATTACTGTTGCTTTGGCAAGCGGTTCATATGTGGAAAGGATGAAGTTCTCTGCCTGGGTGCTCTTCTCCGTACTCTGGCTAACCTTTACCTATCTTCCTATAGCCCATTGGGTGTGGGGGAACGGCTTCCTGGCTAAGTTGGGCGCACTTGATTTTGCAGGGGGAACCGTCGTTCATATCAATGCCGGCGTAGCAGGGCTTGTTGGTGCGCTAATGCTCGGAAAAAGAAAAGATCCGACATACAAGCCAAACAATCTTCCATTTGTAGTAATCGGAGCAGGACTTCTTTGGTTCGGATGGTTCGGATTTAACGCAGGGTCAGCCCTGGCGGCAAACGGCCTTGCAGGGGCTGCCTTTATGAATACCAATACGGCAACAGCCATGGCGACAATTGCCTGGATGGTGACTGAGTGGATACATGCCGGAAAACCTACTGTACTCGGTCTGGCCTCAGGCGCTGTTGCGGGACTCGTCACTATAACCCCGGCTGCCGGTTTTGTGAATATAACGGGATCAATTGTTATCGGTATAGCGGCAGGAGTGATTCCATATTTAGCGGTTGCATTCCTCAAACCTAAATTAGGCTACGATGATGCACTCGACGCCTTCGGAGTTCATGCAGTCGGCGGCACAGTTGGAGCACTTCTTACAGGTATTTTGGCCGATCCTGCGATTAATGATGCAGGCAAGGGTGTACTTTACGGGAACCCGGGACAGTTCATGACCCAGCTAATAGCAGTATGCGTAACCATTGCCTACACGGCGGTCACGACCTTCATAATTTTCACGATTATCAAAGCATTTATCGGTATTAGGGTCGATCTGGAGCAGGAAGTTACGGGTCTTGACGAAACACAGCATGGCGAAAGGGCATATAACATATAAAATGCAGGCTGAGGTCAAGGTTCTGTAAACCTCAACCTCGGCCTTAGCCTTAACTTTAATACAGAGGAGATAAACCGTGAAGAAAATAGAGGCGATTATCAAACCGTTCAAGCTTGATGAAGTGAAGGATGCATTACATGGCATCGGGATACAAGGCATGACTGTTACTGAGGTGAAAGGATTTGGCAGGCAGAAGGGCCATGTTGAACTTTACCGCGGCGCTGAATATGAAATTACGTTTGTACCGAAAGTAAAATTAGAACTCGTGATTATTGATTCCATGCTCGAAAAGGTGATTTCAACAATACAGACAACGGCCAACACCGGCAAGATAGGTGACGGCAAGATTTTTGTTTCAAACCTTGAACAGGCAATCAGAATCAGGACAGGCGAGACAGGCGATGCAGCTGTCTGAAGAGGTTGTTTTTCCTGGTGTAACTGATTGTCTGACTAAAGGATGGAGGTCCCTTTTATCGCCAAACTCCCTGTTTTTTAGGCATTGCAATTCTGTTACATCACTTGTTATCATAAGGCCCATATGTCTGTCCTAATCTGCAAGAATATAGAGACGGAAGGTCCGGGCACTATTGGGGATTTCCTCAATGAAAAAAATATTAACTATGCTGTTCTTGAGTTGTCAAAGAGCGCAGATATCCCCGACGCTGCTGATTTTGATACCCTGCTGATGATGGGTGGCCCCATGAGCGTAAACGAGGATGATATCTATCCCTATATCAAGAAAGAAGAAAGGCTTGTAAGGGATTTTATCGCCCGGGACAAACGGGTCCTCGGGGTATGCCTCGGAGCTCAGATAATGGCAAAGGCTCTTGGGTCAAGGGTATATAAGGGAGCTGAAACAGAGATAGGCTGGTACGATATCGACATTACCGAGGAGGGACTCAGGGACAATCTTATAGCGCGCCTTGCAACTAATCCTCAGAAAGGTGATATTTGGAGGAAATTCAAAGTCTTCCACTGGCACGGCGAGACATTCGATATACCGAAGGGTGCTGTCAGACTGGCAAGTTCGGCTCTTTATCCGAACCAGGCATTCAGGTACGGCAAAAATGCTTACGCATTTCAGTTCCATATCGAAGTGCAAAAGGCTATGGTTTTTGAGTGGCTGAAAAACGAGGCCATAGATCTCGATAAAATAAAAGCCGAAACAGAAGAGCTATATAATGTTTATAATACGCGGGCATATAAATTTTATGAACTATTTTTTCAAACTGTATGAAGATCTGCGGGAGGTGAGATATGAAGAAGATCGAAGCGGTAATAAAACCGTTCAAGCTCGATGAAGTGAAAGATGCCCTGAATGAGATCGGCATCAAGGGCATGACGGTAACTGAGGTAAAGGGATTCGGCCGGCAAAAGGGGCACACCGAATTATACAGAGGCGCGGAATACGTAGTAGATTTCATACCCAAAATAAAATTAGAAATCGTCATCCCGGACGACCTCACAACCAAAGTTGTAGATGTAATAGAAAAATCTGCTAAAACGGGAAAGATCGGGGACGGCAAGATATTTATCTACTCGATAGAGGACGTTATAAGGATCAGAACAGGAGAGCGCGGAGAAACCGCAGTATAAACTAAAGGTTAAGGTTGAGGGTAAGAACTGAAAATTTTTAAGATGTCTTAGCTTTCAAATCTCAACCTCTGCCTTGACCTTATCCTAATAAAATAAAGGAGGATTTATGACACCGAAAGACGTAATCAAGATGGCCGAGGAGAACAAGGCAGTGATGGTGGACTTCAAGTTCCTTGATTTTCCAGGTCTCTGGCAGCACTTTGCAGCGCCGGTCAGCGAGTTAAAAGAGGAAGTATTCAGTGAGGGGCTTGGATTTGACGGCTCTTCAATCAGGGGATGGCAGGCTATCCACACCTCTGACATGCTAGTCGTTCCTGATCCCTCCACCGCAATTATGGACCCTTTTACAGAGCGCCCCATGCTGAGCCTGATCTGTAACATTGTAGACCCGATCACAAAAGAATCATACACAAGGGACCCAAGGTACATTGCGCAGAAAGCGGAAGCGTATCTCAAATCGACAGGGATAGGTGACACGGCTTATTTCGGCCCTGAGGCTGAATTTTTTATCTTTGACGATATAATGTTCGACCAGAATTCTCACAGCGGTTATTATTTCCTTGATTCGGTTGAGGGCATCTGGAACTCAGGCCGCGACGAGAAACCCAACCTGGGCTACAAGCCGAGGCACAAAGAGGGATATTTCCCAGTGCCTCCGATGGACAGCCAGGAGGATTTAAGGACAGAGATGGTGGTTGAGATGCTGAAATGCGGCATCTATGTAGAAAAGGAACACCACGAAGTCGCCACAGCAGGACAGGCTGAAATCGACATGAGGTTTGAGTCCCTGGTCAAGATGGCAGACTACCTGATGCTCTTTAAATATATAATCAAGAATGTAGCCAAGAGGCACGGCAAGACAGTGACCTTTATGCCGAAGCCGATATTCGGGGACAACGGTTCCGGGATGCACACCCATCAGAGCATATGGAAAAACGGCAAGCCTGTATTTGCCGGCAACGGCTACGCAGGGCTCAGCGAGACCGCTATTTATTATATCGGCGGGGTTCTGAAGCATGCGAAATCCCTGGCGGCCCTAACCAACCCGACGACTAACTCATACAAGAGACTGACACCTGGGTTTGAAGCTCCGGTGAACCTTGCCTATTCTGCGAGGAACCGCTCGGCATGTGTAAGGATACCCACATACTCAGCCAGCCCTAAGACAAAGAGGGCGGAAGTGCGGTTCCCTGATCCATCGTGCAATCCTTACCTGGCCTTTGCCGCGATGCTGATGGCAGGTCTTGACGGGATCGAGAACAAGATACATCCTGGCGAGCCGCTTGACAAGGACATCTATGAACTCGGCCCGGAGGAACTTGCCTCAGTGCCGACCATGCCGGCAAGTCTGGAAGAGGCACTCAACCATCTTGAGGAAGACCATGAGTACCTGATGAAAGGGAACGTATTCACCGATGATGCCCTTGAAACATGGATCAGCTACAAGAGATCCAAAGAAGTAGATGCCCTCAGATTGAGGCCCCATCCTTATGAGTTCTTCCTTTACTACGATATATAGAATAGAGTTTCAAAAGTAATAAAAAGGGGGGACTCTATCGAGTCCCCCCTTTTTTCTATTAATTGATTGGTTTATTTATTTTCAATAGCTTTTGTTGCGACCGCTGCCATTTCCTCCTCTTCAACCTTGCCAAGCAGTCTGTCCATATCCAGCAATATAATAAGGCGTTCTTCCACTTTGGCTATGCCTTTTATGAACTCGGCGGCAATATTGGATGCCATCGGGGGGGTAGGCTCAACCGTCGTAGAAGGAATTCTCAGCACTTCCGATACTGAATCAACAACAAGACCCATGGTAATGCCCTGTATATCCATAATCATTATCCGTGTCTGCTCGTTGTTCTCCTTACTTTCCAGGCCGAACTTCCTCCTGAGATTCACAACAGGTATCACCTTGCCCCTCAGGTTAATAACGCCCTCCACATAAGGCGGGGAGTTCGGCACCCGTGTAATTTCCTTCATCCTGTTAATCTCCTGCACCTTGAGGATAGCCACAGCATATTCCTCGCTGCCCAAATTAAATGTAACCAGTTGCAAAAGCTCCTCGCCCACTGCTGACTTTATTGCATCTGCGGAACCCTTTGTCTCTACCAATGCGCCCATATGACACCTCCACCTAAAAAAGTAGTCTTTAATTATGGCGTAGAATTTCTATATTGTTTCTCATTATACCGAATTGCGCCGTTTTTTTCATTCCCCTAAGCTCTTCCACATGCTGCTGACCAGCGCCTTCCTCCGGTTCAATGTTTCCAGAATGTCCTCACTGCTTAAATCAACGATATCGGCCAACCCCTGCAGGACGGTGCCGTTCCTTTTCAATGTCCCCTCATTTCTCAGTCGGAGCATCGTTTCAATATTCCGGTAAAAAACATACGTTTCGCTGAGCATAGTGGCATCGCTATCTTTCAAAATGCCTGCCCTATTGATGCGTCGTATCGCATCAATAGTATTCTGCACCAGAAGTTCAGGGTGACTTCTGCAGTGTTTCATCTGCAGATACTGAACGATAAATTCAAGCTCACCAAGCCCCCCCGTCCCCCGCTTTATATCATAGGCTCCCTCAGCCAACGATTCCCTTGAGAGTTCCTTTACGATCCTTTCACGCATTTTTTTTATTTCCGATACAGTAATGTCTCCGCCTCTGGCAAGCAAGACTTCCCTTCTCATGCTCATAAAAGACCTGTTCATATAGTTGTCGCCGGTAATGGGTCGGGCCTTAAGCAGGGCCTGCAGTTCCCACAACCAGGCGTGGTGCGTATAGTAAGCGGCCAGGCCATCCAGCGAGCTTACGAGCGGCCCCTTATTTCCGTCGGGACGCAGGCGAGTATCAATGTTGTAAGCCATGCCGTCCTTTGTGTAAGACATGGCAAATCTCAGTACACGCTCTGCTGCTTTTATATCATCGGCCGACGGCTCATCGCGTGTCAAAAATATTATATCCAGATCAGAATTAAATGTAATTTCCCGCCCGCCCATCTTCCCATAACTGACTACGGAAAGTGATGGTGACGAATGGTCCTGCTCCAGTACAAGCAGTTCTATAATGGCCTCTGCAACCTTGCTCAGCGATTTCATAAGCTCCAGTACATCCATCCGCCTGTCCAAAAAAAGAATTCCGAGCCCGACCTCTTCGAGCCTCTTAAACAGACGTACAGCCGTATATGTCCCGTGCAGTCCGGCAAGCACCGTCAATTCTTTTTTCAGACTTGTGAGCCTCTTTTTCCTTGCCCCGCCTTCTGCAAGAGATTCCAGGTACACTGTATTGCTCATAAGTATTTTCGAGAGGTACTCGCTATGCGAGAAAATGAAAGTGAGGCTCGAAATTAATTCCATCTGCTGGGCTATTGTTTCCAGATATGATTCTTTTCTCGCCATAAGCGCCGCAAAATCTACCAGATGAAGCAGTGCAAGGTCTGCGTCAGTGCTTTGCAGCGCCCCTTCAATGAAGCGGGGCAAAAGATCTTCGAGAAGCCTTCTACCCCGTATTGTCTGAAAAGAATTGACCGTATTCCTGATCTTCATTAAATAATGTATTGCCCTCTTGGCATCCTTTATTCCTCTCTTTGAGAGCTCTTCCGTCAGAAGATGCTCATCAGGCATATCCATATCCCAGAACTCAGCGCTCAGGATGCCAAGATACGGCGACCCGGAAGCGTCTCCCACGAAAAGCAGTGAATCGTATATTGATCGCACCTTATGCCTTCTCTTTGTCATCTCTTCCAGGAAGGCTTTCCCGCTGCCAAAGCCCATCCGTTTGCCGAGGCTGTCAACCTCGTGTTCACCTGCAGGGACTGTGTGGGTTTGGATATCGTTCATCTGCTGGAGACGGTGCTCGAGCGTCCTCAGAAAAATATAGTTCTCAAACAGATGGTGAAAATCCTCGTAGCCTATAAGCCCCTTCTGCAAGAGACGGTGAAGGGTACGGAAAGTGCTCCTCTCCCTGATCAGCACTTCCTTCCCGCCGTAAATAAGTTGGAATATTTGTATGAAAAACTCTATTTCCCGTATGCCTCCGTAGCCCCTCTTTATGTCACTGCTCAGCGTGGAACCCCCTAAAGTCGCGTGACTTTTGGGGGACCTTTTCCCGGATTTTATCTGTTCCACCTGGGACTTCATGCGTCTTATTTCGTCAATTGCATCAAAGCCGAGATATTTCCTGTATACAAAAGGCCGTATCATCTCGAGGAATTCCTTTCCCAGGGCCTGGTCTCCAGCCACAACACGGGCCCTGAGAAGCGCTGCCCTCTCCCATAGTTGTCCCCAGGACTCGTAATACTCCTCATGCTCCCTTAACGATAGCGCAAGGCTGCCGCGCTGCCCCTGCGGCCTTAGCCGTAAATCGATACGGTACACAAAACCATCGCCTGTATTGGCGGAAAGAAAGCGCGTATAATCTTCCACAAGTTTCGAGTAATATTCAAGCGCGGTAATCTTGTTTATCGTGACACCCTGAACTGAAGTAATCCCGGCTGTTTCTCCTTCATCCCTGTAGACGAATATGATGTCAACATCGGAGCTGTAATTAAGTTCTTGTGCGCCCAGCTTACCAAGTCCTATTACAGCTAATGTGTTGCTCCCCGGACTTCCGTACCGTTTTGCAATAAAAGGCTCTACAAAAATCAGGGACTCATCCAATACCACATCAGCAAGATTGCTCATATCGAGCATCAATGATTGGAGATCAGCAAGCTTTAGAATATCCTTAAGGGTAATAATAAGAAACTTCTGCTTTCGGAAGCGCCGCACTGCGCTCATGCCGTCATCTATCGACGCACAGTCGCCTAATATGCTTCTTAGTTCATTCTGGAGATATGACTTTTCAAAAGATTCGTCCAGATTCTTGAGTGCATGGAATAATGCATCCGGGTACTGTATGGAGTAATTTGCAAGGAACTGGCTAAATGAAAACAACATGGCTGCCCGGGACAAGTTATGCTTCAGTTTCCCCTCATACCCCGGGTTTTGAGAGAGGAAGGCTTTTATATTATTGCCGGCACGTTCAGGATCAGGACAGGATGTTAAGTACTTTTTCACTTTTCATTTTGCCACAGGCGCGGATCGAGTGCATCGCGCAACCCCTCGCCGACAAGATTATAACTGAGCACGGTAATGAGAATGGCAAGGCCGGGGAATAGCGAAAGCCACCACGCAACAGTGATATAGTCCTTGCCGGACGTAAGGATATTCCCCCAGCTCGGTTCAGGCGGCTGCACACCCAGGCCGAGGAAAGAGAGGCCGGATTCCGTCAGGATCGCCCCTGCTATGCCGAACGTTGCAGCAACAAACACGGGAGAAAGGGCATTCGGGATAATATGCCTGAAGATAATACGGAAATCGCTCGCGCCGATAGCCCTGGCAGCCGAGACAAAGTCGCGCTCTTTGAGTGTCAAGAATTCGGCCCTTACAAGACGTGCAACATCCATCCAGCCGGTAAGGCCTATAATAATCATTATAGTGGATATGCTAGGCTCCACAATCGCGATGACCGCAAGGATCAGGAAGAATGTGGGGAAGGCAAGCATTATGTCGACAAACCGCATCAGCAGAGAATCTATCGTGCCCCCGTAGAACCCTGCTATTGAGCCGAGAACCGTTCCTATGGTTATCGCGATGCCCACGGCAATAAAACCGACCTTAAGGGAAGCGCGGCTCCCCCATATAATTCGGGACAAAACATCCCTTCCCAGGTCGTCAGTACCTAAAAGATGCGCGCTATTCGGAGGTGAGAGAACATTATATACATTGATCGTTGCAGGTCCGTATGGCGCGATAAGCGGTGCAAACAGTGCAACCGTTGCCAGTATCAATATAATGATCAGTCCTGTAACTGACAGAGGGTTTTCCCTGAATCGTCTCCACACTATCTGTATCATTCCCTCACCCGTATTCTGGGGTCTACAAGTGCATAAGATATATCGGCAATCAGATTACCGATCAGCGTCAATATGGCGCCAATGACAAGTATGCCCATTATCGTAGGGTAATCCCTTGACATAGTGGACATCCAAAATAACTGTCCCATGCCCGGAATAGCAAAGATGCTTTCAAAGATCACCGAACCTCCGATAAGCCCCGGCACAGCAAGCCCAAGGATCGTTACAATAGGCATAAGGGCATTGCGGAGAGCATGGGTAATTATAATTTCTGACTCCTTCAGGCCCTTAGCACGAGCTGTCCTTATATAGTCTTGCCTGATCACCTCAAGCATGCTCGACCGGCTGTATCTGCTGAAGCCTGCAATACCCCCAAATGCGCTTAACAACACCGGGAGAATCAGATGTCTTGCCTGGTCAATTACCCTCTCAAGAAAACTCATACCGGATACATCGATGCTCTGAATACCTGAGATAGGGAGCAATCCAAGGGTAACTCCGAAAACGATCATCATGATCAAGGCAAGCCAGAAAGCCGGCGTTGAGAAGCCCAAGAACACAAATAGTGTTGTCAATTTGTCAAAAAGAGAGTACTGTTTCACAGCTGACAGAATACCTACAGGAATTGCTATGATCATGATAAGAATTAAAGAAAGAATATTGATTTTCAGCGTAACCGGAATCCGTTCGCCTATTTTATCAGCGACCTTTTTACCGTCAACAAAAGACGTTCCGAAGTCCAGTTTCACAAACCTCTTGAGCCATTCAATATACTGCACATGCAGAGGCTTGTCGAGACCGTAAAGTTTCTTGAGATTCTCTCTAGCCTCAGCAGATGACTTGAGGGACATCTGGGCTTCAACCTCCACAGGGCCTCCCGGCGCAAGATGTATGACAATAAAGGTGATGAGCGTAATCCCGAAAATAAGGGGTACCATCGACGCAAGGCGTTTAAGGATATACAAAGACATATAACTAACTTAATGGAATGCGGGAGCAAAGTCAACAAATTGAGCCATTGGGTAGTGGGCCAGTTTGTTTTTGCTCTGTATCAATTAGCCGTTCAATTCAATCACTGGCCTGTATTGAGCATTATCTGTGGTCGCCATTTCTGTATATGTGGGCTCGGCGTTACTCGCCCTTTACTGATAACCCAGGTGATACAGAGCAAAAACAAACTGGCCCACTACCAGCCATTGCAGAACAAACAGACCTGCCGGCAATGACGATATCATTCACAAGCTGCCGCTGTAGTAGCTTTGCATCTCATCAGTATAACTGCCGTCTTCATTATAGATAATAAGGGGTTTTTCTATTTTCATTCCAGCTCTGGCTCCCCTGGCCGCATCAATAAGAAGCATCTTTGCATCAGAGGAAGCAGTGGAATGAACGCACCTGACCCGTTTTACTTCCAGCCCGTTGTCCCTCATAACACTTATAATCTCGGCCAACCGCTCCGGCAAATGAATGACGCACAGCCTTCCGTGATGCTTCAATAGGACCGAGCCTGCCTTTACCAAGTCCTCCAGGGAAAGCAGTATTTCATGCCTGGCGATTGCCTTTTCATCATCGGGATTGATCAACCCTGAGTTTATCCTTCTGTATGGCGGGTTTGAGACAACAAGATCGAAGGACGAGGGATGTAGCGCGGAGGAGCCGAATCCGTTGCCAGAGGACAGCGACCTTATATCCATTCTGATCACCCCGACCCGCTCCTCAAGCCTGTTCAATGCAATATTTCTCTCTGCAAGCCTGGCAAGGCTCTCCTGCAATTCGATCAGTTTGACCTTTGCTCCCGGGCATTTCATGGCAAGGAGCAAGCCAATAATGCCGGAACCTGTTCCGAAGTCAGCGATGTTCTTTGCTGCGGGCCGTTCGGAAAAAGAAGCGAGCAGCAAGGCATCAACCGAAAAACGGTAACCCTTTTTATTCTGGTGAATTTTGATATCCCTCAAAAAATCCAGTGTAGTCATATGAAGATTATTGATAAAAGACGCTAAACATCATTCTATTTAATATTATTTACGCCGTTTTTGCCATCTCTCATTGAATTGTTTTATAAGCTCTCAATTGCGGTTCTCAGGCCTCAAGGGTCTGCGAATAAACAACTTGCACATTGATACATCTCAGCTTCACGTCATCTTTGCCCGATGCTCAGCGTGTGGCAGCCACTTTTCGAGCACCTTGGACAACTTCTTCGGCGAGATTGGCTTTGAGATATAATCGTCCATGCCCTCTTGCAGGCATTTCTCCCTGTCACCCGTCATGGCATGGGCTGTCATTGCAATAATTGGAACATTTGGATTCGCTGCCTTTGTCTTGCCACTCCGGATAGCCATGGTAGCCTGATACCCATCCATAACAGGCATCTGAACATCCATGAAGACTATGTCGTAAGAAGCAGCTTCCATCATATTGATCGCCTGCTGGCCATTGTCAGCGGTGTCAGCACTGAACCCCAATTTCCCCAGAATGCCCTCTGCCACCAGTCTATTCACTCTGTTATCCTCCACCAGTAGAATGCGCGCATTCTGCCTGGATGCCTCACGAAGCCAATGCTTCGTAATAATGGCGGCTTCCTGGGCCTTTTCATGCAGACTGCTCCCGCCAAGGACTGCGGCTATGCAGTCGTGCAGCTGGAACATCCTTACAGGTTTGGTTAGATATGCGGAAAATCCAAGGCTCGCAAGCCTCTTTGAATCTCCCCTCACTCCACTGGATGTCAGCATAATCAGCAAAGTATCCCTCAAAACTGGGTCTGCCTTGATGGCCCTGGCAAGGGCTTCGCCATCCATGCCAGGCATTTGCATATCAGTAACTACAACCCTAAAAGGGTCCCCTTCAGCTTGAGCGGCATGGAGCATCTCCATTGCCTTTAAAGCTCCCCCGGCCTCTGCATGGCGCACTCCCCACGACTTCATCTGCTCTGCAATTACGATGCGGTTCACCGCATTGTCGTCTACCGACAGTATCCTCACCCCGCTGATATCGGCAAATGGAGGCATTTCTCCCCTGTCCGGCTGACTCCCCTTATCGAACACTGCTGTAAACCAGAAGTTGGAACCCTTCCCTTCTATGCTTTCAACCCCTATCCTGCCGTTCATTAGCTCAACCAGACGTTTCGATATTGCCAACCCAAGGCCGCTGCCTCCAAACTTCCTCGATGTCGAGGCATCAACCTGCTGGAAACTGTCAAACAATAAAGGTACTTTGTCCTGTGGTATCCCAATGCCCGTATCCCTTATATTGAAGCGCACCGTAATTTGACCGTCTCTCTCATATTCCGTCACTGCTTCGATAACCACCTCGCCCACTGAGGTGAACTTGATGGCATTCCCTATCAGGTTCACTAATACCTGGCGAAGCCGGCCAGGGTCGCCTATAAGGAATGTGTGGACGCCAGGGTCTATCCGGCATATTAACTCAAGACCCTTTTCATAGGCCCTCAAGGCCATAAACTCAGCAGTCTCTTCAAGCGTGTTTCTCAGATCAAACTCTATTGTCTCTATCTCCAGTTTGCCTGCCTCTATCTTGGAGAAGTCAAGGATGTCGTTGATCAGGCCCAGCAACAACTCGCCGCTTGAGCGCAGCATCTCGGCATAGTTCCTCTGCTCCTCAGAAAGCCCCGTGTCAAAAAGCAAACCGGTCATCCCAACGATGCCGTTCAATGGGGTGCGGATTTCGTGGCTCATGTTTGCCAGAAACTCGCTCTTTGCCACATTCGCCGCTTCCGCAGCCGTCTTCGCCTTCTTGAGAGCCTCTTCAATCTGTTTTCGCTCAGTTATATCTTCATTGACCAGGATGTAATGAGTGATTTTACCCTCTTGGTTCAATACAGGAGCTATAGAGGAGTGCTCCCAGTATAACTCACCTTTTTTGTTCCTGTTGCATATCTCGCCGACCCACTCGTGCCCTGACCTCAAGGTCTCGAATATGGAATTGTAAAACTCATCGGGGTGAGTTCCGGATTTGAACATCATTGGGTGTTGCCCTAAAACCTCGCTTGCCGAATATCCCGTAACTTTTTCAGCCTGCGGGTTCACAAATTCTATTCTGCCCTCCGTGTCTGTTATGGTAACAGCAGATGCACTTTGCCGTAATGCTTGTGAAAGTTTCTGAAGCTCTTCCATTGTCCGTTTGCTATCAGTAATGTTCCTGACCGTACAAACGGTGGCCATAATGCTCCCGCTGTTGTTTTTCATCGACGATGCAGATATGCTGAGGATTTGGGGGACATAGTCAGGTTGCATATAAGATAATTCGTAACTTCGTACGCTATCGGATGATGCGCTGCCGTCAAGTACCGGTCGGGCACCCTCGCCGAAAATCATTGTAAACGGCCTTCCGAGAAGGTCCTCTTCCGACCGCCCTAACATCGCCGTGGCCGCACGATTGATCAGCCTGATAATACCCTCTGCATCAATTGCTATCATGGCTTCATCCATCGTATCAAGAACACCCTGCGCCGCAAACGTAGGGGTGATATTAATAAGTTGGTTTTTTACCACGGCCCTATCGAGTATGACCAAGCAGACCAATACCGCAATGTAGCCGGCGGGATATATGGCAATATCAAAGTGTACGAAATAATCAACGACCGACAATCCTCCGATACCAAAGGCAACGAGAAATGACCTGATACGAAGACGTTGTTTGTGGCTGTATATTTCTCGCTTATAGGCCGCTAGAAGTGCGTGGTAGCTAATCCCCAGGACAATCCCGAAAGGGATCAAGTACATTATGCCCCACGATGTGAACTGAGGTTCATACCCCCATGAAAAATGCTTTACCCTATTGATGACCAAGTCCGTACCTACCATGAGAATGGAAGAAAACAAGGATAATACCCATATTAGGGCATTAAGCCGTTTGTGCTTTTGATAGATGTTCAATGCGGTGATGACAAACAAATAAAGAGCTGCGGGAATAAAAGGGATGCCGAAATGTGCTGCTTTTACCCACCAAAAAGCAACGTCTGTATTAGTTGAGTTGCTCCCAAAAAGAGCTGAGACCTGCCATATCAACACAAAGAATGTCAGCAGGTTGAACGTCAAGCTGGTCCGCTCAAGGCGCCCTAGATAAAAGAATTTCAGGGAAAGCGCTGCGAGGATGAGCACGACACAAGCAACGGGAATTGCCCATAAATTGAACGAGTAGCTGGATAGTTTAAAAACCGCCGGCGACATACTCTTAGGCCAATACTATCACGGAGAAAATAGATTTATCAATTTACTTGTTGGAAGCCTCATTAATCAATTTCATCAGCGCTTCAAGCAACTCCTCTTCTTTGACCTGACCCACTACTTCCCCATTTTTAAAGACAAGGCCCATGCCTTTGCCCCCAGCAATGCCGAAATCAGCTTCCCTCGCTTCACCTGGCCCGTTAACTACACAGCCCATGACAGCGACACAGATCGGCTCCTTAATGTCCTTAAGTGCATCCTCCACTTTTTGGGCAAGAGGCTTTAAATCGATACAACACCTTCCGCAGGTTGGACACGAAATTATTTCCGGGCCCCGGCGCCGCAAACCAAGAGATTTTAGAATTTCATATGCAACCCTGATCTCTTCGGCCGATTCCGCAGTCAGTGAAATTCTCACCGTATCACCTATGCCCTGGGCTAACAGTATGCCGACGCCTACGGCACTCTTGATAATCCCGCTAAAGGGTGGGCCTGCCTCTGAAATGCCTACATGGAGCGGGTAATCATATTTTTCCGAAAACATGCGGTACGCCTCGACTGTCTTTGTCACATTCGAGGCCTTGAGCGATACCTTGATATTCTGAAAATTCAAGTCCTCAAGGATTTTGATATGGTTCTCGGCGCTCTCTACCAGTGCCTCAGGGGTCGGATGTCCGTATTTCTCAAGCACTGTTTTATCCAGAGAACCTGCATTGACACCTATCCTTATCGGCACAGAGCGTTCTGCTGCAGCAAGCACAACCTCTTTTATCTTCCAGGGTGCTCCTATATTGCCAGGGTTAAGTCTAAGGCCGTCCACTCCCTGTGCCAGGGTTTCAAGGGCTAATCTCCAATCGAAATGTATATCAGCGATAATAGGGATAGTGACATCCTTCTTAATTAGACCCAGGGCGTGGGCCGCATCCATATCAGGAACAGCCAGCCTTATAATCTCACATCCCACCGACTCCAGATACCGTATCTGTTCAACCGTTGCCTTCACATCGCGGGTATCGGTTTTTGTCATTGACTGAACAGAAATGGGCTCTCCACCGCCTACTGCAACGTTTCCGACATATATTTTTCTAGTCTTTTTTCTATTAATTGCCGACATTCTTACTCATCCTTTCTGTCCTCACTCCAGAGGAAAGTTCCCCTGATTCTGTTTCCGGGGAGCCCATGCCTGACCGTATTCTCCTGATTGCAGCATTATGCTCGGCCAGTGTTTTTGAGAAGTAGTGAGTGCCGTTATTTTGAGACACAAAATACAGGTAAGGAACTTTTGCCGGGTTCAACGCCGCGATTATAGATTTTATTCCAGGGGATGCTATCGGTCCTGGAGGCAGCCCTTTAATTACATATGTATTGTAATCGGTCTTCTTTTTGAGGTCATTTCTTGTTATTTTATGTTTGCTGCTTTTTACACCGTAAATTGCAGTCGGATCTGACTGCAGGGGCATGCCCTGCTTGATGCGGTTATGGTATACGGCAGAAATGATCGGCCGTTCCTGGTCGGTTACCGCCTCTTTCTCTATAATGGAAGCAAGGGTCAAGACCCTGTTTTCGCTCCAGCCGATTTCTTTCGCCCGCTTCCGCAGCTCGTCCGTATATGCTGCATTGAACAAAGAGACCATATCTTTCAGCACTATTTTCGGATTCACCCCTTTCGGGATTTTGTATGTCTGAGGAAAGAGGTAGCCTTCAATACTAGGGGCATCAATTCCCTGGAGCTTAAGAAAGTCCCTGTCCCTGACTAGTTGATTAAACTTGTCGATCGTCATGATTTTAGCTGCGGCAAGTTTAGGACCGATCTCATGCAGGCTATCTCCCTCAACGATAGTTACCTCATATTCTATAATTTTTCCCTCTTCCAAGTGCCTGAACACCTGAAACGGGCTCATCTTGCCCCAGAATGAGTAATATCCATACCGTATCTTCCGATCAAGGCCGGTCAGTCTGCCCATAATGATAAAGATATTTTTGTCCCGTATAAGGTTGTTCTTGTAAAGAATGTTAATGGCCTGTTTGTAGGTTGCACCCTCCGGTATTTGCACTTCCAGTTGTGTACTGCCAATGTAAGAAGGTATGAAAAGCTGCGAACCTATATATATCAGAGGCAGAAGAAAAAATGCAGCAAGAAATAATTTGATGTTAGGTCTCACGGTCATCCTATTAAGAATAACAGATAATAATCATAAAATGAAAAATGGGGCGACCTTATTATGGTCGCCCCCGACTTCACCCCGTTATCCCGTGGACCGAACCGGCAGCATGCAGCCGGAAACGTGCCACGGTACTATTGTTTTTTAGTACATCCCTTCCATACCGCCGCCGCCCGGCATCTGAGGCATTTTCTTCTCCTCTTCAGGCATGTCGGTAATCATCACTTCTGTGGTGAGCATCAAACCAGCTACGGACGCAGCATTTTGAAGCGCCGACCTGGTTACCTTTGTCGGGTCAATAATGCCGGCCTTAATCATATCGGTGTACTCCTCTTTATAGGCATCATACCCGAAATTAATGTCTTTTGATGCCCTAACCTTTTCGACTATAATTGCACTCTCGATGCCGGCATTCTGAATTATCTGCTTTATCGGCTCATCAAGCGCCTTTTTAATTATATTCACGCCGAGCTGCTGGTCCTGATCCAGTTTCATCTTATCCAGCGCCTTGATGCACCTGATAAGGGCAACTCCGCCGCCGGGCACGATACCTTCCTCGACAGCAGCCCTTGTCGCATGGAGGGCGTCCTCAACTCTGGCCTTTTTCTCTTTCATTTCAGATTCGGTTGCAGCCCCGACATTAATGACCGCGACGCCGCCTACCAGTTTCGCAAGCCGCTCCTGAAGCTTTTCCTTGTCGTAATCAGAAGTGGTCTCTTCAACCTGGGCCTTGATCTGTTTTACCCTGCCCTGAATCTTTGCATTATCACCTGCTCCCTCGACAATGGTGGTGTTCTCTTTGTCGATGGTGATCTTGCGCGCTCTGCCCAAATCGTTGATCTTGACATTTTCGAGCTTTAGTCCGAGATCCTCCGAAATGACCGTACCTCCGGTCAGAACAGCAACATCCTCGAGCATTGCCTTTCTCCTGTCTCCGAAACCAGGGGCCTTCACTGCGGCAACCTGGAGGGTACCGCGCAGCTTGTTGACCACAAGGGTCGCAAGCGCCTCGCCCTCGACTTCCTCGGAAATGATAAGCAGCGGCTTGCCCATTTTTGCAATCTGTTCAAGAATCGGAAGGAGGTCTTTCATGATCGAAATCTTTTTGTCGTGAATCAGAATGAATACGTCGTCAAGCACGCACTCCATCCTGTCGGGATCGGTGATAAAGTAGGGAGAAATATATCCTCTGTCAAACTGCATTCCCTCAACTACATCAAGGGCTGTCGCCATGCTTTTAGCTTCTTCAACGGTAATGACCCCGTCCTTGCCGACCTTGTCCATCGCCTCGGCAATCAATTCGCCGATCGAGGGATCATTATTTGCTGAGATAGTGCCAACCTGCGCAATTTCCTTTTTCTCGGCAACAGGCCTGCTCATAGCTTTTAACTCCGCGACCACTGTTTCGACTGCCAGGTCAATCCCCCTTTTCAGGTCAATGGAATTGGCGCCTGCGGTCACATGCCTCATGCCCTCTTTGTAAATAGCATAGGCCAGAACGGTCGCGGTTGTAGTCCCGTCACCTGCGACATCAGAGGTTTTGGAAGCTACTTCTCTCAGGAGTTGGGCACCCATATTCTCATACGGGTCTTTAAGTTCGATTTCTTTTGCAACAGTCACGCCGTCCTTTGTTATATTTGGCGCACCAAATTTCCTGTCAATAATTACATTCCTTCCCCTCGGGCCAAGGGTCGCTTTTACTGCATCGGTGAGAATAGTCACGCCCTTTAAAATAGTGTGTCTCGCCGCTTCGTCAAACAGAAGTTGCTTTGCCGCCATAATAATCAGTCCTCCTTTTTTTCTTTTTATTCAATTATTCCTAAAAGATCTTCTTCTTTTACTATCAAATACTCAAGGTTGTCGATTT
This sequence comes from Nitrospirota bacterium, assembly GCA_963710375.1. Taxonomy (GTDB): domain Bacteria; phylum Nitrospirota; class Thermodesulfovibrionia; order Thermodesulfovibrionales; family Dissulfurispiraceae; genus JADFXI01. Next base: position 496,754 of record CAVPZX010000002.1, read on the forward strand.
TGATTTTCGATCCTGAGTACTTGTCGAAAAGCACCTGGTTCCCGGCCTTTACTTCCTTAACTTCTGAACCGACCGCTTCCACCGTGCCCTTTTGCGGTTTCTCCTTTGCAACATCAGGAACGTAAATACCGCCAGCTGTTTTTTCTTCCTGTTCCTCCGAGTACCTGATAACTACCCTGTCCTTAAGTGGCCTGATCTTCATACCAAACTAACCTCCTTTTAAAATAATTTTCAATCTTTAACAGAAAACCGTTAAAGGTATTGACCGGTTTAAACCGTTTATTAGCACTCACCATCGTTGAGTGCTAATAATAACGTGAAAACGGAAGAGGTTGCAAGGCTTCAAAAAGACGAATAAAGCTTAATAGCTTTGAATATTAGCAATTTTCGGCTATTTTCGGCCTTTTTCTATCAAAATCTTATTTTTTGTGGCAAATGGAATCATGCTGTTGTTAGACTTTATAACAAACCGGTACTATGAAGCAGAAACACCATGACCGAAGCACATATGCAATATATTCCGAACAGATGCCAACGACCGCGCTCAAGCCAGTTTGAAAGCCAGCGAAGGGCCAGAATTCCCGAAATAAAGCTTAGTGCCATACCCAGCAGACTGGGATAAAAAAGACCCGCCATGCTTGCCGCATTAAGTGAAGATGCATGGTGTGCCTTCAGCAATCTCAAGACCTCCCGGACAACCACAGGCGGCGTGAGAACAACAGCCAGAGCAAAGCTGAACTCCTCTACTCTTATTTTTGCGATTCCGAAAAGAAGTCCTGTGGATATGGTTGCTCCTGAGCGCGAAAACCCTCGAAAAGGCATACAGATACCCTGCACTGCTCCTATCCAACAAGTTTCCTTCAAGCCCAACGTGGAGTTCTCACGGGGCAAATGACGGTTTTTCCAGCCGGCTAAAATAATTAACACTCCGACTGCCGCAAGGGAAACTGAAATCAGAAACAAGTTCCCGAAAAGTAGTTCAATCTCGGCATGTGGAACATCTCTTAATATGAACACCTCGATTAGGTGTTTCAGTAATAAACCGACAATAGCCGTCAGTAATGTAGCCGCTGCAATAAGCTTTACTGAATCCCGGAAAACTTTTCCTGAACTAAAAAAACTTTCTTTCCATGCATTCCAGAAAAAAAGGATTACCGCAAACATAGTACCGGTATGAAGCATAACAAGGAGAAGCGTCATTTCGGGACTCGTTGGGTCGAGTCCCAACAACTTCTCCGCTATGATAACATGAGCGGAACTCGATACCGGCAATAGCTCAGCAGCCCCCTGAACTATAGCGAGAACAAGGATCTTCAATAAGGTCATTGAAGGATCCTATGCCGAAAACAAGTCTTTCAACTTGCTCTTGAACCCTTTTGCATCTTCGTGCGTCTCATCGCTTATGCTCGCAAACTCCTCAAGCAGTTCTTTCTGGCGGGGTGTAAGTTTTTTCGGGACATCAACATACACGCTGATGATCTGGTCTCCCCTCTGGTGGCTTCCCAGCCTTGGTATGCCTTTTCCCTTGAGATGGAAGCTCTTGCCTGACTGAGTTCCGGAAGGCACCTTTAGCTTGGAAGTACCGCTCAGAGTGGGAACTTCGATTTCCCCGCCAAAAACCGCCTTCGGAAAGGAAATCGGGACCTGGCAATAAACATTGATGTCTTCGCGCTTGAAAAATGGATGTTCCTCAACCATTATGACTATATAAAGATCGCCGGCAGGCCCGCCATAGCTGCCGAAGTCTCCTTCGCCGCTCAGTTTCAGGCGTGAGCCGTTATCAACACCAGCCGGGATTTTTACTGAAAGTTCTTTATGCACCCTCATCTTCCCGTTCCCATTGCAATTCTTGCAGGGATTGGTAATGAGCCTGCCTGTTCCGTTACACTTGCCGCAGGTCTTTGAAACACTGAAAAATCCCTGCTGAAAGCGTATTTGCCCTGCACCCTGGCACTGGGAGCATGTAACAGGCGGCTTGCCCGGCTCTGCACCGGAACCGCTGCATACTTCGCAAGACTGCCATCGCGGAATCTTTATGGTTTTTTCAGTGCCGAAGGCGGATTCTTCAAGGCTTAGGGACATATTGTAGCGAAGGTCTGAACCTTTTGTCGGCTTCGCCCTTTTAAATCCGCCAAAAGTGCCGAAAAAGTCATCAAAGATATCCTCAAAAATATCTCCGAATGGGGCTCCTGCGCCAAAACCGCCGAAACCAGGGCCTGCACCCGCGCCAAGCCCTTCCGTTGTGCCGTACCGGTCGTAATGGGCGCGTTTCTCGGGGTCACTGAGGCAGGTATACGCTTCGTTTATCTCTTTAAATTTTTCTTCAGACGCCTTTTCACCCTGATTTCTATCAGGGTGATGCTTCAGTGCGAGCTGTCTGAACGCCTTCTTCATGTCTTCCTGGGAGACATCGCGGCTGACTCCCAGGACTTTATAATAATCCTTCATTTGTTCTTATTCTTGTCCACGTCCTCGAACTCTGCTTCGACGACCTCTTCCTCAGGTGATTTAGCCTTTGATCCCCCTCCATCCGACTCGGGACCGCTGCCCGGCTGTCCCTGGTCAGACTTGTATATATGTTCAGCAATCTTGTGGGACGCCTTAGTAAGCTCATCAACGGCAGCCTGTATATCAGAAACGCTCGTGCCTGCATCCTTTGCCCGCCTGCATTTCTCGAGGGCAGCCTCGATGTCCTTCTTTTCAGACTCTGAAACCTTGTCCCCATATTCCTTGAGCGATTTCTCGACAGAATAGACAAGCGTGTCAGCCTGGTTCTTAACTTCGACAAGTTCCTTTTTCTTTTTGTCCTCATCTGCATGCGATTCTGCATCGCGCATCATCTTCTGCACTTCTTCTTTCGAGAGGCCGCTGGATGCTGTAATCCGTATGGACTGCTCTTTGCCGGTGCCGAGGTCCTTGGCAGACACATGCAAAATGCCGTTAGCATCAATATCGAACGTGACCTCTATCTGCGGCAAGCCCCGTGGCGCAGGTGGAATTCCCACAAGTTCGAAGACACCCAGGAGTTTGTTGTCGGCAGCCATTTCACGCTCTCCCTGATGAATTTTTATCGTCACTGCCGGCTGGCTGTCAGAAGCGGTCGAGAAGATTTGAGATTTCTTGGTAGGTATAGTCGTATTCCTATCTATGATCTTCGTAAAAATACCCCCGAGGGTCTCTATGCCAAGTGAAAGGGGCGTCACGTCCAGGAGCAATACGTCCTTCACCTCTCCTTTCAGAACAGCGCCCTGGATAGCAGCGCCTACGGCTACCACCTCATCAGGATTGACAGACCTGTTCGGCTCCTTACCAAAATAATTCTGCACTACCTGCTGCACTTTTGGGGTCCTTGTCTGTCCGCCGACAAGTATTACTTCGTCTATGTCGCTTTGTGAATATTTTGAATCTGCAAGCGCCTTTTTTAAGGGTTCGATCGTTTTATCGATAAGGTCACCGGTAAGCTGATCTAATTTGGACCTGGATAGTTTCATCAGCAGGTGCTTGGGCCCTGTGGCATCGGCAGTGATAAATGGAAGATTTATCTCTGTCTCAGATGCGGTTGAAAGCTCTATCTTGGCCCTCTCAGCTCCTTCCTTGAGCCTCTGGAGCGCCATTTTGTCATTCCTCAGATCAATGCCCTGCTCTTTCTTAAACTCATCAACCAGCCAGTCCATGATCCTCAGGTCAAAATCATCCCCACCCAGGTATGTATCGCCGTTGGTAGCCTTTACCTCGATAACGCCTTCCCCGATTCCGAGAATTGAGATATCGAATGTTCCTCCGCCCAGGTCATAAACCGCCACCTCTTCCTCTTTTTTCTTTTCGAGGCCGTAAGCAAGAGCCGCTGCTGTAGGCTCGTTGATGATCCTTAAGACATTGAGTCCGGCAATCTGTCCGGCATCTTTCGTAGCCTGGCGCTGGCTGTCGTCAAAATATGCGGGCACGGTAATGACCGCTTCGGTAACAGTCTCCCCCAGGTAATCCTCAGCCGCCTGTTTAAGCTTCTGAAGGATCATGGCAGAAATCTCCGGCGGAGAGTACTGCTTGCCCCTGATGTCAACATGTGCGTCTCCGTTTGCAGCTTCAACTATTTTATAGGGAAGTCTCTTCCTTGCATGTTCAACCTCGGGAGAATTGTACTTCCTACCCATGAGCCTCTTGATCGAAAAAATAGTATTTTCCGGATTGGTAATGGATTGACGTTTTGCTATCTGGCCGACAAGCCGTTCCCCTTTTTCGGAAAATGCCACTACAGAAGGAGTCGTCCTAGTCCCCTCCTGATTGGGAATCACTACCGGCTCCCCGCCCATCACTACCGACACCACCGAATTTGTTGTACCAAGATCTATACCTATAGCCTTTCCCATTGTATCCTCCTCATTATATATTAATTACGAAATAATAATTATGGTCAAAACCATTAACTCCTAAACCTCAATTTGTGACTCTCACTTGTTATTTCTTCTTCGACACAGCGACGAGCGAGGGACGTAATACTTTGTCTTTGTAAAGGTACCCTTTCCTAAACTCATCAGTAACCGTATTACTTTCCAAATCAGACCGTTCTATCTGCGACATCGCATGGTGGTATGCGGGATCAAACTGCTTGTTAAGCGCCTCAATCGCCGTAATGCCGAACTTCTCAAGTGTCCTGTTCATCTCCCTCAGGGTGTTCTCTACTCCCTGCGCAAGTGAGTCTGCTGTTTCAGTCCCCCCTTCGGCGGCGTGTTTTAACGCCATGTCAAGGCTATCCAGGACCGGCAAGAGCTCATAAGCAAGGCTTTCGTTTGAATACTTTGCAAACTCCTCCCTGTCCTTCTGGACTTTTTTCTTGTAATTCTCGAACTCTGCATAGAGCCTAAGGTATTTGCCTTTTATATCTTCGAGTTCAGCCTGTATCGATTCCATCTCTTTTATTGTTTTGTCCTCAAGTTGAACAGAAACTCCAGCTTCGCAGGGCTTTTCATCCTGCGCACCTGCAGGTTCCAGCGCTTCCCTATTTTCGGCCATCTTCGCCACCTCCACCTCTAAATACCAATTATGAACTAAAAGATTAAGGACAGTTTTATTATTATTTCGAAAATTCCTAATTCGTAATTCTTAATTATGTTCAACTACCAAATGTACTGCTTACACAATGCGCGACCATATCGACCATAGAAATCGCTTTAGCATAATTCATCCGTCTCGGACCGATCAGGGCTATAACACCAATCGGTCTGTCCCCTTCCTTGTATGTCGTTGTAACCACACTCAACCCTTTGAGGTCCTCGATCGGATTTTCGTCCCCGATAACCACTTTGACACCTTCGCTATCGGAAAATTCCTCCAGCAGCTTCAGCATCATATGCTTGTCCTTGATGGCCCTCGACAGTTCTTTAATATGCGCTATATCGGAAAAGTCCGGGAGTTCCATCACGTCATATAAGCCTGCAACAAAGACGTCATCTTCTGCAAAGTGCAGTGCCTGCTCACAGATTTCAATAGCTTTGGATACCAGCCGGTCCCACAAGACTTTTTCGTATTTCATGCGCTTTACGAGTGTTCTCTTTATTTCTTCAAGAGTACATCCCGCGTATTCCCCGTTTATATAATCCGCTATCCTGTTCAGATCATCCTGGGTAATAGCCTCCGGCACGGTCAGCATCCTGTTCCTGAAAACACCCTCATCTGTCAGCAGTATGGCAACGATGATATTGCTTTTGTATTTGATCAATTCTATTCTGTTAAAAGTAGTATTCTCCGGTTTTGGAGGAAGCGCGATGCTCACATAATTTGAGAGCATTGAAAGCGTGGAAGTCACCTCTGAAAGCATCACCGACACATCGTCTTTTATTGCCTCCAGCTTCCTTGTAAACTGCCGTGAAAACTCCCTTGATATCTCACTCTGGCTCACGGACACTTCCGAATGCGGGAGGGAGTCCACAAAAAACCGGTATCCTTTGTCCGTAGGCACCCTGCCGGCCGAGGTATGAGGCTGGCTCAAAAACCCGAATTCTTCTAGATCGGCCATGATATTCCTTATAGTTGCAGGCGAGCATCCGAGGGCGTATTTCTTAGTGACAAAACGCGACCCTACCGGTTCCGGATTATTTATATAACTCTGGACCACAGCGTGAAGGACCTGCCTGCTTCTTTTATCAAGCATATCAAATATCATCCTGACATGCACCTCTCACTAGCGTTAGCACTCTCACACCTTGAGTGCTAATAATTTAACAGTTCATATTCGAACCTGTCAAGTTTAAGGCAAAAGGCAAAGCCGTGAAACGTGAATCGTGAAGCGTGAATAGAAAAAACAAAAAAATGTCGTAAAACGTAAGGACAGGAAAGCATTGTTTTTAAAAGCCTTTTACTTTGCGTTTCACGATTCACGACTAACCTTTCACTTCTGTAAATTACCACTGCAACTTTCTCTGCATCAGTTTCTCATACATTATGGGCGGCATAAATGCCTGTTGGTGTATTTCATCACTGTAATATTTTGTGTCGATAGTATACGGTCTTCTGATACTCCTCATGTCATGTCTCTTTGACGCAGCAGAAAACGTCCACCAGTTGCCGGCATACGTTGCGAGCGTGGCAGTGTAAAGGTCAACTGTGGGGAAAATAAGCCTCATGGCCTCCTGCACTTCTATAACAATGTCCTTATGAAAATGGAGCGATTCTGAAAGGGTTACAAACATGCCTTCATCGGTGAGACAATCTTTGACAGACTTGAAGAACTCAACAGTAAACAAGCTTTTTGCAAACCCGATGATGTCGGTGGAATCAACAATAACCACATCGATATCGGAATCCCTGCCCTTAACAAATTCCGCTCCATCCATGCATTTTATCTCAACCCTGCGGTCATCAACTCCGCAGGCGACAGAAGGGAAAAATTGCCTGGAGATATTGATCACCTCTTCATCAATCTCAATAAAATAAACCTTTTCCACCGAGTCATGCTTCAGCACCTCTCTTACCGCTCCTCCGTCACCGCCGCCGATGACAATGATATTCCTGGGGTTGGGATGCGCATGCATGAGCACATGCACCAGCATCTCGTGGTAGAAGAACTCGTCCCTTTCGGTTATCTGTACTACACCATCCAGGACAAGGACCTTCCCAAAATAGGGGTTTTCAATGACCATTATTTCCTGAAAGTCGCTCTTGCTCTTGTGCAATACTTTCTCCACGCCGTATACATACTGTATTGGAGCATATGGGTCCTTCTCGAAAAATTTAATCATAAGGCTATCCTCCTTAAATAACGTGAAAAGTGAATGGTGAATAGTGAAATGTAAAAACAGAAAAACACTCTGTCTCTTTGGTCTTCATCCTTTCCCTTTTCACTATTCACTATTCACGTTTCACGGCTTTTATATCAGTATCGTTTTAGGAATAGAGAATCCGTTAAACTCAGAGGCATAGGATATGGTGTAAGCCCCGCTTGAGAGTATCAGAATGCGGTTGCCGGTCTCAGGCTCAGGCAGTTCCACATCACGGTCGATTACATCAAAGCTGTCGCAACTGGGTCCTGCAATTGTCCATTTTTTACTCTCGCTCCTGCTGCCCACAACATAGGTATATTTAATGCCGCCTATGCTTTCCATGAGGCCATTAAATACTCCCACATCAATATGAAGCCAGTTCTCATCCCCCCGTCTCGTCTTTCCGATAACGGTGGATACAAATACCCCTGCATCACCGACTACCGCCCTTCCAGGTTCGATGATTATTTCAGTGTCCTTTGGGAATTTCTGGTAAATGGCCTTATCTACCTTTTTCTCTATGGTTTTGATATCGACCACGCTCTTTGTATAGCGGATAGGATATCCCCCGCCAATATTGAGCAAGCTTAATTTAATGCCGCTCTGCCCTGCGGTTTCCCATAAATCCCATGCCTTGTCAACAGCGGTGTTCCAGTTGTAGACATTATTGCACTGGGAACCGACATGGAAAGTAATGCCGACAGGGTTAAGCCCCTTTTCTTTTGCATATTCCAGCAGTTCAGCCGCCTCATCCATTTCAACGCCGAACTTCTTGCTTAAGGGCCACTCGCTCCCCTCATTCGGAACAGACAATCTTATGTAGACGTTACAGCCAGGCGCATACCGTGCAAGCTTGTCGGCCTCTGTAATAGAATCGAAGGCAAAGTAACGCACGCCATAATCAACGGCCTGACCGAGAAATTTAAATGTCTTTACCGGATTACTGGTAATTATCCTCTCAGGTCCCACGCCCAGAGAGGCGAGTATCTGAAGTTCGCCTTCGGAGGCGATCTCAAATCCTGTTCCAAGGCTGCTCATAAGTTTGAGCACTTCTTTGTCGGGATTGGCCTTTACCGCATAAAAAGTTTTCGAGTTCCTGATGCCCTTGCCGATTTGTGAGACCTTTTCAGTCACCACATCTCTGTCCATGAGCAAATATGGCGGCAGCTCATCACTCAGGGCAATGTAATTGAGCACCTTATTCCAGGTCTTTTTGCCTATAAATTCAGGGGTTGTTTCCATATTCCGCTTATTGCTAACACTTCTGAACAGCCCGGCTTATACCGCCGTGTATACAGAAAATGCGAACGGTTATTATATACCAATTATAGCCACATTATACAACAACGCATGAACTTCCGAAGCGGGTCAGTTTGAAAAATAGTCGGGTTAGTCCCAATATTTGCATCCACTTCTTGACACCCCCCTTCTTGACCAATATAATTTAACAAAAAACAGCATGCAGGATAAAAAATAATGTTCGCCGGACAGGATGAGAGAACGAGAACAATTGCCGTGGCCTCGGATCATGCGGGGTACGAGCTGAAAAAAGTGATTCTGGCCCACCTCAGATCTAAAGGCTACACCGTGAAAGACTTCGGTACGGACAGTGACCAGCCGGTAGACTATCCCGACTTTATCAGACCAGCGGCAATCAGCGTCGCTGCAGGAGAGAACGACGCGGGCGTTGTCATAGGGGGCAGCGGAAATGGTGAAGCGATAGTCGCCAATAAAGTACGCGGGATCCGTTGCGCGGTCTGCTGGAATACAGACTCCGGGCGACTTGCGAAAGAGCACAACGACGCAAACATCATCTCCCTTGGAGCCAGGCTGATAGGCGGGTCTCTGGCGTTAGAGATCGTTGACACATGGTTGAACGCAGAGTTTCAGGGCGGTCGTCATTCGCGGCGGATCGGGAAGATCGAATGAAGCGGAATGGTTATTCCTGAGAGAATGACCTCAATGAAAAATCATACTCTCATATAAATCAGATATTCTATATTACCCTTCTGCCCCTGCACAGGCGACTGCATTACGCCGATTATCCTGAGACCCAAAGATTGCATGGCCTCTTTCACCTGGCTGACAGCCCGCTCGCGTTTGGCAGCATCTCTAATTACGCCGCCCTTGTCCACTTCTCCTTTGCCCACCTCGAACTGAGGTTTAATCAGGGCAATCACCTCTCCTGCGGGCTGCAGGAACTCCAGCACCCTCGGCACAACTTTGACAAGGGAAATAAACGATACATCAATAGTAGCAAGCTCTACAGAATCCGGAATTTTTTCTTTTTCAAGGTACCGGATATTTGCCCGCTCGATGATAACGATTCTCGGGTCCTGCCGCAGTTTCCACGCAAGCTGGCCATAGCCGACGTCGATGCAATAAACTTTTGCCGCCCCGTGCTGGAGCAGACAGTCGGTAAAACCTCCTGTAGATGCGCCTACATCCATTGCAATCTTGCCGACCGGAGATATATTAAAACACTTGAGCGCCGCTTCAAGTTTGAGGCCGCCCCGGCTGACATAAGGGATTTCCCCGCCGCTTACCTCCACAGGAGCATCAGGGGCTACCATCGTGCCAGCTTTTGTAACAGGCACCCCGCTCACGAACACCTTGCCTTCCATGATCAGGGCCCGAGCCCGCTCGCGGCTTGAGGCGAGACCCCTATCGACAATAATATTATCAAGGCGTTCTTTCATACGTTAACCTATATAGTGCGTTCGCCCCGAAAACATAATGAAGACATGAGAAGTGGAGGGTATAATTTTATTGGTGAGTTCCTAATTCAACAGGTTGACCGGCTGTTTTCAGGAAAGCAGTTGCAGCTCTGTATATTCCATCTTCATCGAGACCGTATTGTTTCCTTAACTGCGCCTGAGAGCCGTGCTCCACGAACTCATCACCAATGCCGATCCGGTGTACTGCCACATCGGAGATACCCTCACGGTTCAGATATTCAAGCACCGCAGAGCCGAAGCCCCCTGCAAGAAGGTTCTCCTCCACTGTGATTATCCGTTTCGCCCTTCCACAAAGCGCCCTTATCCCCTCCTCATCGAGCGGCTTAATAAAGCGGGCATTGACTACGCAAGCATCGATGTCGTCCTTTTTCAGCATTGCCGCAGCTTTCATCGCTGGATACACTGCATTGCCGACTGCAATAAAGGCGAGGTCTTTTCCATCAACGATGATTTCCGATTTCCCCATTTCAAGTACAGTGTGCCCTACACCGAAACTGGCATAAGGACTGACCTTCCCCCTTGGATACCGCAATGCGGCCGGACCCTTATGAGCTAACGCGAGCTTAAGCATTTCTTTCATCTCATAACTGTCTTTAGGGGCCATTACGATCAGATTGGGAACATGCCGCAGGAACGATATATCGAACAATCCCTGATGGGTTGCGCCATCCTCTCCCACAATGCCGGCCCGATCAATGGCAAACACGACCGGAAGGTCCTGAAGGCAGACATCGTGAATTATCTCATCATAGGCCCGTTGCAGGAATGTGGAGTAAATCGCCACCACAGGCTTGAGCCCCTGGCTCGCAAGCCCTGCCGCAAACGTCACAGCGTGGGGTTCTGCGATGCCTACATCGTAGAAGCGATCGGGGAACTTCTCTGCAAAGACCGCAAGGCCGGTACCCTCCTTCATAGCCGCACTGACCGCAACGATATCCTTATCCTCAGTCGCTATCTCGGTGAGTGCATTGCCGAAGATATCACAAAATGCTATACACCCGTCATGCGCCTGAACACTTCCTGCGGATGCCTTTTCAGCCTGCGTTACCCCAGTATCTACCTCAAAGGGACCGATACCGTGAAAAATACAAGGGTCATCCTCTGAAAATTTATAACCCTTGCCTTTCTTGGTAACAACATGGATGAGAATAGGCTCGCTAGCGTTCCTGATCCTGCTGAATGTCTCAATAAGGAGAGGGACATCATGCCCGTCAATCGGGCCCAAATAGTTAAACCCAAGGTCCTCGAACAGCCCGCCGGGAAGGAAAAAACCTTTGAGGCTCCCTTCGGCCCGTTGGGCAATTTTCGCGACCGACTCTCCGATCCGAGGGATCCCTTCCAGAAGGGCCTTGGTCTCTTTTTTAAACCTTTGATAGAATACCCCGGTCAATACCCTATTCAGGTAATTCGAAAGCGCACCGACATTTGGGGAAATCGACATCTCATTGTCATTCAGGACCACGATAAGGTCTTTCTTCAAATGCCCTGCCTGGTTAAGCCCCTCAAAAGCCAGGCCCGATGTCAGAGCACCATCACCAATCACAGCGATCACCTTGAAGTGTTCGCCTTTCCTGCACCTTGCTTCAGCGATTCCGAGCGCCGCTGATATGGAGGTGGAACTGTGGCCAGTGCCGAACGCATCATGCGGACTCTCGGCCATTCTCGGGAACCCGGATATGCCCTTGTATTTCCGTATCGTGGGAAAGTCTTCGTACCTTCCGGTCAAAAGTTTATGAGAATAAGACTGGTGGCCGACGTCCCATATTATCTTATCAACAGGGGAATTAAAGACATAATGGAGCGCAATCGTCAATTCAACCACTCCTAGGTTAGAAGCCAGATGTCCGCCATTAATGGATACCCTTTCGATAATCAGGGTGCGGAGTTCCTCCGCAAGGGCAAGCAGTTCTTCCTGTTTCAGCGATTTCAGATCAAGCGGCGATTTTATATGTTTTATGAGCATTCTTTCCATTTATTAATATCAACTCTTCCTTTCAAGCATGAGCTGAGCAATAGCGCGCAAGGGGTCAGCTTTTTCATCAAAAACAGTCAATGACCCAACCGCATCATCAATCAATCCTTTTGCCTTCCTTTTGGATTCTTCTATACCATAAAGTTTAGGATAGGTCATCTTCTTTTTCTTCTCGTCAGAGCCGGCTGTTTTGCCCAACACTTCCGTTTGTCCCTCCACATCCAGTATATCATCAATGACCTGAAATGCGAGGCCCGTACTCTGTCCGTAGCTTGCCAGACCGGCCAGCCGCTCATCACTGCAGCAGGCCAAAATGCCGCCGGTTTTTACCGCAGCTGTTATAAGTGCAGCGGTTTTACATCTGTGAATAAAGAAAAGGGTTTCGGGATCAGGCTCTTCGTTTTCGGACAGCAGGTCTTGCGCCTGGCCGCCTACCATGCCGTACATGCCAGACCCATCGGCAATTTCATTAATTGCCCTGATAATCGCTGAATGGGGGATGGAGGCTACTGCATGCCGTTCATTAGAGAGCAGATAAAATGCCTCTGTCAGGAGGGCGTCCCCGGCAAGGATTGCCATGCCCTCACCAAAAACCTTGTGGTTTGTCGGCTTGCCGCGCCTCAAATCGTCATCGTCCATAGCTGGCAGGTCATCGTGGATCAATGAGTAGGTGTGGATCAGTTCGAACGCAGAAGCATAAGGCACCACGTCATCAGCCTTTCCTCCACAAGCCTCGTATGAGGCGAGACAGAGAATAGGCCTTATCCTTTTACCACCCGCGGAAAGTGAATAGGTCATTGACTTATAGAGCGCATCTGGAACAATGGCCCGGGAGAAATATTTGTCCATGAACGAATCGATCAGAACTTTCTTCTCTTGCATGTACTTTGCTATATCCATAGTTTAAACACCGTGAATAGTGAATCGTGAATAGTGAATCGAAAAATAAAAGCCTTTTAAGAAAGTGTTCATCTGCTTTTGCGTTTCACGATTCACTATTCACGATTCACGTTTTTTTACTCCCACTCTATGGTACCGGGCGGCTTTGACGTTATATCGTAGACCACCCTGTTGACACCCTTTACTTCGTTGATTATTCTGTTAGCTATCCTCTCCAATATTTCAGAAGGGATCCTGGCCCAGTCAGCTGTCATACCATCGAGGCTTGTCACAGCCCGGACTGCAACTACATTTTCATAGGTCCTTTCATCGCCCATGACGCCGACGCTCTTAATTGGAAGGATTACAGCAAATGCCTGCCATATGTCCCTGTACAGTCCTGCCAGCTTTATTTCCTCAAGTACGATAGAATCAGCGTCCCTCAGCATATCAAGTTTGTCTGCCGCAGCTTCGCCGATACATCGTATGGCAAGCCCCGGGCCGGGAAAGGGATGCCTCCAGCATATCTCCTCAGGAAGGCCCAGTGCCTCACCCAGGACACGCACTTCATCTTTAAAAAGCTCCCGCAGGGGCTCAATAAGCTTTAACTGCATCACTTTGGGCAGCCCGCCGACATTATGATGACTCTTAATAACTGCCGACGGCCCTTTGAAAGAAACGCTTTCAATAACATCGGGATACAGCGTCCCCTGTGCAAGAAATTCGGCATCAGTTATCTTTCTTGCCTCCTCTTCAAAAATCGAGATAAATTCATTGCCGATGACCTTTCTCTTCCGCTCCGGCTCAGTGACCCCGGAAAGTTTTTCGAGGAATCTCGCCCGCGCATCCACATAGTCGAGCCTTATTCGAAAATGGCCTTCAAAAGTCTTTCGCACTTTCTCGGTCTCACCTTTCCTCAGAAGACCGTTATCAACAAATATACAGGTGAGTCTGTCGCCGATTGCCTTATGAATAAGTAAAGCAACAACAGAAGAATCGACACCGCCGCTCAATGCGCAGACCACTTTTTTAGTGCCGACCTTTGAGCGTATGTCGGCTACCGCCCATTCGATAAAGGATGACATCTCCCATGTGGGTCTGCAACCGCAAATAGTATAAACAAAATTCCCTAGTATTCTTGACCCTTCGTCGGTATGGGCCACCTCTGGATGAAACTGAAGGGCGTAAAGTTGCCGTTCCTTATTCGCCATGGCAGCTATCGGCGAATTGTCAGTATGGCCCGTAATGGAAAATCCTACCGGCAGAAGCTCTATCCTGTCTCCATGGCTCATCCAGACTTTCGACTTCTGCGTTACGCCCCGGAGGAGGTCTGTTTCATCATCGATTATGAGTTCGGCTTTGCCGTATTCTCTTTTTGCAGCCCTGGCCACTTTCCCTCCCAGGCAGTGTGCCATCAACTGCATCCCATAACATACGCCGAGCACCGGGATACCGAGACTGAACACCTTCAGGTCAGGAATAGGAGACCCACTGTCATACACACTGGAAGGCCCTCCGGAAAGGACAATTCCTTTCGGCTTAAAGGATCGTATCTTCTCAATGGATGCATTAAAGGGAAATATCTCGGAATAGACTTTGCCCTCACGTATCCTTCTCGCTATAAGCTGGGTATATTGCGAACCGAAATCGAGGACTAATATTTTATCGTCATGCGTCATAACTAAACCCGTGAAAAGTGAATCGTGAATAGTAAATACAGGGGAAAAACTTTATTATAAGACTTTTACCTTTCGATTCACTATCCACTATTAACGTTTCACAGCCTTTATTGTTCTATCCGGTAATTGGGGGCCTCTTTCGTGATAATTACATCATGGACGTGGCTCTCTCTCCATCCGGCATTGGTGATCCGTATAAATTTAGCATTCCTTCTCAGTTCTTCGAGCGTCGCGCAGCCGCTATACCCCATGCCGGACCGCAGCCCTCCGGTCAACTGGTGTATGCTTTGTGAAACAGGCCCTTTGTAAGGCACCCTTCCTTCCACTCCCTCGGGCACCAGTTTTTCTTTTTCGACACCCTGCTGTCCATACCTGTCCTTCGCTCCCTGCTCCATCGCCCCCAAAGATCCCATGCCTCTGTATACTTTATAACTCCTACCCTGAAAAAGGATTATTTCCCCCGGGGATTCTTCTGTCCCGGCAAAAAGGCTGCCTATCATAATGCAATGAGCGCCTGCAGCAATAGCCTTTGTTACATCGCCGGAATACTTTATTCCACCATCAGCGATAATCGGGATATCTGACTTGGATGCAACCTCATAACAGTCTTTTATTGCGGTAAGCTGTGGAACGCCGGCGCCGGCTACGATCCTGGTGGTACAGATGGAGCCCGGTCCTATGCCCACCTTTATGGCATCGGCCCCCGCCTTTATCAGTTCCCGCGCTCCCGCTGCCGCGGCAACATTTCCTGCAATAATATCGATGCTGAATCTCTTTTTTATCGCTTTAAGAGTACTGATCACCGCCTTTGAATGTCCATGAGCAGTATCAATAGCGATAATGTCAACTCCCGCCTTGATAAGTAGTTCGGCCCGGTGCAGTGCCTCGTTGCCGATGCCCACTGCGGCGCCGACCCTGAGCCTTCCCATACGGTCTTTGCAAGCATGGGGGTATTTCTTCCTTTTCTCAATATCTTTGATCGTAATCAGCCCTTTTAAATTGAACTCGTCGTCAACAATAGGCAGTTTTTCTATCTTGTATTCGTGCAAAAGCTTTTTTGCCTTATCAAGAGTAGTGCCGACAGCACCGGTAATAAGCCGCCCTTTTGTCATAATATCCGATACCTTCTTTGTAAAGTTGGTCTCGAACCGCATGTCCCTGTTGGTAAGGATCCCAACCAGCTTGCCCTTGATCGTGACAGGAACGCCGGATATCCTGTAATGTTCCATCATGTGAAGGGCCTCTGAAATCAACGCATCCGGAGCAATGGTAATAGGATCCAGGATCATGCCGCTCTCCGATTTTTTGACCTTGTCAACTTCAAGGGCCTGCTTTTCTGCCGACATTGCGCGGTGGATTATTCCAAGTCCCCCCTCGCGGGCAACAGAGATGGCGAGCCGGGCTTCGGTGACCGTGTCCATTGCAGCACTGATAACAGGGATATTCAACTTTATGTTTCTGGTCAGTTTGGTGCTTATATCTACGTCTTTAGGAAGGACGTCGGACTTTGCCGGCAACAGGAGGACATCATCAAATGTCAACCCGAGTGGCAATTCATCATCAAGCATTCAGCTGCTCCTCATTAATTAGTGCTTGTGATTATACCATTTCTAGAACGCCCCAGGCAAAAATTGAAAACAGACTGTGAATAGTGAATGGTGAATAGTGAATAGTTAAAAACCAAAGATTTTTTGTTTTGAGTTTTGCCTTGAGCTGTTCACGATTCACTATTCACAGTCACAGTTTGTCAGGAAATGAGGTCTGCATTAATTTTTACATGCATCGTCTGCCTGATGCCGTTGACATATGATCCAAACGACTCATGCCGGTTGCTCGATATTATAGCCTGCAATTTTTCATTAATAGTCTTCTCGTCGTCCGAAATATTCTTGAGATCAATAGGGTTTACCTCGGCAGAAGACCAGATAAGCTGTCTCATTCTGTCTGAAAGAAGCTGCTGACGCAGAGAACTTTCGAACATCTCCGGCGTTTGCCGCTGCAGACTGCAGAGCCCTGAAGTACATATCACGATTGAAGACTCCGTTCCTCATAAAAGCCGGTTCGTGTATGATGACGTCCTGGAGTTCCTCGTCGGTTACCGTCAATCCGATGTCACCGGCAGCGACCGCGAGGACCCTGTCCGCTATCAAGCTGCTGAGCACCGCCTCTTTCAACTTAAGTTTCTTTTCCATCTCCTCGTTAAACTGGTCCTTGTATGTCTCACGTAACTTCGTTCTCATCTGATCATATGCCTGCCAGTATTCTTCGGCGGTAATCCTTTCCTTGCCGATTTCAGCAACACTGGGCGCGCCGGATTTATCGACCGTGCCTACCCCCCAGAATATAAACGACAGTATAACGATTATGAAAAGTACATAAAAAAACCGTGCATGTTTGCGCATCGACTTAAGCATTTATTTAATACCTCCCTGAAAAATAATCTTCAAGAATATTACCGTGGTCAAATCAGTAGTAAGAAGAGGATTTTTTAACGCGAACATTTGCCTTCAGTTGCTGTCGGTCGTCTCGATTTTCAGCTCCACGCTTTTTTCGGGCACAATGGTGGACACAGCGTGCTTGTAGATGAGTTGTTCATTCACGTCCTTGAGCAGAATAACAAAACTATCGAATCCTTTTACAATTCCCTTTAATCTCACTCCGTTAGTGAGATAGAGTAATACCGGGATTTTCTCTTTCCTCAACTGGTTAAGGAAAAGATCCTGAAGCCCCTGCCCCTTGCCGTTTCCCATGCACCCTCCCTACTTAGAAATGTTGGATGTTGAATGTTGAATGTTGAATAAAAAGTCCATAATTTAACATTCAAAATTCAAAACTTAACATTTGTTGTTTCAGTAGTGACCCTTTTACCATAAAGCATTTTTTCCAATAATTCAAGCACTATGTGCAACGCGGTAACGCATGTGCCATGCGGCTTGTGCAACAACGAACTGAAGTGAATTCAGACAGTGTAATGAAGGATATGTCTCTTGCGCTCAGGCGCTACGTCCTGACAGTTCTAACGGCTTGTTCGCTACAGTCGCAAAACTCGCCCTTCGGGCTCAGACATTGCGCCTGTTAGACGCTCACTTCGCCGAGAACTGTTACCAGGACTCCGCGATTCGCTTCAGAGACACATCCTTCATTACACTGTCTGAATTGCGGCCATATGGAACCTGTCATTACTCTTCACTGCACCCTATGTTATAATAAAAAGCAGATGTATTAGTTAGTATCCAACGGAGGTTTAAGTATGCCTATTTTTGAATATACATGCGGAAAATGCGGACGGGATTTCGAAACGCTCGTTTTCGGCAACCGGAAAGTGACCTGTAGCGCATGCGGGTCTGAAGATGTAAAAAAAAGGTTTTCAGTATTCGGAATGAGCGGAGTAGAGCATCCCGCATCTTCCGGGTGCTCTTCCTGCAGTTCGGGTTCATGTAGTTCCTGCAAATAAAAACAATTACGAATTAGGAATGAGGAATTAAGAATTTGAGGATTAAAGACAATAGTATTTTTCCACAATTCTTAATTCCTAATTCCTAATTCGTAATTAATTTAATTATGGGCAACCAGACATTTGAAGCCGGTACCGAGGTAGATACCCGCCGGGAAACAAAAAAGCCGTCTCTTTACAGGGTAGTGCTTCTGAACGATGATTATACTCCGATGGACTTTGTAGTCCACATACTTGAGTCCGTGTTTCACAAGTCCACTATAGAAGCCACTCAGATAATGCTGAACGTGCACAAAAAAGGTTCTGGACTGGCAGGCGTTTATACCCGTGAGATAGCCGAAACAAAGGTCAATACCGTCCAGGAACTTGCCCGCAAAAGCAAGTTCCCGCTAAAGTGCATCATGGAGAAAGAATGATTGACGGTTTCGTAAAAAGCCCATATGCTGCGTTGCGCTGCACTCTTCGTCACTGCGGCGTACCAAAAGTACGCCTCATTCCTCAGAATTTGCGCGCCTTGCCTATGGACTTTTTACGAAACCGTCCGCTTTGTGACTTTCTACGAGGTCGACATGATCAATAAGGCATTGGAGATGATACTCGAAGCCACAGTCCGTGATGCCGAAAAGAAGAGGCATGAGTACCTGACCGTGGAGCACATACTCTTCGCTGCGCTTCACGATGAATGGGGAGTTGAAATCATTTCCAGCTGCGGTGGCAATGTCGAACGCCTGAAGTCTCAAATCGAGAATTTTTTTGACGTCAATATTCCCAGGCTGCCGGACACTCAGGACGTATATTCAAAACCGACCGTTGCCTTTCAACGAGTTATTCAAAGAACCCTGAGCCATGTGCAATCAGCAGAAAAACAGGAGGCTGATGCCGGAGATATAATATCCTCGATTTTTCTCGAAGAGGACTCGTTCGCCGTCCACCTCCTGGAATCGGAGGGTATTACACGGTTTGATGTGCTCAATTACATTTCTCACGGAATATCCAAAATCCATGATGAATCCGGCAATGAAGGCGAAAATGATGATGAGCAGTCGCCCGATGCCTCGCCGAAAAGAGACACCGAATCTCAGGCAAGAGATCCCCTCAGTCAGTTTGCCGTGGAATTAGTGGAGAAGGCCGCGCAGGGCAGGATAGATCCTCTGGTAGGCCGCGAGACCGAACTGAAGCGCACTATTCAGGTCCTGTGCAGGCGGAGAAAAAATAATATTATTTTTGTCGGCGAGCCCGGTGTGGGTAAAACAGCAATCGTCGAGGGGCTGGCGCTGAACATACAACAGGCGAAAGTTCCCGAGGCGCTCAAAAAGACAAAGATTTTTTCGGTTGACATGGGAGCGTTGCTTGCAGGCACGAAATATCGGGGAGACTTTGAAGCCCGCCTTAAAGCAACACTGAAACGTATCGAAAAAATTCCGGATGCTATTCTTTTTATTGATGAGATCCATACCGTAGTCGGGGCCGGCGCTACCAGCGGCGGTTCCATGGATGCCTCCAATATATTGAAGCCGTTGCTTAACTCGGGTGCGCTGCGTTGCATAGGGGCCACCACCTATGAGGAATACAAAAACCATTTTGAAAAAGACCGCGCCCTTTCGAGGCGGTTCCAGAAAATCGAGATACAGGAACCCGGTATAGATGAGACGGTACTAATCCTCAACGGTTTAAAAGACTATTATGGGGAATTCCATGGCGTTACATTCACCAGGAACGCTCTCAAAGCCGCAGCCGAGCTTTCTGCCAAATACATTAATGACCGCTATCTTCCTGACAAGGCCATTGACGTTATTGATGAAGCAGGAGCAGCGCTGAAACTTGATCCTGCTTATAAGAACAAGCATTCAATCGGCGTTGCAGATATAGAAAAAGTGGTCTCAAGGATAGCAAGAATTCCTTCACGGTCTATTTCCGCATCGGACATGGACAGACTTAGAATGCTTGAGGACGAACTAAAGCAAGCGGTATTCGGCCAGGATGATGCCATACACTCTCTTGCGTCCGCTATTAAGCGGGCACGGGCCGGATTAGGTTCGCCTGAGAGCACTATAGGGTCATTTTTGTTTACGGGTCCTACGGGGGTAGGAAAGACAGAGGCTTCAAAACAACTGGCTTCAGTGCTCGGCGTCCAGTTCATCCGCTTTGATATGAGTGAATACATGGAAAAGCATACAGTAGCGCGCTTGATAGGAGCACCCCCTGGATATGTCGGGTTTGACCAGGGTGGGCTGCTGACCGACAGTATCAGGAAGCACCCTTACAGCGTTCTGCTCCTCGACGAGATCGAAAAAGCACACCCCGACATTTTCAGTATTCTCCTTCAGGTAATGGACTATGCGACATTGACCGACAATAACGGAAAAAAGGCTGATTTCAGAAATGTCATTCTTATTATGACCTCCAATGCAGGCGCTAAAGATATGGCAAAAAGCTCTATCGGCTTCGGCGACAGAAGCAAAGACACGCAATCAAAAAGCAAAGAGGCAATTGATAAATTATTCAGCCCTGAATTCAGGAACCGGCTCGATGCCATTATCAGCTTTGCCCATCTCACACCGCAGATAATGGAAAGGGTAGTGGACAAATTCATAAAAGAACTCGAACGCCAGCTCAGCCGGAAAAAGGTATCTATCTCCCTTTCCCCTGATGCCCGACACTGGCTTGCCCAAAAGGGACATGACAGTATCTACGGCGCCCGGCCACTGGCACGGCTCATACAGACCGAAATAAAAGACATCCTGTCGGAAGAAGTTCTTTTCGGCAAACTGAGCAGGGGCGGTACAGTGAGTATAGGCCTGGCTGAAGACCGTCTAACCTTCAACTACTCGTGAAAAGTGAATAGTGAATAGTGAATCGAAAAAAAGGCCGTGAATGGTGAATAGTGAATGGTCAACATATGGTCACGATATTTGTATCTGTCTCTTTGTTTTTGTTCTTTTTCTATTCACTTTTCACTATTCACGTTTCACGGTTTTTTAATTGCCTGTCTTTAAGCTGACAGATGATTTGATTTTTCCGCCTCCTGAACTCGCTGAAAGAGATGGCCTGCTCTGTGTTGGCGGAGATTTGAGCGAGAGGCGTCTCTTACTCGCGTACTCAATGGGAATTTTCCCCTGGTATTCAGATGGCGACCCCATTTTATGGTGGTCACCCGACCCGCGTCTTGTCTTATTTCCCCGGGAATTAAAAGTTTCGAGAAGCCTCAGGCAGGTGCTCAAAAATAATATTTATGAAATCACCATGGATGCCGCATTCCCCGAAGTTATCAGGAACTGTGCCGGTGTCCCAAGGCGGGGCGAGGCGGGCACATGGATTACGGCGGAAATGACCGATGCCTACATTCAACTGCACCGCTCAGGCCTTGCACATTCCATCGAAAGCTGGCAGGACGGCGAGTTGGCAGGAGGGCTTTACGGGGTGGCGCTGGGGGGCGTATTCTTTGGGGAATCGATGTTTACGAAAAAAAACAATGCCTCCAAGGTTGCTTTTGTGGCCCTTGTGCAGCAGTTGATCAAATGGGATTATGCCCTGGTCGACTGCCAGGTAACTACCAGACACCTTATAAGCTTCGGAGCGCGGGAAATCCCACGGGCTGAATTCATCCGGAAAATGAGAAAAGCACTCAAAATGCCGGGGGAAAAAGGCAACTGGCACAAAGGGTTCGCGAATAAATAACTTGCACATTGATGCATCTCAGCTTCAGGCCATCTTTGCCCGATCCTCAGTCTCAAAATCCTCAACGTAGCTGTGCTACGCCTGCGGTTTTGCTCAGTCGGATCAGCCAAATCTGAGCGCCTGAATGTACGAGTTATTTATTCGCGAACCCTAAAGAATCTTCCGCACTTGACGATATGTAAGGTGAAAGGGGGCCGACATGGAACCGAGAAATCTCACTCCTTATGAGAAGCTTGCTATGCGCATGTTCGATGATTACGGTGTACTGGCTTGCAGCGGCTTTATGTACAACTGCAAGCTGATCGTTAACCGTTCACCAAGCAATCTCGACATTAATTGCATCACGTGGGTGGGCATGAATTGAATAGCATGGCGGCTATTCGGGATATTTGAAGGGATTTGCCCTTAAAACGGCATCTACCTTCAAAGGCATGCCCTTTAAGACAAAGACAGCCATTCCCCTCTCTTGTGTCTTCTTTCCGTCCTTTGTCCAGGTCCCGGTCCATGAGACATTGTAGTTCACGGTGCCTTCCTCTATCTCAATCAACACAGGATTAAACTCCAGTTCGGCCGAATCAAAACTCTTCATAAGGCTGCTGATTTCCCTGAAACCATCCTTTGTCGTGTTATTCTCAATTTCTGACAGATCCTTATGAATGTATGCCTTTTTTATTGCATCAACTACAGCAAAGCTTTCTGTAGCTATTTTTGAATCTTCCGACACCCTCTTGACCGCTTTTTTCCCGCATGAGGCGGCAAGTACAGCCATAATGAGAACGACAGCCACAAAAAGAAGCCTTTTCATATAAACCCTCCGCCCAATATTGCGTTATAGCGTTCTGTGTTCAAAATCAGCGATAGAATACACAGCCGTCATGAATTATAGACGATTTGCACCACTTTATTAAAGGAAAAATAAAGACAACCGGCCTTTTAACATTTGCCTTTAGCCTTTTGCCTTTACTATCATACGATTATGAAATTAGTGGCCCAGAACAAAAAAGCCTACCATGACTACAGCATTGAAGATACCTTTGAGGCAGGCATGCAACTAGTTGGGACAGAGGTCAAATCGCTCAGAGACGGCAAGGCCAATCTGAAGGATAGCTACGTCCTAATCAAGGATACTCAGGTGTTCCTATTTAATTGCCACATCAGCCCATATGCTCACGGCAACATTATGAACCACGAACCCCTCAGAACAAGGAAGCTCCTCCTCCACCGTAAGGAAATAGAAAGGCTGAAAGGCAAGGCACAGTTAAAAGGATATTCCCTTATACCGCTCAAAATCTACTTTAAGGGGCCTTTCGCAAAAGTGGAAATAGGACTCGGGAAAGGCAAAAGAGAATACGAGAAGAGAGAAACCATTAAAGAGCGCGAGGCAAAAAGAGATATAGAGCGGGCCATGAGAAGCAAAAATAAAGGCTGAGGGTTAGGTTAAGGTTAAGATTTATGCTATAATATTATAGAAGTTGGGTCGAGTCTGTGTGTTATTCTCAACCTTAACCTCAGCCTTAACCTGCTTTTACATCGGGGGCGATAGGACTCGACGGGGGTTATGAGGCTCAAGTGGCATGCCGTGGCTCCATCACCACGTAAAAAGGTGGAACAAACACAAACGCCAACAACGAACTGGCACTCGCTGCTTAACCAATAGCAGCACGCTCCTTTAGCGATGCCTGTGCGCTGAAAAGAGCGTCATACAGCAGGATGCCGCCGGAAGGGGTTCCCTTGATTCCGGCGAAAGACTAAAGGGATAGGATATCAGCAGGCCTGCCTGGCGGCAGACTGATACCCGAGAATTAATAGACAGGATACGCATGTAGAAGCTTGAGAGTAGTGCTTTCGGACGCGGGTTCGATTCCCGCCGCCTCCACCAAAAATATCTTTATATTTCAGCATCATGCTGGCATATTATGTTGAAAACTTCCGTCATCAAACTGTCATTCGTTTTCCCCGCCGGACTGATTCTTTTGTGAGCTTTCGTTCATGTGCTTCTGCGCGGAGGGGCTTCTAATGTTGTCCTTCCGTACATTCAGGCACAAAGTTACAGGGCAAGTCCTCAGAATCCCTGCCGGGCGGTATGGCAACTTTCAGAACGCAATTAAAAAAATCGTCAATTATGTCCATTACAATTATCGAAAATTTTATATTGTCCACCTGACCCTGACGGTTGCTGAGAACACTTCCGATCTCGATTATAAGAATCTCCACAGGGTAGATACCTTCATCAAACAGCGCTTAAAGCGTGCCGGTGCAGAATGTAAGAATATAGCAGTGAAGGAACGCCAGGAAAGAGGAGCGGTTCATTATCATGTCCTCTATATTTACAACAGGCCTTATGTTTTTCCTTCGGTGCAGGAGATAGAGAAATCCTGGGGGTTGGGGTTCGTGAAAATATCAGCGCCGAAAATTCGCATGAGGCTCCGGAAAATAATAAATTATATCGGGAAGTATATCGGCAAGGGGTACGAGTTTGAGGCGCTCAATTTCAAGAAATCCTTCTCGGCAAGCCAGATAAAACAAATATACAAGCTTACTCCTCAAAGGCTGGCTCATGTTATGACCCAATTCGGCAAAGAGAGGGCTGAGGAACTAAGATGCACTTATAGGAAAGTCTTTGAGATAGTCACTATGGCTCCATTCCGGCCCTTTAAAAGTGTAATAATAGAGTTTCCAAGTGAATGGGTGTATGAGGGGATTTGTGATGAACCATTCTGAACGGCTAAATCCTCAAGGTCTTAAGCCAGTGGGTGAGAGAGTTGGAAGTGACAATAATCCTGGGTTACGTAATACTGCGATTACAAAATAGTTGTCACGCAGTCCAAGTGTAGTGTCCGGCTTTACACTTATTCCGTTGCCCCAGCGTCCCTGTTGCATTAACGCTTTTGTGAGTGCACAAATAGCAGTGTTATCATCTGTACCATAATCGCAAATCTTTTTGCTTATGATTTCTATACCAGTTGTGCTATTTTTGATATTTAATAGTAGGTTTGAATCATTAATTTTAACGAAAGAAATCGGTTTTACCATGGTGACTGTCCATCCGGCCTGTATAAGCAGAGACAATATGTCGTGCACAAAAATAAGGGACTCTGGATCGTCGTCTTGGTACCATAGCTCTGCGGTGCCTTTGGGCTTCTCCTTTAATATGTCCAGAAATTGTTTTTCATCCAGAGTGCGTCGTCCAAGTTTTGAAGTTACAAAATTTAAATATTCCTTAAGGGCTAATTGGGACTTAATTTCCTCTGTCAGTGCGTATGCAGTTTTCTCGCCTTTCTTCATAAGGCTATCTAATTTATCACTCTGATGCTCAAGTTTCTTTTGAGTATCCCCCGCACTGTAATCAAATCTCTTATTGATTTTTTTTGAATACCTATTTGAATTTCCATCTGTTTTTTAAAATCATCGATAGTTGAATTTTTAATAGTTGTTACGTCACGTTGGAAATTTTCTATTTCAAAACCGCTCCATTTCAATTTCGCGATAGAATTGATGTTTGTCATCAGGGCAAAGGCAACAAGTGAGAATGTTAGAAGAATAATGGTCAATGCGTTGGATATCTTCTTCGCTATCGCTAATGCCATTGCTCCAAAAGCAACAATTATAAAGAAGATGTAAGTGGCAACTTCTCTCATAATCTCTCCTCAGTAAATCTACAGTTTTGGTGCAATCGATGTCAATGAGAGCTTTAGGGAGTGTCGATTTGCCTCATCGGAAATCTATTCTAAAGTGAATATTGCTTAGTCCCAAAGCAAACTGTTAAACTTAGAGTCAAAATGGGAACGGTTAATAAAAGCGAGCCGGGGTCAGCAAAGTTATTTTATCGTACACGACATGGGCGCATTTTCCTCGGCGATTCGTTAGCGGTTTTGCGTGATGAAATCACCCCTCATACAGTTGACCTGATAATGACCAGTCCGCCTTTTGGTTTGGTTAGGAAAAAAGGGTACGGCAATGTGGCCGCCGACAAGTATGTTGAATGGTTTCGACCATTTGCTAAAGCGTTTCACAGGGCTTTAAACCCGCATGGGTCATTGGTCATAGATATTGGCGGCTCTTGGATTCCTGGCCAGCCAACACGAAGTCTTTATCATTATGAACTTTTAGTCATGTTGTGCCGGGAATTTGGCTTTCATCTCGCGCAGGAGTTTTTCTGGTGGAATCCCGCTCGCTTGCCTACCCCGGCAGAGTGGGTAACGGTGCGTAGGATTCGCGTCAAAGACGCCATTAACTGTATATGGTGGCTTTCTCCGACCCCCTGGCCAAAAGCAAGTAATCGGCGCGTTTTGCAGCCCTATTCCGAAAGCATGAAGGAACTTCTGGTCAAGGGGTACAAGCCGAAAATGCGACCTTCAGGTCACGATATTTCGAATAAGTTCGGCACAGATAACGGCGCTTCTATCCCGCCTAATCTGCTGGCTCTTGCCCACACTGAGAGTAATTCGCTCTACATTCGCTATTGTAAGGAACACGAAATAAAGCCTCACCCCGCCCGTTTCCCTGTAGATTTACCGGAATATTTTATCAGAATGCTGACTGACGCTCAGGACTTCGTTGTCGATCCATTCGCCGGCAGCTGCGTTACCGGCGAAGCCGCTGAAAAAACGAATCGCAGATGGATATGCTGTGAGCTTGTTCCTGAATACGTGGAAGGAGCCTTGGGCCGGTTCCAGCCCGGAGCAGAAAATCGAACAACAAAAGTCGCGGAGGGCCAAGCGGAGAATTTTTACAGGGCTTTCAAGCTCGGGTTTAAGTGGAATGGCGCTGATGACGCTCTTCTTCCGGAAGATGGTGGGGCGAAAAGGGTACCGCGGGAAAAAACCTCTGTAGGTTCAACAAACAAGTATAGGCCCAAAGAAGAAAAGCCAGCGCAGATGAAATTGCTGGAGAGTCGCAAGGCTTACGTCGCTAAGCAGCGCAGCGTGAAGAAAACTGGTGTCGATTGATGCCTGCCCGTTTAGGAAAAGAAGACCTCTTACAGCTGGTGCTTGCGGCTGTCCGGTCGTCAGGATGGAATGCTATTGTTCTGTCTCCAGCTTCACCT
This sequence comes from Nitrospirota bacterium, assembly GCA_963710375.1. GTDB lineage: Bacteria > Nitrospirota > Thermodesulfovibrionia > Thermodesulfovibrionales > Dissulfurispiraceae > JADFXI01. Next base: position 523,457 of record CAVPZX010000002.1, read on the forward strand.
TTCCGACTGTCGATTTTTGAGGGCAATACCACTATTGTAGTCCTCTGCTACATCTGGAACATGACCCACGGAGGATTTCCGAGAAACCCTAATGAGCTTAGAATCCAGATTACTGGTGTCGATCGGTTCCAGGTCGAGGCCGGAGTCAAAACATTACTTCTTGGCTGGAGCGAGGAAGAAAAAATGTTTGCCGGTTTCGATGTCACGAAGCATCTCATTTCAATGAAGGGAAGATCACCCTCCCTTCAGGTGAGGCGCGAGACTTTGCAGACAGCAAAGATCAAGGACTTTTTCCCTCAGATTAGGGGTAATCAGGAAAATGTAATCGCGTTCAGACCGGAGTTCTTTGTAACCTATGTGCAGGAACTTGAGGACCTTCACGGTGCGGCGCAGCGCCCTGTTGACATAAAACGTCTGGAAAAGCTCGCAACGAGTGATATTGAATGGCGGGTCAAAGATCTGCCTGCTGGCCCACGAAGAACAATCATGGAGAAAATAACGAGAAAAGTTCGCGACGCAAGGTTCAGAAAGAATGTTCTTGCAGCTTACGGATTCAGGTGTGCCATGAGCGACATACAACTCGATTTGCTCGATGCTGCGCATATTATTCCAGTGGAGCACCAGAAAGGCACGGATGAGACCAAGAACGGCCTGTGTCTGAGCGCACTTCATCACAGGGCTTTTGATCAAGGTCTTATCGGGATAAAGCGAAACTATTCGATAATTTTTAATGAAGAACGTTTCGGTCGTCTGAGAGCGCTTGGGTGGGATGGCGGAGAATCTGAGTTCAAAAAAACCTGCCGCGATGCGATAAATCTTCCTAAACGAAAAGAGTTTTATCCTGATCGGGATTATTTGATTTTAGGACAAATCCTTCGTGGTTGGAATGCAAAAGTATTCACGTAGTCTGGAATTTACGACGTGTGCTGACGTGGTTGAGCCGGATTAAGCGTAATGAGTCAGACATATGCCCCAGAAGTAGAAAAGGTGGCGCTTAAATTAAGGAAGGAATATGAGGACTTTGCCCACCATAACAAAAAGAACCCCTTGGACGAACTATTCTTTATTCTGTGCAGTGTAAAAAGAAGCGAGAAGGTCTATCTCAAAGCCTACAAGTCTATAAAGCGAAACTTTCCAAGATATGAGCTGCTTGCCACGTCGTCCACTAAAAAGATAAGTAAAACTGTTTCTTGGGGCGGTCTGCAAAATCAAAAAGCAGCTATAGCCAAGGAAATTATCAGACAGCTGATAGTGAGTTTCGGAAAGCCAACTTTGGCCCCGCTCAAGAAAATGTCAGATGAAGAATGTGAGAGTTATCTTATGAGTCTCCCTGGCATAGGGAAAAAAGTCGCTCGATGTGTAATGCTTTATTCGCTTAATCGGCGAGTTTTCCCCGTGGATGCACACTGTTGGAGGATTTCACGTAGGATAGGATGGAATGTGACGGGCCGGAACACCGACAGTTGCAGTAACAGAGCCATGGATCACTTGCAAGCGCGTATCCCTCCTGCACTGCGGTTTTCTTTACACGTAAACATGGTTTCACACGGTCGCAAAATATGCACTGCCAGCAAGCCTAAATGCGGTGAGTGCGTCATAGTGTTTTTCTGTAAAAAGATCGGAGTAGCAAAAGGTTAGCGAGCCTTATTCTGAAGGACGAAGGCTTTCTATGCAGACGTTGTTAACTTGCAGTGGTTATCATCTGGAGCCAAATCCATGCTTAACATAGCTTCTTAGGATAAATCCGTTTAACCTGACGCCAAACTGAGCGCAGCGAAGGCGGGAGGGAGGCAGGCACGGCGGCAGCCGGCCTGCCTCCCTCCCGCCTTCTGATAACTTGATATATATTGGTTATAACTGCAACATGACTTCAAAATAACTTGACATAATTTATTAACTATAGTAATATTTAAGCATGGTTAAGAGAATAATAGCTAAGATAAATGAGGGGCAGGAAAGGACGCGATGGGGCAAAGGGACTATTGTATGTAAATCCATGGAAGAATTTGACAAGTATTTAAATCAATTTAAAGGGCAAATGGTCTCTCCTGGAACCGCTGCCTCAAGGTTAGGTGTTTCCCGTGCTTACATTAATCAGCTCGAAAAAGAGGGAAGAATAAGAGCGTATAGAATATGGAATGAAGATATACATTGGGACAGTCTGCCTTTGAAGTGGAGGCCGTTTGTCGCTGTAAGGGATGTTTATATTTACATTCCTGATGAGGATATCGAGAGGATTAGAGAGGAGTTAATAAAAAAGGCCGAGAACAAGCTAAGAAAACTTAGAGGGAAAAAATGAACGAGCGCCATCTTACATATGAACTTGCTGAGAGGTTGAAAGTATCTACTGAAACAAATATCTTCAGCAGGGGGACTATTGTTTGTAATTCCTGGGAAGAATTTGATGAGGCTATTAAGGATGTTGACTGTGGGCTTGTATCTCCGGGCGGCGCCGGTTTGCCGCGTTCTTATATTCATCAGCTTGAAAAAGATGGCTCGATAAGGGTGTTCAGAGTGATAGTTGATGGCAAGAGCTTTAAATATTACCCTTCGCATGTACGCTTTTTGTATCCATCCAAAGATGTTTATGTTTTCATACCGGTGGATGATATTAACAGAATAAAAAGCATGATGAATAGGACGGAGGTGTCTTATGCCTGAAGGACAAGGCATAATAAGAGTTCCCAATAATCAGCGATGCCCTAAATGTAACGGAGTTTTCAAGCGCGTTATAGTGAAGGGCGCTTCCGGCATAGCCTATAGATGTCCTGATTGTTTGACCTTTCCTGACCGTTATTACCTGGATGTGCATCATAAGGGCGAAAGAATCCGAGTTTTTAGCGATAAGCAGGGGAAGCCTTTAGATGCATTTCAGCGGGCCGTTGACCTTTTGAGTCATATTAATTATGAAATTGAAAATCATATTTTTGATTTTTCCAAATATAAGAAATCGGAACAAAAAGAGTTTTATGTCTGTACGAAGCTTGATGAATATCTGGATCATAAGATAGACTCTCTTGCTCCGAGCTATCAGGCAGATTTTAGGAGGTATGTCGGCATTGCTAAAGACTTCTTCAAAACGACTGATGTCAGAGAAATAAAGAAGATCGATGTTATTAATTATCAAAAATATTTGAAGGAGAGTTTTAACATAGGCAATAAGACGATTAAAAATAATATCGATGTTTTTAAGGCTTTCCTAAACTATCTTAAAAACGATTTGGAAATAATATCCATTGTTCCAAGGTTTCCCGATATTGATATAGATATAAAACCTTTTAAATGGCTGACGCAAGAAGTACAGGTTAAGGCATATGAGTTGTGGCCTGATACTGATAAACCTATCTTTGCTTTTTTAATGTTGCACGGTTGCCGTCCATCAGAAGCACGGGCTTTAAAATGTAAAAATATTGATCTTCAAAATCATACCATTACAATATGTGCGACCTTTTCAGGACATGTTTACAGGGAAAAAAGGAAGGGCAAAAAAGCGAGATTTGTAACAGTTCCAATTCATCCGGAATTATATGGATTCATTGTTGAGAGAGTTAAAAATAATTTACCTGAGGCTTTTGTTTTTATAAATCCTAATACCGGCAAGCATTATTGTGAAAATAGTTTACGGATCATATGGGCTACTGTTCGGAAAAGTACGGGACTCGATAATAGTGTCCGTTTGTATGATGCCACAAGGCATTCATTTGCAAGCAACCTTGTAAATAGTGGATCGTCTATATACAAGGTTTCAAAATTGCTTGGTCATAGCTCGGTAAAGATGACAGAGAAATATGCGCATTCAGAGATTGAGAGTCTGAGGGTTGATATAGAAAAGCTATCATTAAACTGTCATCCTACTGTCATCAAAAAGGTTTCAGGTGATAAAAAATAATTACAATACAATTAGTTATATTTGGTTGTTGGGGGTTCGATTCCCGCCGCCTCCACCATAACTTTTTGATAGCAGTAGATTAATTTAACTCCTGATAGCTTTATTTGGATAACAAAAAAGCCTCCGTTCCCGGAGGCATTTTTATGTATTGCATTCCTGCTGCTGAGATGCTTACTTTTAGAATGGAAATGTTATTTTACTACTGGATACCCTGCTTCTTTCCAGGCCTTGAGTCCTCCAGTCATATTTACAGCACTTTTATACCCAAGGTCATTCAGCGTCTTTGTCGCCAACGGGCTTCTGCGGTCCGTCCCGCAATATACAATAATTTTTGCGTTTTTATCGGGTATGATTGTGGCCGCCTTAAACTCCAATGTGCCACGTGAAATATTTATCGCCCCGGGTAGATGTCCTTGTTCAAATTCCTGCTTGTCAGTTACATCAAGGAGCATGATGTTCTCTTTTGACTCAATCATTTTTTTGACATTGTCTATTGATACTTCCGCAATCGACGCCTTTGCCTCCTTTACCAGTTGTTCCGGCGTCATATCTGCGGCCAAGGCAGGACTGATCATCGAAATCGCGAAAATCACGGCAACCAAAACCAGCGTTACTCTTTTAAGCATGTTTGCCTCCTTTAAAGTATTTGTTTCAATAGTATCAGAATTGTGCGATTCCAACCACCTCCACCAAAGCTACCTGTCCGCTTTCTATCCGAAATTAAACATGCCGGCTGGCTTAGTGCAGATCAATTCTCAAGAAAAACAGCATTCGGCTTCTTCATATCCGTACCACAGGTCAAGTTTTGAAAATAGTTATCGCTTTTGCCGCCAAGCCCGCGTGAGCGACATCTTCCGGGGTAGTATTGGTTATGGGTATGTCATTGCCAAGGAAATCCCTTCCGGCTTCTTTGTAACAATACCGCACAAAACCACTGCAGTAAGTGGCGTGAGGATCGTTCATGGGATTTTCCTGCCACTGCTTCTTGGTGATAATTGAGAACCACGTACCCATGAGTTCCTGTATCGGATAGAGAACCTGTTCGTTAACGAGTTCCAGCGCTGTAGCGAGAACTTGGTGCAGCTGGTCATCGGCGAGGCCGAAATCGATTGCTGCAGCATTTTCGACCTTGGAGTCGCTCCATTTGCCTATCCAGTTTTCCTGTGCTCCGTTTCTGACCTGGGGCTCGAAAAAGTTAATCTTCAGGTCGCTTTCGAATAGATAAGGGCTTTTTGTTACTGATTTACCTGGTCCGTGCCTGTCGAGCCGCAAGTCTCCCATGATGAAGCAGTGTGACCACAAAGATGGGGAATGGTCAGACGTAATAGCCCTTTGCGCATCCCTAATGGCAAGCCCCACGGCGTCTTTGGTGCCCACAAGACCGATGAGCCCCGGCTTATAATGAGCAGTGAAGAATTCAAGCAAAGCATCGTCAACTGCCATGGGACCCTCCTGTTATGATCTCGAAGTTCAGGTCAACTGCAAACCTGCGAACAAAGCCTTATCCTTGATGATGCAGAAAGTGCCAGATTCCTAGAAACAAAAAAAGTTTTGATTAATCCGGTTTCATTCCGCTATATAGGGGAATGCCTGTACGCTTTTCCACCTAATGCCGAATTAACGATCCTGACAATATCTTCAGGTTTAAATGGCTTATTGACGCAATCTACCGCGCCAAGGTCTCTGGCAGCCTGAAAAAAATCCATATTGCCCTGGTAGAAACCTGACATCGCAATAATTTTTGCTTCAGGAAATTCTCTCATGATCTCGCGTATAGTTTCCAGCCCGTCTTTTCCCGGCATATATATGTCGGCAAGAACGATGTTTGTATTGGTTCGGCGGTAGGACTCTACGCCTTCTTTGCCGTTGGAGGCTACATAAACTTCATAATTCAGATGTTCGAAAATCTCTTTTAGAAGATTTCTCAAAGAGATGTCGTCGTCAATGATGAGGATGCTTTTTGCCAATACCCCTCCTTGCCGAGTGAAATCAGTTAACTTTTTATAACAGATGCCTTGTATGGAAAACAATTACCCGAAAGTAGTATATGCTTGGAAATGCACTACGCGTTTTAAAAAAATCCCCACAAATTTGCAACTTCGCAATAATGGGAGCGCAGGCATTTTAATGCTTATCAGGTTGAATAATTCCCAGGCTAATAGCAGTATTCATGGCCTGGGCCCTGTTTGTGACATGAAGTTTCTTATATGAATGCTTCAGGTGGGCCTTTACAGTCGACTCGGATATGTTCAATAGTTCCCCTATTTCCTGATTGTTTTTACCCTCTTTGACCCAGCGTAAGATTTCAACCTCACGAGGGGAAAGGACGCCCTTGCAGGAATTTTCTATTGCTTTCTTTATCAGTTCCACCAATTCATCGTATGGAGCAGTTTTTTGTATGAAATCAAGTGCTCCTCCATGAACAGCTTTAACAGCATCGGGGATAGTACCATAAGCCGTGAGCATTATTATCGGCACACTGCTATTGATATGCTTTAATGCCTTAACTGTATCGATACCGTTTATCCCCGGTATTTTCATGTCTACAATGGCCAAATCAGGAATGAACTCCTTAAAAGAGTCTATAGCCTCAAATCCGTTCTTAGCCTCCAGCACCTTAAACCCCTCAAGCTGGAAAACTAACCTGGCCGCCCTTCTGAAATCATCGTCGTCATCAACGATCAGAATACTATGCATAATCTCTCCCTTTCTTTCAGGCATCATTTTCAGTCTTCTGAGTCAGAAGTGGCAAATATACTTTAAACGACGCACCCTCTCCCCTGATTGAATCGACGTTTATAAAACCATTGTGCTCTTTTATTATACCGTATACTATGGCAAGGCCTAGTCCCGTTCCCTTACCCATCTCTTTTGTTGTAAAAAACGGCTCGAATATCTTTGATTTTATTTCAGCGTCAATGCCCTCTCCGGTATCCTGTACCGTGATACAGGCAAAGCGTCCGCCTGCCCTCAGTCCGAACTTCTCTGCATCTTTCCTGTCAATAGTGACTTCCTCTGTTTGGATGGTAAGGGTGCCTCTCTTACTCATGGCATCCAGTGCATTGTTGACAAGGTTCATCACTACCTGTTCGAGTTGCAGCCTGTCTCCCTTAATCATAACATCCCCTTCAGACAGTATTTCTCTGTATTCATGCCGCTCTGCAATAAGCGGCTCCACCGTTTGTCTGAGCGATTTCACCACGCTGTTTATATCAAGAATAGCAAATTTGTTTCTTTCCGTGTTGCTGAAAGCCAGCAGGGATTCAACGAGTTTCTTCGCTCTATCAAGAGAGCCCTCGGTAAATGTGACGTATTCAGACAGGTTATTGTCTTGCAGCTTCTTTCTCAACACGTACAGATACCCCTTTGCAGCACCCAAAACGCTGTTGAAGTCGTGAGCGATGCCGCGCGCAAGAGTCCCGACAGCTTCCATTTTTTCCATCTCAGCCATTCTGCGTTCGAACGGCACTGTAATTCTCTTAACCGTAAAATAAATTCCCAAAGCTATCGAAACAATGAAAAGAACAGCAATAGCAGCGTTTAACAAAAGCACCTTTTTTAGAGCGGCATTTAATTTTACCTTATCAATAACAAGATACACGTAACCAATGGTCTTTTTAATTTTTTTGGATTTTTCGGCGAAAAGGGCTACCTCGCTGTTATCGGGGACTTCAATTGCTATAGACCTGTTGAATTCAAAAAAATTCTTCGACTCTGTCATGGAGGACACGGGGGGGAAAGGCGCGCAGCTGCCAGCATGCCCATGCATTTTGCTCCATAGGAAAAGGACTTTGCCGTTGTCATTTAAAACAGTTACGGACACGACGCCTTCCTGCATAATAATTCCCTGCACAACTGTTTCGATCATCCCTTTATCTTCAGCAAACACCGCAGTCCTAAGGCTTTCGGAGCATATAGCCGCAAGCGACAGTCCTTCTTTGATCAATGATTCCTTTATCTCGTCCTGCTCCCTGTGCACTATAATGACTGTAGAAAGTATAGACAAAAGTATCGTAATCGATGTCAACCATATAAAGAGCCGCAAACCGATACCATGGCGGGATGAACGTGCACGGCTATCGGTCCTCATTGCAAGACCTCCGTCTTTCTAAAAACACGGTTAGGGATCCGTATGCCGAGTTTTGAAGCTATTTTATGGTTAATGACCAGGAGCGCCTTTCTTGCATAGTAAACAGGGGCGGGCTTCACATCACCGTTTTTAAGAACGGACCATGCCATCTCCCCGGTCTGTTTGCCTATGTCAAAAGGGTCTATCTCAAGGGACAAAAGTGCACCCATTTCGAGAAATTTGCGGGAAAAAGTCATCAGCGGTATTTTGTTTTGATAAGAAAACGAAACCATTGACAGTACAGAATCATCAGCGGCAACAGTGGTGTCCGGTATCATCATAAGAAGGTCTACCCTTCCTGTAAGAGATGTGAGCGCGGCAGGCACATCTCTTGCCGAAGGTACGTCTTTCAGAATAATTTGCAGCCCTTTTTCTCTTCCTGCTTTTAACAGCTCTTGCGAATAAGCTCCGGACAGTGCGGGATTGATTATGAGCCCTATCCTGCTGATGTGAGGTAAAATCTCAGCAGCGGCATCCAGATATTTGTCAGGGTCGACATCTGTGCTGACCCACCATATGTTATCTTCTTTGGCCTGCTTGTAAGGATAGACAAGCATTGTGAAGAGGCGGACCGTTTTTAATGATTTGACTGCTTTGTATGCTTTAGACCCGATGGCGACCACTGCATCAGGGGACGAATCGAGGATATTGCCCACAATATTATTGACGTTTCCCCTCGAAAGATCGATGACTTTGACAGAGCAGTTGCAGGAGTTTTCAAATCCTTCAAGGGCATCATTATACAGTTTGATATTATCGCTTTTTACTACGGTTATATCGTAAGCGCTAGCCTCCCCTGCCGCAAGAACCTGCAAAAGCAGACATATTGCACAGAATGCAATGGGGAAGGCCCGGTGAAGGGCAAAAGGTATCTTACCGATGTCTGAACTCGATATCCTGCAAAACAAACGCCTTAAGAGAAGCATCATAATAATCCTTGCGGCAGTCTACTCCGGCAACGTCTCCTTTCGCAATAAAGCGCATATACCTGCAACCGCCGAAGCAAAGCGGGAGATAGCAGCATGAAAGGCACTGCTCATTTTTCCAGATGTCCAGCGCATAAGTATCATTGTATTTTTTGCACCCTTCTTTCAACGTTCCTATCTTAAAGTCTTCCCTCCCGATAAAACCAGGACACTTATAGAGGTCGCCGTTATAGTTGACTACAAAAAAATTTCCGCTCTCTATCACACACAGGGACGGCTTGATAAATTGTGTTTTGAAGCCGCGTTTCATTATGGCTTCCCTCAAAAAAACGCCTGCTTCAATTACCCATTGCTCACTATTGGACGTGCACCACTCGGCGTAGTCCGGAATAACAAATGCCTTGTTAACTGCTGTAACAGGGTCGAATTTAACAGATTTGATTACATCGGGCGTAAGCCCTTCGTCAATAAGATAATCGAGCAGTTTGGGGAATTCAGTATAATTGTTGCGGGCATAATTACCGCCGATCTGTATGCTGATATCCCGGCAAACCTGCTTGAGATTCTCAATAATTATATCAAAAGAGCCCTTGCCTGATCGAAAGGGGCGTGAAACATTATGGGTGGCACGGGGACCGTCGAGGGTCACCTTTGCTCCCACAAGTCCCAAAGGTTTTAGCTGCTGCACAACCTGGCTGGTCAGCAGTGTGCCGTTTGTTACAAGATTAAAGCTGTAGCGCAATCCCTTATTTGCCGCGAGGTCTTTGAGCCCACCGGACATGCGGACTATCGATTTAATGCTCAATAGCGGTTCTCCGCCGTAAAAAGTTACGAAGATCTCTTTCTTATTATCATCAATGTTTGCTTCGATAAAGTTGACTAAATCACTCTCTGTCTCCTCTGACATAAAGTGGTGGCCTTTGACAGCGCCTTCGAAACAATAAGGACATGCCAGGTTGCAGGATAGGTTCAAAACCACGATTAGCGAGAGTTTATTGTTCAACTCATCGCGACCCTTCATGTAATCCTTCATTGCCGCTGATTCCTGCTCAATGCTGGGCACCATGAAGCCAAGCCTATCCAGAGCAGAGCGGATATCAGGGCTTACGTCACCGCCGAGCACATCCTGAAGAACAGAATCTTTGAGCGCTATGGTTGCTGCATTCTTTGTGGAATAAAGAATGTTGCGGTCTTCTTTAAGACTATAAATTTTGCAATATTGGGATAGTTCGCTCATAAAAATTAGAGTGGAGGGGCGCTATGGCCCCTCCAGAATTCTTTGTTAATCAAGAAGTGGCACCAGAGATCCTACGCAGCAAAACTGACCAGCATCGATTTGCTCCTTTGTATAACCCTCGAATAACACCTCCATGTGATATCCCTCCTGCTATTGAACTGGTCCTTCTAATGAAGGACTTGAGGCTAGAACGACATCCTTACCCCTCCCTCCACCCAGCGGTGGGGGTTTCTGTACAAACCGATAGCATATTGGTCGCCGTTAAATATATTGTTTACTGCAAAGAATCCCTCCCAGACAACCCACTTGTTTCTTGCCAATACTTTTGATATATTGGCATCCACGATTAGGGCATTATAATTGCCGCCATTTGAAGCTTCAGAGGTCCACCAGATGTAGTGTCCCTTCACCAATGCTTTCAGGGAATCCCTATCATCGTATTTCAGTCCAAAATCGTACGTACATGTAGGCGTATTCAGGATAATGGAATTGGTGTTGATATTACGGGCCCCGATAAAAGAGGCGCCTGCTGTAAGGGAGATATTATAGATTGGCGTTGTGCTGATCTCGGATTCTATGCCTTGCCGCCTGTCCTTGTCCCTGTTGACTAACACCGATGTGGTGGAAGTCACAGGCTCTAAGGCAATGGCATTGCTGACTATGTGGTGGAACATCATCACCTTCAAATTCGTGAAAGGGATAACTGTGGTCTCAATCCCGGCCTGGTAGGAAGTGACCCCCTCAACTTTGAGATTAGGGTTTGAAATGATAGAACTGCCATTGCCATATGTGTAAGACAACGGGGGCACATTAAACCCCCTGGCAGCATCCGCGCGCAGAAGGAAAACATCGCTAAACTTGTATGTCGCGCCGAATGAAGGGCTTATAAAATCGCCGTTGGTGTTGGTGTAGTCATATCGAAGGCCGGGCGTAACAGTAAGACGGGGAACTGCCGTGATAGAATCATTTACGAACACGGCGGCCTTGTCAAGGCCCTTCTTAAGACCTGATACGCCATTCGAACGAAGTATGCCGGAGTCATAATCACTGCCAAAAACAACATTATGGACATCGGATTTCCAATTAGCTTTAATGGTACCCCCTATATCGGTATCATTGAAGTAATTTCTCAGAATATCCTGACCCGATGAAATGAGGGAATAGTCCTGGTGGCGCTGCTGCTTCAAGGCATGCAGGGCGAGGCTGAAATCGATACTGTCGGCCACTTTTGTATTGAATGACAGAGACGAACGCAGGTAAGTGAAAGCGTCTCCAATATCCAGTCCGTCTGGTTGATCTTCCAGGATGCCGCGGCTTCCCTCAGTGTAGCTCAAGCTAAGGACCACATCAGAGACGCCTTCATGATAACTTAATTTTGTGAAAACATTGTTATTCTCAGTTGCATTGTTCAGCCTGAACCCGTCTGATACAAAGCGGCCGGCGTAAAAATAGTAGCCGAATTGCGAGAGCCTGCCATATATTTCGGCCCGCGAATCGTTAGTGGTGCGTTCCCCGTACATAATGTCAAGCTCGCCTTTCGCTTTCTTTGTGGTGTCAGCCGACTTTGTTATGATGTTGATAATTCCACCAAGAGCAGAGCCCCACGCCGATGATGCAGGCCCCTTGATGATCTCGATACGCTCGATATTTTGAACAGGGATCGCAGCTATGTCAGCAGTGTTATCCGATAAATTATTGATAATCACACCGTCTATTGCTACAGTGACGTGCCTCGAATCAGAGCCCTGCAAAGACACTGATGCAATACTGCCGGGCCCTCCCGTAACCAGGACCTGCACACCTGTTATGTTATTAAGCACATCGACGAGAGTATGCGCCCCTGACAGTTTAATGTCCTCAGCGGTAATAACAGTCACATTCTCGGCTGTCTGTGACAGCGGTTTGGATGATCTTGTAGCGGTTACAACAGACTGGTCACTAAACATGCTGACAAAGGCCTTTTCCTGCTCGTCGTCAGTCTGCGCTAATACATGCATCGGAAGACCTATATGAAGCACTAATAATAAAAAGAGCGAAAGGGTAAAAGGCGACACACCCGACTCCATCGAAAGTGACGTTGAAATCATTAATATGATACATGTTCCCCACCGTAAAAGTATATGTACTCTTTTTTTAAAAAACTGTACAGTCAAACCCCTTATTTTACAGCAAAATTCCACCACTTTTAACCATATTAATAGTTATTTTATAACACATCGAATGTCCATCTGGATATTACCCGAAAGTAGCATGCCAAATAAGATTTAACATCCATAGTACTTTAGGGTAATTGTTTTCCATACTGAAAACCTGTTATATGTTAACAAACCGGCAAATGATGGGAACTGCCGGATAATGGGCATTTCGAGAAACGAGCAAAAACCGGGTATTAAGTTTGAGGAGGTTCTCATGATAGTTGAAAGGGTATTAAACGACATTCCAGACAGTGATGTGGCTCAGGTAGTAATTAATATTGAGAGTGAAGGTTGCAGTGCAATTAAGATACAACAAGCAGATGGAAATTGGACAATAATAGCTACCTGTCCAGTAAATCAGCATCCAACAACGCGCTGAAGATAGCTGACCACTATATGATATGTCTTTTACCGGAACACTGCTGCTTTTTTGCTATTGGGATTAGTTGGTTTGATTACCACCGCCAGCACCAATAATCTGATTATAAATCTATACAATTTCAGCTTTCCCTTAACGCTGAAAACCGCGTGACCCGTATGCGGTTTTCAGCGCTGCTACCGAATATTATTTAATGACACCGCAGGCAACACGGTCACCACCGCCGCCAAGTTTTTGAGGGCTGTCGGAGTAATTGTCGCCGCCGGCGTGTATCATAAGCGCGCGGCCCTTGAGATCATCTAATTTCAGGCGCGGAGCAAGCACCGGTAGAGTCGCATTCCCCATGGCATCGACACAGAGCGCCGGGAGATCGCCGAGGTGTCCCTCTCCATAAGGGCCCTCATGTTTGCCCGTTCCGGCAGGGTCATAGTGGCCGCCTGCAGCCATGCCGACCATTTTTTTGCCGTCTTTTTCGACCATACCGCAATCAGCGTTTTGATGCACATGGAAACCGTGCAAGCCGGGGGTAAGACCGCTCAGTTTGGGACTGAAAATAATGCCGTAAGGACTTTCAGACGCGGTCACCGTACCTATAGGCTTGCCGATCCCCCCGCTGTCGATCAGATTAACCTGGATCACCATATCTGCCGCGTAAGCCGAAACAATACCCAGAAGCAAACAGAGCACAATCAATAACACTGTCTTCATAATTATACCCTCCTTTTTTTCGCCCTTGCGTGTTATAAGGCGCTCTTTGACAATTGTACAGCAATCCCGGGACGAAATCTATTCAGCTGGTTGCCTCATCAAAAAAAATCATTCAGCTCGCCCTCAAGGCATCCACAATATTCATGCGTGACGCCCTGACAGCCGGCAGCACACCGCCCACGAAACCCATTATAAGCGAAAAAAACATGGACTGATAAATGATCTTTATAGTCAGTGAGAAGGAGAAAGCAAGCTCTGAAAAGGTTTGGAAATTCATGGTTGAAATCGTAATTAGCTGCATAAAAGAAGCGAAAAACAGCCCTATGCAACCGCCGGCAAGGCCTAGCAGCAGGGATTCCATGAGAAAGGCAGTTAGGATATTGCGCCTTTGAAAACCGAGGGCCCTCAATGTGCCGATTTCATTGGTCCTGTTCGCCACCGCAGCATACATGGTTATCATTGCGCCGATTGTGGCCCCTGTCGAAAATATGATTGTTAGCGAGAGCCCCAGAACTCTGAGAAACTTCGCCATAACCCTGGATTGCTCTTCATAATACACACTCTCCCTTTTCACCTCGACAGTCATGCGTGGATCATTCTCGAGGCGTAACTTAATCTTGTCGAAATCCGCGGGATCACTCAACTTAAATGTAACCGAGGAATAGACAGGCCTGCGAAAGGCTTGCATGAGCTGGTCCACATCTCCCCATATTTCGGAGCTGAAACCGGTGTTTCCTGCGTCGAATATGCCTACGACATTCCAGTCCCGCATGCCGAAACGGAGTGTTTCGCCAAGGCCTCCTCCCTTGAACCTCCTGGCTATACTTTGTCCAGCCATGATTTCTGAGGAGCCCGGTCGCGGCATGCTCCCTGCCGCGAGTTTTACCTGTGGTCTCAGCAAGAGTGAATTTTCAGTTGTCCCCCTTATAACAACATTGGACGGTTTGTTGCTGCCGCGTTTAGGAAGGTTTATAAGCACAACCAATTCCCTGGCAACCAGGCGGTTGCCGTTCACCCCTATGGCTATTTCAGGCTGCGTCTCGACTATGGAAGCGGAAAGTCTGTCAATCCCGCTCTGCACCTCGGAATCTGACCCTTTTCTGATAACTATGCAATTGTCATAGGAGCCCGTATTTACAAGGGTTTTCTTCAGCCCCTCGGCAAGCATCAATATGGAAGCAAAAACAAATACCACAAGCGCCATGCCTAATATCGTAAGCACATTCGTCAGCCTTCGCGTCCAGAGGTTGCGGATACTGTATGAAAAAGGGATTCTCCCCATTTAGCCTATACTCCTCAGTCCGTCAGCTATACGTATGTGTACGCAACGCCAGGCCGGCACAATAGCAGCGACCACCCCAACCAGCAGCGCGGCTGCGATATCCATATAAATAGTTGTGGTTGCCACATTGAACACCGGGAAATAGTCGCCCATGGCCTCGCCGAACGCCTTAGCAACAGGAAATGTGGCTGCAATGCCTGCTGCGCCGCCTATAATAGCGATGACGATTGATTCTCCAAATATCAGGCCGGCCAGGTGCGATCCGCCGAACCCGAGTGCTTTAAATACTGCATATTCCCCAAGCCGCTCGCGGGCATTCATAGCCATTGTATTAGCCATAACAGCCATGATTATAATGATTACCACAAAGGACACTAACTGGATAGCAACGACTATAGCCTCCGACATGGAGATAAACCCCAGCGCGAAAGCCTTTTCCGTTTCGGTCAATGTTTCTGCAAGTGAGTTTTTGAACATTTTATCTACTGTCTGTGAGACCTCGGCTGCAAGGCCGGGGTTTTTAATACCGATCAAATAGAAACCGACCTGATCTGCTCTGAGCGACGCAGTTTTTTTGAGTGATTCATTGAGATAATCCCAGTGGAACAGGAATTCCGTTTCATCAGTGCTTTTTTCCCTGCCGTGATAAATGGCACGCAGCACAAATTCCCAGTTGCCTGGGAAGATGGTACCCTTCAGCGTAATCGTATCACCTATTTTCCAGTGGTATTTCTCTGCGATTTTTCGGCCGGCGACCGCGGCCTTGCGGTCCCGGACAAAAGCCTCCTGCTGGTCAGGGGGGATCAAAAACTCGGGGACCAGCGCGAGATAGCTTTTAGGTTCTACAGCGAAATTAGGGAAAAAGTGTTTCTCGTCAATGTAAATACCGCCAAACCAGTTTGCACGTGCCACGGTTTTCACTCCCTGTACATGGCTAATCTGTTCCTCATACGAGAGGGGAAGCGTAAAGACCAGTGAGATCGCATTCCTTGTTACAAGACGGGTCGCCGAAGAGGCCTCAACTCCTGCATACCAGGCGCTTACAACTGTCCTGAGAAGACCGAAGGCAAGTATGGCGACAGTGATGCCGACAATAGTGAGCCATGTCCGGAGTTTGTGACGAAAAGCGTTCTTAAAAATGAGCTTCAGGATGAACATTTAATACACCTTTTTCCAGATGCTTTATTACATGGGCCTTTTCAGCAGCTCGAGGGTCGTGCGTTACCATGACGATAGTCTTGCCTGACTCGGCATTGAGGCGTTCCATCAAATCAAGTATCTCTCGTGCGGAAACACGGTCAAGATCACCTGTCGGCTCATCGGCCACTAGTATGGCCGGGTCGGTTATTACGGCACGTGCTATGGCTACGCGCTGCTGCTGACCGCCGGAGAGCTGTCCCGGGTAGTGGTCCATCCTGTCGGCAAGACCTACTATTGAAAGAGCGACTTCCGCATGTTCGCGCCGCTCACTTCGCGAGAGCCCGGTCAACAGAAGCGGCAACGCAACATTCTCGAAAGCGGTAAGAACCGGGATAAGATTGTAAAACTGAAAGATAAAACCCACATTGTCAGCCCGCCAGCGTGCAAGCTCAGTTTCGGTCAGAGTCGTTATATCGATAGCTCCCACTTTGATAGTACCGCTGTCAGCCTTGTCAATGCCGGCAATAAGATTGAGCAGGGTGCTCTTGCCGGAGCCTGACGGTCCCATAAGAGCCAGGAACTCGCCGTCTTTGATATCAAATGTGAGGTCGTTCAGCACAGGCACTATTTGGGAGCCTTTATGGTATGATTTGCTCAGATTCTGTATTTCAACAATCGGCCGTGGTTCTGCTTCCATCTATTTTTCTACAACTTTTATCTTCGTGCCGTTTCTTAATCCGGACGGCGGATTGGCTGCTAATTTGTCCCCTGCCTGTACTCCTCCGGTCACCTCCAGCATATCGCCTCTCTTCGCGCCGATCGTTACCGGAGTCTCTATCGCCCGGTTGCCCCTGATAATAAAAACAACCTTTCGATCAGAACGGCTTACAACGGATGCAGGGTTAAGGGCGGTGAACGGCGTTTGCTCATCCCGTCCTGCCGGCCTGGAGAGAAATGCGACTTTCGCGCTCATTTCCGGCAATATGCGTTTGTCCTCGTCAATAAAACGCACCTTCACCAATACGGTCGCCTTGCTCCGGTCAGCGGTAGGGACAACCGTGCTGACCTCTCCCCTGAAGCGGGATTCCGGCAATGCATCGAGCTGAAGCACGCACGGCTGTCCCACCCTGACCTGCTGCAGGTTGGATTCCGATACATCAGCCTCCACTTCGAGAGAACTCATATCAGCAATAGTTACCACTGCGGCCTTCGCATTTACGGCAGCACCTATCGGAGTAACGATATCACCTACATCGGCATCTTTCGTTAAAACCACAGCATCAAAAGGTGCGCGTATCAGCGTGTATTCAATAGCAACGTTCGCGCCGTTGAGCGTAGCGATTGCAGCCTTGATGGCAGCTTCAGCACCTTCCACCGCAGCCTTTGCCTTCTTGTATCGAGCTTCAGCAGTATCATAGTCAGCCTGGGCCACGTACCCTTTTGACAGAAGATCCCGCTCTCTGTTCAGCTCGAGCGTTGCATCATTCAATTCCGCCTTCGCCTGTTCAAGGTTTGAGCGGGCAACATTAAGATTGGCAGCAGCCTGGTTCTTTTGAGCAGTAACGTCCTCGTTCTCGAGTCGTGCGATAAGCTGACCTTTTTTCACTACACTACCTTCCTGAACACCCAGCCATACCAGTGTGCCGGTGACCTTTGAAGCAACAGCAGCTTTGCGTTGGGCCACTACATAGCCGCTTGCATTTAAAAGCGTAAAGGCCTGAGATGGATACATCTTTGACACTGTCACCGCCTCTACTTCCACCGACGGGGTAAGAGCTCCCTGAAAATAGAGGAACAACAATACAAAAAGCACAACCACAGCTGCTATCAGGGCAGGAGGAATCCTGCGCCGTGAGCGTCGGGGCGTTTCAGCAACCTTTTGTATCTTCAATTTTGAGAGATCTTCCTGCGCCATTGTCAGTTATTATATCAAAGGTTATAGATAATTAGGTTACCTATTGCCTATTGTCAACCGGACACTGTCTATATATTTGATAACTTGTAACCTTTCCGAAGAAATCTACGACTAAAATATCAAGAAGCAAGGCAAAGCATAACAAAAACAGGTGTCCCCCTGGTTGAGCCAGGAGGGAGGAGGTGTTTTTCCTGGCGGCCATGAATGCCCGGTTGCTGATATTTGTCCTATGAGTTATGGTACAGTGAAAACAGAGGGATTACAACAATCTTTCTCATTATTCCTAGGGGTGCAGCATACATTGGACGATCGGAACGACAATGAGATAATCAAAAGCATTTTGAGCGGTAACACAGACGAATTCGAAGTTATTTTAAAGCGGTATGATCAATATATATTTAATATTATATCAAAGCATTTACCACGGGAAATGGTTGAGGAGGCGGCCCATGAAGTCTTTATCCGGATTTATAAGGCGCTGCCTTCGTTCAGGGCCGAGGCACCTTTTAAGTATTGGATCTCTAGGATAGCCGAGAGATACTGCTATGATTATTGGAGAGAACATTACAAATCGAAAGAGATGCCCATGGCCTCAGCTGACGGATGATCACAGCCAATGGGTTGAGACAGTCATATCAGAGCAATCGCAGAAATATTTTGAAAAGGAACAGCTGCTAAAGGAATCAAAAGAGGTACTGCAGTGGGCCCTTAATAAGTTGACAGCAGAGGATAGGATGGTAATAACATTGCTATACTTGCAAGAACTTTCGGTAAAAGAAGCTGCCGATCTCCTGGGGTGGAGCATTATCAATGTTAAAGTGAGAGCCCACCGTTCACGGAACAAACTTCGCAAGATAATATCGTCATTGTTAGGGCGGGAAGGGGGCCACCAATGAAACCACATGATGAAAAAGTAGAGAAAATCGAAAAGGCATTGAAATCCGCTTACAGAAATAGCGGCCAGATTCGAGTGAACCCCGAATGGGAAAGAGAGGTCATGTACCATATCCTTAGTCTCCCCGCAACCCCGTTGCGTACTATTACCATATGGGATGGCCCCGCTATGTGGAGAACAGCAACAGCGGTCAGCATAAGTGCGCTTATTTTGCTATTCTTCACGTTCATTAACAATATCGGCCCTGAATTTGAGGCAGCACGTTTAATGCTTGAAGATCCTTCGGGATTTACATTTGCTCAGCTTTTGTTCCCATAAGACAGGCAATAGGTCATGGGTAAAAGGAGTTAACTATGAAAGCATGGAAAACCTGGTTGGTAATAGTAGCCGTATTCGTCTCAGGGGTTATCATAGGCGCCGCTGCCGGGGGATTATATATGAAGCACAGAATCGGCGGTATCCTTCATGGGGGCCTGCCGGCTATGCGGAAGGTTATCATGAAAAATCTGACTGCTGAATTAAACCTGACAGCCGACCAGCAGGATGAGATAGAAGAAATCGTAGAGGAAACGCAATTACAGCTCCAGCAGCTTCGTGCCCAATACCGTCCCAAAATGGAAGCCATAGTCAACACAGGCGTTGCCACTATGAAGACAAGACTTTCAGAAGAGCAGCAAAAGAAACTGGACGCACTCTATGCGAAAGTGAAAAAACGCTGGAGCATGAGAAGAAGCATGGGAGAGAGTGAACATTAGACATATGTCTCTTTTCTCTTGCTTTTGCACCCTTTTTGTTTCATAATTTTGCATGGTAACAACGTTCGTGTGGGCTGGAAAGACATCTTCAGGCGCAATCAGAACCGGCGAGATGCCTGCCGGCAGCAAGGATGAACTAATCTCTCTCCTCAAAAAACAGGGAATAATACCGACTTCCATCTCTGAGAAAAAAGCGGGTCTTAAACTCTTCGGTCACAAAAAACGAAAAATAACCGAGAAGGACCTTGTGATCTTTACCAGGCAATTTTCGACCATGTTCACTGCAGGCATTCCCATTGTACAGGGCCTTGAAATTTTAGCAAAGCAGATTGAGAACAGATCTATGGGAGAGGTTATAGGCCAAATTAAGAGCGATGTCGAAACCGGCTCAAGCCTTGCCGATGCCCTGAAAAAACATAAAAACCTTTTTGACGATCTATATGTAAACCTTGTCGCGGCGGGAGAAGTAGGCGGAGTTCTTGACGACGTCCTCCTGAGACTCGCGGGGTATATTGAAAAAAATATGAAGCTGAAGAAAAAAGTGAAAGGCGCAATGATCTACCCGATTATCGTTATGTCGGTAGCCGTATTGGTAATCGCTATAATAATGGTATTTGTTATCCCCGTCTTTGCCAAAATTTTTGCCGATATGGGTGCCAAGCTCCCGGCTCCGACAAGGAGCGTTATCTGGCTGAGCCACTTCCTGGTCGGTATTGGTGGAGTCAGCCTGGGCAGCGGGCTTCTCGCCGGAAGTTTCTTACTTAAACGATGGAGAAAAACCGAGGCCGGACATAAAAAAACTGACGAGATCATGCTGAAGCTCCCCATCTTTGGTGATTTATTAAAAAAGGTAGCTGTAGCCCGGTTTACAAGGACACTGGGCACGCTTTTGACCAGCGGTGTTCCAATCTTGGACGGTCTCGAGATATGCGCCAAATCATCGGGAAACAAGGTCGTCGAAGAAACCGTTATGGGGGTCAGGGGTGATGTCGCCGCAGGCAAAACGGTTTCCGAGCCCCTTTCACAATCGCCGGTGTTCTCTCCCATGGTCTGCCAGATGATAAGCGTCGGCGAAGCAACAGGCGCACTCGACCAGATGCTTATTAAGATCGCCGATTTCTATGACGATGAAGTGGATACTGCCGTCACAAACCTTACCACCATGCTCGAGCCGATGCTGATGATTTTTTTAGGCGTTACCATAGGCTACATTGTTGTGTCACTTTACTTGCCCATATTCAAGATGGGCGAGGCGATAGGACAGTAAGAAGCGAATAGTGAAACGTGAATAGTGAATGGTAAAGAGTTAAGAAGTGAAAATCAATATACTTGCTTCCAGTCTTTCTTCACCATTCACTTTTCACTATTCACGTTCCTTTATCCTTCTTATGTTTAGACAGCCGGTAGCGGAATTCTCTGAAAGACAGTCCGAGTAGTTGAGCTGCTTTTGTCTTCACCCCTCCGGCCTTTTCAAGCGCCTTCTCAAGAAAACTCCTTTCCAAAGCACCTAAATATTCATTGATGTTTACTCCGGTATCCGGCAGGTGAGCTACTGAACTGCCCTGGCCCGAAGGTTCCTTGCAGGAAGTACATTTAAGGTAACCATCTTCCGAAAGAATAATTTCCCTTTCAATCATGTTCTTTAGTTCCCTAACATTGCCCCTCAGTTCGTGCTGCAAAACATAATCCACAAATGCGGGATCAATTTTAAGAATTGTTTTTTGAAACTTTTGGGACAGTCCCCTTGCAAAGTGATCAATGAGGAGAGGAATATCTTCCCTGCGTTCTCTCAGAGAAGGCAATCGGATCTCAAATGTCGAGAGCCGGTAATAAAGGTCCTCCCTGAACTCGTTCTTTTCCGAGAGCTCAGTCAGGTTCTTATTGGTCGCGACAATTATTCGCACATCCACCTCTATTTCATTGCCGCTGCCGAGCGGCCGCATTTTTTTGTCTTCAAGAAACCGGAGCAATTTTGACTGCAACGGCAACGGCATCTCTCCGATTTCGTCAAGCAGGAGCGTACCGCCGTCTGCCTCAGCGATGAGCCCTCTCTTGGATTCATAGGCTCCGGTGAAGGCCCCTTTTTTATACCCGAACAGTTCGCTTTCGAGAAGTTCTGAAGGCAGGCTTGCGCAGTTAATAGCAATAAACGGCTTATCGTTCCTTTTACTCCTGTTGTGAATCGCCTTTGCAACAAGCTCCTTGCCTGTGCCGCTTTCACCTGTTATAAGAACATTTGTGTCAAAAGGCGCTATTTTGTCTATTAAGGAAAAGACGGTTTGCATTGCTACAGATTTGCCTACAATGCTTTGGTAAACATCAGCATATTGCTGAAGCTCTTTTACCTTTGTCTGCAAAAATATTTTTTCTTTTATGTTTTTTAAAGCAATGCGAATCTCATCGATATTAAATGGTTTGGTGACATAATCATAGGCCCCAAGCTTCATGGCGCTTATTGCTGTTTCCGTTGATGCAAATGCCGTTATTATAAGGACAACGGTATCAGGGCTGATATCCTTCAGTTCCTTGAGAAGGTCGATGCCTGATCCGTCGCCAAGCCGGAGATCAATAATTGCCAGATCAAAATAGTGCTGTGCAATCAGCGGCCCTGCTTCAGCGAAACATGACCCCTGATATGTTTCAAAACCGGTTTCGTCCAGAAGGAGTTTTAACGCCTTTCTGATATTCGCTTCATCATCGACTATAAGTGCGCGCATGTTAGTATCTCCTTAGAAAATTGAAGGTGAGCAGATGGGAAGTTGAGAAGTTGAGTAAAGAAATCTTGACAAGTTCACACCCTCTCACCTTCTCAACTTCTCAACTTCTGTAGTTGTTGGAAAGCTGATCGAAAATCGTGCTCCGCCTAGTGGAGAAGAACCGGCCAAAACTGTTCCGCCAAAGTTCGTTATTATTCTATAGGCTATTGCGAGTCCCAGACCTGTGCCGTTTGTTTTTGTCGTAAAAAAAGGTTCGAAAATCTTGTCCTGCGCCTCATCACTAATGCCGGGGCCGTCATCTTCTATCTCTATACTTGTCTCCTTCCGGTTCTTTCTGAGTACCACCTTAACGGTGCTCCGTGCTGCCTCGACCGCGTTCTTAATAATATTATTCAGGGCTATTTCGATAAAGGTCCTGTTGGCCATAATTATCGTATCCGCTACAGAAGTTAAAATTATTTTTTTGTCGTTCCTCTTGTCTTCAACCAGCATCTTAAGCATTGCAGAAAGGTCAACGTCTTCCTTTAAGGCATCTGCCGGCCTCGAAAATAAGAGGAAATCATTAACCAGACTGGTTAGGCGTTTTGTCTCGGTCATGAGTATATCGACAAACTCTCTGTCAGTCCTTCCCTCATTCAGGAATTGAACTGCAGCCGATATTGAGGCCAAAGGATTCCTCAGTTCGTGCGCAAGATCTGCGCTTACTCTGTAAAGCCGTTCTAACCCCTGGATTTTTATCCTTTCTTCTTCAAGCCGCCTGATGTAATGTTCCTGCTGTTCCATCCTTGTTTTCAGGTTATCGCCTGCAAGAGCTATAAGAGAAAAGGCAAAAAGGTGCAGTGAAACATTAAGTATCCCCTCCCTTTCAAATAGAATGCCATAACTGTAATACACCGTCCCATAAAGAATTGCAGCAATTATTGGAAACAGAAAGATTTTTTTTGTTTTTATCAGAACGGAGGAGAAAAATATCGGGAATAGATAAATAAAGGTCAGATATGAATAAATGCCAAAACTTATATATGCTATTGCCGATATAAAGACTATATCAAGCAAAAAGTCGAAATAATTTATTTTTTCAGTGGCGACGACAAGCCTCAGGAGAACAATAAATATATAAATGACCAAAATGTTTCTAAGACTCGGATTAGCATAAGGCAGGCCAGCTATCTGAAAACCTATCAGCAGCGCCAGTGCAAAAATAAAACGCCCGATGCGGTAATAATTGAAAAAAGATGAGGCATACATTTGATAATTAGTGTAGGGCTGGTGACATTTTTTGTCAATGCCAGAGTGACAACAATTGTCACTAAATTCCTCGCCATTACTCGCATCTCAATAAAATAATTAAAAAACAAGCTGTAACGGTAGAACCATCAATGGCATGAAAGATGCTTTACTATGATAGCTTGATAACATCTGACAGTGTCAGTATAATGAGTACACATGACATCCGCCGTTGGCGGGCAAGCTTACATAAGGAGGTAATATATGTCTAAGGTTATTCAGAAAATGAGAACAATCGACGAAAGGGGCTTTACCCTTGTCGAACTGCTCATAGTTATCGCGATCATAGCTATTCTCGCAGCTATCGCTATCCCTCAGTTCTCAAGCTACCAACAGAGAGGCATCAGGGCCAGCATGCAGTCTGATGCGAGAAATACTGCAACCGTGGAGGAAGCATATTTTGGAGATAACCAGAGCTATACGGCGATTGGGCCTATGGCCGGGGCATCCCCGGGCGTGTCCTTCGTGATCGGTTCACAGACAGCAAGGATGACTGCCCATAACGGCATTCAGGTGCAACAAATGAATAACGGCGGCAACAGCGGATACAACATTCAGGTTTTTAATCCCAATGGAGGATCAGGCTCCAACACCTTCTACCAGGATAATACGGGAGTTATGAGCTGGGCTCCTTAAGTTCCTCTGACACTGCAAATACATCTGTGCTTAAAGTGGGCGCAAACAGCGCCCACTTTAAGTCTCTCTCGAAATCAAAGAATCTCACGTTGCAGCTCTCTACAATCTTTTTATCCACCTTTGCAATCTTCTTATTTTTTCTAACACCCAATGTGAATACCGGAGACGCTGGGGACCTTATCACTTCCTCTTATTATCTCGGCCTGGCCCACCCTTCCGGTTATCCATTATACCTGCTTGTTGCCAAAACAGTTACTCTCTTGCCGTTCGGCAATATAGCCTTTAAAGTTGCCCTTGTATCAGCCTTGTTCAGTTCTCTTTCCCTGACATTATTGTACTGGCTGATATCCTGGCTGACCTGCAGCCGCGTTGCCGGGTTATTTGCAGCAGCATTGCTACTCGTATCTTATTCTTTTTTTACCCAGTCATTAGTAGCTAAATTTTATTCTCTCAATCTGTTTCTGATCTTATCCATATGCGCTGTCTGGCTGTTGCGGATGCGTGATACAGACTTATTCGATGACGAACAAGGTCTTTACGTAACAGCCTTTATTTTCGGGCTGAGCACAGCCAATCACCACACCGGAATATTGTTGTTGGCTCCTGTGGCGATTGCCCTGTTTACAAGAAAATCAACTTTTAAATTAAAAACAATAATAATTGCGATTTCGCTGTTGTTTGCAGGATTTATTATTAATGCATATCTTTTTCTGAGAGGCGGTGAAGACAGATTTTTCACTATTTCATATGTGCGGGACCTGAGCGATTTTTACGGTGTATTTTTCAGGCAGGTTTATGGAGGCAGCGGCACGCTTACTGCTGCGGCGTCCGCTTTTCAGAATGTTTCCCTATTTTGGAACGCTATTAAGAATTTCATCTTTGTTTTAACCGCAAATTTCAGTCTGCTTTCATTTCCTCTTTTTTTCGCGGGCATTTATCGACTTCTGAAAAGAGAGCTTAAGATATTGTTTTTCATGATGTCAGGCCTGCTTGTTTATGGTCCTTTACTAGCAAAGCTCACACTGAGCGAAAAAAATGTATCTGAAAGAGATTATTATATTATTGCGCATCAGTATTTTATACCCGCACTTGTTTTTTACGTTTTTTTCGTGGCCATCGGTTTTTATCAAACTGCCGAATGGCTCAAAAAACTGCCGTTGAAACTTCTTCCAAAAGCCTTACCTGTCATTTTCGCCTTTTTCCCTTTAGTCTTCCTCGTTTCAAGGGCAACCGACAGCGATTATAGAACCAATTATGTTCCATACCAATTTACAAAAGACATGTATTCCGTTTTACCCGTAGACAGCGTCTTTTTGACCTTTGGAGACGATCAGGTATTTCAGAGTTTTTACCTAAAAGAGATCGGCAGGTATCGTGACGATGCATGTCAGCTTGCCGCTGCTGTCAAAAGAGACACCGTATGGAAATTTCAGGGGTGCAACAGAAAAATTTATGCCGGCATTTTTCCGGCTGTCTTTACGAAGAATGTAAGAAAGATGGTGCCCCTTATGCTGAAAAACAGATTTTATTCTCCGGATTCGATAACAAAAGACTTCACCTACAGTAATTATCTATACAGCAGACCGGCATCTTTAATTTATGAATATCTGCCCAAAAAACCTTACGTCGAGAATCAGGAACTTAATGATAGCAGCATCGATCGGCACATAACCGGTCAAATGAAAAATTCCGCGGACTTAATTAACTATAGCGTTTGCCTGGAGCACTATACCGACGATTACATTACAAGGGCCAACCAATGTATGAGGTATTTTACTTACTTATTGGAATTTGCAAAGGTATACTCGGGCAAGGAATATGGCAAAACAGGGGAGCGGCTAAAACTCAAATACCACATTATTGAGGACCATAAAGACAAAGAGATACGTTCTTATGATATAGCTGTAACAGAAAGAAACCAGCCATATTTAACTGATGCCCTGGATATTAATAAGCACAATGACTGGAAACTATTCTACATCAGGAGACAGGAACTGGAAGACAACAGATCAGTATTTTAAAATGAACCGAAACCGAATTATATCAGCCATGCTTATATCAGGCACAATAGTGCTCCTGATCATTTTGCGCCTCAGCCTCGACCAGTGGCAGGGGTACGGTAATGGTGTGGAGAGTTTGGGGAAAGAGGATTATAAGAGCGCTGTCATGTATTTTGACAGGGTCCTCAATGCCCATATACCATTCAGCCCTCTCGAAAAAAAAGCAAAACTCCGTTTAACCGAGCTTGCATTAAAATTTGAGAAAGAAAAAAAATATGAACTGGCCCTGGTGTGTTATGAGACAATAAGGACATCAAGATATCTGACACGCCATGTTGCCATTCCTGACAGCAAGGATATTCCATTTTTGAATGACAGAATTGCTTCTATAAAGGCGCAGCTTCTTGTTAAAGATGGCATGGTTAAGGATTTCAAAGAGGGATACGACCAGCAGATGGGTATAATGAACAAGGATTTTTCTCCGTCAGTTTTCTGGTCTGCAGTTGCAGTTGCCGCTTTCTGGGCTTATATTGGATTTATCGTACTTTGGATATTCAAAAGAAAGAGGGCTTACATATACATATTCTGCCTGGCACTTATTGTATGGATAACCGGTTTATATTTTGCTTAGAATAGACTCCTGGGCTTTTGAAAGAGGAGGGTCTGCTGGAATGAAAGATGTACTCCGGGACAAAAGCTATACCGGACCGTTACACTTCAGTGCGGCCAGCTCATGAAGAGAGTTTTGATTCTAAACAGACGCTGCATAAAACATCCGGAAAGAGGGGGGGCGGAGGTCTATACATTTGAGTGTGCAAAGGCGTTGATAGAGCATGGGTACAATGTCGTGTGGTTTTCTTCGAGGTCCAGTGGACTAGCCGATAAAGAAGAATTAGAGGGGATAACTTTTGTCAGAAAAGGCAATGAACTTACAACACATTTCCATGGTTTTTTATATGCCCTGAAAGAGAAAGATTGTTTTATCATAGACGCATTTAATGGCATTGGGTTCTTTACTTTTTTCATGAAAAACTCGATAATCCTGATCCACCAGACTTATAATGAATTCTGGACATCTGAATTGGGGTTACTCGGTTATCCATTCAAGTACCTCGAAAAAATCCTGTTACATTTATATAGCGGCAGGCCGGCAATCACTGTTTCAGATTCAACATGCCGGGATTTAAAGGAGATCGGATTCAAAAACATCGAAATTATACATAATGGCATTGATATTAAACCATTGGACCATATACCTGAGAAGGAAAGCGCCTTAACGCTGATTTACCTCGGAAGACTTAAGAAAACCAAAAATCCTGAAGATGCAATTAGAGCATTCCTCCGTATAAGAAACACGATTAAAGATGCAAAACTTTGGATCGCAGGAGACGGCCCCCTTTATGGATACCTGACAAAAAAGTATGGACAGTATAGTGATATACATTTTTGGGGATTCGTGGAAGACCGGGTGAAGCATGACCTTTTACGGAGGGCCCATTTCCTCCTGGTTCCCAGCATACGCGAGGGATGGGGACTGGTGGTCATAGAGGCCAATGCGGCAGGCACCCCTGCAATTGGATACAGGGTCAAAGGGCTCATTGACAGCATTCGGGATGGCCGGACAGGAATACTGGTTGATGACCCTGTCTCCATGGCGACTCAAGCCATAGTATACTGGCAGGATAAAAAAACGTATGACTCACTTTGCATACAGGCGCTTGAATGGGCAAAGGAGTTTTCCTGGACTAAAACAAGGAAGCAATTCATTCTCCGCCTTGAGCGAGGGTTATCATGAAGGCGCTTGTTGTCATACCAACTTACAATGAAGCAAGCACCATTGAAAAAGTCCTGACAATGACTCTTAATGCCATGAACTGCCACATTCTTGTTGTGGACGACAATTCATCGGACATGACAAGAGATATTGTCAGACGCTTTTTTGATACTGGGGAAGTCTCTATGCTGGAACGCCACTCAAAACTGGGGCTCGGCACAGCCTATGTGGAAGGTTTCCAATGGGGTCTTCAAAACGGGCATGATCTTTTTTTTGAGATGGATGCTGACAATTCTCACAATCCCGACTCCCTTCCTTCCTTTGTCGAAAAGATAAGAGAAGGATACGACATTGTTGTCGGCTCACGGTATCTCAATCATACTATCAGTGTTGTCGGTTGGGATTTTCGCAGGCTGCTGATCTCCAAGTTCGGAAACTGGTATGCATCCACTCTGCTGGGGTTGAAACAATTTACCGATTTGACTAGCGGGTACAGGTGTTATACGAGTACGGCACTGAAGACCATCGGTCTTGAAACGATACGATCAAACGGTTACGCATTCCAGATCGAAATGGTATATCGCGGCTATAATAAGGGGCTAAGAGTGGCAGAGATACCTATAATATTCTATGAGCGTGGAGGCGGGGGATCGAAAATGAACCGGAAGATCGTACGGGAGGCAGTGATGTTGCCCTTTAAACTCAGACTAGATGCTATCAGGCATCATTTATAGAGAGCCTTCTGCCAAAATTGCCGAAAACCATGGGAAACAGATAACAATGTCCGATATTGTAAACTCATCTTTAAAAACAGCTGCAAAAGGCACTGTAGTTATCCTGTTCGGTACAGCGGCCAGCAACATCCTATGGTTTACCACAAAGTTATTGATAATCAGAAGTACGACAGTGGACCAATTGGGCATCTATTCTCTGGTGATCGCCATTATCGGCGTGAGCACGCTAATTGCCAGTCTCGGGATCCATGAAGGCGCAACAAAATATATTTCCCAGTTCATCAGTGAGAACAAATTATTCGATGCCGAATCCATACGGAAAACATCTGTTCAAATAGGCATACTATCCGGTATAACAGTCTGTACACTGCTTATTCTGCTGGCCGCTCCCATATCCAGATTCGTTTTTTGCAAGCCTGCCCTTTCAAGCCCCTTAAAGGTCGCAGCTCTTTTCATACCCTTTAATGTCATAACTATCATTATCATCTGGATTCTTAGAGGATATGGATTAATCAGGGCTAAGGTATATTATATTGACATAGGGATACCGCTGGTTTTTCTTTTTTTCCTCTCTATTTTCCTTTACTTCGAACTTCCATTTATCAGTATTCTTTATGCTTATGTCCTGTCTTCAATCATTGTACTATGTTCGACCGGCTACTATGGATACAGGGCAATTGGATTAAACCCGCTTTCATTAGGTGGGGGATCACACTACTCTTCACTCTTGAAATTCTCCGGCTCTGCTTTTCTCCTCAGCTTGATGCAGACTATCTTCTGTTGGACAGACACGCTTATGTTGGGAAGATATGCCGGCCCCGCAGAAGTAGGGATATACAATATTAGTGTCGTGCTTGCCACCATGCTGACGTTTCCTTTTATAGCGCTTGGATTCGTGTTCATGCCTATCGCCGGAGAAATGTTTGTAAAAAGACAGCTGCCCGAGCTTAAAAGGACATACCAGGTGCTTACAAAGTGGATATTTACAGCAAGTCTTCCACTTTTTTTCATACTCTTCTTCTTTCCCGAAATGACTATAACATTTCTTTTTGGAAACCGATTTCTTGATTCTGCACTGCCCCTTCGCATTCTATCCCTGGGTTTTTTGCTTCAGACTCTTATGGGAACAAGTGTCGTCCTTATGATGGTTGCAGGCCTTTCTCAGGAAATCAGGAATATTTCAATATTTGGAACTCTTCTGAATCTTGCGCTGAACTATATGCTTATCAAACGCCTCAATTTAGGTCTTGTGGGAGCGTCGGCAGCGACCATGCTTTCCTATGTCACAATCAGCACCATCAATTTAATCATCCTTCATAAGAGATATGGAATCGAACCTTTTACATTCAGGTATATAAGACCTGTTTTCGGCTCAATGTTTGTCGGAGTGATTATATACATTATTGCAAAGGCGCTCCCCCTCTACTTATGGATGCTTCCCCTATATTTAATTTTATTTATGACCGGCTATCTTCTCTCATTAATATTGCTGAAAGGCCTTGACAGCGACGATATCTCTATTTTTGAACTAATTTCTGAAAAAACTGGTTTGAAAATGCAAGGCCTGAGAAGCTTTCTTCATTTGCTGACAGTCAAAAGGACACTTTGATATACTATTCATATAAAATTCAAAACAATTTGCAAACCTGAAGATGCAGTATAATGATTCGACATGACAATTTCAGATAAACTTAAGCGATTTGGCAGAAGCTTATATAGTGCTCCTTTGAACTATCCATTGTCTTTTCAACTTAAGGATCTGCCGCAAAATATATTTGTGCGGACTGTCAAGGCGATGATTTACAGCTTCCTGGAAAAAGGCTATGAAGTCGTGACAAATGAAAGGATTGTCGAGATACCATTTGTTTTTCAAAATCTGGACTTGTCGCAAAAGTCCACCATTCTAGATTTTGGTTGCTGTGAAAGTATGGTGTCCATAGAACTTGCAAGCTTAGGACATAACGTTACAGGAGTAGACATGAATGAGTATATTTATGAACATCCCAATTTTAACTTTATAAAAATCAATTTCTTGAATAATACGTTTCATGATGAATACTTTGATGCTATTATTGCTATTTCTGCGATTGAACACTGTGGTCTTCCGGCTTATGGGTTGCAGGAATTTTCAGACGGTGACCATATGGTCATTAATGAGATGTATAGAATTCTTAAAAAGGATGGGAAAATTGCCCTGACTGTTCCATTCGGGGAAAAAGGGTTGATTGAAGGGCACGTGGGGCAAAGAATTTATGATTATGATTCATTAATGACGCTGTTAAGCAAATTTAAGATTATTAAGGAAGCCTACTTTATCGGGATAGACAAAAAATATTGGCTGCCATCTACCAAAGCAGATTTACGCGATTTAAACTCTGCTTCAAAAGGATTTGCGCAAGGGGTCGCGTGTATATATGCGTCAAAATAAACTTATAAATAACCCGGAGTGAACTCTTGGCCGGCAACCCTTCTATTAATAAGCGAGTGTTATTTGTAAATCCTGCAAAAGAAAACGGGTACTATGCTGACCGCATTCATATGGGCTTTTCACTTCTGGGGCAAATATTGTTAGAGTCAGGTTGCCAGGTAAAGGTAGTAGACTACTCTTTTTTGAAAAGCATTGAATCCGAAACAATGACAATCCCGCAAATTGAGGATATTATTAAGGATTTTAAACCGGATGTCATAGGAATATCGATTTTCTCATATTTATATGATGAGTCGCAAAAAATGATAGAGCAGGTCGTCAGATGCTGCAATACTCCAATTATTGTAGGTGGTCCACATGTAACCTTATTTCCCGAAGATTTTTCTAATGATACACGCGTTAGTTACATCGTTAGAGGTGAAGCTGAAGCCATTATAACCACATTGGTAAATTCCGCCACCCGGGAACTATCGCCGGTATTAATAAACAGCCCTGTCCCAACTCCCGAACAAATACCCGCAATAAATCTTGATATTGTTCATGAAAGCCGCCATTTAAGAAATTATCAAATACAATTAAGCAGAGGGTGTCCGTTTAATTGCAGTTTTTGCACTATAGATTCAATAGCAGGCCGAAAAATGCGCGCACGCGACCTGGACTATTGTCTTGATCAGGTCGTGGAGGCGAAGAGGCGTTACCCTAATATACAGTGTATAGCAATAACCGATGATTGTCCCACATTTAACGGGGAAAGGTTTAAAGAGTTCTTAAACAAAATCGCTGAAAGAAGGGTTGACGCCTTTCTCACAGTTGATAATATGCGAGCGGATCTTATTGACGAAGAAATGCTCCAACTATATATTAAAGCTGGCGGCCAAAATATTTGTTTGGGTGTTGAGAGTGCGGATCCTGAAGTGTTTAAAATGGTACATAAAGGTGAATCGCTTGATAAGATAATATATGCAGCCAAGCTGGTTCACAAGTATAATCTCCAATTAGGCCTTTGTTTTGTTATCGGTTTGCCGGGGGACACTTTGGAAAAAAATAAGGAATCTGTCAAACTGGCAAAAAAATTGAAAGCCGATTACATATTTTGGAATGTATGTGTGCCATGGCCTGGAACAGAGGTCTATGAGTGGTTCAAAAAAAACGGCAAAATAGGGGATATTCGTAACTTTTCGCCTCTTATCGATTCAAAAATAAATTTTAAAGACCCCCCTGCCGAATCTAACATCTTCAAAAAAGAGGATATAGTTAAAGCATGGCTGACCGCAAATATGGAAACCTGCAATATCCCAATAATTGCTCTGCGCAACGCTCGTACCATTCCGGCATTTATGCTGAGATTATTATATTTGACCCGTAGATATAACCTCTATAAATCATCATTTATTTTCATATGGAAACTATTCACGTCTAAAATGTGGTTTGAGATAAAAAAGAGGCTAAAGGTTTATGTGTGGAAGAGAAGAAGAGAAAAGTTTGCAAAAAATATTCTGTTAAGGATCCCATAAAGGCATGAACATCGCCGTAGACGCGTTCCCTCTCTCAATGACATTATCTGCGGGAATCTCGAATTATTTAAATAGCATATTGGACAACCTGTTAAGTATTGACAAAAAAAACCTCTACTTTCTTTTTTGCAAAAATCATTTCCAATTTAATGAGAGAATAAATTTGAGGTTGAGATTCGGGCCTAAGACCGGAAAAAAATCCTTGTCCTATGTAAACACCTTGTGGCTTTTCAGTATTGGTGTGCGAATGATGAAGAGAGACAAGATTGATATTTTCTGGGGAACAAGGCAAATGCTTCCCCCATTTCTTCCAGCCCATACACGAAAGGTGCTTACTGTATATGATATGGTATGGCATTATTTCCCGGAAACGATGGGGAATTACAACCGGCTGGTTTCAGATTTGCTGGCAATGCGATCCATTAAATCAGCTGACCACATCATAACGATATCTAAAGCCACGGCAGGGGCTCTGACAGAAATTGCAGAAGTTCCACCCCAAAAGATAAGCGTTGTTTATCCTGCAGCTGATAGCTATAAACCGCTGGATAAGTCAGCCGCAGCCGATTATATTGCAGGGAAGTACAGAACCTCTCTGAAGTATATTCTCACTGTAAGCACTGTAGAGCCTCGGAAAAATTTGATAACTCTGCTCAAGGCATTCGCAGCACTAAAAAATGAGAACGTCCAGCTTCTCATAGCAGGTGCATCAGGCTGGAAAAATTCAACTATATACTCCGCATATGAAAGACTCGGCTTTTCAGAAAGACAGGTTAAATTCCTAGGATATGTGCCCTACAAAGACATGAATAACTTATACTCGGGCGCCTCCCTGTTTGTCTTCCCTTCGATATATGAAGGTTTTGGCATACCGCCTCTTGAAGCCATGGCATCGGGTACGCCTATCATCGTATCGAATTCGTCTTCCCTCCCGGAGGTGGCTGGTGAGGCAGGCATACTCCCTGAGCCAATGGATGAAACAGGCTGGCGGAACAGTATACTAAAAGTGTTGTCGGACGCGTCTCTTCAGGAAGAGATGATAAAAAAAGGCCTTAAGCAGGCAAGTATTTTTTCATGGAAAGAGGCCGCACTACATACTTTGAAAGTCTTTGAGAAATTTGTTTGAATATATAATCTGATCATTGGGGAGGCTAATTTGATCAAAAAAGCACTTATAACAGGAATCACCGGTCAGGACGGAGCATATCTGTCAAAGCTGCTGCTCGAAAAAGGCTATGAGGTGTATGGCGCATTCAGGCGCACTTCTGATCTGAATATGGGCCGCATGAAGTTTCTCGGCATCGACAACAATATAGAGTTTGTGCCTCTTGAACTCCTTGAGTTTACCAATATTCAAAAGACACTCGAAGCCATAAAGCCCGACGAGGTCTATAACCTGGGCGCGCAGAGTTTTGTAGCACTTTCTTTTGAGCAGCCTATTTTTACCGCTGATGTCACAGGCCTTGGCGTACTCAGGATGCTGGAGGCTATACGCGCCGTCAATCCCCAGATACGGTTTTATCAGGCATCGAGCAGCGAGATGTTCGGCAAGGTAAGGGAGACTCCCCAGAATGAACAGACACCATTTCATCCGCGGAGCCCTTATGCGGCATCGAAACTTTTCGGGCACTGTATGGCTGTAAATTACCGTGAATCATATGACATGTTCGCCTGCTCCGGCATTCTTTTTAATCATGAGTCTCCCCTGCGGGGACTTGAGTTTGTTACTCGAAAAGTCACTCATGCGGTCGCAAGAATAAAACTGCGACTTCAGGAAAAACTTTCTCTTGGCAATCTGGATTCGATGCGTGACTGGGGATATGCCGCAGAATACGTGGAGGCAATGTGGCTTATGCTTCAGCAGTCCAGGCCTGACGATTATGTAATTGCCACGGGTGAAACGCACAGCGTCAGGGAGTTTGTGGTGACGGCATTCAGGGAGGCCGGGATCGAGCTGGAATGGACTGGACATGGTATTCACGAAAAAGGTGTAGAAAGGGCGACAGGCAAGACTCTCGTTGAAATAGCACCGCAATTCTTCAGACCTGCTGAAGTAGATGTCCTGACAGGGGATTATTCCAAGGCAAAGGCAAAACTAGGATGGGAACCTAAAACCACTTTTAATGATCTCGTTAAAATTATGGTGCATCATGACATAAGTATTACGGAAAAAGGTTAACCTGCATGTATCCTTCCTTATGAAGATTCTTCATCTCATTTATGATCATAACAACAATCCCTGGGTCGGCGGCGGGGGAGCAGTAAGGGTCTATGAGATATGCAAAAGGCTTGCCAAACAAGGGCATGAAATAACTATCATCAGCGGAAACTATCCAGGCGCTGCCAACTATATTGAAGACGGATTACGGTTCTTGTTTGTGGGCAGCAATAAAAATTACATGTTGAGCACCTTTTCCTATGCATGGGAAAGCGCTTCGCTGGTTAAAAAAAGGGGGCAAGAATTCGACATTATCATCGAGGATTTTGCCCCCTGGAATCCGGTTTTCTCAGCATTCCTGACAAAAAAACCTGTTGTGCTTCATATCAATCACCGTGAAGGAATAAATATTCTTAGAAGATGGCGGCTTGTGGGATTACCGTTCTTTTTGATCGAAAGGTTTTATCCGTTTTTTTTCAAAAACGTGGCTGCCCTCTCGGAGGAGACAAGAAAAAAAATACGTATTGCCGGCGCGAAAATAGTGCCCGCCGGCATTGATGAAAATTTTTTTATCAATAATAGCGATGTTGCAAACATGATAGGACGATATTTGCTTTACGTTGGAAGACTCCATATCAAAAACAAAGGGCTCGATACTCTTCTTTGCTCCATGATAGGCCATGATGCTAGATTGCTTATAGCAGGCCGTGGCAAAGATGAGGATTCTCTGAAACAAATGGCCCAAAGTTTTGGGGTCGAAAACGTGGCTTTTCGCGGTTTTGTCGGAGAGGAAGAAAAAGAGACCTGCTGCGGAACTGTCAGGCACTGGTCTTACCGTCGAGATTTGAGGGCTGGGGTATTGTTGTTCTTGAGGCCGCTGCGTGCGGAAAACCGGTTATAGTAAGCGATATCCCTGAACTGGGGTATGCTGTTGAAGC
This sequence comes from Nitrospirota bacterium, assembly GCA_963710375.1. Taxonomy (GTDB): domain Bacteria; phylum Nitrospirota; class Thermodesulfovibrionia; order Thermodesulfovibrionales; family Dissulfurispiraceae; genus JADFXI01. The sequence continues at coordinate 559,093 of CAVPZX010000002.1, forward strand.
AGGGTTCGGCATATCATTCAAGACAGGGGATTCGAAAGACCTTGCCCAGAAAATAAAATTTCTCATCGAAAATGAACCTCTGAGAACGGAGATGGGGCGGAAAGCTCGCGAATATGCTAAGGACTACACATGGGACAAGATATCGCTCGATTATGAACGGTTTCTGCTGAAAATAATAAAAGACAGGCAAATGACAAAAGGCTAAGGGCTAAAGGAAAAGCAGGAGACAAAAAATTAAGAATGGAACCCTGTGTTTTTTTCTCTGTTTCACTTTCGCCTTTTGCCATTAGCCTTTTGCCTTCTTGGCCTTTTGACATTTGCCTTTAGGCTATTTCCTATTATGAGTCTTTTTTATGCTATACTACCCGTCAGTGCAAAATAAGCTTTAGCCTTTTACAGAGGCTTAAGCCGGGGCGTAAAATAAAGCTGCTGGAGAGATTTGCGTGAAAGGTGCTCTGATTAGTTGTTTTATTTTAAGTCTTTTTTTAGTGTCCATTAATCTGTTTTGCGGACCCGCCTATTCTCAAGAAGTCCCTGTCGTTACCGCCATAGAGGTAAAGGGCGTAAAACGCATTGAAGAAGGCTCGGTAAAAGCAAAAATATCCCAGAAAATAGGGGAGCCTCTGTCTGATGAAAAGACCTCTGATGACATAAAAGCCATTTTCAAAATGGGCTATTTCGATGATGTAAAAGTTAATATGGAGCCCTTTGAGGGCGGCCTTAAGCTGATCTATATGGTTGAAGAAAAACCAACCATTATTAAGGTAGACTTTCAGGGAAACAAGGAATTCGATGACAGTAGACTTAAGGAAAAGACTACAATTACTGCCGGGGCAATATCAGATATAAACCTTATCAACGATAATGCAATAAAACTAAGGGCTTTTTATGAAGATGAGGGTTACTATCTCGCAAAGGTGGTTCCAGTTGTGAGAAAAGCCGGTAAGGGTGAAGTTGTGTTGACCTTCCAGATTAACGAGGGCGAGAAGGTCAAAATCAGAGATATCAGGATAGAAGGGAATAAAGCGATCTCTGCCGGTAAAATCAAAGCGGCCATGAAGACTAAAGTGAGGGGGTGGCTATCCTTTATCTTCGGCACCGGTTACTACAAAAAAGACGAGATGAGGGCCGATATCGATCGCATAAGGGACGTCTATTATGATAAAGGTTACATTAAGGTCACCGTAGGCGAACCGGTTTTGCAGCTCACAGATGATAAAAAAGGGATGAAAATTACCATATCGGTTTCCGAGGGAGATCAGTTCAAAGTATCTTCAGTCGAGATTGCCGGCAACAAGGCTTACAAAGAAGATGAAGTGAGGAAACTTATCAAGATCTCGCCCGGAAAGGTCTTCGATAAATCGGTTCTGTCTCAGGATGTAGTCGCTATCAGCGATAAATATGCAAACAACGGCTTTGCGCTTGTATCAGTATTCCCCGACCTTATCCCCGATGAAGAAAAGAAAACAGTGCGGGTTGTCTTCAGGATTACCGAAGGCGATAAATATACTGTTGGTAAAATCTCCATAACCGGCAACACGAAAACAAGAGACAAAGTAATACGCAGGGAAATCAGACTTGACGAGGGAGATACATTTGATGCATCTTCTCTGAAACGCACTTACGAACGTTTGAAGAACCTGCAGTTTTTCGAAACAGTCAACATTCAGCCAAAACCACTGCATGATGAAAAAATAGTAGACCTCGATGTTGCTGTAAAAGAGAAGTCTACCGGCTCCATAAGCGTTGGCGGCGGATATAGCACTCTTGACCACTTCATGGTCATGTTTGATGTAACCCAGAGCAATCTTGATGGCTCGGGACGGGGTCTGAGGTTAAAGGCACAGCTCGGCAGCAAAAGTTCTTTTTACGAAATATCCTACAAGGACCCCTGGTTTATGGATAAACCTTATTATTTGAACGCCAGCGTTTATAAAACGTACCGGGTATACGGAGACTTTGACAGCAAAGCAACCGGCTTTAGCGTGTCCTTGGCTAAAAACCTGTCGGAATACTGGGTAGCCTCGTTAGGATACAATCTGGAGCAGGCGAATATTTATAATGTCGCCACCACTGCCTCCTCAATCATAACAGATCAGGAGGGGACAAAACTAACCAGCGCCATCAGCCCTGCAATAGCCAGGGATACCCGGGACAACTATCTGGATCCGACAACTGGCTCCCGTAACTCAATTGGGTTCACCTTTGCCGGATTAGGGGGGTCAAATGACTTCATAAAGGCACTTGCTGACTCTTCCTGGTATTTCCCTGTTCCCTTTTCATCAACATTCATGTTGAGAGGCAGATTTGGATATGAGGTGGGTTTGTTCGGCAAAGAAGTGCCATTATACCAGCGGTTTTTTCTCGGTGACATTAATACCATCCGGGGAATCAACTATGGGGATGCGGGACCTAAGGATGTTAATAGCCAGCCGTTCGGTGGACTAAGTGAGCTTATATTCAATGCCGAGTATGTTTTTCCTGTTGTACCTGAATATAAGTTCAAAGGGGTTGTCTTTGCAGACGCGGGCAGAGCGTATGGCATAGATGAAGTTATCGGCAGTAACCTCACATACACGACCGGGTTCGGGATACGATGGGTTTCCCCTATGGGTCCGATAAGGGTTGAGTGGGGCTATAATCTAAACAGGTATCACGGTGAGGCATCAAGCAAGCTCGGATTTACTTTTGGCGCTGCTTTTTAAAAAAGGCTAAAGGCAAAGGGCAAATGGCTAATGGCGCAAGGCTAAAAAAACAGAATACAGAAAATTAAAGTCTGATCCTGATTTTTTGTTTTTTTATTTAACCTTTTGCCTTTAGCCCTTTGCCTTTAGCCTTAAAATAAAATTTGGAGGGTTCGATGAAAAAAGTTATTCTGGTAATGATCGTTGGATTTGCGGTGCTCTTAAACGGCGCCTTGTCTCGTGTTAACGCAGCTGATATCAAATTAGGTTTTGTTGATATAGACAGAGCTGCAAACGACTCTGAAGAGGGTAAAAAAGCGGTAGGCGGATTGAAAGACTTTATGGCTTCAAGGCAATCTGCAATCACTGAAAAAGGCAAGGCGATCGACAAGATGAAGAGCGATCTGGAGAAACAGGGGGGGATCATGTCTCCGGATGCGAAAAAGTCGAAAATAGAAGAATTGGAGCGCTCGGAAAGAGAATTTCAGAGGATGGTGTCTGATGCGAATCAGGAGTTCGAGAAAAAAAGGAGAGAATTGACGGAGTCGGTATATAAAGAAATAATTGAAATAGTCGGGAAATTCGGGCAGGAGCAGAAATACACCGTCATTCTGCCGGTCCAATCGGTGCTTTTTAGTGATAAATCGCTTGATATTACCGATATCATAATAAAGCAATTCAATGAGTCCAAAGGTCATAAGAGTAAATGATTTTACGGGTTTGCGGGTATATGAGTAAATGGGTGGAATTCTCGTACGATCATATACCCATCCACCCTAAAGGGATCATATGACATTGCAAGAACTTACCGAACTGCTTGCAGGGGAAATCAATGGCGATGGGTCCACTGAAATAACCGGGGTTGCAGGCATTCCCGATGCCCGGGAAGGAGATATTACTTTTCTTTCTAGCACAAAACTAATTCCAGAACTGAGTACGAGCACGGCAGCGGCTGTACTGGTTAAGGACTTTATTCCAGAACTCCAGAAGCCGCAGGTCAAGACAAGAAATCCTCTCTATTCCTTTGCGAAGCTCCTGGAGCATTTTTACGCCAAGAGCATACAGCACAGAGGGATCAGCGAAAATGCGTTTATTGCGGTAGGGGCTGAGATAGCCCCGGATGTCACTATTTATGATTTCAGCTATATTTCGGAAAAGGTAAGAATCGGCCCGGGTTCCGTAATCTTTCCCGGAGTATTTATAGGTGAAGCTTGCAGTATCGGTGAAAAGTGTACTATTTACCCAAATGTGACTATCAGGGAAAACACCGTTATCGGCAACAGGGTAATTATTCATCCAAACGCTGTCCTGGGCTCCGACGGGTTCGGATATGTTTTTGAGGAAGGAAGGCATAATAAGATACCCCAGGTTGGGAATGTACTGATAGAAGATGATGTGGAAATAGGCGCCGGCGTTACAATTGACAGGGCCACAACCGGAACGACAATTATAGGCAAAGGGACCAAGATTGACAACCTGGTACAGATCGGTCACAACGTACGCGTCGGCAGTAATGTTATATTAGTGGCCCAGGTTGGAATAGCAGGGAGTTCCTCTATTGGCGACGGCGCCGTGCTTGGAGGACAGGTAGGGGTAGCAGACCATGCTGTTATTGAAGCCGGAACAATGGTAGCCGCTCAGTCGGGGATTATGAGTATAGGAAAGGTCAAACAAGGCGTCTATGCCGGATATCCTATAATTGCTCATAGAGACTGGCTTAAAGCGTCAGCGCTTTTTGCCAGGTTGCCTGAATTGAAGAAACGAATTGAAGCGCTTGAAAAAAAGTTAAAAGACCGTGAAACGTGAAAGGTGAAACGAAAAAGCCGTTCTTTAATTCTTTACTGTTCACTATTCACCATTCACGTCTCACTGCTTTTTTAGTGGAGGAGAAATGATGGACATTAAGGAAATCTTGGCCGTTCTGCCTCATCGCTATCCTTTTTTGATGGTTGACAAGGTAATTGAGCTGGAGACTGAAGTCAAGGCAGTCGGGATAAAAAATGTTTCTGTGAACGAGCCTTTCTTTCAGGGCCATTTCCCCGGCAATCCGGTAATGCCCGGCGTTCTCATCGTTGAGGCATTGGCACAGCTGGCTGGAATACTTGCTTTCCAATCAGGCGTTCAGGGGAAAACAGTATATTTTATGAGCATAGAAAAGGTGAAGTTCAGAAAGATTGTTATACCGGGCGACCAGCTCAGGCTTGAAGTCAATGTCATGCACAAGAGAGGCAATGTCTGGAAATTTTCGGGGAATGCGTTTGTCGGAGACAAATTGACGTCAGAGGCTGAGTTTACAGCTATGGTTTCTGATAAAGACCTTTAGGAGGATGGATGCCAAGAGAAATTCATAAGACAGCAATTGTCAGCCCTAAAGCAGAGATTGCCGATAATGTTTCGATCGGTCCCTTTTGTCTGATAGGTGAAGGTGTAACTATCAAGAAGGGCTCAAAGCTTATTTCAAATGTGATTATCGAAGGAAACACCGAAATCGGCGAGCACTGCACAATTTACCCTTTTGCCACTATCGGCTTGCCGCCGCAAGACCTTAAATACAAGAACGAAAAGACCGGTGTTAAAATCGGCAAACAAAATATCATCAGAGAATACGCATCAATACATAGGGCTTCTGTCGGTGGCAATGGGATGACTGAGATCGGAGATTCAAACTTCATTATGGCCTATGTCCATATTGCTCACGACTGCAAAATCGGTTCTTCAATTGCATTGGTTAATGCCGCAACCCTCGCAGGACATGTTGTTGTAGAGGATTTTGCGACCATAGGGGGCATTGTAGCCATCCACCAGTTTACACGTATAGGCGCTTATTCAATGGTCGGGGGATTCAGCGGCATAGGACAGGATATACCCCCCTATACCATGGCTTCTGGATCCCGTGCAAAACTCTATGGGCTCAATGTGATAGGTTTAAAAAGGCACGGGTTTTCAGATGAGACAATTAACAATCTCAAGAAGGCCTATAAAATCCTCTTCAGAGAGAAACGGACACTGAAGGACGCTCTAAAAAGAATCAAGGCAGAGCTTTCCGGAATAAAAGAGGTTGAGAGGCTCGTGGAGTTTGTGGAGAAAAATAAAAGAGGCATATGCAGATAGGTATCATTGCCGGGGCCGGTGAACTCCCTGAGATTATAGCAAGAGATGCAAAAGAACGCGGCTACAAAGTTATTACCATAGCGCTGGAGAATCTGGCCTCTTCAGTGCTCAATGACCTTTCAGATGAGATACAATGGATCAATGTCGGCAAATTAGGCGCTCTTATAGATTCATTTAAGACTTCCGGGGTCTGCGAAGCCATTATGGCCGGGAAAGTACCCAAGTCACTCCTTTACAAATCAAAAATCACACCTGATCTGAGGGCGATCAAGCTCCTGTTTTCTCTTAAAGACAAGAGCGACGATGCAATCCTAAACGCACTCGCCAATGAACTGGCAAAAGAGGGAATTACCATCATAAATACGGCATCCTTCAGCCCTCACCTTCAGACACCCGAAGGGGTCCTGACCCAAGAGCCCCCTTCAAAAGAGGAATGGGCTGACATCGAGTTCGGATGGAAAATTGCAAAGGCAATTGGGGAGATGGATATCGGACAGACCGTTGTCGTAAAAGGACAGGCAGTGATGGCGGTGGAGGCTATCGAGGGCACTGACGAGGCTATACGCAGAGGAGGGAAATGGGCAGGCGATGGGGTAGTCGTGGTTAAAGTGAGCAAGCCCCAGCAGGACATGAGACTCGATGTGCCGGTCATAGGTCCCACCACCTTGCAGGCAATGATTGACGTCAGGGCGCGCGTCCTTGCTATAGAAGCGGAAAGAAGTATAATAATACATAGAGACAAATTAATTAAGGAGGCAGAAGAATCCGGCATCTCAGTTGTCGGGTTGTCGGCGCTAAAGACAAAGTGACCCATATAGCCGCCATTAAAGCGGGCATACATACAGTGAATAAAAACTGGCAGTTGCTTTTTGTACAGTTTATAGCATTCGTACTGAGCGGTTTGAGCTTTTTTATTATTGTAGGTATGCCCATAGCCATCGCCTTTATCATATTCGGTCTTGATCTGACGGAAATACTGCGACTTAAAGATTTGATAAGCGTATTCCGCGGATCTGCGGAACTGTTGAACAAATATTTTGCAATGGCACTAATCATACTTTTCAGTCTTCTTATTTATCTTTCGGTTATCCTTGTCGCATGGGTCTTTGCTCTGGGCGGAACAATCGGAATCCTTGCCAAATCAATCCTTAACGAGATCACTAAATTCAGTCTAAAAACCTTTTTCTCCGAGGGAAGACGTCTCTTTCTTCCTTTGTCCCTTTTTTCATCCATAATCGCGATCATGTTCCTGCTTATTGCCTTCTTACTCGGAATTTTAGTCGGGGGAGCGTCAACGATCATTGATATTGCCAAGGGCTACGAAGCAACTTTCGGCCTCTTTATCGGGTTTTTCTGCTCGCTGGTTCTCATGTCGGTCGGAATTGCCCTGATTCTGCTGACGCTCTCGGTAGCAACATACGGAGTAGCACACCTTGTCTTTGGCCAGGAGGCCGGTTCTGTAACAACAATAAAAGAGACTGTAAGGTATCTTTATTCAAAACCGGCTGCTATAGGTTTTTACACTCTTGTACTGCTCGGATATATGGTAATCGGATTTATCGTGATTCTGATAGGAGCTCCCCTGACCTTTGTTCCTGTCGTGGGACCGCTGATTTCACTGCCCTACCAGTTGTTTACGTATATGTGCCAGGGGTATTTAAGTCTTGTTATGCTGGCAGCTGTATTCCATTATTACAAAGGGGCTCCGTACGCAGTTTCCCAGCCGTCCACAGGGGTTGACGATATTTCTGGGCACACAGAAGATGCGCCTGCGCCACCTCCTGATCAGCCGGAAGAGTCTCAAGCAGGCTGACGCCGAACAGGATTTCAAAAGATTGCTTTATATACACCTTGAACACTCGCGGACTGAAATCACGAATCAGATCCTTTAATCCCGTGAAATCCCCCTCTTCGCCCCGTCCGCCTCGGGCAGAGCAGCCCCTTTGCCCTTTATTTTTAAATACAGCGGCAAGCGCAGTATAATCTACAGCGTAAGGTATCGAACCCTGCTGTAAGAAACCATCCGCCCATCGTTTCTGGGCTGAGCCTATCAGTTTTTTCCCGTTAATGGTCAGCTCCCCGTAGGATGTGGATTGAAAACAGAGCGGACTTCTCTCAAGATTGCTTCTCCTCTCACGCCGGGTTTTCATCTCAACGGAAAGTCCCAGCCGTTGAAGTCCGAGAGAAAATGCAGTGCTGATATTCTTGTAGGCATCGAGAAGGCCCTGAGAAAATAAACCCTCGTTTCTCGATGAGAAACTGTAGGTAAGCTCCTCGCCGTGGAGAATACCCCTGCCCCCGGTTGGCCTTCTCACAACCTGCACATCATTGGCAGCGCAGTAGCTGGTGTCGACATCTGTGATTTTCTGAAATGCCCCCAGGCTGACCGAAGGGTGACACCAGCCGTAAAGCCGCAGCGTCGGAGGCGAGTCGCTTCTGCGAACGGCAGCAGCGATGGACTCATCAAGCGCCATATTATAAGCGGCGTCGCAGGGGCCGGAGTCGATGAACCTCCATTCACTCAAAGTCGGCATAAATTTCGCTGAATTTTATTCCGGCTATCATTGAATCTTTGTATTTGACCTTCAGGTAATTTTTTGACTCAAACAGTTCATTTGATTTTATGCCGTTTTCCAGACCCAGGTATGCCTCGACAAAAGCTGCAAGGTCATCGGTTGCCTTGATGAGTTCTCCATCCCTCGGATTGTATTCATCATTGTTGAATTCTTCGCTGATTTCCCTGGAAGTCATGGCCTTGATCTTTCCATTTATCACTGCAATACTCGAAAATTCGTTCTCGGTAAACATTCTCATTTCCTCATGCCACGATTCAGGAATCAGGGCATAAACCTCTTTTTCCATCTGCTCTTTCTCATATTCCTTGATGAGAGCCTCCAGCCCCCCGACAGACCTTTTAACAGGAGAAATAATATCGCGTGTAAGCACCTCCGGCAGGTCATGGAACAGGCCGGTAAAATAATTGTTGATGCATCGCCTTCTGCAAGCCGATATCCCACGCGAGAACAAGTAAGACAGCACTGCAACGATGAGCATATGGCCGATCACAGACGTTTTGGGGACCCTGTGGATATGGCTCCATCGCAATTGGAATCTCAGTTGGCCGCACAGATCGATGAAGTTTCTGTATTGTGAATACATGGCGAGTTGCTGTATGCCCCTGAGGTCGTAATATTTCTCCTGCTCGCTCTGCAGGTTACTTTTGATCTGCGGGATTTCAAAACCTGAGGGATTTGTACGCTCGATAATGTCGAACTCCCATTTAGTGGCATAAAAATGGGCAGCCCTTAAAATCTTACGGTTCAGGGTATCAGGAGAATCCGCAAAGTAGTCCCTGAATTTATTGCAGAAGGCATCTCCCAGGGGCGATATGACAGGCTTCAGTTTATCATAAACCCATGCATTCAGCTCCCCGTATTTAGCCCTATCTTCTTTTATTTTATAAAAAATCTGGGGTTTCAGATCGGTGATAACAAGGCGCTGCAAAAATTCGAAGATACCACCCTCTATAATCTCTATCCAGTCAAACCCCTGCTGTTCCTCCTCAAATTTTCCCAAAAAATACGCCAGCATCATCTTATGGGCCTGCTTGTCCAGTTCTCTCAGACTCGACAGGGCGTATCTTGTCGTTCCACCGCTGCATATTGGCAGCATCAAAAATTTTCAGCAACAGCGATTTTCTGATCATATTCTACCGCAATCCGCGGCAATCACTTCTTCTCTTCTAGCAGTATCTTATGCCTGAGCAGCGATATTTCTTTTACATGTCCCTCGAATGTTTTCTGCTCACCGAAAAGGTTCTTGAGGAAAACAGTGGCACCCTCCGGAACCAGGACATCCACATTTTCCAGGTAAAGACTTTCTTGCCCGTCTTTATAGACATATGCATTTGCCTCACACATGGGCAACCTCCTTTATTCGTTCAACGAGTTTTTCTATTAAATGAGGAAGAGGCTCTTTTGTAATGCCGAGCACTTCTATATCTTCCTGGTTCAGCGGGAGCAGGATTTTTTTAGAGGGAGAAGACGCTATTGCCTCAGACATTTTAGCGGTAAGTTCCCCCATCATGCCATTTGCGAGCATTATGCTGAGCGGTCCCGTGATAATATCAACCCTGCCTGCATTCCATTGTATCGCGTTCTCTCCGGTAGCGCCCTTGTTGGCCCGCGCCTTAATCATCGCCGTGGTGGCGGTGGAATTAGTGCCGAGGGCGATAATTTCAATTCTGTCTCCCAGTTCTTCTTTTAATCGCTTGATTATAAGGCTTCCGATACCTCCGCCCTGCCCGTCAATTACCGCTACTCTTACCATGATTGTAAGTATACCTCAATGCCTTGCGAAATTACGACTTGGAAACCAAGTGCGGCTAAAACAGCCGCACTTGGTTTCCCCTCAAAAAAAACAATGCGTCAGTCTTTAAGGTGATACTTGAATGACACCTTTACTTTTGCTCTGTATGCGGAGACCTTACCGTTCTCGACATGCATATCCAGTTGCACCACTTCTGCAATCCTCAAGTCCTTCAGTGATTTTGATGCGGCTTCAACAGCTGTGGCAGCAGCTTTTTCCCATGACTCAGTACTCGTACCGACCAGTTCGATAATCTTATAAACACTTTCAGGCATCGTTCCTCCCCTCTCGGCAAGATCATCCAGCCATATGCCTCAGATGATATGCCAACTTCAAGATTTAATAACTACGGCAACGCCGCTATGATAACTAGCATAGAATATTTTATTTTATAACATCCATCCCCATGTAGTGTGTCAGTGCCTCCGGCACCGCTACCGTGCCGTCATTCTGTTGATAATTTTCGAGGATGGCAACAAGCGTGCGGCCGATTGCAAGACTGGAGCCGTTTAGCGTATGGACGAATTCTGTTCCCTTTTTAGCTTCTCTTTTAAACCTGATGTTTGCCCTCCGCGCTTGAAAATCCCCAAAATTCGAGCAGGAAGATATCTCGCGGTACCGGTTCTGGCCGGGCAGCCAGACCTCTATGTCATAGGTCTTGGCTGATGAAAATCCCATATCTCCCGTACAAAGAACTATTACCCGGTATGGTAGCCCCAGTCTCTGTAATATATCCTCCGCGTTAGCTGTCAGTTTTTCAAGTTCGTCATAGGAGTTTTCAGGCTTTACGAATTTCACCAGTTCCACTTTATTAAACTGATGCTGCCGGATGAGTCCGCGAACATCTTTTCCGTATGAGCCGGCCTCGCGCCTGAAGCAGGGAGTATAGGCAGTATAATAGATTGGGAGCTGGTCTTCCCTCAAAATTTCATCTCTATGTATGTTGGTCACAGGCACTTCGGCGGTAGGGATAAGGTAAAACTCGGGATCAACTGTCCTGAACAGTTCTGCCTCAAACTTCGGCAATTGTCCGGTCCCGGTCATACTTTCCCTATTTACAAGAAGCGGCGGGAATATCTCCTCATAGCCCTTCTCAGTATTTAAATGGAGCATAAAATTCATCAGGGCCCTTTCAAGACGTGCGCCTGCCCCTTTCATTAATGAAAACCGTGCTCCGGCAATTTTGGCGCCCCGCTCAAAATCGATGATTCCAAGTGTCTCGGCAATGTCCCAGTGGTTCAGCGGCTCAAAACCAAACACCCTAGGCTCTCCCCATTTTCTAATTTCCACATTTCCGGTCTCGTCTTTGCCAACAGGTACAGAATCATGGGGGATATTGGGGATATTAAGCAGGAACAGCCCTGTTTTCTCCTCAATGCCTTTAAGCACCTCATCGATCTCCTTAATTCTTTCAGAGACGCCTTTCATTTCAGAAACCAGGCGGTCCGCATCCTGTTTTTGTCTCTTTAATCTTCCAATCTCCTCCGATACAATATTTCTCTTATTTCTGAGTTCTTCTGATTCCCTCAGCAATCCGAGCCTTTCCTCTTCCATGCTGAGGAACCCCGAAAGGTCAATATAGTAATCCCTTTTTTCCAAAGCGATTTTTAGTGTATCGATGTTCTCCCTTACAAATCGCGCATCAAGCATATAGTCTCCCTTAAAAGGATATTTAAACAAAGGTTAAGGCATAGGCAAAGGTAAAGACTAAAACGGTGTTTTATGATTGCTTTACCTCAACCTCAACCTTTACCTGGTTTTCAGCGCTTCATTTTTTTAGAAAATCCCCGAAAAAATAAAGAAATGTTAATGATATAATAATAGAACGCGCCATGATTAATTTCAAGATTACAAGTCTGCTCGACGGGAACCTCACAATTGATAAGTCCCAGGGCAAGCCTATAACTCTCACGCCAGGGGAAACTATAAAAGCAGAAATCGCAAATATCCTGTCATCAGGAAATGCGGTTCTCAAGATAAAAGGCGAACTCATTGCGGCCAAAACCCAGGTGCCTCTGCAACCGGGAGAAACAGCTTTTTTTAAAGTGTCCGATTCCCAGTCCTCTGCCAATGAACTCAAGCTGCAGTTTCTTGGCTATGAAGACACTTCTGAGGACGCATCGGTACTCAAAAACTTCATGACTACCCCTGAAGGGCAGACCCTTGCAGGACTCATTCAGGAGTTATCGGATAGTCTGTTAAAGCAGAGCGCAACCTCCACTTCACAAAACCAAAGCATCGGCTCAACTCTTACGCAGGGCGGAGGGGCCCCGGCCGGGAGCGGTGCATCAGATAGTTTTCCACTGGACAAACTTGAAAGCCTTTTGAAAGCGCTGCCGGCCAATATTAATGCATTGCCGACAGATATAAAAACGCAACTGCACGACCTTCTGCTTTCAAGCCTAAGATCAACGGGTCAGAGCATTCAATCCCGGCTTGAGACAGTGCTGAGTCAGCTTTCCGATACATTGAATAACTCCCCTGATACCGGGACTTTAAAATCCGATATAATGCTCAACATGGAAAGGCTCCTTTCGGGACCACTTAAAAATGCCTTTCTTAATAGCGGGGTTGTTCTCGAAGCAAAGCTGAAATCGACAGCTTTGTCAATGATGCTCGATGCTGCCGAGGTCGAAAACGAACCAGCAGGGCAGGCCGCGAGTCCGGCGTTGCAGCAGGACGAGGCAACTTCCGGCAAAGAACTGATAACAGCACGAACTGAGACACAAGCTCCAATGGATGAGAAGACTGGACAGACTCAGCCGGCCCCTCTGGATGAAAAGACGGTAAAGACGCAGCCGGCTCTTATTCCAGCGCTCAAGAATGACCTGAAAGCGGTGCTCCTGGAATTGAAACAGCGCGTTTCCGCTCCTCTAGAGAACAGCCCGGCTGCACAAGATTCAAAAGCGCCTGTTGCTGCAAAAGAGACTGTCGACAATGCTGCTGCTTTAAAAACCCTGCAAGGCAAGGTTGAAGGTCTCCTGAAGGATGTTGAAACATTCCAGGCCCTTTCCAAAACTACCGACTCATTCTATACCTTTCTGCCGGTTAACTGGAAAGAATTAAAGGACGGCGATGTGGCATTCAAGCAGGGTCGCGAAGGTGCGACAGGGGGCACAACGTCCTCATGCAGAATAAATCTCAATCTCGCCGGGTTCGGGTCGCTTTCGATAATGGTCCTAATGAATAACAAAGATTTTTTTGTCTCTTTCAAGGCCGACAGGCCGGAATCCCATTCTCTGATAAGCGCCAACCTGGACGAGCTTAAATCTTCGTTCGCAGAAAAAGGGCTGAGCCTCAAAGCAGCCCATGTCCTCGATAAAACCGACACTACAATGGAACATCTCGACAAACTCGGCTCCTCTGACAGGATAATAAACATTACGACATGAATGACGGTCTCGTAAAAAGTCCATATGCTGCGTTGCGCTGCACACTTCGTCACTGCGGCGTACAGAAAGTACGCCTCATTCCTCAGTATTTGCACGCCTTGCCTATGAACTTCTTACGAAACCGTCTAATTTCTGACTTTTTGCGAGTTCATCATGAATGACAAGCGCAAGAAAGCTGCGGCGTTGCGGTACATTCCTGAAAAAGATGTCGCCCCGAGGGTTGTTGCAAAGGGAACAGGATACATTGCCGAAAAAATACTCGCTATCGCAAAAGAGCATAACATTCCTTTGAGGGACGATCCACAGCTTGTAGAGGTGCTTTCAGCACTCGACCTCTACCAGGAGATTCCACCCGATCTGTACAAGGCAGTTGCCGAAGTGTTGGCTTTTGTGTACAAAATGACGAAGAAACACGTGTGAGAGTGGCCCCTAAAAGTAAAAAAAGTACCCTGCTCGAAATTTATGATAAACTTTACGCTTTTTACGGGCCCCAGCATTGGTGGCCTGGAGATAGCCCGTTTGAAGTCGCCGTAGGAGCAATCCTCACCCAGAACACCAATTGGTCGAATGTTGAAAAAGTGATCGCAAATCTTAAAGCTGCACGTGTGCTCAGTGCCCGTGCATTGCACAAGGTGCCGGTGGCAGAGCTTGCATTGCTTATTCGACCGTCAGGGTACTTCAATATTAAAGCAGGGAGACTCAAGGCCTTCCTCGCTTTTTTATTGACAGCATATCGCGGCAGCATGAAAAAGATGGGCAAGGGAGACTCGGCCTCACTCAGGCAGGAACTCCTGAATGTTCACGGCATCGGGCCTGAAACAGCTGACTCAATCCTCCTCTATGCCCTGGACAAACCTGTATTCGTTATTGATGCCTATACAAAACGGGTCATGTCCAGGCACGGCGTATTAGACCGTGGCGCGTCATATGATGAATACCAGCGGATGTTTCACAAGTTGCTGGGAAATGGTATCGGCCTCTTCAACGAATACCACGCCCTTCTTGTCATGGTTGGAAAAGACTACTGCAAACCGAAACCCCGTTGCGTAAACTGTCCGCTATACGACCTGCCACAGGTCATTGGTTAGAGATCTGCATCATTTAAATTTTTGGTAGAGGGCCAGTTTGTTTTTGCTTTGTATCACCTGGGTCATCAGTAGTGGGCGAGTAACGCCGAGCCCACATATATAGAAGTGGCGACCACACATAATGCTCAATACAGGCCGGTGATTGAATTGAATTGAACGGCTAATTGATACAGAGTAGAAACAAACTGGCCCTCTACCAAAAATTTAATACTTTTGTAACATAATTTATGCAATAATATATTGAAAGATGGAATGTAATAATCGTGACATTCTAATCGTAAAAACCTCTTGCAACCCTATCCAGTCCCTTATCGTCGCATTCAACACTTTGCCATTGCCGATAACTCATATACCTTTGGAGGGCAGCAGATGAAAAAAATTTTTGTGCTGGACACCAATGTCTTGATCCATGACCCTACCTCGATCTATAAATTCGACAACAATGATATTACTATTCCTTTTGTAGTAATAGAGGAACTGGACAGCCTGAAAAAGGGGCGGGGAGAGATCGCTGCCTCTGCCAGACAGGCATTGAGGATAGTGGACGAATTAAGAGAAAAGGGTTCTCTTTCTTCAGGAGTCACAATGGAATCGGGCGGCACTATGACAGTATGCCTGCCGGAAAACAACTCTTCGCCGAAATTCCTTGACAATGGGACAGAAGACAACCAGATCATTAAAACCGCTCTGACTATCACAAAAAAAGAGCCCAGAGATGAAGACGGGAATCCTCTTCCCGTAATACTGGTTTCTAAAGATACCGCCGTGAGAATAAAGGCCGAATCGCTGGGGATTCCTGTCGAGGACTATAAGAATGATAAGACCTCGCTGTTCAAGCAGTACGGCAAGGTACTCACAAATGGCGATAGTACCAACGGAATCTTTTCCCAGCGCTATTTATTGTCTGAAGACAGCCTGTATAAACTGACAGGGAAAGACAGGCTTAAAGTTGTGAAGCGGGCCAAGGAGTTGATGGGGATAGCGCCTCGAAACCTGGAGCAGGAGTGCGCCGTGGATGCCCTTATAGATCCTTTGATAGAAATAGTGGCGCTTATAGGAAATGCAGGCACAGGCAAAACCCTTTTCGCTCTTGCCGCTGGGCTACATCAGACATCCCAGATCACCAGGAAATCCGCGCTTTACGAACAGGTGATCGTGTCAAGGCCGATCGTCCCTATGGGTAATGATCTCGGCTACCTGCCTGGAGATATCGAGGAGAAGCTGACTCCCTGGATGCAGCCGATTTTCGATAATTTGGAGGTCATCGTCAACACGCCAAAGGGAATGATAAAAGACAGGACCAATGCCTCATCGATAAGAAGCTATCAGTACCTTATAGACGCGGACCTTTTGCAGGTGGAACCGCTGACTTACATAAGAGGCCGCAGCCTGCCCAAGCGTTATTTTATTATCGATGAGGCCCAAAACCTCAGGCCTATCGATGTCAAAACTATTGTCACCCGTTGCGGCGAGGGAACAAAAATAGTTTTTACCGGCGACCTCAATCAGATCGACACGCCTTATCTTGACAAGGCAAGCAACGGCCTTGCGTACTTGATAAGCCGCTTCATCAACGAGGAAAACTTCTGTTTTATAAATCTGAAATCAAGCGTAAGGTCTAAGCTGGCAGAACAAGGGGCTCAACTTTTGTAAGATAAAGGGCCTATGACGGAATTGCATTTATTCTTTTTAATTCTTCAACTACCAACTCCCTGACCCTCGGGAGAACGGCTGCTACTTCATCGCTTAATTCAAGCGACCATGACGAGGCATCCTTTGGTTGTACTCCTATTATAATGGTGTCCGGCTTTGCGCCTGTCATTTCAGCCATTTGAAGTATGTCGATAAGATTCATCTCATGAAGCGACCACTTATACTCTGTCGGGAAGAAATTTAAATCATCAGGGGAAAACCTGTATATTGACCCGGGAACATCGTTGGCACTTACAGCGTCAACAAGAATGAGATAATCTGTTTCATGAAACAGCGGGATCAACTGGTGGCTCACAGTGCCTGCATCTATCAGTTGAACATTGTCAGGAAAAGGAGTTTCACGAAGTGCATTAATCAAATGCACACCGACCCCATCATCTTTAAGCAGGAGATTCCCAACGCCCAGGACTAAAACTTTGGGGGGAGGCGGGCCTCCCCCCATTTCATTTTCAACCGTCATGCAGATTTCTTGACTTTATACCCCGTAAATATAGCTGTGAAGGACTTATCTTTCTTGGCAATAGAGGCAATCAGGCTCAGATAGACATGCACAAGAATGAATAGAATGAAGATCCACATCCCAAGGTAGTGCCACATCCTTACATAGGACAAGCCTCCCATCATGTTAGTGAACCATGCGAACAGGTTTGCACCGTGCAGGAACCCGAATGCATAGCCCCTGTAAAGAGCAGACCCCGACACCCCCATAAAAATTATCATCAGGCCCATAAAGAGATACCCCAAAGCCTGAAGTGGATTGTATCTCCCGGTGTCCTTGTAGGTGCCTTTTATGAAGAGGTAATAAGCGAGTGTATCAGGAACGCCGGCAAGGTTTTTCCCTATACCGAAATCCTTCCAGTCGGCTGAGAATCTTGAGTTAAAAGCCAGATACACTCTTACTATAAATCCCAGCACCAGCGCGTATGCCGCAAGTATATGGAAGCACCTCATCCATACATACACATAACTGTCAGGCCCCCCTTTTATGAACGGCGAATGGGTGAAGAAGCCCGTGAATATGAGTATCCCGATTGCTATAACCCTGACCCAGTGGTCGATCCTGTATGCCAGGTTCCATTCATATTTCATTTCGTTTCCCATGGCATCCCCCCTTAAGAGACCTTGAATTCCATTATGCGATTAGATTCAGGATGGATCACATGTACCGTACATGCGAGACAGGGATCGAAAGAATGAACAACCCTCAATATTTCCAGAGGTTTATCGGCAACAGCCACTGGCGTTCCAATAAGGGCTTCCTCGATCGGGCCCCTTACGCCGTTGTCATCCCTTGGACACACATTCCACGTTGTAGGCACAACGCACTGGTAGTTCTTGATCTTTTTCCCTTGGACATCTATCCAGTGGCCCAATGCGCCCCTCGGCGCCTCCCAAAGACCGATCCCTTTTGCACTGTCAGGTATCTCGTAAGCAGTATAAACATCTGCATTGCCTTTTTTGATGTTCTCGATGATTTCGAGGCCCCACTGGGTCATGCTATCGGCAACCATCTTACACTCAAGCGCCCTTGCTGCAATCCTTCCGATCACTCCTAAAAGCACCTGGGGCTGTCCCGCATGACCGATAGCAGCCAAAGTACCGTTAATAAGCTTCTGAACTGTCGGCTGGCCGGACGCATATGCCACCAGCATCCTTGCGAGCGCACCGACTTCCATCGGCTTATTTTTCAGTCTTGGGGCTTTGGCCCACGTATATTTCTTGTTTTCGTCATAACCCGTATATTCAGGATCTGTTTCTCCAACTGCAGGATTGAGCGGTTTGGAATCCTTATACCAACTGTGCGAGGTGTGCTCTGACACATCCTCCGGCTTTGCCTCATGGACCTTTGGAAAGTCTTCAGCAAAAATCGCGCCTCTTGGCAGCAATCTTTTCTTTGGATCATAAGACGCATCCTCGAATACTCCCCATGACAGGAAATTGGCATGACCTTTGCCGACCCCTGCATAATCCAGATAATAAGGGGCAACAGCCAGGACATCGGGAATATACACATTATCTACCCAGTCCTGGAGTCTTTCGTCCTGAAAAGGAAATCTTTCATGTCCTCAATACTCGGAACGTGAGTACATCCCCCTGGAGGGCTGGTCATTGTCATAGGCATTCTTCCGCCAAAAATAGCACTGACTTGAGATGCCCTTGATTGCATATTGAGCGCTTCGAGATAATGTGCAACAGCAAGGAGATTGATATCAGGCGGCAGTTTGTAAGCAGGATGCCCCCAATAAGCGTTTGCAAAAGGTCCGAGCTGCTTTGATTCTACAAAGGCCTTTAATTTCTCCTGGACTCTCTTGAGAGATGTCTCCTTCGGCTGGGCCTTGAGAGCAGATACAACATCGACATAATCAAGCGCCGTAAGGTGATAGAACCACAGTATATGGGAATGGACGAACTGGGCGCCCTCAATAATATTTCTGAGCAGTCTTCCATTTGAAGGGGGTTTCGCCTTAAAAGCGTCATCCATGCTCATGGAAGACGCATGGCCATGAGAAGTGGGACATACGCCGCAGATTCTCTGTGTCAGGTGCCATGCATCCCGCGGGTCCCTACCCTGAAGAATAATTTCAAAGCCCCTGAAAAGTGTGCCTGAAGTCCACGCATCCTTAACCTTGCCGCCCTCAATTTCGACATCCAGCTTAAGATGCCCTTCTATCCTTGTAATAGGATCAATTGTCAGCCTTGCCATTATTTTTCACCTCCCTCATCTTTACCCTTCAATCTTCCTGATGCCGCAGACCCCAACGCATGGACTGCTATGCCCGCCACGGTCACAATTGCCGCAGTCGCGCCAATTTTCTCTGTTGTAGCCTGGTAACCCGCCATTTTGACATCCGGCAGCCTTTTGTAGAATCCCGCAAATTTGTCAGGCCATCCCGGTTCTGCACAGCCTATGCATGGCCCTCCTGCTCCAATGCACCAGCTGACCCGGTTGTTGTATCTTACCTTCGGACATGCAGAATATGTCATTGGTCCCTTGCAGCCCATCTTAAACAGACAATATCCAAGCGCCTCTTCCTTCGATCCGAACTTCTCTACAAACCTGCCTCCGTCGAAGTGAGACCTGCGCTCACAATTTTGATGAATCGGCTGGCCGTAAAACATTTTAGGTCTTCCTACACTATCGAGTTCAGGCAGTTTTCCGAGAAGCAGGTAATTTACGATGACCGCGGTAAGGAATTCGACGTTCACAGGACAGAGGTCGAGATTGACAAAAGGCTTGTCGATTCCTACTTTCTTAAGCGCAGCTGATACGCCGATTATCTGTGAGGGGTTTGGAGCTGCCGACGGCACACCGCCATAGGTGGCGCAGCTTCCTACTGCCAGAATCGCTACTGCTGGGCCTGCAAATTCTTTAAAAATGTCTATCATCTCCTTGCCGCCGATCGTTCCGAACCCTTTCCTGGTAGGCATACCACCTTCTATTACAAGGATGTAGCCGCCTGCTTTTCTTGAGGTATCAAGTATTTCTTCAGCTTGTTTACCTGCGGCAGCCTGAATTGTTTCATTGTAATCAAGACTAAGCACATCAAGAACCAGGTCGGCCGCACTAGGATATGTCGCTTTGATAAGCGCTTCGGTACAGCCGGAATCAGAAGCAAAATTAAGCCATACAACAGGAGGCCGCTTTGACGCTTTTTCTATTGCCGCAGCTATCTTTGGAGTATATAGCTCCGACAAACCGAGGAGAGCTGCTGTAGCTCCGCAATACTTCAGGAAATCCCTTCTGTTGACACCGCGAAACTCAATTGCATCCAGAAACTTCTTGGTGATTCCATCATCGTTCTCTGCCATAGTCCATCCTCCCTATTTTTGTTGGGGTTTCATAAAAAAAGCCAAGAATTCCAAATGTTCATATATTGACTGATACACTTTTGTGGCATGAGCATACAATATGTTAAAACATGATGTCAAGACCCATTTCGAACAGCAGATTTCTAAGTGATGCGTTACTATCTTGCATCCTCCGGAAATCTGAAGTATTATTGAATTGATCTCATGAAAAAGAACCTTACTCATAAGATTCTGGAAGCACACCTGGTGGAGGGTGAGTTAATACCCGGCAGCGAGATCGCCATCAAAATCGACCACACACTTCTGCAGGACGCTACCGGAACTCTCGCCATGCTGGAGTTCGAGGCCTTGGGGCTTGAGCGGGTAAAGGTTGAATTGGCAGCGCAATACGTGGACCATAATCTCCTCCAGACAGATAACAAAAATGCTGACGATCACAAGTTCCTCCAGACCGCTGCGGCCAGGTACGGCATCCATTTCAGCAAGCCGGGTAATGGCGTCTCGCACCAGGTCCACATGGAGCGCTTCGGAGTTCCCGGCAAAACGCTTTTGGGCGCTGACAGTCATACTCCGGGGGCCGCAGGCGTCTCCATGCTGGGGATTGGCGCCGGTGGTCTGGATGTGACCCTGGCCATGGCCGGCTACCCATATTATCTCCCTTGCCCCAAAGTCCTCGGGGTAAGGCTCACAGGCAAACTCCCGGACTGGGTGAGCGCCAAGGACGTGATACTCGAGATGCTCAGACGTTATGATGTGAAGGGTTGCGTGGGCAAGATCATCGAGTATTACGGACCGGGAGTCAAATCTCTTTCCGCCACGGACCGCGAAACTATAGGGAACATGGGCACCGAGACCGGTGCAACAACATCCATATTCCCGTCCGATGATAGGACGCTGGAGTATTTGTCGGACCAGGGACGGGGAGGCAACTGGATCAGTCTTGCCGCCGATGAGGATGCGGGATACGATGAAGATGCAGAGATAGACCTTTCAAAACTCGAACCGCTCATTTCAAAGCCGTCGTCTCCAGGAAATGTGGTCACCGTGCGCGAAGTGGCAGGCAAGAAAGTAGACCAGGTGATAGTAGGAAGCAGCGTGAACTCTTCTTTCCGGGACCTCATGGTGGCAGCAAGGATGCTCGAAGGCAGACGGGTTCATCCGGAAACAAATTTTCATGTTAATCCCGGAAGCCGTCAAGTGATCGAGAACGTTGCCCAGGCAGGCGGACTTATGGCGTTCCTCCTGTCAGGGGTGCGTTTGCATGAGCCTGGCTGCCAGGGATGCATAGGCATGGGCCAGGCGCCAGGGACCGGAGAGGTAAGCCTTCGGACCTTTCCCCGTAATTTCCCGGGCAGGTCCGGGACCAAAGACGACAAAGTCTACCTCTGCTCTCCTGAGACGGCAACAGCGGCGGGGTTGAAAGGGGTAATCACAGACCCCAGGGATATGGCGAAAGAGATGGAATATCCGAAGATAGAAGACCCGAAAAAATATACGATCGACGAAAAATCAATCATTTTCCCGACACATGAACTTATAAAAACAGTGGTGATAAGAGGGCCAAACATCAAGCCCCTGCCGGACCTTGAACCCCTTACTGAAATTCTTGAAGCAGAGGTGGTGCTCAAGGTGGGCGACAACATCTCGACCGACACAATCATGCCCGCAGGCAACAAGGTGCTGCCGTTGCGTTCGAATATCCAGGCGATAAGCGAACATGTGTTCGAGCAGATCGAACCAGGTTTTGCCGCTGAGTGCAGATCGAAAGGCGTCGTAGTCGTGGTAGGGGGAGAGAATTACGGCCAGGGGTCCAGCAGAGAGCATGCAGCGTTGGCGCCGCGTTATCTCGGGGTACGCGCAAAGATCGTGAAGAGCTTTGCACGCATCCACAAGTCCAATCTCTGCAATTTCGGTATCCTTCCTCTCACCTTTAAAGACCCTAAAGACTATGACCGGTTAAGCAAGGGTGCGAATGTCGTATTCCGCGATGTTCGCACCCGTATTAAGAAAGGCGACCGGGAGATTCCGGTTGAAGTGGATGGACAGACTGTCATCACTGTCCTGGAAGTGTCCGAACGCCAGAGGAAGCATCTGCTGGCAGGAGGGACGCTGAATTTTGTAAAAAATGAAATACGTAATAGGTGATGGGTAATGGATAAGGTAAAGAATATTGGACTGCGCGGTGTTACGGTCGCTGACACTAAAATCAGCCACGTCGACGGTGAAAACGGAATTCTCATCTACCGGGGCTTCCAGATCGAAGAGCTTGCCCGGAGTTCTTCATTCGAGGAAACGGCTTATCTGCTTCTATATGATGAGCTTCCAAACAAGCAACAACTGGAGGAGTTCAAGGGCAAGCTGGCCGGGGAGCGGAGCGTCCCGGCTTTCATATTTGAAACTTTCAGGCTACTGCCGGGAAAGGCCCAACCAATGGATATACTCCAGGCATCCATACCACTCCTTGCCACGGATGATCCCGGTCTGGAGTTGGAAACACGCGAAGCTAACATTGCTAAGGCCATCAGGCTCATCGCTCTTATACCGGCTTTGGTGGCCGGCTGGGACCAGATACGTAAGGGCCTGGAGCCTATGCCTCCTGATAATGCACTGTCCCATGCAGGCAATTTTTTATGGCAGCTTACGGGCCAGAGGCCTGATACTGAGACATCACGAGATCTCGATACAGCGCTGTTGCTCCACGCTGATCATTCGTTCAATGCATCGACGTTTGCATGCCGCGAGGTGGTGTCCACGCGGGCGCACATGTATGCAGGGGTTGCGGCAGGCGTTGGCGCACTTTCCGGTAGCCTCCACGGCGGCGCCAATGCACAAGTAATGAAGATGCTCCTGGGACTCCGGAACGTTGAGGACATTGCCGGGTGGGTAAGGACTCAACTCGACAGCGGACAGAAGATAATGGGCATGGGCCACGCGGTTTACAAGACTATGGACCCGAGGGCCCGTTTCCTGAAGGACATGTGTTTCAGACTGGGGAAAAAGCTTGGGCAGGAGCACTGGTGCCGGCTGTCGTCCCAGATCGAGGAGAGTGCGGTGGCGGAATTCGAGAAAAGGGGCAAGACCACGATCAAACCGAATGTCAACTTTTACAGCGCCGCGGTTTACCATATGATGGGGATTCCGCTCGACCTGATGACGCCCATCTTTGCCATAGCACGGGTTGCAGGATGGACGGCGCACATCATCGAGGAGAAATTCGGAGATGCCCAGGGAAAGCCGGCTCTTTACCGGCCCTCTTCCGAGTATGTGGGCAATTACTGCGGCAAGACCGGCTGCACTTATACACCGATAGAGGAAAGGCGGTAAGAAATGATACGCGGGACTAAAAGAAAGCTGCAATCAATCAATCCCTATACAGGGGAAGTAATGCGGGAATTCGGACTCGTGACCGGACAGACGATTAATAAAGAAATAGCTCTTTCGCGAAAAACATTTTCCACATGGCGCGCCACGCCTGTCTCCGAACGGTCAAGCTACGTAAAAAAGTTGGCCGTACATCTCCGGGCGGAGAAACGGACCTATGCGGAACTGATGACAAAGGAAATGGGCAAGGCCTTCAGGGAGTCGTTGGGGGAGATCGAGAAATGCGCATGGCTCTGCGACTACTACGCGGAGAATGCCCCGAAGTTCCTGGAGACCGAGCATGTCACGACAGAGGCGGTGAAGAGTTATATAAGATTTGATCCGCTGGGGATCGTGCTCGCGATCATGCCGTGGAATTTCCCTTTCTGGCAGGCGTTCCGGTTCGGCATCCCGGCGATCTGCGCCGGGAACGTAGTGGTACTGAAACACGCATCCAATGTGCCGATGTGTGCCCTTGCCATCGAAGACTCGTTCAAGAAAGCCGGATTCCCGGACAATGTTTTCAAGACGCTGCTCATCGACGCTAAGGACGCACTCAGTCTCATCGATGGTGACAAGATCGATGCGGTATCGCTCACAGGGAGCAACAAGGCAGGAGAGGAAGTCGGCGCCCATTCCGGAGGAAAGATCAAGAAAATGGTGCTGGAGCTTGGCGGCTCTGATCCGTTCATCGTGCTTGAGGATGCAGACATTGAAAAGGCGGGGCGGACAGCGGTCAGTGCCCGAATGCTTAACGCCGGTCAGAGCTGCATAGCTGCAAAGCGCTTCATAGTTCATGAGAAAATAGCTGCGGAATTCAGTAAACACTTCGTCGCGCGCCTCAGAGAACTGAAGATCGGCGATCCCATGGATGAGTCAACTGATATCGGCCCGGTTGCAAAGCCTGACATCCTCAACTCCCTGAAAAAGCAGCTCAGGGACGCCAAAGCAAAAGGCGCTGAAGTTATACAGTTAGAACATTCCTTAAAAAAAGGGCTCTTCTTTGCGCCCTGTGCTGTATATAAAGCAACAAAGAAGATGAAGGTCCTTACCGAAGAGGTGTTCGGACCGATTGCGACCATTATAATTGTTAAGGATGAGGATGAGGCGGTAAACGTGGCAAACGATACAGAGTTCGGCCTAGGCGCATCCATATGGAGCAGGGACCACGATCGGGCTGAAAAACTGGCGGCGAGACTGGAAGCGGGCTGCATAGCCATAAACGATATGGTGAAGTCAGACCCGCGTCTGCCCTTCGGAGGGATAAAGAAATCCGGGTTCGGCAGAGAGCTGTCGCATTACGGGCTGAAGGAGTTCGTGAACATCAAAAGCGTGGTCGTGAGAGAGTAGAAATGAAGGCATCCGATCTCTTTGTGAAGCAACTCGAAGAAGAAGGGGTGGAATACATATTTGGCCTGCCGGGAGAGGAAAACCTCGACTTCCTCGAATCCCTCCGGACCTCATCCATCAAAGTAATTATTACTCGCCACGAGCAGCCGGCTGCATTCATGGCCGCGACCTATGGAAGGCTCACAGGAAAGGCAGGGGTCTGCTTCTCTACGCTTGGTCCCGGCGCATTGAACCTCGTTACCGGTGTGGCCCACGCTCAGCTTATCGGCGCGCCGCTGGTTTCGATCTCCGGCCAGAAGGCACTCAGAGCGAACTGGCAGGCGCGGTTCCAGCTGGTCAACGTGGTCGAAGTGATGAGGCCCATTACCAAAGACTCAGTCTCCATCGTTGATCCGGACACCATCCCCACTGTTTTAAGGAATGCCTTTTCGTTGGCACAAACAGAACGGCCTGGAGCAGTACATCTGGAACTGCCGGTGGACGTTGCTGTTAGCCAAACCAACGCGCAGGTGCAGAAACGGGGATTCACGCGGAGGCCGGCGCCGGATACCAAGTGCATCACACAGGCAGCCGAACTGATTAACAAAGCTCAGTTCCCCTTGATCATTCTCTCGTCAGGGGCCAACAGGAACCAGGTCTGCCGGCAGCTGACGCATTTCATCAATAGGACAGGCATCTACGCGATACATACACAGATGGGGAAAGGCGTTCTGAGCGATGACTCTGAATACAGCCTCTTCGCAACCGGCATTCACCGTCGTGATTACGTGAATTGCGGAATCGACAGGGCCGATGTGATCATAACGATCGGATACAATATCGTTGAATACCCGCCATATGTATGGAACAAGAACCTCGACAAGAAGATCATAAATATAGACTTCGCAGAAGCGCCGGTGGACAAATACTACAATCCCGAAATCGACATTATCGGCGATATTTCATGCGCTCTCAGGCAACTCGGGGAGATTATAACCCCCAAGGAAAACACCGGGACATTCAAGGTCGTGCGGGAATTCCTTAACCGGAAACTCGCGCCTGATTTCAATAAACAGTATCCTTTGACACCGCAGGAGGTCGTGTTTCGTGTGCGGGAGGTCCTGTCGCACCAGGATATCCTGACACTTGACAATGGAATCTACAAGCTGTGGTTTTCCCGCCTCTACCGTACTTACAGACCTAACACGTTCCTGCTGGATAATGCGCTGGCAACAATGGGCGCAGGACTTTCCGCCGGCATCATGGCCAAGATGCTTAAGCCCAGTCTGAACGTGCTGGCTGTCGTGGGAGACGGCGGGTTCATGATGAACGCCCAGGAGCTTGAGACCGCGCTTCGATATAGTGTACCACTCGTAGTCCTGATCCTAAACGACAATGCCTTCGGTTTCATTAAGTGGGAACAACAGGCCAAGGGATTTCCCGGCTTCGCCCTGGATTATTCCAATCCGGACTTTGTCAAGTATGCTGAAAGCTATGGGGCCGTGGGAGTGAAGGTAAAGGAGGGAGATGATCTGTCAGAACTCTTACGCAAGGCGTTTGCGCTCAAGAAACTTGTCATTATCGAATGTCCGGTCGATTATTCGGTCAACCTGGAAACCTTCTCAAAAGAACTAGCCAACATCGTCTGCGAATAAATTTATACAAGGAGCAGTCAGCCCACAGTGCTTCACTCAACTGCCACCCCAAAGGTCTTCGACCTTTCGGGGACCCCGTCTTCTCGCAAGGCATCCAGCCTTGCTCCGAGGCTATGACAGCCTCTGTCACCATCCTTGGTGTCTCTTAGGCTGTCAAAGTCCGCTCAGCACCATGGCCCGCCTGCTCCTTGTATAAATTTATAAATAATATGGTTATCTTGAACAAGCAATAAGGCTTGTGATATTCTAAATGTAAATGAATTCTATTTATATGAAATACTATCTGGATGTTCTCAAACAGAACGGTTTGAAAATCACCCCTAAACGCAGGGCGGTCATCGATTTGTTTTTGAAGAACAACAGGCGTATGGGGCCGCGTGAGGTTTATCAAAAACTTAGGAAAGATATTGCCCCTTTGGGTTTGCCTACGGTTTACAGAATTCTGGAGCAGTTAAAAAACATAGGAGTCTTAATGCAAATACCTTCCGAGGACAGGCAATTGTATTATGTGTTATGCAAGATGCCCGATGGGCACCACCATCATTTTGTCTGCAGAGGATGCAGGCGGGTGGAAGAAGTCGAGTATTGCAATTTCGGTGCTGTTTCGAAGTTTATCGAGAAGAATTTGAACGGAAAGGTAGAACAACATTTTTTGCAAATAGAGGGTCTGTGTTCTAAATGCAGGTGAAAAATCTTATTATAAGTAACTGTAATTCAGACAGTGAGGATAAGTCTCTTGCGCTCAGACGCTCCGTCTTGACAGTTCTAACGGCTCGTTTCGCTACAGGCGCAAAATTCACCCTGCGGGATTCAGTTTCGCGCCTGTTTAACGCTCTCTCGCCGAGAACTGTTACCAAGACTGCGCGATTCGCTTCAGAGACCCATCCTCACTGTCTGAATTACATTATGAATAAAACCAGCCTGCGCCCTTTTGTGATGTTAATAATCATGTTTTTGTTTGCGTCAGTGGCCGGTTGCAAACACGAGACCGCCCAGGAAACAAAAAAGATCAAGGTGGTCGCTTCTTTTTATCCCATGTATATAATGGCACTCAATGTAATTAAAGACGTTCCTGAAGTGTCCGTAAGCAACCTCACTCCGCCAATGACCGGTTGTTTACATAACTATACATTGACGACCGATGATGTGAAAAAGCTGGCAGATGCCCAGGTCTTTGTTGCCAATGGGGCAGGCATGGAGTCTTTTCTTGACCGCGTTGTAGCCCAATACCCGCAAATTAAAATTATAAAATTAGCAGATGGAATCCCGCTTATCAAGGGTGAGGGTGAAGAGACGGACAATCCGCATGTATGGGTGAGCATATCCCTCGCTATTGCCGAAGTTAAAAATTTCGGTAAAGACATGGAGAAGTTCGACCCTGCTCACGCGGACTTGTATCGCAAGAATACCGGGGCTTATGTTGAAAAGCTGGAGACATTACGCCAAAAAATGAGAAAGGAAATGGCCCCCTATAAAGGACGAAAGATCATTACATTTCATGAAGCGTTCCCTTATTTTGCACAAGAGTTCGGGCTCGAAATTTCGGCTGCGGTAGAGAGAGAACCTGGAAGCGAGCCGAGCGCCAGGGAACTCTCAAGGACTGTGGATTTGATCAGAAAGGCAGGTATCAAAACCTTGTTCAGCGAGCCCCAATACCCTGCTACAGCCGCCGATACTATCGCCAGGGAAACCGGGGCTAAAGTTTATATGCTCGACCCAGCAGTTACTGGCCCGAATGATCCTGACGCCTATATCAATATCATGGAAAACAACCTTGAGGTATTAAAAAGTGCTTTCTCCAGATAACGAAGAGATCGAAAGTCCTGCGGGCGATAAGCTCTGCCGGCACTGTTGTATCAAGGTCAGTGATCTGACGGTCCGTTTAGGCAACAAGCCTGTTCTTGATAATGTCAACCTGCATATTCATTGCGGTGAGGTTGTTGCTATTGTAGGTCCCAACGGCGCAGGAAAAACCACTCTGTTACGGACGATATTAGGGGAATTACCTTATCGCGGCGCCATGGAATCGCGTATTGGCGGTATTGAAGGCAGGATCCCACGAATTGGATATGTTCCCCAAAACCTACATCTCGATCTGGATTCTCCCATTAATGTCACTGATCTGGTTGTCCTGGCAATCAGCAAGCATCCTGTTTGGCTCGGGGTGACCAGGAGGTTGTCGGAGGAAGCCCGGCACGTGCTGTCTGTCTTTTCTGCCGGGCATTTGGCAAAAAAAAAGATCGGCGAACTGTCAGGAGGAGAATTGCAACGTGTGTTGCTCGCCATTGCGATGACAGCGGAGCCGGAATTACTGCTCCTGGACGAACCCGGCAGCGGAGTGGATATTCAGGGGTTGTCTCTGTTTTATCAGCTTGTCAGAAGTTTAAGGGAACAACATGACATCGCAGTTATCATTGTGACCCATGACCTGGCCGGCATCTCAACCTATGTTGACCGCATTATTCTCCTGAATCATTCGGTTGTTGCTGAAGGCGAACCGGCCAAAGTGCTTTCCAACGAGAAAATACTTAAGACCTTTGGCCCCAGTCTTTGGAACATTTCCGCGATGCCTACCTTGCCGTACCTGAAAGAACAGCTATGATTGATCTATGGTACAAATTGGCTGATTATGTGCTGCCCTTTGATTTAGCGCGGTATATTTTCATAAAAAATGCCCTACTGGCAGTCCTTCTTGTTACGCCGGTATTCGGAGTCTTGGGTACCATGGTGGTAAGCAACCGGATGGTTTTTTTTACCGAGGTTTTGGGACATTCGGCCCTTACCGGGATCGCCATAGGTGTTCTTTGCGGAATTCATGACCCGACGTTCCCGATGATTACTATTGCTGTGGTCCTGGCTGTCCTCGTAAACATTCTGAAAGATATGACGCGTGCATCCATGGATAATGTTCTCGGGGTGGTTCTTGCGTTTATGATAGCGCTGGGAATCACTATCTTAAGCAGGCAGGGAGGATTTGTTAAATTCACTACCTATCTTATTGGAGATATTCTTGCAGTTACCCCCCAACAAATCGCCTGGATAGCAGCCTTATTCGTTGTTGTGTTTCTTTATTGGTACTTTGCAGGCAATGCTTTGATTTTGACGAGCGTCAGCGGATCGTTGGCTCGAAGCCGCAGGATAAGGACATTTCTGGTTGAGACAAGTTTTACCATACTGCTTGCCGTGGTGGTGATGGTGTCTATCCGTCTGGTGGGGATTTTGATTATAAATTCACTCCTGGTTTTACCTGCGGCAGCCAGCCGCAACCTTGCTCGAAGTGTGGGCTCGTATACGGCATTTTCAATAGCAATAAGTATGCTGTCAGGGACAACTGGGTTATTCGCGTCTTACTATTGGGGCACTGCATCCGGAGCCACCATAGTTCTTTTCGCTGTAGGATGTTACACAATATCGGCCCTGACAGGTCGCTTCCGGCATAAATTATTTATCTAACTGGGCACTGTTTATAAACTTCGCCACGTCACGCCGTAGTTGGGAAATGGCGTCGCTGTCCAGATACATCATATGACCTGTCCGGTATCGTTGCGTAGTGACATTCTTTCCGAATACCGGCGTTATTCCCAGATGTGCCAGGGTATATTCCGTGGCAAAATAAGGAGTTGCCAGGTCAAAATAGCCGCAGGCGAAAAACAGCTTCATATAGGGGTTCTTGTCAAGTGCGTTTCGCAGGTCCTCACCGGTTTCGGCATAGCTGTTTTTGGCCTCCCAGTCCCATTTCCCGGTGCCCCCTCCCAAAGTAAAATATTCCAGGTCAGACTGGAAGCCTAGCTCGCCACGAACATAATCGTTGAACATTGCAGTAAAGGGAGGGCGGATTGCCGCAACAGTCGGATCAAAACCGACTGGCGCCGCTGGATCAAGGTCCGCCGCGGTAAAACGGGTGTCCATGAAACCTACAAACCTCCTCTCTTTTCGAAGAAGCTCTTTAACAAAGCTGCCGGGATCAATGCGCAGATTGTGTTTGTCGATAAAGGTCTTGTCGAGTCCGGTAAATCCGGCCAGCTTATCAACTACTGCCTGTCGCTCTTCAGGTGACAGATGGTCCCCTTTGGCAAGGGCTGTTAAATAATCGGTGGCAGCCCAGGCCTCAACCGATTCCAGGGTCTTGTCCAGGTCAGCATGTGGCACAAGCTTTTTATGATACCAGGCCGTCGCAGCGTAACTGGGGAGTGACAAAACGTATGCGAGATCATTACCGTTATTATAAGAGGTGGTCTGCGCATTCAGGATGGTAGAGACCATGATAATGCCGTTTAAGGCGATTCCATGATCAACCAGATACTCCGACAGGCCTGCAGCCCGAAAAGTGCCGTAGCTCTCCCCAACAAGAAAGAGCGGTGATCTCCATCGCTCATACCGGGTCAGATAAAGCCTGATGAACCTTCCAATAGATTCAATATCACCCTGCACCGAGGCAAATTTTTTGGTAAGCTCAGGCTTGATGGCCCGACTATAGCCGGTACCAACCGGATCGATAAAGACAAGGTCGGCCTGATCCAGCCAAGTGAACTCGTTGTCCACCAGCTGGTATGGCGGCGGTGGCATGCTGCCATCAGCAAGCATTTGGACACGCCGGGGGCCGGCAGCTCCAAGGTGCAGCCAAACTGAAGAAGCGCCGGGACCGCCGTTAAATATGAACAAGAGGGGCCGTAGGCTGGCAGGAGTTGAGTTATGGACCGTGTAGGCGATAAAAAAAATATGTGCTTCCTTTTCGCCGGCATCGTTCATTATCGGCAGTTGGCCTGCCGTTGCAGTATAGCTTATTTCCTTTCCCCCGACAACAATTTTATGACTGGTAACAACAGGTTTTGTCTCGGGCATCTCATTCTTAACCTTTTCCGGCTGCTTTTCGCCAACCTTGTCCTGATCAGCAACAATAGCTGTCTCTGACACCTGCGGTGACGAAGGGGTGGGAGCGCCGGCCATCAGCACCGTTGCGAGCAGTATCGATAAGAACAAATTGGTCACCTCCTGCCATTGAATTAATTATTATCCTAACACGGTTCTGCCATTTTGTGTCATAAGGCCGTGAATTGTGAATGGTGAAGCGTGAATGGTAAAAGGCTTTTTTTCTGTTTCTCATTCACTATTCACCCATTCACCATTCACGGCCTTTTCTTTTAGAGGCCAACTTTAGTCTTGCCTTTTGTCCTTTTAGCCTCCATTATATTATTATGGTTAGCGAAGTTTAAAACGAGAGATTATATGAAAAAGAATAATATTGCATACAAGGGACTTGAGCGTAAACTGGAAAGGCTCAATGCAGAGGCTGAGACTTCTCTGGAATGGATGTTAGGCAAGAGCGACAAAATGAAAGAGGTAATCGAACAGATACGCCGAATCTCGAAGACGGATTTTACAGTCCTGATCCAGGGAGAAACCGGTGTTGGGAAGTCATTTATTGCCAACATTATTCATAACTTAAGCCGACGTGCTCACCATCCGTTTATAAGAATTGATATGGGAACTATACCCGAGACCCTTTTTGAAAGTGAACTTTTCGGGTATGAGAAGGGAGCGTTCACAGGCGCTGACAAAAACAGAAAAGGCTATTTTGAGCTTGCAGCCGACGGTGGGACCATATTTGTTGATGAACTAGAAAATATGACCCCATATGCACAGAGCAAGTTTCTCACAGTTATCGAGGAAAGGAAAATACATCCCCTGGGAAGCGCCGAATCAAAGGACATAAATGTCCGCTTTATTTCCGCAACAAACAGGGACATAAAGCAGGCATTGGCGGAAAAACATATCAGGAATGACCTGTTTTACCGTCTCAGTGAATTTATCATAACTATTCCGCCATTGAGAGAGAGAGTTGATGACATACCTTTTCTCGCTCAGAAATTTCTTATGGAAGCAGAAGAAAAATTGAATGCCCCACTGAAGAATTTCAGTGAAGAAATATTTGAAGCTCTCAAGCGCTATCCCTGGCCGGGTAATGTCAGGGAATTAAGAAACATTATTATAAGAAGATCTGTGCTCATGTCCCAAAATCAGTCAGTAAAGCTCAGGGACATAGAACTTTTACTCGAGGACAACACGGGAAAGACAGAGTCTATCGATCTGTTGCCGCTTAAGGAACTTACCAAAATAGCTGTCAGGGATGTTGAAAGAAAGGCAATTAAAAAGGCTTTGGACTTGACAAGGGGCAATAAGTCAAAAGCTGCCTTGATCCTGCAGGTGGATTACAAGACACTTCTCACAAAGATTAAAGAATACAACCTTTCCTAAAGGCAGGTTAAGGTTATGGTAGAGGTTAAGAAAATACAAAAAAAATTTCGGGTTATATCTTTGCCTCTACCTTAACCTTAACCTATACCTGCTTTTAGTGTTTTATGGATTCAATTCCATTAATTATGGGGTAAATTCCATAGTATACCAAAAGTTTAATTCAAGAAATATCCATTAAATTCAAGAGTAAGTCAATTGGCATTCTTCTTGATGTATGTAACTTCAAAGTCAAACAATCAATGGCAACCTTTCGAGGCTGTTGTTCCTGAATATGACACTGTCCAACAAGGAGGAAGTTTAATGAGCGCAGGAATTGGCGGTATAGGCAATTTAGGCGGTAACATAGGCGGTAATCCAGGCGTGACCCAGGCAACGGCAATACCGAAAGACCCTCTGAACGCTGAGGCACTGAATGGTATTCACCACAAAAAACATAAGGAAGGAGATATATCGTTTGAGGCCCAGATCAATAACCTTAACAAGGAAAAGGTAGCCGGCATCCAGTCCGGGACGAGTGGAGAGACAGGAACACGTATAAATAAATACGTTTAGGGCTCGCAGTGAGGGTTTCTAACTGCCAGGCGCCTCAAGAGGATATCCCGCATTTTTCCATCCCTCTACGCCACCGCCGAGAACCTTTACGTTTTTAAACCCTATCTCCATATATTCGACTGCCCGACCGGCAGCACTTGCCTCCTTGGGTCAAGCACAATAGAAAACAATCTCCTGTTCTCTTGGCATAGAAGCGACATTACTTTTAAAAGCATTAAAGGAGATGGCACCTTCAAGATGCATATTTCTGAATTTTTCCTCGTCATCATAGGCACATACAAAAATAGCTGTGCCGGCCAGAACTTTCTTTCTTGTCTCTTCCGGAAGGATTCTTATAGGCTCAATCATTTTTCTGCCTCCAAAATTACTGTATTTAATCCTCAATTATTACAATTATATCACCTATAAAGAACTTAGAACTGCGGAGAGTATTTTGGAATATATAAAAATGATTTATAATCTTCATAGAGAGGATTAATTTATAATGGCAACTAAACCCAGCCGGCTTGATTTACCACGCGGAGTTTTTCTTGTCTTTACCTTTCTAATGATAGGGATTATTGCAGCCGGTTATCTATATTACAAAAACCAGAAGGCCCACTTTGTAGAAAATATTAAGAATGATCTTGTTGCCATAACTGTCCTGAAAGTCGGGCAGATCGTAAATTGGAGAAAAGACCGGCTTGCAGAGGCTCGGGTCATTCAGGGCAGCCGGAGCATGCCGAGGCAAATGGAAGAATTTCTTGATAATCCCCGTAAAACAGGATTCAGGAAAGACCTTATGGACAGGATGTTGTTGCTTAAAAAGAACTATGATTACAGTGATATTTTTCTGGTCGACGCAAATGGAAAGGCGGTTTTGTCCGTTGATTCATCTGCGACTGATATCGAACAGCACGCAAAACACATGGCGTTGGAGGCAATTCATTCTGGTAAGGTGGTGTTAACTGATATCCAGATAACCGACTTATCCAAAACCATATATTTCAGCCTGATTGTCCCTATTCTCCTATCTAATAGCCGTCCGGCAGGCGCACTCTTGCTGATCATTGATCCCAACAGATTTTTATATCCGCTCATCCAGACGTGGCCTGTACCATCCAGAACAGCCGAGACCCTGCTGATCAGGCGCGAAGGAAATGATGTTGTATTCATTAATGAACTCAGGCATCGGAAAGGCACGACCCTTTCCCTTCGCTTCCCTCTCAGCCAAACTGACCTGCCGGCTGCCATGGCTGTGCTCGGCAAGAGGGGAATCACCGGGGGAATTGACTACCGGGGCAAGCCGGTGATTGCGTGCACTGACCATATTCCCAATTCTCCGTGGTTTATCGTCACAAAAGTGGATGAAGATGAGGTGTATGCGCCCCTTCGGAAAAGTGCTTTTGTTGTCTCGGTCATTATAATAATACTTGTCACATCATCGGGCCTGGGCATCGCCTTGTGGTGGAGGCAGCAAAAGGTGCTTTTTTACCGTGAACAATACGAAAAAGAAATTGAATACAGCGTCGAACTCGAAAAAGCAAACAAAGAAACAGCAAAGACACTCGAAGAACTGCGCCGGTCCAATGATGAACTTAAACAGTTTGCCTATATCGCCTCGCACGACCTTCAGGAGCCTTTGAGAATGATAGCAAGTTACCTGCAGTTGATCGAGCGGCGCTACAAGGGCAGGCTCGACAAGGACGCTGATGAGTTTATCGCTTTTGCTGTGGAAGGAGCAGGCAGGCTTCAGAATATGATCATCGGCCTTCTGGCTTATTCGCGCATAGAAACAAAGGGCAAGCCGCTTGAAGAGGTGAACTCGGCTGAGGTCTTCGCGAATGCCGTCTCGAACCTGAAACTCGTCATTGAGGAAAGCGGAGCCATGATAACCGCTGACCGTCTTCCGGTTGTCAAAGCTGACGCTGTCCAGCTTGTCCAGGTATTCCAGAACCTTATTTCAAATGCCATAAAATTCAGGCGGGAATCTCCACCCCGTATCCATGTTTCAGCGGTCCAGGAAGGGACAGAATGGGTCTTTTCAGTGAGTGACAATGGGATAGGCATCGCCGAGGAATATAAAGACAGGATATTTAATATTTTCCAGAGGTTGCATGGTAGGGAGTACCCCGGTGTCGGCATAGGGCTTTCGCTTTGCAGACGAATTGTCGAACGGCATGGCGGACGCATATGGTTTGAGTCAGAAGCAGGGAAGGGAACAACGTTTTATTTTACCATTCCAATAAAGGAGGGCAAGACATCATGAATAATCAGAATATGGCAAAGCCGATTGATATACTGCTAGTTGAGGACAACCCCGGAGATGTGCGTTTGACACAAGAGGCCTTGAAAGAGGCAAAGGTCAGAAATGACCTTTATGTCGTTAACGACGGAGTTGAGGCCATGGCCTTTCTTCGGAAGCAAGGTGTTTATAAGGGGGTTCCGCGTCCTGATATGATACTTCTGGATCTGAACCTGCCCAAAAAAAACGGGCATGAGGTTCTCACCGAGATCAAGTCGGACGATGATTTGAAGCGCATACCGGTTGTAATGCTTACTATCTCTAAGGCTGAGGAGGACATTATAAAGAGCTACAATCTCTATGCGAACTGTTTCATAACCAAGCCAGTTGACCTGGACCAGTTCCTGACTGTTGTGAAGTCGATAGAGGACTTCTGGCTCACGGTTGTAAAACTGCCAAACGGCAGTCATTGAAAATGGACAATGCGACAAAAATATTACTGGTTGAGGACAATTCCGGGGACGCCCGTCTGCTGGAAGAGATGCTTAAGGAAGCTAATATACGGTTCGAGATGCACTGCGTCGATAGATTGTCATCAGGGATTGAAAAACTAAAATCGGATGGCTTCGACATCATCCTGCTGGACCTCGGCCTTCCTGACAGCCAGGGGTTGCTTACGCTCACAAAATTGAATGGAATCAAACCTGAAGCTCCGATTATTGTGCTGACTGGTCTTCCGGATGAGGCCGTGGGTATCCAGGCCGTGCAGGAAGGTGCGCAGGATTTTCTTGTCAAAGGACAGGTTGATAAAAATCTGATAGTGCGCTCTATAAGTTATGCAATTGAACGCAAGAAGATACAGGGGGCGCTGCTGAAGTCCGAGGAATTAATTACAAGCATCCTCGAACATGTTGATGAGGGATTCATTATCATCGACCGTGACTTCCGGATCCTGTCCGCTAACATGGCATACTCCAAGATAGTCGAGATGCCTCTTGATAAGATAATCGGCAAGCACTGTTATGAAGTGTCATATAATTTATCCGCACCTTGTACCATAACGGTAAATGATTGCCCGGTAAGAAGAGTATTTGAGACCCGGAAGTCCTGCTCAGCCATTCATAAGCATGAAGATTCAAAAGGACGCACAATTCATATCGAGAAAAAGGCGTATCCCTTCTCGAAAGATCCTTCTGGCGAGGTTATTACAGCGATCGAGACGCTTGTTGACATCACAGAAAAGCAGAAACTCGAAGAGCAGCTGCGCCAGTCCCTGAAAATGGAGGCGATAGGACAGCTGGCTGGCGGCGTGGCCCATGATTTCAACAACATCCTTACTGCCATTATGGGTTATGGAGGTTTTGCCCTGATGAACATGTCAAAAGACGACCCCCATCGGATAAATATCGAACATATGCTTGAGGGCGCGGAAAGGGCAGCGCACCTTACAAATGACCTGCTTCTTTTTAGCAGAAAACAGATTAGCGAAAGAAAGCACGTGGACCTGAACGAGATCATTAAAAAGATGGAAAAATTCCTGACAAGGATAATTGGTGAGGACATCGAATGTAAAACCGCATTACATCCTGGAGCGCTGCCGGTCCTGGCTGATGCACACCAGCTTGAGCAGGTCATGATGAACCTTGCGACAAATGCGAGGGATGCCATGCCGAAGGGAGGTGTCTTCAGTGTGACAACCGAAAGAATCAGGCTTAATAAGGAATTCATAACGGCAAATGAATACGGTCAGCCGGGCATGTATGCATTGATAACCTTTTCCGATACCGGCAAGGGTATGGACGAAACGACCCGGCAGAGGATATTCGAGCCCTTCTTTACCACAAGGGAACTGGGGAAAGGCACCGGACTTGGGATGGCGGTAGTCTATGGCATTGTCAAAGGACATGACGGATACATTAATGTCTACAGCGAGCCTGAGCTTGGCACAACCTTCAAAATATACCTGCCGATGACTACCTTGCAAGGGGAACTGTCACTGGAATCAATCCAGCCCCTAGCGTTGGGGAAAGGCGAAACAATACTAATAGCCGAAGATGACCCAGCGGTAAGAGAAGTTCTCAGATTAAGCCTTGAAGAACACGGCTACATGGTAATAGAGGCTGAAAACGGAGAGGATGCGGTAAGACAATACAAGGACAATATAGAGAAGGTGTCCCTTGTCCTCCTTGATGTGATAATGCCGCTAAAAAATGGCAGGGAGGCATGTGACGAGATAAAGGGTCTCAAATCCGATGCAAAGGTAGTATTCGTGAGCGGATACACTGACGATATTATTATGGGAAAGGGGCTGCTTAAACCAGACACTGAATTAATTACCAAACCGATCTCACCTGACAATCTCCTGAGAAGGGTTAGAAAAGTGCTTGACAGATAAAGAAATAATTTTATTACCCCCCTTCAGTTGTCAATCAGAAGCCCTTTCAGTGTAAAACCTCCATTTAGTATTGTATTTTATCCAACTTTGGTGTCCGATGCTTCCATCTTATGCCTTTTTTCCAAGTTTCAATCACTGTCATTTCTTTCCAAAAAGTCTTCGACTTTTCGGCAGACCCTGGTCATTGTGAGCTAGGCGAAGTAATCTCTTAGTTTGTAACCAATTGATTTGTAGAAATTAATTCTACGCTCTACTCCTCGTAATTACATTAAAAATACTTTTTGCAATAGAATTTTTTGTTTTCAGTGAATCAGGTGCATTTTTTGCAATACATTTGACGAGTGTTACAAAATACATCTATAAAGTTAGTGACTGGTAATTTGGAATATGGCGACAAAATTCAAACATATTGACGAACCTGATGTGCCAATCCCGGTCAGGCAGCTGGTCATTGGAACCAGAATGCCCTGTAATGTATTTGTAAGAGAAAAAGAAGCTCTAAGGGTCTTCTTTAACAAGGACGACCTCTACACCACAGTGTCAGACAATATCTTGAGAGAAAAAGGCGCTTCCGAAGTCTTCATACATCAGAGCGACAGCATGTACTTCGACTTGTACCTTGCCGGTAACCGTTCACTAAATAGGGTCAGAAATGCCGACAGCGTGGCTGCATTCAAAGAATATTCTTACCGCAAGGAACAGCACCATCAGATCGATACCACCCTGCTTGTTCCCGGCACAGAGATTAATTTCAGCCTCTTTGTCCTGGATAAGCTGAATTATTCTCCTGTAGTTGAAGCCTCTGACAATTCTCACGCTGTCATAAGCGAAAACATGCTGAACATAGCCGGTGATGTCGCCATAAATAAATGTGACGTGCCACGCTACCTTGAATATATTTCTGCGCTTCAGAAGTCCCCTGAATTGCTTGAAGGCAACAAAACTAAAATAAGAGCGTTCGTCCTCAAAGAGACATCAAAGGCCATATTGCAGAATTTCCTTGCCGACCCAAAGAGCGGCGAGACCATAAAAGAGGTAAGCGGGCTGGTCAATGATATGATCGATTGCATCATGGAGGACAGGGATGCAATATATGCATTGCTGTCCCTGAAAGGATACGATTATTATACCTATACTCACTCAGTCAATGTCGCCGCATTATCCATCGGTTTGGGCGTCGCAATAAATTTGAACCGGGAAGATACCGAGAAATTGGGGTTGGGCGGCATGTGCCATGACATCGGAAAGAGTCAGATCTCGCACGAAGTATTGAACAAGCAGGGCAGGCTTAACCCTCTCGAATACAATATCATCAAGAGCCATGTCCTGGAAGGCGAGAAAATAATGCGTGAACATAAAAACTTCCCCTCCGAGTCGTTCAGTGCCATATTGCAGCACCACGAAAAGCTGTCAGGCAACGGATATCCCTACGGCCTTAGCGGGCATGACTTAAACATCTTCGGAAAAATCGCTGCTATCGCCGATTGCTATGATGCCTTGACAACACGGCGTCCTTACAAAACAGCTTACACACCGTTTCATGCCCTTTCGATTATTTCCAAAGATACAGGCGACTACGATCCCGACCTGTTGAAAGCTTTTATAAAGATGTTGGGCAAGATACACCTCTAAGGGCTCGCGGATAAATCAATTTGTTAAAAAAGAAATTATCAGGCAATCGGTCAGCAATTTTTTCTATGATCAGATGCTAAAAAAAGGAGGAATAACGTGATACTCGATGATGTCAGGAAGATATCGAGGCAGAAAGGTGTGAAGACTGCTAAACATGAAGAAGGGTCAAATCATCAGGGCAATCCAGATGTCCGGAGGCTATCAATGAGCGAACAGTCTGATACGAACACGTGTTTTGCCCCCATAAATCCGGCGGCATCTTCTGTTGACAATCTTTTGCCTCCAGCAATAGCTCTGAAGGCCGAAAACGTTGGAGTTTTAAAGGCCAACCTCGACTTGTTTACGCTCCTGACGTTATCTATTCTTGCTGGGGCATTTATATCCTTGGGCTCGATTTTTTTTACTGCGGTAGTGGCTGGAAACGGAGTTGGCGGGTCTCTTAAACTACCTGTCGGCATTTTAAGGTTAGCGGGTGGGACTGTCTTCAGCCTTGGCCTGATTTTGGTGGTTATAGCAGGAGCCGAGCTTTTTACAGGCAACATCCTGATTATCATGGCTGCAGCCAGTAAAAAAATATCCATCAGGCTTGTGGCAAGAAATTGGGGGATGGCTTACGTCGGCAACATGATCGGCGCCATTGCAACGGCTTATCTGGTATTTGCCAGCGGCCATTACAAGTTAGCGGATGGCATCATAGGACTGCAAGCATTGGCAATCGCCAGCGCCAAATGCAAGATGCCCTTTATGGAGGCACTCATCAGTGGGATTTACTGTAACGCTCTGGTCTGCCTTGCCGTTTGGCTCTGCCTTTCCGGTCGTACGGTCATAGACAAAATCGGCAGTATAATCTTTCCCATCGCCGCTTTCGTCACCATAGGATTTGAGCACTGCGTGGCAAACATGTACTTCATTCCCACCGGTATCTTTATCAAAAACTACGCTGAACCAGGATTTTGGATAAAGACCGGCAATATTGCCGGCAATTTAGGAAGCTCCTATGAATCTCTTACGTGGAGTAATTTTTTTGTCGCAAACCTCCTGCCGGTGTCGCTCGGCAATATAATAGGCGGGCTCATGGTCGGACTTATGTACTGGATAATCTACAACCGTCCAAATACTTTAAACTTCGATAACCAAATGGAATTATTGAAAAAACTTATAGTTGTCGGCAGAAGGAAACACATTCGGTATACGGCGGAAGGGCATGTCACATTACACTCCGATTCGTGTTTTGCCAGGGGAAAGCTCTTCAATATAAGCGAAGGCGGTTTGTTATGTGCCATTAACAAGCAGGAGACCTACCTTCCCTGC
Source organism: Nitrospirota bacterium (assembly GCA_963710375.1). Lineage (GTDB taxonomy): Bacteria > Nitrospirota > Thermodesulfovibrionia > Thermodesulfovibrionales > Dissulfurispiraceae > JADFXI01. The sequence continues at coordinate 599,972 of CAVPZX010000002.1, forward strand.
AAGTTGGAGAAGATAATGTGCGATATAGAAAGTAACATGGAGGCGGGTACGACAATCACGGACCACAAACCTGATAAAATAAAGATTTCAGGCATTAATGCCCTTGTGGTCAACCTCGGCTCGGAAATGTTCAGTCAAATGACACTGGTATGGGTTTCGATTAAATTTATCAACCTCACACAGGAAAAGAAGAAGGAAATACTGGACTTTATTAAGGCGATACCCGACAAGGACAAACAAAACGGAAAAAACTAGCCGCAAATAAATAACTTCCACATTGATGCATCCCTCCCGCCTGCCGGAGTTTTCGAGAAAACCGAAACAGCGATTCCGGTATAATAAAGGCATGCAACCATCCAGTCATAAAACAAATCCATCCAGGTATATTACCCCTGAGGGTCGAACACAATTAAGCGAGGAACTCTCATACCTCTGGAAGGTAAAGCGCCCTCAGGTCACACAGGCAGTGGCCGAAGCCGCAGCCATGGGGGACCGTTCAGAGAACGCCGAGTATATTTACGGAAAGAAGCAGTTAAGGCAGATCGATTCCCGCATCAGGTTTCTCGCAAAGAGGATGAGCGAATTGATGGTCGTGAACAGGCCGCCTGATGATACGTCAAAAGTATTTTTCGGCGCCTGGGTCGAACTTGAGGATTCCGATGGGAACCTGTTCCGGTATCGCATCGTCGGTGCGGACGAATTCGATCTCAAAAAGGGTTTTATCAGCATTGATTCTCCCATGGCAAAGGCGTTGTTGCGCAAAACCGAGGGGGAAGAAGTTGTGGTGAGCAGACCCCACGGTACTGAAGCCTTTGTGGTGACATCAATCCGCTATGAAATACAAAAGTGAGGGAAGACTCCGGTGCATTCACTTGCCGGTTGCGAGATTTGGGGTATACTTTTATATGACGAAGCGAATAGTTATCAGATTGTTGCCAATCTTTGCGCTGATGATTTTCTTATTCCCTGCGGCAGCAGGCGGTCATGAAGATAATGCCTCAGGAAATGCCGGAATTGTCGAGAGGACGGGTCAGAGTGTCCCGCTCGACCTGAACTTTCTTGATGAAGACGGTCGTATGGTCACGTTGCGCGAGTTGGTTACCAAACCCACTATACTTACACCCGTCTATTATTCATGCAGCGACGAGCTGTCCGCTGATGCTGGGAGCACTGGCTTCCGTAATGGGAGAAGTCAAGCTTGAGCCCGGCAAGGATTATAAAGTAGTGACGATCAGCATAGACAAAAACGATACGCCCGCAATCGCAAAGAGAAACAAGGGCAATTACATCAGGGCAAGCGGAGTTGCATTCCCGGCTGATGCCTGGCGATTTCTAACAGGCGGAGAAGATAACATCAGCAGGCTCACCAAGGCCTTGGGTTTTAGTTATCGGCAGGAGTCCGGCACCAGAGCGGCTGGACCCGGCTCACAAAAGGAATCTCAAGGGTTCGTCCATCCCACGGTGCTGATCTTTCTGGCGCCTGACGGCAAGATAATCAGGTACATCTATTATGGGCAATCACACTACGCATCGCTCTCGCATGCTTCCTTTTCACCTGCGGATTTGACATTGGCACTCACCGATGCTGCACAAGGGAAAGTTCGGGCCGGTTCGATAAATCCTATACTCCTATGCTTCCCCGGCATATCCAGGAAGCAGGAAATATTCTATACACTGTTGTCGATAGTCGGTGTCTTAACGCTTCTTTGTGTAGCGGTCTTTTTTATTTACCTGAGGAAGTCCGGAGGCCATCAGTAGAACTAACCCAATATTAACCTTTCAGTGTCTATCGGATCAGTCTTCAACTTTTTCACGTTTCGGCCAACTCCTGATGACCTGAACAATTTCACGCACATATGCACATTCACATTTCACCTGACATGGGCGCAATTCATTTTTGTGCAGACAGTACCCCGGGCATTCTTCAGTGCCGTTAAGTCTTTCAAGAAATATTGGGCCACGGGATAAGTCTTCAAAATGCTCAGCAGGAACAGAAAAAGAGGTTCCGCATATGTGGGTGAATAGAAAGAGTCCAGTCATAAGTTCTTCAAAATTCGCTTGGTAGCCTATCATACGAAGTTTTGGATCACTAAGAAAAGACAGTCTTCCGTGCCATTCAAACCCGCACATGGAGCACTTCTTGAATAATGTCGACTGTGGTTTGTCCATCTCCTTAGGGAGTAATCAGGAACTCAAGGAGTGCTTTTTCGGTATGCAATCTGTTTTCGGCCTGATCAAACACCGCGCTCTGAGGTCCATCCATAACCTCATCCGTTATCTCCTGGCCTCTATATGCCGGAAGACAGTGGAGGACTACAGCATCTTTTTTGGCGTGGCTGAGCAAAGCAGTGTTTATCTGGTACCCGGCAAACTGAGCTTTTCTATTTTCCGCTTCTTTTTCCTGTCCCATGCTCACCCAAACATCCGTGTAAACAATATCGGCATCAGCTACAGCCTCCACAGGGTCCCGCACAATGGTTATTGACCCGCCGGCGCTGCCCCGCGCCCTTTGGAGGATGTCAGGATGAGGATCGAAGCTATCAGGACAAGCGATAACCATATTGACGCCGGTAAGAGCAGACGCTTCTATGAGCGAGTTGGCAACATTATTGCCGTCTCCGATGTACGCCATACGTCTGCCCTTCAGGCCGCCCTTCCTTTCCATAATAGTCATTAGATCAGCCAGCGCCTGGCAGGGGTGATGAAGGTCCGAAAGACCATTGACCACCGGCACAGTTGCAAACGAAGCAAACTCCTCAACAGCAGAATGCGCGTAAGTCCTGAGAACAACGGCGGTGAGATAGCGGGACAGGACGCGCGCAGTATCGGCAATCGTCTCACCCCTTCCCAGATGTATTTCTTTTGGGTTGAGGTATAGTGATTGTCCTCCCAGCTGGTAGATACCGACTTCAAAAGATACCCTTGTACGAGTTGAAGGTTTTTCAAAAAATAGCCCGATGCTTTTGCCTATTAACGGGCATTTATGTGAGTCAGCGCCGGATTTCAGGGCCAACGCCCTTTCCAATAGGTGTTCGATCTCATTTTTTGTGAGATCATGTATTGCAAGAAGATCGCGTTTCATATCGATCGGCTCAGCAGTTCGTCAAGCAGTTCAGCAAGCACGTCCACCTCTTTTTTCTCGACAATAAGCGGAGGGGTAAAACGCAGCACATTGCCGAGGCCCGCACAATTGATCAGGATACCCCTGTCAAGGCATGCCTTTACAATAGGCATCCCGTCCCTAGTAAGTTCCATGCCGACAAAAAGGCCCTTGCCCCGCACATCGACGATCTGATCAAAGGCTTCCTTAAGCTGCAGCAGACGTCCCCTGAAATACTCTCCCATTCTGACGCAGTGGTCCAGGACAAACCCGTCCTCGAGAATTGCCTCCACAGTAGCAATAGCAGCGGCACACGCCAGGGGATTGCCTCCAAAGGTAGAGGCATGATCGCCGGGCTTGAACGCTGCAGCAATTTTATCAGTAGTCAGCATTGCTCCTATAGGCATTCCTCCAGCGAGGCCTTTTGCAAGTGTCATGATGTCGGGGACCATATTATAATGCTCATAAGCAAAAAACTTGCCGGTCCTTCCCATTCCTGTCTGCACTTCGTCAAGAATCAGAAGGAGTCCGTGCTTGTCGCAGAGTTCCCTGACCTCGCCAAGATAGCTGTCAGAAGGTACGTTTACGCCTCCTTCGCCCTGTATGGGCTCGAGCATCACGGCACAGGTCTTAGCGGTTATTGCCTCTTTAAGCGAATGCATGTCGTTAAACGGGACATGCTTGAAACCCGGCATCAGCGGTTCAAATCCCTTCTGGATTTTGTCCTGACCCGTTGCTGTCAGCGTAGCAAGTGTCCTGCCGTGAAATGATTTCAATGCAGTAATTATCTCATACCGTTCATGCCCAAAATGTTCTTTTGCATACTTTCTGGCAAGTTTAATTGCCGCTTCATTGGCCTCGGCGCCTGAATTGCAGAAAAAAACCTTGTCGGCAAAGGAGTTGGTGACGAGGAGCTTTGCGAGTTTTATTTGAGGCTCGCTATGATAATAATTCGACACATGTATTAATCTTTGTGCCTGTTTTTGGATTGCAACGACGACCTTTGGATGGCAATGTCCGAGCACATTAACAGCAATCCCCCCCAGGAAATCGAGGTATTCCTTGCCGTCAGCGCCCCAAACCCGCATCCCCCGCCCTTTTCTGAGCACAATGGGGAAACGGTTATAGGTATGCATCAGGTAATTCTCTGACTCTTCGATGACTTTTCGAGGTTCCATAGGAGATGATAACACAGAGCCAAATAGCAGGGCAAATTATAAGGCCGTGAAAAGTGAAACGTGAATCGTGAAACGTCTTTTATTTCCGGCCGTTGCCATTCACGTTTCACGGTTCACGGTTCACGGTTTTTAGCGGGCTTTTCAAACATAGCGGTTTTATATTATTATATATGCTCGGCCTTATCTATTGGTCATCATTTCCAGTTAAGGATTGTAAGCTGCACATTACAATTAAATATCGGAGGGTTTTATGCTAAAGCGTTATCTTTTGGCACCGGGGCCTACACCTGTGCCTCCTGAAGTTTTGCTCTCAATGGCGATGCCGATTATTCACCACAGGGCGCCTGACTTTTTGCCTGTACTTGAATCTGCAAAGACAGGTTTGAAGTGGCTGTTCCAGACAAAGAACGATGTGCTTATCCTCACCTCGACCGGCACAGGCGGCATGGTGGGGGCGGTAAATAATTTCTTTAATCCTGGAGACAAGGTGGTAGTGGTAAACGGAGGAAAATTTGGGGAACGCTGGACGAAGATTGCTCAGTCATACGGACTGAAGGTGGAAGAGATACTCGTTGAATGGGGTTATTCGGTAAAGCCTGAGGCTGTTGAGGCAGTATTGAAGAACGACCCCGAAATAAAAGGGGTCTTTGTGCAGGCTACCGAGACATCCACAGGCGTGTACCACAACATTGAGGGACTCGGAAAAGTCGTAAAGAAATTCGAAAATGCACTGTTTATTGTTGATGCGATAAGCGCCCTGGTGGCCCAGGACATTAAGACAGATGATTGGGGAATCGATATCATGATCGGAGGTTCACAAAAGGGCATAATGCTGCCTCCGGGGCTTGCATTCGTTAGTGTCAGTGATAAGGCATGGAAAAGAAGCGAGACCTCGAAAATGCCGAAGTTCTATTTTAATTTCAAAAAAGAACGGGAGAACCTTGCAAAGAACCAGACAAATTTCACCTCTGCCGTGACCTTGATCATAGGGCTCAACGAGGCAATAAAGATGCTGCAGAAAGAAGGGCTCGAAAATGTCTTTAAAAGACACGCGCTCCTTGCCCACGCGACGAGAGAGGCGGTAAAGGCAATGGGCCTCGGCCTCTATTCAAAAGAATCCCCGAGCAATTCTGTCACGGCAATAGAAGCTCCTGCCGGGATTGACGGGCAGTTAATTTACAAAAATTTGAGAGAAAAATACGGAATAACCGGGGCCGGCGGGCAGGACAAGGCAAAAGGCAAGATATTCAGGCTCGCCCATCTCGGGTATGCCGACATTTTTGATGTCATAACAGGCATTGCTGCCCTGGAAATGGTGCTGAAGGAACTTGGTTACGGTATAAAGCTCGGAACCGGAGTTGCAAAAGCACAGGAAATATTGATGCAGCAATAAATTCACAGATTTTTTGGCGCTCAAATTCGCCGCAGGTTTAAGCGATCTGATTGAGCTAAACCGCAGGCGTAGCAGAGCTACGTTGAGGATTTAGCGACTGAGGATCGATTAAAGATGCGGTGAAGTTGAGATGCCAAAACGCTCACTCGATGAGGAGCGCATTAAAAGGAGGCGAACAAGCATGAAGGTTCTAGTAAGCGACAATATTTCATCAAGGGGCGTGGAGATTTTGAGAAATGCGGGACTCACGGCAGATGTAAAGACAGGGCTGAAGCCTGATGAACTGAAATCGATTATCGGCGATTATGACGCGCTTATTGTAAGGAGCGCCACAAAAGCAACAGCGGATATTATCGATGCAGCGAAGAATCTCAAGGTTATAGGGCGTGCAGGCTCGGGGTTGGACAACGTAGATAAAGCTGCTGCGTCAAAGCGCGGGATAGTGGTAATGAATACTCCCGGGGGCAATACAATAACCACTGCAGAGCATACCATTGCCATGATTTTCGCAGTCGCCAGGAAGATACCTCAGGCAAACGCCTCTATGGCAAACGGAGCGTGGGAAAAAAAGAAGTTCATGGGGACAGAACTTTACAATAAGACACTCGGCATTATAGGTCTCGGCAATATTGGCGGAGAGGTCGCCCGGAGGATGCAGAGCCTTGGAATGCTAGTGATCGCTTTTGATCCCTTTCTCAGCGAAGAGAAGGCAAATGAAATGGGCATCGAGAAGATAGAGGTCTCCGAGCTTATTAAACGCGCCGATTTTATCACCGTTCATACACCGCTCACCAACGAGACAAAGAATCTTATCAGGGCGGAAACCATCAAAACGATGAAAGACGGCGTTTACATTATTAATTGCGCCCGTGGCGGGATCATTAATGAGAAGGACCTGTATGATGCGCTCGAAAGCGGCAAGGTAGCCGGAGCAGCGCTGGATGTTTTTGAGCAGGAGCCTCCGGTGAACAATCCTCTGATCGGTCATGACAAGGTGGTAAGCACGCCTCATCTCGGCGCCTCGACGCAGGAGGCCCAGGATAATGTGGCATTGGCTATTGCAGAGCAGATAGTGGACTACCTTGTGCATGGCACTATCAGAAACGCAGTTAATTTCCCTTCGATACCTGCGGACCAGATTCCGGTCTTGCAGCCGTATATTATGCTCGCGGACAAGCTGGGAAGTTTTGCTTCACAGTTGTTCGACAGCGAAATCTCCAGTGTTACAATCGAATACAGGGGAGAGGTGGCAGGATTAAATATTTCACCTGTAACTATTGCGGCTGTTAAAGGAATCCTTGACCCTATTTTGCTCGAGACAGTGAATTTCGTCAATGCCTCGGTAATAGCCAAAGAGCGGGGAATAAAAGTCAATGAGTCCAAGAGCACTGATGCAGGGGATTATAACAACATGATAACAATAAGAATAAAATCCCCGAAAAGGGAACTCCTGGTATCAGGAACTTTATTCAGCAAAAAAGACCCTAGGATAGTAAAGATAGATGATTACGAGGTCGAAATTGTCCCGGAGGGGAACATGCTGGTCATGAACAACAATGATAAACCCGGTGTTATAGGTAATATCGGTACAATGATGGGGAAAAATAATATCAATATCGCCAGGATGCATTTCGGCAGGGAGAGTGCCGGAGGCAGGGCCATATCGGTTGTTAATATCGACTCCTCGATATCTGACGAATTGCTCGAAGAGATACGGCATTTACCCAATATCCTTGATGTCAAGGTAATAACCTTATAATGCGAGGTACTACTATGTCTACAGTCGTCGTAGTCGGCACCCAGTGGGGTGATGAGGGAAAAGGGAAAATTGTGGATTTTCTTACTCAAAAGGCAGATATCGTCGCACGATATCAGGGAGGAAATAATGCCGGCCACACAGTTGTCGTAAAAAACGAAAAATACATCCTTCACCTCATACCCTCGGGGATCATTCATAAAAGGAAAAAATGCGTAATCGGCAACGGCGTGGTGATCGACCCCGAAGCCCTTATTGCTGAAATGGACAGCCTCAAGGAGAAAGGGATCGACATAGACAACAATCTGCTGGTATCAAAAAACGCGCATATGATCATGCCTTACCATAAAGCCCTTGAGCGCGAACATGAGACCGGGAAGGGTTGCAATAAGATCGGTACCACAGGCATGGGTATAGGTCCTGCGTATACAGATAAGGCGGCACGCCACGGGATCAGGATGATGGACCTGTTGACCCCAGGGGTGTTCAGAGAAAAACTTACTGCAAACCTGGTGCTTGTCAATTTCCTTCTGGAGCGGTTTTACAACAGGCCGCCACTCAATGGAGATGAAATATACGATAAGTACATGGGTTATGCAGGACGGCTTTCAAAGTATATAACTGATACCGATATTTTTATCAATGAGGCTATCGCATCAGGCAAAAAGATGCTTTTCGAAGGTGCGCAGGGGTCCCTCCTCGACGTTGATCACGGGACATATCCCTTTGTGACCTCATCCAACACCATAGCCGGAGGCGTCTGTACCGGCCTGGGCGTAGGTCCGACAAAAATCAAAAAGATTCTGGGGATTACAAAGGCGTATACCACGAGGGTCGGGGAAGGTCCGTTCCCAACTGAAATGAAGGATGAACTCGGAGAAGCAATGAGGCTTAAAGGCGGTGAATTCGGGGCCACGACCGGAAGACCGAGGAGATGCGGCTGGCTTGACGCTGTTCAACTTAAATATTCTATTCTCATAAATGGGCTGACAGGTATCGCCCTGACAAAACTTGATATCCTTGATGGACTCAGCACGATCAAAATCTGTACCGGCTATAAATATAAAGGCAAGATGTTTAAAAACTTCCCAAAAGAAATAGAGGTCCTGAGCCAGGCAGAGCCTGTTTATGAGGAGTTGGATGGGTGGAAAGAGAGCACTATCGGGATTAAAGAATTCAAGCTGCTCCCTTCCAATGCAAAGAAATACATCAAGAGGATAGAGACGCTTCTAAACACAAAAATTCAGATAATTTCCACAGGGCAGAAGCGCGACGAGATCATAGTACTGAGAGACCAATTTTAAACCACGTGAACCGTGAAATGTGAATAGTGAAAGGTAAGAAGTTGGACTTCGTTTCCCGTTTACATCACGCTGCACGCTTCACGTTTCACGGCCTTTTGAATCTGCTGTTCCCCTCACCTTGTCCTGTATGCGGCAATGGTTCTGACAGTCACAGGCACAATCCTGTCTGTGTAGCCTGTTGGAGCGGGATTGAAAGATATTCAGGACCTGCATGCCTGATCTGCGGTCTGCCTCTGGTTTCTGAATATGCAACGTATTGTGAATCCTGTATGAAAGCACCGCCCCCTTTTTCAAAAATTATCTATTATGGTGTTTATGACGGCGCCTTAAGAAAGGCCGTTCACCTCCTTAAATTCAAGGGCATTAAAAGGCTGGCCCGGCCCATTGCAGCCCTGCTGTCGGAACTGCCCATTCCAGATTCAGACGGGATTGTTCCTGTCCCTTTACATTCAAAAAAACTGAGGGAGAGGGAATTCAACCAGACCGCTTTAATCGGCAGACACCTGTCCAGGCGGTCCGGGATCCCGCTGTTGCTTGATATCTTGAAAAAGGATAAGACAACACTGCCGCAAACCGATGTCACAGGAAAGGAACGGCTGAAAAACGTTAAGAACGCATTCACTGCAGATAAATCCGTAAACGGCCTCAGGCTCATTCTCGTGGACGATGTTATCACCACCGGAGCCACAGTATATGAATGCGCCAAGGTGCTGAAAAAAGCTGGTGCGGAAAGCATCACCGTTGTCGCACTTGCCCGCTCAATGCCTAAACATGCTCCTTTTTATTCATGAGATCTTTGTATCTGAAGCAGTCTATAACATGATCGTTAACCATGCCAACTGCCTGCATGAAAGAATAACAAATCATCGTACCGGCGAATTTAAAGCCTCTTTTTTTTAAATCCTTACTCATGGCATCAGACTCAGGGGTACTGCAAGGGATATCTGTTATCTTCTTCCACGAATTCATGATGGGTTTCCCATTCACGAATCTCCAAATATAATTATTGAAGCTTCCAAACTCCTCCTGTACCTGCAGGAATGCTATGGCATTGCTGATAGTAGAGTTAATTTTGAGCCTGTTTCTTACGATCTCAGGATTGTCAAGCAACATGGAAATCTTATTCTCTGAGTATCGGAAAATCTTCCGGGCGTCGAAATTATCGAAGGCCTTTCTGTAACCTTCACGCTTCTTAAGAATAGTAACCCAGCTCAGCCCAGCCTGAGCACCCTCCAGAATCAGGAATTCGAACAGTGTTCTGTCATCATGAGTTTCCACGCCCCATTCGATATCATGATAAGACTGCACAAGATCGCTTCCATCGGCCCATTCACAACGTTTCATATCTAAAATCGTATAATTTTATTGAACAAGCTTGCGACCGAAGGCCATTGCCTTTTGGCGAAGTTGCATGTTCTGCTTGATCTCATCTGAAAACATCGATGCAAAAGGTACCAGCAGTGAGTCAAAGGAAAGGCCGGCAAACCCTGCGATAGCGCCGACAGTCTTCTCTACGAGCCTCAACCCCGGTTCTATATCTCCGCCGGCGGTAGCGACTACCCCTATTTTGAGATGCCCCATGTTGTGCCTATAGCTGCCTTTGGAGGGATCAAATTTAATTAGTGAATACATCCTGTCCACAAGGAGTTTTAATTGCGCGCTCATTCCGAAAAAATAGACCGGAGTTGCCAAAACGAGAATATCGGCCTCTGGAATGCGAGCTACGACCGGCTTAATCTCATCGTCAACAACGCATTCAAACTTGTCGGATTTCTGACATCCGAGGCAGGCAATGCAGCCGTTGTTTTTACTTTTCAGGCTCGCCACGTCTACTATCTCCACATCGGCCCCAGCCTCTTCAGCCCCCTTTGCCACCCAACTGACAACAGTATTAGAGTTGCCATTTTTCCTCGGACTACCTGTTAAAATCATTACCTTCCTGCTCATACACACCTCCGTATCATTATGCGATGGGTATCATTTCCTTCCGCAATAAATAACCTAACTATTTATTATGTCATTTGCAAAAGATTGAGAAGCTGTCAACACCAATATACTTAAAAAAACCAAAACTATTTTAACCAATGAATTCATTTCCTCCTCTTCAAATTATACAGAAGTGAGGCTGTTTTTTTGTCACTTTTGAGTAGAGGTGCTGATCAGCGGAAAAACATTTTCCTTGATCCATGAAATGACCCTGCTGACCTCGTTCTTCACTTTCTTTTTTTGCGCCCCTGTTTCCTGATACTCTTTGTCCCGAAGCTTATGGCTCCTGAACCCATCGAGAGGATATTGTTCCAGGAACGCCTCCGGCAGGGCATTGGGCAGATCGACCTCATTCATAATCGCCCACGCGAGAGTCCATGCTTTGGCAACGTTCGTTACGTCGTATCCTCCTCCTCCGAGGGCGATCCACCTGGGTGAGAGATCTTTTATCTTCCCGACTACTTCGCAAAAACCGTTTGTCGTGTATTTCAGGTGGGCGAGGGGATCTGTGATAAATGAATCGACCCCAAGCTGACTTACAACAATGTCTGGCTTGAACTTCTTGAGCAGCGACGGAACGACCTCCTCGAAGGAATATACAAAGAGCTCATCGTCGGAGGAAGGGGGCATAGGGATATTCACAGAATATCCCCTTCCTTCTCCTTCGCCGATCTCTGTCTCGAATCCTGTACCTGGGAAAAGGTACAGGCCAGATTCGTGGAATGATATCGTCAGCACTTTGTCGGTACGGTAAAACGCATCCTGCACGCCGTCACAGTGATGCGCGTCTATATCGATATAGGCTACTCTTTTCCCTTTTCTTAGTAGAGAGTAAATAACGATCACAGGGTCATTGATGTAGCAGAACCCTGATGCCTTGGCCGCCAGTGCATGGTGGAGACCACCCGAGACGTTGAAGGAGATCGGCGCCGCGCCGCTGTCGACGAGCTCGGCTGCCTGAAGAGAAGCCCCTGTCACGAGCCGCGACCATTCGTAGACCCCCTTGAATACAGGGTTATCACCATAGCCGAGGCCATAATTTTCTACTCCGGGTATCTCGCTCCCATTGTTCACACCGTTCAGCATATCGATGTAATCTCGCGTATGATAAAGAAGCAGATACTTTTCTTCTGCTGGTATCGCCTGGATAACAGGGACATCTGGGAGAGATAGGAGTCCGTAAGCGTTCATTAGCTCATAAGTGAGTTTAAGCCTGAATGACCTGAGAGGATGCCCGGCTCCATAGTCATATTTAGCGAAGTCCTCGGAGTAGATGATGGATGTTTTCATGTCTTTTCTAATTATATGGGAAATACGACGCCAATGGAAGGCTGCAAGCTTGTCACCACAATACGCAACGATCCTCACAGAAGACCTCACCTTAGCGCTTACTGATTTTTCTGCGGAGTTCAATGACAACTCTGAAGTGTTGACGATGGTGATTATTATAAATGATAATATGACAATGAAAAACTCTTGGCCTATACCTATTACAGTAATATTGTTATTCGTGGCTGCCTGCGCGCCTGTTATACGCGAGGACCTCATGAAATCCGGCGATAGGCAGGTGCCTCTGGTAAAAATGAGAGAAACACCCGCTTCTTTTCAAGGCAGACTTTTTATTCTCGGTGGACAGATAGTAAAGACAGAAGTCACCAATACGGGTTCTCTTCTTATCGAAGCAGACTACGATTCGGTGGACTCCAACGGGTATATAGTAAGGAAAAACGACCATTCTAAAGGCAGATATCTTGCACTATTAACTAAGGATGGAAGGCATCTGGATCCCAAATCCTATTCGGAAAAGCAGTATGTCACGATAGCGGGCGTATTCACAGGCGTGAGAACCGGCAAATTTCACGGGACCGATTACAAATATCCGGTCTTTGAAATAAAAGACATTTATCTTTGGCCGATCTCGAGGGATCTTCCGCTTTTTTACAACTTCGGCGGCGCTGAACACTCTTTCTGACATCGTCAGACAATACCCCCCAAAACTGAGAAACTTTGTGGACGTTGTTATTTACGTTGCGTTATACTGCTTTAAACGCTCAGGCGTGCTTCTTTAAACGTCCGTACTTTATGCCTAGCCTATCCAAGCGCCACCGCAAAGTACTCGGATTGACGCCAAGTAATTCCGCTGCACCGCCAGGGCCGTGAATCCTTCCGTTGGTGATTTTCAGGACTTTGCTCAGGTGCAGAGCTGTCGCTTCATCGAGTTTCAAGGGGACTTCCTGTTGAGCAATGGATCCCCCTCCTCTCTCGGTGGAAAGCAGCGAATCAAACATCAATTGTCCTCCCCGGTGGCGTATCAACTCCCGCTCAACCAGGTTCTCCAACTCTCGGACATTCCCTGGCCAAGCATAGTCCATAAGCCGCTGCAAAGCGCCGGGCACAATGTTGGGAGCGATCGGAACACCCAATTCCCTGCTTTTTTGTGTAACAAAATAGCGGGTCAAGGCCGGGATATCTTCCTTCCTCTGCCGCAGCGGCGGTATGATAATAGGGAAGACATTCAACCGGAACCAAAGGTCCTCGCGGAACCGATTTTCCGAAACCATGCTTTCCAGGTTGCGGTGGGTCGCTGCTATCACCCTGATGTCAACATTTATAGGCTTACTGCCTCCGACCCGTTCGATTACACGGTTTTGAAGCACCCGAAGGAGACGTACCTGTGCCTGGAGCGGCAGTTCACCGATTTCGTCCAGGAATATGGTCCCGCCGTCAGCGCGCTCGAAGCGGCCGCGCATATCAGTTACTGCGCCGGTGAACGCTCCTTTTTCATGACCGAACAATTCGCTGTCGATGAGGCTTTCTGGAATAGCTCCGCAGTTTACCTTTATAAAGGGTTTATCCTTTCGCGACGACGAAAAATGAATCGTATTGGCGACCAGTTCCTTGCCTGTCCCTGTTTCCCCCAAGAGCAGCACCGTGTTATTCAGCTGAGCAACCTGTTGTACCATCTCCATAACATTTCTTAATCCTGAATTCCCGCCGATAACCTCGTCTCCCGCCTGTGATATGAGCTCCCTATTCAAAAAACGGTTGTCATCGAGCAGGACGTCTCTGTATTTAAGTAGCTTTTCATGAGCCAGGGCATTTGAAAGGGCGATGGCAAATGGTTCGGCGACGATAGCGATTAGATCGAGGTGATTTTGAGTATACAGTCCTTCACCCCTGGCTTTAAGTACGAGGTTACCAATCAGCTCATCTCCTATCCAGAGCGGCGACACAAGTACTGAGTTCCCTCTCAACTCCGATTTGATGAGAGTGGCAACAGATCGTATGAATTCGTTGGAAACAGATGAGTTCATAATAACAGGCTTGTAGAACTCCTGGTGCGGAGCCGCTGCCTTTGTCAGCGCCCAGAGTTTCTCGGGAATCGGTATAATTTCATCAGGAATTTTGAGCTCTTCTGCAGCCGCGTGGGCTACTCTCCTGATTGCGCTCAAGTCATGGTCAAGAATGTTAAAGAATAGGCTATCCAGTGGGAAATGCTGTCTCAAATACTCGAACGCACTCTTCAGCGCGGTTTCTATCTGAAGACTGCTGCATATCCGGACTGTCACTTCCCTGAAAAATTCATCTTTGTTGACCATATTCGCCAAACCTAATTATTCGAATGCCCGAAAAATAAAATTGCAACATATTGCTATTATAGTCCAGCCGACAATATATTGCAATCGTGATTGCGGTATATTGCTGTTTAAAAGACGCTGCCTTTTTCAGGCATTGATATTATTATGTTTTTTTGCTGGCACATAAATCGCTATATAAAGAATATGAGGACAAGGATCAAAATGGTAAGGCTACTTTATATAACCTGTAACTTGAACTTGGAAAAGGGGGTGGTGGCAAAGCAGATAACCGTTTCATAGACAAAAATTGGGAATTTAAGTAGTTCCATATAATCACTCATGAGAATCTACTAAATTCAAGAAAGTTAATAAAACAATATATCACTCAAGGAGGGAACTTAAATGAAAACAATTTTATCGACAGTTTTATCAGTGCTGGTGTCAGTTTTTCTCGTCAGTGTAGCTATCGCTGGGGACAATTCGTTTGTAGCTGGAGGGCAAGTGATTACTGGTCAGTCACTATTTCCTCTCAGTAATCCTTCACTAAGTGTTGTGACAGAAGGGCCGGCTGTGCCTCACGTGGCTGTTAGCGGCCAGGGGGCTAATTCGTTTGTAGCTGGAGGACAGGTGATTACTGGTCAGTCGCTATTTCCTTTCAGCAACCCTTCAGTAACTGTTGTAACAGCAGACTCGGCTGTACCTCGCATTGATGTTAGCGGCAAGGTGGATAGATCGTTTGTAGCTGGAGGGCAATTGCTTACCGGACAGTCGCTATTTCCTTTCAGCAATCCTTCAGCAAGTGTTGTGACAGCAGGGTCGGTCGTACCTAACATGGGTATTAGCGACCTGGCGGATTATTAGTTTGTAGCTGGAGGTCACATCATTACTGGACAGGCGCCGAGGTTTTAGGCGCCTTTTTTTTCGGCGAACGGTCATTGATATGTTCCCTCTCTTCATGATAATCTGCCTTTATGCTGAATAAGCCATTTTTATTGAGCTCGTTATCCCTAAAAACCAAAATCACCGGACTAGTGCTGATTCTGTTTTTGTGCAACATTTGGGTGTTGACGTTTTTTATTTCAGAGCGAGTGGAACACGAAATGATCACCCAAATAGAAACACAGCAGTTCTCGACTGCATCATACATAGCTGATAGTATTGAAGTGCAGGTTAAACTGCGCATTAACGCGCTGACAACAATTGCCGACAGAATCACCCTGGACATACTCGCCAACCCCAGTAAATTAAGAGAGTTTTTGCGTGACAAACCTTTGTTGACGACCCTGTTTCAAAAAGGGTGTGTGGTGATTTCACGGGGAGGCATAGGAATAGCCGATTACCCTGTATTGCCAGGGCGGGCAGGAGCATCTTATTCAGACCGTGAATATTTCAAGGAAGTGGTAGCTACGGGAAGACCGGTGGTGGGAGAGCCAGGGACCGGTCGATTTTCTCAAGAACCTGTTATCCGTTTTGCAGTCCCTGTTATGACCTCACCAGGCAAGCTTGTCGCTGTGTTGGCAGGTTATACATTGGCGTCAGACCCGTCTCTGCTGGGGTCGATCAAAAGTCCTGCATACGAAGACTTCCCAGACAGACTACTTTTAGTATCTCCCAAAGATCGTATTTTTATCTCCGCGAGTGATCCGCTGCGCATAATGCAGCCAACACCAAAAATTGGTGTGAACCCTTTATTCGACAGGTTTATGGCCGGGTTTGAAGGTTCCGGAGTCGCCGTTAATTCGAGGGGTATCAGAATGCTTTTATCTGCCAAACAAATACCAACGCTAGGCTGGTTTATCCGGGTGGGGCTGCCGACAGAGTTGGCATTTTCGTCGATTCGTTCAATGAAGGACCGTGCATATTTGATAGCAGTTATCCTATCACTGCTAAGTTCGTTGCTCGTATGGATTATTGTCAGGCAAGCACTGCGCCCACTCTACAATGCAAGCAGACTTATACGGGATATTACTGAGGAACGGTTGCCGCCACAGGACATTCCCGTTACTCAGAGTGATGAGGTAGGTCAGCTGCTCACCAGTTTCAATGTGCATCTTAATTACCGCAAGAGTGCTGAAGATACGATGAGAAAGAGTGAGGAGAAGTTCAGAACCATAGCAGACTTTACCTATGGCTGGGAGTACTGGATAGCCCCCACCGATGAAATCCTGTACTGTTCTCCTTCAAGCACGCGTATTAGCGGATATTCGCCGGAGGAATTCATAAAAACTCCGAGTCTTCTGCAAAGCATTATTCATCCTGGCGATATGGAATTTTACCGTAGACATATCGAGGTCTTTCATAACAGTTATGATGATGGAGAACAAATTCAATTTCGCATAAGAACAAAAAACGGTGATGAGCGGTGGATAGGGCACGCATGTAAAGCTGTGTTTAATGAGGAAGGAAAGTTTCTTGGCAGAAGAGTCTCAAACAGAGACATAACTGACAGTAAACTCAAGGAAATGGAGATAGCCGAGTCCAGGCAGCATATAAACACCCTCAACGATAATATATTGAAGATGCTGAGAATTATGTCACATGACATAAGGAGCCCGCTCATAGCGACATCAGCTACGTTAAAGTTACTGTTACGGGGAACTTACGGGAAACTGGACGAAAGTGTTTTTCAAACGGTCAAAGACCTCTCAATCAGGATCACACAAATTATTGGGCTTGCAGAAGACTGTCTTGCCAAAGCACAGGTAGTGAACAGCGAACTCCAAATAGAGAAGAATGAAATAGACCTCAGACGTGAAGTAATAGAGGCTGTGCTTGCTGAACTGGCAGCGGAAATAGAGAAGAAGAATATCTTCATTGACAACAGACTCGGTGCAATTCCCACTGGCACCATAATAGTCAATGCCAGCAAAATGTGGTTGAAGGTTGTATACAGAAACCTTTTCAGCAATGCCATCAAATATGGTGGACATGGCTGCACTATAGCCTTCGGTTATGAAGATCATGGTTCTTATTACCGGTTTAATGTATACAACACAGGAATCCCTATTCCGGAAGATAAAAGGAGCATACTATTCACAAAATTTGGCAGAGTAATGAGAGATGGGGAGACTGTTCAGGATGGTGTAGGCATGGGCCTGTTCATGACAAAGGAAATAATCAACCAGCATGGTGGTGACATATGGTATGAAGCAAAACCTGAAGGTAATGATTTCATTTTTACATTGCCCAAATAATAAAGGAAGAACAAAACAGAGAAAACAGCCTTCAGCTTATTGATTTTGCTTTTCTGCTATGTAATCATCATGCAGACGTTCAACGATAAGTGATAACTCAGACTCTTCTATGTGAGAACATATTGGACTCTCACGCAGTATTTCTATAAGTTCCGTCTTCGTAATCATCTCTTGACATAGTTTATACCATAATCTATCTAATTCCTTCAAGGAGTAATTAGTCAACTTAGTCAACAGCGTCCCCGAAGTTATCACTCAACATTGCCTGATCGCCATCTGGTTAAACCGCTGACCAAACTTGGTGCAATTCCCGGTTCATTAAGGCATGGCGTACCTGCAATGTGATAATAATAATGATATATCAATGATATAAATAATTATTACGAGCTGGTACAAACATTGCTTAATTCTCCTCGCTTTAATACTCGTAGAAACGTTGCAGGTAGAAACCGATCCGATGAATACACCTGTTCAACCAATAAAAAGGATATGATCGAGCTTGAGACCTCAGATATTGGATAATTTAGGACTTGAAGCAGCAGTCGAGTGGCAGATTCGGGAATTCCAGAACAGAACTGACATACGTTGTGATCGGATTATCGAGCTTAAGAATGTCGTCATTGGGGAGCAACTCGCCACTGCCATATTCCGCATACTTCAAGAGGCCTTGACGAATATTATGAGACATGCAAAAGCGACGATGGTGCAGGTATTTCTAAAAGAACAAAACGGCAACATACTACTGAAGGTCCGGGACAATGGGAAGGGGATAATGGAGAGTGAATATACCCAACCCGGTTCTTTTGGACTTGCCCGTATGCAAGAAAGGGTCAGATCTTTTGGTGGAGAGTTGACAATAAATGGAACTCCAGGAAATGGCACGACCATAACGGTAAACATCTCCCACTATATCACTCCTGAAACCACGCATATAGCTGATTCCGGTGTATTGAGCATTTAGGGGACGGTGTTAACTTTGTTAACTTCAGAGGAGGCAGGGATTTAAAGAGTTCTGCCGCAAGATGGTCCCGATAAAAGTTATTTTCGGTAATGTGCACATTTTTCTAGTTTCCGAGAGTGTTAGTTTGTCAGGTGCAGCCAACGTTTAAAATGACATTACCCCTTCGTCCTATTTCTGGCAAACGCCTTTGATACCTTTGATAGATGGTCTGCCATTCTGATAGGATCGGGAAGTCTGTACCTGGTCAGACACTGAAGCAAAATTGCTATGGATGAAGGCAGGTCTATGAGATGTCCGGGAGAAACAAACACAGGTCTGACATGATCCCGCGTCCTCAGTACAGCGCCGACTCGTTCTCCTTTATATATGAGAGGCGACCACTGGCCTTTCTCAGGCCCGGGTTCGGCATATTCACCCACCAGCCTCGACTTTGCGCAGCCTATCGTAGGGATGTCAATCAGCACGCCGATGTGTGAGGCGATGCCGAGCCTCCGGGGATGGGCTATTCCCTGCCCATCAACAATTATCACATCGGGTTTGTGCATGAGTTTCCTTATCGCACTGATGATAGCGTGCCCTTCCCTGAAGCTGAGGAACCCCGGGACATAAGGGAACCGGATATCTTCGATCGAAATAGCATCGGTCATGTGGGTGAGTGAAGGATATGCAAAGAGAGAGGCGACAGCGATTACCTGTTCCCCATCAAATGCGGCATCGACCCCAGCTATAGATGACGGATTTTTTCGCAGAGGGTGTATCCGTACCTTTTCCCTCAGCTCATTTTGTATCCTCTTTGCAGCCTCCATATCCCTCGGCCAAACATACCCCGACATATTATTATATTATCAGTTGGTCAACTTTCAGGGTTGAGGTTTATTAACGGTCTTTTTGTTCGACAATTTTGGGTATAATGTAATAAAGTTGTGTGGCATGGAACAGCAGAAGAGGAGGCAAATATGAGGAAAAGTTGTGCTGGCTTGATAACCGTTATCCTTTGCAGCGGTCTCCTGATCATGGGGTCAGTTTTATCAACGTATGCTGAGCAGGGCGAGGGTCGTAAGCTTGTGTTCACAAAACACTTTAATGACAGCCTGTTTGACATAACTGAAAAGGCGGAATTCAGTGTGGAGATTTTATTGGATGAAAAGGAACACAAGATCGGCAAAAACGTCATCGGCATCGTAATACATAACTCTCATAATCAGGATGTGGAGAATGCCTCCTTGACGATCGATTATAGGAATACGGATACCGGTCAACCCGCAGCTCTGGGTACGGTCGTGAAAGAAAAAGGTGGGGGACTATATATTGTGTCCAATCTGAATCTTAACAAGGAAGGCAGGTGGAAGCTGACCATAACTGTCAGGAAGAATGGCGTCGATGACAGTGCATCATTTCTTTTCCCTGATGTTTTAAAAGAGAAATGGCCGGCCGGGAAATATAACCCTTAGGAGAAAAAATATGAAACTGAATGATATTACCAGAGGGACAGGGCTCGAAGAACACGGAATTACCAATGTTAATCTAGTCTTCTGGACACCTCCCACCCCGGTACTGTACGAGCAAATCGTGAGACGGGGCGAAGGCCTTATTACCCATTTGGGAGCTATCGATGTGAAAACAGGCCATTATACCGGTCGGGCTGCCAACGAAAAATTCATAGTCGATGAACCGTCATGTCATGACCATATCAACTGGGGTAAAGTCAACCAGCCTTTGGACCCGGCTAAATTCGACGGCCTTTACAACCGGCTGGTGGCCTACTTGCATGGCAAGGACCTGTTCGTTCAGGACTGCTTTGCCGGGGCAAGTCCTGAACACCGCCTGCCTGTGCGCGTGATTACCGAAAATGCCTGGCACTCTCTCTTCGCAAGGAACATGTTGATCAGGGCGACCGAAGAGGAGTTGATCAAACACAAACCGGCCTTTACGGTCATCGACGTGCCGAGTTTTTATTCCATCCCTTCCGTTGACGGCACTAACACTGAAGCCTTCATCATCGTAAATTTTGCCAGGCGGTTAATCCTTATCGGTGGTACAAGTTATGCCGGTGAGATCAAGAAGTCAATCTTTACCATTCTAAACTATTTATTGCCTCATGACAAAAATATCCTTTCCATGCACTGTTCGGCTAGTGTGGGTAAAAAAGGGGATGTGGCCATCTTCTTCGGTCTCTCGGGAACCGGCAAGACCTCACTCTCCGCTGATCCGAACCGGGCATTGATCGGCGACGATGAGCACGGTTGGGATGACAAAGGGATATTCAACTTCGAAGGCGGATGTTACGCGAAGATCATCAAACTTTCGAGTGAATCGGAGCCGGAAATCTATGAAACGACCAGAAGGTTCGGCACCATCCTTGAAAACGTCGCCATTAATACGGTGACTCGCAGGATCGATCTGGATGACGATTCCTTAACTGAAAACACGCGCGCCTCCTACCCGATCACCCATATCCCTAATATCATACGGTCAGGCATGGGGAGGCATCCTTCCAACATCATAATGCTCACCTGCGATGCCTTTGGGTTGTTGCCGCCAATTGCCAAACTGAGCCCGGTTCAGGCTATGTACCATTTCCTGTCCGGCTATACCGCCAAGGTGGCAGGCACCGAGGCAGGCGTTACCGAGCCGCAGGCGACCTTTTCCGCATGTTTTGGATCACCGTTCATGGCGCTCCATCCTTCAGTCTATGCCGAACTCCTCAACAAAAAAATCTCCGAACACGCTGTCAACTGCTGGTTGGTGAATACGGGCTGGAGCGGCGGCGGCTACGGTGTGGGAAGCCGGATGAAGATCGCCTATTCGCGGGCACTCGTCAGCGCTGCCATTGAAGGCGTGCTGGCAAAGGGGGAATTCGATAAGGACCCTTTCTTTGGGCTCAAGGTGCCGAAGGCATGTCCCGGCATGCCGGCTAAATTGCTAAAGCCGCGCAATGCCTGGGCTGACAAGGCGGCCTATGATAAAGCCGCTAAAAATCTGGTGGAACAGTTCCGCAATAATTTCAGGCAATACGAAGGATATGTTCCGCAACCAGTGGCCGGTGTGCTCTGAAAATTTTCTAATCTGCTGGAAGAGGGATCCTGGACTCACACGGCACCCCGCTCTGGCATAAGCCGCAGGCATAAGCTTCAAACCCGAAATGGGACGTGCAATATTCCTTCATCGCTACCTCTACGTAAGGCCGGCATTTCAACTTGTCGTGGCCCTGGTCGCTTAAGGCCCCGGCGGGGCACCGGTTGACGCACTTCTTACAAGTCCCGCGACTGAAAAAAAGGCAATATTCGTGATGGTCTTTATATGGTCGCGGAGTCGGAGGTATCTGAATGCGTGCAACAACAGAACCGCAGCGTACCGCCTTTCCCAGCGGCGTAATCAACCCATCGCAAAGGCCAAAGGTCCCAAGCCCCGAAGCATGGGCTGCATGCCGCTCAGACCAGGTTGACGCATAAAGATAGAGTTCTGACATCTTCCACGCCCATTCGGGTGAAAGCATAGGAGCAACAGCCTCAATTCCGGCGGCCCCGAGAGTATCGACAACATGCTTTCGGAGACTTACGTTTATCTCCTCGCCGAATTTCCTGGCCCTTGCCCAGCTTTCCGAAGGGTAAGTCGTCTCCTTTTTGTGATCAGCTTTAGTCTTGGCCGTTTGAGGCAAAATCCAGCTTATAACCGTCAAATCGCCAGCCCGCACTTCCATTTGTGGAAAAGTCAGGCTGAATATTTCCAATGGGGTCCAGTGGAATAATCCGATATGCTCCTTGAATGCTTGATAAATTGGATCACCACCGGAAGAGAATCCCACCAGGGGGTCGTCCCATGCCTTGTCGTTTGCCGGATTTTTCAGGGTGTTTTCCGGTGATTTATTGATAAAGTCTTTTACAATACTTTCAAGCCATCCAGCCGCATCTTTTATTTCGTGGTTTTCCTGCATTTTCATCCCAATAGCGCCATCACTCTCAATCCAACCATGTAATGTTGGCGTCTTTACGCAACGGCAGACGATGATATTTGTACTTCGGATACCCGATCATCATGGCCCCGAAACATGCATGTCCTTCGGGCAGCGCAAGTGTCTGCCGAAGCGGCGGCCACTGTGAGGCAGCCATCATAAAGAAACCGGCCCAGCAACTGCCCAGCCCGAAAGAAGGCGCTGCCAGATCCAGAAATGTAAGAGCAATGGCGCTGTCGGTCCTGGCATTATTATAGTCTTTCGGCGAGTGGGCTATGACAAGACCTGGCGCTCCCCGGGTGACGCGGTCTATTCCAGCCTCCCAAGCTTTTACTAACACCGGGAAGTTATATTTCTCCGCCATTGGATGCTTCTCTGCAATCATATGGCGGATAAGGTGAACTACCAATCCGGCCATGCTTCGTACCGCCTCACGCGAATTGACGGCAAGCCAGTTGACAAGTTGGCTGTTAGAGCCTGTTGGCGCATACCTCGCAATGTCAATTAGTTTTTCAAGCTTCTCACGCTCTATTGCTTTGTCCTGGTATGTACGGATAGACCTTCTGGAACGCAGAAAATGCTCAACGTGCTCAGCACTCAGCGCCAAGTCCTCTCTTACCGGCAGGCAGTCTTCAGTCTTCATTCCGGCAAGGGAGAAAGCCCCGTGGGGACAGACTGCAACACAATGTCCGCACCTGATGCAATATTTTTCCGCTCCCTGCACTGGCGTCGGAGGCTGAAGAAGCGTCACTCATTTCGAGGATGCGCATAGGACATTCATCCACGCAGATACCATCACGCTTGCACTTCTCTGTGTCGATCGTAAAAAAACCCATATAAACCCTCCAAACTTTTGTTCTTCATAGCTTAACCAAGCAACCGATCGCCAAACAACCGAAGCCTGGGTGAGTCAGAAAAAAATTTTCCGAAATTGACGATATCGTCTATTTTATGTTAGTTTATAAAGTTTTGGCAATTTCCTCTATCATTTAATCTTTTTGTTCTGACACGAACAAACAGGGAGACATTGCAGGACAGGGGAGTTGCGTGCATGAATGATGCATGGATGCTATGTACAGGAAATTCATGATATCACTTTTATAAACCTAAAAAAACAAAAGGAGTGTGTGCCATGGCCGAGAAAGTAAAGTCCAAGACCGATGTAACTGCCAGAGCAGAGAACAAGGGCAAGGGTCAGAACTGCCGTAATTGCGGCAATAAGATCGATGTTGTCCTGGCAGTTTCGCCGTCTGGAAAGAAAAAAATGCGCCGCGTATGCTGCGGGGAGTAATCTTTTACCTCCCTTAGGCAAGGGATATCGCTTGCCTAAGGGAGGAATCTCATCATGATGCAGACCCAATCTCCCAGAGCTTCAGGTATTTCAGAAAGGTATAGAAGCTATAGAGCACTGCAAGGACAAAACCGTGAAAGCCATCCCTGAACCCTTGCTGTAACAGGAACATTCTTAAAAAGGTAACAGGGGGCTTTAGCACAAGCTGGTAAAATCTCGCCGAGCCCCCCTTTTGATGCAGTTCTGTTGCGGCAAGCGTTGAATAAACATCCATCTTTTTTATGTAATCCGAAATTTTCCTGTACGTATAATGTTCCATGGGATTTTTACAATAGGCAGTCTTCCCATCTGCTACGATCTTCTCATGTACCTCCCTCTGCTCCACATGCGCACTCTCTTTTCTGAACAACCTTAAGGTATAGTCGGGCCACCAGCCTCCGTGCCGTATCCACCGGCCGAGAAAGAAGTTTTTTCTGGGGATGTAAAAAGCATTGTTGACGGAGCTTTCAATGGCGGTCCTGATTTCCCCGGCAAGCTCCTCCGTCACCCGCTCGTCAGCATCCAGCACAAGCACCCATGGCATAGACGCCTTGTCAATGCCTGATTGTTTCTGCCTTGCATAGCCCTGCCATCTGATCTGAAAAATATTATCGGTATACCTGCGTGCAATAGATATGGTGCTGTCGGAGCTGAAGTCGTCGATAATGATAATTTCGCTGAACCCGCTGACGCTTTTAAGCGCCGCCTCTATATTCCGCTCCTCGTCTTTTGTCACTATGACGACTGATAAAGGCGCCTTCATTGCCCGCCCACCAGGACCGCCTTCACAGTGCCGATGCCGACCTTCGTCTTCAGCATGACCGGTATCTTCCTATTGTCGTCGGTGAGCCAGATAAGTATGTCTCCCTTTCTAAAAAAAATGCCCTCTGATCTGACAATCGGCTTTATCAGCAGCGTTCTAAATGTCCCTGCAGATGTCTCTATAACTTCCCGTTTCAACACCTGGACCTCTGCCTTATACAGTTTTTTGCTGTCAAATACATCGACGAAAACAGATTCCCCGACTTCGAGCGGCAGTGTCCTGACATAGTAGAAACTTGAGAGAGGATCGAGTGTAGATTTATTGATGCCGAACTCTTTCTTTTCTTTGGCCAGATAGTTTATATAGGTCACTTTTTTTTCGCTGTGATCCATAATAAATTCCTTGTCCCTCTTCTGCCTGCCTTCGTGTATAATTATGCGGTAATCATGAGGCACTCCTATAAACCCCTCGTAATATCCTTTTCTCTCTCCATAATTAAGCGTGCTGATGACTAAATCCTCGACGTGATAGAACAACGACGCCAAAGGAGAAGAATTGGCTTTCGATATGAACTGGATTTCGTCGCCTGTCTGCCTGACCTCCAGTTCTGCCTCGCCGGTCTTTATTCCTTCCCAGGTAAGGTCATAGTGGAGCTTTTCAGGGATCGAAAAAGAATTGGCCGGAGAAAATAGCACCGAGAGTTCAAAAAAAACAAGGACAAATAAAGCAGTTTTCAACACAATAGAAGGCCCCCGGTCGTTTACATCCATTTTAGTATGTTATATTAATCTATGTTTGTAATTCCTGCAATAGATTTAAAAGATGGTCTCTGCGTGAGGCTCCTGCAGGGCAGGAAAGAGGATGCAACGGTATACTCAAGTGATCCGGTTGCCACTGCCAAAAAATGGGAGTCCTGCGGGGCCAAACTGCTGCATGTCGTTGACCTTGACGGCGCTTTCACCGGCAACCAGAAAAACCTCGAAAGCATACGGAAAATCAGGGCTGCAGTGACAATGGATATAGAAGTGGGCGGCGGCATTCGCGATATGTCGAGGATAGACCAACTAATTGCACTCGGGATAAACAGGGTCATTCTAGGCACCGTTGCTATAGTAAAGCCGGTACTCGTAACTCAAGCGGCCCGCATATATCCCGGCAGAGTCCTCGTCGGCATCGATGCAAAGCACGGCCTCGTTGCTGTAAAGGGCTGGGTGGAAGTCACCCGGGCAAAACCGGTAGAACTCGCCCTCGCCATGCAGAAGCATGGCGCAGCCGGGATTATCTACACCGATATTTCCAAAGACGGGATGATGGCCGGACCCAATATCGAGGCGACACGCAAAATGGTCGAGTCGCTTGCCATACCTGTCATTGCATCAGGCGGCGTTTCCTCAATAGATGACCTGAAAAAATTAATGGCAATAAAAAACCTGTGGGGCGCGATCACCGGAATGGCTCTGTACACAGGCTCTCTTGACCTGGAAGAGGCGATCAAGTTGACAACTAAAGGCTTTTAATATGCTTGCAAAGAGAATAATACCATGCCTTGACGTAAAGGACGGCCGCGTAGTGAAGGGTGTCAATTTCGTCAATATAAGGGACGCCGGCGATCCTGTGGATAATGCCGTATATTATGACGAACAGGGTGCGGATGAACTGGTTTTCCTCGATATAACCGCTTCTCACGAAAAAAGGAATATCATCCTCCATGTTGTCGAAAAAACTGCCGACGACGTCTTCATGCCGCTGACAGTTGGTGGCGGAGTGCGGACGCTTGACGATATCAGGGATTTGCTCAATGCCGGGTGTGACAAAGTATCGATAAATACAGACTGCTGTGAAAGACCCTTATTTCATCAGCCGTGCTGCCGAGAAATTCGGCAGTCAGTGCATTGTTCTCGCAATTGACGCAAAAAGAGTGACCAGCGGCTTGATCTATGAAACGGGAGAAAAGTGGTTAGGTGATGAATCCCTTAAATGTGTATGTCTACAGCCCGATAAAGTCGCTGACTTTTTGGGCGCCCCATCTGCAGGCAACGGTGGATTGTGGGCACTTTCGACTCATGGCGGCAGAAAAATGAAACATATTGATGCAGTCAAATGGGCAGAAAAAGCGGAGGAGCTCGGCGCAGGAGAGATTCTGCTGACGAGCATGGACAGGGACGGGACAAAAGACGGATACGACCTCGAACTCACAAGGGCTGTTTCAGAGGCTGTGTCTGTCCCGGTAATCGCATCCGGCGGAGTCGGCACCCTCGATCATCTTTACGAAGGCATTGTGCAGGGCAAGGCGGATGCAGTGCTTGCCGCGTCTATCTTTCACTATAGAGAACATACGGTGAAAGAGGCAAAAGAATTCCTGAGGGCAAAAGGAATTCCCGTACGCTTATAGGAGCACTGCAATTCAGATGGTACGGGATTGTTTTCTTTGCGAGTGATTAGACTGCTGTGCCAGCCCTGCCGACTGCAAGGAAAGAAAAAATAACATCACCGGCCGGGCAGCGTCAAAAAGACACTGCTAAAACTGTAAAAGATAGTATCCAATGTCAGTTCAAGTGTGAGTTTCAGCTTATACGCCGTATGGGTTTTGCCCGTAATAATATTTTCTAATTCTTCCTGCAATACGAAACTTACGGTTTTATGTTGATGGTGAGATGTACGACCGGTAATCCGTGAATGTAAAGGCTCAGGATTTAAGCCAGCCGATAGCGTAGGGTGTTGAAAAAATGCTCCCGCATAAATCTGGGAGTTTTTTGGGTATAATAATAACCTATTGTGGCCGTGTATTTTTTTTGTGGGTTATAAAATTTGCGTTTGCATCGCAGGTATAATGATAATAAAAACATATGAAATTATTAGAAAGAATCATTTTGGTTTTGTAAAACAGGGAGGGAATATAAAATGTGTTTTTTAGACTATGACGATAAGGACTGTAACAGAAAGAATTTAATCAGCAAATACGATAAGGTAAAAATAAAATATGAAAAAATATGGAAGTATTATGACACCGAAATGCCCAAATGCATTGATGATTGTAAGAATAAAATTAATAAAGAAAACATTGACGGCCCGCAAGGGATATACTGGATTGGTGAGAAGTCTAAGATTTTTTTTGTTGGTTTGGAAAATGATGGATGGCCTTCAGTGTCCGATAAGTATCAACCAGAGAATGTTAAGTATGCTCCGTTACACTTCCTGTATTTCAGGGGGGCTTGGATGAGCGGAATATGGAGGAGGATTAGGTATATCATAGAAAAGAGTGGGTTTGTAGTGCCAGGAGAAGAAGAATGGAGCAATATAATCGATTATTTTGCATTTAGTAATTTATGTAAATGCTGTGATAAAAATAATAGCAAAAACAAGCAGGAGAAACTGTATTGTAATTGCTTTGGGCATGGGTTTATTCACAAAGAAATAGAGGCAGTTGATGCACCTATTAATGTTTTCTTTACTTTAGGGCACCCTGAATTTTTTAATACGTTTATGGGTGAAGCATCCGAGAGGTTGTGCGATGATAAAATATTAAAATGTATAAAAAGTGATAAAATATTTTATTGTTTACATCATCCTGCAAGGATGTCCGATGAAATTTTAGACTGTTTGTGCGCTGATATAAATGTAGAGATGGGAAGGAAGGATATTGTTGGTATTGGTAAAATAGTGTAATAAACGGAAAAATAAAGGAGGATACAACATGGCAATTGGATCAGCGGCTCAAAAACAAGAATACAATGTGTTTGTTTACGATGAAAAGGGTAACGTGCTTTTTCAGAAAACTGGAAAGCTTGTTGGATATACAAGTTCTACAGTAACTGTATATTTCCAGAACACGACATATACTTTTGATGTGAAGGGTAATGTGCTTTTTACGAAGTAATGTTTTTTTGGGAATGAATAGGCGGGGTGGAACAGGAAATATCCTCTGAAAGCAAAAAAATATGCGCTTAGAATGTGATAAATACAGGATACAACGTTCAAAAGTATTGGGTGAAATAGAGGGTTTAGCTGTGGCCTCGGTTAACGGTAAGGATGTAATAACCAAGGAGCAATGTATCGAAAGGTTTGAGATGATACTAGAAAAATTCAAGGAATATGATAGGCTTTCGCGGCTTTATGTTAAAGGGTTGGAGAACAGCTAACCATATCACGTCTTGGAACAGAAAGTTATTGAAACCAAGAAAGGATGCAGTAGAACAGAAAATATCTTCTTGAGAAAATGTTATCCAGAGTGTTGCCCGCTCTCGTGAACGTGGTTTTTAAAGAGTGGGTGCCTTGTTGGCATTTGCCACGGACATCGTTACCAGTACAAAAGCTTCAGTGGCGCGTTTTGTTTCAATTCAGAAAATTGAGAGTTAAAACTTAACTCATCGTTACGCGTTTGCTTTTTGTTGAAAATCCTCAGTCTCGAACCTTGCTTGATATTGCGGCTTAGTCGGTGACATCCTCACTGTAAGGCTAATTTGAAAAACACGGACTTCGGAAAGATATTCGCAGGCATAGTTAACAACCCTTCGGAACCGGCACTGTTTTTATTTGGGTTTTTTTGTTGCCATTTTATATCACAAAAGAAATTTTATGATTATAGAAAAGGGTGGGATACTGGTATCAACAACACTTTGTTCATCCCTATCATCAGCATAATAGGCCACTATGGTATCGTCAGACAGTTTTTCAATAATTATTTTATGGATACGACATTGTTGTTGAAAGGAGTTGCCGTTGTGGGTTTTTTCAAGGATTAGTCGTAATTTTTGAAGTATTGTCATATCACTCCCAGCTAATCGTTGCGTCCCGATACAGAAGCGGCTCAGGAGATATAATTAATATTTCAACACTTAGGTCATAAGTTATTCTATCCCACCTTCAACTGACTCTGCTATTTTGAAAACAACCTCTATAACTTTTTCAGATTCTTCTTTAATCACTTCATCATTTGTTTTTGCATGAATCAAATTGAACCATCCCTTTGATTCAAGCATGCAAAGGAGTTTTTCGCAGTTTACGCATTTAGGATCGTAATGAATGGTTATGCTACCTGTAAGAACATGGCTCTCAAGTGACTTGACGCCAGCTATGCTTTGTAGGTACTCACATAACTTATGAGCATTATCCTCATTATTATGGATAAACGGTGTCTGAATCCGTAATCTGCCGGGCACATGATGCACATAATATTCCATTTGCGTCTCTCCGATTTGTTATTATTCAGTAACCTTATAATCAAATTTACCATAGATATTGTTAAAAGTTACAGCGTGGTTACCAATGAATAGCAGGAACAATAAGAGAAATAATCCTTCCATAACTCAAAAGTCTGCGATAAAATCAACTAACCAGCATGAGCAATATGGTTCTATTTGCACCAATAAAGATTGTAAACTGAAAAAAGCAGGTTGCAAAGGATTTGAAGGATGTCCGGGCTACAAAGGCCGATAACACGAGAATAATAATCAGGGAGCTTATACATCTGCTATAATTCTGGTGAGTACAAATTATAATTATGCTAGTTTGCAAAATATTTTCAAAAAAAGCTGATGAATGATAGCTAACATTATAAAATATGCTCTAATAGTATCGATAATCGTGTTAATGATCCTCTCAGTGTGCAATTTTCAATATAAGCTTCTCTATTATCCAAGCTCTTTTATACCCTCACGGGAAGTGCTCAGTGCTAATAACATACAATTCTGGCCCTCAGGTCCAAGCGGCTATCGAGGCTTCATTGGCACTACTCAGATCAAAAATCCTAATGGCACCATTATAGTATTTCATGGCAATGCCGGTACAGCTGCTGACAGAGCATATTATGTGACGGCGTTAGAATCTTCAGGGTATCGAGTCCTGCTTGCCGAATATCCAGGGTACGGAGAAAGAGCAGGAGAACTGGGAGAGAAGTCATTTGTTCGTGATGCAAAGGAAACAGTACATCTTGCAGTGCAACAATATGGAAGTCCAATTTTTCTCCTGGGAGAATCCTTAGGCTGTGGAGTGACAGCAGAAGTAGCGAAGGACATGCCTGGCACGGTCGGCGGGATTGTGCTTATCACTCCTTGGGACACGCTTCTGTCTGTTGCTCAATCCATATTCCCATGGCTGCCCGTGCGATTGTTTATGAAAGACAAATATGACAACGTTGGAAATCTTAAGGGCTATCGGGGAAGAATTGCCGTGGTAGGAGCGGAACAGGATACGATAATCCCGATGAAACACGCTACTGCATTGTATGAATCATTATCTGGAAAGAAAGCAATGTTTGTGATTAAAGGAGCTGGACATAATGATTGGTTATCGTGGGTGGACCCTACATGGTGGCAAAAAATTATGGGATTTGTTGATGGAAAAGTCAGCACTCCTACAGGAGCCTAGCTGATACTCATCTCCTTCCTGTAGTCCGCAAGACTAACGTGCTATATAATGGAGCAGATTACAACAGAAAATCGTTGCAGGTTGGTTGAGAAAATAATGGTGCGGAAATAAATGCTAAAAAAGTTACGATACATTTTCGACATTGACGTTTGATGGATCATTATGCACGGGCATATCCTATCTTCAGCTGGATACGTGGCTGGAGGAGGCTACAGGATATGCTCAGGGGTCTTCAGAGGTTTGATAAAAACGAAGTGGCAAAACAGCGACATAAGATCATTCAGTTCTACGATCAATATGGTGAGGCAGCCACTAAAGAAGCTTTTGGAGCAGATCGCAAGGTGATTTATACCTGGAAGAAAAAGCTCATGCAGTCTGGAGGAAGGCTGGAAGCTCTTGTGCCTGTCAGTACAAAACCCTATAACGTAAGGACCATGTCTGTTGATCAGCGTATCGTAGAGTTCATTCGTGCCTACAGACGCAAGTACGGAAGAATCGGCAAAGAGAAACTTAAACCTTTGCTGGATGCATATTGCAAAGAAATGGGCATTACTACTATCTCTGAGTCTAAAATAGGCAAGATCATCAAGAGATACAAGTTCTTTTCCCAGGGCAGCCCAGGCAGAGTGTACCACAACCCCGACAGAAAACAGCCTGAGAAATGCAAAAGACAACGTGTAAAAAAATCACCCAAACCCCTTGAACCAGGTTACCTTCTGGCCGATAGTTCAGTTGTTCACGATGCCGGTGTTACCCGGTACCTGATTTCAGCAATAGATGTTGTGACTAAGTTTGCCCTGACTGGTTGCTACGGCTCGCTTTCAAGCCGCTCGGCAACAGACTTCCTGAAACGCCTTATGCTTGTTTGCCCGCTCCCAGTGCTGTCTGTGCAAAGTGATAACGGCTCTGAATTCCTCGGTGACTTTGATAAGGAACTCCAAAAACACAAAATACCGCATCTCTTTAGTTATCCTCGTTGCCCTAAGATAAATAGTTTCATTGAACGATACAACAGAACAATTAAAGATGAGTTCGTCGCTCAAAACCTCGACTCAATACATGACATCAAACTTTTTAGAATGCGATTGGCTGAGTATCTTGTCTTCTATAACTGCATTCGACCACACAAAAGTCTTGGCCAAAAATCGCCATCACAGTCACTCATAGAAAAAGGGGCAATGTCGAAAATGTTTGCAACTCGTACAAATGCTTGACAATCACCTTAAAGAGGCGTATAAATGAATTAAAGAGCGGCTTGCTAAAAGTGGTGGTCTTGCTCTTCTCAGGCTCAGCGAAAGGATGTAAAGGAGTAGGACGTAGGTTGTAGACGTAAAAGTCTTAAGCTGTATGTCTCAAACTGTGCAAACTGCTGAGATATGAGAGGAAGCAAGCACCACTTTTTTGTTTATTTGGAGTTCCAATAATGACCCTGCTACGATGGTATCACTACATCGCCATTTTCTTTGCCGGTGCCTTTCTGACAAACGCGGTGCCGCACTTCGTGAACGGCGTCTCAGGCGGGCCGTTTCAGTCGCCGTTCGCCTCGCCGCCGGGCGAGGGGCTCTCGTCTTCGACTGTAAATGTGCTGTGGGGGATGACGAACCTGATCATAGGATATGTTTTGTGCCGCGCTGGCCGGTTGCAGTTGCAGCAGACACGACTGGCGCTGCTCTTCGGCGCTGGCGTGCTGGCGATGGCACTCCTTCTGGCGCGGAGTTTTGGCCGCTTTCACGGCGGACTCATATAGACGCTTGCGAGCGCAGGAAAAACGATCTGCACGCTTCAGTCGTCAACGAACCGACAATGCAGTTCAGCGGTGTCCGATACTATCAGCTCTGTCAATGCGCTTGATTCTATTGAAAATCGTCGGTCACGATTCTTATCTGATTTTGCGGCATTGTCGGTGTACCGGTTGCGCAGGGCTCCTTCCTGCTCTACGAAGTTTCATAATACCGCAAATGTGTGCAGAGTTCTACCGGAAATATTGCCTGCCAGGCACCCAAACAGAGTACCCTTCCTCCGATTTCTGTAAGTTTACCTTGTATTTCATAGCAGCACCTCCATAACAATCCTTGTTACTATTTTACCCTTTATTACGGTTTGAGACAAACTTTAAATGAATTACTAGCGTAATCCCCGTGCTCTTGTCGCATGGAAGATTAATCTGCAGTTCGACACTCGTGAGGTAATTATTTAGGCATATATTTGTCTTTGTCTGCCAGTCCGCGCTCAACGGCTTCAGACAGCGCCTTGTTGATCAATTCTTCCGCCTTTTCCCTGCTGAACGGGACTGTTTCATAGGATGAGGACACTTCAATTTTCTCCTTGTGCAGTAGTTCTCTTGTCTTGGCGTCAGCAATGCAAAGCGTGAATTTAATAGAGTAGATATACTCTGTCTTGATAAGATTTCCCGTCACATTGAGGGCAATGTCGTCCAGCGTCCCGCCAACAACAACGACGCCCCAGTCAGGCTTTAATGACTTAGGGTTCCCGTCCCACGTTTCGTTGGTCATGCTGACCTTATAGCCCCTGTTCTCAAGGTATGAGGCAAAACCTTTCGAGAGGGCCTCTGCCGGATCGCCAACAAGCGAAATGAAAGGGGTTCCACCTTCTTTTTTCCCGATTACCCTCTTATCGGCAACTTGCCTCTCATCACTGAGCAGAGCCACTGTAACCGGGACACCGCCGGTTTTCTCATACTGCTTGAGCGGTTGGTAAGAAAGCGTTATTGGGTAATTTAAAGTGCCCGCACAAGAGACCATTGACGACACGAGAAAAAGAAATACAATAATTGCCGCTCTTTTCATTTTTTATGCTCCTTTTGGGCTCGGGGATAACCGGACCATATAGTTATTAATCATCTCATCCGACGCAGGGCAAACCTGCATGATGAAGCAGTCGCCGTTTTTTCTGACAGAAACATCGACGACAGAGAGGGTCTTTGCATCGGAATAGCGCGCGCAGAGCGCAGCAGCTATCCCCAGTTCATCTTCTGTCATTGTGCCGCTTGCAACCGTAAACGGACTGCCATGTCCCTCAACCCATAACAGGTAATCGCCGGCGCCGGCCAGGGAATCAATCATTTTGTTGTCCTCCTCATGCCTCCCGACAATAATCTTGCCGCTCGGGGGGACCCTGAAATGGCGACCCACTCGCAGCAACTGTATATCTTTTGACTGAGGAGAAGGAGTATGCTCCAGCAGTTCCCTGAGACGATGTGAATAAATCGGGTCTGTCAAAAGACACCCTCCCGCAGGAGCTGGATAATCGGTGAGACCAAATTCACGTGCAAGGGCAATTTGGGGTTTTCTCGACCTGCCGTTAAACGCGCAGAGCTTCTCCCTGTCAATAATCCCAGCCTGTTCAGGGATTGTCGGTTTAAGCAGTCGTGCGCTCAGAGGCCTCACAATATACCCGGCCAATCCAGCCTCTCTGTCGATCTTCGGGAAAGTGTCCCTGCGCTGGCTCATAGGCCTCTGCCCAAGCACTTCTCCTGTTATGATGAAATCAGCCCCGCGCATGTCCATAAGCACTTTGGCCTCCCGCAGCATCAATATTCTGCAATCGATGCAGGGATTCATGTTCTTTCCATGTCCGAACTTCGGCTTTTTTACAATTTCTGTAAACCGGTCTGCAAGATGGCAGAGTTTTACCTGAAACCCGAATTGAGCGGCAGCGGCAAAGGGATCTTTAGAACAGGATGACCTGTCGGAGATATCGCAGCCGAAATGGGTGAGAAAGGTCACGGCGGTCACTTCTATCCCCTGCCTCATGGCAACCAGGATTGCCAGAGTGCTGTCAAGCCCCCCTGAATATAGTGCTATCGCCCTCGGCATTGTTATCTTTTCCGGTCAGGGAGCAGTGACTCCAATAATAATTCAGGGGTTGCCACAGCGGTCCCGACCTCTCCGACAACAATACCGGCCGCGTGGTTGGCTATAACTGCGGCATCTTTAAGTGAGGCCCCCGCAGCATGCGCAAGGGCGAAAGCAGCAATAACTGTATCCCCTGCCCCTGTGACATCAAAAACCTTCTGAGCAACTGTAGGGATATGCGTTGCCTTGATCTCTTTTGAATTTTCGAGTTCGAACAGGCTCATGCCGTCCTCCCCCCGTGTCACCAGCAGCGATTTGCAGGATAGCCGGTTCATAAGCGTCTTGCCGGCCTTCATCAGGCCTTTTTCATCTCTGATCTCAACACCGGCCCCCAGGGATGCCTCCATAAGGTTCGGAGTTATGAGTGAGACGTTCTTGTAAAAGCGAAAATGTCCCACTTTAGGGTCAACAGCAATAAACGTATTATTGGGCTTGGCATATTTGACCAGCGCCTTAATAAGCGGCGCCGAGACTATGCCCTTCTTGTAGTCGGAAACAATGACCGCATCATGCCCGGTGATCGCTTTTCTTATGTAATTCAGCAGCAGGGAGAGATTTTTCCCTTCGAGCCTCTTGCTGTCCTCCCTGTCGAACCTGACGACCTGCTGGTTATGGGCAACCACTCGCGTTTTTACCGTGGTCGGCCTCTTGTCTTCGATAATCCCTTCGGTCCCTGCATTTTTTTCCTCAAGCAGTTCCCTCAAATATTTTCCGGCAGTGTCTTTGCCGATAATGCCCGCAACTGATACGTTGCCGCCGAGGGCGATTATGTTGTTGGCGACATTTGCCGCGCCCCCAAGAAGAAAAGACTCGCTTACCACATCAACTACCGGCACAGGGGCTTCAGGAGAAATCCTGTTCACCTTTCCGAAGATATAACGGTCAAGTATCAAATCTCCGATAACAAGTATCTTCTTGTGTTTAAAAGAATTAATAATAGTTCTAAAACCCATCTTATAAAATAACGTATCACTCCAATTAGTTGCAAGCTGCTGAAGTCAAAGGCCCAAATTAACTCCGGGGTTGGTCGTGGTCGGCGCGGCTTAAAGTCTCTCCTATTCTTTTCCACCTAACGCCCTCCGGTCCCCATGACCAAAATACCAGGCGGGCTTTGCCGAGGACGTCCGAGAGGGGGACCGGACCAAACTGACGGCTGTCCCTGCTGGTCCCGGCATTGTCGCCAAGCACGTATACCTCACCATGCGGCACCATATATGTGCTGCCGTCCGCGAGCCTTATCGTCTCACCGGGGAGTGCCGCTATCCGCTTTATATAGATTTTGCTGCGGTCGTCGGGATATATAAAGACGATGATGTCGCCTGTGGCCAGGGAAATCCGGTTGTATGCCGTCTTGTCCACAACAACCCGGTCTCCCTTGAGAGTCTGAGGTTGCATGCTCTCGCTCGCTATTTTGTAAACTGCAGTGATGTTGTTGCGTGCATAAGAGTAAACTGAACCGAGAAAGAGCACTGAGCCTACAATCCAGGCTGCGACATAAAAATACCAATGAGTATAGGCCTTTTGGTATGTCAGGCCGGTAGGACGCCGGTAAGCCTCGATGATCGAAAAAGCGTAGACAAACAGGACGGCTGACAAGGTCAGGACAATGCCTGCGAGAAGGTACTTGTCGGGAAGAAGGACCGAGACCTTCAAGCCGGTAATAAATACGCCTGCGTATATCAGAATGAAGCATACGCCTTTAAGGAGTTCACCTTTATACACCTGCCCCAGGCCGGGCAGGGCCAATCCCAGTAAAGCAGCTATTTTGTTCCTTTCCGTATTTTGAGCTTTCATCTCCATCTACGCCTCCATGTTTTTATCAATGAATACGCAGTCAGCCGGAAAAGGTTCCCGTTATCGGCAAACCACGGGCGAAAAGACTGCTAGATACAGCCTCACGAGGTTCAGTATTCCTAAGAACATCCCACCCGCAGCCGCTGCCATGCGGAGAAGATCGGGGAATACCAGTGGCCGCTGTGCAACCGACCGCTGCCGCTCATGTTCATAATCGCGGATCTTGCGCATGGTCCCGGACTTGAAATCACTTGACGGCTCAAATTCCTTCATAACCTTTACCTCCAAAATATTCCTTTACCAATCTTTTCATCTTCTCCCTTGCCCTGAACAACCTGGATTTAACTGTGCCGACCGAGACGTTCTCCTTCAAAGCAATTTCTTCCAGGGAATTCCCTTCAAGGCTTCCTAGGATAGCGGCGCGAAAGGTCTCCGGCAGTTGCTCCAGTGAAAACTGAAGGGCTTCTCTCCGTTCGGCTTCGAGCAGTTCCTCCTCAGGGGATCTGCGCCCGTCCTCCAGTTCGAAGCTCTGGTCCAGGCAGACTTTCCGGGCTATGTTTCTGCTTCTCAGTTCGCTGATACAGCGGTTGCGGGCGGTGATGAAGAGCCATGCCGAAAAGGGAGTGCCGAGCGTTTCATCAAACTCCTTGATGGACTTATAGACACTCAAAAAGACCTCTTGCCCGAGGTCTTCCACTACGTCGCCGTCGCCTACGAGTCAGAAAATGAAGTTCAGAAGGCGACGGTGATATTTCTCCACGAGGATGGAAAAAGCCTCGATATCTCCTCGCCTGACCCGCAGTATAACCTCGTTATCCTCCACACGTCCTCCGTATCCTGATAGCGTATTGATTATAATACGCGCAGACGCGAGAAAGGTTCCCGGCATGTTAGGACAACAGTGCCGAATGACGCCGGGTTTAGCAGCTATACTGCTTGCAAACTGACCTGCTAACATCAAACCTCGTTATGTTATTCGTCATCTGACTTTTAATCCTATTTTAGCTCTCACCGGAATAGCACCTTTTTCTTACTGCAATTGATAGGGTATTTTTTTCTTTTTCTGCATTGTCCGCCTGAGAACACGCGAAAAGCTCCTTCTCTAAAAAATGACAATTACCAAAAATAACTGACAAAATTCATTCCTAAAGTACTTCCTGAACACCACAGTTTAAGATTGACGCAACTCTATACACAATGCACCAAGTAATCCTCACCGCAACAAGCTCTCCGATTGTGTTTATTTCCGTTTGAATGTGTTAAAAATCGTTTGCACAGATGTTACATATTAGAAGTCCGAGGCTTCAAAATAGCTTAGCGTTGAAAGAATACACCCTTACACTACAATTGCTTACGCGACAACTAAGAATGCATTAGCATATCTTTTCTGACTGTGCTAAAGTTCAGGAAACTAAGATGCCGCTGACGAGGAGATATGAACAGTCATCTTAATGAGCTTCTTGAAGAGATAAGAAAGTTGGAAAATGAAGTGCAGTCGGAGATGAAGCTGAGGGAAGAAGAGCTGAAATACAAGATTAGCAAAGGTAAGGTAGTATTCGAACGGGAGATTCTCGAACTTCACAAGAAAATTAGGATTCCGTTGTTCGTCTATATCATTAAAGCTCCCATTCTTACAATCTTGTCTGCGCCAATAA
This sequence comes from Nitrospirota bacterium, assembly GCA_963710375.1. Lineage (GTDB taxonomy): Bacteria > Nitrospirota > Thermodesulfovibrionia > Thermodesulfovibrionales > Dissulfurispiraceae > JADFXI01. The sequence goes on from CAVPZX010000002.1 coordinate 638,157, forward strand.
TATATGCAATGGTTGTACCGGCAGTACTTATGGATCTCTGTCTATGGATATATCAGACAGTGTGCTTACCTATTTATAAAATCCCGAAAGTTAAGCGGAGCGATCATATTGTTTTTGACCGTCATTATTTGAAATACCTGAATTTACTCGAAAGACTGCACTGTGATTATTGCAGTTATTTTAACGGCCTTTCGTCGTATGCAATGGAAACTGCTGGGCGGACAGAGCAGTACTGGTGTCCGATCAAGCATGCATCAGGGGAAGCCCAACGCCATTCCAGAGCGCATTTTTTTACCGATTATGGGGATGCTGAAACGTATCGGACAAAACTTTTGGAAATTCGTAAACAATTTAAAGATATTCAGTTAAATTGACTCACGACGGAGGAATGGCGATGCTGACGAAAGAGCAAACAGAACAAATGAAAAAGCAAATTCAGGAGGAGATGGCCGCGCATTATAAGTCGTCCGAAATGCAAGCGGCTTTGGAAGCTCTCATTAATGCAGTACACAAATACGAAGCCGGTGAAAAGTCTTCACAGGACGCTATGAAATTGATAGAAGCGACGTGTGATTTATTTGTGAAACATGTCCAATATTTGAAAGCCAACAGTATTGACAGTATCGTGAAATGCTTTATATTCGAAAAGAAATAACACTTTAAATTACGGCTTATCGTTATAGGCTTTATCGAGTATAGATCACTGATAAGTACTGGTAATTAATACTCTTTTGTGGCACACCTAATATCAAAAGGTGAGGGCAAAATCGAGAAACGACCCATAAGCATTAGGGGTTGCAACAAAGCGTCTTCAATGTGTTGACCGAACTCTCAAGTACAAGTTGTTATCCTCGGCAACTTTAACTTCGTGCTGCTCTCTATTAGTCGGTGTACTTCCTGAACACCGTAGTTTAAGATTCCTGCAACTGTATGTGCAATCCACCCTGTAATTGAGAGTGCCACAGGAATCCGAATATTGGCGATTTCCGGTACTAACAACGCATATGGAAATATAGCGACACATGCTCAACTGCTCACAGTAGAGGATACTGCGGAGCGTCCTGATCATTCTGTGGGTTACAAATGAAAATCATTGCGAAGACTCAAGCACATGACTTCGCTCCCCTAATTCTTCGCCCTCGCCTTGCGGAAAAGGCCGAGCTTCGGCAAGCCCAAGCTGCTTTCGCGGCAAGCCTCGGCGCTGGGTCGTGGAGCGGACCAACTCCTGGCAAAAACGATTTCGTTGATTGCTGATCCGTTGGAAAGAGTATTGGCAGGCACTGCCTTAGGCCTCTTGCGCACCGATCGTCTGGGGAAGCACGTTCACCATCGAGCCGTGCGGGATGTCGCGCTGCGCCTGCATCGCGGTGGCGTCGGTTGCTATCGCAGTTCTGACTTCGTGCACGTGACGCGGGATGCGTATGCTGCTGGTAGGGAACCCTCACCAGGGATACGGGTAGCCCTTAGCAAGACCCTTCTCCAGGGCGTAGTCGTGCCCGTAAATGTCGTCGTAGAAGTGAATGACGCCGTCTTCCGGCACGACCACGGTGGCATAGACGATAAAGACCGGAATCGGTTGCGCGAGATTCACCTGCTGAGTCGCGGTGCCGTTCATGGCCTCGCGAATACGGTCCGGGGTCCAGTCGGGATTGTCGCGCAAGACCCACGCCGCCAGATCGGCGGGCTTTTCCAGCCGGATACAGCCGTGGCTGAAATCACGCCGGGACTTAGCGAAGAATTCTGTGGCCGGAGTATCGTGCATGTAAACGTTGTAGCTGTTGGGAAAAACAAATTTCACCAGTCCAAGCGCGTTCTTTGGACCCGGCTTTTGTCGGATGAAAAGCTTGCCGGCGCGGATTTGTCCGAGTGCCTCGGGCGTGACCGTCCCGGTCGAGACGACGTTCCGTTTGCTGTCCACAATTTCGAATCCCTTATTCGCAAGGTAGTCGGGGTCGTGAACAACGTGCGGCACCATCTCTGCCCTCGTAATGGAAGGGGGCACATCCCAATAGGGACGGAAGACAACATACTTCATCATGTCGCTAAACACCGGGGTGTTGTGGTGGCCGTAAGCTTTTCCGACCACGATCTTCATCGTCACTCCGATTTTGATGTCTTTGTCATAGGCACGCAGACGGAACTCGGGGATGTTCGCCACGATTAGCGCTTTTTGATATACGTCCGGCAACCAGCGCCATCGCTCAAGCGTGAGTTGCATTTGCCGAACTCGGCGGCTCAAAGGAACGTTCAAATCAGCCAGGGTTTGAGCGTCAAGTCGTCCATTCGGATCCCGGCCAAGCCTACGCTGAAAGTTCTTCACAGCGTCCACCAGCGCACCTGCGTAAACAGTTTGATCAGCCGGAACGTTGGCGTCAGCCGGAAGGTCGCCGACCAACCGCAGCAGTCGCGTAAGCCGCGGGACACCGGGATAGGTGTCACCCGGCACAATCGCTTTCTTCGCGAGCGGGAACTGCTCTCCATCATCTTTCTTCGCCAGTTCGACGTAGGTATTCAGGGCTTGAATCGTTCGACGGTAAGCGGGATAGGGCGGCTCCACTTGCGCCAGGACGCCGGCAATGTCGCCAGCACCTACAACATGGTCCTTGAGAAATTCAGCCAAATCGTATTTCTTGGATTCATCATCAAGAGCGAAGGCAAAGTGTCTCGGATTTACCTTGCCAATGTGGAGGTCGGAAATATACCTCATCGCGCAAACCGTGAGGGCGAGGTCGAATTTCACAGCATCCGCCTCGGTCGGCTGCCGCGTCGCAGGTTTGAGTTTTGCCAACCGATCGTTCCACCGGGATCCGTCATAGTCTTCCGCGGAGAGCCCCTTTTGGTCGGCCTTGAGCAACAGCGCGATTACCTGGCGCGCCTGTGCGGTCGGCTCCATTCCCTTGACCCACCACAATGAATCACCGTTGAACTCGTAGAATTTCTTCACGTGCTTGCTGTAATCGCTGAAATCTGGCCAACGCAAATCGGAGAAACTGCCACGGCTAATGGCAGTGCCCAGCCAGGCTTGACCTTCGGAGCTGAGTTCCAGCGCACTCGCACCTGCAGTGCCGGAAGTTGCAAGATGACTCTCAGCAGAGCTCGCTGAGCCGCATCCAGATCCGCAAAACAGTGCGATCAACACCATGGGTGCTGAAAGCAGAGGGCCCCACCCCAAAATCGTTAGTTGTTTCACTGAAAAGCCTTAGGCTGGTCGGCATTGGGTTCCGTAGTGGGCATAAGCTCTTGCGCATTCATTTGGGGCTGCTCCACTTCCAGTGCCGGATTTCCAGCATGTCTTGGCCGTGCTTGTCGATGTGCTGCTTGTGCTCGATCAGCTTCCTTGAACTGCTGCTTCAGGTAGATACATTTCTCGCCGGTCCGCGGAACGTGGTCGATGGCGTCCATCACCATGTGGAAGAGGTCCAGATCGTTGAGCACCGTCATGTCGAAGGACGTAGTGATGATGATAATCTCTTTACCCATCGCTACTCCTTTCACTCTGGGGGAACAGCTATATTTAATTAACTCCACATAAATTAAGAAGCAATTGTTTAGGCTCATTAAATTTTAAGTCGCAAATTGAGAATTGTCAATGTCCCAATTCTCAATTATGACGGCGCCTTTATAATCTGTCATGTATTTACGACCCAAGAACTAAGGGCGAAACTCAAATAACATTGGAAATTTGTACCCTCTTGATTTTTCAGTGCACTCCGCAAGTGAGGGGTGCGCATTTCGGGTCGTACACCTCATGACATCGAGGGATATTGAAAGGCACTGTTATAAGTAGAATCTATCGTCAGCTTCAACTTCCTGATGGTCTCAATTAGTCGGTGCAGTCTTGAAATGAACCCTGAGCACTTCCATCTGCACCCCTCATCATATTCAGGATACCATCCAGTGAGCGCTCCTGTGCGGATTTAAGATCAAGCTCTCATCACTAAAACGTTTATTGTTGCCTTGAGGGACACATCCCATTTCTATGAAGAATTGCCTGTGCCGAGCAGGTATGTTTTTGCCTTGTTCACAAAATCCAGGGCTTTGGGAAATATCTCGTCCACGTCTTCTTTGGTAACTTCAGCCTGTTCCATATAATCGCCTTTTTGTCTGAGTTCAAAAGCTCGATGCAGGGCTATATGGACAAGGCCTTATCGAAAATACCGCTTTTGATAAATTCCTTGTCGAAGAGAGAAATCGCTCCGGTGTGTTTCGAAGTACCTATCTGCTTTTCCTGTAAAAGAGCCAACACGGTATAAAACATTGCGTAATATAAACGGTTTGTCACGGCCCTATAGCTCATGCCTTCTCTTAGCAAGACTGTCGCCTCCTTGATAGAGTCGTCGGCTTGTTGAAGTCTGTATTTTATCAGGGGTAGTATTTTTTCATTCACACTGCTACTCCCTCGCGATAAACCGTCTTGATGAATACCGACTCGCGGAGCGGGCTGTTTTTTATGGTATCAATGCTTACAGCTACCGGCACGACAACAACATCTTCTGGAAATCCTGCCTCCCATGCGCATTCGCTTATGAATTTTTCCAGCGCATGATCGAGATGCTCAACGACAATGAGAATGTCAAGATCCGACTCCTCAGTGGCACTGCCCCGTGCGCGGGAACCGAAGATCTTGACTTCGTGAACTTTTGCTCTCTGCGAGACCAGAGACTTGAACTTTTCAGCTATTTTAAGGTCTTTTTGCTGCACGTCCACCTTCGATTATGCGTTCCTTTTGCTCGCATGATTCAAAGTTTAACAAAACCATAGTGTTAATACAATGCTCTTTGCTTTTTTTGTCATATATTTTTTCATTCCTAATTTGACTTTTAATCCTGAAATTAGATAACATTTTAGAACTATGCAAGAAACGGCCTTACAATTAATATTGGGAGCAGGATATGTCGTCAAGGCTGACCTGGCGGTCCTTCTCCTTTTCTCCATTGTATCTTGGACCATAATATTCCAGAAATGGCGCTATTTTTCAAAAGCTGACAGTGAGAGTTATGCTTTTATGAGAGCCTATGAGTCATCAAAGGCCCCCAAGGACCTTTATTCTGCATCCAAAAAGTTTACGTTAAGCCCTCTAGCCAGTCTGTTCAGGTCCGTGTTCTCCGAAAAAACCTATACGGAAAAAGAAGAACTCAAGAGGATGCTGAAAAGATATTCCACTCTGGAGGCGACCAGGCTCCAGCGCTATCTGAACTTCCTGGCCACAACAGGTTCTACATCACCTTTCATCGGATTGTTCGGTACGGTGTGGGGCATAATGAACGCTTTCAGGGGAATCGGTACCGCCGGTTCCGCATCCCTGGCTGTGGTGGCGCCTGGCATTGCGGAGGCGCTCATTACAACCGCCATGGGTCTTTTGACAGCTATTCCTGCGGTTGTGGCCTTCAACTATTATTTGAGCAGATCAAACCGCATGATTATCGAAATGGAAGATTTCTCTGAAGAACTTTTCGACTATATTCCAAGGTAACCGTTCAAGATGACACCTACAAGAAGCAGAAACGTCATGTCGGAGATAAATGTCACCCCGCTTGTCAACGTAATGCTTGTGCTCCTCATCATCTTTATGGTGACTGCACCGCTTCTTCAGCAGGGCATCGATGTGAACCTTCCGCAGGCAAAGGGTAAGAACCTGCCTCCAGAGGAGAGACTATCCATTGTCATAAAAAAAGGCGGAACAATTTTCTTGAATGACACCCAGATATCTATGGACGACCTTACAAAGAAGCTTGCCGCCGTGAGCAAGCGGAATCCGGATGTGTTTCTTAAGGCTGACAAGGATGTCCCTTACGGTTTGGTTGTGGAAGTAATGGGTGAAGTAAAGGAGGCAGGGATAGAAAAGCTCGGAATGATAACCGAGCCCAAAATTTCGCTGAAATGAAAGAGCAAGGCGTAGGCGCCGCCATCACTCTTTCTTTTTTCCTGCATGTCGCAATTGTCACTATCTCTCTTTTGATAAGCAGAGGACTCTATACACGCAAGCTGGTCCCTACCTATGTCGTATCGCTCGTTTCTCCGTCACAGACCGCAGGGTCGGAAAAAGTCTCACCGTCCGGCGCAGCAAAGGAGGCTGCAGCTCCGGAGATTGCGAAGCCGGCTGAAAAGCCCAGGGTGGAACCGCACATCGAGACACGGATGAAAAAAGAGACATACACTACCACAGTAAAAGAGAGGATCGAGGAGGCTCAGGGCTATTCAAAAGCTCGAAAAGCTGATGGCTCTTAGAAAAATTATCGATATTGGGACCAAGGGAAGTGATCTGCAGTCGAAAACCTCTTCCAGTGCTGCATCGAGGAATAAGATAACAGACAGCGGAGGCGCCAATGCCGGCGGAGGTGATTATTATTCTCTGGTCGAAACAAAAATCCGGCAGCAGTGGATATATCCGGAGACGCTTGCTACGGATTTGGAAACTATTATCTCAATCAGGGTCGCTAAAGACGGCAGCATTACAATAGAGAAGGTGGAAAAGGGATCAGGGAACCAGCTTTTCGACCGTTCTGTCCTGAGGGCCATAACCATGGCCAGCCCTCTCCCCCCGCCGCTGAAAGAAATGGAAATTGGATTGCGGTTCAGGCCATGAAAAAAGTCGGAAAACAGAAGGCTAAGGGCAAAAGGCTAAAGGCTAAAGGTTGAATAAAAAACAAAAGTTAGATATTGGATTGTTATGTTGCATGTTTTATGGGCTGGCGTCTGTCCTCCTCCTTTTGCCTTTTGCCTTTTGCCTTTCGCCATCTTCTGCCTTTGCAGATAAAGTTTATATTGACATCACCGCGCCAGGCATTAAAAAGCTGCCTATCGCGGTGCAGGACTTTCCCGGCAAAAAGGAGATTTCCGATATTGTAAAAGACGACCTCAACTTTACCGGCCTTTTTGATTGTGTTGACGAGTCTGTCCAGATCGAACACCCTGATCAGCCTTTCAATCCCGTTAACTGGCTGGGGCTGGGGATCGAACTTGTAGTCAAAGGCAGGGTCTCTTTTTTTGCAGCAGACAAGTTCATCGTAACTGTTTCCGCGTATGACGTCTCTGATGGAAGGGAAATACTGAAGAAAGAGTATGCGGCTACAACTGAACTGTCCCGTCCAGTCGCCCATTCCATTGCAAATGATATCTATACTCTCCTTACCGGACAGCAGGGAATATTCAAAACAAAGATCGCGTTTATCGCCGACAAAGGATGGAAAAAGGAACTGGAGTTGATGGATTGGGACGGTCACAGGATACAGGAAACCGCTATAACCTCAGACATTTTGATGACGCCGCATTGGTCACCGGACAAGACAAAGCTTCTCTATTCCGCAGAGCGTTATCGCCAGTGGGGAATTTACCTGTTCGATATTAATTCCATGAAGGAACGGAGCCTGATGCTGACGAATGGTTTGAATATAGCGGGCAACTTTTTCCCGAACAGTTATGATTTTGTTTTCACATCGTCAAAAGACCTGAATTACGGCATCTATATTGCCAATCTTAGCAATGTACATGGCAGGAAAATTGTTTCCTCACCCTGGATCGATGTTTCCCCCTCGGTTTCTTCTGATGGCAAGTCTATCGTCTTTGTTTCCAACAGATCAGGCAATCCTCAGATATACATTGTTGACCGGGACGGCTATGGATTAGGCAGACTGACCTTTCAGGGCAACTACAACACCTCTCCGGCATGGTCTCCTCAGGGCAACAAAATTGCTTACACAAGCATGATAGGAGGGAGGAACCAGATTTTTATAATTAATGCTGACGGCACAAACCCGACCCAGCTCACCGACAGAGGAAACAACGAAAACCCTTCCTTTTCTCCTGACGGCAGATACCTGGCCTTTTCATCGACCATGGACGGTCCAAAAGGGATTTATCTTATGCGGATTAATGGAGAAGGTGTTCTAAAGATAACACCGAAAAACATGAAGGCGCTAAACCCAAGCTGGTCGCCGATGTAAAGGAGGGTGCACTATGAAATTTACCCATTTCAACAAAGAGGGAAAAGCGAAGATGGTGGACGTTTCCGGAAAAGCGCCTTCCATGCGCGAGGCAGTCGCCTCAGGCTCTGTGCACATGAAGCCTGAAACAATGCGCCTCATCAAAGAGGGTTCCATCCAAAAAGGCGATGTGTTTGGCGTGGCGAGGATTGCAGGCATAATGGCAGCCAAAAAAACCTCTGAACTGATTCCAATGTGCCATCCGCTGAACCTGGCATACGCAGCGGTTGATTTCTCTTTTAACGAGAGCGCCGGGACAATTGACATTAAGGCCACAATAAAAATAACCGGACAGACAGGGGTCGAAATGGAGGCGCTAGTTGCCGTGTCTTCTGCTGCCCTCACTATTTACGACATGTGCAAATCAGCAGACAAAGAAATGGTCATATCCGATATCATGCTCCTCGAAAAACGCGGCGGCAAAAGCGGGGAATTTAAAAGGAAAGGCAATAGGCAATAGGCTTTGGGCAATGGGCCAAGACAGACAAACATAAAAAGTCTTTTTTCTTTTTCTTTACCTATAGCCTATCGCCAATAACCTATTGCCTTGTTTTTATTGATACCTTTTGACGCTGAATCGGAATATTTGGACATCCTTATCACCAAGGTCGATGCCTGCCTTCATTTTTGTGATCCTCAATTGATCTTCAACGGTATTGACCCCCTCCAGGTCGGGAAGCAATAGCCCCCTTCTGGCGCCCTTAATTACAATAATTCCGTATTTTTTGGGATCCAGTTGCGACAGGTCTTTTACCGGTTCGGGCGCCGACAGGACGTTGACCGAATAGTGGAGCCCTTCCAGTTCGGTTTGGAGCAATGGATGAAATCTGGGGTCTTCTGTAGCAGCAGCAACAGCATTTTTTACTATTTCCTCGTAGAGGTTCTCTGATGTGGGGAGAAACGTCCCGATGCAGCCCCGCAGATCGTTGCCCATTTTCAGACAGACAAATACACCGTTTCTTTCCTTCATGTCGTCAGGGACCTCTTCAGGGAGGGGGAGCACTTTTCTGTGGAGTATGTACTCCTCAATAGCCTTCCTGGCAAGCGCGACATACGGGTGCATGGCTACTCCTTTCGCTGCATTGCGTATTCAGCCATTGCAAGAAGAGCTTCCTTTCCCTCAGAGTGAGGAAACCCTGCCAGTTCGGACTTTGCCTCTTCAACAAGAGCCTCAGCTATGATAAGTGACTCCTCTATTGCATGGTATTGTTCAAACAGCGCCATAACCCTTTGGCGGCCCTCTTCGCTTTCAGCCCGTGTCTTTATAATGCCCCTGATTTCATCCTGCTCAACATCAGATGCATTTTTAAGAAGATAAATAAGAGGCATAGTGATCTTTCCCTCTTCAAGGTCCTTGCCGAGCTTCTTGCCGAGGTTTCTCTGGTCAGCAACATAATCGAGGATGTCATCGGCAAGCTGGAATGCTATACCGGTCTTCATCCCGAAGCGGGCCAGCGCCATCTCATTCTCCTCAGGCTGGCCGGCCAAAATTCCACCTATCCTGCAGGCCGCTGATATCAGGACACCAGTCTTTGCGGCGACAATATCAAAATATTCCTCTTTTGTTATCTCCGGATCTCCGACTTTATTAAGCTGCAGGATTTCACCTTCCGTCATCCGGGTAGTTGCCTCGGATAGCGCTTCCATTATCTTCTGGTTTTTCTGGTCAACCGCAATCTTCAGCGCCTTGGAATACAGAAAGTCTCCTACCAGTATGACGACCTGGTTTCCCCAGACAGCGTGTGCAGCAGGCTTTCCTCTCCTGGTATCAGCGCCGTCTATAACATCGTCATGCAGCAATGAAGCGGTATGTATGGCCTCAATAATTGCCGCAAGCAGTGTGCGGTTTGCCTCCTCATATCCGCAGAGGTCAGCACTGAGAAGGAGGAATAATGGGCGTATCCGCTTTCCTCCGCCGCTGATGAGATGCTGTCCTATCATAGGGATCAGAAAGACGTTGCTGCTGAAGATTCCGAGGAGCTGCCGTTCAACGGTCTGCATCTCTTCCGCATAGTGTGAAAAAATATCTTTGATATTCATAAAATTATTAACGTGTCTTACGTTACCGCCTTGCATGCCGTCATATGCTGTCATAACGCATCAGGATTCAATCGAATAGATTCCACATTAATACTCTCTTCCGCGAGTTTCTTGATATCCCGCGGCCTGAATGCCCCCTTTTCGGTAAAAAAGGAGGTGACATATCTGGCCGGAGTTACATCGAATGCCAAGTTTATTACATTAACGCCTAAAGGCGCAACTCTTTGTCCGCGAATAGTGGTCACCTCGTCAGCGTGGCGTTCCTCGATAGGTATATGCTCCCCGGACTCCATGCCAAAATCAATGCTGCTTAACGGCGCTGCCACATAGAACGGGATACCGTGCTCCCTGCACAAGACTGCAACAGTGTATGTGCCGATCTTGTTTGCCACATCTCCGTTCCTCGTCGTCCGGTCAGTGCCGACGATTGCAAGGTCAATGGCACCTTTTTTCATAAGCGCTCCGGCTGTATTATCGGTTATCAGCGTTACCGGTATGCCGGCCTGCATCAGTTCCCATGCTGTCAGCCGGGCACCCTGCAGTACCGGTCGTGTCTCATCAGCAATTACCTGTATGCGTTTGCCCTGGTCCTTTGCAATCAGCATAGGGGCAGTTGCCGTGCCGTATCCGCCGGTGGCAAGGCTGCCGGCATTGCAATGTGTAAGGATAGTGTCTCCATCCCTGATAAAACCGGCCCCCCATCTGCCAATCGCCTTGTTTATCTCTATATCTTCTTCGAGTATCCTCTTTGCCTCATCGATAAGCAGTTGTTTAACAGCGCTCACCTGCTCGTTTTTTCGAGCGGCGAGCAATCTCTTAATCCTCTCTACCGCCCACTTTATATTCACGGCAGTAGGCCTTGTGGCAAGCAGGGCATCCATCACCGGCTCAAGCTTTTTTGAAAAATCGTCCATAGTGCCGGCTTTTATATCCTGTGCCCCGAGTGCTATGCCCATGGCAGCAGCAATTCCGATTGCCGGGGCTCCCCTGATCCAGAGCTTTTTGATACCCTCCGCAACTTTCAGGTAGTCTGCACATTCTACATAAATCACTTCAAGCGGCAGCCTGCTCTGGTCAAGCATAAAAACCTTGTTATCTTTCCATTCTATCGTGCTGACCATATCGAATCTCCAATATATATTTTTTAAAAAAATGTTCCGACAAACATCCTGATAAGAGCATTATTATAACCGTTGTTGCCATGGCAATTCTACACTATAAGGGGTGTGGTAGTGGATCAGCTTCTTTTTGCTGAGGCGAGAAACCGCTGGGCATTCATCTTTATATCGCCCTCCAGGAGTCCTGAGGACACCGCGACACCCTCACAGCCTGTTTCAAAGACAGACAGCACATTATCGGGCCTTATTCCACCGATTGCTATTACCGGTATGGTTGCCGCATTCTTTACCGCCCTCAACCCTTCTACCCCTTTCGGAGTTCCCACCTCTTTGGTTGCGGTAGGAAAGATAGAGCCAAAACCTATGTAATCTGCGCCTCCCCTTTCAGCTTCGAGCGCTTCCTTAACAGAATGGGTCGAGATGCCGATTATTCTATTGCCCATAATCTTTCTTGCCTCCTTAAGGGGCATGTCATCCTGACCAAGGTGGACTCCGTCAGCATCGACGGCGAGGGCAATATCGGCATAATCATTGATAATAAGGCAGGCATTAAACATCCTTGTGATTTCTCTCAGTCTGAGCGCTTCGAAAAAGACCTCTCTGCGTGTTTTGTCCTTTTCCCTGTATTGTACCCACATGATGCCAGACTCCAGGATTATCTTGACGGTCTTATCGAGAGGGTCAATCCCTGATGTACCCGTTATAAAACAGATACGATTGGCAGCAAACTCAAAGCCACTTCTTTCCTCACGTCTCACTGCTCCCGTTTTTCACCACCTCCGCAGTCTGCTCCATGTCACCCATCCTGTCAATAAAGTCCGTGCCGAAATTACCCTTTATAAAGTCAGGATGGCTCAAGACTTTCTTGTGAAAAGGAATGGTTGTTTTGATCCCTTCAATAATAAACATGTCGAGCGCCATTTTCATCTTGGCGATGGCCTCCTCCCTGTTTTTTGCATGGACCACGACCTTTGCTATCATGGAGTCATAGTGTGAAGGCACTACCCAGCCGGTATATGCAGCAGTATCGACTCTCACACCAGGCCCTCCAGGCGGTACAAAAAGTGTCAACCTGCCCGGAGAAGGGATAAATTTTTCAGGGTCTTCAGCGTTTATCCTGCATTCCATGGAATGGCCTGCGGGCTTGATCTGGCTCTGTTTATAGGTGAGAGGGAGGCCTGCGGCTATCTTGATCTGTTCCTTTATGATGTTGACACCGGTAAGCTCTTCAGTCACAGGATGCTCCACCTGGACCCTGGTATTCATTTCCATGAAATATATATTTTGTTCCTGATCAACAATGAACTCTATAGTGCCTACATTTTTATATTTCAGGGCCTTTGCCGCACGCACTGCAAGGTCACCGAGCTTTTTACGAAATTTCTCTGTCACAACAGGCGAGGGCGCCTCTTCTATAAGCTTTTGATGCCTCCTCTGCACAGAGCAGTCACGCTCTCCCAGATGAATCACATTGCCCTTACCGTCGGAGACTATCTGGACTTCGATATGCCGGATAGATGGGAGGAATTTTTCAAGATACACTTCACTATTTGCAAACGCGCCGAGCGCCTCACGCTGGGCCATATGGAAAGCGGACACTATCTCATCTTCTTCTGTGACAATCCTCATGCCCCTGCCCCCGCCTCCTGCAGAAGCCTTGATAATCAATGGAAACCCTATCTTCCTCGCCAGTTTGAGCGCTGCCTCTTCAGATTCCACAGGTCCATCGCTGCCCGGCACAACCGGAATCCCGCGCCGTTTCATCACCTGACGCGCCTTTGCCTTATCGCCGCCCAATCTCATGCTCTCGGCAGTCGGGCCTATAAAAGTAATGCCTGAGGTGAAACAGGATTCGGCGAACTGCGGGTTTTCGGAAAGAAAACCGTAGCCCGGGTGGATTGCTTCGGAATCGGTAAGTTCCGCGGCGCTGAGAATTGCCGGGATATTCAAATAGCTATTGGTAGGATTTGCAGGACCAATACAGATGGACTCGTCGGCAACTGTTACATGAAGGGCCTCGCGTTCGATATCGGAAAAAACAGCGACAGTCTTGATGCCGAGTTCTTTGCACGCATAAATGACGCGCACGGCGATCTCCCCACGATTGGCAATCAGTATCTTTTTAAAAAGCTTCATATGTCAACCGGCCTGATCTGATCAGCTACCCTGCAGGGTCAAGCAGGAAAAGCGGCTCGCCATATTCCACCGGATGCCCGTTTTCGACCAGAATTCTCACCACCACGCCATCAATTTCACTCTCTATTTCGTTCATAAGCTTCATGGCCTCTATGATGCAAAGGATCTGTCCCTTTTTGACCCTTGTCCCGGTCTCGGCAAAAGGTTCGGCCTCAGGAGAGGACGACCTGTAAAAGGTGCCGACAATAGGAGAGGTGACCGTAAAGAGCTTTACTTCAGGACCGGGTTCCGATACGAGGTCCACTTTTCCGTGTACCTCTCTCCTGTCAGGCAGAATCGATTGCGGGATCTCAAGGTGACTGAAGAATTTTTCACGCCGTATCTTAACTTTAACGCCGTCTTTCTCGACCTGAAGCTCGGTCACGTCTGTATCTTTCAGAAGGCTCATCAGTTCTTTTAATTCCTCAAGCTCCATCGGCTCACCTCCATTTGCCCTTTGCCTTATTTCACTTTTTCGATATATTCCGACGTCCTCGTATCAATCTTCAGCACATCACCCACCGATATATGGAAAGGCACTTTCACCATAAGTCCGGTTTCGAGCTTCGCAGGCTTTGTAGACCCCGATGCGGTATCTCCCCTGAATGCAGGGTCCGTCTCTATAACCGCAAGTTCGACAAACATCGGCGGCTCGACCGTCATCGGCTGTTCCTTGTAATACAGAATCTTGACAGTCATATTTTCTTTAATGAATTTCTTTACATCGCCTAATTGTGAGGTTGTCAAAGGGACCTGCTCGTATGATTCGGTATCCATAAAATAGTGCAGGTCTTCCTGGGCATAGAGATACTGCATGTCTTTCTCTTCAAGGCCCGGAGACTCGAATTTTTCTCCTGACCTGAATGTATCTTCAAGGACGTTCCCGGTCTTCATATTTTTCAGCTTTGTCCTGATTACCGCCCCGCCCCTTCCCATCTTGACATGCTGAAAGTCTACTATCTCACACGGGTCTCCCTTGTATACTATTTTTGCACCCTTCCTGAATTCACTTGTGCTAAGCAACAAACACCTCCTCTATTTTATTATCTCAAGCTCTCTGCTGAGGCTCGTTAACAGCCTGCCTTTTCGGCCTTTCAAAATCAGCATATCTTCTATGCGTACACCGCCCAATTTCGGGATATAAATGCCGGGCTCTATAGTAAAGACAAAGCCGTCGGAAAGCCGGTCTCCTTTGGCCCATGACACGCGCGGGGCCTCATGCACATCAAGGCCAACCCCATGCCCGGTCCCGTGGCCAAAAAACTCCCCGTACCCCGCTTTTTTTATAGTTTCCCTGGCAGCCCGGTCAATATCCTGTGTCTTGACCCCTGCCCCCACTGCGGAAACCGCTTTTTGGCGCGCATTATTGACAACGGTATATATTTTTATCTTTTCATCCAGACTATCGCCTGCCATAAGCAGCGTTCTGGTCATATCGGAATAATACCCTTCCGCTTCTCCGCCCCAGTCAATTATAACAAACTCCCCTTTGCCTATTTTCTTTTCAGTTGGCTGCGCATGGGGTTTGGAAGTATTCTCACCAGAAGCCACTATTATATCAAAAGGTATACTTTTACATCCTTCTCTTTTAAGATGTTCCTCCAGTCTAAGGGAGATGCCCCTTTCCTTTGCCCCGACTTTTATGAACGGTTTGACTTTAAGAAAAGCGGCTTCAGCTCTTTCTATAGAACTTACTATAGCGCTGATTTCCGTCTGATCCTTCACCTTTCTCAAATTCTCTATAATGTTTGGATTTGGCTCCAGTGTGACCGGCAAGCCTTTGAGTAATGAATAAAACTCATAGGAGAGCGATGTCTCGAACCCAAGCCTCTTAATGCCCAATGATTTCACAAGACGCCGGAGCAGCGATATCCTGTTACCTTTTTCAACGCCGGTTTCGCACCCCTTGACCTCTGCCTCGGATTGCTCCTTATACCTGAAATCGGTAAAAAACAACCCCCTGTCTTTTGTAATCATCACAAAGCCTGATGAGCCGGTAAAGCCGGTCAAGTAGCGTATATTTTTTATCGCACTGACATATAAAGCATCTATCCTCTTTTTCCTGAGGATATTCTGAACACTTTTTATTCTGATTTCTTGCATTGTCATAATAAATACAGGCTATAGGCAATAGGCTGTAGGCAATAGGCGATGGGTCACAAAGCAAAGAAACGTAAAGAGACTTTTTCTTTTGCCGATAGCCTATTGCCCATTGTCTATTGCCTCAGTTCTTATTGCAAATTGTGTTTTTATTGCCTCAAGAAATCTGTCCAAACGCTTTATAATGCTCTGTTTATTTTTTCCCAAAAACCTTATAAGCGCCGATAGTTCCTCTTTTCTCTGCAGTATTCGCTTGTCATCCGGATTCTTTATCAGCATCTCCTTATACAGTTCCATTGCAGGTGCATAATGCCCAAGAGCTATAAGACGCTCACCTTCAACCAGCTCTGATAAGACAGGCTCGGGAAGCTCGGGTACACGGCCTGCCGGGGCTGGGGCATGGTGGAATATGGATATATTGCCGAGCGCTCTATTTGCTTCGGCAAGCCCTTTACGGGCGAAATTATTGTCGGGGGCTTTTTCAAGCACCTCTGAAAACTGTTCAAGCGCCTCAGCAAATTTATCGCCCTGGAGATACCATCTGCCGAGCCTAAGCCGTGCAGCAAGGAAGTCCGGATTCTTCCCGATACCGTCAATGAGGAGTTCAACAGCTTCATCGCCCATGTCCCGTTTCCTGAACTCTTCAGCAAGTGACAAGAAGAGTCTTGAGCCGGGTTGCTGACTCAGCCGCTCTCTAAGTTTCTTAATATAGGTGCTGCTCTCCATATTGATCGCTGCCAGGTCCTCTTATTGTATGCCTAACTGTTATACTTTAACTCGAGAATTCTGTCAAATATTGCGCCGGCCACATCCTCTTTATCCATGACCGGAAGCTTGCGCTCGCGCTCCCTGTCGATGATTACCACCTCGTTGGTATCAACATCAAAACCGGCGTCTTTGCTTGATACATCGTTAAAAACAATCATGTCGATATTCTTTGAAGTAAGCTTTCTGCGAGCCCTATCAATCCTGGGGCCTGTTTCTGCAGAAAAGCCGGCGGCAAAAGGACGTTGCCTTAGTTTTCCCACAGCTTCAAGGATATCGGTAGTTTTCAGGAGATTAAGGGAAAATTTATCTTTCTTCTCTATCTTGCTGTTTTTCGATTCGGCCGGCGTGAAATCCGCCACTGCAGCAGCCATCAGGAATAAAGTTGACATGGGGATATTGTCCATTACCGCCCTATACATGTCCTCAGATGATTCGGCAAAGATAATATCGACACCCGCAGGAGGCGTTATCGAAACCGGCCCGCTAATCAGAGTAACCTCGGCGCCTCTTCTTCTGGCAATCCGGGCGAGGGCATACCCCATTTTGCCCGAAGACCTGTTGGTAATATACCGCACCGGATCGAGGTACTCTCTTGTCGGCCCCGCAGTCACCAGCACCTGTTCGCCTGCCAGGTCCTGTTTAGTCAGGGCAGCTATTGCACATTCCAGAATCTTTTCGTTGTCTGTCATCCTGCCTATGCCTTCTTCACCGCAAGCCAGAGGCCCCCTTTCAGGCCCTATAAAGTGTACACCAAGAGAAGTGAGGTAATGAAGATTTTTCTGAAAGACCTGGTTCTCATACATCCTCCAATTCATAGCCGGAGCCATGATTACCTTACCGTTGAAAGCCAACAGCGTTGTACTGAGCATATCATCGGCAATCCCCTGAGCGTATTTGCTTATGCTGTTTGCCGTTGCAGGGGCAACTATAAACAGCTCGGCGCTTGACGGAAGACTAACATGAGAAAGCGGGAACTCAAACATATCAGCATAAACATGTTCGCCGGCCGCCAGTTCAACTGAAAGGGGTGTAACAAAACGCTTTGAGGCCTCTGTCATTATTACCCTGACAGAGGCCCCTTCCTGTTTCAGTATTTTGATGAGATCAATGGCCTTATAGGCAGCTACACTTCCGGTAATTCCTAAAAGTATAGACTTGCCTTTAAGCACTGTTATTCTTCGCTTTCATCGGCTTCGGCCTCTGCTTCCTCTCCTTCGCTGAACAGATCTTCCAGCGCCTTCTCAGGCGACCCCTTTTCGTGGAGGTATACCTTGAGGTCTTTCTCAAGTTCTGAGAGGTCTTCCATAGGCCTCCGCTTCTCCTCGATCAGTTTCTTGTAATCGATCTTTTCAGACTTCTCCTTTGCGGCAATGGCATCGGGGCCGGTCAGGAATTCAATGTGATTGCCGACGGCCTCAAGAAGCGCCATAGTGGTCACTTTTTTTGTCTTTGTCTGGATCTTTGACGCTGCGCCAAGCGAAAGCTCGCGGGCCCTCTGTGCGGCAATCACTACAAGCCTGTATCTGCTGTCAATCTCCTTCTTGTCATATTCGACAGGCAATGATATTATGTCCACCTTATACTTCCTCCTCCAAAAAGTTTTTCTGTATCCACTCGTGATCGATTCTCTTTACACTCGCCCGTTCCGCTTCAACAATCGACACCAGCTCTTTGAACGCAACTTCCATTATATCGTTTACTATAACATAATCGTAACTTTTGTACTCCCTTACCTCCATGATAGCATTTTTAAGCCTTATTCCAATAACTTCATCCGGATCGCTCATCCTTTCCACAAGTCTCTTTCTGAGCACCTCCATCGAGGGAGGCAATATAAATATATACACGCATCCGCCTTTGGCGGAAGAAAGGTCCCTTTTTATCTGGCGAGCACCCTGCACATCGATATCCAGAACCGCATCCATTCCGGCGTCAGCCAGCTCTTCTATCCTCTTTTTTGAGGTGCCGTAATAATTACCGTGCACCTCGGCCCACTCGACGAACACCCCATCAGCTGCCATTGTCTGAAAAGTGTCTTTGTCCACAAACGTATAGTGTACATCGTTTATTTCTCCAGGCCTGGGCGCCCTGGTCGTATACGACACAGAATGCCTCACCCCTGGCACAGATTCGCAGAGCTTATTGCACAATGTGGTTTTCCCGGAGCCCGATGGGCCGGACATTACAAACAGGCTACCCTTCTTCCTCTTCATCCGCAATCGCTTTGTCCCCATCCTTTACGCCGGCAACCCGCTGTGATATGGTTTCCACCTGAATTGCGGACAATATTATATGGTCGCTGTCGGTAACTATTATAGACCTGGTCTTCCTTCCTTCGGTTGCATCAATGAGTTTACCCCTGCTGCGCGCCTCTTCCCGCAATTTTCTGATCGGGGAGGATCCCGGATTTATAATTGCAACTACCCTCGAAGAATGTATTACATTGCCGAAGCCTATATGTATAAGTATGCCGTTAGTATGCATCTACTGTATATTCTGCACCTGTTCCTTGAGTTTTTCAATACCTGTCTTTATTTCAATAGTTAGATTAATGATCCTAATATCATCCACTTTTGAAGCAATAGTGTTTGCCTCCCTGTACATCTCCTGCATAAGAAAATCCAGTTTTCTGCCTATAGCCTCACTGCCCGAGAGGAAGGCGTTAAACTGCTGCATATGGCTCCGAAGCCGCGCCAATTCCTCAGTAATATCGCTTTTCTGCGCAAGCAAGGCAATTTCCTGTGCCAGCCTGGTCTCATCTATTGGTATAGCAGAGGTCAGTTCAGAGACTTTCCTTGACAGCACTTCCTTATGGGTAATCGACATACCGTGAGAAAGCGCTTCCACTTCAGCCCTAAGTGACTCTACCCGGCCGGCATGGAACTCTAATTCTTTTCTGAGTGACTCACCCTCTTTCCTGCGCATTTCATCAACACGCGTCACCGCATCACGCAGAGCGTCATAAAGGTCATCAGCATTATAAGCGGTCTCTTCGCTGAGCAAAAGCTCCCGGTACCATGACAAAAAACCGATGTCAAGAGATCCGGGAATTGAGAGTGTTTTCTGCAAATCCAAAATCGTGTCATAAATCTCTCTCGCCAGTTCCTTGTTGGCACGTACCTTAAATTGCCGTTTATCGGTTAGAGATATAGTTACGTCGAACTTGCCCCTGGCAAATTGGTCTTTAATCAAGTTCCTGACCGGTATCTCATGCTCCATAAGGAAAGAAGGCATCCTGACGCTGACATCAACATACCTGTGGTTTAAAGACCGCACCTCGACCTTAAAGCCTTTCCGTTCAGCGGCCCCATACCCTGTCATGCTCTGGATCAATCCTTCACCCCCGTAATCTTCACCGTCTTTCTCCTCGATGTCTCGCCCCGCAGTATTGTTATACTGCTTTTCTTTACGCCGTACTGTTCGGCCAAAAGCTCTACAAGCTGCTCGTTTGCAGCGCCGCCGACAGGAGGAGCTGTAAGTTTGACCTTAAGCATATTGTCCATAACGCCGACAATTCCCCTCTTTGAAGACCGGGGGTCAACTTTAACCTCTATAATTATACCATCCCTGGTTTTAGAATAGGGGATATCCATTTTTTCTTCGGAACCAAGCTTTATAATATACCTCACCTGCAGTCAAGGTTACAACAGTGAGCATGACTCCACAGATCACATCAATCACATAGTGGTATCTGCAGTAAACAGTGGCAAAAGTCAGGAGCAGCACAGGAGCAATCAGCCACCGGAGCAACTTTCTATCGTAACGGTATGCCAGTAGAAGCACTAATAGCGCAATCGCGGTATGCCCACTGGGGAATGCATCCCTTTTTACTCCCTCCATCAGATTGAGCATGTTCTGTATCGGCCCTGAAACTAAAAAACCATCCAGTTCTTTGTCATAAAGGTGTTGCATTGTGTACCGGGGACCGAGCGCTGGAAAAAGCAGGTAGCCTATGTAAGACAGATAAAAACAAAGAAGTATCAGGAAAAGCGATTTCTCAAATGCTTCACTTTTCCCTTTTACTTTTAGTGTAATGCCCAGGATAATGGGAAGAAAATAATAGGTTGAGTATGCTACCTCCAGGACATCCGTAAGAAGCGGGCTGATCATCCTTTCAAGAAAAACAGTAGGGTATCCGCCGAAGATGCGATAGTCAATCCTTATGAGGAGGTAGTCGATATCGTGTGGATTGATGTTATGCACGATTAGTCCCAGGCTGTCAAAGATGATAAGCACACTGAGGACAGGGAAAATCATGTCATGCGTCAGCGCTAAAAAAGTATTGGTCCTGCTAAGATAAACAAGAGCAATCTGAAATAAAATTAAAGATGCATAAAGAAGGACAAGATACCCTGCGGACGGGATGACATCAGAATAAATTACCGACAAAACAAGAAGACAAAAACTGAAAACAATATTAAGAGAATCTGCGGGTCTTAATTTCAGCAGCCATAACATAATCTCACAGCTTGCTCAGCGCCCGCCTGACAGACTTTTCCTTTTTTGAAAGTTTATAAGGGTTGCCCTTTCCGGCAAAAGCATCTTCGTCATACTCGCCGGAATCTTTCCACTCAGCAGTTTCCCCATGTATATCCTCGTCATATCCGGACCCCCCTGCCGTTCCCTCCTTGTTTCCCGCAGCTTTTTCCGACACGATCCGGATAAATGCGTCCGATGGCACAGGGATCGAATTTACCGCCCATGCATGGTTAACAATGTCCCTGTCCGAGGTCACAACGATCCATTCCTTCCGATCTTTTGTAATAATCCTCTTTATAACCTCGTCAGCCTTTTCGGCAAGCTTGGAATAAATGACGGCAACTCCCCCGCGGACCGCTTTGTTCTCATGGCCCTTACCGGCCTTATAGCCGTCAAATACAATGGTTATATCATGCCCTTTGATCAGCCTATACCGTACCATGAGGTCAATAAGGTCCTCGCGAGCTTTCTCCAGATTGTAGTGGTCAGGACCTATGATATTATATCCGTCAATTATAATGCTGGAAATGGCGCCCTCCCAAAAAAAACCGTGAATCGTGAATCAAAAGACGTGAAAAGTGAATAGTGAATAGTAAAGGCCAAAAAAATGCCTTGTAGAATACTTGGTGTCATTCACTTTTCACGTCTTTACACGCGGCTGCATGGTCGCTGCCCGATCAGGCCCCATGTTTCGTCATCGATTTCATTGATGTACTCTGAAAGCATGTAACTCCCGCCGCACTCCAGGCAGCGCAGGATTACCGACTTTCAGCCTATAACAAGTCTAAGCTCGCCGTTACACTTCCTGCATTTCATGAAAAACCCTACCTTTTGGGCTCACGAGCCCTTATAGTAAAAAATACAGTTTTAATATACCATATAATTGTCGGCATGCAGAAACCTCCAAACAATACACTAAGGAGTCGATCATGTCTATAAGAAATCTTGAATCTTTTTTCAATCCCAAAAGGATTGCAGTTATCGGAGCGAGCGATGACCCCGCTTCTACAGGATACCTTGTTCTCAGGAACATGATCGGCAAAGGATTCAAGGGAGTAGTATATCCCGTGAATCCTTCGCTGGAGGCGGTGCAGGGGATACAAGCATACAAATCAATCGGCGAAATCACCGAGCCGGTCGATCTGGCGGTTACGACCGTCGGTATTGACGATATCCTTCCCACTCTTGAGGAGTGCGGCAAAAAGCGAGTCAAGGGCGTAGCCATAATATCTCCCGACTTTGAGAGCAAGGTCAAAGACCTGCAGCTTTTGGAATCTCAGATCAGGCATCTTTCGTTTAAATATGACTTCAGGGTCCTCGGGCCTAACACGCTGGGATTTATCAGGCCGGGTATAAATTTAAATATGAGCCTCTTTCCCAAAATGCCTAAGAAAGGCAACATCGCGTTTATTTCCCAGAGCGCTACACTTGCCACCGCACTCCTGGACAGGGCGGTGAGCAAGAATGTAGGCTTCAGCTATATTGTTTCGCTTGGAACGAAGCTCGACCTCGGGTTTTCCGACCTGATCGATTTTTTTGGCGTTGACCCCGGGACGAGTGCCATTGTTCTTTACCTCGAACATATCCAGCGGGGACGTACATTCATGACCTCTGTCAGGAGCTTTGCGCGCACCAAACCTATAGTTGTCGTCAAGTCAGGCAGATTCGATATATCGGCACAGGTGGCACATACACATTCAGGGTTTCCTGCCGGCGATGACAAGGTGTACGATGCGGCAATCAAGAGAGCGGGAGCAGTGCGCATATATGAAACTCTTGATCTCTTCTATATAGTAGAGACGCTTGCCAAACAGCTCCGCCCGAACGGGAAGCGGTTAGCCATCATTTCAAATGCATGGGCCCCGTCCGTTCTTGCAGTAGATGCATTGTTGCGCCTTGATGGTGAGCTGCCCATACTCAGTGAAGAGACCACCGGAAGCCTGAAGCAGGAAGTACCTTCAGTAACACAGCCACAGAACCCTGTCAGCCTCTATACCGATGCCCCACCTAAAGACTACCTGACAGCAATTAAGCATTGCATGAAAGACCCGAACGTTGATGGTGTGCTGGTATTGCATTCACCGTATTTCGGCACTGCCCCGACCGAGACAGCATGGGCAGTCGCGGCAGCATTGCAGGGGAATCCCTTTGTTCCCCTCTTTACCGTCTGGATGGGTGATGAACAGGTGCTGTCCGCCCGGGAGTATTTAAACGCAAAGGGTATACCTACCTTTGTCACCCCTGAGCAGGCGGTGAGAAGTTTTATTTATATGTACAGCTATGATTATAATCTGCAGCTTCTGCAGGAAACACCCGAGGCGATTCTAAAGGACTTCGCCCCTGATACAGGCAGGACGCTCGAAATCTTCAGAAAGGCATCAGAGGAAAAAAGATACATTCTGGAACTGAATGAAATAAAAGAGATCCTGCAGGCTTACGGTATTCCACTCATCACAACCAGAAAGACCCTGAGCGAAGAGGAGGCGATGCAAACAGCCGAAAATATCGGATACCCTGTCGTACTAAAGATAGATTCGGAGAAGATTGTTCATAAGCTGGAGAAGGGAGGGGTAATCCTTAACCTTAAAGACAGGTCTTCCGTGCAACTTGCCTTCAGGCAGATCAGGAAACTGGCCGCTGACATCGGGGACCCGGAAGCGCATGTCATAGTCCAGCCGATGATCCTAAGACAGAGCTTTGAACTGGCATTCGGCGCCAGGAAAGACCCCACCTTTGGAGCAGTAATCGTTTTCGGTACAGGCGGAGAACTTCTTGAAGCAGTCGGAGATTATGCGGTAGGTCTTCCCCCGCTCAATCAGATGCTCGCAAGGCGCATGATGGAGGAAACCAGGATTTTCAAATATATGCAGACTCAGGAAGTATATAAGGATATGCTGCGATTACTCGAAGAAACACTTGTACGGTTTTCTCATCTTATAGTAGATTTCCCCTGCATAAAAGAGGTGAACATTAACCCCTTCGTCGTCACCGGCAAAGAGGGGCTGGTCCGGGATGCTGCCATGCTGATCGAAAAAGACCAAATGCAGGAATGTGAACAGATGAAAGACGATATTTGTCCTCCCCACCTTTCTATCTGCCCCTATCCTTTTAAATACGTCAGAGAGGTCGTGCTCAAAGACGGAAAAGCAGCGGGCATCAGGCCGATCCGGCCCGAAGATGAACCGCTCATCTATGACTCTTTAAGTCGCTTTCCGATGACACCATTATGTTCAGATTCTGCCAGCGTCTGACCGATATACCGCATGAACGGCTTGTGCGCTATTGTCAGATCGATTATGACAGGGAACTGGCCTTTGTCGCAGTAATCAGGGAAACTCCGGACCGTGAAAAGATCATTGCCGACATTAGAATCATAAAAATGCCTGACCTTGAAACCGCTGAACTTGCAATTCTTGTGGCCGATGGGTGGCAGGGGCACGGCATCGGCACCATGCTTATGGACTATTGCATCGAGGTTGCCGCTCAATCAGGAATAAAGCTCATCTGGATGGAGATATTGAAAACAAACTCGAAGATGCTGCATCTTTCTCAGGCAAGCGGGTTTAAGCTTTCCTATGATGATGAAGATATGATAAGAGTTACACGCGAGATTAGCTGACCCGCGCGTTCCTGTGCGTGTTGACAAGACGAATACATTGTGGTAAATTGGGACGTCGCAAAGTATGGTTTAATACCCTGATTTATAGAAGAATAAACCAAATAGGAGAATATAATGAAGAGAGGACTGAAAACAGTATTGGTTTTATCTCTATCTTTTATAATGTCCGCAGCATTCATACAATGTGGTGGAGGCCACGCTCCGCAAAGTAGTGGCGAATCTGTCAATGGCAGCGGTGCTTCCAATAGCAGCGGCGCTTCCAATTCCAGCGGCGCCTCCAATTCCACGATAACACCTACTGTTGGCGCTAATCCAGCCAGCATTGCTATAGACGCCTCCGGTGATGTATGGGTGACAAATTTCGGCGTCAACAGCGTTACAGAGTTGACCTCTGCCGGGGCGTCCAACAGCACATATGGCACATTATCATTCGGCGGCGCAAGTCCGTTTGGCATTGCCCTGGACTATCTGGGCTTTATTTGGACAGCAGACTATGACGACAACTCTGTTACAATGATAGAATTTAACGTGCCCGCATTTAATGCCACGACCTGTCCTAACGGTTTTCAAGGCTCCGGACAAACTGTGTACCGTAAATTTACCGCTGCCGAAGGCATTGGGACGGGGCCGCACGGTATTGCTATAGACGCCTCCGGCAATATCTGGGTCACAAATTACGGCACCACCTCAACTGCCGGTACCACTGTTACAAAGATGATCCCGACTTTCAGCCAGTTTTGTTTTACTACGTCCCCGTCTGTAGTGACTGTGACACCCGCTCCCTCTTCTCCCTTCACAGTCGGCAATAATCCTTATGGCGTTGCTATTGACGCTTACGGCAATGCCTGGGTTTCAAATTACGGAAGCAACAATGTCACAGAGTTAAGCTCCAGCGGGGCAGTGCTTAATACATATACCGTCGGCATCGGGCCGCGAGGCATCGCCGTAGATCCATCCGGCAATGTGTGGGTTGCAAATTTCGGTACAACCACTACGCCGGGCAACACAATTACAGAATTAAACAGTAAAGGGACCTTTCTTAATACATACACAGTCGGATTTAATCCGGAAGGAATCGCCATAGACCCATCGGGCAATGTCTGGGTGGCAAATTATTATGCTAACAACACAAATCACCTCACCGGCACTCTAACTTCCTTGAGAGATACATCACCAGGAACACATTTCTTCCCGTATGCCGGCCCTATTTGGCCGTAATGATATTTAAGTTCTACCGGCAACTTTAAATGTTGACGCTGCGAGGCCTTTCAGATACTGTATTCTCTCGCTCACTGGAGGGTGAGAGTAATACAATGCGACATACAATGGGTGAGGATAGAAATTGGAGAGGTTTTCCTCTGAAAGCTTTATAAGGGCACTCTCCATGCTCCCTGCATCCCCGGTTAGTTCGTATGATGCCAGATCAGCCTCACGCTCATTCCTCCTTAGGAAAAAGTTGCCGAGCGGCCTCAGCGGAAACAGGAAAATTCCTGAAACAAAACCAAGCAAAAGCAATTTTACAAAAAGCGTATCGGCACCTATTCCAAAGACATGAAGGAGTATATCGCTTTGGATAATCCTATATGAAACATATATACCAAGAAATGAAAATATCTCAAAGACAGCGAGCGTCTTAAGCAGATGCTTCCTTTTCCAGTGGCCGATCTCATGGGCAAGCACGGAGAGAATTTCATTGGCGTCCATATGCTCAAGAAGCGTGTCATAAAGGACCACCCTTTTTGTCCGCCCTATCCCCGTAAAGTAGGCATTCGTGTGCCTGCTCCTTCTTGATGCATCGACCTTCAATATCCTGCTTGCCTGAATGCCGGCCTTTTTTGTCAGTTCAATTATTTTATCCTTGAGCGTCTCATCCTGAACAGGACTGAATTTGTTAAACAGCGGCTCAATGACATACGGTGCTATATACATAACAATCATGCTGAAAATAAAAAGAAAGCCCCATACCCAGAACCACCAGAAGCGGGGGCTCCATTGAATAAGCGAGAGACCCACAAAAATGACCAATGAGAGCATGACTGTCGATATAAGCAAGGACTTTATAAAATCCGATATCCAGAGACGGAATGTCATGGTGTTGAACCCATACTTGTTTTCTATTCTGAAGATAGTATGGAGGCCGAAAGGGGTAGATAATATCTCATCCGTATAATATAAAAGCATAAAAAAGAGCCATCCGGAAAAAATAAAGGCCAGGTTAAGCGACGAAATCCAGGTATTATACCGGTCAAGCAGACCGGCAAAGATGAATGCAATGACGACAAGATTTCCGAACAGCGAGGTAACGAAACCGAACATTGCCTTGTCCCTCTCGTAGGCCTGCATCCTTTCGAGCATCCGCTCATCGACCTTGCCCTCAAACTCCGGCGGTATTTTAGTGCCGGCTTTCCCCACGTGCCTTAGATTGAGATATTGCACTATGTATTGAAACGCCTCTTCAAGGATATAGAGGAAAAAGATCAAATAAAATACGGATTTAAAGTCCATAGGTAATTATATACTAATCCATATTATTCATAAATTTATACGAGGAGCAGGCGGGACATGGTGCTGAGCGGACTTTGACAGCCTAAGGGACACCAAGGATGGTGACACAGGCTGTCATAGCCTCGGAGCAAGGCTGGACGCCTTGCGAGAAGACGGGGTCCCCGAAAGGTCGAAGACCTTTGGGGTGGCAGTTGAGTGAAGCACTGTGGCCTGACTGCTCCTTGTATAAATTTATGAATAATATGGGTTACGGCTTTGTTTCCTGTCTTCGGTAATTTGTTACAATAACGACATTATGCTGAAAAGACAGATTGCTGTCGGCGACATACACGGCTGTTTTGATTTGCTCAAAACGCTGGTCGAAAAAATCATAAGGTTCACGCCTGATGAGGACATGCTCATATTTACCGGCGATTATATAGACAGGGGAAAAAAGTCCAAAGAGGTAGTCCAGTATTTAAGCGAACTGAAAGAAAAATTCCCCGATAACGTCGTACTCCTCAAAGGGAATCATGAGGACCTTGCCTATAATGCGCTGACAGATCCTGACCCGGAAAAAGAAATGCTTTTTTGGCGTTTAAACGGAGGCACTGCTACTGTAATCAGCTTCAGCGGCATAAGGAATTCTAGAGAATGCCTCATCCCATTTATCGAATCACTGCAGCTTTATTATGAAACCGATACGCACATCTTTGTACACGGGGGCATCCCTCGCGGCAAAGACCTGAGCACCGCCACTCCCGAAGATCTGCTCTGGGACAGAGAATTCTCTTATGATGGAGAGAAAACTCTCGTTGTAGGGCACACCCCAAAGAGCATAGTCACCAATTTCAACAGCGGCAAAATAATCTGCGTCGATACCGGGGCATATATGACCGGTATCCTGTCTGCCTATGATGTGATTAATAATAAGGTGTATAAAACAACAGGGGAATAGGAAGGTCAGGGTTCGCTATTTCCGGACAACCTGTCCTGTCGGCTCCCATGTGAGGGCCTTTACCGGAGGTGGAGGACGAAAACTCTCTACCAGGTCCCCTATCCTCGCACTGCTGAAATGCTTTATTCTTATGCCGGCCAGCTGTCCCTGCACAACCTTCTTTACCGCTGTATCTCCTACATGGAGCGACTCTATAGTGCCTTCGAAAACAGGCCCCATGGCAGAGATAACGCGGAAGCGTTCGCCAATAGAAAAAACGCCTTCCATAACTTCGCATCCAATGATGATACCCTTCCTGCTGCTTTTGAAAAGGGCTATTATTTTGCCGGAGCCAATTACCTGCTCCTCTGGAAAATGGGGGACCAGGGCCCCGGCAATAGCCTTGATGTCATCGATGAGATTGTAAATCACATCATAAAGGCGCACCTCCACCCTTTGCTCCCTTAACAACTTATCCAGGAACGGCATAACGCCGGTCTGAAAACCAATGATGAGCCTGCTTGCAGTCTCGGCAAAAAGAACATCGGATTTGCTGATGGCCCCGATGCCGCTGTGGATAACGCTGATATCGACATCGGTCACGGTCAGTGCTGCAAGGCTATTGGTGACAGCCTCCACGCTTCCGGCTGTATCGCATTTAAGGACTATTTCGAGCTTTGTCTTTTTACTTTGCGGTGGAACCATATTCAAATCATAGGGCACCAGCCAAGTGCTGTCAATTCCATAGGGCTCGCGAATAAATAACTTGTGCATTCAGGCGCTCAGATTTAGGTCAGATTTGGCTGATCCGACTGAGCAAAACCGCAGGCGTAGCATCGCTACGTTGAGGATTTTGCGACTGAGGATCGGGCAAAGCTGGCCTGAAGCTTAGATGCATCAATGTGCAAGTTATTTATTAGCGAGCCCTTAACCTTTACATTTGCTCTTTTTTTCATGTATTCTTAAAAACCATACCATGATAGACCTGCATACTCACAGCATATTCAGTGACGGCGAGCTTATTCCAGCTGAACTCATCCGGCGGGCTGTCGCAAAGGGCTACAGCGCCCTGGCCATTACAGACCACGTTGACCAGTCAAATATTGATTTTATTGTACCCCGGATAGTAAAGGTAATCGAAAGCATGCGTCAACACCTCCCTATTCCGGTGCTCGCAGGCGCTGAAATAACGCATGTGCCGCCGGCGTTAATACCCGGCATAATAAAAGAGGCCCGGTTGCTGGGAGCACAAATAATAGTTGTCCACGGGGAGACCATAGTCGAGCCGGTGGCGGAAGGCACGAACAGGGCAGCCATTGAGGGAGGAGCAGATATTCTCGCACATCCGGGCATTATCTCTCATGAAGACCTGCTGCTTGCTGCAGATGCCGGAATAACCCTTGAGATAACAGTAAGGAAAGGACATAGTCTATCAAACGGATATGTAGCGAGGCATGCGATGGAAACCGGTGTCCAGTTAACCATAGATACCGATGCCCATTCGCCTTCTGACCTCATTACAAAGGATTTTGCCGAACGTGTTCTGCTGGCTGCAGGGATTGAAAAAAGAGCAGTTGAGCATATATTTCACCATGCCCGCACGCTTGTTGAAAAGGCGCTTGACCGGGGGCAATCATAGGCAGTAAATGCTAAAGTCTTAGGAGGTAAATAGATGCCCAAAGCAATTAAAAAAAGGATCTCCAGGAAAACTCAAGGAGATGACAACCTAGGCGAGGCTGTTGCCGATATACGAAAAAAGTTTCAGTCGAGGCAGAGTACCCTTGTTTATGCACTTCTCATATTTGTCCTGATAATAATAATTGTCGGCGCCTTCGTGCTTTACCACCGCGCAAGTGTTGCCAAGGCGGAAAAGATGGAATATGAGGGGTTCAAAATATTCACCGGCATAACTGCGACGCAATATGCTTCACCTGCGGACCGTTTTAAAGATGCCCTCCAAAAGTTCCAGGCTTCCTTTGCGGTAAGAAAGAGCCCGACTGCCCTTCTCAATATCGCAAACTGCTACTATGAACTGGGCAATCTCGACGAGACCCTGAAAACTCTTAAAGAGCTGACTGACCAGTACACCGATCCTAAAATTACTTCTCTCGCCTATTATAAGATGGCAATTACCTATATCAGAAAGGGTGACCTGAACAGCGCCGTGAATACCTTTGGCATTATATCAAGCATCAAGGATGCTCCGCTGCAGGATATGGCACTGCTTGAAAGCGGTAAGACGTTGGAATCAATGGGCAGAACCGAAGAGGCCAAGGCCAAATATAACGAACTCATTAACAAATACCCAAAATCTCCCCTGGCCGATGAGGCAAGGTGGCGGCTCAGCAACAAGCAGTCAACCACAGAGGGCGCAGCGAATAACGCGATAAAATAGAAGGGGAGAACCGGAGAATCGGCGAATCGGCGAAAAGTCTTTTGCTCCGATTCACTCTTTCGCCCCTTCCCCGATTCTTCCTATGCATTCTGTGGAGTTAAACGCCTTTGGGGGAGCGTTTGCTCTTGCTGGAATGTTCCCTTTTGGTTCCTTGATGACGGTCTCCAGGAGATTTTTTATGTGACTTATCTGAAGCCGCCCGGAAATGTTTTTTTGCCGGGAAGTACGCTGCAGGCTGCTTGTAGTCCTTTACTACCATGTCGTCTTCCACCGGAACAACCGGAATTTTCGCTTTGATATACTTCTCTATGTCCTCGAGGGCATAGACATATTCCTCGCAGACAAAGCTTATAGCCTTCCCCTCAGCTCCAGCCCTGGCAGTCCTGCCTATACGGTGGACGTAGTCTTCTCTGTCCTGGGGCAGGTCATAGTTGATTACATGAGTGACTCCATCAATGTGGAGTCCCCGGCTGGCAACATCAGACGCCACCAGCACAGGAAGGGTCCCTGCCTTGAAACGGGAAACTATATCTGAGCGCTTCCATTGCGGAATGTCTCCGGTTATGGCGGCTGCTTTTATACCATTCGCCTTGAGCAGTCTCTCAAGTCTCTCGGCAGTTATTTTCATGTTTGTAAAGATCAGGATGCGGCCGGCTTTCTCGCCGCGCAATATGCCAAGCAGAAGGCCCGGCTTTTCCGATGTCCCCACATGGTAAAGTTCCTGTTTGACCTCTTTCACAGTTATCTGTTCAGGCGTGATGGAAACCTTTTCAGGAAGGTTCATGTATTCGTAGCAAAGCTCCATAACACGGTAGGACAGCGTTGCTGAAAAAAGCATGGACTGCCGCTTCGTATAGGGCGACATCCTCCGTAACAGGAAGCGTAGATCTTTGATAAAACCCATATCGAACAAGCGGTCGGCTTCGTCGATCACAAGGAACTCGGTCTTTTTAAGGTTGTAGATGTTTTGTTTCAGGTAATCGATAAGACGGCCCGGAGTGCCTATGACCATGTCGGCCCCCTGCTTTAGCTCAGCGCGCTGTTTATTATAGTCAATGCCTCCATAGATAGGAATTATATTGAATGCGGTGAACTGGCCGAGAAGGAGGGCTTCATCATGAATCTGCGTCACTAGTTCGCGGGTTGGGGCAATTACGAGAGCACGAGGCGACGAAGCCTGCTTTGGCGGCTGCTGAACAAGCATACGCGAGAAAACAGCGATCAGAAATGCGGCAGTCTTCCCAGTGCCTGTCTGGGCCTGGGCAGCTATATCTTTCCCGCTCAGCGCATCGGGCAGTGTAGCAGCCTGTACCGGTGTACACTCCAGGAAACCGGCGGCTTTAATGCCATTAATAACAGCCTCAGGAATACCAAGATTATCGAACAGCATATATTACTATACCTTATAACCGTTGATGGCCGCAAAAAACATGTAAAGCAAGAAAGAAAACGATGGATATCTTGGAAGCCGGCCACTGCGGGAAAAAATGCCTTTATAAACCCGAACAGTTGAGAGAATGCTACGCCCTTTTGGTTTTGCCCCTGCTTTTGCCCTTTGCTTTAGCTGTCTTTCTTGACAGACCCTTGTGCCCTTTCTTGCGCTCGTGCCCGCCCTTAATTTTTTTCTTATAAGAAACCTTGTGAACTAATGCCCTGTCATCACGGTCAGGGGAAAATTTTCCCTTGGGCGGAAGCGTTATCATATTGCCTGATCTCAGGTGTTCCAAACCGTTCATAGAGTTCATAGCTATAATAGTCGAGATGGGTATGCCCGTCTTCTTGGCAATCTTCTTTATAGTGTCGCCTTTTTTCAGTGTATACCGCTCAACGGTAAACCTCTCTTCTTTGGGTATTGTGGTTAGATTCTTCAGGAATATATCCTTGCTCCCTGCCGGAATTCTTATCGTGTACTCAGCTACGTTGGGTGGTGTACTCCATCTCCTGAGTTCAGGGTTCGCTTCTCTGATTTCTTTTTCTGTGCACTCTGCACACTTGGCAATAACGTCGATATCAAGCGGCGAGCCGACAGTCACTTCATCATATTCGAACGGTTCGCGATAATCCAGGTTATCAAAACCGTATTCCTCTGGGGTATTGGCGATCATTGTAGCAGCGATATAGCGCGGCACATACTGTTTTGTTTCATTTCGTATCTGCTTCGTGTTGAGAAGCGACCAATAATCGTCCGAATCGCTTTTCCTGAGTGCTTTTGAAATCTTCCCCTCGCCGGCATTATATGCTGCGAGGGCCAGGTTCCAGGAACCGAACATTTTATAAAGGTCTTTTAAATATTCCGCAGCCGCCTCTGTCGACTTTACCGGGTCTTTCCGTTCATCACGCCACCAATCAATTACCAGACCGTAACGTTTCGCTGTGGAAGCAATAAACTGCCATGGCCCTACTGCCCTAGCCCTTGAGTATGCATTAGGATTAAACCCGCTTTCCACAATCGGCAGAAACACAAGCTCTTCAGGAAGGTGCTTACCCTTCAGTATTTCTTTCATTATTTCTATGTATTGAGCCGATCTCTCAAGATAAACTGTAAACCTTTCTTTTATGCCATCCTTAAAAAGATCGACACTTTTTTCTATCGCTTTCAGAGCTGTTTCGTTTGATGCATATGAATCATCACTGAGCGGGGCTTTATTCTTTTCCTTCTTATCATTGTCAGGGACAGCTGCAACAGCCTGCTTATCTACTGCCGGCGCAGGAACGCCCACCGCAGGATCGTTACTCGCATGGTTCAGTCTGAGGGTCTGGAGAAGAAGGGACATTTTTGTCAGCAGGCGTTTCTGTTGCAGCTATTGTCTTATTTGGTTCAGTCTGAGCGCCCTGTGGTAACTGGGCGGGCAACACAGGCGCCTTTTCAACGAGATTTTCCTGAAAGTTCTCAGGCTCTGCAGGCCGGGCTTTTGTCACGTCGGCAGTGGCCGGTAAAGCCGCAAAAATAAACAAGCCTAAAAAAACTGCCAATACGCCTAAAAAATCAGTTTTTTTCATACGGATATATTTGTAACCTAAGTGAAATATAAAAGTCAAGAACCCTCCCGACAATCATCTGGTAAAATAAAAAGAAGTTATGCTGCTTCGGCCTTCTGCTTTTTTTTGGCTGCTGCCGCCGCAAGCACGTCTGCTGTATTAAAGGTGCCTTCAATCGCCTGCACAGGGCATTTTGCTGTGCATATGCCGCAGCCGATGCATTTTTCCTGCGCAATGGTATACATTTTCTTAGGCTCGCCGCTTGGAGCATTTACCGGGCAAACTTTGGCGCATATCTGGCATCCTATGCATTTGTCGGTAACAACCGCTTTGGGTCTGTAGTGAATAAAATCAATAATTGCATGGGTGGGACACACATCCGTGCAGAGTCCGCATACCCTGCACTTGGCGATATCGATACGCGAGAGATTATTCTCAATCTTCGGTGCATCAAAAGGACAAACTTTTACGCATTTTCCGCATGCGATACAGCCGATCTGACAGTTTTTCCGTACCTCTCCACCCTTGTCCTTTGAATGGCAGGATACGAGCACAGCCTTTGACCCAGGCAGAACTTCAATGACCCTTTTAGGACATGCTGTCTCGCACTTACGGCACCCGGTACACTTGGCGATATCGACAACGGGCATGTGGGTCTCACTCATGGTTATTGCGCCAAAAGGACAGACTCGGGCACAAGTCCCGTAGCCAAGACATCCGTAGATGCAAGACTTGTCTCCTCCCCCAGCAAGCACAGAAGCCCTGCAATCCTGAACGCCCTCATATTTAAATCTTCTATTCGATTTAGTCCAATCCCCCTGGCACATAATTCGTGAGAATTGGGGTTCTCTTATATCAGCCTTTTTCCCGGTTATCAATGCTACTGCCTCGGTTCCCTTTGCTCCGGCAGGAATACAGAGATTAGGCGGAACATCCGGGTTATTGACAACTGCCTCCGCGTACTGTTCGCAGCCTGCATAACCGCAAGCTCCGCAATGAGCATGTGCCAGGACGTCTAACACCTGCGACACCCTCGGGTCGACTTTAACGGCAAATCGTTTTGCGGCAAAGGCAAGGCCAAGACCGAATACAGTGCTGATGCCGGCGAGAAAAATCAGAGTGAACTTTATTAAAGGAACAATATCGACATGCCCCCCCGTATCCGTACCCCCCCCTGCTTCAACATGGGGAAGGATAAAATGAGATATACCTGCAAGCTGAAATATACCCATAAGGTCAGCAATTATTTTTTGAAATTCATGCATGTAAGCAACCTCCAAATACTATATTATCCCAAATCCACTTTGCTTTTCTAATTTGCTCCATGCGCTTGACACCGGGCGCACAACTCTTAAAGGGTTATCAATCCTGAGAAGCCGGTAAAGGCCAGTGCTATCAGGGCTGTTACTACGAACGCCATTGGCAATCCCTTGAAAGGAGCAGGGACATCGGCAAGTTCCAGCTTTTCCCTTATGCTCGCCATTATAATCAGGGCAAGAGCAAAACCGAGACCGGAGCCAAGACCGAAAGCAAGGCTCTGAATAAAGGTGTAATTTTCATCGGCATTGATCAACGGCACGGCAAGGATAATGCAGTTGGTCGATATGAGCGCGAGATAGATGCCAAGTTTATAATAAAGAGCGGTAGCCACCTTCCTCATTATAGTATCCGAGGCCTGCACCAGGCCGGCAATGACCCCGATAAAGACAATTATCTTCAGGAATGTAATGTCAAGAGGTATCATTACATAATGAAAAATCAGCCAGCTGACTGCGGCACTGATCATCATAACAGATGTAAAAGTTATGCTCATGCCTACAGCGGTTTCCATTTTCTTTGAAACGCCGAAGAATATGCAGAGACCCAGGAACCTGGTGAAAACGAAATTATTTATAAGTGACGCCGATACGATAAGTTCAAAAATCCTTGTAAAATCGTGACCCATGTCTCTAACCCCTTTGCCCTTAATGCGCTGAGCCTGACGGGCTCTTTTTAAAGAATCGGATGTCAATCCAGTTGAAAAACGCCATCAATATCCCGACCGCAAAAAAACCGCCTGCAGGCAATATCATAATTAACAACGGTTTTGCATGGACGATTGGGATTCCCCACAACGACCCTTTGCCCAAAAGTTCCCTGAAGAAACTGATTACTGTAAGGGCGAACAGGAAGCCAAGCCCCATCCCTATGCCGTCGAACATGGACGGCATAACAGTGTTCTTGCTCGCAAACATTTCCGCACGGGCAAGAATGGAAGCGAATGCGACGATCAATTGTATATAGAGACCCATCTGCTTGTATACTTCAGGCGTAAATGCATTCATCAGCATAGAGGTGACTGTTACCCAGCCTGAGATAACAAGCATGAAAATAGGCAGCCTCACTCTGGGGTGAATCACTTTTCGCATAAGGGAGATCGTTGTGTTCACCGTTACCTGAACAAACAATACCGCTACTCCCATCAGCACACCGTTTTCGAGCTTGTTGGTAACTGCAATAGACGGGCAAAGGCTCAAGGCAAGTTTAAAAATAGTGTTGTCTTTAGTAATGCCGTTCTTTATTAATTCCCAGTAACTAACTCTGCTTGTGCTCGACATTCCCTCCGCCTCCTTTTACCGCAGTAATGAGGGCTTCAACCCCATGCTTTACTGCATCTTCGGTAACCGCCCTGCTCGAAATAGTTGCGCCTGATATAGCCTGTATGTAGTCCTTTGTCTCTGTCTTGACAACCTTCAGGTGATCGAGGTCTTTGTCCTTGAACTGGCGCTGAAAAGAATCGGTGTCTATTTCATCCCCAAGCCCGGGAGTTTCCTCGTGATGAAGGATACTTATTTTTTCGACCGTGAAATTCTTGTCAACTGCTATAAGGGTGTTAATATAACTCGAATAGCCCTTGCCATAGGATTGTACTATATATCCGATAATGTTGCCGCCCTTCCTGGCAACAAAATATTCGACATGTTTGTCATGTGACATCAAGTCGCCCATCTTTTCAATATTGTCGGCATCCGGAATGAGGTTTTTCAGCGCTGCCTGTTTTTCGGCCTCAGCATTTTTGAATATTATCGGCGATGTTTTGGCATAAACTGCTGCAAGGATAAGCCCGCCTATAATATATACAATTACAAGATTCAATGTTATTTTGATAATGTCCTTGCCGGTCATTTCTTAGTCTCCTTTGCCGGTATTTCTTTTCTGGCGCCGAAGACTTTGGTCCTGAAGCCCCGGTCAATAAGCGGTGAGAAACAGTTCATTATCAGGATGGCGAACATGACACCTTCGGGATACCCGCCTTTAAGTCTTATCAGCATTGTCAGGAAACCGCAGCCGACTCCGAATAGAATCTGCCCCCTCTTGACTGAGGGGCAGGTAACATAATCAGTTGCCATAAAAAAAGCTCCGATAAGCATACCGCCGCTTAAAAGATGCAGCAGCGGGTCCCCGGCAAAGAGCGCGCCTTTTGCTCCGAACACCCATGCAAGGAGTGCAGCCGTACCCAGAAACGACGCCGGTATTTCCCATGATATATATCCGCGATACAGAAGAAAAGCAGCGCCGATAATCAAGGCAAACGCAGATGTTTCGCCTATTGAGCCTGCCCGGTGCCCTAAAAACAGCTGTGTGTAAAGATTTATTTTATCTCCAAAAAGCTCCATCAGCTTGGCGGCGCCCTCTTCTTTCAGGATACCCAACGGCGTAGCTGTGGTCTTTGCATCAAGGCCCACAAAGGCCGCTGTAGGCTCTGTCCAGATGGTCATAAGCCTCGGGAATGAAATAAGCAGGAATGCCCTCCCGATTAATGCCGGATTGAAGACATTGAAACCGAGTCCACCGAAAAGCTGCTTGGTTATAAGTATCGCAACAAAAGACCCTATAATCGGAATATAAAACGGTACTGACGCAGGCAGGTTCATTCCAAGCAGCAGGCCTGTAACAAACGCGCTCCCGTCACTCAGTGTCTGTTTCCTGTTTAGTATCCGCTGAAACACATATTCAGCGGCCAGAGCACTGATAATAGTAAGGGCGAGGATAAAAGCGGCGCGGGGACCGAAAAAATAGACTCCCATTACAGCTGCAGGCGTGAGCGAAGCTGCCACGCTCCACATGATCCTGCTGGTGGTTTCTTCGCTTTTTATATGAGGACTTACTGATATAATTAGTTCGTGCTCTTTTTTTGCCGTTTCCATAAAACTCCTCTCAAACGTCAGGTTAAGGCTGAGGTTAAGGTTGAGTCATAAACAAAAAACTAACTGCTGTAAGTCATCAGAAATGTTTTTATCTTTTCTTAACCTTAACCTTAACCTGTTTTTTACGGTTTTACCTGCGATTTAGCAAGCCTTACCAACTGAACAATAGGCCTCTTTGACGGGCACACATAGGTGCAGGAGCCGCATTCGAAACAGTCAAAAAGGTCATATCCCTTTGCTTCCTCATAAAATCCCTTTTCAGCAAGTACGCTCAACATCGAAGGCATCAAACCCATCGGACAAATGTCTATGCATCTGCCGCACCTGATACAAGGGCCAAATTCCTCAGAATGAACAACCCCTTCTTCCGGCAGTACGAGAATGCCGGACGTCCCCTTGGTTACCGGGACATCCAGTGAATAGATTGAGAACCCCATCATGGGACCTCCGGATATAATCTTTGCAGCTTCAGATGTGAACCCGCCGCAATCAGCAATCAAGTCTGAAACAAGGGTGCCTATCTTCACCATAAGATTTTTAGGCTCTTTAATCCCTTCTCCGGTTACGGTCACCACCCGCTCAATGAGAGGCTTTCCATATCGGGCCGCCTCAAAAACAGCAATAGCGGTGCCGACATTATGCACTAATACCCCGACGTCCATGGGCAGACCCCGTGCAGGCACCTCTCTGTCTGAAACAGCCTTGATCAGCATTTTTTCAGCACCCTGCGGGTACTTCACCTCAAGGGCACATACAGTAATGTTCGGCTCTCCAGAGACCGCTTGCTGCATTGCCTTTATCGCGTCCGGCTTATTGTTTTCTATTCCAATAAAGCCCTTGACCACGTTTAATATTTTCATCAGTATCTTCAGTCCTTCAACAATCTCTCCTGGACGCTCCAGCATAAGCCTGTAGTCGGCTGTAAGGTACGGCTCACATTCAGCTCCATTGATGATGACGATATCAACAGGTTTTTCTTTTGGCGGAGATAGCTTTACGTGCGCAGGGAAGGCCGCTCCTCCCATCCCTACTATGCCGGCGTCTTTAACCTTTCCCTTGAGCCTCTTCGGGGGTAAGCCGTATATAGTCCGGATTATCTTTTAGTGAAGCCCATTCCTCTTTGCCGTCATTTTCGATAACAACACATTTTGTCATTTTGCCGGTTGGAAGGGGAAACTCGCCTATGGCAACCACCTTGCCCGACACCGATGCGTGCACAGGAGCGGACACAAAACCCTCTGGGGCGCCGATAACCTCCCCCTTTTTAACCTCCTGCCCGATGACAACACTCAGTTTGCACGGAGCTCCAATATGCTGAGATAGAGGAATGACAACTCTTTTGGGAGGGGTTGCCGGAGAAATGGCTTTATCTTTAGAGAGTTGTTTCTTGTCGGGCGGGTGAATTCCTCCTTTAAATGTTGCAAGAGACATAGAAGGCTCCTCCATTGCAGGGAAGATAAAGTGCCTAATCAACTTTATAGGCACCCGTTTTGGCGTAAACCTGTAATTTTTAACACGTCGGGACAGAATATGTCAAGCTACCTATGACTTACGGCAGTGAACTGTCTGGAAGCAAGAACAGTGGCAGTATAGTCATTTTGGCGAGGACTTGCCTTTCTTAAACCGTTCGCTCAGGCGTTCCAGAGCAACATAGAATACCGGGACAAAAGGGATAGCCAGGAAGGTCGATGATATCATGCCGCCAAAAACAACCGTGCCTATGGCCCGCTGGCCTGCCGACCCGGCCCCGAAAGCAATCACAAGCGGCACCACTCCCAGGATAAATGCAAATGAAGTCATAACAATTGGCCGGAACCTTCGATGTGTAGCCTCTATTGCGGCTTCCTCTATACTCATGCCTTCACGGTGCATATCCCGGGCAAATTCCACGATAAGAATCGCGTTCTTGCTCGCAAGTGCAATCATCAATACGAGTCCCACCTGGGTATACAGGTTGTTGTCATAGCCCCTGAACATAGTGGCCAGAAGGACCCCGACCAGAGCCAGCGGGACAACGAATATAACTGCCGCAGGCGAGGTCCAGCTCTCATACAAAGCGGCCAATACCATAAAGACCAGAAAAATGGAAAGGGCATATATGAAGTAAGCCTGGGCGCCTACCTTTTTTTCCTGGTAACTTGTGGATGTCCAGTCATAAGCTATTCCATTCGGCAACACTTGGGCAGCCAGCCGCTCCATAGTGCTGATGGCTTGACCGGAGCTGTACCCGGGAGCAGCAGCCCCAAAAATAGCGGCTGCCGGGTACAGGTTATAGCGGGTAATCAACTCAGTGCCCTGGACCTGCTTGATCTCAAGCAGGCTTCCAAGTGGGACCATCTCCCCATTTTGATTGCGGACATTCAGGTTTTTTATGTCCCTGGGCTGCAGACGATAGCGGCTGTCGGCCTGTACATAAACCTGAAACACCTGGTTATATTTGTTAAACAGGTTTACAAACGAAGACCCCATGTAAGACTGGAGCGTATTCAGAACATTGGACAATGGGACCTGTAACGACTCTGCCTTGGTACGATCAATATTCAGATATAGCTGCGGGCTGTTCAGGACAAAAGTTGTGATAAGTCCCCGCAGGGCTGGGTTGGAATTTCCGTTCCGGATAAGTTCGCTTTCGGCCTCATGGAGATCGTTTAGACCAACGTTGCCGCGGTCTTCGACCATCATTTGCAGACCACCCGTTTGTCCCAGCCCCCGGATAGGCGGAGGGATCACAATAAAAGCCTGTGCTTCCTGAATTCCGGCAAGCGCCCGGTTGATGTTCGAGACTATAATATCCTGGCTTAATGAAGAGCCGCGGTCCTTCCAGTCCTTATAAACTACAAATGTCGTGGAAAAATTAGAGACATTGGCGCCGTCCAGAATAGACAAACCTCCTATATGCACCCAGAAATCAACGCCGGCAGTCTTTTTCAGGATAGTATTAATTTTCTCGGCAACTTCCCTCGACCGGGGCTGTGACGAGCCTTCCGGCAAATGGGTGACTATAATCCCGTAGCCCTGGTCTTCGGTTGGAAGAAAACCTGTAGGGCGGCTGATAAAAACAAGAAATGTTGCAGTCATTACAACGGCAAAGATAACAATAAAGAGGACCGGCCTTTTCACCATGCGTGTAACAGCCAAAATATAGATTCTTGTCAATGACTGAAATGCCTTATTGAATCCCCGATAAAACCAATTGCGAGGTTTGTCCCCCCGTGGCCTCAACCAGAAGGCGCACTGGACAGGCTTTAATGTCAACGCATTCAGGGCGCTGATAACAGAGGTAGAAGCGATCACCAGGGCGAATTGCCGGAACAGCTGTCCTGTAATGCCGGGAAGGAAGGCAGCAGGCAGGAAGACCGCAACCAGGGCAAGGGTAATACCCATTACAGGTCCTGTCAGTTCGTTCATTGCTTTGATCGTTGCTTCTTTGGGCGGCATGCCCCTTTCGATATGGTATGAACTGTTTTCGACAATGACGATGGCATCATCCACCACAATGCCGATAGCAAGGACCAGGGCAAACAGAGTCAACAGGTTTATGGTGAAGCCCAGAGCAGCTATCGCAATGAAAGCACCGATAATGGTGACGGGAACAGTAGTGGCCGGGACCAGTGTAGCCCTGAAATTTTGCAGGAATACGAGGATAACAATCAACACAAGTACCCCGGCTATGAAAAGGGTCTCATAAACTTTTGAAATGGCCTCCCGTACGAACCTGGTGGTATCGTACCGGATGGCATATTTGAGTCCTTCCGGAAATGTCTGGCTCAAATCGGCCATGGCCTTATAGACAGTATCGGCAACAGAGATTGCATTTGCGTCCGGCAATGCAAAAACCACTACCTGGGCCGACCTGTGCCCGGTAAATCTCGAATAGAGGCTGAAATTCTGCTGGCTCAAATCCACACGGCCTATGTCGCGGATCCTCACTATCTGCGGCGCTGGTCCGGGAGTGGTTTTCACAATTATATTTTCGAATTGGCCCTCACCCGAGAGGCGGCCAAGGGCCGTGACGGTTAACTGCAATGCCTGATTATTCGGCACAGGCGGAGCGCCAAGCTGTCCAGCCGCTACCTGGACATTCTGGCCTTGAATAGCGGTAAGGACATCGGCAGGAGTAAGACCGAAAATCTTGAGTCTTTCAGGGTCGAGCCAGACCCTCATGCCATAAGGGCCGGCTCCGAAGACCCTCACCTGAGCTATACCGGGAAGACGCGCCAGAGGGTTTTGAAGATTGATAATTCCATAGTTTGAGAGGAAAACCGAGTTAAACCGTTCGTCGTCTGAATAAAGACTTACAACCAGCAAAATATTAGGAGAGATTTTCTTAACGGTGACACCTTGTTGCTGTGAGGCCCCGGGCAGTTGTGCAAGGGAACTGTTCACCAGGTTTTGTACCAGGGCTATTGACTTATTAAGGTCGGTACCCACATCGAATGTGATCGTCAATGTGTAACTGCCGTCGCTGCCGCTGGTAGAAGACATATAAATGGAACCTTCAACGCCGTTGACTGCCTGTTCGATCGGCACTCCAATGGTTTGCGCGACGACTTCGGCGCTCGCTCCAGGATAACTCGTGCTGACCTGGATAGTTGGCGGCGCGATCGGCGGATATTGAGCAACAGGAAGGATACTGAGGAATATAAGCCCGATTACTATAGTGACCAATGCTATAACATTTGCGAAAACAGGCCGTTCGATAAAGAACCGCGAGATCATTTTATTCCCGATCCGTTATCCCGCAGAGGAGTGACCTGGCGTCCGGGCGCCGCTTTTAATATACCGTTGATAATGACCCATTCCCCTCCGTTAAGGCCTTGTTCGATGACCCGCATACTGTCAATCTCAGGGCCGGTTTTAACAGGGCGGCGTTCCACAATATGTCTTTCGTTCGCGACCAACACATAATCTCCCTGCTGATCATTACCGACAGCAGTATCAGGCAACAGGAAAGCGGCCTTTTTCTCCAGTGGCACCTTCACCCTGGCAAACAGTCCCGGCAGTATCCTCCCTGACGGGTTTGAAAAAACTCCCCTCATCAGGAGAGTGCCGCTGGTGGGAGCCAGGCTGATTGAAGCAAAATCTAGGTGGCCCTGGTGCGCATAGTCTTTCTCATCAGTCAACCCGATAAATACCGGCCATTCTTTGGCACTGCCACCTCCGGGGATCCCGTGAGCAATCTTAATGAGCCGGGCCAAATCCGCATCGCTGATCGTGAAATAAACGTAGATCGGGTCTATTTGGTTGAACTGCGCCAGGACAGAGTTGCCGGCATCTGAGCCCACAAGGTTACCCGGGTCTTGCAGCCTCCGGTCAATGCGCCCGTCAAAAGGGGCGGAAACCTGAGTATAACTCAGGTTGAGTCTGGCAAGGGCCAGTTGTGCTTCCGCTGTTTTAAGGTTGGCCATGGCAGCGTCACGCTGGTACTTCCAGTTGTCCACATCGGATTGGGCAGCAGCCTTTTCCGGCAACAGTGCTGAATAGCGGATAAA
Organism: Nitrospirota bacterium; assembly: GCA_963710375.1. Classification (GTDB taxonomy): domain Bacteria; phylum Nitrospirota; class Thermodesulfovibrionia; order Thermodesulfovibrionales; family Dissulfurispiraceae; genus JADFXI01. The sequence goes on from CAVPZX010000002.1 coordinate 680,912, forward strand.
CTGACTGCCTGCATATTCCAACTGGGCTTTCAGTGCCAAGACTTGTCCCTCTGACTGCTGAAGACTGGCCTCATATGTATTTTGCTGAATAAGAAAAAGCGTTTGCCCTTTTTTGACTATTTGTCCATCATGAAAAAAGACCTTTTCAAGGTATCCCGGCACCCTTGCGACCAGTTGCACGGTATTAACAGCCTGGGTATTTCCGCTCAGTTCGAGATAGTCGGTCACTATCCTCTGCTCCGGCTGTTTTACCGTAACTTTGGGTGGAGGAAAAGTCGGCGCGGCTTGTTTTGCCCTGCACCCTGCAATAAGGATAAAAACAATCAACGCGCTCCAGCATGCAATTTTTATGATCTTCACGCTCGGTCTCCTTTATCGTCCTCTACCAATCCGGGGGCCGGATTGAGGGCTTGGGATCAGTCAATACAGGAGGATTATATGATGCAGGCGCGAGCAATTCGCCCCAGTTAGTGCGCTTAGCCATTTCCTCCTTGATAGCGGGAGGCACCAATTCCTTGCCTTCACGGATTTCCCAACCCCCGCCCAGAGATCTATAGACTCCAACCAACCCGCTCGAAATGCTGCCCAGAGCAACAGCAAGGTTGTCCTGCTCATTCAAAAGACTCTGTTGTGCAACCAGCACAGTAGTGAAGTCAATGATACCTTGCCGATATTGTTTGGCCGCAAGATCAAGGGCCTTCCTGGCAGCTACAGTGCTGAGGGCCAAATACTTGGCCCGTTCCTGGCCCCTCAGAAAGGCAGACAGATTATCTTCCACATCCTGTTGCGCTCTCAAGACAGTGTTTTGATATGTGATAAGCAATTCCTGGAACCTGGCATCCTGAGCACGGACATTATTCGTGATCTGTCCATAATTAAGAATATTCCACTGGAATGAAGGGCCTGCCTGGAACATGCGGTTTTTCCACTGGAACATGTCGGGGAGTCCGGATCGATCAAAATTGGATGACAGGAAGCCAAACATCCCGCTCAGGGAGAAAGCTGGATAAAGGTCAGCTTTGGCCACCCCGATCAAGGCTGACTGAGCAGCTGCCTGGTACTCCGCACTCCGAATATCCGGTCTGCGCCTGAGAAGGTCGGCAGGAATACCCGCAATTACCTGGGGCGGCGAGACAGGGATTTCAGAAGCCCCCTTGATTAAATCCGCCAGGTCCCTGGGCGCAATTCCCAGCAATACGCAAAGGGCATCCTCCTGCTGCCGCAGTTGGGTTTCCAGCAGAGGAATGGAAGCAAGGGTGTTGTTGAGTACTGTTTGGGCTTGCTCCACATCCAACTGAGTAACTGTGCCAAAACGTAATCTGGCTTCGGCTATCTTCAGACTCTCTTTTTGGGTTTCCACATTTTCTCTGGCAATGGCAAGCCGTTTTTCGAGCGTCCTGATCGCAATATATGAATTGGCAACATCTGCCGTAAGGCTGACCATGGCATTATCGTAATCGGCGACTGTGGCAAGCCACGTGGCATTGGCCGACTCGATCGACCGCCTGAACCTTCCCCAAAAATCGAGTTCCCAACTTGCGTTAACCCCTATTTGGTCCTGGGAATATACGGGAATAGCCTGGGGAGAAGATTCACTTGTCCTGATACGCTCCACAGAACCTGAAGCCTGCTGGGTCTGAGGAAAGATATTCCCTATGGCAATGCCGAGTTGGGCCCTGGCTTCCAGTATACGAATTCCTGCAATCCTCAGCGTGAGGTTTTCGCGGTATGCGCGGTCAATAAGCCGGTCCAGGAAAGGGTCGTTGAATACCTTCCACCATTCGCGGTACTCCACGGACCGTTTTCGCAACCGCTCGTCTCCAGACTCTATCCAGTCCGGCGAAACCAGACTATCCGGCCTCTGGAAATCCGGCCCCACCTTGATGCAACCGGACAGCAGAAAAACAATGATGAGAGCAAGTGTAAGTAGTCTACCTGATAGGAACATTATAAGGTCCTTTGCCAAATCAATTTCAGTTGCAATTATAGCTGCGAATTGAATTGATGTCAACGCGGGACTGCCTGAGAATACAACCGCTTTATGCGATAAAATATGAACGTTAAACTGATAGGAAAAGTGAGACATTTTAAAGTCAACTACTCACAGTATTGTAGCATAAGAACAACTTTGTTCTAAAAGTCGGGGAACAAAAAAGTGGGTATTTTTTAAATTCAACTAATTATAAGCTGGCAAGTTTTTTGCTTCTCAAAGCTTGCATCAAAATATGGCTGATCTAAAAGGAGATCACTATGAAAAGGATTGAGGCAATTATACGCCCCACCAAGGTAAACCAGGTATGCGCCAGTTTGGAAAAAGTCGGCTATTCGGGCGTCACGATTTCAGACGTTGAGGGTCACGGAAGCCAAAAGGGTAGTACTGAACGTAAGGCACGCGGCATAACGCACAGAGTGCCTTTCGTGGTGAAAAAGAGAGTAGTATTGGTTGTAAATGACAAAGAGGTTGACGGCATTATGAAGGCTATTCGCGAGGCGGTGTGCACCGGCAAGATTGGGGACGGTAAGATATTCGTTTCATCAATAGACAATGCCATGAGGATAAGGACAGGCGAGACCGGAGAAGCCGCAGTCTAGAAAAACGGAGATCATGAAGGTGGGTCATGGATAAATACATTGATGGTCTGTCATGGGCGGCGGTGAATGTCTGCAACTTGAAGTTGCCCCTTGGGCAAACGTCTGCTTATTACGCTTTGGCAAGTCTTATGATTATTGCAAGCATTTTGTCGCTTCTTATCAATAGCAAGCCGTGACATCATAACCTGCCGAATCGCTTTTATTCTAAAAAAAAGGGCCCGGTTTCAGCCGGGCCCTTCTAATTTGATCCGGCAGCGTCCTACTTTCCCGTGACCTCGCGGTCAAAGTATCATCGGCCTTGGAGGGCTTAACTTCCGTGTTCGAAATGGGAACGGGTGTGACCCCTCCGGTATAACCACCGGAAAATATATAATAACAAACTAATATCTATAAGTGCAACAAAAAATTTTGACAAGCAGGGGAGAAGAAGTAAATAGTCAAGGCACACGGTCTATTAGTACTGGTCAGCTGAATGGATCACTCCACTTACACCTCCAGCCTATCAACGTGGTGGTCTACCACGGACCTTTAGAGGGATTACTCCCTGGGAGACTTCATCTTGGGGTGGGCTTCCCGCTTAGATGCCTTCAGCGGTTATCCCTACCAGACATAACTACCCAGCATTGCCACTGGCGTGACAACTGGAACATTAGAGGTCCGTCCATCCCGGTCCTCTCGTACTAAGGACAGCCCCCCTCAAGTCTCCTGCGCCTACAGCAGATAGGGACCGAACTGTCTCACGACGTTCTGAACCCAACTCACGTACCGCTTTAATGGGCGAACAGCCCAACCCTTGGGACCTACTTCAGCCCCAGGATGCGATGAGTCGACATCGAGGTGCCAAACCGCGTCGTCGATGTGAACTCTTGGACGCGATAAGCCTGTTATCCCCGGCGTACCTTTTATCCGTTGAGCGATGGCCCTTCCACACAGTGCCACCGGATCACTAAGCCCTACTTTCGTACCTGCTCGGCTTGTTTGCCTCGCAGTCAAGCCTCCATATGCCTTTGCACTCAATGGCTGGTTTCCGTCCAGCCTGAGGAGACCTTTGGACGCCTCCGTTACTCTTTGGGAGGCGACCGCCCCAGTCAAACTACCCACCAGACAGTGTCCCCCAGCCGGATTACGGCTGCAGGTTAGAGTCCCGGTAACACAAGGGTGGTATTTCAACGTCGGCTCCACGAAAACTAGCGTTCCCGCTTCATAGCCTCCCACCTATCCTACACATGTGTCACCAAAACTCACTGCCAAGTTATAGTAAAGGTGCACGGGGTCTTTCCGTCTAGCTGCAGGTAACCGGCGTCTTCACCGGTATCTCAAGTTCGCCGAGTCCCTCGCCGAGACAGCGCCCAAATCGTTACGCCATTCGTGCAGGTCGGAACTTACCCGACAAGGAATTTCGCTACCTTAGGACCGTTATAGTTACGGCCGCCGTTTACCGGGGCTTCAATTCAGGGCTTCGCCTTGCGGCTAACTCCTCCTATTAACCTTCCGGCACCGGGCAGGCGTCAGAGCCTATACATCCTCTTGCGAGTTAGCAGGCTCCTGTGTTTTTGGTAAACAGTCGCTTGGGCCTCTTCACTGCGTCCTATTGCTAGGATCCCCTTCTCCCGAAGTTACGGGGTTATTTTGCCGAGTTCCTTAGCGAGGGGTCTCTCGTTCGCCTTGGTATCTTCTACCCATCTACCAGTGTCGGTTTGCGGTACGGTCACTCAATGAACTCCCTACGAGGTTTTTCTCGTCAGCGCGGAATCATGCAAGTTCACCCTTGCGGGCTTCCCCATCACGCCTCAGCCTTAGTAGTGAGCGGTTTTCCCTACTCACCAGCCTAAACGCTTGGACCTGAACCATCACCAGGCCCACACTATCCCCCTGCGTCCCCCCTTCGGTGGTAACGCTCATCAAATGGTGCAGGAATATTAACCTGCTATCCATCGGCTACGCTTCTCAGCCTCACCTTAGGACCGACTAACCCTGGGCGGATTTCCCTTCCCCAGGAAACCTTAGATTTACGGCGGGCTGACTTCCCATCAGCCTTTGCGCTACTTATGCCGGCATTATCTCTTCTGCCCCCTCCAGCAAGTCTCACAACTCACCTTCACAGGTCCGCAGAATGCTCCCCTACCAACCCTTTACAGGATTCCGTAGCTTCGGTGTAGTGCTTGAGCCCCGCTAAATTTTCGGCGCAGTGCCACTCGACCAGTGAGCTATTACGCTTTCTTTTAATGATGGCTGCTTCTAAGCCAACATCCTGGCTGTCTCGGCAGCACCACATCCTTTACCACTTAGCACTATCTTAGGGACCTTAGCTGACGGTCTGGGCTGTTTCCCTCTCGACTACGGATCTTAGCACTCGCAGTCTCACTCCCAGAAAACATTCACAGGGTATTCGTGGTTTGATTGGGTTTGGTACCACCTGCGTGGCCCTAGCCCATTCAGTGCCCTACCCCCCTGCAACTATTCTGAGGCTGTACCTAAATACATTTCGGGGAGAACCAGCTATCACCAAGTTTGATTGGCCTTTCACTCCTACCCACAGTTCATCCGAGCTTTTTGCAACAAACACCGGTTCGGACCTCCACGAAGTCTTACCTCCGCTTCATCCTGACCATGGGTAGATCACTTGGCTTCGGGTCTACTGACTATAACTATTTCGCCCTATTAAGACTCGGTTTCCCTTCGGCTCCGGCCCTTAAGGCCTTAACCTCGCTACAGCCAGTAACTCGCCGGCTCATTAATCAAAAGGCACACCATCACCCGATTGCTCAGGCTCTGATTGCTTGTAGGCATATGGTTTCAGGTTCTATTTCACTCCCTTCGCCAGGGTTCTTTTCGCCTTTCCCTCACGGTACTTGTCCACTATCGGTCATCAGGTCCGTATTTAGCCTTGGAGAGTGGTCTCCCCAGATTCCCACAAGGTTCCACGTGCCTCGTGGTACTCAGGATGCCGCTTCCCTCCTACACACATTCCGCTTACAGGACTATCACCCCCTACGGTCGGCCTTTCCATGCCTCTTCAGCTATATGTGTAAAATGGTACTCGCGCGGTCCTACAACCCCCAACCTACAACACAAAACAGGTTAATCAAAACCAGGTTGAGGTTAAGGTTGAGGTTAAGATAAAACAAAGAATTACTAATATCTTCTTTGTCTCAACCTTAACCTCAGCCTCAACCTGCCTTCTTGTATCCTGCCTTCTGTTGTAGGCTGGGTTTGGGCTCTTCCCCCTTCGCTCGCCGCTACTAAGGGAATCTCTTTTGATTTCTTTTCCTCTGCCTACTGAGATGTTTCACTTCGGCAGGTTCGCTTCATACGACTATTTATTCATCGCATGATACCTAGCTCTTCGCTAAGTGGGTTGCCCCATTCGGATTCCCACGGATCTAAGCTCGCTCGCAACTCCCCGTGGCTTTTCGCAGCCCGCTGCGTCCTTCTTCGCCGCCTGATGCCAAGGCATCCACCATATGCCCTTCCTACCTTGACTTTCTTCTACTTCTCTCTCTTCCCCTGCATTGTCAAAGATCAATATCTATAAAACTTTGGTGGAGGTGAACGGGATCGAACCGATGACCCCCTGCTTGCAAAGCAGGTGCTCTCCCAGCTGAGCTACACCCCCGAATAAAACCAGGTTAAGGTTAAGGTCGAGGTAAGAAAAAAATAAACTCTGTTTTCCTCATGTCTTAACCTTAACCTTTGCCTGGTTTTGATGGTGGGCCTAATTGGAATCGAACCAATCACCTCACCCTTATCAGGGGTGCGCTCTAACCAACTGAGCTATAGGCCCACAAGCGTCTTCGTAAAAAATCCATATGCTGCGTTGCGCTGCATGCATCGTCACTGCGACGTACCATCAGCACGCCTCATTCCTCAGCATTTGCGCAGCTTGCCTATGGACTTTTTACGAGACCCTATTTATCTAAATCATGCGTGACGAACTACGATTATCTTTCCTTAGAAAGGAGGTGATCCAGCCACAGGTTCCCCTACGGCTACCTTGTTACGACTTCACCCCAATTACCGGCCATACCTTCGATGGCTGCCTCCCTTGCGGGTTGGCTCACCAACTTCGGGTACAACAGGCTTTCGTGGTGTGACGGGCGGTGTGTACAAGGCCCGGGAACGTATTCACCGCGGCGTAGCTGATCCGCGATTACTAGCGATTCCACGTTCACGGAGTCGAGTTGCAGACTCCGATCCCAACTGAGACTACTTTTAGGGATTGGCTCCACCTCGCAGTCTTGCTTCCCTCTGTAGTAGCCATTGTAGCACGTGTGTAGCCCTGGACATAAGGGCCATGATGACTTGACGTCATCCCCACCTTCCTCCAGCTTGTCGCTGGCAGTTTCCTGAGAGATCCCCTTGCGGGGCAACACAGGATAGGGGTTGCGCTCGTTGCGGGACTTAACCCAACACCTCACGGCACGAGCTGACGACAGCCATGCAGCACCTGTGCTAGCTCCTTAGGTTACCCCAAGGTCATCCCCCTTTCGGGTTCTTACCACTAGCATGTCAAGCCCAGGTAAGGTTCTTCGCGTTGCGTCGAATTAAACCACATGCTCCACCGCTTGTGCGGGCCCCCGTCAATTCCTTTGAGTTTCAACCTTGCGGCCGTACTTCCCAGGCGGGGTACTTAATGGTTTCCCTTCGGCACAGAACCCTTACAGATCCCACACCTAGTACCCACCGTTTAGGGCGTGGACTACCAGGGTATCTAATCCTGTTTGCTACCCACGCTTTCGCGCCTCAGCGTCAGTCAAGACCCAGAAGGCCGTCTTCACCACAGGCCTTCCTCCTGATATCTACGCATTTCACCGCTACACCAGGAATTCCGCCTTCCCCTGTCCGACTCAAGTAATACAGTTTCCAAGGCAGTCCTATAGTTAAGCTGTAGGATTCCACCTCAGACTTATACCACCGCCTACGCGCCCTTTAAGCCCAGTAATTCCGAACAACGCTTGCCACCTCTGTCTTACCGCGGCTGCTGGCACAGAGTTAGCCGTGGCTTATTCATAGGGTACCATCATTATTTTCCCCTACAAAAGGAGTTTACGACCCGAAGGCCTTCGTCCTCCACGCGGCGTCGCTGCATCAGGCTTTCGCCCATTGTGCAAAATTCCCCACTGCTGCCTCCCGTAGGAGTCTGGACCGTGTCTCAGTTCCAGTGTGGCCGTTCGTCCTCTCAGACCGGCTACCCGTCTCTGGCTTGGTAGGCCTTTACCCCACCAACTACCTGATAGGCCGCAGGCCCATCCCCAAGTGGATTGCTCCTTTTCCCACAAACATCCCAGTCCGTGGTCTTATGCGGTATTAGCCCAAGTTTCCCTGAGTTGCCCCCCGCTCGAGGGTAGGTTACCTACGTGTTACTCACCCGTCTGCCACTAAGTTATATCTGTATTGCTACAAATATAACCCCGTTCGACTTGCATGTGTTAAGCACGCCGCCAGCGTTCGTTCTGAGCCAGGATCAAACTCTCAAATGTTTTCCTGAATTTTCAAAATCGAAGCTTTGTTACTGAAGCATTTTGTAGTTCATCACGCATGTATTTAGCAATTATCAAAGAGCGAGTAAATAAATTAGCTCATTTTACAACTTTTTGTCAAGAGTGCACTATAAAAGATAACAATTGCTTCTGTTCCCTTGTCTGATTTGATTTCGAGGGTTCCTCCAAGCTGTCCTGCTAAAATATCGACAAGCTGAAAGCCCAGGGTGTCCGCCTCCCTATAATCAAAACCTTCCGGCAGGCCGACACCGTTGTCTTTGATTATCAGTGTGTAGGTGCCGTCAGTATTCGTAAAATTGATGCTTAATACCCCTCTTCCATTTTTAGGGAAAGCGTGTTTGAAGGCATTTGTGAGGAGTTCGTTGATTATCAGGCCGCATGGTACGGCTGATTCAAGGTCAAGTTCAATGTCCCCAATGTTGATTTCTGTGGTGATTGCACTCGTATCTATCCGGTACATGCTGATGATATCTAAAACCATTGACTTGATGTAGCTTTCAAAATTAATGGCTGATAAATCTTTTGTCTGATAGAGCTTTTCGTGAACAAGGGCCATGGACCTGACCCTCTGCTGGCTTTCTTCAAAGAGGGATTTCACACCGGCGTCCTTTATTTTTCTGGCCTCTAAAGAAAGGAGACTTGACACGACCGCCAAGTTGTTCTTTACCCGGTGATGGATTTCCCTGAGAAGTATTTCTTTTTCTCCCAGAGATTGCGATAATTCATCGGTCCTTTCCTCAACACGTTTCTCAAGCTCATTGTGGGATTGGAGCAGTGAGACATGCAGGTGTTTGAGCCGCATGAGAAGCACTGATACTCCCCATCCTCCACATATTCCCGTGATACGGTTTACCGCGGAATGCATTAAAGGTGTGCTATCGCTATACGCATGGGGAAAAAACAAACCTGCGGCAGTGAGCAGTGTAACGATCACAGAGTATAAATAGGGCCGCCTGGCAGACTGGTACATGAAAAACAAGGGAATAAGGTAGAGCACCCATGCGTCATACCACAAGGGAGATTGAAGATCGATCATGAATATAACGGCGGTCATAAGTACGCCGATGATAATATTTTTTTCTTTAAAAAAAATTAACGACACGAATTGTTCTCCAGTTTCACAGTTGACCTGCCAGCCTTTAATTGCCCGCATGCCGCCGATATATCCCGCCCTTTGCTCTTTCTGATGATAGCCGTAATGTGTGCACTCAACAGAATATTCTGAAATTCCAGCACACTCTTTTCATCGGGCCTTCCGAAGTCCGAACCGGGATAAGGGTTGAATGGTATAAGATTCACCTTCGATGGAATTCCTTTTAAAAGATGTATAAGCCTCTTTGCATCCTCCTGCGTGTCGTTGACATCTTTTAAAAGGACATATTCAAAAGTGATCCTCCCCCGTGCCGGAAGGGGGACTTTGCGGCATGCGTCCATCAGGGTTTTGAGCGGCCATGTCCTGTTCACCGGCATTATATAATCCCGCACCATATCGGTCGTGGCGTTAAGAGAGACTGCAAGCTTCACCTTTGCAGCTTCGACTGCGAGTTCAGGGATTTTAGGAGCTATCCCCGATGTGGAAAGGGTAATCCTCCTGGGAGATATTTTCATCCCTCCTGTTATTCTCCTCAGGGCCTCGACAACATTACCAAAATTCGCCAGTGGCTCTCCCATGCCCATAAAAACGATATTGGTAATCTTTCGCGGCTCGATCAGCCGGCTCACAGCAATAATCTGATCCACTATCTCATGGGGTTGTAGGTTCCGTTTAAGCCCCATTGTGCCTGTAAGACAGAAGCTGCAGCCCATGGCACACCCCACCTGAGAGGAAATGCACAGCGTCAACCGGTCTTCATCCGTAATAAGCACGCTTTCAATGCTTTCGCCGTCTTCAAGACCGAAGAGGTATTTTTCTGTCCCATCCCCGGATGCCTTCCGTTCAAGTACTTCAAGATTACTTATAAATGCCTTCTCAGCAAGCCTTTCACGCAGCTCTTTTGAGAGTTCGGTGATGTCTGAAATAGAACTGACATGCTCTTCGTATATCCAGTGCAGAAGCTGCTTTGTCCTGAATGAAGGCAGTGCCGATTCCCTGATGAAGGATTCCAGTTCCTGTTTTGAGAGGGCTTTGAGGTTGATTTTAGGCATTAATCATATTTTTTTGCCAGGTGCTTAAAGATGGTTAAAAAAAGGGGGAACACAGCGCCCCCCTCCCGGTTGATTTACGTTCCCATTTCCCAACTTTGCAGGTATTTCTTCTGCTCAGGGGTAAGTGTGTCTATTGCTATATCCATTGCCTTTAACTTAAGCCTGGCTATTTCCTTGTCTATCTTTTCGGGTACGCCGTACACCTTTTTCTCAAGCTTCTTTCCATTCTTTACAATAAACTCCGAGCACAATGCCTGGTTTGCAAAGCTCATATCCATGACCGCTGAAGGATGGCCCTCGGCAGCAGCCAGATTGATAAGCCTTCCCTCTCCGAGGAGGTAAATCCTTTTGCCGTTCCGGAGTGTAAACTCTTCCACAAAATCTCTCATCGTCCTTCTGGCCTTAGACATTGCCGCAAGACTTTCGATATCAATCTCAACATTGAAATGGCCGGTATTACAGACAATGGCACCATCTTTCATAACGGAGAAGCAATTCTTGGAAATAACCTTGATATCCCCGGTTGCAGTAACGAAAATGTCACCGATCCTTGCTGCCTCCAGAATCGGCATTAATTCAAACCCGTCCATTGTAGCTTCAAGGGCTTTTAAAGGGTCTACTTCTGTAATTATAACCCTTGCACCATGACCTTTTGCCCTCATGGCAACGCCCCTGCCGCACCAGCCGTACCCGGCCACTACAAAGACAGAGCCTGCAATCAGCCTGTTAGTTGACCTTATTATCCCATCCATAGTGCTCTGTCCCGTGCCGTAACGGTTGTCAAAAAGGTGCTTTGTAAAGGCATCGTTTACTGCAACTATGGGATACCCTAGCGCGCCGCTTTCCGCCATTGCCTTCAGACGTATAACGCCCGTAGTAGTTTCTTCGGTGCCTCCGATAACTCCCTTAAGCAGGTGTTTGGCATCTTTATGAAGCGTTGAAACCACGTCGGCTCCATCGTCCATGGTTATCTGCGGCTTAAGGGCCAAGGCATCCTTTATATGACGGTAATAGGTGTTTGTATCTTCCCCTTTTATGGCAAAAACGGAAACGCCTGAATTCTTCACAAGCGATGCCGCCACATCATCCTGAGTACTTAGCGGGTTGGATGCGCAGAGCGCAACTTCAGCTCCCCCTGCTTTAAGTGTCTCCATTAGGCTTGCCGTTTCTGTCGTGACATGAAGACAGGCTACCACCCTTATTCCTTTGAGGGGCTTTTCTTTTGCGAACCTTTCTGTAATGCTCCTTAATACAGGCATTTCCTGGGCAGCCCACTCTATCCTCAGCTTCCCCTTCTTAGCGAGCCCGACATCTTTTACATCGTGCTTTGCCATGCATCCTCCTTTATATTCCGGCCTGTTTTTTCAGGGTTTCCGCCATGTCCGTGTGTTCCCAGGTAAACTCTTTTTCTTCCCTGCCAAAATGACCGTATGCTGCAGTTTTCTTGTAAATAGGCCTTCTCAGAGCCAGCTTGTCGATAATGCCTTTCGGCGTCATGTCAAAATTTTTCGTTATCAGTTCCGATATCTTATTGTCGTCGATCTTTCCGGTGCCCAGGGTGTTGACAAATACAGACACAGGATGGGGCACGCCAATTGCATAAGCCAGCTGTATCTCGCAACGCGACGCAATGCCGGCGGCAACTATATTTTTTGCAATATACCGGGCCATGTACGAAGCTGACCTGTCTACCTTTGAGGGGTCTTTGCCGGAGAAGCATCCCCCTCCGTGGCTTCCCACGCCGCCGTAAGTATCAACAATTATCTTCCTGCCTGTCAGTCCCGTATCACCCTGCGGCCCGCCGATAACAAAACGGCCCGTCGGGTTGATATGATAAACAATACTCTCCTCATCGAGCAGGCTCGGCAGGTATAACAGGTTTAATTACTTTCTCAATAATATCTTCCCTCATTTCCTTCAATGTAATATCCGGACTGTGCTGTGATGATATGACAATAGTACGCACCTTATACGGCTCTCCGTTCTTATACTCGATGGAGACCTGGGATTTGCCGTCAGGGCGGAGATAACTGAGGACATCTTTCTTTCTGACTTCTGCCAGCTTTCTGGTCAGTTTGTGGGCGAGCATGATGGTCATGGGCATCAGTTCAGGGGTTTCGTCACACGCGAAACCGAACATCAGCCCCTGATCACCGGCGCCGCCGATATCAACACCCATGGCGATATCAGCCGATTGCTTGTCTATAGAGGTGATGACGGCGCAGGTTTCATAATCAAACCCGTATTTGGCCCTTGTATATCCTATATCCCTGATTGTTTCCCTCACGATGTCAGGGATATGCACATAGCAGTTTGTAGTGATTTCTCCGGCAACAAATGCCATACCTGTAGTTACAAGACATTCACAAGCAACTCGCGCGGTCTTGTCCTGTCCGATTATTGCATCCAGTATTGCATCAGATATCTGGTCTGCGATTTTATCAGGGTGTCCCTCTGTGACGGACTCTGAAGTAAACAAATAATCTCTGCCATTTCCCATTGCTCACCTCCGGTGTTATATTAAGAACACAGTGCTCTCAAAATCTGGAATTTTTATAATATCACCTGACCTGCGCACAATACAATAGCCGAACTGGCGTCTAATGCGCCCTCTTAATAAGCTCCTCGGCAATTTGCACAGCATTTAACGCAGCTCCTTTTCTCAGGTTATCAGAAACAACCCACATATTGATCCCGTTTTCAATAGACTCGTCCTCCCTGATCCTGCCGACAAATACGTTGTCCTTGCCGGCTATTTCAACGGGAATAGGGTACACATTCTTTTCCGGGGCGTCAAATAGTGTAATGCCGGGGGCATTTGAAAAAAGCTCGCGGACCTTCTGCGGAGTGATTTTTATTTTAGTCTCTATGTTCAGCGATTCGGAATGTCCCCTGAAAACAGGCACTCGAACAGTTGTAGCCGTCAGTTTTATCGAATCGTCGCCCATAATCTTTTTGGTCTCGTTGACCATCTTCATTTCTTCCTTTGTATAGCCGTTTTCGAGGAATTTATCTATGTGCGGCAGAACATTGAATGCAATCTGGTGCGGATAGACGTTGCACCGGATCTCCCTGAAACTGAGCATATCCGTTGTCTGCTGCAGGAGTTCATCCATGGCTTTCTTGCCTGTCCCTGAGACCGCCTGAAAGGTGGTCACCACCACCCTCTTTATTGTTGCCGCGTCGTGAATGGGCTTTAGCGCTACTACCATTTGTATCGTCGAGCAGTTGGGATTCGCAATAATCCCCTTATGCCATTTAAGGTCATGAGCGTTGACCTCAGGCACCACAAGCGGAATCGCAGGGTCCATCCTCCATTGACTGGAATTGTCCACGACAATACATCCTGATCGCGCTGCGATGGGCGCCCATATTTTCGAACGTTCTGCGCCGGCAGAGAAAAGCGCAATATCGATCCCCTTGAATGAATTTTCACTGAGGGTCTCGACAGCGATATCCTCTCCGTTGAATTCGAGCGCCTTCCCTTCAGACATTTCCGAAGCAAACAGCCTCAACTTATCAACCGGAAACTTCCTCTCCTCAAGCACCGAAATCATCTCGTTGCCCACTGCGCCCGTCGCGCCCACCACTGCTACGACATATTTCCCTTTTTCCTTTAACATCTAAATGCTCCTATCCCCTGGTATTACTGCTACGCTGTAAGTCTTGCTCATACTGCTGCTCCTTTCATACGCCTCTTTGTCCACTCGATCAGCCCACCGGCGCCTATCAGTTCCTGCATAAACGGCGGAATCGGATTCGCGGTATATTGTTCGCCGGTAGAGAGATTCTTAATAATTCCTTTATCCGCATCGATTTCTATTATTTCACCTTCCCTGATTTTCTCAGATGCCTCTTCGGACTCAAAGATCGGCAGCCCTATATTGAAGGAGTTGCGGTAGAATATCCGCGCAAAGCTCTTTGCAATAACCGCCTGGATACCCGCAGCCTTTATAGCAATGGGCGCATGCTCCCGTGAAGAACCGCAACCGAAATTTTTGCCGGCAACGATGATGTCGCCTGCCTGTACTTTAAGAGGAAAGTCCTTATCAGCATCCTCCATAAGATGGCGTGCAAGCTCGCCGGGATCGGATGTGTTAAGATATCTGGCCGGAATAATCGCATCAGTATCTATATCGTTCCCAAACCTCCAGACCTTTCCTTTCAATAACATGGCAAACCTCCGATTGCTTTTTGAAAACTTATTGTAATAAACTTTATATTATACCGTGACGTTCAATAATTTTCTATGAAAAAAGTAATCCTCCTCCTCGGTCCAACGTGCGTCGGGAAGACAGCCGTATCCCTTGTGCTTGCCAAGGCCCTGAATTCGGAAATCATAAGCGCCGATTCCATGCAGATTTACAAACATATGGATATAGGGACAGCCAAACCGTCGGCTGAGGAACAGCGGCTGATAAAGCACCATATGATCGATATAGTCGAGCCTTGGGATTTCTACAGCACAGGGGAGTACATCAAGGACGTTCAGTCTGTTGTTTCAGCACTCCACAGCCGGAAAAAAATTCCACTTGTTGTCGGAGGCACAGGACTCTACATCAAGTCCATGACGCGTGGTATTTTCAAGGGACCTTCGGCTGACTGGGAGATGAGGAACGCCTTTCTGGATGAAGAGCGGGCGAAAGAGGGATCTCTTTACAGGCGCTTGATGTCACTTGATCCGGCGGCTGCTTCAAAAATAATGCCCGCTGATACGAGAAGGACAATAAGGGCGCTGGAAGTATTCATGAAAAGCGATACGTCCCTGTCGGAGATGCACCGGACAGCAACCAATCCCCTTCCCTATGAATTCATAAAAATTGGGATCACAAGGGAGAGGAAAGAACTTTACAGTATGATCGATGCCAGGATCGATGCAATGATGGAGCAGGGACTTCTGGAGGAGGTAAAAGATGTTATGCGGATTATTAAGGAGCATGGGACCAAAGCCAATTTGGCGTCCTATCCCTCTATGCAGGCCATCGGCTACAAAGAACTAACAATGTATTTTGACGGCGATATCTGCCTTGATGAGGCAATCAACCTTATCAAGCAAAGCTCCCGCAACTATGCCAAAAGGCAATTCACATGGTTCAAAAAAGAGGAAGGGATTCAGTGGATCGATGTGACAGGAACTCATGATGCAAATGAAATATTTCAAAAAGTGAAAGTATCCAGCCTCATCTAACCTCTCACCTCTCTCCTTTTGTGCTATTGCTCCATCCTCTGTTCAATGCTTTCCATTACCATCAAAAGCAGCGCAATAACCAGCGGACCTGCAACAAACCCTATTAAACCGAAAAGATGGATTCCTCCGAGCACTCCAAAAAAAATCAGAACTGTATGGATCTTGGCCCGCTGGCCTATTACTTTGGGTCTCAGTATATGGTCGATTATTCCCACCAGGAAAACAATGGCTATAACCGCCATAATTACACCCTTGATAAAAGATCCCGTTAAAAAGAGGTAGACAGTAACCGGTCCCCAAACTGTAAAATCGCCGAGTACCGGAATAAAAGAAAACACCGACATGGCAAAACCGAGCAGTATAGGAGACGGAACACCCAGGAAATAAAATGCGCTTCCGCCGATAATCCCGTGTGCCAGCGCAATCATTACTCCCCCGTATATGGTTGAAACTATGACCTCTCTTATTCTCAAAAAAAGCCGGTTTTTCTGTTCATCAGGCAGCGGCAGCAGCCTGTATATTCGAGCAATAAAAATTTGCCCGTCACGTAGAAGGAAAAAAATTGTAAAAAGCATCATGAAGTAGTCAACAAATGCATGGACCGCACCAAGAGCATGCTCCTGGAACAGCCGCATCAGGCTCTTCTCAATGCTTTCGGCAAGTCCACGCAGAATGTCATATATGCTATCAACAGGCACATCCAGCAGCCGGGCAATGCTTGCAAGCATATCTTTAATATTGGCGTTTCCGAAAAACATAGCTGTCATGCCGCGTTCATTGAGGTGAGCGATTACCGCTTTGATCTCCATGGCTAACAAATAAGTAACATATGTTAACGGCCCGATGAAAAGAAGAAAGGAAATAATGACCATAACGGCTGCAGCAATGGATGAACTTTTGATCTTTACACGAATGGACTCATATACAGGATATAAAACGATCGAAAATATCACGGCCCAGCAGATAGCAGGCATGAAAGGTAAAAACATATTGTAAGCAATATATACGAGCCCCGCAACCAGGGTATAAAAGAGAAAAGTTTTTTCTTTCATAACCTTACCAATCCGCTCATCCTTACCCCGACAAGCCTTATTTTCTTCTTCAGTTCGAATCTGCCAAGACAGTAGAAGGCGGCCTTCCGAATAACTTCCAGGCTATCGGTCGGGTCCTCGAGTGTCGTGGCTCGCGTCTGAGTCTTGAAATCGCTGAACCGTATCTTTACGGTAACATTTTTGGCCCTATACCCTCTATCCTTCAACTCTGCCACAGTCTCTCTCGTCAAGTCAGCCAAGTGCCTTGCAATGGTCTGCCAATGGTCGGTATCGGTCTGGAAGGTTGTCTCCCTGCTTATGGACTTGGGTTCCCAGTGCGTGACGAGGGGGCTTTCATCTATGCCCCGGGATGCTTCATAAAGGTAATGTCCGTAAGATGTTCCGAAATGCTCCAACAATTTTTCGAGCGATACAGCCGCCAGTTCCCCTATGGTATTGATTGACAGTTCTTTCAAATATGCCTCTGTCCTGGGGCCTACACCCCAAAGTTTTCTCACCTGCAATGGCCATATACGGTTCTCTATATCCCCGTCTTTAATAATAGTCAGTCCATCAGGTTTTTCCATGTCCGAGGCTATCTTTCCGAGAAGCTTATTCGGGGCAATACCGATGGAACAGGTGAGCCCTGTGGCAGCTCTTATCCGCTCTTTGATTTCCTGAGCTACTTGCTCCTGCGGCTTGTCGATATCAGAGAGGTCGAGAAAGGCTTCGTCTATCCCGACATCTTCCATCACAGCGCTGAACTCTTTAAGGACTATTTTTAATGCCTCGGATACTCTGGAATACTCTTCAAAGTCCACAGGCAGGAAGACGGCATTAGGACAGAGCTTATGCGCTGTTCTCAGCGGCATGGCGGAATGGATGCCATACTTCCGGGCCACATAATTGGCAGTTGAAACTACGCCTCTCTTCAAGGGGTCTCCCGACCCGCCTATCACCACTGGTTTATTTTTCAATTCCGGATGCCTTTGTTCCTCTACCGCAGCAAAAAAGGCATCCATGTCCAGGTGGAGGATACGTCTCATGGAATATTATAAGCTACAATGCAGGTCTATGTGCATTACTGTGATACAATTTAGACATGCCTGAACTGAGAATCGGCTGCAGCGGATTTAATTACCGGCATTGGAAAGGGACCTTTTATCCTTCTCATCTGCCGCAGAGGAAATGGTTTGAGCATTACTGGACGGCCTTTAATACGGTTGAATTGAATGTAACGTTTTACAGACTTCCGCTTGCGGGTACATTTGACAAGTGGCGTGATGAAACTCCTGCTGACTTTGCATTTTCATTAAAAGGCAGCAGATATATATCCCATGTGAAAAAGCTTTTAGACGCTAAAGAGCCTTTGGAACTGTTTTTTAAAGGGGCATTACGGCTAAAAGGAAAATTAAAGGTTATCCTTTGGCAGTTCCCTCCGGGGTTTAAAGCAAACATTAAAAGGCTGAAAATATTTCTCGAATTGCTTCAGACATACCCAATCGGAAACACCCTTGAATTCAGGCACGAAAGCTGGATAACTGACAAAGTAATTGATCTTTGCAAAGAATATAATACAAGTCTCTGCATGGCTGACTGGCCTGAGTTCATTGATGATCTACCTGTTACCTCTGATTTTGTTTACATAAGGAGGCATGGCCAAGGCGGCAGCTATGATGCCTGCTATCCAAAAACAAAACTTCAAAAAGATGCGAGAAGAATAAAAAGCTATCTGGAGGATGGGAAAAATGTATTTATTTACTTCAATAACGACTATAGCGGCTATGCTCCAAGAAATGCAACAGAGTTGCTTGATATGGTGAGATGAAAAACCAGGAAATCGCAAAAATATTCAATGAAATAGCTGACCTTCTGGAGCTGAAAGGTGAGAACCCGTTCCGCATTAGGGCGTATCGCAGGGCAGCACTGAATATTGAGGGCTTGACAAAAAATATCGAAGAGATTTCTCATGAGGATATTCTGAATATTCCCGGAATCGGCCAGGACCTTGCTAGCAAGATGGAGGAGTACATGAAGACAGGTATGATACAGGCATATGAAAAGCTTAAACAGGAAATACCCGGAGGATTATCCACTCTCCTTTCCATACCCGGACTTGGGCCAAAGACATCTAAATTGCTTTATGAAAAATTAAAAATTACAAACATCGAAGAACTCGAAAAATTTGCATCGGAGCATAAACTGGCTGGCTTGCCGGGGATAAAGGAAAAGACGGAAGAAAATATTTTAAAGGGGATAGATATGCTGAAAAGGGGTAGGGAGCGTCAGCCCCTTGGCAAGGTGCTTCCTGTTGCAAAGGACATCCTTGGGTATCTTAAGGAAAAAGCCCCTGTGGAAAAAATCGATCTTGCAGGGAGTTTAAGGAGATGGAAAGATACGATCAAAGATATTGATATCCTCGCAATGTCAGACGATCCAAATGAGGTGATGAACGTATTTGTACATCTTCCCAATGTAAAAGAAATATTGATGCACGGACCAACAAGGTCCAGCATAATAACTCAGCAAAACCTTCAGGTGGATTTAAGGGTTGTTGAAAGGGAATCTTATGGTGCTGCACTCACATATTTCACCGGCAGCAAGGCACACAACATAAGGCTCAGAGAGATGGCTATAAAGAAAGGGCTAAAACTAAATGAGTACGGAATATTCCGTGAAAAAAACAACAAACGGGTGGGAGGCGAAAGGGAACAGGATGTTTACGCGATATTGGGACTCCCATATATCCCACCTGAACTAAGGGAAGACCAGGGAGAGATAGAAGCAGCCCTGGCAGGAACACTTCCCAGCCTCATCACCGTAAAGGATATTAAAGGGGACCTCCATGTCCATTCCAGGTGGAGCGACGGCAGCAATTCGTTTGAAGAACTTGTAGAGGCCGCCCGGAAACACGGCTATGACTATTTTGCACTGACTGATCATTCCCGCGGCCTTGCTGTGGCAAGAGGGCTGACAATCGAAAGGCTTATGGATCAGAAAAAAGAGATTGATGCGCTAAACAAGAAACTTAAGGGCTTCAGGATACTCCAGGCAACTGAGGTCGATATAAAGGGCGACGGCACGCTTGATTTCCCCGACGATGTTTTGGAAAAGCTCGATCTTGTCGTCGCATCCATACATTCAGGCTTCAAACAGTCAGCGCAGCAACTTACCGGACGTATGGTTGCAGCAATGAAAAACCCTTACGTCAGCATCATCGGACATGCCTCGGTCAGGCTCATCGGCGAGAGAGAGGCATATGAGCTTGATATGGAACGCGTGTTAATGACCGCAAAAGAAACAGGCACTGCTTTTGAAATAAATGCCTACCCGCTGCGGCTTGACCTCAACGACACTTTTGCCAGAAGGGCAAAAGAAATGGGAATCCCCATAGTAATAAGCACTGACGCCCATACCATCGATCAGTTTGACTATATGAGTTACGGAGTCTCCATCGCCAGGCGGGCGTGGCTCGAAAAAGGGGATGTCGTAAATACCTTTGGACTGAATATGTTGCTCAAGAAGCTTAAGCCCCACAAAGAACGTGAATAGTGAATGGTGAATAGTGAACAAAAACAGACAAAGATAACTGCATACTTTTCAATTCACCATTCACCATTCACCTTTCACGTTTTATACTTCCTGAAATACGAGGCCAAAACCTTCTCTACATTCTGTATAATGCTATCCTTAGCGTTTATTATATAAATCTTAGGCATGTCGCCGGTGATATCCACTATCTCGAAAAGCTCCTTTTCCATCCTTTCCACCGCGGGCGGCGCCGTGAACCTCCTCCTCAGTTCTTCTTCGAACATTGGAACCATTTTATCCTTCATGCGCAGCTCGGTATCCATGAAAAAGACGGATATCTCGGGCACCAGGTAATAAACCCTGTCGAGAAATGCCTTCACTTCATTCTGGTATATCTGTTTCGGGGGCGAAGACTTTATTTCCATGTAAAGGATAGACCCGTCGATCTTTGCCAGGAGATCATAATCGCCTCCTATTGCAGGCCGCTTCATCTTGACTCCCCAAACAGCCTCAGTCGAAAGTTCCCGCCTGAAGAATTCAGCCACAAACCATTCCAGTGTGGTGCCGAAACTTTTGATCGGACCATTTGCCAGAATATAGGCATTATCCCCGCAGGCGATAAGACCGATCTTCGACAAATAGGTTATATACTCTTGCGTAACTTCCCTTGTGGCATACCGCACAACCTGCGCAGCTGTAAATGACGGCTGATGTTTGATAATGTCGCGCAGAAAAAGCCTGAAGGAATATTTCTTGAGCATCTCATAATACCCGTCAAGAAATTTTTCATCCGGGACCATGAGGTCATCGCGGGGTTCTTTCTTGTAAATAATGAAACCCCGCCTTTTGAGCACTACCGAAAGAGGAGGGGTAAGCTCGTGCAAGGACTTCCTGAGCCGACTAATTTCCGCCCTGAGGAGTTCGATCTCCTGATAGAGTTCTTTAACCTCTAAACTATTTTTACCAGTACCCGTCTGTGCCTCGGCCCGTCAAACTCGCAAAAATAAATGGACTGCCATGTGCCCAGGAGAAGTTTGCCATCTTCAATCAAAATAATTTGTGCGGACCCTACAAGCGTAGATTTTATATGGGCCGCAGAGTTCCCCTCCATGTGATTATAATCTCCCTCAAAAGGAACCAGCCGGTTCAAGGATGCGATGATGTCTCTCTTAACAGCCGGGTCAGCGCCTTCATTAATGGTAACTCCTGCAGTCGTATGCGGAACATATATATGGCACACGCCCTGCTGAACACCCGATTCTTTTATAAGTGACCTTATATCTTCCGTTATATCAATAAATTCCGTTTTGGACTTGCTTTTGACATTCAGTGCCTTAGACATTGCGAAGTTCCTCCCTGAGATGCCGGACCGTTTTTTTTAATACTGGATGCCATTTGTCAGGTGCTATCTCAGAAAGCGGAAGAAGTACAAACTCCCTCTTCTGAAGCAGCGGATGAGGAATACAGAGGTCCTTTTCAGTAATAATCCTATCATCATAAAAAAGGATGTCAAGATCAATGCAGCGCGGCCCCCAGCGCTCCGCCTCCTGCCTTCCCATTTTCTTCTCAATACATTTAAGGGTAGCCAGTGCGCTTTCCGGACACAGGTCTGTTTCAGCGATTACCGCCATATTTAAAAAGGGGGGCTGTTCTTTCACTCCCCACGGCTCGGTCTCATAAAGTGAGGATTCTTTTGTTACCACAATGCCGCTTTCGTTCATCAGCTTTACAGCATGCATGCAATTGGCCCTTCTGTCCCCCATATTCGAGCCGATCCCAATATACACTGTAGCCATCTCAAATCCGTCTTGATGCGCTATAACGCGTTTTTTATCCTATCCAGTGCCTCTTCAATCCTTTGCGTTGACTGCGTGAGTGCAAAACGTATATACCCCTCTCCGGGCGCGCCAAAGCCGACGCCAGGTGTCACAAGCACTCCTGTTTTTTCGAGTAAATGCGCTGCAAAGACAGTAGAATTAAAACCGGAAGGTACCTTCGTCCATATGTAAAACGTCGCTTCGGGTTTTTTAAGCTGGAACCCCAGTCCAGTGAGTCCATTAAAAAGTATGTCCCTGCGTTCCTGGTAGGTATTCCTGATCCATGAGAGCATATTTTCGTTTGTTTTAAGCGCTGCAGCCCCAGCCTCCTGGATTGCCTGAAAGACACCCGAATCAAGGTTCGTCTTGATCTTCCCAAGCCCGGCTATAACATCCCTGTTTCCAACGGCAAACCCAATTCTCCATCCTGTCATGTTGTACGTTTTCGAGAGAGAATGGAATTCTATGCCTACCTCCTTGGCCCCATCAAGTTCGAGGAAGCTCAACGGCTTCTTACCGTTGTAATATATTTCGGAATATGCGGCGTCATGACAGATTATTATGTTATTTTTTTCTGCAAACGAAATCGCCATCTTAAAAAAATCTCTCCGGCCCACCGCAGCAGTTGGATTATTGGGATAATTCAAGAACATTAGTTTCGCGCGCTTGCAAACCGAATCGGGAATTACATCGAGATCCGGAAGGAAATCGTTCTCCTCCAGGAGCGGCATAATGTACGGCTCCCCCTCGGCAAAGACCGTTCCCACCGGGTAGACGGGATAACCGGGTGAAGGCACAAGCACCACATCGCCTGGATTGATAAAAGCCATGGGGATGTGACCGATGCCTTCCTTGGAACCGATCAACGATATAACCTCTTCCTTCATGTCAAGGTCTACATTGAACCGCTTCCCGTACCATCCTGCAACCGCCTCCCTGAATAACAGCATCCCCTCATAAGAAGGATAACGGTGGTATTCGGGATTATCCACCGCATTTTTCATTGCATCGATTATATGTCCAGGCGTGGGTATGTCGGGGTCTCCAATGCTGAGATCTATGAGGTCAACTCCTCTTGAGACAGCCTCCTGTTTCATCCTGTCAATTGAGGCAAAAAGATATGGGGGCAAGCTCTTGACACGGTCTGCAAGCTGGACTTTAATCATTAATTATTCCTTTATGTTTTATCTGGGACAAATGAACAGTACTAAGAAAAAGGGCTTTGAGTCTTTCTTTATAAATATTGCTTAATAGCCTTGCTTTTGCTGCTTTGCAGGTTCTACACCTTTTTTCTCGGTCTTTGCCGGTTTAATCTTTATATAGCGCGCAATGTTCTTACCTTCGATCTCAGCATATTTCAGCGTAACCTTGTCGCCCACTTTAATATCAGAAAGAGTTTTCTTTTCTTTATTCATTTTAACCACTGTTTTATCATCCGCAGTAATAACCACTTCAGCTTTTTTCCCTTTTACCGTCAAAGTCTTGATCGCCACATCGATAGTAACAACATCTCCTGTAATTTGTTTAACAATTACCTTATCGGCTGCAATGGCGCTGCCTATAATGAAAAAAGCAACAAGAAAGCAAATTATATACAAGAGTGGCTTTTTCATAATGCCTCCCCTTAAATTGAGTTAAATATAAATAAGGGCAGGTGTTAATCAAACCACGAACACCTGCCCTTTGTGATAAAAAGAGATTACTATTTCGCCGGAGCTGCCGGTTTCTCTTCTTCTTTCTTTTCTGCCTTCTTCTTCATAGCCTTCTTCTTCGTAGCCTTCTTCTTCGCAGGAGCCTTCTTCTCCATCTTCTCAGCGGCAGGCTTTTCTGTTGCCGGTGCTGTAGCATCAGCTGCAAAAGCTACTGTGGATATGCCAAGTGCAAAAAGAACTGCTATTACTAATGACATTATTTTCTTCATTCTGATTCACCTCCTTTTTTTTCCCCTAATTTTTGATGCTTGCCAGATTAACAAGCAATAATTGTACCAATCTAAATGAAAAGACTCATCCAGTTCTCAGTCAAGCTCCAAATTTTAAATGTTGGATGCTACAAGGTTGATTTAATAAAAAAATCGATAAGTTATCATCCAAAATTCAACATTAGAACATGACTTGCGAGTCTCTGTTAGCGGGGGACAGGGAAGCTCAAGGCCATATATTGCTACAGATTATTTCCTTTTTCAGGGGATATATCCTCATTTGGGGATATATCCTGTAAGCCAAACTTCTCAAGCCTGTACCAAAAAGTTTTATAAGTCATGCCGAGCAGCCGTGCCGCCTTCGCTGCTATATTGTTCGATTTAATCATAGCCTTTTTAATAAGTTCTTTTTCAAGCATTTCAAAGTTAATTCCATCGTCAGGCAATTCAAAGTTTATGACGCCTTTTTCTGAAGTAAGCCGCAGACTCATCCCGTATGTCATTAATATTTATTGTTTCTCCATCACCCATTAGTACCGACCGCTCAATTACAAATTCAAGCTGCCTGATGTTGCCGGGCCAAAAATAATCCATTAGCGCCTTCATTGCCCCATCGCTCACCCCTCTCACTTTTTTCCCGAATTCCTTATTATATTTATCGATAAAAAAGCTTGATAGAGCCGGAATGTCCTCCTTTCGTTCTCTCAATGGAGGAAGCTCAACAGTCACAACCTTGAGCCGATAGTAGAGATCATCCCTGAATCTTCCCTTTGAGACTTCTCTCTCCAGGTTCTTGTTGGTAGCCGCTATTATCCTGATATCAACCTTAATGCTGTCCTTTCCTCCAAGCCTCCTGACTTCCTTGTCATGCATGACTCTCAAAATTTTTGTTTGGGTCAGGAGCGGCAGGTCCCCTATTTCGTCAAGGAAGAGAGTGCCCCGGTCGCCTGCTTCGAAAAGCCCCTGCTTGCGATAGGCGGCGCCTGTAAAAGCGCCCGGCTCGTAACCGAATAATTCGCTTTCTATAAGATTCTCAGGGATAGCCGCACAATTAATTGCGATAAAAGGGCTTGTCCTTCTTGTGCTGTTATAATGTATTGCCTTTGCAATAAGTTCCTTTCCTGTCCCGCTTTCTCCATATATCAAGACCGTGACTGCTGTAGGCGTGACCTTTTTAGCTATTTCAATGACCTCTCTCATCTTTTTGGAGCTGCCCACGATGCCTTCCATTTTAAATTTGCCGAAAAGGGCATCTTGCAGTCTAAGATTATCCTTGAGCAGGTGCATCCTTTCCACCGCTTTCTTGATGGTGAGGATTATGACTTCTTTATCAAGAGGTTTTGTGAGGTAGTCAAATGCGCCCTTTTTGATTGCTTCAACAGCAGATGAGATAGTGCCGAAAGCCGTCATAATAATTACCGTAGGCTTGAGACAATCTTCCGGCAATGCCTCCAGAAGTTGTACGCCGCTCATGCCACTCATCTTCAGGTCGGTTATCACGACATCCGGGCTAAGTGCTTTTATATGCTCAAGCCCCTCCTCGGCCGATGATGCAGTGAACGTCTCGTATCCCTCATCATCAAGGATGGTTTTGATTATTTCACGCTGGCGCTGCTCGTCATCTATAACCACTATGGAAGCCATGCAACCTCACTTGTTCTTGTATTATGCATTTACCTTACAGTGGGCAATGGGAGAGCAAGCCTTACTTCGCTTCCCTCTCCAACAACGCTACTCAACTCAACTTTGCCCCCATGTTCTTCCATAACCCTTCTGGTCATCGGCAGGCCCAGGCCAAGCCCATCTTGTTTGGTCGAAAAGAACGGCTCAAATATCTTTTCTAAATCCTCCGGCTTCACGCCTTTCCCGTTATCGCTGATAGTCAGGACAAAAATATCATTCACAATCTCTTCTTTAATTCTGAGGACACCTGCCTTATCCGACGACCCCATTGAGTGAAAGGCGTTGGTAATGACATTCAGAATGCAGGATTTAAATAGATCAGGGTCCACGTAAAGCTCCACCTCCAAAGAGTTGTCCCTGATAATATTTATGTGATCAGCTTCCGCCTTTGCCCAGATCAGGGCGAGCACATCTTCCAGCAGCGCCGTAAAACTCAAATATTCTTTTTTCAGCTTGAACGGTCTGCTGTAATCGAGGAAATTGCTCACCAGCTTGTTGAGCCTGTGTATCTCCTGCTTTATCCCGCTGATGAGATGATCGAACCTCTCCTTCTCTTCCGCGATGCCGGGTCTGTATTTCTCCCCCAGATGGTCCACGCCGAGATTGATAAAGTTGAGGGGATTTCTTATTTCATGGGCCATGCTCCTGGAGAGTTGCCCCAATCCTGAGAGATGTTCAGCCTCCCGGAGCCGCTCCTCAAGGGTGCGGGTTTCCCTCAGCTTGGCGACCATGAAGTTGAATGTATCGGAAAGCTGGCCGATTTCATCATTGCTCTGAACAGGTATTTTTTGATTCAGGTCGCCGGCAGCAACCCTCATCGAGGCGTCAACCACTCTCTGGATAGGGCGCGTATAACGCTTGGAAAAAGACACTATCATAATAATGCCGATTCCAAAAACAAATATTGTCGCAAGAATTCTCTTAATCGTGTTCGCTCTCAGGATGTCGGAGAAATCGTCCCTGTTGACTCTCAGGTGGACATATCCGTATTGTGTATCGCCTGCAATGACCGGCACTATAACGTTATATGTATGGCCTTCATCCGCCGAAACCGGTTCGCCCAGTTCAGCCTTGATAATGAGCTCCTTTTTCCTGTGAGTCAGGGCCTGCCCAATTTTCGATGGATTAGTGCTGGCAACTATTTCATGCGCATTACTGATAATTGATATTTCCTTGACCCCTTTGGCATTAAGGCCCGTGAGATATTTGGACAACCGCGCCTCGTCAGTGGCGCCGGATCCTGTTACTTCTTCAACTCCGATCTGTATCGCTTTGGTGAGCTCTGTGGTCTGGCGCTCTACTTCACGGGAAAGGTCCTTCTCGGACTGAGAATAAAAAAACATAAGCATGCCAATCATAATAAAACTCAGCAGGAGCATCATCAGGCTAAGCTTCTTGTTCAGCGAGAACTTAAACGAATTGCCCTGAAACATATTTTATTTTAACATATACACAAGACCCTGGAGCGATGGCAAGATTGGTTACTTCTGCAAACCGGTCCTCGGCAGAGGCTGGTTGATAGCTCCTTTGGGCTGTTCTCCATTCAAAGCCTGGACAATGTTCTCTCCTGCTTCGAAGGCGATTTTGTATCTGATAGCATCAACTGCCGAGCCGAGATGGGGAGTGAAAAAAGTACGTTCCTCTTTCAGAAGCATGCCTGAAATGCCTGAAGGACGGTCCACGCGCGCCCAGTCTTCCATCTCAAACACATCAGCAGCATATCCTGCCAGATGGCCTGACGCGACCGCCTCGGCAACGGCAGTTTCATCAACCACCGAGCCGCGACAGGCATTAATCAGAAAACTTCCAGGCCTCATTTGTGCGATGGCCTGTGCGTTAATGAGATATTTGGTTTCCGCTGTGAGCGGTACCATGGGGACTACGAAATCACTTGCCTCTAATAGTTCCTCAAGAGACACCCGAGTGAGGCCCCAGGCCTTTTCCTTCTCCATTGGCAGAGGGAGAGGGTCGGTGTAAAGCACTTTCATGTCAAAACCGGCGAGTCTTATTGCCACTGCCTGACCTACCGCACCCATGCCTATAATCCCAAGAGCATGGCCGGCCAGCCCCGTACCATAAAGGATAGGACGCCAGCCATTGAATTTGCCGCTCCTAATATAATTATCCCCTTCAAAAAAGCGGCGGCTGAGCGCAATAATCAATCCGATAGTGAGTTCAGTCTGTTGGCACCGTTAGGAAATCCCTGACAATGGTGAACCAGATGCCCCTCTGCGTACAGGCAGCCACATCAAAATTGTCGTACCCTTTTAAAGCTGCGGCGACGATCTTCAAATCCGGGCATTCGGCCAGAAAACTGTCGTCAATACAGTCCGGCATAAATACCATAAGCGCCTGCGCGTGTCGTGCCCGGCTCAGGACCTCCGCGCGAGGAAGGGTCTCACGGCTTTCGTTGGGGATGACCTCGTATGAGTCGCTCAAAAACTCAATAACTTCCGGATGCACCCAATGGGTAATGACAACGAGCGGTTTCATAAGCTTTCTGGCTTCTCTGTACCCCCCTTTTTATTTGAAGCTCCTGCGAAGGTATGCTCCCAACCCATCAACTACGGTAACCATTATTAAAATGATGATCAGGAGCGCTGAGACATCTCTATATTGCATTATGCGGAGCGATCCCATTAATTCAGTTCCGATTCCTCCCGCGCCTACCATTCCCATGACCGTAGAGGCCCTGAAATTGTACTCCCACCGGTAGAGCGAAACATCCGCCATCTGGGGGAATGTCTGGGGCAGGACTCCGTGGAGGATTATCTGCATCGGACTGGCCCCTGCTGACTTGACCGCTTCTATGAACTCTTTGTCCACATGTTCTATCGATTCAGAAAAAAATTTCCCGACCATGCCGACAGAGTGTAGGCCGAGCGCCAGCACTCCGGGCAATGCGCCGAATCCTACTGAGGCGACAAAAATAATACCCATTATCAATTCCGGGATAGAACGCAGTCCGTTCAGAATTCCGCGTGCCGCGTGGTATGCAACAGGATGTGGGGTGGTATTGCTCGCCGCCAAAATCCCCAATGGCAGCGACAAGGCGATTGCCAATGCTGTACCCGCTACACTCATGGCAAATGTATCGAACAGGGGTTTTGCCCAACTGCGTGCATCGCTGAAATCCGGAGGCAGGCTTTCACCGATAAGGCTGAAAATGCTCGGTATCCCCTCCGAAATTTTTTTTGCATCGAAAATCCCCACATACCACAAGCATGCTGCAATGAATGCAAGCCCTGCAGCGGCCTGCAGCATCGAGCGGGACCAGGTCCGCTGCTGCTGCACTATCAACCGGTCATAGGTGATTTCTATGCTGTTCCGTTCATTCATTTCTGTCAGAATTTAGACAAATCGAGCTTGAGCACCTTTGCAAGATTACGCACTACATCATAGTCGTTATCCGTCACTGCGCCAAATCCGTCGGCCTTGAACGGCTTCAGCACTCCCTTGTCTGTAAGGTTGAGGAAGGCATGCCGGATATTATCTTTAAGCCGTGGGGAGAGGTCCGAGCGCATGGCCCAGGGGTACTCAGGGAAGCTTTTTGATTCCGCTATGACCTTCACCTTTGCAGGATCGATAATGCCCCGCTCTACAAGAGACTCGAATATAGGCTTGCTCAGCCCGCCGGCTTGTGCGTTGCCGTTCTGCACAGCAATTGCCACTGCATCGTGAGAACCTACGAAATGCTCATTATAGTTCTTCTTTGCTACGAGTCCCTTATCCAGCAGCATTGACTTGGGGATCAGATGGCTGGAGGTGGAGGCAGGGTCCCCAAAGGCCATGTCCTTCCCGTTTATATCCGTGAGTGATTTTACTCCGGAAGCCGCATTTGCAACAATAACGCCCTGATACGTCGTGCTTCCTTTCTTCATGAGCGCTGCAAATGCCTCTATATTACTTTTTGATCGTGCAAGTACATAGGATAAAGGGCCGAAGTAGGCAAGATCCAGTCGGCCATGACGCATTGCTTCGATCATCGATGAATAGTCGGTTGTAACTACCAATTCAATCTTTTTACCGAGCTGCGCCTCGAGGTAGTTCTTTAGACCCTCATTGTTTTTTATAACTGTAGAGGCACTTTCATCCGGAAGCAGGGCTACCTTGAGGACTTTAGGATCAGGATCGCTCACCGCAAGCACTGCGCTTGCCGTAAAGATGCTGATCAGCGCAATGATACCGATAAATAACATGTTTTTTTTCATTTGCTCGCTCCTTTTTCTTATGGAATTCACGACTCTTGCTCACTTATTGCAAGGTCTTTTAAATTGGTTCGGATCGGATTGTTGCAATACACACTATCGCGAGGAGACTGAACGTCTTTACCGCTATAAAGCTGGTCAAGAAGATTTGCTGTCAGGGCCTGAGGGGTCCCGTCGAATACTATTTCCCCTGCCGAAAGGCCTATGATCCGGTCAGCGTAGGCCTTAGCAAGCTCCACCTGGTGTAGACTGACCACCGCCGACAGGTTGTCTTCCTTACAAATCGAATGGAGCAGCGAAAGAACGTTATTTGCTGTAACAGGGTCCAGACTAGCCACAGGCTCGTCCGCAATAATAATATGCGGTTGCTGTGCCAAGGCGCGTGCAATACCTACGCGCTGCTGCTGCCCGCCGCTTAGGGCATCTACCCGTTCATTTGCTTTGCTGAGCAAGCCTACACGTTCGAGGCTTTCAAATGCTATGCGCAATTCACGCTTTGGCAATGGGAACAGGCTTCTTACGGTAGTATGGTAACCGAGCCGTCCTGTAAGCACATTCTGAAGGACGCTGAGACGCGGAATAAGCTGGTGCTGCTGAAAAACCATTGCGGTGTTTCGCCGGTGCTGACGCAGGACATTCCCGGCGTCCAACCTTCCCAACCCATCGACAGAAACACTGCCTGCCGTAGGCTTTGTCAGGAAATTAATGCAGCGGAGGAGGGTGGATTTCCCGGCGCCCGAGGGACCGATGAGAACACTGAACTGACCGCGCATAAAACTTATTTTTACAGGGTGCAGGGCAATGCATCCCCCGTTGTACGTGACGCTGACATTATCGAGATGGATCATATATTTTGTTCCGAACCCATGTCGCTCAAACTTATTATGAATGCGACAGTATTAAGATAAAGGCCTTATTGATATCGATAATATGCAGTAGTATAGTAGCTTTCGTATTACAACATCGTTAAGCTTGGGTTAATTTCAGGTTAAACTCCTGAGGATGGGGTCAAATCCTTAGCTTGAATTTATTTGAAATTGATTCTACTATAACTTACAAATGCTTACAGAAAACGCTTCTGCAATACTCAAAAAGATTAGTCATGCTGCGATGCGCGCCGGCAGAAGCCCTGATGTGGTAAAACTAATTGCTGTTACAAAGACAGTGGAGATTGAAAAAATAAAAGAGGCCGTGGACATAGGCCTCAGGATCTTCGGAGAAAACAGGGTACAAGAAGCTCAGAAGAAGATTCCGGCATTGAAATCCGACGTTTCAGATTCAGGCATCGAATGGCATCTTATCGGACACCTTCAGAAGAATAAGGCAAAATATGCGGTACCTCTGTTCGACCTTATCCATACCATCGATTCTGTTGAGCTTGCAGAAGAGATCAACAGACAGGCGGAAAAAATTGATAAGATACAGAAGGTGCTTGTACAGGTAAAATTGTCCGGAGAGGAGACCAAGCACGGGGTATCGGAAGAGGGTTTGGTCCCGCTGCTAAAAAGAGTAAAAGGGATGAACAACCTGAACCTTAAAGGATTAATGGCCATACCCCCTTTTTTTAAAGACCCTGAAAAGACAAGACCGTATTTCAGGCGGTTGAGGGAACTCATCGAAACGGCTGAAAAGGCAGGTTGCAATCTGACAGAGCTTTCTATGGGCATGTCCAATGATTTTGAAGTCGCAATAGAGGAAGGGGCCACAATGGTAAGAATAGGAACAGCGTTGTTTGGAGAAAGGAGCACTTGATGATCGGCTTTATCGGCGGCGGTAAAATGGCGGAGGCATTGATAAAAGGCATTACCTCAAAGGGAAACAAAAACATTTTTGTATCTGAGCCCATAGAGGAGAGGAGACTCTATCTTGAATCCACTTACGGGATAAAAGCCTCGGCCTCAAACAAAGAAGTTGCTGATTCCTGCAGGGTTATAATACTGGCAGTAAAGCCTCAGAATATGGCGGCAGTGCTTGATGAGATTGCGGCCTCGATAACGGGAGACAAAACTGTGGTGTCCATAGCCGCAGGGATAACGCTAGCTTTTCTAGAGGAAAAACTGAAGACAAGAAAGCTTGTCAGGGTCATGCCCAATACTCCGGCGATTGTACAGGAAGGCATGTCTGTCCTGTCTCTGTGCGAATGCTTCTCTGAGAAGGATATAACGGCTGTCCGGGATATTTTTATGTCTGTCGGCAAAGTGCTTACCCTTCCTGAAAAGTACATGAATGCGGTCACCGCACTTTCGGGCAGCGGACCCGCCTTTATTGCATTATTTGCTGAGGCGCTGGTCGCAGCCGGCCACCAGATTGGACTGGCTACAGAACACGCTGCCGAACTTGCACTTCAGACACTTATCGGCACGGCAAGGCTGCTCGAAACAGGGATGCCGCCCGAAAAACTCCGTGAAATGGTAACCTCTCCAGGCGGGACAACAGCTGCAGGGCTTAAGACATTTGAAGAGAAGGGGTTGAAAAGCATAGTTGCAGGTGCATTGCAGTCGGCGCTCAAAAGAGCAGAAGAATTAGGCAGCGGAAATCAGGTAAAATAGTCGGGGATCAAACCCTTTACTCAACATTTCTCTGTAGGAGGGCATATGTTTGTTTTTGGCGATCTGGTTGTGGCTGCAGCTAACATACTCGATTACATCCTGGGTATTTATAAATGGATACTTATAATTACAGTACTTTTGAGCTGGGTCAATCCCGATCCTTATAATCCGATTGTCCGCTTTCTTCATACGGTAACGGAGCCGGTGCTCAGACCGATTCGCAGAATGATAGGATTTACATTCGGTCCTTTGGATATTTCTCCTATCATAGTTTTTTTAATTATCATGTTTATACAAAGCTTCTTTATCAGAACACTGGTAAAATTAGGGTATAAATTAGGAGGTGGCTAAGATGAGACTTACACCGCTCGACATTCAGCAAAAACAGTTTCCGATGCGCTTCAGGGGTTTTGACGTTGATGAAGTTTATTCCTTTCTCGAATTGGTGAGGGAGGAGCTTGAAGAACTATTACGGGAAAACGGTTCAATGAAAGAACAGCTGGCCAGGGCAGACGAGCAGCTGCAGGAGTTCAGACATATGGAAGGGACCCTGAGGGAAACGCTTATGACTGCTCAGCAGCTCGTTGAGGATTACAAAACAAATGCGCGTAAAGAGGCAGAGCTTATCCTGAAGGAGGCCGAACTCAAGGCCGACAACATGACAAAGATCGCACAGGAAAAGGTGGTAAAAATACACGAGGACATCGTCGATCTCAAAGGTATCAGACGCCACTTCAAAGAAGAAATCAAGCGGCTTATCGACAGCCATATGAAAATGCTCGAATTCGACAAGGAGAGAGAAGGGGAAGAATCGGGTGAAATATAGTGCGCTGAAGGGCGTTCAGGATATTATGCCGCCCGATATTTATATCTGGCAGCGCATCGAATCTTCAGCAAAACAAATCTTTCACAATTACGGCTTTCAAGAAATAAGACTTCCCATAATTGAGTCTACCGATATTTTCGTACGGAGCATCGGGGAGACCTCGGACATTGTCGGCAAAGAGATGTATACCTTTCCAGACAAGGCGAACCGTAGCGTCACGTTACGGCCTGAAGGAACGGCCTGCGCAGTACGATGTTATGTGGAGCACAATCTGCGCACCCTTCCCTCTCCGCAAAAGTTCTTCTATACAGGGCCGATGTTCAGATACGAGCGGCCGCAAAAGGGAAGGTTCAGGCAGTTCTACCAGATCGGCGTAGAAGCCTTCGGCTCGGCGGAACCATCGCAGGATGCTGAAATCATCGTCATGCTAAAAAGATTTCTTGAGCAAATCGGCATCAGGGAACTAACTTTTGAAATTAACTCGATTGGAGACGAGGCTTGCAGGCCGGGCTATAGAAATGCCCTGCTTGCGTTCTTCGGCGATAGAATCAAAGAATTTTGCCCCGATTGCCAAAACCGCTACCTCGCAAATCCCTTACGAATCCTTGACTGCAAAGTTGAACGCTGCATAGAACTTCGGCAGGGTGCTCCAGCCATGACCGATTATTTGTGTGACGATTGCAGGAAACACTTTGAAGAACTCCTATCAATGCTTCAGATGATGAATATCCGCTATACCATAAACCCTAATTTGGTACGCGGCCTGGACTACTATACCAGGACCGCCTTTGAAGTCACCAGCGAGCATCTGGGCGCGCAAAAAGCGGTTGCCGCAGGAGGCAGATATGACGGGCTTGTAAAGGAATTCGGCGGCCCCGATACGCCTGCAATAGGTTTTGCCATAGGCATGGAAAGGCTCGCTGCACTGTTGAAAGAAACCTCCAAAGAACAGGTACCCGGGCCCAAGGCCTTTATAGCCACTTTAGGCCGCGAGGCAGAACGAGAGGGCTTCAATATTGCCGAGACGCTTCGACAAAAGGGACACCACGTTGAGGAAAATTATGGAGAGGCCTCACTCAAAAGCCAGTTACGCAAGGCGGACAGGATCGGGGCAGAATTAGCCATTATTATCGGCGAGAATGAGCTGAAAGAGGGTAAAATTCAGTGGAAGAATCTTAGAAACGGCGAGCATGGCACGGTTCAAATCGATGACATACTGTCTATTCTAACCAACACTATCAAGCTCTCGCACCCGTAGTTTCACGCCCAGCTCATCAGCGAGCACGCTGCACTTATCAATATCGACTCCTTCTGCGGTTACCACCGTTGCCTGGACTTCCGGTATACAGAGCTTTGCCTCTCTGATGAAATTAAGCATTTCCTGAAAAGCGTTATCAAAAACAGGCTTGCAAAGCTGCCGGTAGGTCTTTTCGTCCTGAGCATCAAGACTGACCGAGACTACATCCACTAGGCCCTGCAGTTCCGGAAGGATATTTCTTTTGTGAATGAGATTTCCGTGGCCGTTCGTATTGATCCGCACCTGTCCACCCTGCTGTTTCACCCATGCAGCAACAGATTTGACAGCATCGAGCCTGAGCAGCGGCTCCCCATACCCGCAAAAAACAACCTCCTTGTACCTCAAGGGATCACCAATAGCGTCTATCAATTCATCAACAGAAGGTTCATGAGCAAGCCGCAGATTGTGCCCTTTCACAAAGTCGGTCGTGAATCGGACGCAAAAGACGCATTTGCTCGTGCATCTGTTGGTAATATTCAAATACAGGCTGTCTCTGATCTTATAGGCAATTTGACCCGGGGGCAGTTCGCCGATATGAAAAAGCCTTTTTGCATTGATTGTCGTAATTCTGTCCAGGTCCTCCAGGGATACGCCCCTCCATTCAGCAAGAAACCTCGCTGTATGCACTACAAAGGCAGGTTCATTCCGCTTACCCCTGAGCGGAACAGGCGCAAGATAGGGAGCATCTGTCTCAACCAGCAGAAATTCATCAGGAACTATTTTGGCTATCTCGCGGAGCTGTGATGCATTTTTGAATGTCACCGGCCCGGCAAATGAAATATGGAGGCCCATTGCAATAGCCCTTTCCGCCATATCCCGATCTCCGGAAAAGCAATGCATCACCCCCTGCTCAATTCCTGAATCTTTAAGCATTCCGAGTGTGTCTTCCTTTGCCTCCCTGCTGTGAATGACCACGGGAAGACCGGTATCCCTTGCAAAATAAAGCTGCTGCCTGAAAACATCGCGCTGGATTTCCCTCGGTGAATAGTCGTAATGATAGTCGAGCCCTATCTCTCCGATAGCCACAACTTTCCTGTGAGCAGACCATATCTTTATCTGATTAAAAACCGCCGGACTAAAATCTTTAGCATCGTGGGGATGCATTCCCACGACAGCAAAGATGTCGTCATACCCTTCAGCAAGAGCCACAGCGCCCTTGTTCCCTTCAAAATCGGAGCCGACGGCAAGAATAGCTTCCAGCCCGGCTTCCCTGGCCCTCTTGATAACATCATCCCTGTCGCCATTAAATGCGTCCATTTCAAGATGGCAGTGTGTATCGATCATAGTTTTTTTCCGGCCTCTCATTTCAGCAGGCGTTCAGCCGCTTTTGTAGAAACAGCAATTTATTATGATAATTTAAGAGTGCATTTTTGAGCAACTGCCGGATCCGAGCGTGCGGACAAGACCGGATAACTTGACGAGTGCATGAATCTTCCTGTATTTTAAATATTCATCTTATCTTCATTTATCGTGGGCCGTTAGCTCAGTTGGTAGAGCAGCTGACTCTTAATCAGCGGGTCGCAGGTTCGAATCCTGCACGGCTCACCATTAAATACCAATAAGATATACCTCATTCCTATTTTCCATCCTCTCTGAAGCGTATAGTTTTTGTATAGTTGAGTTCTCGTTGAGTTTACTATCGAGCAAATTTACTGCTTTTACCTTATTAGGATAGATAGCCTAAAATTCAAAGTAGCCCGCTACCGAAAATTGAGTGCCGATTATGGCAAAAAACGGGTCAGTTGACCATGCCGATCAACACAGAAGATTCCCTCTCAGAAGTCTACGTTTTAGTTTTATTATTGGGCAAGATAATTTTAAGTAAATCTTCGGATACGTATAATTTGTTCCTTGGTTTTCCTGAAATTTCCTTCATTATACCAAGCATCTCTAAGCTCTTTACGCCATGCTTTACCGAAGTATAGGCAATATTCCATTTCTTACTTAGAGTTGAGATTGAAATCATAATTGACAAGAATAATTCATTCAATAACCTATGAGCAATTTCGGGAGCCTTTTTATCAGAATCAATACGATTTGAATATTGATCATATAGCGTAATAATTTTCTTAGAGTTGTCTAAAGCATTTTGAGACATGTTAATTACGCCCCGCAGAAAGAATTTAATCCATTCTGTCCAAGCTCCCCTTTGACTAACAGATAGTAACAGTCGATAGTATTCGGCACGATATTGTTCGAAAAATTCTGAAAGATAAAGAAGAGGTTGACAGAGAGCGCCGGAATTATGAAAGAATATGTTTAGAAGCACTCTTCCAATTCTCCCATTGCCATCAATGAATGGGTGTATTGCTTCAAATTGGTAATGCATTAAAGCAGCTTGAATCAAAAGTGGCTCGCCGGGGTCGGAATTAATATATTTTTCCCAAGAACTGAGTGCCTCATTCATTTCATCGACAGGTGGGGGTACATAAGTTGCTTCATTAAGAGTACAGCCTGGCGGGCCTATCCAGTTTTGGCTCCGTCTAAGCTCTCCTGGTGTCCCATGTTCTCCGCGAACATCTTTCATTAATGTTTTATGCAATTCACAAATGAGTCTCGTAGAAATGGGGAGTTCTGCGATGAGACGAAGTCCTTGTTTCATTGCTTGGACATAATTGTAGACTTCTTTAACATCGGGTGCCTGTGGTGTTATCTTATCGGTAGCCTCATAAAAGAATAAATCACTGAGTGAAGATTGAGTTCCTTCAATCTTAGAACTTGAAACTGCTTCACGACGTATGTATGGAGAAATTAATAGATATGGGTTTTTAAGAACTCGTCCTGTACCAGATAGCTCTCCTATTAGCCTATCAGCATCAGACAATAGTTTAATAAGTTCCGGGCTATATTCTATAGTGGGAGGTAGTGGATTGGGAACAAATGCACAATATTCTCTTAATGTTCTTATACATTTACCAGATGGAGATTGTTCAAACTCGTCAGGTTTCAAATAATCCTTCCAGTTAGCTCATTTTCTTCCATAGCCTAGTTAGTATATTAGCAATTAGTTGGAAGAAAAATCAATCTTATTACAAAAAAGTCCTATTTTTTGTAATAAGACCTTACTCTATTACAAACTTGAACCAATGGGGGCAGGTCCTAACTTCCGATTCGGTACATGAGGCTTATAATTTCTTCGCCTCTGCCTGGAAGAGCTTTGTTAGCCGCGCATTCGATTAAATATTCGAGTTCATAGGCAACTATTTGGTCATTTCTGTTTGTTGGAACAAAGGACATTGCTTCTCGTAGTAATCCGACTTGCGCTATGAGTACAGGCCATAGAATCTCAACCCCGTAAATTTTATACTCGTCTTCAAAAAATGCTCTGGTCTTTTTTTCTCTTTGTCCTTCATAGGCCTTGCGGATGTCGTAAGCCAAGCCGAGGGAAAATCCTTCTTTATCTTCTATAACTGGACTCTGCTCATTTATTTTATGCAGGACCTCGTGTATCCGTTGTAAAGTCCAGGGATCGCCCCAGAGTCGGATACCTGCATGGTTTGGAGTGAGTTCGAATTCAAGCATAGTGTTTTCATCACACCGGTATCTGCAGCAATATCCGGTCGTAGTTCACCGTAGGCGTCGTCTTTTCTCTGCCGTCCTTGGTCTTCTTAAGGTCAATGAGACCAGCCCCGGCAAGGAACTGAACGTCGTCAAACGTATTCTTAACGTCCCTGTGCAACATTTTTGCGAGTTCGTAGATTGATTGAGGATGATCCTTTCTTATAGTCTTAAGTATTCTGAGACGTTCGTCGGAAAGAACCTTTCTCATTGTGTCCAAGTCCTCGAAAGATATTCCTTCATGTTTTCTGACTTTCTCGCCGCGCTCGATTTTCTTGACCACGTCTTTAACTTCTCTATAAATGTCCTCGTCGGATTTAATAGATATTTTTATATCTCTGACCCTCATAACTTGCCCTCCTTATATTTTCGAATGTCGCTTTCAAAATCTTTCTGGAGTTTTTCTATACCCTGAAATTTGTAAGGCCGTTCCTTATCTCCATAATGCCTGTGATCTCCTTTGCCATGCGCATTGTCGTAACCGACTACCCGAGCGTTGCTCACAATGTAGACCAGCGAATATTTATACTTTGGCGGGTTATCGGGAATTCGCTATATCTTTATTTCCTTAATGGCGCCATCCCTGAGATATTTCTTCTCGTGATAGACAAGCTCCGCCTTCATATTGGTTATATTATACCAAATATTAAGAAAGCGTGCAAATTATCGGGCGAGTTAATTGATGCAGCGTCACAAAATCGTAACAAGTCTATCACAAAACATAGGGTTGCTAACAATATTATGTCAAATCAGAACAGGCTGGAAATTAGGTTCAAATCCAGTAATGGTAAGGGTTTGCGTGGGATATTCAATTTCTTGCCCGTGACCGTAAAAACAGTATTGTAATAACTCTTAATCAGCGGGTTGCACGTTCGAATCCTGCACGGCTCACTCTGCATTCAAAGAGTTATAGCAATTAGACCGGCTGATAACATTAGATAATAGTTAGAACATTTTTTTCACTTGATTAGGGCAAATATCTATTAGTATGTCTGACTCCGAGGCTCTATCTCTTCTTTTCGTAATCCTTTCTCCTTACCGATTTCACGGCATTCTCAATGTCCTTACATAGTCAGCTTAGACTTTTTGAATGCCTCCACTGCAACTTTGAAGGCAGCATCCAGCCTGTCCTCAGGAGACAGGACAGAAAGGATATAGTCATCGGGATTGATCTTCTTAGCCGCACTTACAGCCATAACGAATACCTCCTTCCAACTAGCTACTCTATTTTATATCAAAGGTGTCTTAAAGTCAGCAAGAAGGTAAACAGCTTAATGGGTGTCTGCCGTAGCGACCGCCATGCTTAATTTGAGTTGAGACTGGAAACCGCTTAGGAAGTTGCATTTTACAACGTTAGTGCTTTATTTGCATCACCGCCGCTTTCCCTTAATAAACAATTAGTAACATCGCTCGTGAAATCCACAGTTGCATAGTGCAACAAACTCGAAATAATATGTTTTTGGTCGCTTGTTAAATAAGACCATAGAATCAAACAGATAGGTCAGAATATTTCACTGGCACGAAAAGTGATATATGTAATAGTGAAGTTCAATAAAAAGGAGGACGACCATGAGACGCTTTATCGAAAGATTTCAGACTTTGATGATGGCAGCAACCTTTGCTGAAGAGGGCGAGTTTGATTCGGCCCGTGAGATCATGAAGGAGAGCGAGCAGAGGAAAACAACGAGGCCTACTGTCGGCAAACGCCAGAGACCTGACAAGAGAAACGAATTAAGAGCCGAGTAAGAGAGGGCATGACAATGAGTGAGGACAATACCTGTATGGGAAAACTGAAACAAAGGATGATGAGTTTTGAGACGGCAATGACGGCAGCATCGTTTGCCGAAGAGGGTGAGGCTGGGATAGCGCGAAACATTATTAATGATGACCGGCGCATCCTGCTTGCCGTAACGAGAGAGCAGATGGACAAGAAGACATTCAGGTATGCAGTAAACACTTGCAAGAGGATTGGGGCGGATCTGGATATTCTGTATATTTCGGAGTCGGACGCCCCTGACGCACAGCTTGAAGAATGTCTTGCCGAACTAAAGGCCGAGAGGGTCAATTATAGTTTGATGTATAAGAAAGGCAGCCTGAAGCAGTCGATTATCGATTATACGAACAAAAAGAAAAAGATTCTGTTTGCGGTTATTGGCAACAATGGGACAAGCAAGGGGATATCGCAGGCTTGGAATAACCTAAAGTGTCCTCTGGTCGTGGTAGAGGACGCGGCATAACGAATGAAAATAGGCATCATCTGGTGCTTATAAATAGATACAAAAAAACAAATCCGGAGGAGACTCAAATGGAAAGCGTAAACAGCGAAAAAAGGGAAAGGCCTTATAAGATGACGGAAAAGAAGATTAAGTTTATTTTGATGACAGTATGTGTCGCTCTTGTCTTTCTTATGAGCGGTATGGCCTCTGCGGCGCTGACGGTAACTGCAAACCATGATCACATAAAAATTGATTTCTTCTATCATGGCAGCACTGTCAGCATCAGGGGCGTTTCAGACCCTGGCACCGACCTTATTATAAAGATAACCGCTCCCAGCAGCCATCAGTTGTTCAGGCAGAAGGGAAAAGTGGCAGGATTGTTATGGATGAACGTAGGGGAGTTGAAATTCGACAATGTGCCGTTGCTGTATTCTCTCCACTCTACGAAGAAAATCAGTGATATCCTGAGCAACGAGGAAAGGGACAAATACCAGATCGGGTACGACTCGATGGGCAAGCAGGCTGAAATACAACCGGTTGCAAATGAGACTGACAAGAAGAAATGGTTTAATGAGTTTGTCAAGTATCAGAAAGATTCCAAACTTTATGCCGAGTCGGAAGGCGATGTGTCGCTTACCAGAAACGCAGGCGAACAGTATTATTATGTTTTGAGTCCTTGGCCTTACCAAGCTACGCCGGGTGAGTATACAGTTACTGTATATGCTATCAAGGATAAGAAAGTCGTTGAAACTTCGGCAACTAAAGTGTGGGTGGAGCAGGTTGGTCTGGTAAAATCGTTTGCAGAAATGGCAAAAAACAGTGCTGCTTTATACGGCGCGATTTCGATAATTGCCGCGCTTGCGGCTGGTTTTGGAGTCGGGATTATATTCCGGAAGGGCGGAGGCGCACACTGAGGATAATGAATGGGCCAGGCGCCAGCGGGTACTGAGCGCCTGGCCCCATCTGCTTAAACTTATACTGCTTTATTATCTTTCTTCGTGGCGATCCCGCTCCTCATGCCGCTTCTCGGTTTCGTGCTTTCCAGCTTCATGCTTGAGTTCTGGCTTGCCGGCGCGGGCCTTCGCCGCCCGATCACGTTCTATGCTGTTGATCCTCTCCTGCCGTGCGCTTGCCTCTCGCCTGTACCACTCCTGTCGGTCCCAGCTCCGCGTCCTCTCCCATTCCCGCCAATGAGCAAACACGTCGGCATAGTGTATCCTGAAGTAGCCGGCAGGAACAAAAAGCGGATAAGTTGGCGGCACGGCAATTATAGCCGGCGGCACGGCAGCAATCTGAAGGGGCCTCCATGTCCTGTGGTAGGACACATACCAGTACCCTTGGTAGTAGCTATACCATAGGCCTTGGTAAAAATACATCCCAGCCACTCCCGGAACCATATATACATAGGCGGCGCCGGGTACAACTATCAGGTCAGGCTGGGCCGGAACAGCAACAACCGGCGGCGCTGCCGGAGCCACTACCACTGCCGGGGGAGGCGGCACTGCGACTCCTATGTTTATGTCCACCCTCTCTCCCGCCCATGCTGCGGGCACCAAACACACAAACAAAAACAAAACCATGCAAAGCATTCTTTTCATAATGCTCCTCCTTTTAGTGATTTTCCCTGCTCACTTATCGTCATACATATTAGGCGGTATCTTTAAGTCTTTATAAGGCAAAAAGCCCGTAATCGGACTCGAGCCAACGACCTGCCGATTATGAATTAACCATAGTTGACGTTTATATCTTTTTGTTCTTACATTACTTTATTGCTAATAGCTACCGTTTTATTTTCCTATATTAACTATTTTTATCATTTAATTTCAAAACTGTCAGGAATAAAAACAGCGTGAAAACAAATTGACCAACTACCGGATTATTGCAATTCTATATAAATCTCTGTAACATTATGTATGATAACGGGATATTTAACTTTTAAGGCTCTTACATGAACGATATTAACGAAACAAAAAAGCAGCTTATAAATGAAGTGACGG
The DNA here is from genome assembly GCA_963710375.1 of Nitrospirota bacterium. Taxonomy (GTDB): domain Bacteria; phylum Nitrospirota; class Thermodesulfovibrionia; order Thermodesulfovibrionales; family Dissulfurispiraceae; genus JADFXI01. Next base: position 722,972 of record CAVPZX010000002.1, read on the forward strand.
AATCGCATAAACAAAATGCTGAACTGAGAAATGCTGTAGCATATCTGGGAATGGTTGGAAAAAAGATCACCGAACGCAACCATGCTGAGGACACGCTGAGAACGAGCGAGAGTCGCTACAAAACACTTGTTGATGCAGTAACCGATTGTATTTATACTGCTGAGATAGTGAATGGTCGTCCCGGAAGAATAACCGACATATCAAATTGCACTTCAGCCGCAGGATATATGCGTGAAGAATATCTGGCCAATCCTGATCTCTTATATGAAATGGTATATGAAGAGGACAGATATGATGCAGACAAACAGGTTCAAACCCTGATCGCAAAAGGGTCATGCAACCCGATTGAACACAGGGTCATTCATAAGGACGGCTCTGTCAAGTGGGTAAAGAGGACACTTGTTCCCGAGTACAATGAAACCGGGGAGCTTGTGGCATATGATGGTCTTATAAGCGATATTACACGCCAAAAAGAGACAGAATCGAGACTCATCCAGTCTCAGACTATATCTTCTTTAGGCGTATTGTCAGCCGGAGTCGCTCATGAAATAAAGAATCCTCTCTCAATCATCCTTCAGGGGATAGAATTTTTGGAAATTTCATTATCAAAAGAAGGGGTTAATGATGTCTTGGCGATGATGAAAGATGCAGTTTTCAGGGCAAGCAGAATAACTAAAGACCTGTTGACTTTTTCAAGAGAGAACACGCCTGCACTGGAGGAAATTGATTTAGCGCAGGTTATAAATGAAACAATGTCATTGGTTGATCACATCTTCAGCCTTAAACAGATAAGAATTGTCAGAAACTTTTCACCTGATCTGCCCAAAGTCAAAGTAGACTCTAACCAGATGAAACAAGTCTTTATCAATCTGTTGACAAATGCTGCGGAGGCAATGCCTGAGGGTGGGACAATCACAATCGCCGCTGCCGGCTCCAAAAATTTTCATAACAAGAAAATTCTGCGAATTTCAATTATCGATACCGGCTGCGGCATTTCCAAAGATGACAAACAGAGGGCTTTTGATCCGTTTTATACTACCAAAAAAAAATCCGGCGGAACTGGATTAGGACTATCGGTTGTAAAAGGCATCATTGAAAAACATAAGGGTGACATAAGAATAGAAGGTGAACCTGGCAAGGGCACAAGTGTAATTATTGAGCTTCCATATTGGGAAGCAAAATAAAACAGGAGGTCACAGATGGGCGGGAAGGCAATAAAAAAGAAGATTTTACTTGTTGACGATGAGGCCAGCTTTTGTGCACTCTTGAAGTTGAACCTTGAGAAAAGGGGGCTTTTTGAAGTATTAACGACGTCAAATCCGCATGTCGTGGTAAAACTTGCCAAAGAAAATCAACCTGACCTGATTTTACTTGATATTTTAATGCCTGAAATGGATGGCATGACTGTGGCTGCCGGACTGAAGGGAAATAAATACACAGAGGATATACCGATAGCATTCCTAACGGCCCTGGCAGATGAAGAGGAGGTCAGAAATATTAAATATCATACCGGTGATAAATATATTCTTTCAAAACTTGGCACTAATGAAGAGCTCATGACATCCGTAGCCAAGATATTAACAACCAACGCAAGCGGTAAAAAATCTCAGTTCGAGTGAAACAAAACAATCTCTCCCTTGAAGATAAGATTGCTCTGCCCTGAGAGTTGTAACCCGAGGGAGCAGCCCTAGAAGCGAATAAAAATGAAAAAATTCCTTATGAAAAATCAATGGTGAAAGAACCGTTTGATATGAAAGAGAACAGTCAGGACCCGACGCTTTATGCGGCGGCTGATCTGGGTTCGAACAGTTTCCATGTGATTATAGCGCGGTGCACAAAGGACAGATTTACCGTTATCAACCGGGCCCGGGTAGTTGTGCGCCTCGCGGAAGGCATCGAAAAAGGGAATGGCCTTGAGATCGGGACTCAGCAGCGTGCCTTTGAGGCACTCCGCCATTTTCGAGTGCTCCTGCTGAAAGTACCTTCTTGCAATGTCCGTGTTGTCGGCACCAGCGCTCTTCGCCAACTTTCTGATAAGGAGAGTTTCGTAAGAGTTGCCGCTGATATCCTTGGCCTGCCGATTGACATCATTACTGGCAAGGAGGAGGCACGCCTCATCAACCTTGGGGTTGCCAGTACTATGAAAAACCAGGATGCCGCCCGGTTGATTGTGGATATCGGTGGCGGCAGTACTGAGATTATAGTTGGAAAAGACACAACCATTATCGCTGCCGAGAGCCTGCCGATGGGGTGTGTGACTTTCAGCAAGCGTTTCTTCCCCAAAGCAAAGATATCACCGAGGCTATTTAACCGGGCCCAGGCTGCTGCCAGGGCTCTGCTGGAGACGGTCATGGACAGTTTCAGCGGTGTCACATGGCTGGATGTCCTCGGCACCTCCGGCACAATCAAAACTACGCGAAAGGTGATCAATTACCAGGGACTGGGCGACAAAGAGATTAGTGTGGCTGCCCTGGACAGCCTGATCGACACGGTAGTCAGTGCCGGTCATCTGGACAACCTCCTTAAGATCAGGGGTCTCACTCAGGACCGTGCACCTGTATTTCCAGGTGGACTTGCGATTCTTAGGAGCATCATGAGCCGCTTTGCGATTAAAAGCATGAAGGTTTCAAAGACGGCCATGAGAGAGGGTATAATCGTTAACCTCTTACATAAAGAAAGACCTGAAAGTTTCACATAGTCCACAATATTCATAAATTTATACAAGGAGCAGGCGGGACATGGTGCTGAGCGGACTTTGACAGCCTTAGTGACACCAAGGATGGTGACACAGGCTGGCATAGCCTCGGAGCAAGGCTGGACGCCTTGCGAGAATGAGTGAAGCACTGTGGCCTGACTACTCCTTGTATAAATTTATGGGTCAGGCTTCCCCTATAGTGCCTGAGTATTTCTCCAGAAGAGCGGTCTGTACGGAAAATGGTTCTGCGGTGCCAGGTTCAAGTTTTCGATAAGTTCCGTCGCTTTGTAGAATCCAGGTCTGGGAATTGTCTTTAAGATAGTATTCGAGATCTTCAATGAGCCGCTGGCGAAGTTCTGACCGCTCAACGGGGAAGCAGGTTTCGACGCGGCGAAAGAAGTTTCGCACCATCCAGTCAGCGCTGCAACAAAACAACTCCGGCTTACCGCCGTTATGAAAATAGAGAACACGGGTGTGCTCGAGAAAACGCCCGACAACCGAGCGTACCGTTATGTTCTCAGATATTCCCGGCATGCCAGGTCTAAGGCTGCACGTACTCCTTACTATAAGCTGGATCTGTACTCCTGCCCTTGATGCCCTGTACAGGGCCTGAATTATGCCAGGTTCTGTGAGGTGATTGAGTTTAGCGATGATACGCGCCGGCTGCCCCTTCTCTGCGTGGAGCGTTTCACGCTCTATTTTGGACAGTAATGCATCGTGGAGAGAAAATGGGGCATCGAAAAGTTTTTTGAGTTTTCCGACCTTACCGAGACTTGTCAATTGGAGAAAGAGATGGTGGACATCCTCCGTAATTTCCCTATCGCATGTGAAGAAGCTATAGTCAGTATATAACCTCGACGTCCGCGCATGATAATTGCCCGTTCCCAGATGCACATAATTCCGTATGTCCCCCTCTTCCCTCCTCACCACGAGGATCATTTTCGCGTGCGTTTTGTAGCCCACAACACCGTAGGTTATATGGGCGCCGGCATCTTCAAGGCGGTTCGAAAGCGCAATGTTTGCCTCCTCGTCAAAACGCGCCTTGAGTTCAATAACAACAGTCACCTCTTTGCCAGCTCTCGCCGCTGCTACAAGGGCTTCAACGATTGCAGATTCGGGTCCTGTGCGGTAAAGGGTCTGCTTGATGGCAAGGACCTCGGGGTCACGTGCGGCTTCGGCTACAAAATCGATAACAGGGACGAATGATTCAAATGGGTGATGGAGGAGGATATCTTTTTCCCGGATCCGTTCAAACATATTAATCTTCCTCGCTATTTTCCGAGGTATCTTTGGCGTAAACGTACGGTATTTTAGGTCAGGACGGTCCAACAAGTCGTACACTGCCATAAGCCTGTGCAGATTCACCGGGCCGTCAACCTGAAAAAGGTCATCTTCAGTCAACTCAAATTTGTCGAGGAGGAAGGATATTATATCTGTCGAACAATTATCAGCCACTTCCAGGCGCACAGCATCACCATACCTGCGGGACAGGAGTTCTCCCTCAAGTGCCCCCCGGAGGTCGGCGATCTCCTCCTCGTCCAGGTAAAGCTCGCTGTTTCTCGTCACCCTGAACTGGTAGCATCCGACCACCTCCATCCGCGGGAACAGGTCACCGATGAATTCATGGATTATTGAAGACAAAAAAACAAAATCACTCGGACCGCTTCCCGTCTCATTTTGAGGCAGTTTGATCACCCGAGGCACAGACCTCGGGGCCTGAACAACCGCCATGCCGCCTTTCCGGCCAAAAGCGTCTTTCCCTTTGAGGGCCACAATAAAATTGAGTCCTTTGTTGAGAATACGCGGAAAGGGATGTGCGGGATCAAGACCGACCGGGCTCAGTATGGGCATCACATGATTAACGTGGGCGCGCAGCCACTCTCTTTGCCTTGTAGTCCAGTCCGTTCTGGGAAGCAACCTGATTCCCTCTTTGGAAAGAGCCGGGACCAACACTTCATTGAAGACCCGGAACTGCTCGGCAACCAGTGCATGAGAGCGGACAGCAATTTCCCTGATTATGTCAGCAGGCGCAATGTTGTCCGGACCTGCCTGAACTGATCCTGAAGCGATTTTCTGCTTAAGGCCGGCAACTTTTATTTCAAAGAATTCATCATGATTGGTGTCCGTTATGCAAAGGAATTTCAACCTCTCGAGGAGGGGATTTCCCAAATCGGTCGCCTGCGCAAGGACGCGAAAGTTGAATTCAAGCTGGCTTAGTTGCCAGTTGATAAACAGCTCCGGTCGTGCCAGCGTGACCTCTTTAGCCTTAGGGTGCGTCGTTTTTGTTGACTTCATCATATTTATTAAAATGCCTCCCTCAAGAGTTTATCATGACCGGCAGCGTATAATTGTACCACATCAGGATTTGACAAATTAATTATAATCTGTTACTGTTGATAACAGATATCATTATCGAGAAAACATATATGGTTATAAACGACGCCAAGGAAATTTTCAGAAACTACATAAAGGAAAAGGGGCTGCGCAGCACCCGGCAAAGAGAGGAAATTCTCGATGCATTCTTTTCAGCCGAAAAACATATAACCGCTGAAGAACTGTTTGCCGCGATAAGAGTGAAAAATCCTGCGATAGGTTACGCGACCGTCCACCGCAATTTGTGCCTGCTGCGTGAATGCGGCCTGGCTGACGAAATAAAGATAGGCAAACAAAAAACCAGATATGAACCTAAATTCGGACAAAAGCACCATGACCATCTTATCTGTTTAAAATGCGGGCGGTTCATCGAGGTCAATGACAATAAGATAGAAAAACTTCAGGAAAAACTCACAGAAGCAAACGATTTTATCCCGGTCAGACATAAGCTGGAGATATACGGCATCTGCAAAAAGTGTAGATAATTTTTTAGTCTTATAGTGATAATGAATATCAGTATTGAAATTAATCTTCCGGATAAAAGGCGGTAATTGGAAATGAGTCTATTTAGAAAAAATAAATCGTGTCATGGGCCACAATCCGGGTCACATGCATGCAAAAGGAAGGTGGCGTTGATTGGCAACCCAAATGTGGGGAAGAGCGTCCTTTTTAATGCCCTTACCGGCGCCTATGTAACCGTATCCAATTATCCCGGGACCTCGGTCGAGGTATCGAGGGGCGCGGCCACAATCGCAGGACAGCTGTTTGAGATCATCGATACACCGGGAATGTATTCTCTACTTCCGATAACAGAGGAAGAACGCGTGGCAAGAGAGATACTTATAAGGGAATCTCCAGATATTGTTATTCACGTCCTCGATGCGAGAAACCTGGAGCGCATGCTGCCCATGACTCTCCAACTGATCGAGGCCGGTCTGCCGGTCATACTGGTAGTTAATATCATGGATGAAGCAGAGCGTATGGGGCTCAATATCGATATATCGCTGCTTGGGAAAAGACTCGGCATTCCGGTCATAGGCGCGGCGACAGTGAAAAAAAAGGGTGTTCCTGAAATAAGGGATACCCTCGTCAATTTTGCTTCTGAAAAACATGCCGATTTCAGTTACAACAAAAGACTCGAAAACGACATAGCGGAGATCGCAGCATTACTGAACGGACATTACAGGCTGTCTGCCAAATCCATTGCCCTGCTCCTGCTTCAAAGGGACGATGAAATTGCCCGGCTGGTGAAGGATACTGAAGGAGCCGGCTATCAGATATTGGAAGGCAAGGTCAAAGACAAGATATTTGAGCGCAGGACGTCCTTTCATCAGGACCTCTCGATGGACAGACGAAGGATCATAAAAGGGCTGATAAGGGATGTTTTCAGCGCACCGGATAAAATGAAAATTACTTTGAACGAAAAGATATCCCGCTGGACGGTCGGGCCGCTGACAGGGATCCCGATCCTTTTAATTGTGCTATATTTTGGTCTCTATAAGTTTGTCGGCGTTTTCGGCGCAGGCACAGTGGTGGATCTGGTGGAACAAAAGTTTTTTGAGGGGTTTTTCAACCCCTGGATTACTGGAGTAGTTAAGCATTTGATCCCCTGGGAGGTGATGCAGGAACTATTCGTAGGAGAATATGGCGTCATTACCTTGGGAATACGATATGCAATCGGTATCATATTACCTATTGTGTCTACATTTTTCCTCTTCTTCTCAATACTGGAAGACAGCGGCTATTTCCCAAGGCTGGCCCTCCTTGTGGACCGGCTCTTCAAACTAATCGGGCTCACCGGCCGGGCCGTAATACCAATGGTGCTCGGCTTCGGCTGCGACACTATGGCTACCATGGTCACAAGGACCCTCGAGACAGTGAGGGAAAGGGTACTGGCAACCCTTCTGCTCGCACTTGCCATCCCCTGCTCCGCACAGTTGGGGGTCATACTCGCCCTGTTGTCAAAAACACGCGGGGCACTGCTCGTTTGGGCGGCATTCATGCTGCTGATCTTCGTGGTGGTCGGGTACCTCGCTGCAAGGGTGCTGCCTGGTGAAACACCGGTGTTCTATATGGAGTTGCCTCCAATAAGGCTTCCACAGTTGTCCAACATCCTGACAAAAACATATACCAGAATGCAGTGGTACTTTTTGGAGATACTCCCGCTGTTTATTTTAATCTCCGTGATTCTCTGGCTTGGGAAAATTACACATCTCTTTGAAAAGGCTGTGGCGTTCATGAGCCCTGTCATGGCATCCATCGGACTACCAAGGGAAACTGCCGTAGCGTTTATTTTCGGGTTTTTCAGACGGGATTACGGTGCAGCAGGGCTTTTCGATCTTCAGGAAAAAGGCTTGCTCAATCCTCGTCAACTAACTGTTGCAGCAGTTACACTGACCATTTTTATTCCGTGTGTGGCACAGGTCCTGATCATGAAAAGAGAACGCGGCATGAAAACAACATTAATGATAGTAGCTTTTGTCAGCGCCATGGCATACGGAAGTGGGTATCTTCTGAATAAATTTATTCTTATGACTGGGATAATATAATGCGCTGCGGTTTTTGCGGCTTTGAGTTTAAAGAGGAAGAGGGCTTTACGGGATGCAAAAACTGCCCGATGTCTTCCAGATGCAAAATGGTAAAATGTCCCAGGTGCAACTACGAAAACCCGCCTGAGCCTAAAGTGGTAAAACGGATAAAAAACATTTTTAAAAAAAACTCGGCGAAAGGAGGAAATGAATGAAACTTTCAGAAAAGGCTGAAGAAATATTGGAAGCTATGTGGATTGCCATCGAGGAAGATGGTGCGGATTTTGCTGAACCCGAAAAGATCGGCATCGACCCGGCAGACCCGTCTTATAAGGAGCTTACAGGTCATACGCTTATTGAGATAAAGGAGGGGCATATTTATTTTAGCCCGGACGGCAAAGAAGAAGGGCGCAGAACCATACGGCGTCACCGTCTTGCAGAACGTCTTATAATGGATGTGCTTAGTATCAGGGGGGAGGAGGGAGACGAAAAGGCATGCGAGTTTGAACATCTGCTTAAAAAAGGCGTGGCTGAAAAGGTATGCACAATGCTGAACCATCCTTCAACTTGTCCCCACGGCAAACCGATACCTCCTGGCGATTGCTGCCATGAAGCAAGGAAAACAGGTGACTTGGGGGTATTGCCGTTGACCGAGTTCAAATCGAATGAGCAGGTAGAAATAGCATTTATACAAACAAAAGACTCCAAAAAAATGCAGAAGCTTATGGCAATGGGCGTTTTGCCTGGAAACAGTATCCGTGTCTTACAGACCTTCCCTTCGTATATATTTCGTATAGGATATTCAGAATTCGCCATTGATGCTCAAATGGCACGAGAAATATTTGCAAGGCGAACATAATTTTTCTGACTGTCACACCAAACGTTCACCTCAAAAATATGCTATATTTATCATTATGAGCGACCTGTTTCAAAAAATAATGATAGATGATATCGACCTGCCGGCAATGCCCGAAATTGCGATTAAGGTTTTTTCCATGCTTGATAACGGAAATTTTTCTCTCACGGAATTTGAAAATACCGTCCTGGAAGACCAAAGCCTGATAGTATCTATTTTGAAGATAGCAAACGCTCCCATTTATAAAACCGGAAAATCTGCAAACACACTCTCGGATGCGATTATGATAATCGGGCTGGATAATCTTCTGGCCCTTGTTTCCATTATCGCATTGACCAATCAACTGTCAGGCAAATACCTTGATCCTGAATTGATGCGGCATTCAATGGCAGTTTCTTCAGCATCTGCACTGCTTGCCCAAAGAATAAAGGGGGTAAAAAGAGAAGAGGCACTGGTTGCGGGCCTGATCCATGATATTGGTAAAACTGTTCTTTCAGTGTATGCGCATGAGCAGTACAAAGCGATCAAAAGCAGGGCGAAAAACGAGGGGAGACCTTTTATAGAAATTGAAGATGAGTTGCTTGGATTCAACCACTGTAATATAGGGAGTATCCTGGCTGCGAAATGGAAATTCCCTAAGATTTACGAGCATGTAATAAAACACCATCACGAAGATAAGATAGAGGGTCGCTCATTAACAAAGAATACTCTGGCTTATGAAGATCTGCTTTGCTATACCGTCAGGGTTGCAGACTACATCGCATCGGATGCAGGTGTCAGTGTTGAAAAGCCATTCGACAAGCGGCTTACTGATCTGATGAAAGTTTTGGACATAGATAAAACCACTTATGACGAGATAAAAAAGGAATTATTAACGGTGAACTGAAGATGCACTTTTGATGCCATACGAAAAATAAATTATAAGCCCCAGCACAAGCCATACAACAAGCCTTATCCATGTATCCAAAGGAAGTCCTGCCATCAGATAAAGACAGGAAAGCATACCCATAATTGGCGTTGACACCCCTCCGGGCGCCTTGAATACCCTTTTAATTTCCGGGTGAGTATACCGCAATACGAGGACACCCGCGCAAACAATCACAAATGCCAGGAGCGTGCCTATGCTCACGAGTTCGCCCACAATGCCGATCGGAAGGAGGGCAGCCAGCACCGCAGTGACGCTTCCTGTTACAAAGGTAATGATGTATGGAGTTCTGAATACCGGGTGGATCCTGGAGACAAAAGGAGGAAGGAGACGGTCCCTGCCCATCGAGAAAAAAATCCGTGTCTGGGCCAGCAGGAGCACCAGTATCACCGAGGTCAATCCGGCAATCGCACCCACTTTGAGCAAAGGAGAGAAGAATTGCAGCCCCATTGCATCGAGCGCCACTGCAAAAGGCGCCGGGCCGTTCAGTTCAGAGTAAGGCACCACGCCTGTCAAAACGAGTGAAACGATTACGTAGAGCGCGGTGCAGAAACAAAGACTGCCCAATATACCTATCGGCATATCTTTCTGGGGCCTTTTTGCTTCCTGTGCAAGCGTAGATACCGCATCAAAGCCTATATATGCAAAGAAGATGACGCCGGCGCCCCTAACCACGCCGCTCAACCCGAACAGGCCGAACTCCCCCTTGTTTGGCGGGATAAACGGGTGCCAGAGCGCAGGCCTTATAAAGAAAACACCGACTGCGATGAACGCAAGTATTATGGCCACTTTAATAAACACTATAACTGCGTTCAACGTCGCTGATTCCTTGATGCCGATCGCCAGAATAATGGTAATGAAAGCAACCACGACAATAGCCGGGGCATTAAAAAGAGCTCCGGTAGAGACCCATGCATGCCGCGCAATATCGTAATTGAAAGGCGGTGATGCCAGAAACTTGGGAATAATAATTCCCACATCCTTTAAAAAGCTCACGAAGTATCCTGACCACCCTATGGCAACTGTTGTCGAACCCAGCGTGTATTCCAGTATAAGGTCCCAACCGATTATCCAGGCTACGAACTGTCCCAGCGTCGCATAGGCATATGTGTAGGCGCTTCCCGCCATCGGGATCATTGAGGCAAATTCCGCATAACAGAGACCGGCAAATGCACAGGCAATGCCGGAGATAATAAAGGATATGACAATGGCCGGGCCTGCGATCTGTGCCGCAGCATGGCCGGTCAGCACAAAAATACCGGCGCCTATAATAACTCCTATCCCCAGAAGAACAAGGCTCACGGGTCCAAGAGATCTTTTAAGCCCGTGCCTTTCCTCGAAAGCCTCTATAGTCAGATCGGATAATTTCTTTTTTAAAAAAAGTCTTTTCATATGCCCGGATTATTATACCTAATAGCTGTAAGAATTCCACCATCCATAGGGGTTTGACAACCGGACAAAAAAACGTTGAGAAAATCAACGGAGGCATATAGAATAAACAGGAACTATTAGACTTGTGTTAAAATAACAGGTTAGGAGTTTTGTGAAATCTAAGACGCCTTTGAAGCCTCTCATAATTAAAGGTAAAACCATAAAGATACCCATTATACAGGGCGGAATGGGTGTTGGTGTATCGCTATACCCGCTGGCAAGCGCGGTAGCCCTGCAGGGAGGCGTCGGCATCGTATCGAGTGCCTGCCTTGATCGTGTCGTATCGAAAAGGACCGGGAAGAAATTCAATACCTATGAAGCTGCATACGAAGAGGTCTCTCTCTCAAAAGCTGCAGGAGGATTTGCAGGCATAAATATAATGGGAGCCCTTGTGCACGATTTCAATGCTTCGGTGCGTGGAGCTCTCGATGCAGGAGCCGACGCCATTATTTCAGGAGCCGGCTTGCCGCTGAACCTGCCGGCCATTCAGCAGGTCAAGGATACCGCACTTATACCAATAGTATCGTCCACCAGGGCGCTCGACATAATATGCAAAAAGTGGGAGCGGCTTGGCTATAGGCCCGATGCAGTAGTGCTTGAAGGGCCGCTTGCGGGCGGGCACCTGGGCTTTAAGTTGGACCAGATATACCTTGAATCAAACACGCTGGAAAATCTGCTGCCCCCGATAAAGGACATGGCGATAAAATACGGTGACTTCCCTGTAATTGTTGCTGGCGGCATTTACACTTACGAGGACATCATAAGGTTCATGGAAATGGGGGCGGACGGCGTCCAGATAGGTACGCGCTTCCTGGCGACCGAGGAAAGCAGCGCTTCCGAGCCTTACAAAAATGCAGTTGTAAATGCAAAAAAGGAAGATATAATCGTTGCCCACGACCCAGGCTCGCCCTGCGGCCTGCCCTTTAGGGTGATCAGGCAATCACCAATGTACGTATCAGCTCTAAATCGGCTGAGGACCCCCAAATGCGATAAAGGCTATGTGCTGCTGAAAGACAGCGACGGCAATTTCACTATCTGTCCTGCAAAAGAAAGTAATGAGCACCATTTCTGTATATGCAACGGCCTCCTGAGCTCTGCCGGCTACAACCCGGATAAAGAAGAGCCGCTTTATACTGTTGGGACCAATGCTGCCCGTATCGACCGGATAGTCTCCGTCAGGGAACTTTTCGAAGAACTCACCGGTAAGGGAACAGAGAAATGATTGTTGGAGGATTGGAAGGTTAGAGAGTTCTAACCCTCCAACTTTCTTGACTTATGGTCTTGTCCTTTCATGCCGTATTCCCTCGCTATCCTGTCAAGAAGGCCATTGATGAAAGATGCCGATTCAGCGGTTGAATATTTTTTTGCGATCTCCAGGGCTTCGTTTATGGTCACTGCGCTCGGGATGTCTTTCCGGAATAATAGTTCATAAGCGGCGAACCTGAGAATATTTCTATCGATGCTTGCAATCCTCAGGAGCGTCCATTTCTCGGCAATGCGTTCAATTGCGGAATCTATTTCTTCGAGATGCGTTATGGTACCCTTTATAATGTCACCTGCAAACAACTTTACATCCTGCTCGGCATCGCCTGCCTCTTTCCAGAACGACTCGATCTCGCCTTGGAGTTCTCCTGGTTTTGTGTAACGCTCCGGCTCTCCCCCGGGGCCGTCAAAGAAATCTATCCTGTACAAGAACTGTAAGGCATATTCTCTTGCTTTTCTTCTCTTCATAATTAATACAGGCTGAGGCTAAGGTTTAGGTTAAGAAAGGCTGAATCGAAATTTTCATCGTCCAGTCTTAACCTTAACCTTGACCTTAACCTATTTTTTTAACCACCTGCGCCATTTCTATTGCTGTAACCGCAGCGTCCCACCCCTTGTTGCCTGCTTTGGTTCCTGCCCGCTCAACTGCCTGCTCGATAGTATCAGCGGTTATTATTCCGAATGCGATGGGGACCCCTGTTTCAAGCGACGCGGCTGCTATTCCTTTTGAAACCTCTGAAGCTACATAATCAAAATGCGGGGTCGCTCCCCTGATCACCGTTCCAAGGCATATCACTGCCTGGTAAGTCCCCTTCAATGCCATCTTTTTTGCAATAAGTGGAATTTCAAAAGCACCCGGGACTCTTACAACTTCAATATCGTCATCTTTGGCGCCGTGTCTTAAAAGTGCATCGGTGGCCCCTTCAAGAAGCCGGGACGTGATAAAATCATTAAACCTGCTGACAATGATCCCGAATTTGAAACCCTTCGCCTGTAGTTCGCCTTCTATTATTTTCATGTTCTACCCTCCGGACAAAATATAATGTATATATTATCACACTCAGGACAGGTTAAGGTTAAGGTATAGGGTTAGGTTGAGACTAAAAAATATATTTATTGTAAGAAAGTCTTGGTTTGTTTTCTTAACCTTAACCTCAGCCTAAACCTGTTCTTTATGACGGGTAAAACAACTCAAACCTTCGGGTTCTGATATTTATCAATATGCCGGCGGCAATAAAATTGCTCAATAGCGCAGTGCCGCCATAGCTGACAAATGGAAGCGGAACTCCCACAACCGGCATTACGCTAAGTGTCATGCCGATATTAACACAATAATAGACAAAGAACATAGAGGTTATGCCCACTGCCATAAGCCTTCCAAACTCATCTTTTGCGCGGTATGCGGTATCCAGTCCGCGCAGGAAAAGCAACAAATAAATGCACATAAGAAAAAAGCTGCCGACAAAGCCGCTTTCTTCAGCATAGACTGCAAATATGAAATCCGTATGCTTCTCAGGCAAAAATCTGAGCGGTCCCTGTGTTCCCCTTAGGTATCCCTTGCCCAAAATACCGCCTGAACCAATGGTTATCTTGGACTGGTTAATATGGTAACCAATGCCTGACGGGTCAACATCGGGGTCCATAAAAGCAACAAGGCGATTTTTTTGATAATCCTTCATTCCCTCCCAAAATATGTGACCCAGGAAAGGAACGGAGACAATTGCGATAATGAGCACTACCGTTATGATCTTTTTGCTGACACCCTTTGAAATCGAAAGCACTATGAATAGGGATATCATGAGAATAGCAGTACCGAGGTCCGGCTGTTTTATGAGCAAAGCCAGGGGGAGCAGCGCAAACATAACAACGATCTTCGCCGACATTTTCTCCCCGGAATCATTGTTGCGGCCCGCAAGATATGCGGAAAGGCCAATAATGAACATTATTCTAAAAAACTCCGAAGGTTGAAATGAAAAAAAGCCTATGCTCAACCACCGCTTGGCCCCCATGCTCGCCCTCCCTGCAATAAGAACAACTACGAGCAGAAAAAGTCCGATGCCATAAATCTGGTATGCATAACGGTCCAGCCACTTATAGTCAAAAAATACCATGGCAAAAAGTGCCATTATACTTATGATAAGCCAGATTATCTGTTTTGAGTAAAAGTCAGGATGTTCGCCTACACCGCCCGGCGGCCTCGTTGCGCTGTAAATCATTGCTACCCCGATCAACGATAGACACATAATAAGGCCGAAGGTGATCCAGTCAAAATTCTTGATTAAGCGGCGGTCGAGCTTTACAATCATCCCCGGACCTCCGCACTATTTTCCTTTTTCTCCTGAACATCGGGATTGCCACCGGCCGGAGCAGATGGCGGGGGCCCGGCTTCAGCTGGTTTATGTTTTATAAGATACGCCTCGATGGCCCGCTTGGCAATCGGACCTGCTACAGTTCCGCCATGCCCGCCGTGCTCCACAAAAACCGCGACTGCTATTTTTGGTTTATCGACAGGAGCAAAGCCAATAAACCACGCATGGTCCATAAATTTTTCGCCAGACACCCCCCGCTGCTTTCCTACAACCTGTGCAGTACCGGTCTTGCCGCCGATCAAAACGACCTGCGACTGAGCGGCATGCCCTGTACCGCCAGGCTCATTAACCACCCCTGCCAGCCCCTCCTTTATCGTTTCTATGGTTTCGGGCTTAAGTCCAAGCTGCCCTATAGGCTTGCTCCCCCCCTTTATGAGTGAGAGAGGGTAAATAGTGCCCCCATTGGAAAAGGTCGCCATCATCCTCGCCATCTGAATAGGAGTTACGGAAACATACCCCTGTCCTATAGCCGCATTATATGTTTCTCCAAGGTACCAGGGCATTCTCTTCTTCTCCCTCTTCCATTCTGTATTGGGGATCAATCCGCGCCGCTCTTTTATCATCAGGTTAATGCCCGTCTCCTTGCCGAGACCGAGGGCAGTTGCATATTTATAAATCTTATCTATGCCCAGCCTCCTGCCTACCTCATAAAAATAGGTATCGCACGATTCTACAATTGCGCGATGGAAATCGATCGGACCATGACCGCCTTTTTTCCAGCATCCGAATGTCCATTTACCATAGCGTATCCCACCCGTGCAGTTGATCTTTTTGTCTAGATCAATAACGCCTTCTTCCAGTGCCGCAGTTGCCGTGACTACTTTAAAGGTCGAGCCTGGAGGATACTGACTCTGAAGCGCCCTGTTGAGCATCGGGTTTTTTTTGTCTTCTATGAGCGACTCCCAATCCTTGTACTGTATGCCTCTTGAAAATACATTTGGATCAAACGAGGGAAGGCTTTCCAGGGCAAGTATTTCTCCTGTATCAGGGTTTATCGCTACTAATGCACCAGCCTTGTCCTTAAACTCATCCTCAACAGCTTTCTGGATGTTAATATCGATGCTGAGGGTAATGTCCTGCCCCTTCACCGAAGGCCTCTGCTGAATAAGCCGCAACTCTCTGCCGAGTGCGTCTACCTCTATTATCCGTTCACCTGGAGTGCCCCTCAATTCTTTATCAAATACCTCTTCGACGCCCCACTGTCCGATCAGGGCATCCGGAGGAAAATTCCTGTAAGCCGGGTTCTCAAATTGTGCAGGCGTCAACTTGCCCAAATAACCGATAACGTGGGCTCCGACTTTGCCGAAGAGATATTCTCTGCCCACCTCTGTCTCTACAAAAATGCCCGGGAAATCCGATTTCCCGGCTTCGACATGTGCAATCTCCTGAAAGCTCAGACCCTCTTTTATCTTAAGGGGGATGAACGGGCTGTTGTCTTTCCTATTCAACTTCTCCTCAATCTCGCTCTTTTCTACTCCCAGAAATTTTGCAAGGGCATCGAGGTCAAGGCCCTTGAGGCTTTCGGGGCTTATTGATACACTGAAAAAGGGGACATCTTTTACCAACGGAGTCCCGTTCCGGTCAAATATAATTCCTCTTGGGGCTGGAGTTTTTACAATTCTCAACCTGTTGCTCTCGGATAGGGCCCTGTACTTGTCTCCTTCGATGACCTGAAGCTGCCAGAGCTTACAACAGAAAAAAAAGAAAACGGCGACAATAATATAAGATCCCAGTTGTATTTTGGTCAGCTTCATCAAGCACACACCCGGGGAGAATGCCAAATCCCCATATAGACAATTGTCAGGGACTTCTTTTGTCGCACGCTATTTATCCCGCATCGTTCACGGCCGCAATATAATACCGAAAGGTATGTTCATAAGAGACTGAACACACATCGCCTGCAAAAGTAAGGCGCCGGTGACATGAATACCTGTAAACATTATCCGGGAGCCGGCCACCACCACTCCATCAAAAAGCGTGAAAATAACCACAATGGCGATGCCCCACAACGGTGTCCATTTAAATATCATATCGGTAAAAACAACCGGCGTCATTAGCCCCAGCAGCCCCTTGCTCAGGAGCCCGGGGCCGATTACGGAGCCGGATATAACATCTTCCATCAAGCCGATGATCACACCAAATGCAACGCTCTCAAATTCTGATTTGCTGCCGGAATAATCGCGGTCTGAGTTGCGCTGGTAGCTTTTCAAGCCGAAATAGTAGACAAGAATAACTGTAAGGTTGGAGAAATTCCTCAAAAAAGAACACTGCGTCTGCAGCAAAAAAACAACCACGGTAAAGAGTATCCATTTCAGTGCATTCATTTACAGTTTAACTTTTGGAGAGCACCCGTTTCAGCACAATCACGTCCTCCAGCTTATCGCTCGACTGAAAAGGCTGTACCTCTATGTATTGAAAAAATTCTATGCCTTCTTTTTTCACTTTACTTACCACGCCGACCGGCAGGCCCTCGGGGAATATCCCGTCAAAGCCGGATGTTATTACCACTTCTCCCTTTACCACGTTCTCCTCCGGAGGAACATATTTCAGCAGACAATAGTCATAACCCGTCCCAGACACGACACCCTCCCGCCGGCTATTCTGCAGCCTTACCGCTACAGAAAAGTTAGAATCCTTCAGGAGCAATACGTCCGAAAAGGAATCCTGCACTGAATAAACCTTGCCTATAAGGCCTTGAGGGGTAATAACCGCCATGCCTTTTCCTATTCCGCTTTTTTCCCCCTTGTCAAGAATGACAATGTTGAGCAGCCTGTCTGATCCTCGCGCTATGACCCTGGCTGCCGTCACATATTTGGGCTCCTGCTCTTTGAACGACAGCAGCTCTTTAAGCCGTTCGTTTTCTAAAATGATCTCTCTGTATTGCTGTTTTTCGAGCTGGAGTTGTTCGACCTCTTTCCTGAGCATCTTATTTTCCTCAAATGCATTCCGTATCCTTCTAATCGTGATATCGGCGTTCGCAGTGAACTCATTCAGCGCATAATACGGGTAGGATATTACTTCATCAAAAAAAGAAAAGGCCTTTTGATCGTGCTGGTAACTCATTAGAGCAACTGCTGCCGAGACAAGGACAAACAGGATAAGCAGTCTCTTTTTACCCTTTGACATTAATTAGTGCTGATGGCAACCTTTTGAAGAAGTTCCAGCTTATCCAGCATCATTCCGCACCCCCTGACCACTGCGGTAAGAGGATCGTCGGGAAGAATCACCGGCACTCCGGTCTGTTCTCTGATCAGAATATCAAGCCCTTTCAACAAGGCGCCACCTCCTGCCAGAACAATACCCTTATCAACAATATCGGCAGCAAGCTCAGGAGGAGTGTTTTCAAGGGTAACTTTGATTGTATCCAGAATAAGGCCTATGCTCTCCTGCAGCGCTTCCCTTATCTCATCCTCGGTCACGTTAATCGCCTTCGGGATGCCGGACACGAGGTCTCTTCCTTTGATCTCCATGGGCTCCGAGTTATTGGTCGGATAAGCAGAACCAAGGTCAATTTTTATTCGCTCGGAAGTCCGCTCCCCTATCATAAGATTGTATTTGCGCTTGATATAAGCCATAATTGCTTCGTCCATCTTGTCGCCGCCTACTCTAACCGCTTTGCTGTAGACAATTCCGTCAAGTGATATCACCGCTACATCGGTTGTCCCCCCGCCGATGTCCACTATCATATTCCCGGACGGCTCACCAACAGGCAGACCGACCCCTACCGCTGCCGCCATCGGCTCCTCTATAAGGTATACCTCGCGCGCTCCCGAAGCATGGGCGGCATCCTTGACCGCGCGTTGTTCCACTTGCGTGATACCGGACGGTACGCCGATTATCACACGCGGAGATACAAAGCTCTTCCTGTTGTGGGCCTTTGTAATAAAATATTTAAGCATGACTTCCGTTGCGTCAAAATCCGCAATGACGCCGTCTTTCATAGGCCTGATAGCAAGAATATTCGAGGGAGTCTTTCCCAGCATTTCTTTTGCCTCTATGCCAACCGCTACAGGGACTTTGTTGTCTCTCCTGATTACCACAACAGAAGCCTCGTTGCAGATAATGCCCCTACCCTTCATGTAAACAAGTGTATTTGCTGTCCCAAGATCAATCGCAAGATCATTAGAGAACATACCCAGTATCTTATGAATAAACACGCTGACCACCCCCCTCTAAACTCTACGATGTTAAATTTTAAATTGTGAATGTTGAATTAATAAAAAATACCACAATTTAACATTCACAATTCAACATTCAAAATATATTCTATGATATCACCCTTCAACGATTTTGGTGTTCGCCAGATCGTCGCCAAGTCTCATGCCCTCCTCACTGCCCAGCATCAGCATGAACTCCAGCACAGTTATGAGCAGCACAAAAAACCATCCGAGCAGCGGTATCTTGTAAAGAAGGAGCGAGAAGGCAAAAGTGATGTTTCTCACCATCGAATCCCTAAAAGTACCGGGCTTTCCGGTCTCTGTCGAGATCACCCTCAATCGAATTATCTTCTTCCCCAGGCTCCTTCCATCAAAAAGACCATCGCTGATAAGAAGGTAGACGAGGCCGGCAAAATACCCCACCTGAGGGACAGCCTTTATCGCTAGAGCAATAATAATAAAGTCAACCAGCTTTGCTATCGCACGCAGCAATAAGCCGGCCTTTGCAGTGTCCCCAGGCATTGCTAATACTACCAAATTACCTTCAATTTATTCAAGGACATTGGTGTTGGGTGAGGGGGGACTAACCAGTAAAGAGTGTGCTTACCGGATCATCGGCCACCAAAGGCATTACAGGTACAAACCGGTTACTCCCTCTCATCCAACTTTTACCTTAACACCGCTTGCGTTTATAAGTGGTAAAATTTAATGTGTTATGCTACTATATTGCTCATTAATATAATACATTAGGATAGGAATACCTATTTGCACTATTTTATGATATACTTCGTTTGGAAAATTATATACAGACAAGAAATTAATATAACTATAGGGGGTTTTTAATATGCTACAAAAAATGCAAAAGCTCTTAATTTTTCTGCAATTGTTGATAACCCTGACCATAGTTGCACCCTCTTTTTCACTTGCAGGAGAGATTCTTATAAACCCCGGGAAATTCGATCACTTTAACATCGCGCTACCTGAAAAAATCGTTGCAGGAGAAGACACCACCCTGAGTCTGCAGGCCGTAGATGCCTTCAACAATGTGCTTTTTAATTTCGGCGACACTGAGAGAGAGTTCCAGATATGGGTGACCGGATCAGCTTTGGTAAAGCCCACGTCCTTTAAATCATCATCATTTGCAAACGGGGTATTGATCTTCACACTGACAGACAAGGTTGCGGAGCCATTTACTCTTGCAATCCGTGAAAGCGGGAGTCCCATTCCCATTGTTTCAAAAGACCTGAATGTTTTTCCAAATAAGCTGACTTCCTTTGTGATAAGATCACCCCGCATTGCACAGGCTGGTGATTCCTTTGATCTGAGAATAATCCCAAAAGATGCATACGGCAATACAGTGTTGGAGACCATTCCTGGAAAAAACATCAATCTTATCTTTAAAGGCGATGCAGACCTTAAAATCGACATGCCCTCTATCCCCGATATCAAGAATGGATCAGGTTCTATCACACTTATGTCGCAAAAATCCGGAATGGCCCAGGTCGAAGCCAAGGATCTGATTTCAGGCAGTGTCGGAGGCAGCGATAAGATCGAAATAAACAGCGGCCCCGTGAATTCATTTAAACTGTTCGCTCCTAAAGACGTTATTGCAGGCGAGCCTTTTGAGGTGTCTATAGTCGCTGTTGACCGCTTTAACAATGTAGTGTCGAACTACGGGTCCTCCGGTAACGGCGTGTCACTCACCTCGACAGGTAGATTAAAGCCTTTCCCTTCCACGATCCCATCCTATGAGTTCGTGAACGGACAAGCGAAAGTAGACCTGAGGTATGATATTGCTGAAGACATCGCGATCGTCGCAACTGATAACGTCAAAGGTGAAAAAGGTTCGACAGAGACAATTCACGCAATATCTCCGGTTCCGGAGAGATACGAGGTTACGACACCTGAATCAGCAATGGCGGGTCAGAAATTCAAGCTGAAAGTGACTGTTTATAATCAGCTTAACCATGTCATCAGGAATTACAATCTCGTTGGTCCTGATGTACTCCTTACCACTACCGGAAGCGGGACACTCGTGCCGAGCAAGATACCTGCATCGGAATTCATTAATGGCAACGCAGTGGTTGAAGTGCAGTACAATAAGTCCGAGGCCTTCTCGATCACGGCGTCCGCTGCAAAGACCTCGACGCCTTCATCTCCTGTTCAGCCTCAGCCGCCTGTTACGGCAAAGAAACCGGCGACTGCAGCCGAAAAACAGCAGGCCAAGACAGTTGCAACTGTAAAACAAACTAAAAAGACGAAAAAAGTAAGGGCAAAAGAATTAAAGGAATGCAAAGAAAAGAAGGTAAAAGAGACGAAAGCCAAGGTAACCCGCCAGCTTGAGATCAAAAATCTATCACTGGTCGAGTCCAAAAAGAAATCCGTTATTACACTAAATATACCCGGTACCGACAGTTCATTAAAATACAATGCAACGACCGAAATGATGGATGGCAAGAGGTGGGTCGTGCTTAAAATACAACCCGTGAACAGTAAAGTGGAAAAATCATACAAGTTTACCTCATCATTCATCGGGGACATTTCGGTTGATGAGGATACACAGAACAAGGGCATGGTTACGGTAAAGATTGAACTCCTGAAGCCGTCCAAATTCCATGTAACAAAAGAAAAGAACGCCATCTCCGTAAATCTTCACCAATGATTAAAGCAAAGCTATAACCAAGTTCAAGAAGTGAAATTTGATGGCGGCCTCTAAGGCAGTTTAATTCATGCCTCTTATTCAGTCTTACCCTTATGCCGCACATATCCATTATGGGCTTTCTCGATAAACTGAAATCAGGTCTTTCGAAGACAAAACAGAATCTTATCGGGCGCGTCGAAACAGTTCTGCTGAACCGGACAGTCGATGCGGCCGCCATCGATGCCATAGAGGAGATACTCATAACCTCTGATATCGGTGCAGAGGCCGCCGCTGACATAGCCGGCTTTCTCAGGGGGAAGGTAACCTCGGGCGAGATACGCACATCAGCAGACGTTAAGACCGCGCTTAGGTCCCAAATGGTCTCGCTATTAGGCATTCATCAGCCGCTCGTCACTTTCGGCGAAAAGCCCTTCGTCATTCTCACCGTTGGTGTCAATGGCGTCGGCAAGACCACTACCATCGGGAAGCTGGCATCACGTTTTAAATCTGAAGGAAACTCGGTACTGATCGCTGCTGGAGACACCTTCAGGGCTGCAGCAATCGAGCAGCTCGAAATCTGGGCCCACCGCACCGGCGCCGATATGATAAAACACCAGAGCGGCTCAGACCCGGCCTCTGTCGCATTCGATGCTGTTGAAGCGGCAAAGGCACGCGGGACCGATGTGGCGATCATCGATACTGCGGGAAGGTTACATACAAAAAGTCCACTTATGGACGAGCTGAAAAAAATAAACCGCGTGATTAAAAAAGCAATGCCCGATGCCCCTCAGGAAATTCTTCTAGTAGTTGATGCGACAACAGGACAGAATGCGCTCAGGCAGGCACATATATTTAATGAGGCAGTAGGAGTCACCGGTATTGCCCTGACAAAACTGGACGGAACCGCAAAAGGCGGTATAATCTTTGCGATAAAGAAAGAACTTGGGATTCCGGTCAGGCTTATAGGCGTAGGCGAAGGAGTGGATGACCTCAAGGATTTCAATCCAACCGAGTTCGTTACTGCTCTGTTTGACTAAGTACTAAACATCCGCTTATTTATTCGAAGACCGTCAAGCTTCCGATTTTCCTTATTTTCTTGTACCGGTCTTCAATGAGTTTTCCCGGAGTTTTCGATTTAATGGCGTCTAGTGTTTTTGTAATATACTCGGCCATACGTTTTGCAGTGGACTCGGGGTCCCGGTGAGCGCCGCCCAAAGGCTCGGGGATAATATCATCGATTATTTTGAATGCCTTCAGGTCCTGTGCCGTGACCTTAAGGGCATTGGCCGCCCGAGCAAAGTCATCTGGTGAGAGGTCACCATTTCTCTTCCAGAGAATCGCTGCGCACCCCTCCGGAGAGATAACGGAATAGACGGAGTGCTCCAGCATGTAGAGCCGGTCTGCAACACTCAGGGCAAGGGCGCCGCCGCTGCCTCCCTCACCGATAACGATCGATATTATCGGCACTTTGAGCCTGGACATCTCCATCAGATTGACGGCAATAGCCTCTGCCTGGCCTCTTTTTTCCGCACCCATACCAGGGTATGCTCCCTGAGTATCGATAAAGGTGACCACCGGTCTTTTGAACCGCTCAGCCAGCCTCATCAGCCTTAACGCCTTCCTGTATCCTTCCGGATGGGGCTGTCCGAAATTCCTGAAAATCCTTTCCTTTGTTCCTCTGCCCTTCTGGTGTCCTACAACCACCACCCGGTTGCCGTTGATTTTCCCGATCCCTCCGACAATGGCTGGGTCATCACCGAACCTCCTGTCTCCATGCAGTTCAATAAAATCCTGGACAATCAGGTTAATGTAATCGAGTGTATACGGCCGTTCCGGATGCCGGGCAATCATGTTTTTCTGCCAGGGAGTAAGACGTGAGAAGATATCCGACCGCATTTCTTTGGCCTTTTTTTCGAGCTGTTTTATCTCAGAGGAGATATCTATTTCGGTGCCGTCGGAAACCTTTTTAAGTTCCTCGATCTTTGTTTCAAGCTCTTCAAGCGGCTTTTCAAAATCAAGATAATAACTCATAATACTTTCACCATGCCACCCGTAATCCGCTCTACCTCTGCCAAAAAATTACCGATCGGCTGCAGTTGAGATGCT
Organism: Nitrospirota bacterium; assembly: GCA_963710375.1. Taxonomy (GTDB): domain Bacteria; phylum Nitrospirota; class Thermodesulfovibrionia; order Thermodesulfovibrionales; family Dissulfurispiraceae; genus JADFXI01. Next base: position 746,316 of record CAVPZX010000002.1, read on the forward strand.
ATGATAACACAATATTCGGGAAGGTAAAACCTGAAAGATACTGATACAGGGTCTTTTCCACTGGATTTAAAATCCATTAACTTTCTTATTTTTCTGAACCTTTCATTCATCGCAGCAGCAGTGTCGCATTTGACGGAAACCTCGTACTTTACGCTGACCTCCATATCAGTCACATCCTGGATCTCCCTGGCCATAATTTTGGCCCCTTTTTCCGCCCTGAAAACCTGACCGCGCACCATCACCACACTCCCCTTTTTCAGAACCGGAGCAAGCTCCTTGTACAGCGCAGGGTACACAAGAATATCGCCTGTTCCGGTTTCATCCTCCAGCGAGAGAAATGCGGTCACCCCCTTCTCCCGTGCCTTGCTCTTTATATCGCTGATGATGCCTGCAACGCAGATGTCCGCCCGGTCTTCCTTGTCAGCAATATCGGAAATCCTGTTGACGTCCAACGGAGTGAGCATCCTACGGTACCGGGACAGCGGATGGCCTGAAATATAAAACCCGAGGGCTTCTTTCTCGTGCTGTAGCAGCGTTTTTTCATCCCAGGGCTGCAGCATGTCGTCAGTTGATTCAGTCTCTCCAAAAAGCCCTGGGCCGAGGACATCCGCGCGCAAAGGAGAGGAGAACGTCTCCATAGCTTTTGCCCTGGCCCAATTCGGTGTTGTGTCATGTGCTGTAGGTGATGAGTCCGAGGATGCCTCATGCCCGCCCTTATAAAGAGAGTCAAAGGCCCCCGCTTTGATAAGACTTTCAATGACCTTCTTGTTTACCCGCTTGTTGTCTACACGTCTCATGAAATCGCCGAATGAAGTGAAAGTGCCGTTCTGCCGTTCCGTGAGCATCACCTCAATTGCTGCAGAACCCACGCCTTTAACTGCTTCAAGGCCGAACCGCACCAAATTTCCGAAAATCCTGAATTCGCGTTCGCTCACATTAATGTCGGGCGGCAGTACCTCTATTGCCATGCTCCTGCATTCGTTGATGAGCTTCACCACCTTGTCTGTGTCACCCATATCTACGCTCAGGTTTGCAGTCATGAACTCGACCGGATAGTGGGCCTTCAAATACGCTGTCTGGTAAGCAAGATAGGCATAAGCGGCCGAATGAGATTTATTAAAGCCGTACTCCGCAAAAAAAGCCATAAGCTCGAAAAGCCGTGCAGCCTTTCTCTCAGGGACACCATTGGCAATAGCACCCCTTATGAAGACCTCTTTTTGCTTTTCCATCTCCTCGGGCTTCTTCTTGCCCATGGCCCTCCTCAGCAGGTCTGCCTGCCCCAGGGAAAAGTTTGCTATTCTATTCGCAATTCTCATGACCTGTTCCTGATAAAGAATAACTCCGTATGTCTCATCGAGAATTGCTTTCAACTGAGGCAGTTCATATTCAACCTCTGTTTCACCCCGCTTCCTTTTTATGAAATCATCTATCATGCCGCTGCCTATTGGGCCGGGCCGGTATAAGGCAACCAGGGCGATGAGGTCTTCAAAGCGGTTCGGCTGCATTTTCACAAGTATGTCCCGCATACCATCGCTTTCGAGCTGGAAAATACCGGTGGTCTCGCCCGAGCTGAGGAGCTTATAAGTGGCTTCATCATCGAGCAGGATTTCAGAGAGGGTTAGATGCTTGCCCTGCTGTTTCATATATTCCACTGCCTTATTCAGAACGGTCAGAGTCTTCAACCCGAGGAAGTCAAATTTCAGCAGGCCCACGCTTTCAATAGCTCCCATATCGAACTGTGTGGTAATGGTACTTTCCGATGGGTTTTTATACAGCGCGGTAAAGTCGGTCAGCGGCTCCGGCGCAATTACAACACCGGCGGCATGCGTGGAGGCATGGCGCGAAAGCCCTTCGAGTCTCGTTGCAATATCCAGCAGCTCTTTTACCGTCTGGTTGTTGTTATAGAGTTCTCTTAACTGCGGCTCAAGTTTGATCGCTTCATGGATGGTTACATTGTTGGCAGGGACAAGTTTCGCGATGCGGTCAACTTCCGCATAGGGGATATCAAGCACTCTGCCGACGTCACGGATGGCTGCCTTTGCAGCCATAGTCCCGAAGGTGATAATTTGGGCAACATGGTCAACCCCATATTTTGCGGCAACATAATCTATTACTTCCTGCCGCCTGTCCTTGCAGAAATCCACATCTATATCCGGCATGCTGATCCTCTCAGGATTGAGAAAGCGCTCAAAAAGAAGATTGTATTTGATAGGATCGATCTCGGTGATATCAAGGCAGTAGGCAACGAGGCTGCCTGCTGAAGACCCCCTGCCGGGTCCCACAGGGATGTCGCGGCTGCGCGCATAACTGATAAAATCCCAGACAATAAGAAAATAAGAGGCGTACCCCATCTTCTTTATTACGTTAAGCTCCATGGCAAGGCGGTCGCTATAGTGTGCAGGGATTTTGTCCTTCATCTTTTCCTGTAGCCCCTTTGCAGCAAGCTCTTCAAGGTATTTGTCGGGAGTTGTCCCTTCAGGAGCCTTGTATCTTGGCAGCAAGTTCCTGCCTAACGAGAATTCGAGGTTGCACCGCTCTGCAATCAGCCGTGTGTTGTCTATAGCCTCAGGCACTTCACGGAATGCATTTTCCATTTCTTGAGGAGATTTAAAATAAAATTCATCCGTTGCCATTTTAAGACGTTTCACATCCTTTACAGTCTTTCCTGTCTGTATGCAGAGGAGAATATCATGGGCGCGCGCGTCCTCTTTCTTCAGGTAATGGCAGTCGTTTGTGGCAACAAGTGGAATATGAAGCTCACTCGCAAGCTCGATGAGCTGCATGTTGACCGTATCCTGTTCGGGAATGCCATTAGACTGTATCTCTAAATAATAATTCTCAGGGCCCAGGATGTGCTTGTACCGCAACGCTGCTTCGCGTGCCTTGTCCTGGTTGCCGTACCTAAGATAGTAGGGCACCTCGCCCTTTAGGCACGCGCTTAAGCCTATAAGACCGCCGCTGTACTGTTCAAGAATATCTTTATCGATCCTCGGTTTGTAATAGAAACCCTCAAGATAGGCCTTTGAAACAAGAGTGGTCAGGTTTTTATAGCCGGCATTGTCACGTGCGAGGAGGATCAGATGAAAAGCTGCTTCTTCAGTCAGATTGCTGTCCAGATTTGTTTTTGTCCTGTCAAAACGGCTGCCGGGAGCAACATATACCTCACAGCCGATAATAGGTTTTATGCCCTTTTTTACCGCCTTCTTGTAAAAATCGACAGCGCCGCACAGATTTCCGTGATCGGTGATGGCCACGGCAGGCATTTTATAGGCTACGGCCTGCTCAATAAGCTCATCTATTTTTATTGCACCGTCCAGAAGGCTGTACTCAGTATGCAAATGGAGAGAGACAAAATGAGCGTGCTGCATGAAAAATTGTAACGTTTAAGGATTAGCTTAGTCAATCTTGATAATAAAACATGAAGGCAGGCAACGGGATTCGCTGCCTGCCCTCATCAATGTGTACTCATGCATATGTATTTATGCGTGTACCAGTGTCACCAGTTGTCCCGGATTGGACGCCGGCTACTGTCTGTTTAGTAAGGTTCGAGAGCTCAGCCGCAAACGACATCTCCCATTCCTTATGATGTTTTTTCTGATTAATGTCGTTCAGCGCCATAGCGTTCAGAGGGTCTTTGGGTACTGGCGTCATTGTATGCGTTATTCCTGAACTACCGCCTATACTACCGCCTATATTGCCGCCTATATTGCTTACACCGCCTATTCCTGCGTTCATCGTTGTTCCTCCTTGATTGGTACTCGCATATGTTGATAAAAAACTCCCCTGAGGAACCTCCTGGGGAACAATCAGTTAGTTGATTGCGATTTTCTTTGTCTTGCTTTCAATATTCTCCGATTTAGGGATTCTTACCTCAAGAACACCGTTTTCAAGGTGCGCCTTCACTTTGTCCGTGTCCGTGCCCTCCGGCAGCTCGAACCTTCGGCAAAAACAGCCATAAGACCTTTCGAAGCTGATGCAGGAGTCCTTTTCAATCTTCTCTTCTATCTTCTTTTCGCCTGAAATTGTCAGCATAGTGTCAGCAATATCGATCGTGATATCTTCTTTCCTGACACCGGGCAGATCAGCCCTGAGCACTAGCTCGTTGCCATCTATAAACATATCAACAGAAGGAGAAAACTCCCCCCGTTCCGTGAGACGGTCAGCGGGCCATAACGACGAAGCAAGAAGCGAAGACGGCCGCGACCACATGTCCTCGAACCACCTTTCGATTTCGTCAAAAGGGGAAATCGTTCTCGATCTCTCGCTTCTGACCAATTCTCTCGTGCTTGTCATGTCATGTACCCCCTTTCATATTATTTTTATTCTCTTACATTCGCATTGGCAATGCCGGGAATTGGCGGGAAAAGGCAGTTAAAAGCAGTTCAAACTAAAGAGGACTATTATAGTCCTCTTTTAGTAGAGTTATGAGTATTTGCTTAATATTTCACGTGCAGTTGAAACCCCTGAAACTAAGAAAGGCGGTATACAGGTAACCCCTGTATACCGCCTTTCTTAATCTAAAGCTGGATGTTTAGTTTAACTTAAATGCTTGTTGACCAACTTGGTCATCTCGAACATTGTGACGGTGCCTTTACCCCCGAACACATCCTTAAGGTTTCCGTCTGCATTTATGTTCCTCTTATTGACTGAATCCTGCAACTTGTTCTTCTTGATGTACTCCCACAACTTCTTCACGACCTCTGTCCTGGGAAGTGGCTTGCTTCCAACGACCTTGGCAAGAGCAGGGCTGATATTCATGGCCTTCATGAAGGCCGGATTCGGCGCCCTCTTCACCTTTGCTTTCTTTGCAGCCGGCTTCTTTGCAACGGTTTTCTTTGCAGCCGGTTTCTTTGCAGTAGCCTTTTTTGTTGCCGCTTTCTTCGCAACTGGTTTCTTTGGTGCCATTCCTGCCTCCTTATTTTTTATGATGCATTTCGTCTATGAAATATTAACAATATCGCTAAACATCGTCAAGTATTAAATTGGGCAGGGGGACAAGTGCTGGAAACATTTTTCAGCATATGTTACAGTTTAAAAGAGGTCTTAAATGAAAATATTGATTCTCGGTTGGAACCATGCTGGAGCGGATAATAAAAAAAACTACTTTATATTATCTAATGGTGCGGGAGAGCTTCTCCGGGGACAGGGAATTTGGATGTAGTCAAAATCGATAGCGCCTTCTACACGCCTGACAGTTCCTCAGCTCAGGACATTCTGTCCGTTGTAGACAAAAAAATTCTTCTTGATGGGGCCGTTCCTCTTTTCCAATTTATAGATAATGCAGGTTTAGATGGGAAATCCATCCACAAAATAAGAGTCGCGAGAGAGCTCTCATTCGGCTGCACGGCCTTTCTCAAAGATAAATCTACCGGCAACGTTCTGCTAAGACCTGAACGCTTCAGCGAACTGGTCCGCTTCCTGGACGAAGACAAACTGGCACAGTACCGGTTTATCCTGGACTCCGACGATAAGGAGTTGCTGAGTGAGATCATTCAGCAACTGCTCTACCTTGATATTGATATTGAAGTAATGCTCCAAAACGAAGAAGCCGCAATCCGAAGGATGGAGCTCTTTTTAAAAAACTTTGAGGAGTTGCAGCGCTTTGTTGAGGAAGCGAGGTCCTCGATATACCATGCACGCGTTGACGATTCCATGAAGGAATATAAAAATACCATCCTCCACACTCTATCCGATATCGGTGAGACCATCAGGGAGATGCAGGTGAAAGACCTGAAAGTAGCGGTCATGGCACTGAAAAAGTCGGGGAAAAGTGCTGTTGTTAATTGCCTCCTGGGAGATGATTACTCGCCGACGAGCATCGAACTCCCGACGTTCACTACCTGTATTTACAAGAAGAGCAAGAGCGGCAACATTTCACTTTATTATAAAAATAAATCCACCTCTTTCGACAGCCCCGCCTCGCTAAAACAATATGTCCTGAGAGAATTCAAGAATATTCATACCGGCACTGAGACCGGTAACTCTGGTGATGCCATGAACATAAGGTATGTGCCCAGACAAAACGGCACCTTTCCTTACACTATTATAGATACGCCAGGCCCGGATCTTGCGGGGAAACACCACAGGGAGATAGCATACAAATGGATACAGGAAGCCGATGTTATCCTCTTTATAATCGACTATTCCAAATATCTTACCACCAGTGAGGAAGAGTTTCTCAGAGATATAAAAAATGTTTTCGAAGAGCACCGGAAATTCTATTCCTTTATAGTTGTTGTCAACAAACTTGACCTTATGTATTTGAGCGAAGAGAAGAAATCCGGCTTGCGATTTATTGATTTTCTGAGGACAAAGCTCAAAGAGCTGGGGTACAAGGGCATCGTTATTTTCGGTCTTTCAGCATTGCAATACCTCTATGCGTTAAAGGCGCCCCAAACCGAAGGCTGCTCCAGTCTTGATGCCGTTAACGGCAAAGACCTCCGGGAGCAACTAGACAAGTGTCTTATGCTGCATCAGGGCAAGGACGATATGACCGTGCTTTCTTTCCTGGACAACCAGATAAGAAACCTGAGGTGGTTTCACGGGAAAGAGGATGCAACCTTGCAGGACCTGAAGGAGAAGAGCGGATTCGAACAGCTCATGCGTTATATCAATTATATATCGATGGAAAAAGCGCAGATTGAACTCCTGAATCACAAAATGTCCATTGTTAATAAGAAACTCGATGGTTTCAGGACCACCTTCATAGATAATTTGCTTAAACAGCTTGAGCAGGACAGTATAAAGCTCGAAGGAATAATCGATGAGATAACAAACTTTGTTGAGACGGTCATTCCATCATCGGGGCATGGCATCACCGTAGAGCCCCTGCTGGCTAATATCGCAAAAGATCTGAGCCTGGCCCAAAAATCCCTGCGTAAAGTGCTTACTATGCAACTGGAGAGTTGTGTAAGGCAATTGACAAAAATCTTTAAGTCTTTGACAGGCGAGGAGCTCTTGCTTTTCCAGCGAAACGGGAGGATACCGGCAACCGACGGGATAGTTTACTCTATCGACAAGTCTGTGATTGAGAAATTGTACGCACCGGTCCTTGGCAAATATAAGGGGAACCTGGCGCGAGAGGTGTCCGAAAAGAATAATGCACTTGAAGAGCACAGACATGCAATGGACGAAAAGATCTCCATGCTTAATGAGTATTTAAACAAGGATTACGGGCTGCAGAACAGCGATATTTCCCTTCCAAAGATTTCAGATGACTTTGCAGGATTTTGCTTCCCTCCGATAAAAATAAGACTTGACGATATTTTTAATCAGGCGCTTATTAAAGACCGGCTGGTTAAAAAAAGAGGCCTCCTCGGATTTCTGCTTTTGGTGCTGTCATTCGGTTTTTTTAACATAAAAACCGGGGACTTCACTTTCGACGAAATAAAACTGAGGAAGGCGCTTTTCCTGGTAAGAAAAGGGCTTGATGATGCAACGTGTCAGCAAATTGAACAGATGCACGATCAATTATTGTCTCACATAACAAGCCAGCTCTCTAATCTGGAGCAATCAATGTCAGAGTCAATGCTCAATTTTCGTTCTGTCTACAAGGATATTTTCAATGTATTTATCCTCGACCTGAACACCCTTAAAGAGGATATAAAATATAAAACAGACTTTTTGAAAGAGGCCGAGAAGGGGATTAACCGCTTCAGCAATTTATGGAAGGGAATAAGCGAAGCCTCTTAGAGGCTGCGAAAGAAGTGAGAGTAAGTTGCTGGAACGAGTTACAGGACCAACTTTTCGACGATTCCTGGAACCCGGAAATCGGTCGTTTTCGTTCCCGTTACGCCTTTCGCGGCCTCTCCGATGCCGGGTACAGGCTGGAGACAACGTTGATACGCCTGCAGGGCAACTACGTCGGTCTTGAACGGCACCTTCTCAGGAATTTCAGGAAATACGCTCACCGCGACGTCGTTGAAAGCGACTCAATATGGCACTGGCTTTCAGTGGCGCAGCACTATGGTCTGCCTACGAGACTCCTTGACTGGACATATTCCCCGTTCATTGCGCTCCACTTTGCCACGGCAAATATAGAAAAGTTTGACACGGATGGCACTATATGGGCAGTCAACTATGTCAAAGCGCAGCTGGAACTCCCCAAAAAACTCAGGGAGAAACTGGAACTTGAGGGAGCAAACGTCTTCACAGTCGGAATGCTTTCTGAATCGGTCAAATCACTTATAGAATTGGCCGAGCTCTGCAAAAATGATTTTGTAGTTTTTTTTGAGCCCCCGTCGATCGACGACAGAATAGTAAACCAGTTCGCACTCTTTTCGGTAATGTCCGGCCCGACAGATGTCTTGTGCGGCTGGTTGAAAAAACATCCTGCTATATGGCGCAAGATCATTATCCCGGCAGCGCTTAAATGGGAGATCCGCGATAAGCTCGACCAGGCAAATGTGACCGAACGAGTTCTATTCCCAGGACTTGACGGCCTCAGCAGATGGCTGAAGCGGCAATACAGCCCCAAATCATAACCTCCTAACCTTTTTCAATATGGGTAGTGGGCCAGTTTGTTTTTGCTCTGTATCAATTAGCCGTTCAATTCAATCATTAGCCTATATTGAGCATTATGCATGGTCGCCCACTACTGATAACCCAGGTGATACAGAGCAAAAACAAACTGGCCCACTACCCAACTATGTCGTCTTATCAAAAAAATAATTTTCGAATTCATGAAGTTACGCCTTGTAACATTTTTTTAATCTGATTGTAATTGTCTTTTAATGATGTCTGAGTATAGTTAAGCCATATCAAAAAATAGCTTAGCTCTGCCGTACGGAGTTTTGACAATACGTTTCAAGTAAAAGGGAGGGCATATGCCGGAGAAATCGTCGAGGGACAACTTCAGGAAAATGTTGCATGAGAAAAAAGTTGAGATTATCAGAAACTCCGCAGACGTGATGAAAAAGTTCATGTCAGGTGAAAACAGACAGACTATTGCTGCGGGACAGGATGAGGGCGACTGCTCGGTATTCTATCAATTCGAGCATATGAGCTGCAGGCAGTTTGATTTGCAGTTGGAAAGTATCAGGAAAATAGAGCTGGCGCTGAAAAGGCTCGATGAAGGAAGTTACGGCTATTGCGAAGAATGCGGTGAAGAAATAAGCATGGAAAGGCTTAAAGTAATTCCCTTTGCTCTGCTCTGCCGTGATTGCCAGGAAGCAAGGGAGCAGCAACCCAGGCAAAGGAACTAAGTACTTTTACTCATTAGTAAGGCAGCTGTGGTATGCTTTAGCCATGAGCGGTCTTGTCATCTGGATTACCGGCTTGCCTGGAAGCGGCAAGAGTACGCTTGCAGACGGCATTAAGGAGCGTTTTCCCGGTTTCGTTATTCTGAGAATGGACGAATTGAGGGAAATAGTTACACCTGAACCTCTGTATTCTGAAGCCGAAAGAGACATTGTATACCGGGCTATTGTTTATACCGCAAAAACACTTTCAACGCTTGACCACTGTGCAATAATCGATGCTACCGGAAATATGAGAAAATGGCGGGAAATGGCACGGCAACTCATTCCTGACTTTATCGAAATTTATCTCAGATGTCCCCTCCCGGTTTGTGCTGAGAGGGAAGTCTCCCGTAGCGACAGCCACGGGGCTCCAAAAGACATTTATGCAAAGGGCAAGGCCGGCTGGCCGGTCCCGGGCGTGCAGGTCCCTTACGAGGAACCGTCGAACCCGGAACTTGTCATAGATATGGGGTTGACCTCTATCGAAGAGGCTATAGCAAAAGCTTGCGAGTATGTTTCCCGGCAGTTGTCTTAGTGCAAGTCATTTATTCGAAGATCCTGAGGGTCGGAGAATAAATACTTGTGCATTCAGGCGCTCAAATTTAGGTCAGGTTTGGCTGATCCGATTGAGCAAAACCGCAGGTGTAGCAGAGCTACATTGAGGATTTTGCGACTGAGGATCGGACGAAGATGACCCAAAGTTGAGATGAATCAATGCGCAAGTATTTATTCTCCGACCCTGAAAGCGAGTTCTTTCCAATCACAAGCTTGAAGAACATGGACCTGGGTGTGAATAAAGCCTGTTTTGACAGCACGGGCTTTTGCTGCTTCATCAGTGACGCCGTAAAAAGGCAGCATTGCCATGATTGCGTGATTAGTGAACTTTTCGGATGGAGTCAGGACATCCTTTCTTCTCATATAGTATGGGTCTTCGCCCTCTGCGCAAGGAGCTGAAAAGACATTAAACTGCCTGCACGCTATGGGACGGAAGGGATGAATGGAGCACGCGTTGTCCACCTGAAAGGGGCAGGAGCGGCCTTTACGATGCTCCAGAAGCTGTCTTTTTACAATACCGCGCAATGGCTGTCCTAACTTCTCGATGGTGTACCAGTAAATTCCCACCATTTCCAAAGGATAGAGAGGGATGTCACTATGAGTGCGGCAGCACCGGCCACAGCCTTTTTTGCAAGCAAGTTTAGTCCGTGATTTCTTCTCATGTTCACGGATAGCCGTAGAGACGCCTTTGTCAATAATTGCGTAGGCATCCAAAAGAAGGGGAAGCCACGGCCTCAGCTTCTCATCTTCCTGAAAGTGGAGGCGTGTTGAGACTTTTTTATCTTTCATATCATTATAGTATCACAAATGAAAAGTGATTCTATAACCGTGATTCAGACAGTAGACAAGTCTCCTGCGCTCAGACGCTGCGGAGACTTGTCTACTGTCTGAATTGGAGATTCTATAATATGGACTACTGTTTCTGATATAGTATAATTGAAAATTTTAAATATATTGGAGGCAGGAGGATAACATGATTAATTTTTTCCCTGATAAGAATGAAAGTGTACTTCTTATTGTCGATATTCAGGATCGGCTTGCGGTGACTATGAAAATGAGGGATGCCGTGATTAATAATTGCCTGCATCTGATCGAACTTGCAAAGATGCAGAATATCCCCATTTTATTGACAGAGCAGTATCCAAAGGGACTCGGACAGACGGTGAGTGAAATACGTGACGCACTTCCTGTCTATCAGCCTGTCGAAAAGCTCGCCTTCAGTTGCTGCGGTGAGTCTGCATTCAAGAACGCACTCAGAGCGCTCAAAAGGAAAACTGTCTTACTGACCGGTATGGAAACTCATGTGTGCGTTCTGCAAACGTGCGTCGACCTTCTGGATGAGGGTTTTAATGTGCATCTTGTCCGGGATGCGGTGTGTTCCAGGACTAAAGAGAACTGGGAGACCGGCACAGAATTCATGCGGGACGCAGGGGCCATTGTTACCTGCACTGAGACTGTTCTGTTTCAGTTACTCAAAGTTGCCGGGACAGAGGAATTCAAGGCGATATCAAAAAGAATTAAATGAATAGTGATTTGGGCAACAACCCGTCAATCCAGGGCAGCACCTACAACACCTGTCGCAGTGTTTTATAGTTTGCTCCTCCTATTTCTTCTCGTTTATGACGACGGAGTTGATTTGCGCGCCGCTCGTCCCGAGTTTGTCCTCAGCTGCCAGCATGCCCAGGGCGGCGATAACCTTCTTGTCCATCTTTGCCGTCGCTTTGCCGGCCGCGTCATTGGCAGGCTGTATGCTCAGCCCATTCCCGCTCTGGCTGACGCTGTATTCAAGTACGGAGCCGTCACCGGTTGTTACTGAGAAGGTGGCGCTCTTAACTCCCCCGGAAACCGTTACCGGCGCCGCAACTGTTACAGCCGCTGCGCCTGTCGCTTGTGTGAGGGATACTGACCCGCTCTCTGCATTGAAGGCAAAGTTGCCGTCGCTCTTTGTCCCTTCATCTGTTGCCGTATAAATGGTCAATGCTCCTGTTGAGGTTCCGCCTGTATTAGACGCTGCACTTGCAGTTGCAGGCTGTGAAGAAGAAGGCACTGCCGTTACTGTCACGGTCCCTCCCTGGTCAGTAATAGTCATACTACCCACGTTTACTCCGCCCACCGTAAATCCTACAGGCGCCGCTGTCAGGGTGCTTGCAACTACTGTTGCAACAGGAGAAGGTGTCGAAGGAGTGTTGCTCACCGTAATCAATCCTCCGCCAAAACTAGTCTGGCGCAAACCGCTTGTGGCGGCAGACAAAGAAGATGTTGCGTTAGGGTTTAGTGTTGTAGTTGCCGGCTGTTGTGTTGTCTGTATCGTGCTTGTCACTGAAGTTATTATTACCCCAAGAGAACCTGAATTCGCGCTGGTGGTTACGGATGTGATGATGCCGGTGGTGTTATTAAGCGCGGACACAATATAATTATTGCCGTTGTTGCCGTCATCGACCATGTACCCGTTGTTCACGCTCAGGGTTTTTCCAATGCCTACGATAGGGTCGGTGTATGATTCACTCAGTCCTGTTACCATATCTCCGCCCATCAGCCCGCTCACCGTCGGCGATGCCGACGCGCTGGTGGTGCCGTCGTATATTTTGGTGTTGGTCGTGGCCGTGAGCGTCAATGAAGCAGGTGTGATCACACCGGTAGTGTTGTTCACGGTGTTCACAGTATAGTCCCCGCCGCTGTCACCGTCATTGACTGTGTAACCCGTAACACTCAGGGTCTTGCCGGTTCCCGCGTTCTTGTTGTTGTAAGTCTCGCTGAGACCTGTTACTGTGTCCGAACCCTGCAATCCTATGACTGTCGGCGTTGCAGATGCGCTGGCCGTACCGTCATACGTCTTGGTGTTGGTCAAAGCCGTGAGCGTCAGTGAAGCAGGTGTAATCACACCGGTAGTGTTGTTCACGGTGGTCACTGCATAGTCGCCGCCGCCGTTACCGTCATTGATTGTGTAGCCCGTAACACTCAGGGTCTTGCCGGTTCCCGCATTCTTGTTGTTGTAAGTCTCGCTAAGGTTTGTTACGGTATCAGACCCCAGCAATCCTACCACTGTCGGAGTTACTGATGCGCTGCTCGCGCCGTCATACGTCTTGGTGTTGGTCAAAGCCGTGAGCGTCAGTGAAGCAGGTGTTATCACGCCAGTCGTGTTGTTCACTGTTGTCACAGTATAGTTGCTTCCGTTGTCACCATCATTGATTGTATAACCTGCAACGCTGAGCGACTTGCCGGTTCCTGCGTTCTTGTTGTCATAAGACTCGCTGAGGCCTGTTAATGTATCGGAACCCTGCAATCCGACTACTGTCGGGGTTGCTGATGCACTGGTGGTGCTGTCGTATGTCTTGGTGTTGTTCGCAGCAGTAAGCGTCAGTGCAGCAGGTGTGATGTTCGCCGTGGTGCTTGCCGTGGTGTTGACCAGCGTGTAGTTGTCAGCATCGGCTCCGCTGATGCTGATGCCGCTTACGCTTACTGTCTTGCCGCTGCCCGCGTTCCTGTCGCTGAAGTCAGCTGACGTATAGTTGTCCGTAACGTTGTCTCCTACCACCTTGTTATCCGCCAACGTAACGGTTGCAGCTGTCGTGCCGTTATAAACCTTGTCCTGTCCCGTGGCCGTGACCGTCAGTGAGGCAGGGTTGATGACACCGGTAGTATTGTTAACGGTAGTTACAGTATAGTCGCCGCCGCTGTCACCGTCATTGACTGTGTAACCGCTGACTACGCTCAGCGTCTTGCCGGTTCCCGCGTTCTTGCTGTTGTAAGTCTCACTTAGGCCTGTTACTGTATCAGAACCCTGCAATCCGGCCACTGTCGGGGTTGCTGAAGCGCTGTTCGTGCCGTCGTATGTCTTGGTGTTCGTTAAAGCCGTGAGCGTCAGTGAAGCAGGTGTGATCACACCGGTAGTGTTGTTCACGGCGGTCACAGTATAGTCGCGGCCGCTGTCTCCGTCATTTACTGTGTAGCCGCTGGCTACTGTCAGGGTAAGGCTGGTTCCCACGTTCTTGCTTCCGTATGTCTCGCTGAGGCCTGTCACTGTATCAGAACCCTGCAATCCGGCCATTGTTGGCGTTGCTGATGCGCTGGTCGTGCCGTCATATGTCTTGGTGTTCGTTAAAGCCGTGAGCGTCAGTGAAGCAGGTGTGATCACACCGGTAGTGTTGGTTCTGGTGGTCACAGTATAATCCCCGCCGCTGTTACCGTCATTGACTGTGTAGCCCGCAACGCTCAAGGTCTTGCCGGTTCCCGCGTTCTTGTTGTTGTAGGTCTCGCTTAGGCCCGTTACTGTGTCCGACCCCAGCAATCCGGCCACTGTCGGCGTTGCCGATGCGCTGGTCGTGCTGTCGTATGTCTTGGTGTTGGTCGTGGCCGTGATCGTCAGTGAAGCAGGTCTGACGACACCTGTAGTGTTGTTCACGGTCGTCACAGTATAGTCGCCGCCGCTGTCACCGTCATTGACTACGTAACCCGCAATATTCAGCGTCTTGCCGGTTCCCGCGTCCTTGCTGTCGTAAGTCTCGCTGAGGCCTGTGACCGTGTCCAAACCCTTCAGTCCCGCCACTGTCGGCGTTGCAGCTGCGCTGGTCGTGCTGTCATATGTCTTCGTGTTGGTCTTCGCCGTGATAGTCAGTGGAGCGGGTGTGATGTTCGCTGTAGTGCTCGCCGTGGTGTTGACCAGAGTGTAGTCGCTTGCATCGGCACCGCTGATGCTGATGCCGCTTACGCTCACTGTCTTACCGCTGCCAGTGTTCTTGTCGCTGAAGGCTGCTGACGTATAGTTGTCGGTAACCGTGTCTCCCGACACCCTGTTATCCGCCAACGTGACGGTTGCAGCTGTCGTGCCGTTATAAACCTTGTCCTGCCCTGCGGCCGTGACCGTCAGTGAGGCAGGGTTTATCACTCCGGTGGCGTTGGTTCTGGTGGTCACAGTATAGTCGCCGCCGTTGTCACCGTCATTGACTGTGTAACCGCTGACTACGCTCAGCGTCTTGCCGGTTCCCGCGCTCTTGTTGTTGTATGTCTCGCTTAGACCTGTTACTGTGTCCGAACCCTGCAGTCCAGCCACTGTCGGTATTGCCGCTGCGGTGGTCGCGCCGTCATATGTCTTGGTGTCGGTCGTGGCTGTGATCGTCAGTGATGCACGGCTGATGACACCGGTAGTGTTATTGACGGTGGTCACACTATAGTCCCCGCCGCCGTCACCGTCATTGACTGTGTAGCCGCTGCCCACGCTCAGGGTCTTTCCAGTTCCAACGTTCTTGTCGTCGTAAGTCTCGCTGAGGCCTGTTACTGTATCCGAACCCTTCAATCCGGCCACCGTCGGCGTTGCCGATGCGCTGGTCGTGCTGTCGTATGTCTTGGTATTGGTCTTCGCCGTTATAGTCAGCGGCGCAGGTGTGATGGTACCCGTAGTGTGATTCACAGTGGTCACAGTATAGTCTCCGCCGCTGTCACCGTCATTGACTGTGTAGCCTGCAACGCTCAGCGTCTTGCCGGTCCCCGCGTTCTTGTTGTCATAAGTCTCGGTGAGGCCTGTTACCGTATCTGAACCCTGCAATCCGGCCACTGTCGGCGTTGCAGATGCGCTGGTCGTGCTGTCGTAAGTCTTGGTGTTCGTTAGAGCAGTGATCGTCAGTGCAGCAGGATTTATCACGCCGGTAGTGTCATTCACGGTGGTCACAGTATAGTTGCGGCCGCTGTCGCCGTCATTGACTGTATAGCCGCTGGCTATGGTCAGGGTAAGGCTGGTTCCCGCGTTCTTGCTGCCGTATGTCTCGATGAGGCCTGTTACTATATCAGAACCCTGTAATCCGGCCACTGTCGGAGTTGTCGATGCGCTGGTCGTGCCGTCGTATGTCTTAGTGTTAGTCAAAGCCGTCAATGTCAGTGGAGCAGCGGTGATGACGCCGGTAGTGTTGGTTCTGGTGGTTACAGTATAGTCCCCGCCGCTGTCACCGTCATTGACTGTGTAGCCTGAGACGCTCATGGTCTTGCCGGTGCCCACGTTCTTGTTGTTGTAAGTTTCGCTAAGGCCTGTAACTGTATCCGACCCCAGCAATCCTGCCACTGTCGGGGTTGGTGATGCACTGGTCGTACTGTCATATGTCTTGGTGTTGGTCGTGGCCGTGATCGTCAGTGGTGCACGGTTGATGACGCCGGTAGCATTGTTCACTGTTGTCACAGTATAGTCCGCGCCCCCGTCACCGTCATTGACTGTGTAGCCTGCAACGCTCAAGGTAAGGCCTGTCCCCGCATCCTTGTTGTTGTAAGTCTCGCTGAGGCCTGTCAGTGTATCAGAACCCTTCAATCCGGCCACTGTCGGCGTTGCTGATGCGCTCGTCGTGCTGTCGTATGTCTTTGTGTTGGTCTTCGCCGTGATCGTCAGTGGTGCGGGTGTTATGTTAGCTGTAGCGCTTGCCGTGGTGTTGGACAGCGTGTAGTTGCTTGCATCAGTTCCACTGATGTGGATGCCGCTTACGCTCACTGTCATGTTGCTGCCCACGTCCTTGTCGCTGAAGGCTGCCGCCGTATAGTTGTCCGTAACAGCGTCTCCTGACACCCTATTATCCGCCAATGCGACGGTTGCAGCTGTCGTGCCGTTATACACTTTGTCCTGCCCCGTGGCTGTGATCGTCAGTGAAGCAGTGTTGATCACACCGGTAGTGTTGGTTCTGGTCGTCACAGTATAGTCCCCGCCCCCGTCACCATCATTGATTGTATAGCCTGAAACGCTCAGGGTCTTACCAGTTCCCGCATTCTTGTTGTTGTACGTTTCTGTGAGGCCTGTTACCGTGTCCGAACCCAGCAATCCTGCCACTGTTGGTATTGCCGAGGCGCTGGTCGTGCCGTCATATGTCTTGGTGTTGGTCGCGGCCGTCAGTGTCAGTGAAGCAGGGTTGATAGTCAGTGAGCCGTTAGCGAAAGTAATATCGTATCCTTGTTGGCTGGAATACAATCCTGACGGACTAATTGTATAGCTTCCCGCATTAATCGCCCCCTGAGAGTTGCCATTATAGCTGACAGACCCCAAGAGATATGTTGAATCAGGCGAGGCAGGAGAGTATGTGACTCCGTTGCCGCCTGAATATGTCGCGGCGTTATAAGTCGTAACATCATTCTTAGCGGTGACTGTAAGAGGAGTGAGAGAAGACTTTAGCAACGGGTAAGTGATCCCTTGATAAATTATCCATGTGGTATTTCCGGAAGGAGTCCCTGTACCGCTTTGTGAAATGCTCCAGCCGTTAAAAGTGGACAGCGTCTCCATTTCTGCCGTGGTCTCGCCGGTACCAAGTCCGTTATCTGCCAGTGAGGAATTGACTGTTTCATCCCAATAGCTATTTGTTGTAGTTCCTTGATTATTAGTCCCGACCAGCCCGCCAACGTTGCTCCCACTGCCGCTCACGCTTCCGTTCGAGTAGCTGTTGCTTATGCTGCCTGCGTTATAGCCCACCAACCCACCGGCATTACTCCCTGTGCCGCTCACGCCGCCGGTGGCATAGCTGTTGCTGATGCTGCTGCTGCTGTCGTTATAGCCCACCAGTCCGCCAACCCCGGTATTGCCGCTCACACTTCCTGCGGCATAGCTGTTGCTGATGCTGCCGGGGTTGTAACCCACCAGTCCTCCGATATCGTTATTATTGTTGCCTGTACCGGTTACCCCGCCGGTGGCGTAACTGTTGCTGATGCTGCCGCTGCTGTCGTTAAAACCCACCAGTCCTCCGACCTCTCCATTACCGCTCACACTGGTGGCGGCGTAACTGTTGGTAATGCTACCGGTGTTGTAGCCCGCAAGCCCGCCGACATAGCTACTTGTGCTGCCGGTACCGCTTGCACTTCCTGTGGCGTAGCTGTTGCTGATGCTGCCGGAATTGCTGCCTACCAGTCCGCCGATATAATTATTGCTGCTGGTTGTTTGAACGTTTATCAGCGCCACATTACTGATGCTGCCCGCTGCAGAGCCGAAAAGCCCCGCATAACCTGAGGATTGGTTTATGACAAGGTTGGTAATTTTATGGCCAAGGCCATCGAAAATACCTGTAAATGGACTACCGTTACCTCCTACAGGCGTAAAAGCACCGCCGGTGATATTGCTGCCCAGTGCATAATCGCCGGACAGACTCATGCCCTTCAACTCTGTCAGGCTGCTGATTATGTCGTAGCCACTGCCGTTTATGCTCAACGATGTGCCGCTTGCGAGATTAACCGAGCCTTCGAATGTTCCGCCAGGGTTTATTCCGACGTTAATGCCACCCTGCGTTCCGTAAATAGCTGATCCGTCTGTCTGACCATTCCAGCCGTAATTCATCGCAAGACCAGCGCTCCCTGTTGCGTTCATCACGGCGTTGATGTTTATGTTATTGTAGGCGGTGAGAGTTAAGGTATTCGCACTCCAGCTGAATCCGGCATTAACATCGATGTCGCCAAGATCGCTGCCGTTGGCAGTGGCCGAGGTCGCTATGCTGACGTTGCCGCTGCCGAGGGCCGTATGCAGCGTAGTGGCTCCGATGCCGCTGGTAGTCAACGCTGCACTGCCTGAGGAGATGGTGAAGTTGGTGGGATCAATCAGCCATTTGCCGGACTTGCCATATGGAGCAAGCGTTGTAATGCGGGCACCGTCTGCAATATTTACCGTTGACGCCGACGTCTCTATGAACCCGCCATCCCCACCGTTGGGGGCAGATGCATCCAGCGTCCCGCTTACATTCACACTCCCGTTCTGCATATCTCCCATCAGCATGATAACGCCTTTTTTATTCTCTATTGTCTGTGCCTGAATAATGCCTTCGTTGTTCACCACAGCGCTCGACAGGCTGTCCGCTGCCTTCGCCGTCATCAGCGCCTGCCCGCCGTCTGCCTCCACCAGGTTCCGGTTATCTATAAGGGCATTCACGGTTCCCTGATTCACTGCATAGTTGATGAGTCCGTCTCCACTAAAGTCGAGGCTTACCTCGTCTCCTGCTGCCATTGCAACAGTGCCCATCTTTGCGCTGATGATCCCCTGGTTTGTTACCTGGGGCGCAAGCAAGGCTATGTACCCGCCCCCGGCTGCGGTCAGAGTGCCCTGATTAACTATGCTGCCTGCGCTGCCTGCATTGTAAAAATTATAATTGCCTTTCATGAAATCGCTGTCATTCAGACTCAATGTGGATGCAACCAGGCCCCCTACATTCACGCTACCCGACGGCCCGAAAATTATCCCGGCTGGGTTCAACAGAAAGACCTGCCCGTTGGCGGTCATTGTTCCATAGATGGATGAAGGGTCTACGGATAACACGCGGTTCAAGGCGATGGAAGAACTGTTAGGCTGCGCAAAATTGACCCATGCGTTTTGACCTATGTTGAAGGTCTGCCAATTGATCGCGGCATTCTGGCTGGACTGGGTGATGTTCATCTTATTGCCGCTTGTGTTGATGGATGCCGCACCGGCTGACACCTGCCCGCCTGTGGGAAGCGCGTTAGGCGCAGGGGGCTGCGCAAACGCCGGAACCACCGTGCCTAAAAATACAAAAATTGCTCCACTGGTAAGCCGGATTAAAAGTCCTGTTCTTCTCCGTGCAAAATAACATCTTCGCATAATCTCCAACGTGTATTCTTTCAATTCCGTTAAAAGTTTTGCGATGTCC
The DNA here is from genome assembly GCA_963710375.1 of Nitrospirota bacterium. GTDB lineage: Bacteria > Nitrospirota > Thermodesulfovibrionia > Thermodesulfovibrionales > Dissulfurispiraceae > JADFXI01. Next base: position 765,718 of record CAVPZX010000002.1, read on the forward strand.
ACCCCCCCCATGGAAAAAATGTTGCTCTTCTGCCCGCAATCTCTCTCAAGGCTGCACCTAAGTTCTCCTTTCAAATACAGGATAAAACTTATCTTGATTAATGTCAAGAGGGGAGAAATCTTGATTGGGTTCATAACGACCGGCCCGCTTCGCTATTTATTAACCGGATTTTTTTCTGTCGGGAATCTTTTTGCTGCAGTTAAAAGTACAGAACACTCTGCACTCCGAAGCGGTTTTCATGACGCCTGCCCTCGCTGTCAAGGCCTGCTGCGCTCAGCCCTGGATTGGGTCCTATCGTTACGGCCCAGTACGCCCTGATAAAATAAATAGGTGTCAGGCTGAGATTGAGTCCCACCCCTGCCCCGCTGAGCCCGTAGCTGTTCTTAAGTGCAGGATTTCCACTGTTCCAGTTTGCCCATGTATTTTTGTGCAGTACTATCCATCCATAATCAAAAAACGTAAGAGCCTGAAGATGTCCCAGAGGCGTTGAGCCGGGAAAGTCCTTTCTGATCTCCATATTCGCCACCAGGCCATCGTCTCCCGGCGCCTCTCCTGAACCATAGGCCCGCACCCCGGTCGAACCCTCCCAGTATCGAGCTGCTCTGATGAATCTAGGTTTTTGCCAGAATACTGACCGTTCACCGCCCCGTACAGGCTGAAGCCGCTGCCTATATTCTGCTGCCTTGCCAAGTTATAATTGAATTTCCAGTAATCCCCTTCGGTTCTCAACGTCAGCTGGTCAACAGCCAGATTGTCCGGATTCCGGCCCAGTTCAAGATGCCCCCCACTCGCTGAAAGCCCAAACGTTGTGTATCCTCCACCTCCAAAAGTGTCTGATACATTCCCATTAAACCCCATGGTAATCACGTTTACTCGTTTATCGTCGATGACCGTGACGATTGTCGCATCAAGCAACTCCTTGTGATCGTACTTTATGGTGGCGTATAGATCATGTTCACGGCTCCTTATTATAGGGTACGTGGCATTTGCCGTCCACGTCCCTGCCGTACCGTGTGAGTTTAAAGCCGATTCTTCTTCGCCGATTTTGTATCCCAAGGAGGTATATGTCCCGCCTGCCTGCAGTCCGGAGTAACCTATCGGAACACGCCAACCCGCGCTCCACAACCACATTTTACCCTTGTTGATATTAAACAACGGTTCGCCGGCTTGGAGTCCACTGAGAGTTATCGTATCTCCATGACCGCTCATATCGTTAATGTTGAAGCTTCCGACAAACCGCTCCCGGCCTGTGTACCGTTCGCCATAATCGTCGAAGCCCACGCTCCCTGTTATGAGAGGGCCTTCCTTTACCTTAACCGCTATTTTTGTGGTTCCAGACGTGCTGCCTGCCGTGAGGTTTGTCGAAGCGGTTACTCCCGGCAAATCATTTACCAGCAGTATGCCCCTTTCAAGTTTTCCCAACTCCAGGGGTGCTTCGGCTTTGACTGTATCACTCATTATGCCCTGCACAACGCTTTTTTTAAGCCGTTTGAGTTCTCCTTCAACTTCGACTACATTGCCGTTTTTTCCGACTTCCGCTTTACCGACGATCACGTTTATCCTTACTATGCCGTCTATTATTTCTTGCTGAGGAATGTAAGCCTTGGCTAGAAAATAGCCCTTCCCTCTCAAATACCCTGTGACTTTGGCTGCCGCTTCTTCCAGTTCTTCAAAGGTGACTTCGCGGTTTGTATAGACTTTCACTATCTGTTGCAGCTCGGATTCAGGCACCACAGGGAAGTCCATCCTGAAGGAGAATCCCTTAACATATAGCTTCACTTCTTTGGGATGCTTCATGGGAGGTTCCTGAGGGACGGGAATCGCTTCAGATGGTTTTGCGGGTGTTTTGGGAGGCAGTGCTTTTTCGAACTCCTGCAGAAGCCTTCCGGCATTTGGGGGCGACTGCCCCCATGCTGCCCCGCTGATAAGCAGCGCCGCAAATGACGTTGCTAAAAAGGTCCTAAGAACACTGCTCCAATGTGCTATAACTTGCTCCTTATATTTCCTTCCGTTTCAGTTACCGTTGCCACCGACGTTTCTATGAACCCGCTATCTCTCCCGTTGTGGTCCGAGGTATCCAGCGTGCCGCCCATATTCACATTATCACCTTATGAATATGCAAGCGTTATGCCAGATAAGACAATGTATGATCTTTTTGATTTATTGGAATTTCTGTTGAAATGTTACACAGCATGTAGATAGATTAATTCCAATATCCATAATTTTAATCAAACACCCGTCAAGGCATTGACGGTTTTCGTTGCAAGACAAGATCAGGAGTGAGATATTCATTATATCGTATCGATTTCCCCCAATCTGGTGCTTTTCCCGGTATTTTCAATAAGTTACTTCCAATTGTTCACTTATTTTAGATTATTGTTTGCCGTTTGTCAATTACTACTAAATTTCAGGAGGTTCCAAAATAATTAATGACAGATATAGACATAATAAAGAATAAAAAACCAACGGCCTAGTCACATTGGTAAATTGTCTATTATATCCAGCGAATTATTGGCACTGTTTCCGAGGATGGAGCTTTAGGAAATGGTGAAAAAAATGCGACGAAGAGCACATTGCTAAAGATTTTACCTAATGTGGGCAATTTGTGAGCATGCTGTTTTGCAGGATCAGCAGTGCGCATTCTCTCTCAGAGAGATTGACTTGCTCTTCCTCTTGCCCTTCCTCTTTCTATTTCTTTTCGTTTATGACGACAGCGTTGATTTGCGCGCCGCTCGTCCCGAGTTTGCTCTCAGCTGCAAGCATGCCCAGGGCAGCGATAACCTTCTTGTCCACCTTTGCCGTCGCTGTGCTGGCCGCTTCATTGGCAGGCTGTATGGTCAGCCCATTCCCGCTCTGGCTAACGCTGTATTCAAGTACGGAGCCGTCAGCACTTGTTACTGAGAAGGTAGCGCTCTTAACTCCCCCGGAAACCGTTACCGGCGCTGCCGCGACTGTTACAGGAGCTGCGGCTGTAGATTGTGTCAGGGACACCGACCCGCTCCCTGTACTGGTGGCAAAGTTACCGATGCTTTTAGTCCCTTCATCTGTTGCCGTATAAATGGTCAATGCTCCTGTTGAGGTTCCGCCTGTATTAGATGCTGCACTTGCAGGTGCAGGCTGTGATGAAGAAGGCGCTGCCGCTACCGTCACGGTCCCTCCCTGGTCAGTAATCGTCATACTACCCAAGTTTACTCCACCCACCGTAAAGCCTACAGGCGCCGCTGTCAGTGCACTTGTACCTGTCGAAACAGGAGAAGCTGCCATAGGAGCTGTTGGAGGCGTGCCTGCACCCGGCGACGCAGGTGAAGAAGATGCCGCCGGAGCCGTTGACGGTGTACCTGTACCCGGAGATGCCGCAGGAGTGGTTACTGCAGGAGCAGTACCCACCGTAATCAATCCTCCGCCAAAGCTGGTCTGGCCCGCTCCGCCCGTGGCACCAGCTGAAGAAGGCGCGGTGGGGCTTGATGTTGTGGTTGTCTGCTGTGGCGCTGTTTGCGTTGTGGTTATGGCAGTCGTTACTGTCGCAGATGCAACAAGAGAACCTGAATTGGTCACAGGTGCAGAGGTTATGGTCAGCGTGCCGCCAGCGAAAGTGATCGAATAGTTGCCGCTCTTCAGACCGCCAGGCATGATGCTGTAGCTGCCGGCGTTGGTCGCACCTTGCGACGTGCCGCTAAAACTAAGCGAGCCGCCCAGCACCGAAGAGGTCTGATTATTCATAAAGCCGCTGTACGTCACACCGTTGCCACCGCTGTAAGCCATGCCGTTGTAAGTCTCTGATGCGTTATTCGCCGCCACCAACAGCGGTGCAGGGTTGATGGTCAGTGTACCGTTAGCGAAGTTAATCACGTAGTTACCGCTCGTTACGCCCCCAGGTGTGATACTATAGCTGCCGGCGTTTGTCGCACCTTGCGAACTACCGCTGAAGGTAAGCGCGCCGCCCAGCACCGAAGCAGTCTGATTATTAACAAAACCGCTGTAGGTCACGCCGTTGTCACCGCTGTAAGCCAGACCGTTGTACGTCTTTGATGCGTTACTCGCTGTCACTGTCAGCGGTGCAGGTTTGATGGTCAGTGTCCCGCTAACGAAGGAAACAGCGTAGTTGCTGTTCGTCATTGTCAGCCCACCCGGTATGATGCTGTAACTTCCGGCATTAGTCGCACCTTGCGAAGTGCCGCTGTACGTAGGCGAGCCGCCCAGCACCGAAGCGGTCTGATTATTCACAAAGCCGCTGTATGTCACACCGCTGCCACCGCTGAAAGCCAGACCGTTGTAAGTCTGTGATGCGTTATTCGCCGTCACTGTCAGAAGCGCAGGGTTGATGGTCAGCGTGCCTCCAGCGAAAGTGATCGAATAGTTGCCGCTCGTCAGACCTCCGGGCATAATGCTGTAACTGCCCGTGTTGGCCGCGCCTTGCGAGGTACCGCTGTAGCTAAGCGAGCCGCCCAACACCGAACTGCCCTGACCGCTAACAAAGCCGCTGTAAGTCACCCCGTTGCCACCGCTGAAAGCCACGCCGCTGTATGTATGTGATCCGTTAATGGCCGTCACTGTCAATGGCGCAGGGTTGATCGTGCTGGTCGAGTTGCTCACGTCGCTGAGTGTGTAGTCGTTCGGGTTGCTGACAGTTATGCCGCTCACCGTAACCGTCCTGTTGCCGTTCCCGGCATTCGGGTCTGTGAAGGAGTAGCTGCCGCCGCTCAACGAGGCCCCGTTGTATAGCGTGCCTGATACCACAATAGGCGTTCCTGACGCGCCGGTTGTGCCGTCGTACGTCTTGCTGACATTACCGATGCTGACCGTCAGCGGCTCAGGGTTGATGGTCACCGCGCCGGTGCGCGTACCTGTAAAGTCGTAGCCCTGCTGGTCTGAATAGACAGTTAAGTTGTACGTCCCGGCATCCACTGCGCCCTGAGAATTGCCGTCGTAAAACGTATGCCCGCTTGTGCCGGGAATGACGCTGCTGCCGCCACTGAATCCCTGCCCGTTGTAGGTTATGCTGCTGCCTACGCTAGTGATGGTCGCAGGGGTCAGGAAACTGCGAAGCAGCGGATAAGTGTCGCCATTATATATCCGCCACGTGTTGACGGTACCTCCGGTATCATCGATACCCCAGCCGGAGAAATTACTGCTTTGCAACATTTGAGAATTGGTCAGGCCGCTGCCGCCGGCGCTGGTTGCCTGGCCGGAAGTCGTAGTATCCCAGTAACTCTTCGTTATGCCACCGGGGCTGACATCCTGCCCCACCAGTCCGCCTATCGTGTCGACGACGCCATTGTTGGTTGTGTTGATCGCGCCCGTGCTGTAAGTATAGTTTATGACGCCGCCCGTGTAATTACTGACGTCGGTACTAAGGTTATACCCCACCAACCCACCCATGACGTCGCCGCCGCCGCTACGGTTGGTGCTTACCGCACCTGCGCTGTAGGAATTGCTGATGCTGCCAAAATCGTAAGTCTGTCCCACCAGTCCACCTACACCGTCTAAACCACTACTGCCGCTGGTGCTTACCGCGCCCGTGCTGTAGGAATTACTAATGCTGCTATACGACGACGAAAGATATCCCACCAATCCGCCTACACTGTCGCCGCCGCTCTTGCTGGTGCTTACAGCGCCTGTGCTGTAAGAATTGCTGATACTGCCAAGGTTCCATCCCACCAGTCCACCTATGTAGTCAAAACCGTAATTGCCGCCTGCGCTTACGCCACCTGAGCTGTCGAAACCGCCGCTGCCGGTGACGCTTACCGCACCCGTGCTGTGCGAATAGCTGATTCTGCCGCTGCTGACGCCGCCGTCATTGACCCCCACCAGACCGCCTATGTTGTATCCGCCGTAATTACCGCTGTCGCCGTTGGCGCTTACCGCACTTGCACTATAGGAACTGCTTATGCTGCCAATGTTATATCCAGCTAGTCCGCCCACGCCGCCTACTGGAACGTAAGGGTTGGAGCCACCGAAGCTTGTGCTGCTGTCGGTGACGCTTACAGAACCTGTGGTGTAGGAATTGCTTATGCTGCCGGTGTTATACCCCACGAGTCCGCCTACCCACCCGCCGTAAGTGCCGCTGCCTCCGGTGGCGCTTATAGCCACGTTTGTCAGTCCGACATTTCTAATGGTCCCGCTGCTATCCCCAAACATGCCGATATGACTGGACGTCGAATTGTTAATACTCAGGCCATTAACTGTATGCCCGAGACCATCAAAGACGCCGGTAAATGGAGTAGTCCCATCGCCAACAGGCGTAAAAGCACCGCCGGTTATATTGCTGCCCAGGGCATAATGTCCGGGAATATCCATGGACTGTAGACCAGACAGACTGTTGATAACAGTGTAACCGTTATTGTTGATGGTGAGAGTTCCACTTCCTGAGAAGTCTACCCGCCCCAGGAATCCGCCGCTGCCCAGACCTACTAAAACTGTGCCGCCGGCTACTGCTCCATCCCCGCCGTTTGCAGTTGATGGGTTAAGTGTCAGCGATGCCGTGCCTGATGCAGTCATGACAGCGTTTATGTTTATGTTGTCTGCAGCGGTGAGTTTCAGCAGGTTCTGGGTCCATGTCACTGTATCGTTGATATTTATATTGCCATGGCCGCCGGCAGTGCCGCTGCTGGAGTTGATATCCACCTCGATGTTGCTAGCCAGGTCTGCATCCAGGGTCGCTCCACTCATGTTACCGCCGGTAGCTGCAATTGTGAAGTCGGCTGGATCGATCAGCCATCTGCCGGACTTCCCATATGGCGCAAAAGTGGTAATGCGGGCACCGTCTGCAATGTTTACGCTTGCAGCAGAGGTCTCTATGAACCCGCCGTCCCCGCCATTGGGCGCAGATGCATCCAGTGTCCCGCTTACGTTCACAGTCCCGTTCTGCTTATCGCCCATCAGCATTATGACGCCGTTTTTATTCTCTATTGTCCGCGCCTGTATCACCCCTTCGTTGTTGACCACAGCGCTCGACAGGCTGTCCGCTGCCTTCGCCGTCATGAGCACCTGCCCGCCGTCAGCCTCCACCAGGTTCCGGTTATCTATAAGGGCATTCACGGTTCCCTGATTCACTGCATAGTTGATGAGTCCGTCTCCACTAAAGTCGAGGCTTACCTCGTCTCCTGCTGCCATTGCAACAGTGCCCATCTTTGCGCTGATGATCCCCTGGTTTGTTACCTGGGGCGCAAGCAAGGCTATGTACCCGCCCCCGGCTGCGGTCAGAGTGCCCTGATTAACTATGCTGCCTGCGCTGCCTGCATTGTAAAAATTATAATTGCCTTTCATGAAATCGCTGTCATTCAGACTCAATGTGGATGCAACCAGGCCCCCTACATTCACGCTACCCGACGGCCCGAAAATTATCCCGGCTGGGTTCAACAGAAAGACCTGCCCGTTGGCGGTCATTGTTCCATAGATGGATGAAGGGTCTACGGATAACACGCGGTTCAAGGCGATGGAAGAACTGTTAGGCTGCGCAAAATTGACCCATGCGTTTTGACCTATGTTGAAGGTCTGCCAATTGATCGCGGCATTCTGGCTGGACTGGGTGATGTTCATCTTATTGCCGCTTGTGTTGATGGATGCCGCACCGGCTGACACCTGCCCGCCTGTGGGAAGCGCGTTAGGCGCAGGGGGCTGCGCGAACGCCGGAACCACCATGCTTAAAATGATAAAGGATGCTACTGAAGACCGCCAGAGGAAACGTGCTGTTCGAATCAGTGCAAAATAACATCTTCGCATGATTATTTCGTAGTGTCCATTCAATTCTATAAAAGGTTTCATGAAGTTCCCCCCCTTCAAAAAACTTTACCTGATGCCCCGATCTCTCAAGGCTTCATCTACACTTCTCCCCTTAGATAAAGGATAAAACTAATCTTGCTTCTTGTCAATAGAGCGGAAATCTTGCTCAGACATCCCTAATACTCAACATATTAAAAGACACATTATCAGCCTGCTGCCTATATATTATTTTAAGGCATCAGGACGATTCTTTGAGTCAGTCAGAAGCCGATTTTTCTGTAGGCAATAGCCTCAAAAACAGGTCAGCGTATGTCTGACTCGACTTTTGCCCGAAAGTACCATTTATGAGGACGAATTATCAAACAATACACTATAATACTTTCGGGTAATTGTTTTCTATACTTGGAACCTGTTATAAAATGTCAACAGGTCAAAACTTATGAATAATGTATTATACTATTATACATATGAATAGCAAGTTAAAATCTGCGGTTCTCTTAAAGGGGCAGCCTGGTTACAAGTCTTGCCTATACGCAAGTGCTCATGTATACAAATGTAGACATATCTATTCACACGGATCAGCCTATGATTGTTGATGATAAAAAACAGATCAGCATAGAATCAGTCGTTAAAGGCATCCCCTTTTTTGCAGGTCTTTCCTTGGATGAAGTCGAAGAACTGCGGCATGTAATTGTTGACAAGCATTTTTCGAGAAATAATATTATTTTTATCGAAGAAGACACGCAGAGATACATGTATGCTATTATTTCGGGAAGAGTTAAGGCAGTCCATATCGGCGAGGACGGAAAGGAGCATATTCTTGCCGTTCATAAAGCCGGCGATTGGTTCGGCGAGATGGCCCTGCTGGATGGGAAAACGGCCCCGGCCACAGTTATAGCCATGGAAGATACGCGCATTCTCATCTTGTCCAGGAAGGTCTTCGAGGAGTACCTTTTGACAAATAACAAGATGCTCAAACAAATTATTTCTTTCCTATGTTTAAGGTTAAGAGATGCCTGGATAATGCTTAAAGTGATGAGCCTCTCGCGGTCCGAGGACAGGATACGTACAGTACTAAAGCTGTTGGGTGTTCAGTACGGGGTGAAGGACGGGAGGGGAACCATCATTAACATAAAACTTACTCATCAGGACATTGCCAATTATGCATCTGTTTCACGAGAGACAGTCACGCGCTTTTTGAATAAACTGGCAAAAGATGGAGAAATCGAGATACTTGACAGCAAAAATATCTGCTTGATCCCCTCTTTTTTTTAAAATCACTTTTTTTGTGATTGCGATGTATGCATCGCCAAAACATCAACATCCTAATATTATCAATTCGTAGATTATTTGCAATTAAGTAATTTTTCCATGGACATTGTAATTAATCCATATTGATACCGTTTAACATTCCTCATAAGTCCTAATAAATAGTCCTAATAAATCAAAAAGATAACAAATTATCTAGCATGGCATGATCCTTGCTTTCTTTATCGTTAGATGAAGAGAAGATAAGACATGCAACCACTGAAAAAGATGAGGAAAGAGTGAAGGTAAAAACCGGGCATATTATTTTGGTAAAAACATGATTGTTCTGAATCGGCTTAACTCACTTTTTTGTGATGTATGTCACATTAGCAGCTCTGCTTTTCAATGTAAAATGAACTCAAGGATGAGAAAAAGAATGAAGTCGATAAGCAAAAAAGGGCTGACGGTGTGGGGATTGAATCAATCAATGGAAATTAATAGGACAACCTCGATGCTCTTAGTTACGTGCTTGATCATCGTGGTGGTTTTAAGCCTCGGGGTAGAAGCATACGCCGACATGTCCGTGATATCTCAGGAATCCATTAACGTTCTTTCCAGGGTAAACCGCGCGAAGGCGGAGATTGCCGCTGTTGTAAAGCCGGCAGTTGTGAGCATATCGGCTACAAAAACCATTAGATCAAGAAAAGCGGCCAGTTCTTTCGTCAATGATCCGCACTTCAGAAGGTTCTCCGGCTATGGGTCCGGTCCTAATGCGCAGCCAAGACAATGTAATCAGCCAAATCTCGGCTCTGGTGTTATCGTGGATGCCAACGGTTACATAATGACGAACAACCATGTAATAAAGGATGCGGACGATATAAAAATAAGACTTGATGACAAGAGAGAATTCAATGGAAAGGTGGTAGGGACAGACCCGGAAAGTGATCTTGCAGTGATTAAGATTGACACCACGCATCTCCCATTCCTGAAATGGGGAGACTCGGACAAATTGGAGGTGGGTGCGACTGTATTAGCTGTCGGCGATCCTTATGGTTTAAACCAGACGGTAACTTCAGGGATTGTTTGCGCCACCGGCAGGACCAATGTAGGCATAGCAGATTACGAGGATTTCATACAAACCGATGCACCGATAAATCCCGGAAACTCCGGAGGCCCTCTGGTCAATGTCAGGGGTGAACTTGTGGGAATCAATACCGCTATTTTCAGTACAACGGGAGGATACCAGGGAATCGGGTTTGCTATTCCGGCCAGGGTTGCAAAAGTTGTGATGAAAGAGCTCCTCAGTAATGGAAAGGTCACCAGGGGATGGCTGGGCGTCTCTGTTCAGGCAGTGACCCCTGGACTCGCGAAGCTTTTCGGAATAAGGGACCAGCAAGGCGCTCTCGTGGGGGACATCGTAGAAAATAGCCCTGTCGAGAAAGCCGGTATCCGGAGAGGAGATATAATCGTGCAATATGACGGGAAAAAGGTGCTAGACCCGTCAAACCTCAGAAATATGGTTGCTGATACGCCCCCGAACAAGGAAGTTGTGATACAGCTTCTTCGCGGCGGAAAACCTGAAACCGTGAGTGCTGAGGTTGTTGAGATGCCGGAAGAGACACAAATGCCGTTGGAAGCGTCTTCCGACACGCAAGCTAGTGTTTTCAGCGGTGAGAAAGTTCAAGGTATCACGCCTGAATTAAGGAAAGAACTTAATGTTCCGGACCGGATGAACGGGGTGATCGTGACGAATATCGAAGATGGAAGCGCTGCCGATAAGGCCTTGATGAGCAAAGATGTAATACTGGAGATCAACAGAAAGAAAATAGAGAACATCAATGATTACGAAGCGGCTGTTGCGGAGATCAAAGCGGGTCAGGATGTTCTCTTGATGGTTTACAGGAATAAGTCAACATTGTTTGTTGCCTTGACTCCCATATAAACAAGAAAAACCGGACAATTCATCTGCCGCCTGCACCTGACATCAGTATCTTGTCACGCAGCCGTTTTATCTTATCCCTGAGCTCCGCTGCACGCTCGAAATCGAGCTTCTTGGCAGCCTCTCTCATCTCCGATTCCAACTCCTTGACAGCATCCTCGTTCAGAGCGTATTCCGCTGTCTCTTCGGCAGCAGCAGCAACTGTATAATAGTCGGACTCGTATATCGAACCCAGTATGTCTTTAATCCTGCTTTTTATTGATTCCGGGGTAATCTTCATTTTTTTATTGTAATCCCCCTGGAGTTTCCTTCTTCGCTCGGTCTCATCAATGGCCTTCTTCATGGAGCGTGTTATGGTATCGGCATAGAGGAGCACCGCTCCATTGATGTTTCGTGCAGCACGGCCCGCAGTCTGGATCAATGAACGCTCGGACCTGAGAAATCCTTCTTTGTCTGCATCGAATATGGCAACAAGGGAAACCTCCGGAAGGTCCAGACCCTCTCTAAGCAGATTGACACCTATCAGGACATCAAAAACGCCCAGACGGAGGTCCCGCAGAATCTCTATTCTCTGGAGTGTGTCTATGTCGGAATGAAGATACCTGGCCCGGACACCGATTTCAGTATAATAATCGGTGAGGTCCTCAGCCATTTTCTTCGTGAGCGTGGTCACCAGCACCCGCTCTCCCTTTGCAACTCTTTTCCGTATCTCTCCCAGCAGGTCGTCAACCTGTCCGCCTGCAGGCCTGACTGTCATTTTAGGATCCATCAGACCTGTCGGCCGGATGACCTGTTCTACCACTCTGCCCCCTGACTTGCCGATCTCGTAATTGCTTGGGGTTGCCGATACATATATGGCCTGGTTCATGCGGCGCTCGAACTCGTCAAACCTAAACGGCCTGTTGTCCAGAGCAGAAGGGAGCCGGAACCCGTAATCCACCAATGTTTGTTTTCTGGAGCGGTCTCCTTCGTACATGCCGCCTATCTGCGGAATAGTTGCATGCGATTCATCTATTATCATCAGGAAATCTCCTTTGGACGGTCCGCTGATCATATAATCGATCAACGTATAAGGGGGTTCGCCCGGGAGCCTGCCGCTAAGGTGTCTTGAATAGTTTTCAATGCCATGGCAATAGCCGAACTCTCTCAGCATTTCGAGATCGAAACGGGTTCGCTGCTCAATTCTCTGGGCAAAGCTGATCTCGCCCTCGTTCCTGAAAAACCTTGTACGTTCCTCGAGCTCATTCTCGATGCCTGTGAATGCTTTTTTCAATTTTGCTTCAGGTGTTATCCAGTGGCTGTTCGGGTAGAGCGTCAGTTTATGCATCCTGTTTATCCGGTCACCTGTCAGAGTGTCGAACTCGTAAAGCGCTTCAATATCATCTCCGAAAAAATCTATCCTCACCGCCTTGTCCCGGGAAAATGCCGGATATACTTCAACCATGTCTCCGCGCACCCTGAAATTGCCACGCTTGAATTCGGCGTCTGACCGGACGTAAAGTATGTCCACAAGCTGCCGTAAAAGGTCATTCCTTTTGATGCTCATGCCCTCTTCAATAAATATGTGCATACTAAGATAGTCTTCGGGTGAGCCAATGCCGTAAATACATGAGACAGAAGCCACAACGATGACGTCGGTCCTTTCTAGTATTGACATCGTTGCTGAATGCCTGAGTCTGTCTATATCATCATTGATCATGGAATCTTTTTCTATATAGGTATCTGTGGACGGGATATAAGCTTCAGGCTGGTAATAATCATAGTAGCTTACGAAAAACTCCACTGCGTTCTCCGGAAACAGCTCTTTGAATTCTCCGTACAGCTGCGCTGCCAACGCCTTATTGTGAGCTATAATAAGAGCCGGTTTGTTGAGATTGGCAATAACATGCGCAACAGTAAATGTCTTGCCCGAGCCGGTAACGCCGAGGAGGACCTGATGCCTGAGGTCCTTAATTACCCCTTCGGTCAGCTCATCTATCGCCTTCGGCTGGTCTCCTTTGGGAGTGAAGCTCGTCTCTAGTTTAAATTCATCCATGGGTTTATGCTAATATAAGTATACCAGTTGCTTTTGTGCTTAATGGTTTTACGGCGCATCCGGTAAAGCTGCTGTACATTTATTATAAATGAGTGCGGTATGTTTTCTCTAATACCCCCATGTCGATTACTTGACAGGATTGAAGAGAGATTGACTGTATGAAACGAGGATGTTTCAGGACTCCCACCCTTCCTATTCATGATATCCATGAAGAATGCGGCGTATTCGGCGTTTTTGACCATCCTGAAGCAGCCAATCTCGCCTATCTGGGACTTTATGCCCTGCAGCACCGCGGCCAGGAAGGGGCAGGCATTTGCTCTTCCGACGGGAAGAACATTTACATAGAAAAGGCGCTCGGCCTCGTCGCCGACATCTTCAGCGAGAAAAGGCTGAAACGACTGCCCGGTTCAATTGCCATAGGTCACAACCGGTATTCAACTGCAGGCGGCGGAGGGATCAAGAATGTACAACCCCTCATAGCGAATTTCGCGCTGGGCTCCATAGCCCTGGCGCACAACGGAAACCTTGTCAACGCCGAACAGGTAAGGTCAGGACTTGAGGCTGAAGGATCAATCTTCCAATCATCATCAGACAGCGAGGTGATCCTGCACCTGATCGCAAGGTCAAAGCAAGAGGACCCATACGAGCGCATTATTGAAGCGCTTCGCAGCGTAAGCGGAGCTTACAGCCTCCTGTTCCTAAGAGAATCAGAACTGATCGTTGCACGGGACCCCTTCGGCGTAAGGCCACTTTCTATCGGCACCGTGGACGGCGCATATGTTGTGGCCTCGGAGACCTGTGCATTTGACCTGATCGGCGCTGAATATATCAGGGATGTTGAACCCGGTGAATTGATCATAATTGACCGCAACGGCCTGCGTTCCCTGAGAGCGGTGCAAAGCACCAGAAAGGCCCATTGTGTTTTTGAGTTTATCTATTTTGCCCGGCCCGACAGCTATATTTTCAACCATTCATGCGTGAACACCGTGCGCAAAACTCTGGGCAAACAACTTGCGCTGGAATCCTATGTCGATGCCGATATCGTAGTGCCTGTCCCTGATTCCGGGGTGCCTGCGGCGATCGGTTTTGCCGAGCAGTCAGGGATACCTTTTGATTTCGGTCTCATAAGAAACCATTATATAGGGAGAACCTTTATAGAGCCAAAACAGAGCATCCGCCATTTTGGCGTAAAAATAAAGCTCAACCCTGTGCGGGACCTTCTGCAAGGGAAAAGTGTGGTAGTGGTCGACGACTCCATTGTAAGGGGCACGACGAGCAAGAAAATAGTAAAAATGATCAGGGAGATCGGGGGCGCAAAAAAGGTTCATATGAGAATATGCTCCCCTCCGACAATTGGCCCCTGCTTTTATGGGATTGATACTCCGACGCGGTATGAACTTATCGCATCGAGCCACATGACCGAAGAGATAAGAAAATATCTGACCGCTGACAGCCTTGCCTATATGAGTATAGATGGCTTAAAAAAAATCCTTCCTAATCCCCAGGATTTTTGCACTGCATGCTTTGATAACAAGTATCCTATAGAATTCCCGGGAAAGCTGCTCGAACAGATGGAATTGGCCTTCTCATGATCACCTCCGCACTTAGGTCCGTTTATACATCTAACCTCGGCGTAAAGCACTCTGAGAGGGTGTTGGTGTTCACCGATACCATTACAGCAGCAGAAACTGTCGATGAGCAGGAACACTGCAGAAGGGAACGGCTCAGAGACATAGCGCTTCTGACTGCCGAGATCGGCAAAGTATACGCAAAAAAAATTATCTACAAGGAATTCCCCGCCACCGGGAGCCACGGTTCAGAGCCTCCAGAGGAACTCTGGCGCAGCGCCTTTGGTGATACGACACTCAACGAGTTAAGAAAGTCAGAACTTCTCGATGATCTTCTGGATAAAACGCTTGCCGGAGACCGGCTGAATAAGGCAGCAGCTATAATCGCCAAACATAAAAGGTCTGCAGTCGATGCAGTTATCGCCCTTTCCAATTATTCTACAAGTCATACACAGTTCAGGAATTTTTTGACCGGCCTGTGCGGCAGCCGTTATGCCAGCATGCCGCTCTTCGATTTTGCCATGTTCGAGGGACCGATGGGAACTGACTGGAAGGAGTTGTCAAAAAAGACTCTTGCAGTCGCAAAGATGGTGAACAAAGCTGAAACTGTTGAGGTGACCGCGCCCAACGGTTCAGGGCTTACCCTGTCAAAGAAGGGCAGAAAGGCTCTAGCTGATACCGGAATCCTTACCAGACCAGGGGCCTTTGGGAACCTTCCTGCAGGAGAAGTCTTTTTCGCTCCTCTTGAGGAGAATGCACAGGGGGTGCTCGTACTGGAATGGGCGCCTACACGGCAGTTAAATAAACCTGTAACCTTATTGATCAAAGACGGCGTAGTGCAGGAGGTTTCCGGAGATGATCCGTATGCAGTTGTCCTTAAGGCAAAACTTGCCGAGCGGCCGGAGAACAGGAACATCGCAGAGCTGGGAATTGGCACCAATAGCATGGCAAAAAGGCCTGACAACATTCTCGAATCTGAAAAAATACTTGGCACAATACATGTCGCGCTGGGTGACAACAGTTCGTTCGGAGGGAAAATAAGTACCTCGTTTCATCAGGATTTTGTACTATTCAAGCCCACCGTAGTCCTGGTGGCAAAAGACAACTCGCAAACCTGTCTGATTAAAAACGGTCGTTTCTCTTATACATAATCACATTCAGACAGCTTTGGGGCATAACAACAGGAAGTGGTAAGGAGCGGACCAGGTCAGGACATGGAAGCGGTTGTCATTTATATAACAGCGCCCAATGAGGAAGAGGGGACGAAGATAGCGCGTGTGCTTATAGAAGAGCGGCTTGCAGGATGCGTAAATATCGTTAAGCCCATCCGCTCTATTTACCGTTGGCACGAAAATATCGAGGATGATACAGAGATACTTATGATTGTGAAGACTCAGAAACAGCTTTTTGAATCCCTTGAAAACAGGGTCAGAGAGCTGCACAGCTATACAATCCCCGAGATTATTGCGGTGCCTGTTGTTGAGGGTTCCAAGGGCTACCTTAAATGGCTTGAGGATGTTACCGGATAGCTCAATGAAAGATAAAGACTATACCAGCATAATTTGCAAGGGATTCTGCTCTTTTTACAGAGAGGGCAAAGAGGACCTATCCTGCGGCACCTACCTGTTTCTCAGAAACAACCTTACGCTGTGCGAGCCTCCGCTCCGTACTTGTCTTGTCAAAAATGGATGATCTCCCATCGGGAAACGTTTTTCCTGCGGATGAAGAGATAAAAAGGCTTGTCTGCGATAAATGCGATTTCCTGGTTGACGGATGCGATTTCAGGGAAGACGGCTCACATCCCCCCTGCGGTGGATACAGCATTATAGCGATGCTATTAAAACACTAACTAAGGGCTCGCTCGCCCTATGCTCCGCCAAGCCGGTTGATGATTTTTTCAATTTGTCGCGGTGGTTGCTGATTTTGTGTCATGTTTTCATTGTTGTTTACAGCAGCCTGATTGGAATTATTATAAGCCCTGATTGCCTGTGCTGCCTCGGCATTTTGATTTGCCTGGGACTGCTGCACTGCCGGTGTGTTTCCATTTCCGGCCGGAATAGAGGCCTGTGCTGTCGCAGCCGCTGCTATACCTACAGCGCTTAAAGTAACCGTCACATCTGCTACAGCCGGCACCGGGACGTTTTCGAGTGCACCACCGGCCGGCGCCAATGCCTGCGTGCGGTTAGCTTTCTTCCCTGGCTGCTGGGTATCGTTAAGGACATCTGCTATATTAGCCACATTATTATTTGGAATCAGGCTTGCCTGCATATGGTCCTCCTTTAAAAAATAATACCGAAACTAATACTGTTATCGACCCTGCTCTTTAAGATAGCCTCTCCTGACCCTGATGGTATTCGAATGGGCCTCAAGCCCCTCAACCTCTGCAATCGCCTCCACCGTATCTGATAATAGCATAAAACTTTTCCTATCAAATTGCAATACACTAGTCCTCTTGATAAAATCATACACGCCAAGGGGAGATGAAAACCTGGCAGTGCCTCCTGTAGGTAGGGTGTGGTTGGGTCCGGCAGCATAATCACCCAGAGGTTCAGGTGTCCAGGGACCAAGAAAGACTGCGCCTGCATTATGAATAAAATCAAGGGTCTTTTCAGGTTGCTCTGTCATTATCTCAAGATGCTCAGGCGCGATACCGTTTGCTATGTCAGAGGCCTTCTCTATATCCTCTGTCAAAATCATGGCACCAAATCGTTTTAAAGATCTCCTTGCGATATCCAGTCTATTTGGACTTAAACGCCTGACCTGTTTTTCAAGATCACGGGCAACTTCGCTAATGAGCCTTTCCGAGTCTGTTATCAATATGCTGGAAGCGAGCTCGTCATGCTCTGCCTGGCTTATCATATCTGCCGCAACAAAAGCCGGATTTGCAGTTGCATCGGCTATGATCAATATCTCACTCGGTCCCGCAATCATATCGATTGCAACTTCACCGAAAACCATCTTTTTCGCCAGGGCCACATAGATATTTCCCGGGCCGACTATTTTATCCACTTTTTTTATGATCTTTGTGCCGTATGCCATTGCTCCGATAGCCTGGGCCCCGCCTATCCTGTACACCTCCCGCACGCCCAAAAGCTCTATTGCAGCCATAACATATGGGTTTATGTCTCCTCCGGGGGTAGGTACGCACAGGGCAATTTCATCGACCCCTGCCACGAGCGCAGGAATCACATTCATCAATACCGTTGATGGGTATGAGGCCTTGCCGCCGGGCACATAGACGCCCACACGCGCAAGCGGCCTGATCATCTGCCCCAGCACTTCACCGTTTGCCCTATATGACCATGAACTCTCCTTTTGTTTTTCATGGAAATTCCTGATCCTGGTTGCAGCGATTTCGAGCGCCTTGATACTATGTTTTTCAGCTTTTGCAGCATACTTTTTTATTTCTGTCGGCTTAAGCCTTAAAGGCAGTTCATGCCTGTCAAACCTTTTGGTATATTTTGTTACTGACACATCTCCTTTTTTCTTTATATCAGCAAGTATCGCCCGCACCGCTTTCTCAGTACCCGGCTCAATACCGGCAGCCCTCTTTTTGAGCAGCTGAAGAAAGGTCGCTATTTCACTCTTTTTCTTTAAAATCCTCATATTCTCGTCCTCCATTATGTGTACAATAATGAAGTATGTGCGTATTGTCAATCTGACGAACAAAGATTAGGTGATGGATTCTGGTTTAGTAATCAGCTTGAAAATTTTGTCTGTCTAAAGCTGGGTTTCTTACGATCAATTTCAGCAATAACCTGGGCACAAAATAAAAGGATGACTGCTGCCGCCTCGAAACTGAGAAGTGTCACCACTGCTGCGGCAAAGGAGCCATAAATTAGATTCACCATTGAGAGTGTCGAATAGTACCACACCAAGAACCGCCGGGTGATCTCCCACAATATTGTTGCGCCTATTCCTCCGATAAATGCATGATAAAAGGTAATGCGTCCCACAGGCATAACCAAATACACCGAAGTCAACATGAGCACCTCACCAATCATGCCCAAGAAGTACAGGATGGTCAATGGTGCACCACTGAGTCTTATCTGCCAGCCGAAAATTAACAATTGCGTGTTTTCGAAAACCTCTAACGCTCCAGCAATAAACGATACGAGGAGCATCCCGAGCCCAAGCAGCAAGATATAAATGTAGGGAATAATAGCCGAAATTAAAAAATGACGGCGCCGAATCGTGACACGGTGGAAGAAAATGACCGACATAGCATTTTCAAGTACCATAAAGGCAAAAGAACTAAAAAACAACATAACAAGAAACCCAATACTTCCGACCACCTGACGGTGATTAACAAATGTTCTCACTTGTTCAGTTAAAGCTGCAGCATAACTCGGGATCACCATGGTCAGATGTATGGAAACGGTCTGGAGCAACCTGGCTTCATCCATAAAATGCGAAAGTACAATAAGCATCAGGATTAACATTGGTATGACTGATAAGAGGGTATAATAAGCAACAGCTCCAGCCAGCAACATTCCCTGATTCCGCTGAAAACTGCGTAGCACGCTCCATAGGAAACCGCCTATCCGGATAGCGAGCGATCCTCTCTTCCTCGTCTGCTTCATAGTAAAACAACGCTCACATTTGAAGGTGAAATATCGGAATGCCCATTCTGAAAAAAGTTGACTGAGCCTTGACTCATCAGCGAGATACCGGAAGAGTGGGAGATTCGCACTGGTCTGGAGCGTTCCAGCCGCCGCCCAGGGCCTCGATCAGAAGCACACTGGCGCTCATCCTGCGGCCAAGAATATTGACTGCGGTGTTTTCGTCGGCCAACTCCGTTGACTGACTGACAATGACGTTGAGGTAGCTGACCGTCCCGGCCTTGTATTGGTTGGTGATCACAGCCACGGTTTTCCGGGCAGCCTTAACTGCTTCATCCTCCACCCCGGCCTCTTGCTCCAGGATTCGAAGCGCAGCCAGATTGTCTTCGACCTCCTGAAATCCCGTGAGCACAGCCTGCCGGTAGGAAGCCACACTTGCGTCGTAGGCTGCTCTCGCCTGCTCAGTCATCGCGCTCCTTAAGCCGGCGTCGAACACGGTCTCCGAGATCGCCGATCCGATTGACCACAAGCGGCTCGGCCATGTCAGCCATTTTGAAATATCAGAGGACGCAAAGCCGCCCGATGCGCTTAGAGTGATACTGGGATAAAATGCGGATTCGGCTACTCCTATTTGTGCGTTTGCCGAAGCGACCAATCGCTCGGCAGCAGCGATATCCGGCCTCCGCTGGAGGAGTTCGGACGGTATGCCTGCTGGAATGGAAGGCGCGACAGCAGACAACGGGGCAAATGGAATCGAAAAATCCGACGCCGGTTTTCCTGCAAGCAACGCGATAGCGTGTTCCATTTGTGCTCGCTGCACACCGACGTCAATCGCCTGGGCCTCGGTGGTCTTGAGCTGGGTTTCAGCCTGGAGCACGTCAGCAATGGAATCCACGCCTTGCGCATACAGGGACTTCGTCAGTTCGAGGGACTTTCTATAGTTGGCAACTGTGGAGTCCAAAAGCTGTTTCTGCGCATCCAGTGTGCGCAACTGAAAATAGTCTTGCGCCAGCTCACCCTGAGAACTCAACTGGGTCGCTCCGAGGTCTGCCGCGCTTGCCTGGGCATTCGCCTGACTGGCTTCGACCGTGCGGCGGACCCGGCCCCAGACATCAGGCACCCAGGATACGTTGACAGGCAGTTGGTAGTTCGAAATGCCGGACATGCTGCTTCTTCCTGTGCCGTTCACCACTGAGCTGCGGGTACGCGTAAAAGAGGCCCCGGCCGTGACTGTTGGAAAATAGCCGGCCCTAGTCTGCTGGACCAGCGCCCGCGCCTGCCGGAACTGGGCTTCAGCCGCAATAATGTTCTGGTTAGAGATGTTGACCTGCTCTTCGAGGGCATTCAACCGAGGGTCATTAAATATCTCCCACCATGCACCCTTTATGCAATTGTCCTTCGGCTGCGCAGCCTTCCAGCCGGCCGCTTCCTTATAGGAGGCAGGCACCACGGCTGTCGGCCTCACGTAATCAGGGCCTACTGTACAGGCGGTCAAAAGGGTAAAGGTCCCGGTGATCATCAAAAACTTTGCGATCTTCTGCTGCATCATTTATGTTCTCCTTTCACACGTTCAATCCAAATCCTGAAACGGTCCATATAAAGGTACATTACCGGAGTCGTATAGAGTGTAAGCATTTGGCTGAAGATCAGCCCGCCCACGATGGAGATGCCGAGCGGGCTGCGAAGTTCAGACCCCACGCCGCCACCAAATGCCAGAGGCATTGCACCCAAAAGCGCAGCCATTGTCGTCATCATGATTGGACGGAACCGCAGGAGGCAGGCCAGATAGATCGCCTCCTCTGAACTCTTCCCTTCCTTGCGCTCGGCCTCCAGGGCAAAGTCGATCATCATAATACCGTTCTTCTTCACTATTCCGATCAGCAGGACTATGCCGATAAGGGCAATGACACTAAGATCAGTGTGGAATAGCATCATAGCGAGGACCGCCCCAACACCTGCAGAAGGCAGGGTTGAAAGAATTGTGATAGGATGAATGTAACTTTCATACAGCATCCCTAACACTATGTAGACGGCGACCAGTGCCGCCAGGATCAGAAGCGGTTCATTGGCCAGGGAATCCTTGAATGCCTGTGCCGTACCCGCAAAGGTGCCCCTGACGCTCGACGGCAACATCATCTGCCGCATGGAGCCCTCAATCGCTTTCACTGCATCTCCAAGCGCGAATCCGCGGGCCACATTAAACGACACCGTCACTGCCGGAAATTGCCCCTGGTGGTTAATCGCAAGTGATGTAGCAGTCGGTTCGTAATGGGTGAATGCGCTCAGGGGAACCAGCGAACCACTTGACCCGGAGACGTAGATATCCCTTAGCGTATCCGGGCTCTGCCAGTAGCGGGGAGCAGCCTCCATAACAACGTGGTACTGGTTAAGCAGGGTATAGGTAACAGCCACCTGGCGCTGGCCAAAAGCGTCATACAGGGTGTCGTCGAGGAGCTTAGGTGCGATGCCAAGCCTCGATGCGGTAGCCCGGTCGATGACGAGCGAGGACTGAATCCCTTTGACCTGCTGGTCGCTGCTGACATCTGTAATCTGGGGCAATGTGACCAGCTTCTGGAGCACACGCTGGCCCCAAGTGTTGAGTTCTGTCACGTTGTCTCCCTGCAGCGTGAATTGATAAAGTGCGTTGCTTATCTTCCCGCCGATGCGCAAGTCCTGTACCGGCTGGAGAAACGTGGGAGCTCCCGGCACCCCGGCAAGCTTTTTGCGCAGTCTCGCAATCAATTGCCATATGCTCACCTTCCGCTCCTCGAAAGGTTTAAGCGTAATGAACATACGGGCGGTATTAGTTGTAGAACCGCCTCCGCCTGTGAAGCCTATCACGTATACGACCTCGGGGTCTTTCCCGATGATGTCAACTATTCGTGTCAGCTTCCTTTCCATCTCCTGGAACGATACTGACTGATCAGCTTGGATGCCCCCCACAAGTCGTCCTATGTCCTGTTCAGGGAAGAAGCCTTTTGGAACTATGATAAACAGGATGATGCTGACAGCAATTGTGACCAGCATCAGCATGACCATAAACCGGGAGTGCCGGAGCGCCCAGGAGAGGCTCACTTCATAGCTCCGATGCATCCAGTTGAACGCCTTCTCGTTCATCCTGTAGAACCGTCCATGCACAAGGTCTTTTTCGGATTTCAGCAATTTAGCGCACATCATGGGGGTCGTGGTCAGCGACACTACGAGAGAGATCAGGATTGCGGCAGCGAGTGTCACGGCAAATTCATGGAACAGCCGCCCTACCATGCCTCCCATCAGCAGGATCGGAATAAAAACAGCCACAAGAGAAACACTCATGGAGATGACAGTGAAGGCGATCTCTTTAGTCCCTGACAACGCCGCCTGCAGGGGCGGCTCCCCCTTTTCACTGTACCGGGTTATATTCTCGAGGACAACGATGGCGTCGTCAACAACAAATCCTGTCGAAATGGTGAGCGCCATAAGAGAGAGATTATCAAGGGAATAACCTAACAGGTACATCGCGCCGAACGTGCCTATAATCGACGTACCTACCGCCACGGCGGGAACGACTGTGGCCCTCACGTTTCGCAGAAACCAGAACACCACCATGACGACAAGGAAGGCCGAAGCAATAAGCGCCCTCTCGACATCGCGCAAAGATCCGCGAATCGGGGGGGTGCGGTCAACGACAACAGAGAGATCAACACCCCCGGGCAGGGCTGCCTTCAGTTGAGGGAGCAAGCTGCGCACATGATCGACCGTCTCGATAATATTTGCTCCAGGTTGTCTGAAAATAACGACCATGATGCAAGGCTTGCCGTTGACAAACCCAGCCGCACGCAAGTCCTCCACTGAATCAACGGCAGACCCCACATCCGCGAGCCGCACTGCATTACCGGCACTGTACTTAATAACCAGGGGTATGTACTGCGCGGCAGTATGCAGCTGGTCGTTAGTGTTGATCTCCCATGTTTTGTCACCCTTTGACAGTTGCCCCTGGGGCCGGTTTACTGTCATGCCGGACAACACGCTGCGCATGGTTTCGAGGCTGATGCCGTACTTGCTTAGCGCCATGGGGTTAAGCTCGACACGTACTGCGGGCAGCGAACTCCCTCCCACAAATACCTGCCCTACGCCCTTCACTTGCGACAGCTTTTGCCCCAGTATGGATGAAGCTGCATCGTACATCTGAGGCTTGGCCACCGTGTCAGAGGTAAGTGCCAGGATGAGAATCGGGGCGTCGGATGGGTTGACTTTGCGGTAGGTCGGGTTGCTCGGCAGAGCTGCCGGCAAGTACGCCCTTGCCGCATTGATAGCTGCCTGAACATCGCGTGCAGCCCCATCGATGTTGCGGTCCAGTTCGAACTGCAGCGTGATGCTCGTCGAGCCCCGGTTATTGACCGAGGTCATCTCGACCACGCCGGCAATGAATCCCAACTGGCGTTCCAACGGAGCGGCGACTGATGTTGCCATGGTCTCCGGGTCTGCTCCAGGGAGCGAAGCCGAAACAGATATCGTCGGAAAGTCGACCTGCGGCAGCGGCGAGACAGGGAGCAGACGGAAGGCAATCACTCCGGCAAGAAGGAGACCGGCCGTGAGAAGCGTTGTCGCCACCGGTCGCTTGATGAAGATCGCCGAGATGTTCATGGCTGGACCGGGCGCTCTCCTCCGCCTGGGCGGACGGAATTTTTGGAACTGGCGCCGCGCCTGCGTTGCGCCAGCCGGTCAAAAGCAAGATAAATGACCGGCGTAGTATAGAGAGTAAGAATTTGGCTGAAAATAAGTCCGCCTACGATAGATATGCCGAGTGGACGGCGCAGCTCAGACCCCATCCCGTGTCCCATAGCCAGCGGCAAAGCCCCTAGCAGAGCTGCCATTGTAGTCATCATGATCGGACGGAATCTCAATAAGCAGGCCTGATATATCGCCTCCTCAGGGCTTTTCCCCTCATTGCGCTCGGCCTCGAGTGCGAAGTTGACCATCATGATGCCGTTTTTCTTAACAATGCCGATAAGAAGAATTATGCCGATTATGGCAATAACACTTAGTTCTGTGTGAAAGAGCATCAGCGACAGGACAGCGCCAACACCTGCCGATGGAAGGGTGGATATAATGGTGACCGGATGGATGTAGCTCTCATACAGCACCCCTAATACAATATAAACCGTTATCAATGCTGCCAGTATCAACAGCGGTTCATTGGTAAGAGAGACCTTGAAGGCCTGGACCGTGCCCTGGAAGCTGCCCCTGATGCTCGCGGGAAGATCCATTTTGCGCACCGCGTCCTCGACCGCCGTAACAGCCTCGCCGAGCGCCTTCCCGGGCGCCAGGTTGAACGACGCAGTCACCACAGGAAACTGGCCCTGCCTGTTGATTACAATCGGCCCTGTTGTTTCCGAAAAACGGGTAACAGCGCTGAGCGGCACCGGTCCGCCGTTGGTCCCGCTGAGATAGATTGACTTAAGTCCGTCAGTCCCTTTATTAAAATCGTTCATTACGGAGAGGACGACACGATACTGGTTCAACTCCGTAAAGATCGTGGATATCTGGCGCTGGCCAAAGGCGTCATAGAGAGTGTTGTCTATAACCTGGGGGGTGATGCCGAAGCGAGAGGCGGTTGTGCGGTCGATATCGATTTTGGCCCTCAGTCCCTTGTCCTGCTGGTCGCTGCTCACGTCGCGCAGTTCGGGAAGTCCTTTCAGCTTGTCAACAATCCTGGGCGCCAGACTATTTAACTCACCCGGGTTGGGATCATCGAGAGTATACTGGAACTGCGTACGGCTGACCCTTGCGTCAACTGTGAGGTCCTGCACGGGCTGCATATATAGCGTGATGCCGTCGACTTTTGCCAGTTCGGGCTGAAGTCTGCGGATCACCTCGCTGGCAGTCTCATTCCTTTCTTCCAGGGGCTTCAGGTTGATCAGGACCCGCCCGCTGTTAAGAGTCGTATTGGTTCCATCCACACCTATGAACGTGGAGAGACTTTCTACAGCAGGGTCTTGAAGGATTACTTTAGCAAGGGCCTGTTGCCGCTCCGCCATTGCAGTGAAAGAGATTGATTGAGATGCTTCCGAAGTCCCCTGGACGGTCCCGGTGTCCTGCACAGGAAAAAAGCCCTTGGGAATAATAATGTATAAAAGCACCGTCATCACCAAAGTGCTCAAAGCCACAACCAGAGTCGCCGTTTGGTGCTTTAACACCCACTTAAGAGTCCTTCCGTAAGCGGCTATGATCCTTTCAAACATGAGCTGAGACGTATGATAAAACCTTCCCTGCCGCTCTACAGGGACATGCTTGAGTATTCTCGAACACATCATAGGCGTCAGGGTAAGGGAAACGACAGCCGAGATTAGTATAGTGACGCCGAGAGTTATGGCAAACTCCCTGAACAGCCTTCCCACCACGTCTCCCATAAACAGCAATGGTATCAGCACTGCAATGAGCGAGACTGTCAGGGAGAGGATAGTGAACCCGATCTGCTTAGACCCTTTTAAGGCCGCCTCAAGCGGTGTTTCCCCCTCTTCTACATAGCGGGTTATATTCTCGATCATGACAATCGCGTCATCCACGACAAAGCCGGTCGAAATCGTCAGGGCCATCAGCGAAAGGTTGTTCAGACTAAACCCCAGCAAGTACATTACCCCGAAGGTCCCGACAAGTGACACCGGGACTGCCACACTTGGAATAGTCGTGGCCGACAGGTTGCGGAGAAACACGAAAATGACGAGCACGACCAGCACAACTGCGAGCATCAGTTCATACTGCACGTCACTGACCGACTCCCGGATAGTAGTGGTGCGGTCGGTCAGCACAGAGACCTTTATAGAGGAAGGCAAAGAGCTCTGCAACAGCGGCATCAGTTTCTTGATGCGGTCAACGACCTGTATAACATTAGCGCCGGGTTGCCGCTGGATGTTTACGATCACCGCAGGGGTAATATTCATCCAGGCCGCCTGATTCACGTTCTCCGTGTCATCGAAGGCATAGGCGACATCAGACAGGTGCACCGGAGCGTTGTTGCGATAGGCGATGATAATAGGCCGATAGTCCATGGCTGAAAAAAGCTGGTCGTTAGCGTCGATGACAGAGGACTGCCGGGGGCCGTCAAAGCCTCCCTTCGCCTCATTTACATTCGCTGTAGTGATGGCCGTGCGCAGGTCTTCAAGGGACAGCCCGTAAGCGGCCAGTGCCTTCGGATTAGCTAATATCCGCACTGCTGGCCGCTGCCCGCCGCTGATACTGACAAGCCCAACTCCGGGCAGTTGAGATATCTTCTGTGCAAATCGGGTGTCGGCGAGATCTTCTATTTTTGGAAGCGGCAGTATGTTCGAGGTCAGTGCGAGGGTGAGGACCGGCGCATCTGCCGGGTTTACCTTGCTGTATACCGGAGGGTTCGGGAGATCCGGCGGAAGTAATGAAGAAGCAGCATTGATGGCTGCCTGGACCTCCTGCTCGGCTATATCCAGACTGATATCCAGACTGAACTGCAACGTAATTACCGAACTGCCTCCGGAGCTTGCCGACGTCATCTGGTTCAGTCCGGGCATCTGGCCTAACTGCCTCTCCAGCGGGGCTGTTACGGATGTGGCCATGACTTCGGAACTTGCCCCCGGGTAAAAGGTCCGGATCTGAATGGTCGGGTAATCGACCTGCGGCAAGGCAGATACAGGCAACTGGCGGTATGCAACAGCGCCGACCAGGACAATAGCGATCATAAGCAGCGTAGTCGCAATCGGCCGCATGATGAAGATGCGGGAAAAGTTCATTTTTGCTTCTTTGAGCCGTTCTGTCCCGGCAGCTCAACCTTGCTCCCTTCACGCAGCCTTTCAGCGCCGTCAATTACTACAATCTCGTCAGGTGACAGCCCTGACGTAATTGACACTTGACCCTCTTCGGATACACCTATAGTGACCGGACGCACCTCGGCAGTGCGGTCGGCCTTCACCACAAAAACATATGTTCCCTGGGGTCCACGTTGAATGGAGGATTCAGGTATAATCACAGCCCCTTTCTTTACTTCCACAAGGAGCCGGGCATTGACGAACTGGTTAGGGAATAGCCGGTTGTCGTTGTTGGGGAATACAGCCTTGAGTTTGACAGTGCCGGTAGTCGTGTCAATCTGGTTGTCTACTGTCAGCAAGTATCCACTGGCAAGTTTCTGTTTTTGTTCCCTGTCGAATGCATCGACCTGAAGACGCGCCCCGGTTCTGAGCTTGCCTAAGACCTGCGAGAGATTGTCCTCGGGTATGGGAAAAATAACAGCAATGGGCTGAAGTTGTGTGATTACCACAATACCGGTGGTAGCGGTTGTTTGAATGATGTTACCGGGGTCTACCAGGCGCAGCCCGACTCTTCCGGTGATCGGCGAGGTGATGCGGGAATATATCAGTTGCAATTTGGCGTTTTCTATATTACCTTGATCAGTCTTGACAGCACCTTCATATTGGCGTACCAGATATTCCTGGGTATCCAATTGCTGTTTTGGGATCGAATCCTGTTTTGCCAGTATCCTGTAGCGCTCGAGATCGATCCTGGCATTCTGCAGCAATGCCAGGTCACGGATCAGTTGACCCTCTGCCTGGGTCAACTCTGCTTCGTAGGGCCGCGGGTCGATCTCGGCCAGCAGCTCACCGCTTTTGACAATCTGACCCTCCCTGAACAAGACCTTCATCAGTTGTCCCTCTACACGGCTCTGTACGGTTACAGTATTGAGCGAAGTGACCGTGCCAAGCCCGGTAATATAAACACCGATGTCGCCCTTCTTCGCTGCCGCTGCCACAACGGGTACGCCTCTGGCAGCTGCGGAACTACCCTGTTTAGCCGTAGGAGATTGCGCTCTGCCCGACCTGGCCAGAAAGACATATGCCCCGATAAGGAGAAAACAAACCAGTAGAAGTACGATCCACCAGCGCCGGTATAACGCATTTAACATTACTTTCCCCTCCCGAATGTAGCCGCTTAATTGTACAACGATTAAGGAGCTGATTTACCCGAACAATGGGATATATATAACTATAGACGTATTTTGGTGTCGGAAAGTTACATTTTCCTGCAATTTACCGCGTGAAACATACCGGCATATAACCTTGTGCACACCCTGATCTTCCTCAGTGATTCCAGAAAATTCTGATGTAAGTGCTTACTTACATGAATTACTTTATAGCAGCAGCCTGATGATTGTCAATCAAACAGAAGAGGAACAAACCTGCCTTTATAAAAAATCAACTACAGCCTCCCCTTAATAAGATCAGCCACCACTGAAGGATCCGCAAGTGTCGAGGTATCGCCGACATATTCTATGTCGCCTGCTGCAATCTTTCCGAGAACTCTCCTCATAATCTTGCCGCTCCTGGTCTTCGGCAGGCTTGAAACAAACTGCAATTTGTCAGGGCTTGCTAGTGAGCCTATGACCGCCCGCACGTGTCCCAGAAGTATTTTTTTAAGCTCTTCAGAAGGCTGCTGTCCACCTTTGAGCGTCACATAAACGTAAATCCCCTCACCCTTAATATCATGCGGGAACCCAACAACCGCTGCCTCGGCAACAGCTTCGTGGCTTGCCAAAGCTGACTCCACTTCAGCCGTACCAAGCCTGTCTCCCGAAATGTTGATTACATCATCACTTCTTCCCGTAAACCGGTAATCACCGTCCTCATCGCAACGGGCGCCATCGCCCGTGAAATACGTGCCCGGGAACCTTGAAAAATAGATTTCTTTCATCCGTTTATTTTCCGGGTCACCATAAGTACCCCTAATCATACCCGGCCATGGTTTGCGAATCACAAGATGGCCTGCCTCATTTGGACCTGCGGGTGAACCATCCTCTTTCAGGATCGCAGGAACAATGCCGGGGAATGGCCTGTTGGCAGAGCCGGGCTTCATTGTCATTGCACCGGGAAGCGGCGTTACAAGAATGCCGCCGGTCTCGGTCTGCAACCAGGTGTTGACAATCGGGAGCCTGCCCTTTCCAATATATGAGTGATACCATAGCCAAGCCTCGGGACTTATCGGTTCTCCAGCAGTACCGATCAATCGCAAGGAAGAGAGGTCGTGTTTCGCAACCCATTTTTCGCCCCCTCTCATAAGTGCCCTTATTGCAGCGGGAGAGGCGTAAAAGATATTCACGCGGTGCTTGTCGCAAATATCCCACAATCTCCCCGGATCGGGGTATGTAGGAATACCCTCGAACATGAGACTTGTTGCGCCGCTGCTCAGCGGCCCGTACACAATGTAACTGTGTCCGGTGACCCAGCCTATATCTGAGGTGCAGAAATGAACGTCCTCCTCATGGTAATCGAATATCCATTTGAAGGTAAGGTTTGTATACAGCATGTAACCGCCTGTCGTATGTATAACCCCTTTCGGTTTTCCGGTTGAGCCGGAAGCATACAAAATAAAAAGAGGGTCTTCCGCATCCATCTCTTCAGGCTTGCAATAATTTCCAATGCCGGCAGCATTCATCTCGTCGTGCCACCATAAATCTCTCTCCGGCTCCATATCAATGCCGACTGTTCTTCTTACCACTATCACTTTTTCAACAGCGGGACATTCCTGCAGGGCAACATCGCAATTTGTCTTGAGAGGCACCTGGCGGCCACCCTTGATGCCCATGTCGGAAGTTATGACGAGCGTGGCTTTGCAGTCCTGTACCCTGTATTTGAGCGCGTTGGCACTAAAACCGCTGAAGACGATGCAGTGAATTGCTCCTATCCTCGCACAGGCAAGCATGGAAATAGCAAGTTCGGGGACCATAGGCAGGTAAATAACGACTCTATCGCCTTTCTTCACTCCCTGCTTCTTGAGGACATTGGCAAACCTGTTGACCTCATAATAAAGCTGCTGATAGGTATACGTCTTGTAGCTGCCGTCGTCAGACTCCCATATCAACGCTGCCTTATTCCGAACAGGGGTGTTGATAAACCTGTCAAGGCAATTGTACGACGCATTCAATTTGCCGCCGATAAACCACTTTATTTCCGGCTTTTCAAAGCTCCACTCAAGCACCTTGTCCCATTTGTTAAACCAGGCTAGCTGCTTTTCCGCCATTTCAGACCAGAACCCTTCAGGGTCTTCCACCGATCTTTTATATATCTTCTCATACTCTTCCATGCTTCTGATATAAGCATTGCGGCTGAATTCAGGTGATGGGGGAAAGGTCATTTTTTCAGCGGACAAAACTTCATTGCTCTCGTTCAACATCCCTGCCACCTCCCGGTTTTACAGATACGTGAGAATAAGCTTTATCTTCCAGAGACTACTAATTTAATCCTTCAATCACATTATGTCAAATTGATCACAATTATTTCGGGTAACAAGATGGAGGCACAGAAAGCTAATTGCTATCGAAGAAAAACGGCACCACCAATGTCTTATTTCATTCCGATACCGACGTATATCCTGAGCTTTTCATCGTCAAACTTAGTTTCCGCTTCTTTCTCGGGCGACAAGAGAGATACAAGAATACCTGTCAGGAACGAAAGCCCCATTGATATCAAGGCAGGGTTGTTCATTGGGAATATCGCTTTAGGCATGGCAGAATTCAAATCTTTTCTCTTTGCGTCTGCCAGAGTCCTTTCGCCGTCTATAGCAGCATCGATTTTCATCAGGTTCCTTCCGGCAGCCTTCTGTTTTTCGAGCGCTTCGATCTTCTGTTTCGAGCCTGTTTCCAACTCCTTTATCTGTTTTTCAACAGAGGCCTTGTCATCTTTGTGTATAACGTCTACCCATACGGCAGGACCAAGTATTATCAAACCAGTGGCAACTATGAGACCTGTATAGAGGCTTGTCACTGCCCCCAACGTGGTAAATTTCCTCCAGGTGACCGACAGCAGCAGGGCGGGAAAATTAGCGCTTGCGGCAACGGCAAAAGCAAAACCGACCATGATCGCAACATTCTGACCCTTAAACAATATTCCCAAAAAAATCGCCGTTATGCCGAGTCCTATGGTTGCGCTCTTCGAAACCTTCACTTCTTCTTTTTCGTTTGCAGCGCCGCGCCGCACCACTCCTATATAAAGATCTTGAGAGAGTGCCGAAGCCCCGGCCAGGGTAAGTCCTGCAACAACGGCAAGAATAGTGGCAAAGCCGACTGCTGCGAGGAACCCGAGGAACGGCGTTCCGCCGAGGAATTCTGCGAGTAGCGGGCCAGCCATGTTTCCCCCTTTGTCAACTCCCATAATCACCTTCTGGGTAACGAGCACGGCTGCACCAAATCCAATAGTGACGGTAAGTATATAAAAATAGCCTATAAACCCTGTTGCATAAAAGACCGACTTCCTCGCCTCTTTAATATCAGGCACGGTATAGAACCTCATCAGAATGTGAGGGAGCCCTGCTGTGCCAAACATAAGTGCAAGGCCGAGTGAAAATGCCTCCAGGGGGCTTGTAATCAGGCCTCCCGGCTCAAGGAACTTGTCCCCGTACATTTTGGATGCCTGCCCGAAAAGCTCACCATAGCTGAATCCAAATTGCGCAAGCGTGAGCAAAACAAGGATAGTAGCTCCGCCGAGCAGCAATACAGCTTTAATAATCTGGACCCATGTCGTCCCAAGCATGCCTCCGAAAAGAACGTATGAAATCATCAGTATGCCCACCACGACAAGCGCAGTCTCGTAAGGCACGCCGAAGATGAATTTGACAAGCGTTCCAGCACCGACCATTTGTGCAATCAGATAAAAAAGAATAGTTACGAGTGAACCTGATGCAGCCGCAGCCCTAACGGGCCGCTGTTTCAACCTGTAAGCTACAACATCGGCAAACGTATATTTCCCGAGATTTCTCAGCGGCTCGGAAATAAGGAACATGATAATAGGCCAACCGGCCAGCCAGCCTACGGAATAGATAAGCCCGTCATATCCTTTGGTAGAAACCAGGCCTGCTATGCCTAAAAAAGATGCCGCGCTCATGTAATCCCCGGCGAGCGCAAGCCCGTTCTGAAAACCTGTGACGCTTCTGCCGGCGGAATAAAATTCTTCGGTCGTCCTCGTACGCTTCGCAGCCCAGTAAGTAATGCCAAGGGTCACGATCACGAAAAAGAGAAAAAATAATATTGACGTGATATGCGCGTGCCCAATAGCTGCCAGTTCCATTATTGACCTCTTGCCTTATCTCTTACCTTTTTTACCAATACATCGTATTTTTTATTGGCCCACAGTATATAAACCCCGGTGAGCATCCATGAAAGAAGGATAATGCCGACCGCAACAGGTATTCCAACAGTAATGGCTCCGGAGAGCTTTGCAGACAGGAATGGTTTATTGAAAGCAATAAGCGCAACAAATCCGAAATAGAGTACCAGCTCCACTACTGCGAGAACCAGCGATATAGTGTTTTTCTGCCCTGACAAGGACTTGATATCGGCATCGTCAAGGATGTTCGTTTTGCGCGTCATCTCCACCCGCCGATAAGAGAGGGGCTGGAAAGACTGCTCCAGCCCCTTCCATTTGAATCGTACGTTTGCGTAATCACTCCGGTTTCGTTTTCAGATTCTAAAACTCGACCTTGCCCTCTCCCTGCACCATTTTTGTAATGAACTCGACAATTTCGGGATTGGCCAATGTCATAACATCGCCCACATCCGTGCCGTTGGAAATAGAGCCGAGTACTCTGCGCATGATCTTTCCTGAGCGCGTCTTCGGCATATCGGGCACAATCCAGACCTTTCTCGGTCTTGCAATAGCTCCGATTTCCGTGACAATGGCATTTGATATTTTCTTGGCAAGTTCCTCGCTTGCCTTGAGCCCGGGTTTCAAAGCAATATACAGATCAGGTTCTTTCCCTTTTATTTCATGTTTCACAGGAACAACTGCAGCTTCCGCGACTTCAGGAACAGTGAGCGCAGCAGACTCGATTTCCTTTGTCCCAAGTCTGTGTCCGGAAACATTGATAACATCGTCGATCCTGCCCAGGATGCGGACATACCCGTCAGCAGCCACCACTGCGGCGTCACCCGCGAGATACGGCCAATCCCGCCAATCTTTACTCTTCGGGTTCTTGCAGTACCTTTCATAATACGTCTTAACGTAGCGGTCACGGTCGCCCCAGATAGTCTGGAAACTGCCGGGCCAGGGGTTCTGGATGCATATATTCCCCGCCTTGCCCGAGCCGGCCGGGACTACGACTCCGTCATTGTCATAAACAATGGGGTGAATGCCGGGCACGCCTGGACCGGCGCTGCCTGGCTTCATCGGCTTTATAGCCGGTATGGTGCTGCAGAGGAACCCGCCGTTTTCTGTCTGCCACCAGGTATCTACGATAGCTGCCTCGTTCTTACCCACCTCGTGATAATACCACTTCCATACTTCAGGCTCGATAGGTTCTCCAACTGTAGTCATATGCTTGAAATGGTAATTATACTTCGCAGGCTCATCCGGACCTACCTTTCTCAGCGCCCTGATGGCGGTAGGCGCCGTATGGAAGATGTTGATATCAAGGTTCTGGGCAATCCGCCAGGGTCTGCCTGGGTCCGGATATGTCGGGACGCCTTCGTAAATAACACTTGAGGCGCACAATGCCAACGGGCCATAGACAATATATGAATGCCCGGTGATCCATCCGATATCGGCCATACACCAGTAAACATCTTCCGGATGGATGTCCTGTATATATTTTGATGTTCCGGTTACATAAGCAAGATAACCGCCCGTGCTGTGCTGGCAACCTTTGGGCTTTCCGGTTGTGCCGCTGGTATACATCAGGAAAAGCGGCGCTTCGGCAGGCATCGGCACCGGATCAATACGGGCGCCGTAATACTTCTTCAGCAGCTCGTTGACAAAGAAATCGCGGCCCTCCACCATAGGTGTCTTTGCAGAATATTTGCCTGGATAGCGCTGCCATACCAATACCTTTTTAATCTTCTGGCCATCTTTTGCAGCGTCTGCAACAGCAATATCCGCTTTTTCCTTGTGATCAATGAGTCTGACCGCTCCTGTAATAGGCGTCCATCGTTATAAGAAATTCGCTTCCTGAGTCGACGATCCTGTCCGCGCACGCCCTTCCGCTGAACCCGCCGAAGACCTGTGAATGGATAATGCCGAGCCTTGCGCATGCAAGCATTGTGATGGGCAGCTCAGCAACCATCGGCAAGTGCAGTGTCACCCTGTCCCCTGCCTTAAGGCCCAACTCATCTCTAAGAATTGCCGCAAACTCGTTCACCCTGACATACAGTTCCTGATAGGTAACATGCTGTACTGCCTCACTCTCGTTTTCCGAGACAAAATGGATTGCCGTCTTGTTCTTGTTCTTGGCCAGGTGCCTGTCTATACAATTGTAGCTTGCATTGATCTTTCCTCCCACAAACCACTTCCAACATGGCGCGTCACTGGTATCAAGGGTTGTATGCCAATACTCGTACCAGGTCAGCAGATCGGCATATTCCTTGAAACAATTGGGAAAGTTCTTCAGCGCAAACCGATCGTAAACTGCCGGATCCGTCACGTTCGCCTGAGCAATAAATTTTGCTGTGGGATAGAAAAACTGCTCTTCACCCCAATGCACCGCAATTTCAGCTTCAGATGTTTCAAGTACTTCTTTCTTGTTTTTTTCAGCCACGGCTTTTTCCTCCTTGAATCATTAGTTAGTTTATTAATGCGAGTTATGCTCGCGTTTTATCATGCTGCTGCTTGCGATCTTGCGGACCAACTCGGTCGCTGGGTAATTCTGCAAAGGACAACCGCAACGATCAGCACAGCTGCCGAAAGATAGAAGGCATAATCGAGACTGCCGGTAATGTCCTTGATCGTTCCAGCCAGTCTGGCCATGAAGAAACCAAGTCCCCACCCCATAAATACCAGTCCGTAGTTGAAACCGAGGTTCTTTGCGCCGTAAAAATCCGCCGTAAATGCAGGCAGGAGAGAAAGTCCGCCGCCGTACTGCCAGTAAGCTATGCCTACTGCCAGGAACAGTAAGAATACGTTCTTGGAAGCGATAATGGAAGGCATTGCAAAGAGACACAAGGCAGAAACAATGCAGTTTAAAGTGTATGCATTAGCACGGCCTATTTTATCTGAATACAGCCCTGTGCCAACCCTGCCCAGTGCATTGATAGCTCCTCCGAAAGAGACCAGTATCCAGGCATTTAACGCAAAGAAAGGTATCCCTTTTGCAGTTGTTGCCAATATCCCGGCTGCATTTGCAATAATCATGAGGCCTGATTGAGTCGAACCGATGAACAGGACAACTAATGCATAGAACTGCCACGTCTTGGCCATTTCCCCAGCAGACCAGTCATGTGCCGACTGCTTCTTTGCTGTGGCTGCAGCTGATGCTGCAGTTACTCCTTTGGCAGCCGGCGGTACATATCCCGTTGGCGGCCATGCGAGGAGCTGTCCTGCAACAACGACGACGATAGCAAACAAAATACCGAGGGCGATAAAACTCCCTGAAATACCATAGCTGTCGATCAGACTTTTTGCCAGTGGAGCAATATAAAGCGCTGCGCCGCCGTAACCGCCGACAACAAGTCCGGCAACCAGTCCGCGTTTATGTGGACCAAACCACTTTAGTGCAGCAGGTGTAGGAGCTGCATAGCCTATACCCATGCCGATGCCGCCAAGAATACCGAAACCAATAATAAGTCCATTATAGCTCTTCATCAAACCGGCGAGTATGCATCCTGCCGCAAGGCATAGCCCCCCGAGTGTTGCTCCGACTTTGGGCCCGTATTTGTCCTGGATACGCCCGCCCAAAATCATAAATATTGCAAAAATAATGACGCACAAGGAAAATGGGGTTGCTGCCTCTGCATTGGTAAGGTAAGTCCAACCCTCATTGATCCCGGTCATAGGCTGGCCTGCCTGTTTTACATTGATCAGTGCCGCAGCCCATACACTCCACGCATAAAGGATTCCGAGACACAGGTTTATTGCCGTTCCTGCGAAAGTGACTACCCATGCTTTGGCCGGCACTTTATTTTCTTCTGATGTCATTTTCTCCTCCTTACAGGATATAAATTTGTGCAACATCCTCAACCGCATTTCCAAAAAATTGCCTGACTGTTTTGCCAAAAAAGAAATTCCTGCCGATCACCCCCTTTAACGGGCATAGAATCACGGAGCGGAATTTCCCCACCGGTATGTTTTCGTTCATCCCGGCTGCCGCATCTCTTTGATCCATGCAAGATTTCCGTACATGCTGTATGCTCTTTACCACATGAATGCCTTATACCGCTCAATAGTTGAGTCCTGAAGCCTTGCGATTAAGTGGAAGGCGTCCTTAACGGTTTTCTTCTCAAGGTTACTGAGCTTATTGGGATTAATAAAATTATCAATAGGCTTGCCTTCCTGCAGTAACTCCGCCTGATGGTGGACCCTGAGCAGTGTAATGAACTCGAAGGCATGCTCGATCTCATCCGCATATTCTTTCACTATAGTGTGCTTATCTCTCAACGCTCCGATCCGTTCGAGTGTCGAGGTCTCTTTCACCCCCCGCTCAAGCGCAAAAAGCCTGACAATGTCCACAAGCGGCGCTAAGCCCTTTATCTTAATATTCAGTTCGTCTTTATGCTCTCCGCTCTTTTCAACAACAAAAGACTTCAGAAATCCCAGGGGAGGCCTGTTCTTCACCACTGTGTTCGCGAGATGTCCGAGATACACTTTCTGCCCCTCGATAATCTCTGTCAGATAAGAACGCAATTCATCCGCAAGGGAAAAATCACCATAGAGAGGTCTGAAATCAAAAAATATAAGCGACTTCAATACTGCATCAGATGTCGGCGTTGATATCCAGTCCGAGAAGTATGTCTTCCACACTCTCAGGGGCTGGCGCCACTGGGAGTTGCTCGCCATGTACTGAGCCGGACAACTGGTAAAGCCGCATCTTTCGAGGCTTTCATTAACAAAAGCGGTAAACCCGGAGAAATAATGGGAGACTGCGGCCTCCTGGTCCGCTGTGGCCGTATCCGCATGTATAAGAGCATTGTCCTGATCGGTCCTGAATATCTGTTCCCTGCGGCCTTCGCTTCCCAACACTATCCAGCAATAGGGTACAGGCGCGGGACCGTATTTCCTCTCCGCAATCTTAAGCACTTTTTTAACCAGGCGGTCATTGAGTTCAGAGACAATCTTCATGATATTGCCTGCCTTAGTACCTTCTTTGAGTAGAAACCCAACAAGGTGGTTGATCTTTTTGGAGACAGACTGCAGACCTTCGACGGTCTGCCTGCTCTCTATATCTTTTGCGAGCGAAAGCGGCGATTTCCCCTGAAGCAGCAAGAGATCATGATTGGTAACAACGCTCCTGAGTGCGCCGTCTTTTATAACGAGCAGGTGGTGGACATTGTATTTCAACATCTTGAGCACTGCCTCAAAGCAATAATCCTTTGCATCAACCCTTATGAGGGGCAGATTCATAATATTCTTCACTGTCTCACGGGGATTCCGTCCTCTTGCAACGACTTTCTCCCGCAGGTCCCTGTCTGTTACAAGACCCACCGGAAGATTGTTGCCGTCCACAACCACAACCGAACTGATCCTATGCTGAGACATTCCCTGGGCAGCCTCCTGTATGGTTGCTCCATCGCTGACAGTAATGGCCTCTTTATTGGCGATTTCCCCCACATGTGTTGTCAGCAGGATATGGTCACTGCTACCATAAAAAAAACTCCTGTTGCGCATTTCACTGCTGGTCTTGTCCACGTATTTCGTAAAGTGGGTCTGTAAAAAATATTCTCTGAACACTGGTTGGGAATCGATGAGTGAAAAAACTTTTTCCTTATCGAGCAGATAACATACTGTATCATCAGTAGCTACTATCGTTGTCTTTTGCTTCTCCTTTCCCATAAGAGAGACAAGACCGAAGCTCTCACCTTCCCCCCGGTAATCTATGACAATATCCTCGCCATCGTTTGATCTCAAAGAGATTTTAACTCCGCCTTTTTTTATGATCCTGAGGGAATCACTTGCAGGGCCGTCCTGTCTTAAAATAACTCTGTCCTGTGGATAAAATTCCATTGATATTCCGCCTGCAACATCCCTTATTACAGACTCATCCAAAAACTGAAAGGGCGGAGTTTTCTTTAAAAAAATGACTACATCCTCAAAAAGCATATCCTAATAAAGAGCAATTAAGGTGCCAATGCCTGGAATTAATAAAACCATCTTTTAAATCAAAGAGTTTTTAGAAATTCAGGTCTTTTTTAGAGTAGAGACCTTGTAACTTAAAGTAATGTATTAGCAGTAATGCTACAAAAGGTAACAAACAAGCGGGGTTTCAAAAAAGTTACTGAATTGGCGGCTTCACTGGCAGGACTTTAATATCAGAATCTGTTAATCCCCCATCGTTTTCTCTTTTCCCATAAAGACTTTCTTGTGATGCCGAGCATATCTGCCAGTTGCTGTTCCGTACATTCATGCTGGTATCTTTGAATGACTGTCTTTGCATATTCTTCAATAGAAAGCCTCTCCTCCAGCACCTCCTGCATAAAAGGCCTCTTTGTTTTCACGTTGTCGGGCAGGTGTTCGGCACTTATAATGCCGTCATCAGCTATGAGAATGGCGCGTTCTATTATGTTCTGCAATTCTCTGATATTCCCCGGCCAGTTGTACTCAATGAGAAGTTGCAGCGTATCAGCTCCTATTTGCTTTAACGGCTTGCCCAAATCTCCGGAATATTTCTGGAAGAAATGTTTGACGAGAGGAGCTATATCCTCTCTTCTTTCTCTTAGGGGCGGCAACTTGATTGATATGACATTAATCCTGTAAAAGAGGTCCTCCCGGAACGCCCCCTCCTTTACAGCAGCATCAAGGTCCCTGTTCGTTGCACAAATAAAGCGGAGATCGATTTTGACGCTCTGTATTCCGCCGACCGGACGTACCTGATAATCCTCCAGAACTCTGAGCAGTTTTGACTGCAGCCCCATGCTCAAATTACCTATTTCATCGAGGAACACCGTGCCTCCATTGGCTTCTTCGAGTATCCCTTTTTTAAAGCTTGTTGCTCCGGTAAATGCCCCTTTGACATGACCGAAGAGTTCCGATTCCAGAAGGTTCTCAGGGATAGCGCTGCAGTTTATTGGAACAAATGGCTTGTCCGCTCTCTTACTGTTGAAGTGAATTGCCCGGGCAATCAATTCTTTGCCGGTGCCGGTTTCTCCGAGGAGGAGCACGTTGCTCTTCGCATCCGCAAACTTCTTTACCTCGTTGATGATTTTCTTTATTGCGGCGCTTTCCCCGATTATTCTGCTGAAATCATACTCTCTTTCCAGCTGTTTTCTAAGAAGAATATTCTCGCTTTTGAGTGCCTTCTGACTCAAGGCGTTTTTTACAATCTGCTTTATCTCCTCATGTATAATCGGCTTTACCACATAGTCATAGGTGCCGGCCCTGAGGGCCTCTATTGCAGTTTCGAGCGAGGCGTACGCAGTCATGATAACAACTAGTTGGTCGGGTATTCTTTCTTTTATAAGCTTCAGGAGCTCTATGCCGTTCATGCCGGGCAGAATAATATCGCTGATAATCAGACTGTAATATCCGTCCCCGAGTACGCCAAGGGCGGCCTCAGCACTTCCTGCCACATCAACTTCGTATCGCTCTCTTAAAAAAACCCTCTTAAGGGACTCACACAGAGTATCTTCATCCTCAACAATAAGTAATCTCTCAGCCATTACTTTCCAGTGGAAGCCGTATCGTAAACGACGTTCCCTCTCCCTTTTTGCTTGAGAAATCAATAGTCCCTTTATGCTCCCTGATTATACCATAACAAATACTTAGACCCAGGCCGGTACCCTTGCCCAGCGGCTTCGTAGTAAAAAAAGGGTCAAATATTTTGTCCATTGCGTTTTCTTCAATACCCGGTCCAGTATCGGTAAAAACAATTGTTAAAAAAGCTCCGTCCTGCCTGGCAGTGATGACGAGGCTGCCTCCCTGCGGCATTGCATCAACCGCATTAATTATGAGATTAAGAAATACCTGTTGTATCTGGTCCGGATTAGCGAGTATGCGCGGGACCTTCGATATATTTATAGTCAGCTTTATGTCCCTGAACCTCTTGTCGTATTTCACCAAGTTGAGAGTCCGTTCGAGAATATCGGGGATAGCGCATGCTGTTTTTTTCGTAGATGATATCCGTGCAAAATCTCCGAGGCTTCTCACTATGTTTGCGATTCTCTCAATATGGTTATTTATCGTTTTCAGCGATTCACCTCTAAACTCCTTTTCCTCAGGCGCGTCCATGTCCGGCGCGCTCAGCTCCTGCACGAGCGAAGAGATTGATGCGAGCGGATTGCCTATCTCATGGGATATACCTGCAGTCAATTTTCCGATGCTGGCGAGCTTTGATGCCTGCTGCAGTTGCTCCTCCATCATTTGTTTCTCAGTGATATCCTCAAGAATGACCACATAGCCTCCAGAAGGGTCCTTGAAGGGACTCATGTTTATCTTGAAGGTCAACTTTTCGCTGGTCTCGGCGAGCTCTTCATTTCCGTCATTCTTCAGCAGAGCATTTACCGGCAGCCAGGGCAGAAGGACCGCTATTGATTTGTTGAATGCCTCGGCCCTGGTTATGCCTGTAATCGCTGCCATCGACCTGTTCCAGTAATTCACTCTCAGAAGCACATCAACGGTAGCAATGCCGATTGGCAGACTTTCAATAATGTTTTCGCTGAATTCCTTGAGATAGGACAGCTCTTTATTGGCATCAGCCAATTCTTTGCGGGACAGCCTCAGGGTTTCAGTAATGCTTTTGATCGATTCTGAAAGCACTCCGCGTTCGTCTTCAGTCAGCGCCAGCTTATCTTCAAAAATAATTGCTGCCATGGAAGAACCGATTGCTCCCGCTAGAACTGTTTCAGCATCGTTCCTCAGTTCATAAATATCATGTGGGGTGAGTTCTCCGCGCTTTTTGTTCTTCTTCCGTAAAAAATTGGCGACAGCATTGCCCGCATCACTCCTGCCAAGGCACTGCGAAAGGACTTCCTCTATATCGTTAATGGTATATGAGCCCCCTCTCGCAATGTCTCTAGACTTTTCATAGGATTCAACAAAGATGAGGGACTGCAGTTCCTCCTCTTTCGTCTGGCGTGTAAACACCGATACCCCCAAATAAAACACCACGTTGGCAAGCATGCCCCAGAAGAGCGAATTGCCCCACTTGCCTAGGCCGCTGATACCGAACATGCTGTCGGGATTCAGCATCGTGGAACCTGTCATTGCCGCAACAAGCCCGATATTTTTTACAATGCCCACTTCTATCAACGCAGGCATTATAAGGGTATAAAACCAGATGCTGAAGCCGGCTGCAAGCCCTGCTATAGCTCCTGCCTTGGTACCCCGCTTCCAGTAAAGGCCCAAAAAAAAGGCAGGGGCAAAAAGCGCCACTGCTTCAAATGATCGCAGCCCCATATCCACAAGGCTGTAAAGCCCGCCCACAGAAGTAGTGTACCAATACCCTATGCAGATAATGGACATGATTACCAGTCGCTTAATATTCAGTATCACCGTAGGAAACCGGGGCGCGTCATGAAAATTAATAAACGCAGGCATAATGATGCTGTGCATAACCATAGTGCTTAATGCCAGAGTTTCGACAATAATCATGCTTGAGGCTGCGGAAAAACCTCCTATAAAAGCAAAAAGGGACAAGTACTTGGCGCCGTGTGTCAAAGGAAGGGTAAGCACAAAATAATCGGCCCCCTTTGCATTGCCGGCTGTCAGTATGCCGCCTAAGGCTATAGGCAGCACAAAGACGTTTATCAACAGCAGATACAACGGGAAAAGCCATGCCGCCTTCCTTATATGATCTTCGTTGTAATTCTCCACCACTGCCATCTGAAATTGC
Organism: Nitrospirota bacterium; assembly: GCA_963710375.1. Lineage (GTDB taxonomy): Bacteria > Nitrospirota > Thermodesulfovibrionia > Thermodesulfovibrionales > Dissulfurispiraceae > JADFXI01. The sequence continues at coordinate 807,538 of CAVPZX010000002.1, forward strand.
CGTGGCAAAAACATTACGGCCATCATCGAAAGGAAAATAAGGGAAGACCATTCAAAATATCCGGTACCTGTACCCGGACCAAGAAGGAGAAGGGCTTTATAAGAGGACCCCTGAATCCTGTTTAATATGTCATCGGGTCCTTTAAAAAGGCTGAATGTGACAAAAATCCCTACAAAGATAAACGCAGCGAGTTTTACTATGGACTCAAATGCTATGGCGAAAACAAGGCCTACATGCCTTTCAGATGAATCAAGCCGTCGTGCCCCGAAAATAATGGCAAATACACCCAGAATAAAGGTGATGACCAACCCTGCTGCAACACTGCTGCCTGTATCTCCGGATATGATAGCGAAAGTGCCGAAGATTGCCTTCATTTGCAGCCCGAGATATGGCGTAATACCAGCCACTGCAACAATAGTAACAAGGGCTGACAGAGCCAGCGATTTTCCGTAGCGCGCACCTATGAAGTCCGATATAGTGGTAATCCTGTTGGCCTTTGCGGTCCTCACCACTTTCCTGAGCACGATCATCCATATGGACGCCATGAGGGTGGGACCCAAATAGGTGGTAAGGAATGAAAGCCCTGATGTGGCGGCCTTGCCTACACTGCCGTAAAATGTCCAGGAGGTGCAATAGACAGCAAGTGAAAGGGAATAAATATAAGGGTTATTTACAATGCTTTTCCCGGACTTCTCTTTCCGCTCCGCATAATAGGCAACAGCGAAGAGGAGCATGAGATAACATACTACAATAAGAAACAGGTTATAGGGAATAAACACAGTGCGGCTGCGTCACCTCAGAAGGCGCGGAAGCCTGTAACAGCCCCCAGGATAATAAAGACAAGCCAGAAGAGAAACAGGTAGGCTGCCACTCCTCTGCTAAAAATCTCGATAAACGGCCAGTTAAAGCCCAAAATGCCGACTATAAAAAGCATTATCCACAGCTCGGCCTTTTTCAATCTTCGGCTACCCTTCCAATACTTACGATCCGGTCTTCAGCCTCCAGGTCCATAAGTTTAACTCCCTGAGTATTTCTTCCAAGCACCGAAATATTTCCCGCAACAGTCCTTATTAATTTTCCGGCGTTAGTGATAAGGACCACCTCATCCTCATTTTTTACCTGGAGGAGACCGACCGCATTGCCGCCTCTCTCCACTACCTTAATTGAAATAACTCCTTTCCCGCCGCGGCCATGAACAGGATATTCCCCTATTTCGGTCCTCTTGCCAAGGCCTTTTTCCGTTACCGTTAAAAGGGTCATTCTTTCCTCGACAACATTGGCGGAAACAACTTCGTCGTCCTTACCCAGCCGGATGCCTATAACACCTCTGGCAGTCCGCCCGACTGACCTGACATCATCTTCCTCAAATCTGGCGGCAAGCCCGCGCTTAGTGCCGATAATAATGTCATTATTCCCAGAGGTCTTTTTAACGGCAATCAGACTCGTCGCCTTCGTCCAATGTCACAGCTATTATACCTTTTGCCCTTGGGTTGCTGTATTCGCTGAGCTTTGTCTTTTTCACAATGCCGGCTTTGGTGAACATAACCAGATACCCATCGCTAAAATCTTTGACATTCAGAGCGGTCGTAATCCGTTCTCCATCTGAAAGAGAGAGGACGTTTACAAGCGCCTTACCCTTTGCCGCCCTACCAGCCTCTGGTATCTGGTATATCTTAAGCCAATAGAGCCTGCCATTGTTGCTGAAAAACAGCATGTAGTCGTGAGTAGACCCTATAAAGAGCTGTTCAACAAAATCCTCTTCCCTGGTCTCCATCCCTGTCAGCCCCTTGCCTCCCCGGCGCTGGCTTCTGTATATCGACAGAGGATTCCGTTTGATGTACCCATTATGGGACACTGTTATAACCATCTCCTCTTCTGTGATGAGGTCTTCTATGGTCAGATCAGCCGTCTCAGGGACAATATCTGTTCTTCTCTCGTCAGCGTATTTGTTTTTGACCTCGACAAGCTCGTCTTTAACGATTTTCCATACGAGGGCTTCACTCCCGAGGATTGCCTTCAACCTCTCAATCTCTTTCAGCGTGTCTTCGTAATCCTTTATGATCTTATCACGCTCCAGCCCGGTCAGGCGCTGCAGGCGCATTTCCAGTATCGCCTGGGCCTGGATCTGGGACAGCGGGTATTTAGTCATTAGTCCTGTTCTGGCATCATCAGGGGTCTTTGACCGTCTGATAAGAGTGATGATTTCATCGAGGTGGTCCAGCGCTATCTTGAGACCTTCGAGGATATGTGCTTTTTCTTCAGCCTTCCTCAATTCGAAGCGCGTCCTGAAGAGTATTACATTCCTGCGGTGCTGAAGAAAATTGTCCAGCATATCCTTAAGCGTCAGGACAAGGGGCTTCCCTGCCACAATCGCAAGCATAATGACGCCGAACGTGGATTCCATTGCCGTGTGCTTGTAGAGATTATTGAGGATTACCTGAGCCATCTCTCCGCGCTTTATTTCCATAACTATCCTTATCCCGTCCCTGTCGGACTCGTCCCTGATATCAGAGATGCCCTCAATGCGCTTCTCGCGGACCAGCTCAGCGATCTTTTCAATAAGACGCGCCTTGTTGACCTGGTATGGAAGTTCGCTGACAATTATGCTTTCGTTGCCGCGGGCTTCGCGTTCTACCAATACCTTTGCGCGAACTTTGATCAAACCCCTGCCCGTGGTATAGGCACTGACAATGCCCCGGGTCCCGTGAATAATCGCGCCGGTAGGAAAATCAGGACCTTTTACGGCTGCCATCAACTCATTCACCGTGACCTGGGGGTTCTCAAGCAGCATAATCAAGCCGTCCACAACCTCCCCGAGATTATGGGGCGGTATATTGGTAGCCATACCGACGGCGATACCAGCAGAGCCGTTGACAAGGAGATTGGGGACCCTTGTCGGAAGCACTACAGGCTCTTCAGTCGTTTCATCGAAATTAGGGGTAAAAGCAACTGTTTCCTTATCTATATCGGCAAGGAGTTCTTCTGAAATCTTTGCCAGCCGCGCTTCGGTATACCGGTATGCAGCAGCAGGGTCGCCGTCAATAGAGCCGAAATTGCCCTGTCCGTCCACAAGTACGTACCTCATATTAAAATCCTGTGCCAGACGCACCAGAGCGTCATAGACCGCAGAGTCGCCATGGGGGTGGTATTTTTTCAAAACTTCGCCTACAACACCCGCGCATTTTGAGTATTTCTTATTGGGGAGAAGCCCTTCCCTGAACATGGCATAGAGTATTCTCCTCTGTACCGGCTTCAGGCCGTCCCGTACTTCAGGCAACGCCCTGCCGATGATTACGCTCATGGCGTAATCAAGATAGCTGACTTTCATCTCTTCTTCTATGCTGATCGACACCTTAGGCTGCAACATTCATTTCCTCTCTTTTCTATAAAATATTGGTTATTATAACATATTGCTTCATTGCACCTTAAAAAAATCTGCCCGATATCTAAGGTATAATACAACGACAATGGCAATAGTGAAGGCAAGAGGACTCACAAAATTTTACGGTGACCTAAAGGCGGTTGATTCCGTTGACTTTCAGATCGAGAAGGGCGAATGCTTCGGGTTCCTGGGGCCGAACGGGGCAGGCAAAACAACAGTGATGAAGATCATTTACTGCTTCATGCCGCCGACTTCAGGCGATGTAACTGTATTCGGCATGCCTGTAACGGAAAAACCGAGCGCAATAAAGGCATGCATAGGTGTTATGCCACAGGAAGTCAATCTAGACCCCGACCTCACCGTGATCGAGAACCTTATCGTTTATGCACGGTATTTCGATATACCAAAAAAAAGGTCTCTCCCCATAGCCTGGGAACTGCTGGATTTTGCAGAGTTGCGGGAAAAGGCTGGCGCGAAAATAGAAAACCTGTCTGGAGGAATGAAGCACCGCCTGCTTCTTGCCCGCTCATTAGTCAACGATCCAGACCTGATGATTCTCGATGAGCCAACAACCGGGCTTGATCCCCACAGCAGGCATGCGGTATGGGAAAAGCTGGAGAACCTGAAAGCAAAAGGGACGACACTGCTCCTGACCACTCACTACATGGAAGAAGCTGAAAAGCTCTGTGACCGGGTAGCGATCATGGATTCCGGAAAGATCGTGACTATCGATTCCCCTGAACATTTGATTGAGGCGCACGGCGGAAACCTCGAAGACGTATATCTGAAACTCACCGGGAGGCAACTTGAAAGTTAAGCGTGCATTCAGGGTTTGGCAGAGACACCTTTCTGTATATACTAAATTGTATAAATCGAGCTTCGCTCTCAATTTTGTCGAGCCGGTCCTGTACCTTGCAGCGCTGGGACTCGGGCTCGGAGCTTACATAAAAGAAATCAACGGGTCGCCGTATGTCAACTTCATAGCACCAGGAATCATCGCTTCGTCATCAATGTTCGCATCCGTTTACGAGTGCACCTATGGCACCTTTGTGAGGATGACGTTTCAGAAAACCTTTGATGCGATACTCGCCACACCTGTCACAATTGATGACCTTATTGCCGGAGAATTGATGTGGGGCGCGACAAAAAGCGTCGTATACGGTACCATAATCATAGTAGTAATATCGCTTTTCGGTCTTGTGGCCTCTCCCCTTGTGCTTGGTGTAATTCCTGTCCTCTTTATCAGCGGCCTTTTGTTTTCGGAAATATCATTGATCTTTGTAGCAAAAGTTCCGGGGATTGATTCCTTCAATTATTTTTACACTCTTTTTATGACTCCGATGTTTCTCTTTTCAGGCATTTTCTTTCCCATAGATACCCTCCCGCCACTAGTCGCCAAAATAGCATTCTTCACGCCGCTGTATCACCTTGTCAACATATGCCGGGCCTTTGCCCTCGGGAAGTTCTCAGCCGCTGCAGCAGATCTTGTTTGGCTCTTGGCTGTTTTTGCACTGCTTGCCGTTTATCCCTTCAGATTAATGCGCAGGCGTATAATAAAATAAATTTAACGCTCCTCCTTCCGGAGAACCCACATCCTGACATATACCTTATCGCCTTCCCTCCAATAAAATATGTTGAGAAGATCGGCGGCGCCATATACAAATGGCTGGTACAATGGCCGCACCTCATAACCGATTACCCTGCCGCTGCTGCTGTCAATGATCCTTGCTAACTGTGGCCTCGTAACATTCGGGTTCCGGCTGATGAAGTTGTATGCCCCGGCAAGCGCATCTTTTGCAGGCAAATCCTTTATAACCTTGTAATCGAAGTCCGGGGCATAGGGTACTATTGTATATGGGCTGTCTTCTTTGGCAAGAATGGCCACTGTTTCGAGAGCTTTCGCGTAAATGCCGCCATATAATATGAGAGAATAGGTTCCGGTAATTTCTTTTTCTGAGGCATCTTCTGTCCGGATCTCCTGTCTGAGCACGGCTCCGCATGCGGTGACCACAAGGGTGAAGAATAATCCCAGAACTGCAAGCATTAAATGTTTCATTAGTATCCCCTCCTCCTTTAACTTTTTCAGATTCCTCCCATATATCAAGCACCTTTTACACTATTCTTCGTAGAACTCATAAAATAAGGTCTTTATCGTTCATATTTCCGGAGCAAACTCATCCTGACAAATACCTTGTCGCCCTTCCTCCAATAATGGATGTCAACAATATCAGGGGCTGCTAATGTAAAGGTCAGGTAAAGAGGCCGGATCTCATACCCGATTACCCTGCCGGTGCCGTCAACAATCCTGGCTGTCTGTGCCCTCGTAAAATCCGGATTCCGGCTGATGAAGCTGTATGCCACGGCAAGCGCCTCTTTTGCAGGCAGACGTTTTATAATCCTGTAATCGTATTCCGGGGTATAGGGTTCGATTGTATAGGGGCTATCTTCATCGGCGAGAATGGCCACAGTTTCCAGGGCCCTCGCGTAAATGCCGCCGTACAGTATGAGAGAATAGGTTCCCGTAATTTCTTTTTCAGAGGCATCTTCTGTCCGGATCTCATGCTTGAGCGAGAATCCGCAGGCGGTGACCACAAAGGAAAAGAATAATAACAGAACTGCCGACGACAAGTGTTTCAACTGTATCCTCATTCTAAAAACATACAACCCTTCTTTCATATATCAATAACCTCTGACCCGCTGCCCTATTTTTCGTAAGACTCGAAGACCTTGCCAACCATCTTGGCCGATGGCTTCAGCGTCTTGTCACCTTCATCCTGCCACTTAGCAGGGCATGCTTCGTCCCCAAACTTCGAGAGGTGGCTGTTAGCCTTGACCTTCCTTAAAAGCTCGACCATATTTCTTCCCATATTGTAGAAGTTGACCTCGGCATTCAAAAGAATACCCTCGGGACTGATGATAAAGGTACCCCTCAGATCAAGTCCGGTCTCGTTGTTGTAGACGCCGAACATTTTAGATACAACTCCACTGCGGTCGGCGCCCATTGGATATTTGGCATCTTTCAGCATTGTCTCCTCGCGCTGCCAGGCGAGATGGACAAATTTTGTGTCAGTGCTCACAGTTATGACCTCGGCCCCAAGCTCCTTAAACTGATCGTACAACTCCGCAAGTGCGGCGAATTCGGTGGCGCATACAAAGGTAAAGTCAGCAGGATAAAACACAAGAACAGTCCATTGCTTGTTAGCCTTTAACATTTCGAGGCTGACTTCACCAAAATCGCCCTTTGTCGGTTCGTAGGTTTCGAGTTTGAAATCCGGTACCGTCTGCCCCACCCTTAATCCGCAACATATTTCACTCATAAGAACCTCCTGTAAAAAAATTATGCTCTTTATAGTAAAGCATATTATTTTTTTGCCCGTTCTGCAACTAAGTACTTCAGTTCATAAATACGGTGTCGCACCGAGAGGGTCGATGCGCCGTGCCGGCGAGGCGCACGACTGGTTGCGTACTGCGCGGGGATTGGTTTTGTCACCTGTTTTTTGTGTATAATTAAAGTTGGTGAAAAAGGCCTCAGTTTTGGAAATTAAATAGTTAGCAAGAGCCGGTGGAAATCAAAAACAAATTCGACCCAACTACATCAACCGAAAGACTGCTTGACCTAATACGCGGCAAGAGTGATGGGACCGAAATTCATCAGGCCCAACAGCCCGTGAGACCCATAGTTATAAAGACAAGCAAATTAGTACGGCCGAAGTCAAAAACAAATTCTCAGTCGGTGACTGTGGGCATTGACATCGGATATGAAAATTTAAATCTGGTTAAGGCAGCTGGGTCTGCGCAAACATGGAAGATTTTAGAGTGCAAGAGCATCCCCATCCCTTCGGATATTGAAAAAGGATCAGACGCATTCAATGCTTTTTTGAAGTCAGCAGTGGTCCCTTTTTGCAGCGGTGCGAATAGGATCGAAACATGGGCCATCATGTCTTCTGCAGAGGTTGAGGTACGACTCATTCGCATTCCAAAGGTCCCTGCAAAAAATATCGAAGCAACCGTTTTCTGGACTCTTAAAAAAGAGGTGGCCATTAACGATACAGAATCTTTCCTGGACTATGAGGTGCGGGGACAAATAAACGAATCCGGCATTGAAAAACTTAATGTCATGTGTTATGTGGCTCCCCTTGCAGCCATAGAAGAAACAAGGAAACTCTTCTCAAAAATCGGAGTGCAGCTGGCCGGCGTATCAATCATTTCGTTTGCAGTTCAGAATATCTTTTTGAATAACGTTATGCCCCTGCCTGAAAAACAGACCGCATGTCTGTTTATCGGCAACAACTATTCCCGCATCGATCTGTACACCGACAGGAAACTGACAATGACGCGCGATATCATGACAGGTATTACCAGTATAGTTGAGACGCTGATAGAGGACATAAACAGCCTGACAAGCGAAGGCGGGAAGCATTCCCATGAGGAAGCCAGACAGATCCTTTTCGCCTTTACGCAGAGCAGCACCACTCCTCTTGTTCTCGCTGACGGCCTCTCTGTGGAAAGGGAAAAGGTTGACAGCATTGTCTCTCCTGTTCAGGAAAGGATAGTGCGTCAAATAGAGAGGACCTTCGAGCATTTCACTTCGACCCTCGGATATGACAGGGTTGAAAAAATATATATTTCGAGTGTAATGCCTGTATCCAAAGCTATGGTCGATTATTGCGGCGCTCAACTTGGCATCGAGTGCGAAGTGTTTGACCCGCTTGAGCAGGTGCTGCAGACAAGCAGCTTTGAGAAACGGAATTCATTTATTCCTGCATTAGGCATTGCCCTGTCGGACAATGCTTATACTCCCAATTTCCTCCATTCCTTCAAGGACAAAAAAAAGGCCGAATATGTCGTGAAGTTTAACAAGGCTATTCTGATATGTTTAATCGTTTCGCTGCTTGCATGTTCGGCCATTTTTGCATACGAATGGCTAGATATCGGCAACAAAAAGGCGGAATTGGCCCGGCTTGAGCAACAACTGCAAAAGAACTCTCCGCTCGTGAGTAAAGAAACATTCCTCCAGATAGCAGCTGCTGCAAAGCACAAACAGCAAAACTATGTCGAACTTAGCCATAGATACGTGGGAATGGCCCTTATCGGAGAACTATCGTCCCTTACTCCGGAGTCCGTGAGCCTCACCAGTTTAAGGGCCGACTTTGCGGAAAAGCCAAAGGGAAACACATTAAAATCTGAACACACCTCAGTAGTAGAGGGGATTATCAATGGCAATGAGAATATGCTCCAGACTCTGCTCGCCTCTTACGTGATGAAACTAAGATCCTCGCCGATGTTTTCCGAAGTGAATGTTTCATCGAGCAAGATAGAAACATCAAAGCAGGGGTCTTCTCTCACTTTTGTGCTCAATCTTAAATTGGGGCCTAACAAATGAAAAAAATCAGCGATATTATCTCTGTTCCAAGGGAGTGCGTGTCGAACCTGCTCTCAAGCCTCGCGACTGTTATCGTGTTCCTCTGCGTGGCTATTATTCCCGCCTACCTGTCCAGAGTAGCCGTTGAGCAAAAGATAACCAATGCAAAATATCGGCTTGATCAACATCAAACCCTGCTGCCGCTTTATGAGTCTCTTAAAAAAGCGCCCAGGGCTGACTTCCCGGCCCTTGCCGCACCAGTAAAAACCGCGCTTAAGAAGGCTGATGTCGGCAACGCCTTGTCAGCGGTGCGGGATATTGCAGGCAAGTCCTCCATGACAGTTAATTACATTAACCCTGATCTAAGCGAAGCCTCCTCTCATACTCAGTCTCTTGCTGTGGATGTATCGCTCAAGGGGAGTTTTGAAAACTTTAGAACCATGCTGGCGGATATAGGCGCGCTGCCGTATGTGGAAAGTCTCGAAAACCTTTCAATACAGCGGGAGCCGAATGGACAGGCACTTGATATCAAAATGAAAATAATAGTGGCATTGAGTTGAAAACATTTATTGATGCCAAGAAAAGACAGGGCATTATTTTAGGTGTCATGGTACTCGTCATTATATATGGCTTTTACAGTCTGATAATGGCTTCGAGGGTAAAGCTGGCAGCGCCCAATTCGAATATGAGGGCAGCGGAACTCCAGTCATTTGTCACGCAGACCACTGCAACTATCGGCAGCGAGATGCCCTCTGCTTATGATATCTACGTTGCAAGCCGGGCCGGGAGCCCATGGGAAAGCAATCCTTTTTATCGGAAAGGCTGGGCTGAAAACAGCGGGCATAGCCGGTCAAAGGACAACACCTCCCTGCAATCTCTTTTCGTATATTCCGGCTATATAGAAACAGGCACTCGTAAGGTGGCCGTAATCAACGATACCGAATACATGGCCGGCGATCCCCTGGTGGATAAGAAGGGATTTTTTGTGAAAAAAATTTCACCTTCCAGTGTACTGATAGAGAACAGAAAAGAGAAAACAGAGTTCACGGTTCCATTATCTGAATAAGAAGAAAGAGAATACTCAGAGTAAAAACAAACTGGCCCACTACCGCTAAGTTACCTCCCTATCGCTCGATCTGGGATTAGAGTAGATAAGCTATAAAACCCTGCTGACAAAAAATAAAGATTATAATTTGTGGCATTTTTCCATAGATATTGGAATTAATTCATATGCACATTGGATGATATTCCTCAAAACCTCAATAAATCAAAAAGATAATACGTTGTGCCACCTGGCACAGCCTTTGCTACACAATTGACCCAAAGGGGATAAGAAATGCAACTACGGATATATGCGCCTCTAAGCAAGAAAAAGGGGAATAAAATGATAATAGGCGGCGGGTCATGAGTCATGGGTCATGGATTGTCGATAAAAATAAATCTATAGCCCTTAGCCTGTTGCCTATTGCCTATAGCGCTTCCTCTGCCGTCTCACGTAGAAGAGCATGCCTAAAGGCAGCTACTTCCGGTACTTTTGGGGCTGTGGTTAAAATTTGTGTTTTGATCCTTTTCCTGGCGCTGGCTGGTGGATGTGCAGGCAGTAAGCAGGAAGCTAAAGCTCCTTTTCAGGATAAGGAGGTAAACTGGGAAAAACTTGCGGAAATATCAAAAGGTCATTCACCTTCTCCGATTAAGAAAACCATTGATATTCATGATTACCAGCAACAAATTGAGAAGGAAAGTTCTGGGGTCAAGGAAAAACCGCTGCCTTCCAAAAAGGTAAGCCTGAAAATGCGGAATGCTGATCTCAAATCCATATTACGCGCTTTGGCCCGGGCAACGGACATTAATCTTTTTGTGAAGGATGACATCAAAGTGATGACGAGTGTTGATTTTGAGGCAGTGCCGTGGGACGAGGTGTTCAACAGCCTGCTGAAAGCTTATAGCCTGACCTATGTTTGGGAGGGTGATATCCTCCGCGTCTTATCTAATGATGATCTGGAGCAGCAGCTTAAGGCGGAAACAACCAGGGGAAAGCTCGAAACCCAGGAATTGCAGGACATGGCTTTGAGGCCGCTCTCCACCGTAGTAGTCCCGATAGACTACGCTGATACGAAATCTCTAAGGGACGACCTGCAGGAGTTTCTGACAAAAGATAAGGACACAAAGGTAGCTCGCGGTACTGTCCGGGTGGACCAGCACAGCAACTCACTTATCATACAGGCATCGCACGAGGACATAGAGAAAATGCTGCCTGTAATAGAGAAAATAGACAAGCCGACGCCTCAAATACTTATCCGTGCCAATATTGTAGAGACTACAAAGGATGTGGCGAGAAACCTCGGCATCCAGTGGGGCGGCATCATGAAGGCCGGCAATCTTTGGTTGACGCCTGGAGGAGGAACATCCTCTACTACCGGCACTTCAAGTACATCAAGCTCTTCCACCGGCCCTGCAAATCCTGTTACCACAGGCACCTCTGCTGTCACCAGCGGAGGCTATTCTCCCACCTCAGGGTCAACCGGGCTGAGCGGGCAGGGCATGGGCGTAAGTTTCCCTGTTTCATCAACTGCCATCAACGCTGCAGGCGGTGTTGGAGCACTCGGACTTATGTGGGGGACTATAGGCGGCACCATTCTTGAGACCCAGCTGCAGGCCCTTCAAACTGAAGGAAAAGCCAACATAATATCGAGCCCATCCCTGACAACAGTTGACAACGAGAAGGCATTTACCGAAAGCGGCACGACAGTGCCCTATGTAACATATACGTTATCAGGCGGAAGTTCTACCCCGACCGTAAACTTTGTTGATGCTGTTCTCAGGCTTGAGATAACCCCGCACGTTATTGGCGGCAAGAATCTTAAAATGATTATTGTTGTGAAAAAGAATGATGTAGACACCTCACAAACAGTACAGGGGAACCCTTTCATAATCAAAAAACAGACCGAAACAACGCTGATTGTGGAGAATGGCGAGACTATTGTCATAGCAGGACTGACCAGTCTAAATCATACCCATAATACGAATGGAGTGCCATTGCTTCAGGACGTTCCAGTGCTGGGAAATCTTTTCAAGGGAGACTCAAAGGAAGATTCCTCGGACCAAGTTCTCATATTCATTACCCCTTACATTTTACCGAGATCCGGCGACTTGGCCGAAGCGAGTAATGATGGTCATGCAACGCCGAAGGAATAAGTGATCATGGACTATTTCAGGATTCTGAATCTTAAAAGGGAACCTTTTTCCAATACCCCTGACCCCGAACTGTTTTATCCGTCACGCAATCACGTGGAATGTTTGCAGAGGATCGAAATGGCCATTCGTCTCAAGCGGGGGTTGAACGTAGTAATCGCAGAGGTCGGAACAGGAAAAACGACTTTGTGCAGGCAGACTCATCCAGCAGATTTCTACAGCAGAGGGAAATGAATTGATAGATCTGCACCTCATACTGGATCCATCCTTCTCCAGTTCCAGTGAATTCCTTTCAGTTATAGCAGGGTGTTTTGGCCTGATCCCGCACGGCGAAAACATCATTGACCGGAGCGATTGGCAACTGAAGGAATCGATCAAGAATTACCTTTTATCAAAGGGAGTGGAAGAGGGGAAAATAGTGGCACTTCTGATAGATGAGGGCCAAAAACTACCGGATTTTTGCCTTGAAATATTGCGCGAGTTTCTTAATTGTGAAACCAATGACAGCAAACTCCTCCAGATAGTGATTTTCGCCCAAAATGAATTCAAGGAACAAATTAACGCGCAGGCCAATTTTGCAGATCGGATCAATTTGTGTTATTCCCTGACTCCGTTCGGTTTCAGGGAAACCTGCAGAATGATAAAGTACCGCATCAACGAAACGAGCGTGAATGGCGCAGGCCGGGTGCTGTTTACTTTGCCGGGACTGTTTGCCGTTTACAGGGTTACGGCAGGCTACCCCCGCTCCATCAATATGCTTTGTCATCATGTAATGCTCGCGCTAATAATTCAGAACCGTGTCAAGGCTGGGTGGTCCCTGGTACGCTCCTGCGCCGGCAGGCTCGCCATCAAACGGCGGAGGCCGGTCAATCTGCGGTTGGCGTTCATGGTCACAATACTAATGGTGTCGTTCTCATTTCTCGCATTTGCCTATTATGAACCTTTATTGAAAACAGCCTCATCGATAACAGGACTTTTTCAGGCAGTGGCTGAGGACCAGCTCGCCGTCAACTCAAGGCCGCAACCAGATCCCTCTGAATCAGGCGAAAGAAAAAACGCACCGTCCGTTCCCTGGCAATGGTTCATGGAAAAAGGCCGGCCCCCGGCGATAAAATCAGTTTTCCAGACAGTGCCGGAGCAACCGCTCGCCGTCAACTCAAGGCCGCAACCAGATCCCTCTGAATCAGGAGATAAGAATGCGGAGGACAGACTGTGATTACCAAGCAACGATTGGGAGAAATGCTGGTCGAGTCCGATCTTCTGACCGAGAATCAGCTTGAAAAAGCATTGGCCGGTCAAAAAAAGGAAGGGGTCAAGCTCGGACAGTATCTTATAAGGCAGTCCATTGTTTCGGAAATGCAGATCGGCGACCTGCTCTGCAGACAACTGAAGATAGGCAAGTACCATCCGGACCAATTTCCGATAGATATGGGTCTTTCCGGCGTTATTCCCTTTGAGCTGGCCCAGAAATATCAGGTTGCCCCTCTGCTGAAAAGGGGTCGCCTCCTCACAATAGCAATGGTTGACCCCCTTGACATCACCGCGATGGACTCTATCGAGGCAAGCTCAAACTGCGAGGTGGAGCCGGTCGTCTGCACAGAAACAGAGCTGACGAACCTGCACAGGAGCATATACTCTGCACAAACTGGGCTGGAAGGCGTTGTGGAAGGCATCGAAGGTGAAGATTTTGCCTTTGAAAGGGCGGTAGACCAGCCTGAGGATATTCAGGTCGAAGCGGCACAGAATATGGCGCTAAATACTCCTGTCGTTATACGACTGGTGAACTCCATTTTTGCCAGTGCTGTTCAGGAGCGGGCCAGTGATATTCATATAAGCCCTCAGCAGAACGGAGTGCAGGTCAGATTCAGGATCGATGGGCGGCTCCACAGCATGCCGGCTCCACCCAAGTCGATGTTTCCAGCAGTGGTGGCCCGCATCAAGATTCTGTCTGATATGGATATAACACAATCGAGAATCCCTTTGGACGGGCGCTTCTCGCTGAAGCTGGGCAGCAGGCTGATCAACGTGCGTGTTTCTACTGTTCCCACTATTTACGGTGAGAACCTTGTCATGAGACTTCTGGATACCAGTTCCGGTATTTTCACCCTCGACCGTCTCGGAATGTCGGCTACTGACGTGGCAAGGATAAAGAGTATTATTCATAAACCATACGGAATGATCCTGAGCACCGGCCCCACCGGCAGCGGGAAGACCTCCAGTTTATACGCCATTCTGCAGGAGATCAACGAGCCGCATGCGCACATCATCACTCTCGAAGATCCCGTGGAGTACAAGATCGATACAATCCGCCAGATCCAATTGAATATAAAAGCCGGCATGACCTTTGCGGGGGGTCTCAGGGCGATCCTTCGCCAGGACCCGGATGTCATCATGGTCGGGGAGATCCGCGATTCAGAGACAGCCTCCATTGCGGTCAGGGCAGCACAGACAGGACACCGGCTGCTGAGCACCTTGCACACCAATGATGCTGCCGGGGCCATTTCCAGGCTCATTGATATGGGCATAGAGCCGTTCCTTGTCTCGTCGGTCCTATTGGTATCATTTGCCCAGAGACTTGTCCGAACCATCTGCCCTTACTGTAAGGAGGAATATACTCCTCCGATGAAGGTCCTCACTTCCTGGGGTCTCGATCGGGTGAAAGACGCGGTCTTTATGCATGGAAGGGGGTGCCAGCAGTGCCTTAATACAGGATACAAAGGAAGGACAGCCATTTTCGAGGTCCTCGTGAACAATGATAATATACAGGACATGATCCTGAAAAAAGCATCCGCGCATGAGATAGCCCACGAGGCTGTCTCCTCCGGCATGATGACAACTCTTAAACAAAACGCTGCAGACAAAGTCGCCAGGGGCATTACCACGCTTGAAGAAGCGCAAGCAGTGGTGATGGCTTAAGACGCGTTATAGTGTTGTATCAAAAAGTGCTATACTGCCTTTTTTTGTTCGGTCATTAATTGCAAATATGTAATTTTTCCATAGACATTGGAATTAATCCATTTCCACGCTGTATCACGTTCCTCGGAAATCCCAATAAACCAAAAAGATAATATATTGTCTTGCCTGGCATAATCCTTGCTGAATCATTATTATGACCTATAAATATCACGCAATAGACAGTTTGGGTAAGTCGATGAGGGGCTTGATAGAGGCAGCCTCTATACCGGCTGCCGAAAATGCGATCGCTTCCGGAGGATTGATACCGGTCCAGGTCGCTGCTACAAAAGCAAAAAAAGGATATTCCGACAGCTGGCTTCAGAGGGTGACCTCAAAAGTTAAAGCCAATGACCTGATCCTTTTCTCTAAGCAGTTCCGTTCGATGTTCCGCTCAGGGATACCCCTGTTGCGTCTACTTGCGGTCATAGAACAGCAGACGGAGAGCCCTGCATTGAAAAAAGCAGCTGCTTCCATGAAGGAAGATGTCAGGCAGGGAGCGTCGCTCAGGGATGCAATGGAGAGGCACCCATCCATCTTTTCTCCTTTGTATTGCGGCATGATGGGCGCCGGCGAGATGAGCGGCAATGTTCCCGAGGTGCTGGAAAGATTGACTTACATCCTGGAGCATGAAAACAGGGTGAAATCTGATATCCGTACTGCGCTCCAGTATCCTAAGATTGTTGTTGTCGCACTCGGAATCGCATTTTTCATCCTCCTGGCCTTCGTGGTGCCGAAGTTTGCAGCGATATTTGAAAAAGCACGCATTGAGCTCCCGCTTCCGACAAGAATTGCGATATCAATGCACCATGTCCTTCTGGGATACTGGCCTATTATGCTGTTGGGGATATTTGCCCTTGTTTTCGGACTAAAATTATACTTCAAAACAGAAAACGGCAGGTTCGCAAAAGACTCCTTTCTTCTTCGTCTGCCGGTTTTCGGCCCCCTCTTCATAAAGGCTGCAATGTCCCGCTTTTCGAGCATCCTTGCTATACTGATATCAAGCGGCATACCCATAATGAATGCTATGACGATTCTTTCCGAGACTATCGGAAACTCGGCCATATCCCGCGCCTTTAATTCAATCAGGGACCAGATGGAGGAGGGAAAGGGTATCGCAGGGCCGCTGACAAGTGCGAAGTTCTTTACTCCCATGGTGGTCAACATGGTTGCCATAGGGGAAGAGTCCGGCAATCTTGAAGGAATGCTCAGGGAAATCACAGTGCATTACGACGAGGAGGTAGAACATTCAGTAAAAGGGCTGTCTGATTTGATAGCACCGGTGCTGACAGTTGCCCTGGCTGTGGTTGTCGGTTTCTTTGCGTTGGCAATATTCCTGCCGATGTGGGACCTGACCAAGATTGTCGGACATTAAGGCTGCGAGCGTCGTGCTTAAGTGAAGCTTTTGGTAGCTTTTTGTCTTGGACAAATGATATAAAACTTAACTAGAATCGATCCCAAAAGGAGAAAATATCTATGAACAACATGAAGAAAACTCTCAGGAATCAGGAAGGTTTTACCCTTATTGAAGTTATCGCTGTAATGGTAATAATCGGCATTTTAGCGGCTGTTGCTATTCCAAAATATATTAATATGCAGACTAATGCCCAGAATGCAGCAGCACAGGGCGCATTGGGTGCAGCTGCGTCAGGCGTATCTTTGGCTTACGCCAACTGCATAGTAAACGGCTTGACACCTAGCGCCATAACAGCCACTGGTGGTTTTACGGGTACAGGGACTGCCTGTGCTGCCTCTGCAGGAACAACTTTTGGTGATTTTACTGTAACATATCCTACTGCCACATGGCCGTCAGTATCAATTACATTAAGCACAACAAGTCCAGCATGGTTGAGCGCAGTACCCACTGCAAGCCTTAGTAAACTTTTAGTTTTACAATAACTGTAATTTTGCGAGCGTGTGTAACTTGCTCAATTCGGCCAATTGCGCAGGCAGCACCGTCAGGTTTTTTGGTGTTGTTCACATATGACGCTTTGGCAAATTTACGTGAATTTTGGAGTTATTTCAGCTTAAGACGCGCACAGGCGTCAGGGTCCTTGAGGGCGCAGCCCCTTCGCAAATCAGTCAGAGCCTCTTGAGTTCTCACCTGTCCTGAGATAAAGTTTCCCCCGGTCTGTGTAGGCAACGGCGAGATTGGGGTCCAGTGAGAGCGCTTTATTGAAGTCTGCAAACGCATGATCAAATTCTTTTAATTCCGAATAAGCGAGCCCCCTGCTGACATAAGTGGGGGCATATGCAGGGTTGAGTTCGATCGCCTTTGTATAGTCCCCAATCGAACGGAAGTAATCTTTTTTGGAATAAAAAGAGAGACCCCGGCCGTCATACAATGCAGGACTTTTATCGTATAATGCAATAGCCCTGGTATATTCCCGAATAGCGAAATCATACTGCCCCAAATAATTATAAGCAACAGCAGACTTGTAATGAGCTACTATGTCTTTTTGATCAATTCTGACTGCTGAGGCGAAATCGGCAATAGCATTTGCGTATTCTTTACGTGCCATAAACATTTCCCCCCTGTTACGGTAGGCGTCTGAATCGTATGGAAAGTCGCGTAATATTTTGCCGAACAACTGCATTGCTTCATTATATTTCCCATTACGGCCATAACACACAGCGAGGGCATAAAGCGGTCCTTCAGAATGTGGATTCATTGCAAGGGCCTTGAAAAGGTTATCCATAGCAAGCGATGGTTCTCCTTTTTCAAGATACGCTATGCCCATTCCTGTATAGGTCTTTGAATTTTTTTGTAGGGCATCTGCTTTGGCAAAGTTTTCGAGGGCAATTTCATATTCCTTTTTCAGCAGGAATGCCTCTCCCTTGTTATGCCAGGCTAATACAGATTTTGGGGAGAGAATGAGAGCCCTGTCAAGCGCCTCAAGGGCCTTATCAGGCTGATTTACGGCAATATAGGCATTGCCCATATTGTTCCAGGCCTGGCTGCTATTGGGGCTCTTCTCAGTGACATCTTTCCAAAAGGCAACCTTGTTTGACCAGACATCGTTCCTTGCATAGGTCATCCCGAACAATACGGCGATTACCACAAAGCAGAGCTGAAGCAGCATTCTCCTTTCCCTGTCGAATCTTATACGCTCTGCGACCACGAACAGGGCTGTACAGAGCGCTATGAAAAAACCGGCCGAAGGCAGATACAGCCTGTATTCATCGATGAGAGTAGGCAAGGGTATAATGCTCGATTCAACCGAGAGCGTCATAAAATACCAGAGTATACCGAACCCGATAAGGCGAAACTCAGGACTGAGGCCAGAGGACTGAGGACTGAGACGCGAGGACTGAGAGATGAGGACTGAGGACTTAGCAGAAAGGTTTTGGTCTTCGCGCTTTGCTCTCAGTCCTTCGCCCTCAGTCCTTGTTCTTTTCGCAGTCTTCTTCACCAAGTATACCCCAAGGACAAAGAGCGCTGATAAACATATGAACGACAGCATCACCTGCGGATTGAAGAATGATTTATAGAGGGGATAATCATAAATAAGGGTCTGGTTTACAGGCACAAACATCAATCTGAGATAAGTAATAATTACCCTGAATTGGGTAAAGAAATAGGGCCAGCGCGGCATCTCCGGGTATCCTACGTCGGCCACCGCCACCGTGGCCATTATCTGATGAAGATGTTTGCCCGACCCCATCATTGTCCGGATGATTGTCAGAGGCACGATGCATGAAGTCAGCAACAGAGGAGCGAGATAAAGTAGCCGCTGAAAAAAACTGACGCGGGGATGCGGAGACGCGGAGACACGGGGATAAGGACTGAAAAAGCAAAACTCATATAAAGTGATCACAAAAGGCAGGGTAAAGGCGTTCTCCTTTGTCTTCATGGCTGCGATCGAGGATAAAATCGAGAGGGCGTAAAATATATACCGGCTTTTTTTACCGGCGGATAAGCGCCAACATGCATAGGAAACAATCGACAGGAGGTAAAACAGTGCGGCCAACGATGCCAGCCGCTGAAAAACATAAGTCACAGCTTCAGTTTGGATGGGATGTATTGCAAAAAGCAGAGAGATTGAAAATGCGATAGCTTTCGACTTCTCGCTTAACCGGGAGTCCCGTAAAAATGGAGACCTGAATGTAAGCAAAACAAGGAAGTATATAAGCGCGGCATTAATTAAATGTATACAGACATTTACAATATGGTAACCCAACACAGCGAAGCCGTGGAGTTTATAGTTGACTGCAAACGTAAGATAGCCTAAATACCTTATTATGAAGCCGTCATAAAACGTAAGTCCCGCTGCTTTTGAAGGCTCCAGAAAATAGGTCAGATTTTTGATAATCGGATTTTCACGAAGAAAAATGTCTTCATCCCACTGAAAAGGGGCATTAAAGGTATTGGAGTATGCCAAAAAACCGATAACAGCAATCAGCAGAATATGGAAAACCGGGTTACCAGGAATATTCTTTTTTATGGTTTGTGCGATTTTTCTCAGCATCCGGCGGTAATCCGAAACAGTTGATATCTCCAGGCTTCCAATAGATTTTATTATACCATTTGACAGTGTTACCGGACAATTTACAATTGCTTCTCTGACTAAAACAATTATAAAATTAACTATATGGCTTTTTTGAGCTCGAAGACCAAAACCGGATCGCATCAAGCCGGCTTCACCCTGATCGAGGTGATTGCGGTGATGATTATTATAGTTGTTATAGCCGCAGTGGCGATTTCAAAGGCTACATCCACTTCCGCATACAGCGTTACATCCGAGGTTGCGATACTTAAGAAAAATATCCGTTTCGCTCAGATCAAATCATTAGGTGACGTGTCTCCAAATACCTGGGGGATAAACATAGGCAGCAATTCTTATACTCTTCTGAACAACGGCTCGACAGCTTCAATAAATCTTCCCGGAGAGAGCTCTCCAACTCATACGTTCACAGGCAGCGTGGCTGCTAATCCGGCGGCTATAATAACGTTTGATAATTGGGGAAGCCCGGGCGCAGCTAACAGCACTATTACGCTTACCGGCGGCTCTCAGACTGCAACAATCACGGTGACGGAAAATACAGGGTTTGTACCGTGAAGAGGCCAGAGTCAAGAGTCTTTAGTCAAAACGGAAGTGGGTTTACACTTATAGAAGTGATAATCACTATCGTCGTTGTCGCTGTCCTTGCGACTATGATATATTCCTATTTCAGTACAGCCATAACTCAAAGCTCAACCCCGGTGAACAGGCTGGTGACTGCGTTGCAGTCCCAGACAGTCATGGAGAATATAACTGCCGACTGGATGGACCCTTCGCATCCGCAAAATACCTCTTATCTTACCAGTTTAAGCGTTAATATTGGACCCGAGGGTTCGTCAAACCATACACCTGCTTACGGGCAATACACGGTTATTGACAACCATTTCATAACCTGGAACTCTAACAATGACGTTCAAACCGGGGCGAGTAATTGTCTGAAGGTGACGGTGCAGGACAATCTCGGTGAGACACTCACGGAAATATATGTTGCTCAAAATATCGGGTCCGCCAATTGCAACTGAAGGACAAAAGGTCATGACGCACTACAACAGTAAACATCAATGTCGTAAGCGGGATGTGTCATTCAACGAGAATGGTTTCACCCTGATCGAGATGATCCTGGTTATTGTGATCCTTGGGATTATTGTTATCATAGCAGGCGTTGGCATAGTCAATGTGACTAATGGCCTGCTACTGACAAACCAAACTGCCTTAACGGTTCTGAAAGCACAGGCCGCTATGACCAGGATTCAAAAAGAGATGTACATATTAAATTCGGTCGCTACCGGTAATTCGAATTCGATTACGTTTACGAACGATAAAGGAGGAGGCTCGGCCACTTATACGCTGTCCCAGTCCGGTAATAGCATTATCCTTAGTGACGCTAACGGTAACAACGACACCCTCATCGACAGCGTAGTAGCATCCACTTTTTCATTGACATATAACAATACGTATAACGGAACGCCAGGGTCAACGTTTATTCCCTCAACAACCAAGATCATTAATGTCAGCTTCACCCTGTCAGGCTATGGCGGAGCGCAGAGTACATTTAACATGCGTATCAGGCCAAGAAGTTTATGACCATGGATAGTAAACATCAGAATCGGGGAAAAAGCAAAATCGGGAGCCGGAGAGGGTCCATTCTAATAGGATTGGTCATTACCCTGCTTATTATGGTGATTGCCGGCGTTGCAACCGTTTATTTGACCACAGGCTCAACATACACTGAGATCCTGAAAAACAATAATGTGAAAGCTTACTATCTTGCAGAGTCAGGCGGTCGGGTTGCCTACCCTCTCATATACTCGGATTTGCTTAATGGGAATCAGACAAACATGCAGGCCCTGTTTGGGACCAATTTATCGAACACTCCTACCTATACCCTTTCAACCGGAACGTTCACCCTTTCCATTAGCAACGTTACCTCTACATCAGCGCTTCTAACTTCTGTTGGCACAGTCAATTCAGGTAGTTGGCTTCAAACCAAGAGAAATGTCGTATATTCAGTTGGTGCTGTGCCAGTGTCTGGCAGCGGTCCAAGTAACAGCCCCAGCAGCAGTTTTTACAATCAGACTAATTTCAACAACGATTGGATTACCGGACCTGGCACGACGGCATCGCCGGGCACAAGCACCGGACCTTCCGCAGGAACTGCATTGATGTTTAAAGGGGGCAGTGGTTTCATTGCCATGAATTGGACGGCCGGAAGTGTTGTTCCTTCGTCTTACGATATCCAGCTGAAAATTAACGTAAATGCTCAAGGAAGTCACGGAAAGTTTTACCTGTTAGGTCTGTCATTCCGCCTGAGCCTAGACAGACTCAAATAATCCTCAAAATTGTTATGGTATTTCATTTTTTAGAAACGATGGGTCCGCCCCGTCCTCCTGGCCTTCTTCTTTGGTTACCGCACTGAGTAGCATCCCTGGTTCTGCTAATGAATACATAGTGTTATGGAAGGAGATCAACGGGACATATTCTTTAATCGATTACAGACAGTTAACCCAAAGTGACGGCGTTTTGAATTCTGATGGAACATTGGCAACTTGGTCTACTATCATCATTACACTAAATCAGACAATTGCTGGTGGTTCGAATAGTATATCATCTTATATTGCTGGACCTGCGACATATCCATACGGAACGGTCAATTGGCAATTTTCTAGTTTTACGCCAGTATCCTGGCATGCTAACGGGACTAACCCAATTGTGGATAGTTCTCTCACAACAGCGCAAGCTCCTGAAATAGGGATTCACAGCTTCTATGATAGCAATGCTGCAAATGACCAGTTTTTTGCTGATTTCACAGTGCTTCCGACAAGCAGTGGAAACGGAGGAACCGGAAGCTCACAGCAGTATTATTAGAGAACAAGCAGGGTTGTGGTTCCACATAGGAAGTAGCCCTTCAATCACTTTGAGAGGCAACCGGGTAATGCACCCGATACTGTTTCCCCCTGATCTTGAATCATCCCTCTTTAATCCTGTATCCTTTAATCTATGCTAGGCGTGATACTTTTAAACTTGGGCGGTCCTGATTCTATAGATGCTGTCAGGCCGTTCCTCTATAACCTTTTTTCTGACAGGGACATAATCAGGCTCGGGCCCTCATTCCTCCAAAAACCGATAGCAGCTCTCATAATCGGGATGAAGCTCGGAAAGACGCTGGCTGCCTATAACATGATCGGCGGCAAATCTCCCCTGCTTGATATTACGTCAGCTCAGGCAAGGACACTGGAGGAAAATCTCAATGCCACCGTAGCCTCGCGACAGGCGAAATTCAGGGTATACGTCGGAATGCGTTACTGGCATCCGTTTACTGAAGAGAGTCTTGAACAGATGCACAAGGAAGGGATAACCCGGATAATTGCGTTGAGCCTCTATCCGCACTACTCTTTTGCGACAACCGGTTCTTCCATTAAACATTTCAAAGACGCTGCTGCAAAATATTCTTTTGAATATTCCTGCATCACCTCCTGGTTCAATCATCCTCTCTACATAGACGCACTCGCAGAACAGATTGAGGAGGGGCTGAAGGGTTTCGACACTAAACCTGCCGTGCTGTTCAGCGCCCACAGTCTCCCGCAGAAACTTGTCACTTCAGGAGATCCCTATGTAAATGAAATCCGGGGCACCATTGATGCACTCAC
Source organism: Nitrospirota bacterium (assembly GCA_963710375.1). Classification (GTDB taxonomy): domain Bacteria; phylum Nitrospirota; class Thermodesulfovibrionia; order Thermodesulfovibrionales; family Dissulfurispiraceae; genus JADFXI01. The sequence continues at coordinate 830,575 of CAVPZX010000002.1, forward strand.
TAAAAGAATGGACCTTCAGTGGTACCTCTCCTACCAGAGCAAGACCGGCCCTGTCAAATGGCTTGAGCCCTCTACGGAACAGATGCTCCATGAACTTGCCGGCAAAGGAATAAAAGACCTCCTCGTAGTGCCGATCAGCTTTGTGTCCGACCACATTGAAACTCTATATGAAATAGATATACTATACAGAGAGATGGCAAAGCATCTCGGAATTACCCTCAGGCGCACTGAATCGCTTAATACGTCCGCCAAATTTATAGAGGCGATTGCAGATATCGTAATAAAAAAAGTTGCGGACTCCGGATGGATTTAAACCATGCCTGAATATGAAGTAATCGTTATAGGGGCCGGCATCAGCGGATTGAGTTTTGCTCACTACTGCGGCAGGACAGGAATGAAAACTCTTGTCCTCGAAAAGGATGAACATGTAGGCGGCACACTGCATTCCCATAGCTTTGAAGACACTGATGGGTTTTGGTTGGAACTGGGCGCACACACCTGTTACAATTCATATCGAAACTTGCTGGGGATTATAGAGAATTGCGGCATTCTCGACCAGTTGGTCCACCGTGAAAAAGTGCCCTTCAAAATGCTGGTTGACAGCCGGATAAAATCCATTCCGTCGGAGCTCAATTTTTTAGAGCTTCTACTTTCGGCGCACCGGTTTTTTACACTAAAGCCCGGCGGTCAAAGCGTTGAATCATACTATTCCAGGATCGTCGGCTGTTCAAACTTTGGGCGGGTTATAGGTCCTGCGATGGATGCAGTAATATCTCAAAAATCAAATGAGTTTCCTGCAGACATGTTATTTAAGAAACGCCTGCGCAGAAAAGACATCGTAAAGAAATTCACCTTGACAGGCGGTCTTGGGTCAATTGCCGACGCTTTAGCATTACAAAAGAATATCGAGATTGTTAAAGGAAAAGTGCGTGCGGTTACATCTAAAGGCCGTGGGTTCGAGATCACTACCGACAATGCGCTTTACTATGCGGACATTTTGGCAATGGCAACACCGGCATCTGTAACAGCACGGCTATTGCAAGAATCCTTCCCAGGCGTATCGGCAAAATTGTCACAAATTAAGGTTGAAGCGGTCGAGTCAGTAGGAACAGCTCTCGATAACGGGATAGTTTCTATCGCACCAGTTGCAGGACTGATTCCGTATTCCGACAGTTTCTACTCTGTTGTCACCAGAGATACTGTTCGTCATTGCAAGTATAGAGGCTTTACGTTCCATTTCAAACCCGGTCTTGTAAGCCTCGAAGGCAAACTCAAGCGCATTGCGGAGGTGCTTGGGGTAAAGCAGGAACAGCTTGCGCATGTTGTCGAAAAAGTGAATTTTGTCCCGTCTCTCAAAGTCGGCCACAACATATTGGTCAGCGCGATAGAAAAATCCATTGCAGGCAGCCGTCTCTTCCTGACAGGTAATTATTTCGACGGCATGGCAATAGAAGACTGCGTTACGCGATCACTTAAGGAATTCTCACGCCTGAAAGGCCATCTCTCTGCAGCCTCGCACGGAGGCTAACAGTTTCTTCAGAGACTGCTGGCTATGATCCGTTTAGTGCCATCAGCAATAAGGTGGCAATCTACCCGTATGGAATGGTCTTTTAAGTGGCCTTCCATCTGTCGCTTAGCTGCATGGCAAATTTTTCTCAAAACATCAAATCGTTTTCCGTAATAAAGCCAGGGGAAAAGGTCATTGATGTCAGCGGTCTTAAACGGCTGGAGTTCCTGGGTACTGACTCCCGAATTTTTAAGAAGAATAAACGCATCACCTACATCAGGGCGCCTCAATTTCCATGAGGAAACTCTTAAAATGTTTTCCCATCCGAGAACTATGTGAATCCTTGAGGGGCCTGTTGCAGGGGCTGCATTAAATGTATTCATCATCTCGAGAATCGTATCAAACACATTATCCTGTTCTCCGGCAAGTATGTAAACTTCATCACTGAAATGAAAGATTTCCTTGTGCGCAAGTCGTGAACTTTCGCTGTCGCAAATAACCAGCTCGCGGCTCTCTTTAAGCTTTTCTATGGGACACAGAAGCGGCATATCGTTGTAACATGATTGTAACATTGGGGGGAGGTTCTATCTAATAAAATTAATTAATAAACTTATTATGTTAAACTTCAATAATCATTCTGTATTTATTGACAAGGATTCTATGAAAAGAATACTGCCTTGCATTTTGGCGCTTATTGTTCTTGTGAGCTGCTCATCACCAAAGGAGATTGTTAAACAAGGTCCTGCGGTGCCCATGGAAGATTACAGGTCTATAGCAATTGCAAAATTTGTATCTCCTGACCCAGCTATCGGGCAAAGGGTAAGTGAGCGGCTCGCAGTAAAGTTCTATGAATCCGGCTTCTCGGTAACACGCTATGAAAAACTTAAAAAACTATCAGGCAGAAATGTTTTGACCTCTCCCGAACTGACACCCGATGACAAAGCCGTACTGGAGTCAAACAACATTGAAGCAGTGCTGTACGGGACAATTGACCGTTATGAGTGTCTGACTAAGAAAAAATTGACATGGACCGGATATAAACCGGAAAAAGAAGATATAGAATCCTGCAGCGCTTCGCTTTCGATAAAGGTGGTTGATTCCGCCACGGGTGAAACAGTATGGCATACCCAAGGAGCCGCTTCAGAAGAGAAGCCGGACATGACCGCGCGTATGGTTATGGAAAGGGTGCTTACCAGGATAGAAGATGAAGTCCCCAAAATTAATCGATGAATGGGCTCGCGAGCCCAAAGGTCAATTATTTATCTACTATCCCTCCAAAGACTGCCTGCACTTCCTTCAGCAGTTCCACCTGTATTGCCCTGTTTCCAGCAACAATATTTCCTGTTGACAGATAGTCATCGCCTCCACTAAAATCGGTGATGACACCTCCAGCCTCCTCGATAATAAGGCTTCCGGCAGCAATATCCCACGCGCTCAGGCCAAGCTCAAAAAAGCCCTCGCACCGACCAGCAGCAAGGTATGCCAGGTCTAGCGCGGCTGAACCAGCCCGCCTCAGGTCGCTTACCTTGAAGAGAACATTTTTGAACAGTTTCAGATACTGATCTATAAACTCCTTTCTTCTAAAAGGAAATCCTGTCGTAATAAGACTGTCCGGGCAGGCGGCAATGGTTGACACTATTATAGGCTGTTCGTTAAGGTAAGCGCCCTTGCCTTTTTCTGCGAAGAAAAGGTCTTTTCTAAGCGGGTCAAAAATTACACCGGCAATTACTTCGCGGTGTAATTCCAGGGCAATTGAAACGCAAAAGACAGGATACTGGTGAATATAATTAGTTGTGCCGTCCAGGGGATCGATTATCCATCGATAGCCCTCGCGCACTGTCTGTTTCACCGTCTCTTCTGCAAGTATATGGTGGTCCGGATACCGCTCCCTTATTATCCTGATAATGCAGGCTTCGGACTCTTTATCCACGCGCGTCACAAAGTCGGATACCTGTTTGAGGCCTACATCGTCTTTAGTGAGCCTGCCGAGGTTGTCTGAAATAATCTGCCCTGCCGATAGTGCGGCAAAGACAGCTGTTTCCAAGAATGTTTCGGTCATTATTTCCGATTGAGCAGCGCAAGTGATTCGATATGATATGTTTGGGGAAAGAAATCGATCATTCGAATGGATTCGATGTCATAGTGAACAGACAATTTTTTCAGGTCCCTCGCGAGCGTTGTAGGGTTACATGATATATAGGCAATCTTTTCAGGCAACGCCCTGAGAATGTTATCAATTGTTCTATCTGTCAGCCCGGGTCTAGGGGGATCGACAATAAGCGTATCGACATTATCGTTAATGCCGGCCGAATCCATGGAGGAATTGATGAAAGTACAATTTTTAATGTTGTTGATCTCTGCGTTTCTAATGCCATCAGCTACCGCGTCACTGCTCTCTTCTACCGCTACCACATAATCGGCGGCTGCGGCAAGTGGAAAAGAAAAATTGCCGGCGCCCGAGCAGATATCCATGACTCTTTTGCCCTTCAGTGGCTGAAGTATAGTTTTAAGGAATCCGACAACTGCCTGATTCAACGACCAGTTGCTCTGGAAAAAGCTCAGTGGCGATACAGTGTAGCTCAGATTTTCGAGATCGAGCGTCAGGTATTGCATCCCCAGCCTGATTGCTTGCCTGTGCGGCATCTGGATAATAACTCCGGAAAAACCGCTGTCCAGAAAATCCCGGGAGAGTTTGCCATAATCCATATCGTCAGGATGCGAAGTTTTTAACAATGCAACAGCTCCGCCTCCAAAAGAAATATGTATTTCTCCGGCTGTCATATTACCCACAAGTGATCTCGCTTTTGCAAGGTATTGATTGACTTCTTCCGACATCAGCGGACAGGCTTTGATATCGACAACTTCACGAGATTTCTCCTTATAAAAACCGGTCCTGCCGCGCGCTATTTTAAACTGTCCCCTGAGCCTGTAGTTCCAGGGGCTGGAACTCACAATCGATGGGGAAAGCTCCATTTCCGTCTTTGCTATGCGTTTGATGCAGTCCCTGAGAATTTCCTCTTTAAGCCGCACCTGCCGACTGTAGGCAATAAATTGAAGCTGGCACCCGCCGCACAAGCTGAAATAACCGCATTCCGGCACGCACCTGTCAGGAGAGGGGTTGGGGATTGAAACCGCCGTACCGAGACTGTAATCTTTCTTCTCCTCTTCGATCTTTACCTCAGCCGTTTCGCCGGGAATTGCGCCTTTTATCATTATAACCTTCCCGTGCAGCTTGCTGATTGAACGGCCTCCGTAAGCGGGTATCTCAGCTTTGATTGTAATTAATGGCATCTGTTTATTCTACCATATTGGTTATCAGCAGCGGGCAGTGGTGCTTTCATCGCGTCGAAAAACAAGCCTTTCTCTTCCTATTCTTCCACTACAGATACTTGACAAGATTCAACTAAGGTATTATTATATGGTTAAAGAGAGGTAAAAAATGGCTACATCGGTGAAAGATTACTACAAAATACTGGGCGTTAATGAAAATGCCGCGCAGGATGACATCAAGAAGGCTTTCAGAAAGCTCGCCAGAAAGTACCATCCAGACCTGAATCCCGGAGACAAAACCTCTGAAGAAAAGTTTAAGGAACTTAATGAGGCCTATGCAGTGCTCGGCGACAAAGATAAGCGGGCGCAGTATGACAGTGCGGGGACGACGTATGAGCAGTTTGGCGGATCAGATGCATTCAGGGGGTATGGCGGCGGTGAAGCGTTCGATTTCAGTGATATCTTTGGTGATATCTTTGCGTCACGGACCGAGGGTCTGTCCCGTAATGCGAGAGGGTCTGACCTACTGGCAGGCATTGAACTTACTCTTGAGGAGGCCTTCAACGGACTGACGAGACCGCTTACCTTAAAGCGGACAATCCATTGCGATAAATGCGGTGGAAGCGGGGCCGAGGCTTCCCAGACCTGTCCTGCATGTAAAGGGACCGGCCATATTCAAACAGCAAAAGGCTATTTCAAAATGGCCCAGGTCTGTCCTGAATGCAAGGGTACCGGGAAAAAAATTATCTCTGTATGTAAAAAATGCGCCGGAAGAGGAGATATCCTTAATACAGAAAACTTAAATGTAAAAATACCTGCAGGAGTTGATAACGGGTCGGTTGTCAAATTAAAAGGCATGGGCAATGCCGGTACAGGCAAAGGGCCCGCGGGAGACCTTCTTCTGGAAATAACTGTCAGGCCACACCCGGTATTCACAAGGAAAGGAAATGACATTTACCTGCAGCTGCCGGTAACCTTTGGAGAAGCGGCACTCGGCGCAAAAGTGGAAGTCCCGACTATTGACGGGGTCTCGATCATGAAGCTGCCGCCTGGAACGCAGGGTTCCCAGAAATTCAAACTTTCAGGAAAGGGCTTCATTCATCACAATACTAAAGCGAGGGGCGATGAATATGTTGAGATTAAAATCGTGGTGCCTGTCGACATCCCTGAAAAGGCACGAGAGGCGATACATGTTATAGACTCTTTATATAAGAAAGATCCCAGGAAGGGAATGGTGCATCATGCGGATTAACAAGAGGCAGGACAAAAGCAGCCCTGTATACATGATAAGCGTCGTATCGAGAATACTCGAAGTCCATCCGCAGACACTTCGCATGTACGAGCGGGAAGGATTTGTGAGTCCTCATCGGATAAACCGCCAGCGGCTCTATTCGGAAGAGGACATTGAGCGGCTCGATTTGGTAATAAACCTCATCAAAGAACTCGGGGTCAATAAGGCTGGAGTAGATATTATCCTCCGTATGCGCAAGCGCCTTAAAGCGCTGCATGCTGAAATGATGGAAATGATGCAATTTTTAGACGACGACGTGAAAGAGGAGTTTGAAAGCCATATTCACAATATATTGAGTGAAGAGTAGGCAGGAGGAATAGTTATGAGATTAGATAAATTAACGGTCAAAAGCCAGGAAGCTATGCAGGAAGCGCAGGGCATTGCTGAAAGAAACGGCAATCAGCAGCTCGATGTAGAACATCTGCTCTTAGCGCTCCTCGTTGATGAAGAAGGCATTGCGCTTCAAATACTCAGAAGGCTCGGAGCCGATATTGCTGAGATAAGGAAAGAGACTGAAAAAGAGATAGAGCGTTTTCCAAAGGTATCCGGAGCTGCCCCTATGGGCCAGCTATACATCGCACCACGCTTGAAAACCGTACTTGAGAAGGCGTATGAAGAGGCAACCCATCTGACAGATGAGTTTATCAGTGTCGAGCACCTGCTGCTGGCCATCGCCAACACCTACGGTCCTGCATCTGAGATCCTCAAACGGAGCAGCGCTCCACCCGATGCAATCCTTACCGCTATGCGCGAGATCCGCGGTGTCCATCGGGTTACGGACCCAAATCCGGAAGAGAAATACCAGGCCCTTGCCAGGTACGGCAAGGACCTCACCGATCTTGCGCGAAAAGGGAAGCTCGATCCTGTTATCGGAAGAGACGAAGAAATACGCAGGATTATCCAGGTGCTCTCGAGAAGAACAAAAAACAATCCTGTGCTCATCGGAGATCCGGGCGTAGGGAAAACAGCAATCGCTGAAGGACTTGCCCAGAGAATTGTTGCCGGGGATGTGCCTGAAACACTGAAAGACAAGCGCCTGATAACCCTAGATATAGCAAGTCTCGTTGCAGGCTCAAAATTCCGCGGCGAATTTGAAGAGCGCCTCAAAGCTGTATTAAAAGAGATCGAGCAGTCGGAAGGCAAGGTCATAACCTTTATCGACGAACTCCATACCCTGGTCGGCGCGGGCGCGGCCGAGGGGTCGGTTGATGCATCCAACATGCTCAAACCTGCTCTTTCCCGGGGTGAGTTGCGCTGTGTCGGGGCAACAACCGTAAATGAATACAGGAAGTATATAGAAAAAGATCCTGCATTAGAGCGGAGGTTCCAGCCTGTTTATGTTAAAGAGCCTTCTGTCGAAGATACTATTTCGATTCTCAGGGGACTAAAGGATAAATATGAGGTCCACCACGGAGTAAAGATAAAAGATTCCGCCCTTGTCGCAGCAGCGGTCCTTTCTCACAGATATATAACCGACAGGTTCCTTCCTGACAAGGCCATAGACCTGATCGATGAATCTGCCTCAAAGTTGAGAATGGAAATAGACAGCATGCCGACCGAACTTGACGAAATCGAAAGAAAATTGAGGCAGCTCGAGATCGAGAAACGGGCTGTAATGCGCGACGACGGCTCTCAGGACGCGAGGGAGAAGCTCGAAAAACTGTCAAGGGAAATGGCTGAACTTCAATCAAAACGGGACGTGCTCAGAGCGCAGTGGTTGAGCGAAAAAGAAGCAATTCAGAAGATCAGGGACCTTAAAGAGCAGCTCGAAACAACAAAAATCGAATCAGAGAGGGCCGAGCGTGAGGGAGACCTTGCCAAGGCTGCCGAGTTGAAGTACGGCAAGCTCCTGCAACTGCAGAAACTCCTTGAAGAGGACAACCTTAAGCTTCGCGAGACCCAGTCAAGGAGAAAGATGCTGAAGGAAGAGGTCGATGAAGAAGACATCGCTGAAGTAGTTTCGAAATGGTCCGGGGTGCCGGTGTCGAGAATGCTCGAAAGCGAAGTCCAGAAGTTGATCAAAATGGATGATAATCTCAGGAAAAGGGTCGTAGGCCAGGATGAGGCAATCGCCGCAGTATCCAATGCCATCAGAAGGGCGCGTGCCGGCATCCAGGACCCGAACAGGCCTATTGGATCATTCCTGTTCCTCGGCCCTACAGGTGTAGGCAAAACCGAACTGGCAAAGGCGCTTGCCGAATTTCTCTTTGATGATGAAGCAGCGGTCATACGGATAGATATGTCCGAATATCAGGAGCGCCACACTACCTCACGGCTGATTGGAGCGCCTCCCGGCTATGTTGGCTACGAGGAAGGCGGGCAACTGACCGAAGCGGTGCGGAGAAGGCCGTATTCGGTGATATTATTTGACGAGGTTGAAAAGGCGCACCCTGAAGTATTCAACCTCCTCCTGCACTCCTCGATGACGGCAGGCTGACTGATGGGCATGGAAGAACAGTGGACTTCAGAAACGCCGTTGTCATTATGACATCCAACATAGGTAGTACACACATACAGGAGATACTCGAGGAGAGGGCCCGGAGGCCTGTGGCGCGCTGGTACGACGAAAACAGGCAGGACCTGCGGGACAAGATAATGAGCGACCTGAAATCCTTCTTCAGGCCTGAGTTCCTTAACAGGGTCGATGATATCATAATCTTCAACCCGCTCAATGAGGAGTTGCTGAAGAGCATTGTAGAAATTCAGGTTGCGAGGATGAAAAAGTATCTGCTGGAGAAGAAGTTAGATATAGTGCTCACCGATGCGGCGAAAAAACATATCGCTCATGTGGGATACGACCCTGTTTTCGGCGCCCGTCCGCTCAAACGGGCCATACAGAATGAAATCCTCAACCCGCTCGCACTTAAAATACTTGACAGGACATTTAAAGAAGGCAGTGTGGTTGAAGTGGACTACGATGGGGGGAATATTGTATTTAGAAGCCTGGCAGTAGACAAAGTTAAATGTTAACAGCTGAATGCTTGAACGTTAAGGAGGGTGTCATGTCGGTGATCAACTGGGGGTCAGTTAAAGAACTCGAAGAAATGAGGAGGGACATGGACCGGCTTTTTGATGAAATCTTTTCTCCCCTGCAGAGAAGACGGAGAACATGGGGCGAAAAGCCTCAGGCAGGGCCCATTGTTCCGAATGTTGAGATCTATGACAGAAAAAACGAGATCGTGTTCAGGGCCGAGCTCCCTGGAGTGAAGAAAGAGGATATTGATCTTTCTATTTCAAAAGACTCTCTCACCCTGAAAGGAGAGATCAAAAAAGAAGAAGAGGTTGGGACTGTATACTACGTCAGTGAAATAAGCTACGGCAGCTTTGCCAGGACCGTCGCGCTGCCGGTCGAGGTCGAAAGCGAAAAGGCAAAAGCCACATTCAAAGATGGACTCCTTGAACTCATTCTTCCAAAGCAGGAGGAGGCAAAGCCGAAAGAAATAAAAATTGAAGTGTTTTAGGGCTCGCAAATAAACAACTTGTGCATTCAGGCGCTCAGCTTTGGGTCAGATTTGGCTGATCCGACTGAGCAAAACCGCAGGCGTAGCATAGCTACGTTCCGCACTCGGGCGGGATTTTGCGACTGAGGATCAGGCAAAGATGGCCTGAATCTGAGATGCATCAATGTGCAAGTTATTTATTCGCGAGCCCTTAGTAATTGACAACCCAACAATCGTTTTGTTATAAAAGAAGTTCTATTCCCGGGTAGCTCAGCTGGCAGAGCAGGTGGCTGTTAACCACCCTGTCGGGGGTTCGAATCCCTCCCCGGGAGCCAGCCGTTACTCTCAGCAAAACCATTTGCTGTTTGTGTCGCGGAACCATAGTTTGAGACGAAATCTCATACTATGGTTCTTTTGCACTCTGTCTCAAACTATGGTTCGGATTATTTTAAATAATAATCTGTATGGCCGTTATCTGGCTGTATACGCCCACCATTGTAGGCGATATCTGAAAGTGACCTAATAATTATACGGCCCAAGCCCACTCTAAATTAGTCGCATGTTCCGATTCGCCCCGAAACATGCACAGTGAAGTTCTTCCTCGACACCAGCTGCAATTTCCTGAACCTCTCTTTTCCCCTTTGAACTGCGCAAAATTGCGAGGACTCAGTCGGCGGGCAGTACTCCCTACAATCGTTATTTCGTAAGATAGCAGTTTTTATAAAGCTTTCAACCCGCAATTAATAAAACACTGCCCTTTTTTGTGAAGAATACCCTGTGCTGCACGTAAAAATCGAAACGAGGCTCCGCAGCCCCGGAACAGCCGATATCCGTTTCAGACGTACATCCATCGGTGTACTGTTGTATGGCGGTAATATTCACTGGAATGTGTTCACTGAAACTTGTATGAGAAAGTGGTATCTGCTAATATTTGAATCAATAACACATTAAATTTTAAAGGAGACCTTATGTATGCGTGCAAATAAGAGTAGCTTGATCAAAGCGGTTTTGGCCTGTCTGCTTCTCTTATCATTTGTATCTGTTGTCCATGCCGCTGGAAGTAAGCGATTCACTCTAAAAGGTGGCGTTATTTATGACTCATCAACCGGGCTCCAATGGGCACCCGCCCCTAACGACGCAGGATATGTCATGCCGAACCAAAGGAAGGCCGCGAATAAAAGCCTGATGAGGAAAATGAATTATCATCAGGCAGATGAATATGCCCGGAATTTAAACCTTGCCGGAGGCGGATGGCGTCTGCCGACAATAGAGGAACTAAAGAGCTTGTATGACACAACCAAACCCGGTAATGTGGATCCTGTTTTTAATATTATTAAAAATTGGGCATGGACATCAGAGTCGCGTGGTACTGGTACGATGGACGCGTGGGCCTTCTGTTTCGACGGTAGCGGATGCGGTGGCGACGGTACCGGCGGTCATGGCGTCAACATTTACCGCGCCGGCATCTTTCCAGTTCTGGCAGTGCGGTCCCGAAAGTGATGTGGATCATTTGATCCTTTGATAAAGACCTGTTTTCACGCAAAGGCCCAAAGGGTGCAAAGAAAGGCAAGGCGAACCACATAGGCACGAATACAGAGAGAAAAACAATAAATAATTTCTCACAATGCAGCAAAAACCTGGAAAAAATTGAAACCACGGTAACGGCGATTTTTGTTTGGAGCAACCATAAAAAAGGAGAAAGGTTCTGGAAAATAGATACATAGGATATAACGTGAATGATTTGGACATACAAATTGAGGTGACAGATTCAGATAACCCATCCCCGAAACCTCCAGTTCAACCTTCTGATGATGTCAAGGCACTCATACGAACAAAATTCCGGGATATTGCCCTTATGGCTCTACCCTTAATTGGGTTACCCAATCCCGCATTTAAGAATTATAAACTGCGGTTTGAAATAGAGAGTACAATAAATCCTGGCAATGATCGAGGTCCTTTTACATTTGTGCCTGTTGATACAACTGTAGTAATTCTTCTCCCCGATTACAAATGTATAAACTATAGCGAGGAGTCCTGGGATTTCAAGAATACTCTTCATCAGCTTGCTCATGAATGTGTGCACGCCTTTGGCCCGCCTCTTCGCATACCGTTGACTATTTTAGAAGAAGGCATGGCTGCTTATTTTTCAGATTATTATGCTCAGAGTCTCTCGATTAATTTAAGACAGCATCCTTGTAGCAATCATGAAAAAGCAAAGTATGCTGTTCGGGATCTATTGGACATGAAAGCTACAGTAATTACAGAACTACGTATTAACAATCCCCAGCTGCGCATTTCACAAATAACTGAAGATATGCTGCGTAACGCTTGCCCAAGCATAACAGATTCTTTAGCTCAACTCTTGGCAAGTGAATTTAAAAAGTAAAGAACAGTGTTCGATCTTATTTACATTTAAAGAGAAAGAATAGCTATATGCAACATCTGCTCATATATTATACTATTGTGTCGTAAAGCAATTAGTCCGGCCTACTTACATAAATTGCTGAAACTGGCATCAAATTTGTTCTTCACCGTGCTATGCGTAAAATCACGCAAGGACCGAGACTGAAGATTCACAGTAAAAACAAATGTATGATGCGGAACTGAGCGGCTCCCGACGAGGAGTCTGTTCGAAATACGTCCGCTGGATTAGCGGGTTAGATCGGTTTCTCGATTGAGTTTTGTAGTTTTTTGATTGGGAAACCGATTGAGTAGTAATCAATGTAATCATCACTCCCGTTGGTTATGCAAAGTAAAACCCTATGACATAATACCTTAAGTAGTTTTACTTCTTTTATTAAATCGATATAGTCCTGTTCTTTTGTCATTGAACCATGAGCAGCTCGATTTCTTTGTTTCCAAGCGAGAGATTCAATATTACTAAGCTGAAGATTCAATGCACCCAGAAATTCTTCCGTTAGTACACTCTGGGGTTTTTGATTAAGCGAAGCTATCTTGTTGTTTATTATTTTAAGAAGATCCCCGTTTATACTTTTACTTCTAACAACTTCCAATATATCCTTTTGTAAAGATTCCCACGCTGTTTTCTCAAGCACTGAAGTTTTGAATAAAGAGCCATTTGCTGCGACAAATGCGTTTTGTATAGCTTCAAATGTTGCTCCAAAATGAACTGCTGCGATATGGATAGGAGCAGAAACAGAATGCCAATAAAGCCAGCCTACATGACCAAGATTGTAGTCATCATATTTTTTATAGAAGGCATTTACCATTCGAGAGAATTTTTCTCTGTTTAGTTCGTTCCCGAATTTCTCATACAAGGGAGACGGAGGTAGAGTAAGCAATTTGAAGGCCTTTCCATCAATGGTATAAGCACTTATTGATTTAAAGGAAACTAATTGCCATTTACTGTTGAAAATGGAATGCCCCAGATGAATAAATGGACGGCCAAAAGCAAATGATAAAGCCAATCTGATCTTTGACCTTATTTCCTCAGAAGGAGTTCCATTATAAATAACAAACCCTGGCATTTTTTCGTCGCTGACAGCAACCTTATTGCAAACACCAAAATATAATTCCTGGCCATCAACGCTAATGTTTACACATTTCCAAGAGAAAGAACTTGTTTTTTCAGATGACGTAAGCAGCAACGAACTTCCGTTTTTGCAAAAAATTCTATTTGATAATACTTCAACTTCTTCATCCAGTGAATCCGGCCAAATATAATAGCTGTCATCTACATTTACTAACCATTCGATTAGATATTGACCCTCAGACAGATTTGTCACTATGCACTCAAGATTTTGTATTGATGCCTTTTCATGTCGGTAACATGTACCTGTTTCATTCATAGACCTTGAGTTGGTCAACGGCTGAACGCCATATGCAATTGCCTTTATACCAGATTTATTTTCAAATTCAATTGAGTCGATGTTTGATCGAACCGTTCCTGGTGGATAGTTAACGGAACAAGTTGTCGTATCATGGTTAGACACAGTGTCAATAAAGATATTTAAATCTTCATCCCTTTTTATCGTGAATTTATTGACCGGCGAATATAGAGACCCGGCCTTTGTTAATGAAAAAAGACCTTCATTTAAAAAGCTATCAAATATCTCCCATTTCCAAACAACCATCTTATGTTTCCCTATAATCTAACGCTGCGCTGAGCGGCCCCGGAAGTGGAGTGCGTTCCCGTGCATAGTTCACCCTCTGCAGTGAGGAGACGGAACACGTAATTATATAGTTTCTGCTCATCTCCGCAAATTCTATCATAGCCACTCAGAATTTTAACAGATTTTGATAAGCCAATAGCTCCCAAGCCTAACCCCGCCGATATTATGAACATCGGCAAATAAATATATCTGCTCAGGCCAAAATTGGGAGTTCTGCGGTGACATCTTCAGGTGATAGAGGAACTCATTATCTCCCAATCTCGAAATCCTTCTGGACTTTTTTGCCCTATTCTCCTAAACTCTGAATATGCTGTTTGCAGATGACAGTATACCCTACCGCAACTATAACGGAGAACTGGAGGGTGCACTTCTTGGCGTCAGACATTATGGCCTCATACGCAGGCATTGCGCTGGGCATGTCGATTCTTTATGTATTTATTAAATGGGTGAAGCTCCGCCATATTTATTTCACCATGCTTTACCTGGCCGGCACTGCACTTTCTTCCGTTGGCGGCCTTTTCCTTGCATGGCCGTTGACCCATCATATAATTCTCCCGATGCTCATCGCCGCCCTCTGCTGGAGCGGACTTTGCTTGCGTCTTTTTGTACAACATAAGTCGCAAACAGCCACGCTTTCGCTTCGGGGTTGAGCTCCAACTCGCTAACGACGCCGAATGTTATCGGCTCTTCGTATTTGTAATATCTTGCCAAGCATTCATAAACGAACTCTGTCCCGTCTGACCTTACAAAGGCCGCACCTTCCCAGCCGACGCCATTGACACGAGTTCGCCAGCTTCCCGAAGCAATTCCGTATCTCCAAGTTTCCGGCGCAGTAGCGCGATTTTCATAAGCACCTGCTCAGGATGAGTTGCAGACGCATATTCTGCTGTCTGCGTCAGTAGATCAATTTTGCCTCGGAGATCTTTGTCCGATTTAATACTCTCCAAGATGTAATCATTTGCCCGGCTGAGAAATCTCAGTGCCCTGAGTTTCCGCTCTTGGCGTTCCGATAATTTGCCTGGATCGCTGTGAAGCGTCCACTTGCAGCCTGTCTGTTTCTCCAGTTTCTCGATTCGCTTTTTTGCTATTTTTTCTGCTGTGTCGGATCGAAAAGTTTTGATCCTCATCAAGCGGATTGGCCTATTGCTGACCGTTCTTGGATCGACATTGTTTGCTATGCCTAAAAACTTATATGTCTTTTCTTTCCTGGTCATTTATTTCCACCCTCCATTGTTCATCACCGTTAGAGTTCCTCCTTCGCTACCTTATAGGCCTTTTTAATCATGGTCCGTGTTATCATTTCATTAGGCTCAATGCCCTGCACATCAAATATCTCATCACCTACAACCTGTATCTTTGTGATATCCTCGCCTATCCTTTTACAACCGGCTTTGTGCAAAGCATTCAGGAACTTCTTTTTCGTCGGTTCATCCAACTTATTGTAAAGCCACTCAAAATACCGGAAGTCCTCTTTTTTGATGTACATAATTTCCCCCTTGTTTGTGGTTCCGTAGGACAGTTATAAAGATGCCCCATCTCTGATAGCGGCAAGGATAACATCAACATCTTTAGCCCCCTCATCAGTCTTAAGCATCTCCAGCGGGCTCTTCCCCTGAAAGGAAAAGTGGGGAGCCAAAAGCCACTTGCGGGCATTCTCCGCACCGCCCAGAACCTCGACAGCAAGAGCGTATGTCTCCGTCAAGCGGTATGGTCTTATGGCAAAACATTCATCACACAGCGTCCTGAGCCATTCATGAAATTTACCCTCGTTGAGCGTCCTTCTCTGTCCGGGCTTTCCGCAATCCTCACATGTTACAGACGCTCTTTCGGCAGCGGTGGCGATTAGTTCAGCAATAGCGTTATTTTCGCCAGCCACATAAACCATCAAGTCGCCAAACTTTTCCTTGACCTGCTCTACTTTGAATCTGGTAAGCGCGGAACTCTTTACAACTTCATCAATCTTTACAAATAAATCCTCAAGGATAGGCAGCCAGCCGTCACCGCACGAAAAGCCGATTGGCCTGAGAAAATCATACTTATTCTGTAGATTATGCCTGCGTTTTTCTTGTATTTCACCCATTCCGTTCTCCTTTGGTTAATCTTATTTCTGGTTATCAATCCCTACTAACCTTGACCTCTTAATTACTTCCCTGCAGATTCTACTGCACGCGATCCGCTCATCTTCTTTATTACCAACTATCCCTATGCCTTTGATATCGAAAGCAACCAGTCTTTGTGTTGGCCTTATCCCCTGCTGCATCAGCATCACCGCACTCTGATGATATAAGTCGCACTTATCCGCAAATCTCCGCATTTTCCCAGAGTGTCTATGTGCCTGGAAGCGCTGGTTCATTCTCTTGGCGATATCCCCGAACCTATTGAAAAGAGTACGACGGTTAACCCCGAGTTTCTCTGCTGCCGTGGCTACGCTGATCGGCGGGTTTTCATTAGACAGCATTTCCAGTTGACGCTTAATCAATTCTCTGTCGAGTTTCTGAGTCTTCCTTGTGCGGGTTGATATTTGGGCTACGGTATGCGTGGCAATGATCTCTGTCCCCTCAAATGTGGTGTTCGTACCCAACATGACATCAGCTATGGAAGATCGACATGCGAACGACATTTCAACCATCTGTGGGAAACTCGGGATGAATTTACCATTCATCCATCCATGTAACGTATTTTTCTTAATCCCCAACAGTTTTCCCAAAAGTGCCGCATTACCTCCGGTAAAATGCTGCGCGGCACTTTTAAGGAACTCAGAAATTCCTACTATGCCCCTATGACTTTTAGGCTTTAGTCTTTCTATATCACCTAACATAACGACGATAAGCTGCGCTCTTTTTACTTCATCCTCTGAGGCGCTTTCTATCAATTCTTCATAATTTTCTGTCAAGGAGTATCCGCACGAGCCACAAAACCCCGACAGGTGTTTAACATGCCGTGTAGACAGAGGCGATGACCCGTTACACCTGCATTGGCTTACCAACTTAATCCCGTGTTTTGGGCATGCTTCGATAGCAGCTATCTCCCATAAAAGCTGTCCGTAGGCTCGCCCTTCTTGAGCCGCCTCAGAAAGACATATGGGGCACCATTTCTTTGTACTACTCATAAGCCGCTGCACGTTCATATATGGCCTCAAAGGAACAAGCGTTAAATCAATGAGACCTTGCTGCCCTGTAAGTTCACTCAGGATATTCGCCCACGTTTCAGGAACAGAAGCTGATACCATTAAATAGCGGGAGTTTCCAGATCGTGAAAGCATCGTCGCTTTGGCGTGCATTACCGTCTTTTATCCTTGGGATTATTAGCTCCCTTGCCAAAGTCTTCGGAGAAACATGGTGGAGATGGGCGAGCCCCAGGTAGTAGCTGCTAAGACTTTCCCTGTATGGTGTACCTAAACCCATTGGCCTTAGCGATGCCAACAGCGACCTTGGAGGGATCCGGGCATCCGGATCAACTCCCACCAACGGATAATCGTCCACACATTCCACGTTCATCAGGCCGCCTTCTTATCTGTAGTTGGTTTGAAATTAAACTTCCCGGTTCCGTAAACAGCCTTTGCTATATCCACCTCGCCCTTCAATGTCTCTTCAAGGATGGCCACAATCTGTCCTTCAGTGAGAAGAGCCTTGGAAAGACAGGCATCGGTCCATTTGCCCCCATTTCTCAGAGCGAATGTCAGTGCCCTTTGAAGGGTTTCTTTCAAAGTTCCCACGCATCCGATGCAGGAATCCATCAACTCGTTGGACATTTCTGTCAGGTCTGGTACTCCACTTAGGGGCAAGTATTTCTGCAATTTATCGACGCTTTTCTTGAAAACCTTTTCATCCTCGGCGTTTCCCCGGCAATACCTCTGGAAGTGGACAATAGCGGTCCGTCGTGCAACCTGACCGCTTAAGCACATCAGCTGATAAAGATCGTAGGAACCGATCAGCGCCAGAGTTAGTGTAACTCCATCAAGTAGAGTTAAAGACTTTAAGGCATCCATATGTGCGGCTAACACAGCGCCTTTAGCGTTCCTGATCAAGTGAACCGCTTCGTCGATAATTAGCAGGATTGTGTGTCGATATCTCAACGCGTCTTCAACAGCCATTCTAAGTCCAGCCACTGTGCTCCCTGTCGTAACATGACTAACCGACATACGGCCATCCTGTAGCCTGAATTCCTGTTTCTTGTCTATAAGCGGTTCAATAAGGGCGGTCCCGATTTTGATATAAAAAATACGCCATGAGAATTTATTCTCACCGGAAGACGGTGCGGTGATCATGACTACTGGAATAAAACTCAGATCTTTCGCCATTTGCGCCTGATGCAATTTAACTATACGCTCCATAAGCGATACGCTCAACGTTGACTTGCCCGCTCCAGTCGGGCCGACCAGAAGCGCAATATCTGTCCCGGACCCCGGCAAGACCATTGTCTCAAGGTCATCTAGAATAGTGCCTACCCTTGGATGTTTCACCCGCACCTGATGGAAGTAGGCAAGCTTTTCGTCGTCCGAGAGCAACATTGCCTGTTCGGGCGTCATAGTCATTGGATTGATCTCAGAATAGTTCGTATTCTTCCTCCTCAATAGTAGCCATGGATTCATTGATCGATGGCGATAAAGTATCTATCGGTAAAACCGAAGGCGGAATCATGGGGGCACTTGTCGAATCAATCTGAGTCTGAGGAGATGTCATTCCCAGTCTCTCGTATACAAACCGTGCCTCACTCTGCTGTTCCTTCAGACGGGGGTCGAAATTCCTTGCATCCAGAACCTTCATCCATTCTGCTATCCGTTCAGGAGACAAGTCTTTTTTCTTAATATTATTTTCTTTCGCCAATTCTTCAAAGGCATAGCGCAGTTCTATAACGGTATATTGGCGAAGCCGCCACTTCAATTTCGACTCGCATTGATGCCATTGACCATTGACCAGCGCATATATATATCGGACATCCCAGGGATCGATGCGGATATCGATGGGCTTTTTATGCAGGTTGACGCCCCTGAAGGCATTGGTCCAATACCAAATATGGTTGATCTTGACGCCGCGCTGACCATCGACTATGCGTGTTCCACCAGCTTCAGGAGCCGGGCATGTTTCAATCAGGAACCTGCGGTCGTATCTGACAATACGATGGAGGCGCATGCCGGTCTCGGCCATTCGTGATACGAAATGCTTCACAGGTTCTTCGCCATGCGCCGAATGATTTTCAGTTCCATAGAGATTATCGAAATAATAATCAAGAGCGCCATGCAGTGCCGGCAGCGTCCATTCAACAAAGTTTTTCGGATTCACGGATTTAGTGACCGTGCGAACATACTTCATGAGTTGGGTATTTCCGCTCAGATTATGGATAAGCTGCGATTGAGTCGTCCCGAATAGACGCTCCATTACAGAGCCGTGGCGCGGCTGGCCTGCCGGACGATACCTGATGCTGCACCCATAAAGTCTGCAAACACGTTTGAACTCACGAGACTTGAATTCCTTGCCATTATCGACGACGAGCATATCCGGCATGCGGCCATGTCTACGGACAATATCGCGCAGAACCATCATGCAGGACCTATAACTCGGCGGCTCAAAGGACAGATAAAAGCCAACCACTCTGCGAGATTCGGCGTCAATTGCTAAAGAAAGCCATGCATGCCACGTTGACTTCAATACATTGGGCGAGCAGAGCAGTATGTCCAGAGGTGTATGATCGATATGCACATACTGAAATGGCCTGACACCATGTATGGGCTCGTTGAGCTTCAGATACCAGACGATGGGTTGTGTCTGGTAAAAGACTCGTTTGCCTCTGCGCTTGCGAACAGACGTAAGTTTATCAACCTCTTTGTTGAATGTTTTTGCCGAACAAGGCTCAAGACCTGCAGTCTGGCATGCATCCACTAACTTTTTGTACGCCATGCCTTTGTTAATATTGGTGGCATTATTGAAGTCTTCTCTAACAATTAGAGCTATCAGATCGATTAGTTCCTTCGGGATTTTCCGCTCCCGGTTTCCGCTTTTTATAAGTTGGGGAACAAGTGCCAGATGCTGGTCAATGACACTGTCACCCGCGTCTCTCACTGCTTTCTTGTACCTGTGCAACGTGCTTCTCGACACTGTTACCAGCTCCGGCGCGAAATTTGAAAATTCGAGCTGTCGCGCCCTTGCGAGCGCTTTATCCATATATTCCGGCGATACGCAAGCTATTGATTCATCATCACTCGAATCAGGATGCACAGACGATCTGACGTTAAGCTTTCCGGCGGCATACTGTTTTTCCAATACTTCCAGCGAAATCTCAGTGGTACCGTCATCTGCCGAGAGCATCACGGAATTCTGACCGACAAGAGCAATCCTGTAGGTTTTGCCATCATAATCGACTTCAGTCCCAACTTCAAACGATACGTCAAGGCGGCATTCCTCATTAATAACTCCGGAATGTTCAATCCGCTGATAAAAGGCAAGCATGGTTTGATCGCGATAAACACGCGCCCTATACGTTTCGGCGATATCATCATTCATAAGGTCGAAAGCTATGTGCCCGTCGGCAATTGCTTTGTAAATATCGTCAGCCGTAACTACAAAACCGCCAGCACCAGTAATTGGGTCTTCTATTGCATCACCAGGAATCCCGTAGTTACATTCAGCCGTTTGTAATAGGTCCATAATGGTAAGCACGGCCTTTTCGGTGAGAATGCTCTGTAGAATATTAATTTTCTGCTGTTCTACAGGCGGGCAGTCCTGAGAGAAGTAGTCCGACAGGAATTCAAGGTTCCTAACAAACTGATGTGGATGCTCATTCGCTGACCGGAGGCGGTAGGTTATTCCCATCTCGGCAAGATGTTCCTCTGCCAAAGGGAAATGCCATCCGTCATCTCCCTTAATGTATCTGCCAGGATAATCCTTAGCGAGCTTTTCGAGCCGTTTTTCCTGCCGCCATTCCTCTATGAGTATCTGGTCAGCCATAATAATAAGGAAATCCGGAAAATGTTGTACCCGTGACGATTGCTTCCTCCCGTCAGCAGTTATAAGGTCAAGTTCGCAGGGTTGAGGGTAGTACTCAATTACCAAAGGATTATGCTCGTATTGAATCGCTGCCGGGAATTCGCCAGTTCTGCTTTCCGTACCAACAGCTCGGCCCATTTTCCGGCTTGAGTACCAAGTAATCACATTGCCGGAATTCGATTGGATATCCCTGACTGGCGCTTCTCTCCTAGCCTTCTCCACTAATCGACGCCCGGCCAATGGAGTACCCAGTCGATCAAATAAAGCATTCAATTCTATGGAGTTCATTATCATTCTCTTTCCCTCAAGCTTCGGTGGCATGTTGTTTAGTTAGGTTTATCTAACTGTACTTACAAAGTTAAAAACCTTATTTAACAGAATCATATCATCGTTAGAAATATCTAACACAATTATTTACTTGACTGTCAAGAGTAAAGTAAGATATTATTTACATATGACAGTCGGTGCCTATATGAAGAATAAGAGGATGCATCTCGGGATGTCCTTGCGAGAGGCGGCCAAATCGGCAGGTATATCACATGTGCATGTTAAAGATATAGAGGCTGATAAAATAAAGCCGAGCTTTGAAAAGGTTGTGAATCTTCTCCGGGCCTATAGTGCCGACATTCAGGAGTTCTTAGAACAAATAGGGTATTTACCTCAAAATGTTGAGTCAGCGTCTATTGGAAAATTGAATTCTGTACCGATTATCTCGTTGGTGACTGCTGGTAGTTGGAATGAGGCCTGCGAGGTATTTGAACCGGGCGAAGCGGATGAATGGGTATCTTCAGATTATAAGGGACAAAACATTTTTGCAGTAAGAGTCAAAGGCGATTCCATGGAGCCAGAGTTTACCGAGGGGGACATTATTATTTTGGACCCTCATATGAAGCCCAATCCTGGTGATTATGTGATTGTAAGAAACGATGAAGGTGAAGCAACGCTCAAGCAGTTTAAACAGTATGGGCAAACCAAAGTGTTGCATCCTCTGAATCCAAAGTATGACGATATCGAATTAAAGCATGGCCATCAGTATGTGATTGTTGGGAGGGTTGTGGAGAAGAAAAAGAAGTATTGAATTAGGAGGGTAATATTTCATATAAGAATCGAATAAATTATGACACGAATAAATTATACACTTGACAAACTATACCGATAAATTTATAGGATTACAATTATGGCAGTCAATAGAGACAAAACAGATTTGTGGAAGGCCGATATCGCCCGTTCAGTTGATATGTATAACAACTGGTTTGTGAACTTCGCGCCCGAAGCTTACCGAAACACCCGAATTGAAACCACCAAAGACGTAGAGCAAACCCTTAGGACAACGGAAAATCTAACCAACATTACAACAACGATCCTTAAAGCAAATCCGTCTATATTGCCAACGTTACGTATGTCCACTTGTCCCCCTTTGGCAGTCGACAGACTTATTGGGTTGGCATGTGTTTCAAAAAATCTTGTTCAAGTTATGGAAGAAGGAAAACTGCCACCACGTATGTTTACGCGTGAATTGGACCAGCAACTTCAACAGATTAGCGAGATAATTGCAAAAATGGCTGACCCCGATATTTTTGTTTGGTTAGGTCGAAAACAGAAGCCTTCTGAACAAGAGGTCTATCGCGCCGCGACAATTGTTGCAGATCGGCTTTGCGGTTCAGTGGCAAATCCCATCATTCGTAATGCTCAAGAAAAACGGCAATTAGCAACTATTGCAGATTGGCTCGATGCCCGAGACTATGAGCAAGTCCCCACTCGCGACGGGACAAAATTCGACGCCATGCGACCGGCGACTTACACTTTCCGGCTAAATGTCCCCGTAAAACAGAAAGAGATACATAAAGAAAAACCGGGGGAAAAAACAAAAAGCATCAATATCCCTGTTGATGCAGTTGTCATGCCTAAGAAGGCAAAGACTGGCGACTTCCCCTTGTTGATCGAAGCGAAATCGGCGGGAGATTTTACCAATGTGAACAAACGCCGCAAGGAAGAGGCAACTAAAATCGCTCAACTTCGTTATACTCACGGAGATCGCGTTTCTTTTATCCTCTTCCTCTGTGGCTACTTTGACAGCGGTTACTTGGGCTATGAAGCCGCTGAAGGCATCGATTGGGTTTGGGAACACCGTATTGATGATCTTGCTATGTTTGGGTTGTAAATGAAAGCAATCGACCATCTTTCCCAAAAGGAAAAAACAAGGCTTAGACTCCAGGTTTCGCTTGACGCCGCAAAAACACAGGAAGAACGCAACCGCCTAGGACAATTTTCCACACCCACCCCTCTTGCTTTGGACATGTTGACCTATGCAAAAAAGCTCATGCCCATTATACGGAAAGTCCATTTTCTTGACCCTGCTCTTGGAACCGGCGCTTTCTATTCCGCTTTATTGAGGACATTTCCTGCAAGTCGTATTGCCACCGCTACGGGCTACGAGGTCGATCCTTATTATGGTGATGCATCTCGTTCCCTTTGGTCCGACATGGGGATTGATCTTCGGTTGATGGATTTTACAAGCGCTATTCCACCTAAAAAAGGCTTCAATTTGGTAATTTGCAACCCGCCGTATGTTCGGCACCATCACATTTTGAATGGTGAGAAAGCGAGGATTCAGGCAGCTACCTATAAGGCTTGCGACATTCAGTTAAGTGGCTTATCTGGCCTTTACTGCCACTTTCTGGGACTGTCTCATAACTGGATGGCTGAAGGGGGACTTGCCGGATGGTTGATCCCAAGCGAGTTTATGGATGTGAACTACGGCAAGGCGGTGAAGCAATACCTTCTCGATAAGGTTAGGTTATTGCATATCCACAGATTCGATCCCCATGATGTGCAATTTAATGACGCTCTTGTGTCCTCTGCCGTTGTCTGGTTCAAGAAAGAGACGCCGCCGCAGGATTATAAAGTTGAGTTTTCTTTTGGCGGGACACTGTCCGCGCCCAAAATATCTCGCAATATTTCCACTCAGGTATTAAGGACTGAATCAAAGTGGACGCGCTTTCCCCTTGCAAAAGCACGCACCAAGGAGAAATTACCAACGCTTTCGGACTTTTTTTCAATCCATCGCGGTATAGCCACAGGTAACAATAATTATTTTATCCTCACGGCTGAGCAGATTGCCGCCTGCAGGCTCCCTCAAGAGGTTTTCAAGCCAATCCTGCCAAGCCCAAGGTATTTACCTGAAATGGAGATTCAGTCCGATGAAATGGGGAACCCAATCCTAGAGAAACCCTTATATCTTTTGGACTGCCGCCTTCCTGAAAAGGTGGTCAAGAAACGTTACCCGAGCTTGTGGCTCTATCTCTCGGAAGGCAAGAAACGAGGTGTTGCCAGCCGATACTTGTGCAGTCATCGTTCTCCGTGGTATTCGCAGGAAAACAGACCGGCGGCTCCTTTCGTCTGCACTTACCTTGGTCGTGGGAATGTGAAAAGCGGTCGTCCCTTCCGTTTTATCCTTAACCTGTCCAACGCAACCATAACCAACGTCTATTTGGCCCTGTATCCCAAGGGACCCTTGGCCGAGGCCATTGCGAGTGATCCGTCTTTTGCGCGGCACGTTTGGGAAAGCCTGAACCGCATATGCCCAAAAACAATGCTGTCTGAAGGACGCGTTTATGGCGGAGGTCTCTACAAGCTTGAACCGAAAGAGCTGGCGAATGTTCCGGCAACTGATCTTGCTGATCTGCTATAATCGGCAATTCCTCCCGAGAGAGCGAAAAACATATACTAAACCGGGATAGTTATTTGTAGGGGGAACACTTGTCGAGTTCCAATAGTAATAATCTTCCCGGAAAAATAAAGATGAAGTTACTGGAAACATGCAATTATTGAGGGTTCAAAAGCGCAATATCGCCAATGACTATATTGATAATATTAGATTAATTAATTGAATATAGCTTAAACTGATAAGGGAATACACTTTGCGGTTCAATGAAACGAAGAGCGCAAAAGTGATTAGTTAGACATGCATCTTGCCCAAATCAAGTTCTTCGGCTATACGTTTCTTTTTAAGGTCAATCATACGCTTGACAAATTTATCAAAATCTTCCTGTGGATAGTTAGGATTTGGCTCAGAGAATAAACTCGTTAGGGTGGATAAAGCCCCAATGCCAAAACCCTTCTGACGGTATTGCGAAATTTCCGAAAAAAGCGCGCGCAACTGTTCAAGATGCGACTTCAGATCAATTTCTTTTTGCGTAGAATAACCTGTCTCAACACGAGCATTTATAATTTTCTGAAGTTCATCATGATTTGCCTCTTCAGTGATTCCTTCACGACGTATATAGATTGCATTTGCTCTGATACTCGATCCACCTTTTAAAGTCACGAACGGTAAGTGGTCAAGGCTATATCCTATAAAAAGAACCTGAAATTTCTTGCCGACAAGCTTTGGATACTCAGATGCATCAAATGAGAAATCGACAGTATCCAGCAGGTCCATTAATGGATTAGGCAGATAATGCTTGATGCCATTGGTAATGTCTGCCTTGTCTTTCAGAACGGTCAGCCCTATTGGATCCAGTGTATTATCATCTTTTTCATCAACACCTATAACCAAACAGCCACCTCCAGAGTTTGCCATCCCAAGAATATGTTTTGAAATGGCTGATTGTTCGGGCCATTCTGACTTAAAGTCACAAAAACGCAACTCTCCGATATTAGTCTTGATCAGTTCTCTAAAGCCTTCCCGCGTTGGATCTTCAAAGAATGTGGCAAAAGACTCGTGAAAAGATTTTGTTTTCCCCATGCCTGTTTTCCCCTTCCATTGTTTTACATTATCGTTTATGTTTATTCTGTCCTGCAATACGCACAGTTTTTTGCAGAGTTAGGCATCATCCGGCGTGCCTTTTCAGTCACTACGCTCGAAGTACACCTTTCCAGTGATCTCCCGGTTCGGGTCGTGACTACTCAGGTTAGGGTCATAGAACACCCATTCTTCGTCACGATTCAAGATGCATTCCCATACGAACAGACCAAAAATCAAGCCGGCCTGATCCTGCACATCCTGTTCCTCGGCGGCCTCGCCCAGAATCTCTCTGGCGACATCGTACAAATGAGCAAGAGGATACGGCCACGGTGTCAGCTCTGAGCCCAGGAAGGAACTGCTGAAGGAACGGTTACCTGTCTGAGTGTCAGGTGCCATCTCGTCAATTATGCGGTTCAAATCGGCGCGAACTGCCGCGAGCCGTTCAGGGCCAAGGCTCCGCTGGACTGCCACAAAGTCCGCCAGGTGTGGTACCCGATTAATGCTCTTTCCATCGATTGTGCTCAGCATAGGTTTGTCCTTAATTGTACCACCATCAGCTTCTGGTATCCATAGCAACTGATAGCCATGCGCCTTGTCCTCAGTGGGTTAAACCCCAAGTATGCGATTGATATCTGACATAGGTGTTTGCTTCCTGTGAAATATCCAGTTTTGTATAGTTACATTAATGGCATAAATAAAGCCTCCTGCGGCACTAGCGGCCATATAAAGAAGTTCATCTGCTTCTTTGACAGATTTAATTCCAGATGAGGTCCCATGAACAAGCAACGATTGGAAGCCGTAATACATCGTATATATCCGTTCAAAGTTCGCGTTCTTAGCCATTTCTTCAATCCGCAGCCGCTTCGGAATCTCCTTCATTACGGATGACTGAATAAAGTCAGATGTTTTATCCTCCTGATTTTTCTTATTGAGGATTTTGGCATATCCGCTCAGCAAATTCTTTCTTGCAAGTCTCTTCATCTCGTTTATGCCGGCATTATTGAACATCTGAACATTCTCATCAGACTGCATTAGCCATCGGGTCACAACGAGAGTTTCAAACAGACTTCTCTCTAAAATATTGGCCGATTCTATCAGACTCGTCTCAGCAGCCAGGACAAAACCATCTGTTATATCGGCAGCTCTTCTTAGACAACAAATAAGCGCGTGTTCTGCTTCACCATTAAAATGCCGCTTGCTAAAATCATTAGCATTTTGCCGTGCGATCTGCGCTTCCTTGCGAAGGTTCTCAATTACTTCTTTGAGTCTATGCTTCATGTCGTTCCTATTATATAGATTTCAACTGATGTGGCGAGGGCAACTACAAAAGAATAAGTCACAGATGGTATTCTTGTCTAATCGCAGTACGGACAATATTTGTGAATTCATAAACCCGCTGCGATATTTCCTGTCTTGTTGCTTCATGATCAACATCACGATGCATGATCTCGTTGCGCAATCTTGTATAACAAGTTTCCCATACACTTGGATTTCTGGGATCAGGAGTCTGATCTACACCGGGAGCAATTGCTATAATCAGTTCATCTATTTCACGTTGTAAGGATCGTAAGAGGTTCAAAATAAGATAAAGCATCAGAAACTTTACAATTTCGTCATCAGCATCCATTGCATAACGAAAAATCCTCAGCAATGAGCCTTCCCCAAATGTGGATATCCGTGAAAAAGCAATCTCAATACTGTGAATTTCATCGTTGGCAAGACGGCGAGGCTCACTATGACCACTCAAGCGTAATCTTAAAACAGGGAAAATACCATGTATTTGTCCACCCTCTCCAGGCCGAGGCACAAGGTTATGCCCCACTATCCGAGTTCTGCTAACTCTACACCCTACGATCAGAGAAAATAATTCGAGCAATTGATCTTTAATGGAATCTGCTATTTGGTCAGCATCTTCGATTGAGACAACTGGCCCAAGAAATAACATTAGAGTGCAATTATTATCTTCGGGATTGACTCCTTCCCTCATTATAAATCGCGCTTCAGTGAACCTGGGATCACTTAATGGCACAGAAAAAGGTTCGAAGGTAACCCCAACAATATGGAAGGAGTATTCAACGTGTGCGCCTGGATAAGTTTCTGTATTTCCTTGGCACATAAAAAAGTTACTTCCCTTAGTGCTGATTGTTCAGCTTTTGGTATTCATAGCATCCCCAAATAACCTCAACAGTGGTGACGCCGAAAAGATTTCTTCTGACTCTTCCTCAAGAGCCTGGAAACACTGGTCACACAATTTACTCAGATCCTCTTCCTTGAACACCATCGTGCTAGATATGATAGTGTAAACAAAACAAAAACATATTGTAAATAAATCCATATTTATGCAGGCAGGTAGGCAAATATTGGGAGCAGTGTAAACTATAGTATGTGTAACTTACCGCCGAACTGGCGGGGATATGCTATGTACTATCACTGTGGCGGCAGAGACTCACTCCTCAGTGCCTTCTTTGCTCCCTTATCAGGGAATATAGGATGCCGGTTTATGCTACACTACCGCTATGGACATTCAGGAGCAAAGAGAGGACACTTTCGCCGGACAACTGGCTTTTGAAGTGGCAAAAAACATCGATGACATTTCAGAGATTATAGCTGCTTCCAAAGTAGGGGCGTGCGGCGGCAAGTGCAATGGCTATACTGAAAAAGAACTGAGTGGCCTCTGCCCTGTTTGCCTTGAAGCTCTTGAAAGCGAATCATACAAAATATTTTCCGCATCGCCTATGCTAAAGCTTCTTGGTAATGCGATGAACAGTCAGGATTAAACGAAATGATTCTGCAAATATCATCAAGAACTAAACGCTGCGAACGAATCTCGCCGACCTATTTTCTGATATTCACTTTGTCCTGATGGATCGTGTTAATGAGCATCAAAGCCGACCGTATCGTGTCATTATGGATGCTGAATAGGGCATGGTTCCTGTCGGTTTCGGTCATGGCGCACATGGCGCTGCCTGCTATCGCCAAGAGTGTTTGCAAGTCTTCCTTTCCATGTTCTGATGAGGATATGTGTTTGGCCATTGCATCCAGCTTTGTGGGGCCGGTATCCGCGACTGAATCGGGATCGGGTTCGCTGAGAAATGTCCATGCCTTCTCAATCTGCTCTCGGAAATCGGGGTCCTTGATTTCATTCAACAACACAACCCTAAGCTGAGGTTCGTACAAGGCAACTGCGGCGAAGAAAAACAGGGCCATGTTGTCTTCGATGAACTGTCGCTTTAACCTGGCCTTCTCTTCCGCCTCACGACCTACTGCGGCTTCCCGCCTCCGGCGGACCTCATCATAGAGTGCTTGTCGATACTTCCTTGCTTCATACTCTGAATAGTTCTTGGTCTGGCTGCTTTTGCTGTCATACTCATCGTGATGGGTAAGGCACATCCATGCAAGGTTCTCATATGCGCTATTTGCTGGGTCGTGGTCGAGATGGGCAACCTGCCCCCTCTTCTCAGCGTAGTCGTGATTCACGCCAAAGCAAAGGCAGCAACGGCGCGCGCTCGATTCCAGTACCCGAAACTCGGTGAAGTCAGTTGGACGTTTTCTCTCCGCCATGATTGTCTTATGTCCCGTGACAAGTTGCCTCTCAGGTTAGCGACTGTTTTATACCCTGTTGACTGAATGAGTGTCAAGGAAAATCTGTTTATTTTCTGTAGGAACCTGTTGTTGCAGAGCCTCCGTGATGCAAGATTACAGGAAACGTTGTGTCCTGAACTGTGTCAACCCGATGCGGACTATAAGGGGTCACCTCACGAAATGTACAAAATCGTACGTTAAGACTTGTCAACGGATTGTAACTGTCTGAATTTGCCTTGTTCGACTTTTTTGCTTTGTTTCCATATATAATCACCGGTCAGGTTAATATGTTCCCAGCCCAGCGGTGACAAATGCTGCAGCAGATTTTCATCTACCCTCTGGCCTTGAGCTTTTAGCGCGGTCACTGCACGTTCCAGGTAGACAGTATTCCAGAGTATGATTGCTGCCACAACTATATTGAGTCCGCTGGCACGGTAACGCTGGTTTTCAAAACTGCGATCGCGCATTTCACCCAGGCGGTTGAAGAAAACGGCGCGAGCCAGGGCGTTCTTGGCTTCGCCCTTGTTCAGACCGATCTGCACGCGGCGGCGCAACTCGACGTTTTGCATCCATTCGAGAGTAAACAAAGTGCGCTCAATGCGACCCAGCTCGCGCAGCGCTACTGCAAGCCCATTCTGACGGGGATAGCTTCCCAGTTTTCTCAGCATTAACGACGCAGTCACCGTCCCCTGTTTAATCGAGGTCGCCAAGCGCAGGATATCGTCCCAATGTGCTCGAATCTGTTTTTGGTTAATGCCGCCCCCGATCAATCCCGATAACACCGGGTATGCCTTCTGTTTTCCCGGCACAAAGAGCCGCTTGTCAGCTAGGTCTCGGATGCGCGGAGCGAAGCGGAATCCTAACAGGTGCATCAAGGCGAAGACATGATCGGTAAAGCCCGCCGTATCGGTGTAATGTTCTTCGATCCGGAGGTCAGATTCATGATGCAGCAGGCCATCCAGGACGTAGGTTGCATCGCGGACCGTCGCGTTGATGACCTGACTATGAAAGGGCGCGTACTGGTCGGATATATGCGTGTAGAACAGCACGCCGGGCTCGCTGCCATATTTGGCATTGACGTGGCCGGATGCTCCACCGCTTCCTCCAGCACGGAACCGCTGGCCGTCAGATGATGATGTTGTACCATCACCCCAATAAGCGGCAAAAGATTGTTGATATTGTGCATTGACCAAGTCAGCCAAGGCAGTCGAATAGGTTTCATCACGGATATGCCAAGCCTGTAGCCATGAAAGCTTGGCATAAGTAGTGCCGGGGCAGGATTCCGCCATCTTGGTCAGCCCCAAATTGATAGCATCCGCCAGAATTGCCGTCAACAGCAGCACCCGGTCTGTTGCGGCATCCCCGCTTTTAAGGTGGGTGAAGTGGCGAGCAAATCCTGTCCAGTTATCAACCTCCAGTAATAGCTCGGTGATTTTAAGGTGAGGAAGAAGAGCATAAGCCTGCCGCATCAGCAACTCAGCCTCTTCCGGCACAGCGTTGGTCAAAGGGGTGATCTTGAGCCCCGCTTCAGTTACACTCGCATCGGGCAACTGATCTTTCCCAGCCATGCCATTAACAGTTTCGAACTCTTTTTCCAGCAGTGCGAGCTGCTCAGCAAGGTATGAATCACAGTCTGGGACAACCGCCAAGGGCAATTCTTCACGCTCACGTAAAGATGCGAACATTTCCCTTGGAAGAAGGTACTCCTCGAAATCCTTGAATTGGCGGGAGCCCTGTATCCAAATATCACCTGAGCGCAGGGCATTCTTCAACTCGGTCAGGGCGCACAGCTCATAGAACCGACGGTCAATGCCAGTATCGGTAAAGACAAGACTCTCCCAGCGCTTTCGGACAAAGCCGGTCGGCGCGTCAGTGGGCACCTTGCGGGAGCTGTCGACATTCATTACTCTCAGCATATCGACAGCGTCCATTAAATCCTGTGCAGCGGGAGTAGCCTTCAGTTGCAGGGCTTGAAGAAATGCGGGGGCATAGCGCCGTATCTGCGTATATCCATCACCGATCCGATTCAAATAGTCGAAGTCCTCGGCCCGAGCAAGTTTCTGTGCTTCATTAATGCTCCGGGTGAAATCCTCCCACGGTATGATAGCCTCGATTGCAGCAAATGGGTCTCTACCGTTCTGCTTGGCGTCCAACAGCGCTTGACCAATCCGACAGTACATACGGACTTTTTCATTGATTACCTTTCCTGACTGCTGGAACTCCTCGGCGTGGTTGCGTTTTGCACGACTGAACAGGGCGCCGATAATACGGTCGTGCATATCCACGACCTCATCGATTAGCGTCGCACGGGTTTCAAGCGCTATTGCTGCCAGTGTGGCATGACGGCGGACAGATTCGAAATCACGCAAGTGCTGAGCTGTCATTTGTCCACCTTCCCGCGCTATTTTAAGTAAACGGTTTTGGTGTACTTGCCTTTCCAGCCCTACAGGCAGGTTAAGTTCTGCGATTGATTTCAGACGCTCTATGTGTTCAAGAAGATGTCTGGCTTTAGGAGCGCCTGATGGTTGCCTAAGCCATGCCATTACACTGGTTTTGGACTGCGGCCGTAGTTCCAATAGCGCATTGAGCTGAGCGCATTGTTTTTTGTCCAATGACCCAGCCAAAGTATTATAGATTCGTCGTGTTCCACGAACGATGGCTTCCTTGCAAAGCCGCTCGATGACATTGATGGCCGGAATGATAATCTGCTTTTTGCGAAGATCCTGCACCACAGCAGTTGCCAGTACAACGCCTTTGTCTGTCTGCGTAGCCATATCAGCGAGCCATTGCACATGATTTCGGTAATGAGAGACAGAAAAAGGTTTAAAGCCGAATGCAGCCTGCAACTCAAGCAGGTGCTCCCGGCGCGTTTCCGCTCTTTCGGCATATTCGGGCCACCCTGCAGGGTCCGCCTTTACCTGCTGAGCCACAATCTGAAGCACAGTATTAGGCGGCGTATCATTGACCGGTAACGCATAGCCCGGATACCGAAGGTAGCATAGCTGGACGGCAAAGCCCAATCGGTTATGATCTCCGCGATGCTGGAAGATGAGCGACAAGTCTTTTTCAGAAAATGAATAGTGCTGGACCAGTTCATCTTCATCGCTCGGAAAAGCAAACAATGATGCGCGTTCGGCAGCTGTTAGTAAGGAGCGTCGGGACATGCTTGATTCCGTGTCACTTTAAGTACTGATACAGGGTTTCCCGACTTATTCCAAATTCACTGGCAACCAGCGTTTTTTTCTCCCCCGCCTTGATCCTCGCCTTAAGATCGGCGATCTGGTCAGGGGTTAATTTAGGTTTTCTGCCCTTAAAGGCACCTCTTTGTTTGGCAAGAGAGATTCCTTCAAGCTGCCGCTCGCGGATCAACGCGCGTTCGAATTCCGCAAAAGCTCCCATGACGGACAACAAGAGATTCGACATAGGAGAATCCTCCCCCGTAAAGGTTAGGTTTTCTTTAATAAACTGTATTTTGATGCCCCGCGCTGTAAATGTTCGCACAATCTTACGCAGATCGTCCAGATTGCGAGCCAGGCGATCCATGCTGTGAACAATTACCGTATCGCCATCCCGTGCAAACTGCATTAGAGCTCCGAGCTCCGGTCGCCGGGTATCTTTGCCCGAGGCTTTATCAGTAAACACCTTGTCGAGGACAAGATCGTCAAGCTGGCGGGCAGTGTTCTGCTCAAAGGTGCTGACGCGAATATAACCGATTCTCTGGCCGTTCATTGTCATCCTTCCATGAAAGTGTCAGAATGAAGTCTAAAATATTGGCGATGTCTTGTCAAGAAATAAAGATAATAAGCCTATTCTGACGGAATTATGAGTGTCACCTGACATCAAGTTAGAGTAGACTTCAACCTGACATTAATGAGGAGGAGAAGAAGAAGAATATCATCTGTACACAATATATCTGCATGTGTTACAATGTGATTAGCTAAAATGAGAGGAGGGCAGGTATGAGCACAACATTAACCATTAGGGTTGACAGCCAAACAAAAGACAGGCTTGATAAACTCGCAAAAGCAACAGATCGCAGTAAGTCGTACCTTGTTGCGAACGCCATTCAGGATTTCCTTTCAATCAATGAGTGGCAGATTCAGGAAACATTGAAAACCATTCATAGGGCCGACCAGCCCGGAGCTGAGTTAGTTGACCATGAGAAAGTCGCGTCATGGCTTGATACGTGGGGTTCGAGTAAAGAGGAGGGGCCCCCGAAGTGCAAATAAAATGGACGGGGGACGCAATATCGGACCTTATAGAAATCAGGCGTTATATCGCTCAGGACAATCCTCGCGCGGCCAATGACGTTGCTCTGCGCATCAAAAAAACAGTACAGCTTTTGAGTGACCAGCCAAATATTGGGAAGCTGGGAAGGGCCGACGGAACGAGGGAGATTGTGATTTCAGGACTGCCCTACATTATCCCATACAGAGTAAAAAATAATGTAGTTCAGATTCTGCGAGTCTTTCATGGCGCCAGACTATGGCCGGAATAAATAAAAGGCTTAACGTGCTTTAAATCTCGAACTCTCCGGTGACCCTAATACAAACATACCAGCTCGGATGTTTTCGTCAAAAAAACATAGCAAAATGAATTTGTATATATTTAATATTGTTTTTTGTGTCAAAGACGTCCCCATGTGTTTATTAAGCCTCAAAGCGGGCCACATTTTTGTATGGATTTTTGTCCGGATTTTTGTTGACAAAGCCTGGATGGTATTGTGTAGACTTGTTTAGTATGCTTTTTAAGAAGGCATTTAAGAGAAGGGAGAACAAACAATGGGCAGGAAAGTTTTTTCCATAGTCTTTTTTTGCTTAGTGATATTCTTTACGTCATCTCTGGCATATGCAGCAATCTATGTGGCAAATAACAGCAGCAACACCGTTACGGTATATCCGATCGGCTCCTCAACTTCGACAGCCTCATACACCATCTCCGGCCTGAATGGTCCTGCTGGGGTAGCAGTGGATGCGAGCCATATTTATGTTGCGAATTCGGGCAGCAACACCGTTACGGTATATCCGATCGGCTCCTCAACTTCGACAGCCTCATACACCATCTCCGGCCTGAATGGTCCTTATGGGGTAGCAGTGGATGCGAGCTATATTTATGTTGCGAATTCGGGCAGCAACACCGTTACGGTATATCCGATCGGCTCCTCAACTTCGACAGCCTCATACACCATCTCCGGCCTGAATACTGCTTATGGGGTAGCAGTGGATGCGAGCCATATTTATGTTGCGAATGCGGGCAGCAACACCGTTACGGTATATCCGATCGGCTCCTCAACTTCGACAGCCTCATACACCATCTCCGGCCTGAATATTCCTTATGGGGTAGCAGTGGATGCGAGCCATATTTATGTTGCGAATGCGGGCAGCAACACCGTTACGGTATATCCGATCGGCTCCTCAACTTCGACAGCCTCATACACCATCTCCGGCCTGAATACTGCTCATGGGGTAGCAGTGGATGCGAGCTATATTTATGTTGCGAATTATAACGGCAACACCGTTACGGTATATCCGATCGGCTCCTCAACTTCGACAGCCTCATACACCATCTCCGGCCTGAATAATCCTGCTTTTGTTGCACTGGATCCCACCCCCCCATCAACCTCAGTCCCGACCATGACCGAATGGGGCATGATAACCTTTGCAGTGCTTGCCGGGCTTATGTCTGTCTATTACCTGAGAAGGCAGCAGGGGCTTGCCGCAAAATAGAGTCTGTCCATAAATGACTAATACAAGCGGAATAAGCATAGGCAGATTCATTCTCACTTATCTGTGTTTGCTGGCAGTGTTTATGTTTATAGCAGCGTACAGCCCCTTGCATCGCTTCATCGAAATAAACGATTCTTACTCGGGTTTCATTGTCTACCTTGTATCAGGAGTGATGGAAAGAACAGGAATCTCCTCCACATTCCAGGGAGGGATCATAAACCTACCTAACATATCCCTTGACGTCAAATACGGATGCAACGGTCTTGAAGCTGTTATGCTCTATTCCGCTGCTGTTATCGCCTTCCCTGCGCCCTGGAAGAAGAAAGCGGCAGGCGTTGCCGCAGGATTGCTGTTCATACAGATTTTCAATGTCCTGAGAATCGCAGGGCTTGCCTATGCCGGAGTCCACTTCAAAAAATACTTTGACGTCCTTCACATATATGTTGCACAGGGCATGACAATAGTCGTTTCTCTCGTAATATTCATCACATATCTGCATTATGTTGGAAAGTCCGGCAAAAGTGTTTAATAGCCGCCAACTCCTGAAAGCCTCACTGATATTTGTCATTTCATATTTTATCTTTCTGGTGCTCTGGGTGAGGATAAACGACAGGTATTGCTTGGAGATAACGAAAATTACAACCTTTTTAACAACAAAAATCGAAAGGGTTGACTTAATAAATATAGAAATGAAATCCAACGTTATAGAGGCAGTGTTGAGGCCGCAAAGACCCGGAGCTTCTAACCTTTTATACAACTATCACCTTCCGGGGCCTGTCAGTTTTACCGTTCCGGTCACACTCGCCATAATAGCAGCTTTCTGGCCCTTTATGAAAAGGAAGCTGGTCTGCGTTGGAGCAATAGTGATATTAGTGATAGCAAACACACTTGTCATATTTTGCCACGAAGCCGACCAGGTTTCGTTCGGGATGATGCATCTCGGATATTCTCCCATGAGCAGTTTCAAGGATTACTTCGGGGGTATTTTATCGGTAGACATGACCTATATGGGAACATATTTAACGCCTTTTCTGATAGGGGTGGTCCTTTACCTGAATCAAAAAACGAAAGCTTAGCGTACTTTAGATTCCGAATTCTGCGGTGATCCCTATAGAAGTAACTTCGGGCTTAACGTACGATTTTGTACATTTCGTGAGGTGACCCCTATAAGTACAACGCTAACAAACACAGACCCTAAAAGATTATTCCAGCTCAGACCTTCCAAGTATTCCGGTAAACAAACCAAAGAATTCCAATAACAGCGACCAGTAGTCAGAAGTAATACTAAAAGCGGAACATTTATTTGTATTCGAACGATCCGCTTTTTCTTTTTTTACTAATATTTGTGACAACGTGGCGGTGCTATCAAAGTAACCATTCGGCGAATAAGATAGTTCTGTTTTAACTAAGGAGGTTTAAAATGCAAGAGGTAATAGTTAGGTCAAATTCCAAGACTGGTAGCGTCAGAAAAGATTTGCTCATTAATAATAAAATAGCGTCCTATCCTGCGCTTCCTCTACCTATTTCACTTAAATATGAGATATTGGACGTGAAAAAGGGAGGACGATGCGTACGGTATGGGGTAGTGGATTCGCAGTTTGCCTATCACAAACTAGTCAGGGAATATGGTGACCGGAAGAACTGGGATATTTACCTGATGCTTGTGGACAATGCTGATGGGAAGATCATTGACGGGATGATTGTTCACAATCCGGATTGTTCTGACCTGCCGGGCTACGGTTTGGCGGCGCACGATTTTAGGTATCGTAAGCAGCAACGCGCTGAGACAGGGAGAGATCACCTGAAAGTTGTCGTGTTTTTTGATATGAAGTTAGTCGGTGGCACTGGTGTGGAAAGAATTGCCCTTGACAGCTCGGACACCTATTATACAGACTCTTGGCAGGCGTGACAGAGATAGAGGGCGTTGGGACACGTTTCAAATGATCATGGTCAACCAATCGAGTGGCGGAAAGGTTATCGACAAGATTGATATGAGGTAACAAGCTTGTGTCAGGAATAGCGGCGTAAAGCCGCCATTCCTGATTTGCAGTAGCACTCAGTAAGGATATGAAACTTCAGTCATAGAATTGGTATTATACAATCCTATGACTTTCAGGCAACTATTGAATGATGAGGAAGATATTAAGAAACGTATTTCCGACGAGGGAGATCGCGTTTCCTTGTTCAAACGCAGGCTTTCTGTTCTTGAACCCTCTTTAAAATCGAAACAGACCATATTGGATAGTTATGCTGAATCAAAGAACACACTAGATGATTTTTCAGACGATGAGCTGAACGACCTTCTCTTGAAATCTCAGAGTGCTCTCAAGAAAGTGGATGAGGCTCTTGACAACCTTTTTTGGCGCATTTTATCAGCACTGAAGGTATACGACAGGTCTGACAGCATTATCAGTTCCTACGTGAAAGATAACAGAGAATCCTTGTTGATGCTTTTCACGCATGACTATTTACAATCGTTAAAGCGGATCGATTTGGTTACTATCCCAGAAAAACTCAGTGAGATTTCATCGTCGAGGAGTGAATATCATAAGGAGCTTTCATTAATAAAAAATGAATATGAGAAGGCGTATGAACACTATTGCGGATTGTATGACCAATACTTGCATCTGATGGACCTTGCGAGGGGCACCCAGGCAAAATTGCTGGATATTTCGAGCAAAATAGACAACGAATGTATTGTCGGAGAAAAGCCCTTTGATGTTTCGGAAGATAATAAGGAAACCTTTAAGGCAGAACTTATGGAAAAAATCCCGGAAACTAAAGAATTTACGGATGATCAATGGCAGTTTATTCTGTCAACAAATCGGAATACGTATGTCGTGGCTGGCGCAGGTTCCGGAAAGAGTACCACATTGATCTATCGAGTCATTTTTCTGCACAAGTACGCTCCAGGGTTCAAAATAGATAAAACGTGCACGATATTTACGTTTACAAAGAAGACGCGGGTCGAGCTTATTGAGAAATTACAAAAAGCATTAAGTAAACTTAAGATAGATAAGATAGACTGCTCGGAGGAATTCTTAGCGAATGTAGTACATACATTTCACTCAAAAGCATGGCAGGTGGCCAGTGCTGCTGCCAATCAAACGGATTTAGAATTTTTTGAATTTCAGGGGAAGGAAACCTTTTATTTTTCTAAAGTCGAGTTTGGAAAACAAGCAAAATCTATTGAGAAATTATGCTCCGCAATTACGAATGATGGCTATGTTACGATACCTCTATCAGCTGCTAAATTTACTGTAAATTGGCTCAACGAATTCCTCAGACGAATTGATCTGTGTAAGACAATAACCACAGTTTTCCCATCTATTGCTTTCGCCGGGGAGACAAAAAAGCTGAAGGGAAGGACCAGTGTAAACAGGAATAGGCCATTTGATGAATTAAGGGTAAAAGAGCAGCAGGAAATAATCAAACTAAACAGGCTACTAATAGAACAGCTTTATCCTGATGAAACTCCGAAGCTGCCGGATATTAAAGAGGCACCCACCGACGATGCTATCTCGCCCCAAATGACCGAGGAACAGGCTTATCTATTGAACAAAGCATATGCGTATGCATGGAACTATTCAAAAAAGTTCCATGATGCAGTATGTGACTTATACGAAAAGACTCGTATGTTGGCCCCCGTAATTAACCCAGGGGAATGGAAAGATAGTGAATATAGCGCTCATTATTATGCTCAAAAAGAAGATGAGGAATTGATTGATGATTGTCTCCTATTAGCGAGAAGGTATGTTAATAGTGAGGATATAACGGAAAGAGAACAAAGAAAAAGTTGTAAATTCACATATAGGATTGAAAAGTATCCTCCTTATACCCTCTATGCGCATCATTGTGTGAAAACGGAAATCAATGGTGAGTCTATTATGTATTTAGTACACTACCTTCCATATGAGGAGGCTGATGGTGACCTGAGGGGGCAAATCACTAGAAAAAAGAGAATCATTGTCACTCATGATGCAATAAATAATCATATCTTCATAGAAAACGAAGATGATTATAAACGATGGAAAAAATACGGACAACCCTTCCGAAGAGGTACTGACGGAATTAAAGAGGAACCTCTTTATTTCAAATGTGAGTTGCCGGGCTATATAAAACCGGAAGAAATTGTTGACGCTCTATATACGGAAGGCTCCTTTATGGAATATCTTGGGCTCGATGTGGTCAAAGACTGCAGCAGAATCCTGATGTCAAACAAGCTGGACAAAACTAGTGTTGTGTTTTTTAGGGTTTTAAGAATGTTTTGGCCGATGTTTGAGCAATACCTTAATCGGCGAGGGATTAAGCGTTTCCATGAAGTGTTCACAAATTATTTTTTTGAGAATGCAAAAAAACATGTGAGAAGGATGCAGGACGTTATGATAGATGAGTTTCAGGATATAAATCCGGAGATAGCACGCTGGATAAAGAAAATATTGCTTTATCTTAAGAATGAATACTCGTGCGCTGTCACCTGTGTTGGTGACGATTATCAATCCATTTACGGCTGGCGGGGGTCGGCGCCAGTCTATTTTCTTAATTATGAGGATAATTTCCCCTCACGAAATATAATAGATCCGCCCGTAAAAATGGTACATAATTTCCGATCGCTTCAAAGCATAATTGATGCCGGACAAACAGTGCTGGAAGGGATCAATAAGAGTATCCCCAAAAAATGCAAACAAGGCAGAAAAGATATAATGCCTCTCGATGATAAACAAGTGGAAATTGTTGAAATTGCAGATGATAATGATATAGATAATGTTATAGCTGAGCAATTGCACAAATACCAAAGGAAATGCAAGAAGGTATTTATTATGTCTCGGACGAATAATCCTTTAAAAAATTATAGACCACATAAGAACATAATATATCAGACATATCATAAATCAAAGGGACTTGAAGCGGATCTATGCATCCTTCTAAATGATTGCGCCTTTTATGATCCTTACCCTATTCGCAATGCGATATACGAATTAGCATGGGAAGGACAACACGACTATAATCTTACTTATGATCAGGCACAAGAAGACGAAACGAAAAGATTGGCGTACGTGGCTATAACGCGGAGCATGAGAAAGGTAATAATTTTCAACTATAAAAATGATGACACGGTTGGAGCCTTTGCTCCTCTTAAAAAAGGTCTTAGTGCACCCATATGTTGATGTCTGTACGGTGAGTCAAACTATGCTTCTCTCTATGCACGGTGTGTCAAGCTATCGTTCCAGTCGTGATGTAATTTAGCCATTCTTTACCTAAAAAGTGTCAAACTATGCTTCCTTAAGATGTCAAACTATCCTTCACGGCACACTGTTGTGTCGCGGAAGCATAAATTGTCGCAAACGACAAGATATGGTTCTTTTACACGGTGCGACAAATTATGGTTATAAGCAGTTTCTAAAATAATCTGTCGTAGATGCAGCCGTTGTCATTCCCGATTCTTCCTGAAAATATTCATTCAAGTAAATAGGTCCTTGGTATATCGTATGTTCCATAGTCATTTTCTTCAAAGAAAAAGTAAATTGACATTTTAGATATATATTCCTTTTCAGGTAGGTTTATAATATAGTCGAAAAATTCAATATATATATTTAAAAAAGCGTATGCGTAAAATATCTGATAAATTACGGCAATTTCACAAAAAACAACAAGAACGCGTCAGGCGCAACCAGCAGCGCAAGGCTAATATAAACCGGCATGTAAAGAGGAAAAAAAATTCGTATAGACAGAAGCACAAGGATTACTTTTATCGTGCGGATTTTCTTCATAGCTTTTACCAAAGAATCTACAATAGGCCGCCACTCACAGTAGCAATTCCTGGTGATTTTGGTATCGAAGAAGATAGCATTATTGACAATTTTTTAGACAAAGCAAGTGAAATAATCGATTTTAGAAGCAATCACCTGACAATTGATTTAAAAGATTGCACGCGTATGTGGCCCAGTGCTGTAACAATGCTATGCTCATTAATGCATTGGGTTGAACTATCAACAACAAGGTCACAAAGAAGACCACTTATTTCTTCGACTACGGCAAAAAGTGATCAAGTGAATTCATATCTTAGATACTGTGGCTTCTATGATTATGTTAACCGACCTTCAGATGATGTTAAGCATGATTATTATTCCGATACGGAGATCGTAAAAATCCATAAAGAAACAAAGACATCTAATATCGAAACACGTGAAATTGATATTATTAATTTATTAACTAATTTTAGCTTATTTAACGCAGAGCAAATTGAGCTTTTTGATTGTAAGGTCCTTACAGAGGCGTTTAATAACGTAACGGAACACGGTGTGTCTCTTCGTGATAAAGGCTGGTGGTTGTTGGCGCAGTATCACAAGACTCACCATGCTATCTCGCTATGCATTGCTGATAACGGCATAGGGATAAGAAACTCCCTTATGACCGGCCCTCAAGCAAACGACATAGGGAAAAAACTTGAAAATATACACGAGAATGATGGAAAATTTATAAAAATGGCAATGGAAGAACGGGTTTCGGGTGCAATGTATGCTCCACAGAAGACAGTCGGATTGGGTATTCCAATGGTTTCCCCAAAGAAATATGAAAGTGGTTCACATAGAGTGTGCACGCCATGAGTTTATGATACCGAAATCAGAAAAAACTGGGTAACACTTTTCCGTTCACGGCAATGGTTATAAAGCCTTTCATATTCAGCCAGGACTCGACGGCGATGCGCCAGGCCGCTTGCGGCTGAACCCCCTCACTGCATAATATATCATTTTGCAAGTTTGTTATCCAGGCATAGGCATCCCTCCTTTCCCATTTGGAAAACGTTCTCTTTCCTGTGAAGTACACCTGGCATGCATTCTTACCGCTCAAGCATGGACGAGGCCGGTGATTAAGATCATGCTCGACATTAGAGGCATACGCTTCCAGGTGTGCACTCGGACAAGATGGTTTATAAGCGAGCTTCGAAGCAAGCCCGTTTTTCAGCTCGGTTTGCGCTTCTTCGATAGCGCCATTGTAAGGCGGATAATGAACCGGACTGTTCACCGGCATGACGAAGTAATCGGTAAGCACGTCATTGACCGCTGTATGATTCAGGTTGCCGCCATTGTCCCGCTTGAGAAACAGTGGCGCGCCGAAACGGTTGAAGGTTGCAGTAAGATAGCCGGATATTTCTTCGCCACAGGGGAAGTCTCCTGTCATGGGATTGAACTTATAGCGGGAAGCCAGGTCCTGCATCTGGTTAAGGTATATCTTTGATCTGGATTCGTCACGCTGTCCGTATTCGCAGGGGTCCATAGACCACGCAACATTCGGCACGTTCCAGTGGATACGCCTCAGATTCTGGCGGTGCAACGTATTGAGATCATGCCGAGCCATTGTTATCATTCTTTGCAGCTCCCTTCTTGAAACGCCTGATGCGTAACGGGCATATAATTCCCCCGTGCCCTGTGTGCGATTATAACCATGAGACAACTGAGCAATATCCTGCTTCAGCTTGCCCAGATCCGGCGGCCTGACCTTGGGAGGACCCGGCTGCCGAACGACAGGCGTATCTTTTTTATGCCGCATGTGCCACCGGATGAAACTCGGGTAGGGCAGCCTGACTGCACTGCAGATCGCCCGGTAAGGCATGCCGGTCCTCTCCCTGATCTTGTCAATAATTGTAAGCATACGAGTTATCGTTTCTTCCTTTGCTTCCGTTTTTTTTGACCAGAAGCGCCGGCGCTTTTTTTGGCACCGGCGTTCTGCAACTCATAGGCGTGCAGCATGTCCCGCACTTCTACCGTCTTCTCAGCGACAAACAGCTTTTTCTGAAGTTCGATAACCCGTTGCTGTAATCGCAGCTTCTCTTCATCCTCTGGTGTGGTCGGTCTTCCGGATGCTCTTTCTTCCATGGCCTCCGTCATCGCCTGTAGCGCCCGGCGTTCCCACTCGTAATAAGTCTTGCGGGAAACGCCCAACCTGCGTGCGCCCTCCTGGACGGTTATCTGACCGCTGCGCACCGCAAACACCACCGTAGCTCTCCGACGGGCTTGCTCCATTTCCTTTGAGTCGCTCATATGCACGCTCCGTTTGTGCTATGGATCATAAGTCTT
Source organism: Nitrospirota bacterium (assembly GCA_963710375.1). Lineage (GTDB taxonomy): Bacteria > Nitrospirota > Thermodesulfovibrionia > Thermodesulfovibrionales > Dissulfurispiraceae > JADFXI01. The sequence goes on from CAVPZX010000002.1 coordinate 873,332, forward strand.
GTTTAGGCTTCGCAGGAGGCTTCTCGTCTTTCGATGAAACCGCCTCCACTTTCCTCGCTTCCTGCGCCTTGGAAAGCGTCTTTTCCAGTCTGCCCTGCGCTGTAGTAGTCAAGAGTGTAAGGCGCCTCTTCTCCAGCAACGCCTGCAAGCGCGGGCTCAGGGCAGGCCCCTTGTCCAGGCTCACCCTCGGCTCCAGCGCCTGAAGCATTCCCTCCATCGCCCGCTTCTGCCACTGAGCAAGCACCATCGAGGGTATCGTCAGCTCCCGGCAAACTTCCGCAGACCTGCGCCGCTCTGTCCATACCGACAAAACCGCCCGGCACTTCTCCATCGCCCCGTAGTTCATTGTCGGCCGTTTCTTCTCGCTCTTTATCTTCTCCGTCTTCTCCATTGTCATGTCCTTTCTCGTTTAGATTGTAAACTACTTCCTGCGTAACATCGTCGTTTTCAGCCTCAACCGACAACCTTAGCTTGCCCTTTTCCGCACGCAGCACCACCGACTGCCCCTCCATGCGGCCTACCATGTAAAACGGCAGGCGCGGCTTACCTCTTAGCGCCATCTCAAGAAGGTTGTCCTGGATACCCTGCTCGATGGTCTTTCTAAGCTCGCTCTGTATCTCAAAATACCGGTCCGCAGGACACAGGCCGCCGATCCCCTGATGCGGTCGTTTGTGGTTATAATATTTCACCCACTGCCGTATCCGCTCTACTGCATCCTCAAAGCTCCCGAACTGGGCCCGGCTTAGGAACTCCAGGAAGATCGTCTTCCAGAACCGTTCGATTTTCCCTAACGTCATCGGATGGTGAGGCCGCGATTTGATGTGATGGATTTTGTCTTTCTTCAACTCCAGCTCAAAGCGGCTGTTGCCGCGCCAGCCCGTGTACTGCCGCCCATTATCCGTAAGCATCTCTTTCGGAGGGTTGTACTCGGAAGCCGCCCGGCGATACACTTCAATTACATTCTGTGCTGTCTGGCTCCTAAAAAGCTCCAACCCCGTTATATAACGGGAATAATCGTCGATAAAGCCGATCAGAAACGCATATCGGCCCCCAAGTGTTGATTTTCGGATTAATCCGGCCTAACTTTTCTGATTATTCTGACCCTTTCGTTTTAGCCTGACCCATTGGGGGCATTTCTGCCCCCTGCACAGATCAGATGATTTCTGTTGACGCGACACGAACATGGTCTGCGGATACGGCCGTACATTTTTCTGCGGCGGCGGCCACCAGTGACCCACGGGCAAGATTGTTGGCTCTCCTGAGCAGTCCGCCTGAACCCTGATGTATTGCCGTGACAGCCTGTTCCGAGAACAGATTCTTTTTGCATCCGGCGATATTCTGATGGTGCTGCAAATAGGTAGCCATATCTTCGGCATTAAGAGATTCCATATGGCCCCTTGCTACTACACGTGATGCCAGAGGCCTTGATTGGCGGAACATCAGACTGTCCATGAGATTATTCTGTCCGGCAAGCACTACTGGCAGCACGGATTTGGAATCTCCTTCGAACTGTACCAATGTATGCAGCTCCGAGAAGACATCAAGGCGTATAAGTGATGCTTCGTCTATGATAAGCACGGGTTTCTCTTTCTTATCGACGAGTTCCATAATACAGCTTTTTATAATTCTGCTGAGTATAGCTTTTGAGCTGCCTTTCACTTCTATGTTCAGGGCATGGCATATCTGCTTATATAGTTCTGCGATGGTTCCTGATGTGGCCGTAACATATAGCACGCGATATTCCGAAGGGTGCAGCGTTGAGGAGGCAAAACGCAATGCTGATGATTTACCGCTGCCTACGTCGCCGGTGATGATTGCTATGGCTCCAAGGTTCACAGCATAAAGGAAGCGCTCTTTTACACCAACGAGACCGGCATGTTTCATCATGTCTTCTACTCTTATATCCGGCGAGAAGGGTTCTTTTTTGAAACCGAAGAATACTCTGTAGTGTTCCCTGCTCATGATTGTCCCTCCTCTGTATTGTCTTTTCCGAACAGTTTTCCGCCATCGTACCGGCCAGTAGAGTCGTCGCCGATTTCAAAAGTATCCCTGCCCCTGGTGCCTTTGTCCCTTCTGACACGATAGTTGACGTTTACATCGAGCATGACTGCAAACCCATATGTCTTACCGTCATGGGTAATCTCCATCCGGGCAGGATCATGTTTATGGTACAAGAGAGTTACCCGTTTGCCGATGAGGCCGACGGGGACCTCATACAAACGGCCCTCTATCGCAACGGTCCTGTCTTTTGCCACTGTTCGTTTTGCCGTTTTCCTGAAATGGTCTTCGAGGTTTTTAGGGGCCGGTCGTACACACTCTATATTGCGAATGAATCTCTTGAAGGGTTCTTCTTTCGTGATGCTATGGATTTTTTCATTGTAAGATTCAATCCATTGCCGGAGTGATTCATTGAGCCCATCCAAAGTCGTTGCTTTCTGGACACTCAGCAGTTGTTCACGCACTGTACGAAAGATGCGTTCTACTTTGCCGCGACCTTCAGGCTGATAAGGTTTTGAGTGTATAAGCACAATGCCCAAGGAGGCGCAGGTATGTTCAAGATGATGGCTCCTGAAAGCAGAGCCGTTGTCTACGTATAGTTTCCTTGGGACCCCTCTTTTCAGCAGCGCCTTTCTGAAACAGTCCAGGAAACATTCCAGTTTTTCGTGCAGGTAAAACTCCGCGTGCAAGACCAGCCTGCTCATGTCATCCACAAAACACAGCAAGTAGGCCTTGCGTTGTTTATCTTCAACCGTTACAGATGGGCCATGCATGATGTCAGACTGCCACAGGTCATTTGGGTTTTCTGCCTCGAATCTCCGGCGGTCCTGCGGGTCACCATCACCGGGAACTTTTTGCAAAAGTCCTTCCGCTAATAACAAACGATAAAGCGCCGAATATGTTACCTTCATTCCCGGCAATATAATCTTACGGCCATGTGCCTCTTGCAGGAGAGTCGGCAATAAGACCGCCGGCATCTCTTTCCTCAACGCAATCAGTCCCTGCGCCGTCTCCGGATCAATCGCACGTGTCTTGCCGCGATCACAACGCTCTTGAGGATATAATGCTTCAAGCTTGTTGCCTGCAAGTTTGTACCTGGCTATCCATTCCTTGATCGTAGATTCTCCGATCCGTGTCCGCATACTGCCTGGTATTATCCACCGCCGGGCGCACTTCTCCCGTATCAGGCGCTCCGTCTCTCCCCGTTCCAACTGCCCGCCCCCTACAAAATCAGCAATGACTCCAAATCTGAACACCGCCACCCGCTGCTTCATCTCTTCCGTCATCAAAAACCTCCTCGTTATTGATGATGAAGATTTACCACAACGAATTCCTCTGCGTCACCGCAACTCTTGGGGGGATTCTTAATAACTTGAAACTATTTGCGTTTTATCCTGCCCGCGCTACCGGGATCCTGCCCCGATACACCAGTTCATAGAATCCCTCAATATAATCACCTCCAAAATCCATCCCAAGATGCGCTTTTATGTTTCTGCTTAAGGCACGAAGCCAGTGCTGGCGGCGTTGCCGGCTCAACAGGCCATTCATCTGCCATATACCATCTTGCATTCGCTGGGAAACACTGCTTAAAATTGCAACCGCAGAAACCTGGAAACGAGGCCAGTATCCAAAAGGTCGCAATGTGTAAATACAGCCGCAGTCTGCACAGACATATCGCTTTAGTGGCAAAGCCGAGGAGTAGCCGTCATAAAGTTTATCTTTGAAACCATGCCCCCAGATTCTCGTGCTTCCGCATTGCAAACAAGTCGGCGGGCGCGGAAAGGGATACTTCTTGCCAAGATCAAATAATTGCTTGATACAAACCATCAGAAAAAGTGACAATAAATCTCCTTTTGTCCGGGGCTGTGGAGATTCTCCTCCGTCAAGATGTGAAACTCCCTGCCTCGGGCGCTTTCCTAAATTGTTAATCCGGTTATTTTAAAACGAATAGATTAAAAGGTGGGTTTGATTATTGCGATTAAAACGCTGCTAATTGGACTGGCTTAATTCGGAAAACAACACCAAGGCGAAACGTAAAGATGTCCGTCTGCCAAAGCTGGTTCGGGGTTGAGCGCTCGAAAAACCGGGGGCGGGTGATATTGCGCTGCCGCTTCTTGGGTGGGGCAGTCATTAGAGATTCGGAGTGCAGAGTCTTACGAACCGTCTCAGGGCTGGCGGTAAGAAAAAACGCTCTCTTTAGAAGTTGCGAAATGCGCTTAATACCGAACAGTGGGTTGGCTTCTTTGAGTTCGACAATCTTCTGCTTCACAGGAGAGGGAAGTCCGCGCCCATTGCCATTGCGTCTTATTGCAAGGCCAGCCTCACCTTCACTACGATATGCGCGCACCCAGCGTCTTACCGAATTAATGCTAATCCCGCATTCCTGCCGGATCACCTCAATAGGGACGCTCTCCTCAAGGAACTTCTTGACTACTTGAAGCTTAAAGTCGGCTCCGTAACGCCTGCTTCTGGCTGGAACCTTCTTCTTTGCACTGCCTCTTTGTAAACTCTTAACTTGTTCCATCAATGACACTCCTTTCGTTTTCCTAAACTTGGAGTGTCACCCTATTTCCTCAAATCCTTGGTATCATAAACTGGTCGTTAGCACAGGAGAGCTTACTTACCTTTGACCATCTCATAAGATCGGTCCCATTGACAGTTTTTCTTCATGGGGTGTAGATTTATATTTATAATTAAAGTGTTACGCTATGAGGCGATAGGCGTTATCGCAAAATTATAATGTTTATATTATGCCATTAGATAACTCTGCGTGTCATGAACATGGTTCGAAAAAATAAGACCAAAACAACTTTGGGCGATTTTCGTGAAAAAAAATCGTTTCATCAAGAAGTTCCGATTATCATTTGCAAACTTTCTTCCGCGAAAACAACCGAAGTTTACGATAGCTTTTGGCAGTTTGCATGCGAAAGGCAGAACATTTTTTTTTCGCGCGTGGAAGGGAAGCAACCCCCTTGGACCGATGACCCAATTCTGCGAGAGTATAAATTTACTAATGCATATAGGGCATCAGATCGTGTCAGTCAATATCTTATCAAGAATGTAATCTATGATGGCGACCAGTCTCCCAAGGAAGTATTTTTTAGGATTCTTTTATTCAAAATATTCAATAAGATTGAGACATGGGAATTGTTTAAAAGCAATCTGGGAATTATTAATAGTGCCGACTTTACTGTCAAACAATACAGACTCTTTGTTGAACGACGCAATGGCGTGTGGGCAACGTGTTTATTCTGCAGCTTATATAATGCCCTCGGGGGGTAAATCCTCTTTGTTCAAAAGAAAACATGAAATGCACTTGAGCTTGCTGGAACAAATGCTTACTGACGAGTTGCCAGCCCGTCTCGTCGAAGTGAGATCGATGGGAAAGGCTTTTGATCTATTACGAAGTTATCGGACTATAGGTGATTTCTTGGCCTACCAATTCGTAACTGATATAAACTACAGCACATTGATGAACTTTTCCGAAATGGAATTCGTTGTTCCCGGTCCAGGAGCCCGTGATGGCATTCGAAAGTGCTTCAGTGACATGGGAGGCTTGACCGAAGCAGAAATCGTTAAACTAGTCACAGAAAGACAAGAAGCAGAATTTCTCAGGCGTGATTTGAATTTTCGATCTCTTTGGGGTCGCCCCTTACAGCTGATTGACTGTCAAAACATCTTCTGCGAGGTCGATAAATACGCCAGAGTTTATCACCCTAATTCTACAGGATTTTCTGGCCGGACACGAATTAAACAGAAATATCGAATTAATACTCAGCACATTAATTATTGGTATCCACCTAAATGGGGGTTATTGGGGTTCACTGAAAAGAAATTCGACTGACATCTATTTCTTAAACAGCTCAACGGTCTTGATGAGCTCCGTCAATTCCTCGTATTTTTTCTCTCCTTTTTCATGTAATGGGATCAACTTATCGAAATCTTTGTATTTGACGTTGTGACCATTGAAAGTCGTTGTTGCTTTTATTCCGGGGGGGGATTTAAATTCATAAATGGATTTCTTGTTGTCTTGCAATTTAAATTCCAGAGTGAATTTTCGACCAGAAGAATCAACGGCAACCCTCAGTATATGTTTAAACATGGCAACTTTGGCCAAAAAAAAGTTCATTAGGGAGTCGGGTTCAATATCACTCTTTTCCCCCAACACTGGTTTCATGTCGAAAGATACTTTAGTATCACTGAATTCATTCAATGTGACTCGATAATCATTATGAACACCAATTGCCATTGATTCAAATGTCGGCCTTCCCCAGAATTGTAATTCGTCTACTAATAATAAAAGAAATGAAAAGGTATTGGGATACAAATGATATATTTCAGGACAGGTATGAGATGCAATAGATCTCATTATCTCGCGGCGAATTATGAATTGCCGGGCTTCTTCAACATTCGTTAATACGGCGACATCATCCCAGTCAAAATTTGTTTCCATAAAATAAACAAGATTTTTAACCAATGCAATACAACTTATAATTCCATGATCAAATCGCTCAAAAGATTGTGAAAATTTAAGATAAAATTTTGCTTGAATGTGAGTTTTATAATGTGTATGGCTTTTATAAGAGGGCGGATTTTTGTTTATCCTAGTTTTTTTTTCATATCTGACTATCTTTGAACTGAGATATCTTAAAATTGCGTCATTTATGAATTGATTTTGCTGCGGGAAAGTGAAAGAAAACTCTTCCAAGCCAGATTTCACAAAATAACTCATCATTTTGCGCAAACTACTATTGATTTTCTCAACTTTACTTAAGGGATATCCTAAGTCGTGTGTTAATGCGATCAAACACCAGATTGCATCTTCTTCGCCTTCGTATAACAATCCGTTACTTTTAGTGGATATCTTAATTGAGTCATCTTTTTTCTCAAGTATATCCTTGCGTAGGTCTTTAGCGTCGAATATTACAATTGGGAATCTATTATTTATAAACTTATGCAGTATGAACTCACCAGTAAGCCATACTCTTATGATGTGATAAACATGATCTCGATAAAATTGTTCAGCACCATATAACAAACGTTCAAATTCAATAAATGCTTTAAAATATTCTTTTAACTGAAATACAAATAATGATCCTTCAGTCATTTTCTTATAAGCATCTTCTGTTGTGCGTGGTCGTTTATACTTGGGGTTATTTGGATCTTTGATCGGGAATTCACTCAAGTCATTCCATTTCAAGAACATTAATGCATCAATCAATAAACGCTCCCAAAAATCTAAAACATCTATAAAATTCGGGTTAAATATTTTTCTTATCAGATCGAGCGATTCCTTTTTACTATCTATTAGACCTTTAGTCTCTTTTTCATAAATTTGTTTAATTTTTTCCAAATACTCTTTTTTTGTGTCATCTGAAAGAAAAGCAATACTAGGGATCCTTTCAATTAAGAATTTAATGAGTTCGTAATCGTTCAGCTTGCACACGTGATTACCTCTACCCGTAGAAATGTACATTGAACATTTTGTAGAGCTCGTTCTTTGTTGACCGTGGATAGATCTGCGCGAGAACGGTTAGAAATTCGATTTATTAATAAATTCACTTTACTGAGCACATCAAACAATTTTCTTTTCTTGCAGTAATCGGAAACTCGTTTTGGTAAGGACACATTGGGTCTGGTCCTTGATTAATAGTTCCAAACTTATAAAATCTCTGTGCAACGCATCTGCCTCGGCAATGTTCTAAGTTATGGCACCTATTACAATTTTCAATCTGCGTAAAATCAAAGTTTCTCAATAGTTGCAAAATGGGGTTATGTGTCCAGATTTCTAACAACGTCTCAAAATAAATATTGCCTATTTTAAACTCGGCGGTTTCTTTAAATGCTGGACACGGTATTACCTTCCCGTCAAAATTAATCAGAAGCGTCGATTTACCCGCCTTACAATTAACAGGCTTAATATCACTGTCTACAAGAGAACAAAAATTCATAGGACAACCGGTTCTTATTTGAAGTCGGTCATATTTTTTCTTCTCTCGAACAACGTCCAGTATAATGGAGTGAAAGCTCTCAAGTGAAAGTTCAAGCTCATTGGTGTTAATAGAACCTCTGCCCTGACTTACAAATCTGAGAATTGCGAGCTCATCCACGCCTATCTCATTACAAAGCTCCGAAATAGCTGCAATTTCTTTGTAATTGGGAATCATTGGAACAAAATGAACGCCTGTCCACAAGCCAACTGAAGTTATCCGTTTTATGCTAGTCATCACGCTCTCGAAACTACCTCTTGTCATCGTGATTCGGTCGTGAGTATCCGCCGTTGCACCCTGAACATTGAAAACAATTCGATCAAGGCCCAAATCAACCAACGATGATACCAACGACGTAGTAATACCTTCTTTATTCCCTAGATACCCAGAAGTATAAAGCCGCACCTCGAAATACTTTTTTGCTTCTCTAATAATATCTAAAATACGCGGATGTAATAAGGGCTCGCCACCTGATATTTCTAACGTCTTAGTGCCAAGCCGTCGAGCATCGTCAAGAATTGTTAAAATTGATTCGTAGGACAGAATAGATTCATTAGTCTTACTGCAAGAAGACGAACAATGACGACAATTCATCAGACACTTGCCTATGACTTCAACACATAATTCGTCTAGCGTAAACATAATTTAAACCCTTAAAATAGTTGCTTCATTGATGTCATAGTTTTCAGGAATATTAAATCCCGTAAGCGCTTTGTTTCGAACCCACGCTTCCATATCTCTATTGTCAATTTTTGTCTCTGACCCAGTCAACGCGCGATAAGTCTTGCGTCTATCCTTGAATGCAGTGTCTCTTATTGGCATTTTCATATCTTTGTTTTTAATGAATGTCTCTTGGCCGGTCAACGGATTATATGATCCTTCTCTGTCCATAACTGTCACTTCTTTCCCTACTACATACAGTGATTTTTCAGCAAAAGGATTCTTGCTATCAGGATACAGCTTTTTAAGCTGAGTTGCAACCTTTTTTATTTTGAATGTGCTTATGCCAGCATCCTGTAACGCTTTAATCGTTTTGATAGCCACAAGATCTTGAAAGGTATACCGGGCATGATTACCATGCGTTTTTATTGCAGGCTGAAAAAGGTTAGTTTTTTTCCAATAAAAAAGAACCTTCCTACTGATGCCAAAAATCGATTCCACCTGTTGGGATGAAAAGTAAAATTTCATTGCTATTTCATATCATATTTAGACAAATTTGTCAAGTATTTATTAAATTTAATTACTAAATTGTCTAAAAAAATAATCGTTTTTTAAGTCACCCCTATAAATACTATAGGATAATATGCGGCTACTACGGTTTTTTCTCTTATCAAACAATAACTTGTCTTGGGATTTTGAGCCTGTGTGGGAAGCAGGAGAAATTTAAAATCATGGCCGAAAAAGTTGCGTTGAGAGTCACGCCCCGGGAGCTTTTCCTAACTAGTTGGTTCAACGATACTTTGGCATTCTTTATTTTTAAGCACCTGATACTTTCAACAAAACTTTTCAGATACATTTTCTACGCGGCAGCTCTGACGCTGGTGTTTATTCTCCCTTTGTCTTTGCATATGACACGCCGGAGAGCAAAGAGAGTGAAAGAGTGAAACATAAGGCCAATGCCACAACTCTGTGAACATTACGCATCTTCATCTTTCCCGGTCCTCCTCTTTTGTTTCCAGTATTTTCTGACCGTCAGTATCCATTTCCTCGTATGCCTTAGAGCTTATTGTTTCCCTTAATACAGTGTTAAAAGGCGATGCTGCGTTAATGAAAAAAGAAATCATCTTTCCAAATGTATCTGCCCAAATGAAATAGTCGATTACTTCGAAATCGCCTTTTTTTAAGAGTCTCTTCAAATATCCCAAGTCAATTGGTGCAGTTGCTTGCGTTGGCGGCATTTCTTGACCAGTTAAAACATACCACAAGTCGTGCCATCCTCTTTCACGATCGTGGTTAATAAAATAAACAATGTTGGGTTTGGCATGATCAGAGTTGACCGATTTGAGTTGGTTAGCTGCCTCGTGAATTTTTGCTTGAATCGTATTATATGCAGGGTCGTAATGTCCTCCATAAATCTTATAGTCGGTTATTGATTTCAGTTCGCAATATCCAAAAAGTTGATTCTCTACATATAACTCAAAATCGGCTTTCTCCCTTGCGACTTCCTTTGGAAAGTAACGAGCCTCAATATTCTTTGTCTTGAAAAATGATATAACTAATTGTTTACCGTCCATAATATTACGTTACTAACTTATACTATTTTGAAGATTTTTAACAGCGCGGATTTCAGGAGGAAGCTTTCCCAATTGCAGCACATTTATAGGGTGCAGACTTTTAAAAGGAAGTGATTTTTATAGATACGCCTGTACGTAACAAACAGATTCAAAAATTGATATAATTGTTCATATTAGAACCGCATATCATGGAACAATAAGAGGAGGTCATTATGCCGGCTTATGAATATGTCTGTAAAGACTGTAACCATGAGATTACTGTCTTTATCTCTATTAAAGAATATGAAACTAAACCTAAAATCAAATGCCCTCACTGTCAAAGTGACAATGTGCAGAAAAAAATCTCGGTGTTTATGGCACAAACAAGAAAAAAATCATAGCTTACTTGTACAGTATGGAATACGGCAACACTTTACCGCCTAAGCTTAAAAAGAAAGTAGCCTCAAGACAGGCTCCGATGCTAAGCTTGAGTAAGTGGTTGACACTTGCATCAGTAAAGAGTAAGTCCTTCATGAACCAAAATTAAGGCCTGTCTTTACGGGTAGTTTTTTTGTGTCCGGTGTTATGTCGGCTGCCGCTTTTCCCTTTGATCGCACTGTTTACTTTTCCGGCGTCAAAACGCTCCGGCCGCGCTTTGTCCGGATTGTCTGGTGGAGGACTGTAGTTTTGTTTGACAGCCTTTTTCACTCTCATCCTCAAACCCTGGACAAGCTTGCCGTCAAGCGCTTTTATCGCTGCAGCGGCTTCGAAATCTGCCGGCATGTTGACGAACCCGAAACCCTTTGACATGCCTGTGGATAAATCCATAACTATGTTGAGTGACTTTATCTTCCCGAAAAACTGGAAGAGCTGGAATAGTTCTTTCTCATTAACTCCCCTGGACAGATTGCGCACGAGTATATTCAATGTAGACTCCTCAACTAAATTCTCGCCCGGCTGTCTCTTCCTCTTCCTGAGAGTTGTACAAATACGATTCTTTGCCGTCAGCGTCCAATACCATCCCTATCGTTACCCATTCGCTCTCGTCGTTGTCCCAATATGTGTTGATTATCCCGATTCCATCGTCCTCGATTTCCAGTAATTTTGCCGCTTCCCAGTAATCATGCCTGGCATCGGCAACCTGAAAGATCGTGTTTTCGAACTCCCCGCCAGGTTCCCAACTAACAGCAATCCTATCTGAAGCCTCGCCCCATTTAGCCTCTATAATCCCACCATTAAAACCATCATTTCTGATTGCCTCTAATGCGTTATATCTTGCTGTCATCTGCATTTCTTCCTCCTTGTACCTACAGCGAAGCCCGTTAGTCTGATTTAGACATAGAATTCTTTCAAGCAAATATTCAGGCTCGAAAATGTCCTTAATTCGGAAGTAAAGAAAGAACTTAAGGATGAGCCTCAGAATCATTTGCTATTCCTTCACCAGTATAGTATACCGGAGGTGTGTTCTCTTTTACCTCATCAGGAGCTATCATTATCAATCAGGAGCGATTATTCTGGATGAATAATCTCATATCTTCCGGTACTGGAGCATCGAATTCAAGCAACTCTCCGGATATAGGATGATTTATCATAAGACGTGAGGCATGCAGAAGGTGCCTCGGAGTTTCCTGCCAGGGAAGCAGGTCGTAACATCCAGCCTTGACATTTCTTACAAACGCAAGGAATTCATCGTCGGTTCTTCCATATAACTTATCACCCACCAATGGATGACCGGCATGTGCCAGATGGACCCTGATCTGGTTTGTTCTACCGGTGACGGGCCTGCACCTGACCATCGTGGATGATGCAAAACGTTCTATTACATCAAAAGCAGTGGCAGAGTATTTGGCGCCTGCGCTATCATCGAATACGACTTTATTTTTTATCGAGAGGCAACTCTCACGATCAGGCACTAAAAACCCTTTGACCTCAAAAGAATCGTCATTGATTACTCCACGGGCTACCGCAATATACTCCTTTCCTACAGTTCCGGCTTCAAATTGCTGCACGAGCGATCGGTGTGCAATTTCTGTTTTTGCAGCAACGATTATACCGCTTGTTTCCCGATCCAGGCGATGCGCCAGGTGAATGGCGCCATGAAATCCCTTGTCGGCCATTCGTTCACGCAATAAAAAGATTAAAGTATTCTTGATGTAATTACCATCAGAATGGGACGGTAGGTTGCCAGGTTTATTTGTAACAAGAAAGGTTTCTTCTTCATGGATAATTTGTATATTTATATCTACAGGGGGTTCGCTACGGACATCCGAATACGCTACAATATCGTTTTTTTTCAGGAGATGATCGGGCGTTATTGCCTTCCCGTTGACCGTAACCTTCCCGCGTCCAATCAGCCGCTTCCATTCTTCTCGGGTCTGATACTGGAAGCGCCGGGTGAGGAAATCCATTAGGTTCCTGCCGGCAAACTTCGATGAGATCCTGGATGAAAGTATAGTTACTTCTGTCATGCAATGAGTGCCTCAGACATACGGCAGTGCAATCGATTTTCTCAAAGTTTCATTAACGCTATTCTATCACATTGCTCTGGAGCAATAAACATTTCTGGCGGTGGTGACGTGACCATTACGGACATACTACGTGAGGAATTAGAGGGTGGGATCAGCAAACGCAAAAAAAATGAAGCAGAAGTTGGGAAGTATTCATAGAACCCTTTAGAGGGGGCGATGGTTTTATCATCCCTCTAATCTTGCTTTTGCCCCCTTTGGGCATATATCCTTAATGCAATTATAAATACTGCTAATTCAGGAGCTATCCAATGTGGATTGAATCATTTTCCGAACAAAGTTTTATTAATTTTGACAAGGTAATAAGCATAAAAATGATAACCGATAAACCAAATTCAGAAAGAATTACTGTTACTACAGAAGGTCCCGATAAAGAAGAAATAGAGCTAATAACCATCGAAAAGGCACGTAAATTTATATCATCAACAACAGTTTTCAATGATGACCAGAAGAAAAAAATAAATGGGAAAGCTGCCGATGTAATTTTAAGCGCCTTTCTGGCGGTCTTAATGCGCTGTTTAACGTCTAAAGAACTAACGAAAGATAGAGAAATTATTACAAAAGAATATATTTCAGAGCTGTTTTCCAATGCACTAAGAGACTGATTAAATACCGGGCACCACACTGTGAGAAAGTGCAATCTACAGAAATCACGGCATGCTCCCAATCATTTCAAACGTGGGCGGCCGGGTATGTGCTATAGTTAACTATGAAAAGTACAGCCATCTTAAATTCTTTGATGAATGATTCCATTATTCTTCCATTAGTGGATACTCGATTTTTCCCTCACAGGGTTCCCATTACATAGCCCAAAACCCTCTTTGTACCGGGTCTCACATAACCATTTTAATAACAGCCGGGGGAGTATTGCTTTTAAGCATGCCGGATTTTGCTTGTAGAATATCTCCCTTTTGAATACCATATCAAATGTGAGGGGACTCTGGGTCGCAGAGGCCACTTGCCTTCAATATAGAAGGAGACCTCAAGAGTGAAAGTGAATAACAAGACCATAATAGGGAACCTGCCTAAATTGCGTGCGAGCTTCCGCGGAACAGACCTGGCACAAAAATGCGCTGTCTGCGAGCCTCCATTGCGATCTGAATTGTTCAGCAGCGATCAGATGGAGCAGCACGGCAAGACCCTCGCGGCCTTACATAAATTAAGCCCGGAATATGCCCCTGATCAGCTCCTGGCGCGACTGGCCGACAATGAAGGCATCCTGACCGGAACCCGTAGTTTGCTGATTGAGGCAATTACGACTGGGCGTCGTATTACGCCGGCTGGTGAATGGTTGCTCGATAACTTCTACCTGATCGAAGAACAGATCCGTACGGCCAGAAGACATCTGCCAAAGGGGTACAGCCGGGAACTTCCCCGCCTGATGGACGGCCTTTCGGCCGGGCTTCCGCGCGTGTATGACATCGCTTTGGAGACAATTTCTCATAGCGATGGGCGGATAGACCGGGAAAGTCTGAGCAGCTTAGTTGCAGCCTACCAGACAATTTCCGTCCTGAAGTTGGGAGAATTGTGGGCAGTCCCTATCATGCTGCGGCTCGCGTTGATCGAAAATCTCCGACGCGTTGGGGCGCGGATCGCCGACGACAGGCTCGACCGAAACAAGGCTGATTATTGGGCGGACCGTATTACCGAGGTTGCCGGAAAGGACCCAAAGAATCTGATATTGGCCATCGCGGACATGGCGCGTTCGGACCCGCCGCTGAAGGGCGCGTTTGTTGCGGAATTTGCCCGCAGGCTTCAGGGCCAGGGCCCCGCCCTGGCAATGCCGCTCACATGGATTGAACAACGACTCTCCGAGTTCAGTCTTACGATCGACCATTTGGTGCAGTCGGAGAACCAGCAACAGGCAGCTGATCAGGTCTCGATGAGCAACAGCATCGGCAGCTTACGTTTCCTTGGCACGATGGACTGGCGGGAGTTCGTCGAGACGATGAGCGTTGTCGAACAGACCCTGCGTGAGGATACCGGCGGTATGTACGGCAAAATGGACTTCTCTACCCGTGACCGTTACCGTCACGTGGTGGAGAAAATGGCGAAGAGCGGCTGGCTGTCGGAAGGCGAAGTGGCAGCCGAAGCGGTACGGCTCGCGCATGAGAGCGCTGCCAATAAAGACGGCGCCCACGGCAGCGATGGTCGCGCTGCCCATGTGGGCTATTATCTGATCGACAAGGGATTGCCGCAGCTTGAAGAGCTGGCACATGTGCGATTGTCTGTCTTCGGGACCCTTAGGAAAATGAGTTCCCGGTTTCCTTTGCTCCTCTATCTGGGCGCGATCACGCTCATGACGGCGGTTTTCACCGGGGGGTTGATGGCTAAGGCGCATGCTGATGGCTCACCTCTTTGGCTGCTCGTGACGACCGGTATCCTCTCAGCGCTGTGTGCAAGCCAGCTGGCGGTTGCAGTGGTGAACTGGCTTGCAACATTGCTGGTAATTCCGCAGCCGCTGCCGCGAATGGACTTTTCCAAAGGTATTCCGCCTGAATCGCGGACCCTCACCATTGTCCCGACTATGCTCACAAGCGCCCAAGGGATCGAGGACCTGATAGAGGGGCTGGAAGTCAGGTTCCTAGCAAATCGCGACGATTACCTGCACTTTGGCCTGCTGACTGATTTTCAGGATGCGGCAGAGGAAACACTGCCGGAGGACGAACCGCTGTTAATGCTGGCCCGGCAGAGAGTCGAAGGACTGAATGAAAAATACCGGAATGCAAAAGGCGATACGTTCTTTCTTTTCCACCGCCCGCGGCGATGGAATGCCCGGGAACGGGTTTGGATGGGTTACGAGCGCAAGCGAGGGAAGCTGGCGGAATTGAATTCCTTATTGCGCGACAGGAAAGATGGCGGGACATATGATCTCCCGGGAAACCGCTTTTCGCTCATCGTCGGTAATACGGAAATCCTATCCAACGTAAAGTACGTGATCACCCTTGACACGGATACGCAATTACCACGCGACTCGGCGCAGCAGTTTGTGGGAGCCATGGCGCACCCGCTGAATCGCGCGCACTACGACGAAGACAAGCAGCGTGTTGTTGCCGGGTACGGCATTTTGCAGCCACGCGTGGCCGCGAGCTTGCCGGGCGCAAACCGGTCGCGGTATGCGCGAATGTGCGGGAGTGAGCCGGGCATCGATCCGTATACGCGCGCCGTCTCAGACATTTACCAGGACCTCTTCCATGAAGGCTCGTTCATCGGCAAGGGCATCTATGACGTTGACGCATTCGAGCGGGCGCTTAACGGACGCTTCCCCGAGAACCGGATCCTCAGCCACGATCTTCTGGAAGGGTGTTATGCGCGGGCGGGGCTGTTGAGCGATGTAATGGTGTACGAGGAATATCCATCTCGCTACAGCGCGGACGTGAGCCGCCGGCACCGCTGGATTCGCGGGGATTGGCAGATTGCGCGGTGGCTGCTGTCGGGTGTGCCTGGTTCCGATCCCGATGCGCGCCTTCAGAAGAATCCGCTCTCTGGACTGTCCCAATGGAAGATCTTCGACAACCTTCGGCGTAGTCTTGTGCCTTCGGCGTTGACACTGCTGTTGCTGCTGGGCTGGACGGTCTTGCCATCGGCATGGTTTTGGACTCTGTCGGTGATCGGCATCATCCTGATTCCTTCCTTGATTGCCTCTGTCCTGGATGTGCTTCAGAAGCCGGGTGATGTGCTTTTGAGGCAGCACCTTGCTGCCTCAGTGCGCTCTACGCGCAGGCGTTTCGCTCAAGCTGCATTTTCGCTCGTCTGCCTGCCTTACGAGGCGTTTTACAGTCTGGATGCGATGATGCGCACGATCTGGAGAATGCTGGTCACGCATAAGCGACTTCTCGAATGGAGTCCGTCCGACGACTCGGATCGCACGAGCCGTAATCACCAAGAGGGCCTCGTCAGACTCATTCCGGACCATGTGGATCGCCCCGGTTATAGCCACCGCCACGGTGATCTACCTGGTGCTTTTGGGGCCGGCGGCTTTAGCTGAGGCCGGGCTCATACTGGGCCTCTGGTTATTCTCTCCCGCTATCGCGTGGTGGATCAGCCGACCGCTCGCTCGCCGTGGAGCAAGGCTGACGGACGAACAGACCCTCTTTCTCCGGAAGCTTTCACGAAAGAGCTGGGCGTTCTTCGAGACATTCGTCGATCCGGAAGATAATTGGCTGCCGCCGGATAACAGTCAGGAGTATCCGGTTGCCGTGGCCGTACATCGCACGTCGCCGACCAACATGGGCCTTGCGTTGCTCGCGAATTTATCCGCGCACGACTTCGGCTATATTTCAACGGGACAGCTCATCAAGCGCACGGCGAATGCATTCCATACAATGAAAACATTGGAACGATACCGGGGCCACTTCTACAACTGGTACGACACGCAATCTCTGAAACCACTGTCGCCCCACTACATTTCTACGGTGGACAGCGGGAACCTTGCAGGCCATCTGTTGACATTGCGGCAGGGTCTGCTCGCGCTTCCCGATCAAAAGATCATAGGAGCGAGATTGCTTGACGGCCTCAACGATACACTAATGATTCTCGTGGGGATTTTCGCGGACACTCCTGGAGTAGTCGCACCAGCGGGGCTCGCCCATCTTCGGCAAGGCCTGGAGTCAGCGCTCAAGTCCCCGCCAACTAAGCTTATGGCGGCTCGGCAGTGCCTTGGTCATCTGGCACTATCCGCTGCAGAAGTGGTCGCCGGCATTGATGCCGACCGTGAGAACCCGGCCGGGTGGTGGGCGCGTGCCTTTGCCCGGCAATGCCGTGACGCCCTCGATGAACTGACCCTTCTTAACCCGCCGACAGTTAGCGGCATCGATGAGAGACCGACGCTGCGCGAACTGGCAGGACTTGGCAACCAACGCGCCATTGAGAGAATCGCGGCTATCGAACAGCTCGCATTGCAATCCGGCGAACTCGCCCGTATGGAATATGATTTCCTGTTTGACGAGGAGCGCCATCTATTGACCATCGGGTACAACGTCGGTGAACGCCGGCGGGACGCGAGTTTTTACGATTTGCTTGCTTCGGAAGCGAGACTGTGCAGTTTCGTGGCGATTGCGCAGGAACAACTGCCGCAGGAGAGCTGGTTCACCCTGGGCCGCCTGCTCACCACTACGAGTGGAGAGCCGGTCCTTGTTTCCTGGAGCGGTTCAATGTTCGAATACCTGATGCCGCTTCTGGTGATGCCGACGTATGAAAACACGCTGCTCGACCAGACTTATAAGGCGGCTGTGGCCGGGCAGATCGAATATGGAAAGAAGCGTGGAGTGCCGTGGGGCATTTCTGAATCCGGCTACAACATGATCGACGGCCATCTTAACTACCAGTACCGCGCTTTTGGCGTGCCAGGCCTGGGGCTCCAGCGCGGGCTCTCCGGGGATCTGGTAATTGCGCCCTATGCTTCGGCGCTTGCGCTGATGGTGGCGCCCGAGGAAGCGTGCCTGAATCTGCAGCGACTCGCTGCTGAAGGGTTTGAAGGAAAATACGGCTTCTATGAAGCTATCGACTACACACCTTCACGTCTGCCGCGTGGACAGTCGAGCGCCGTGGTTCGCTCCTTCATGGCACATCACGTTGGAATGAGCTTGCTCTCTTTGGCCTATCTGCTCCTGGACCGTCCGATGCAGAAGCGATTCGAGTCGGACCCGGTATTCCAGGCAACCATCCTGTTGCTCCAGGAGCGGGTGCCAAAGGCCACGGCGTTTTATTCACACACCGCCGAGCTCTCCTACATGCAGGGGGCTTCCAGTGTTACGGAGATGCCGGTGCGCGTTTTCAGCAGCCCGGATACGCCGGTCCCTGAAGTGCAGTTGTTGTCCAACGGCAGATACCACGTGATGATTACGAATGCGGGGGGCGGTTACAGCCGATGGAAGGACATCGCAGTGACACGCTGGCGCGAAGACAGTACCCGCGACAACTGGGGCACGTTCTGTTACCTCCGCGACGTTGCGAGCGGAGAGTTCTGGTCAACCGCATATCAACCGACGCTCAAACGACCGGCCAATCAATCGAATAATTACGAAGCTATTTTCTCGGAGGCGAAAGTGGAGTTTCGCCGCCGGGACCACGACTTTGACACACATACGGAGATCGCTGTTTCACCCGAGGATGACATTGAACTGCGCCGAGTCCACATCACCAACCGGGCTCGGACACGCAGAGCGATTGACGTTACGAGTTACGCGGAGGTCGTCCTTGCGCCGCCTGCCGCGGAAACACTGCATCCGGCGTTCAGCAATCTCTTTGTTCAGACCGAGATCATTCGCCAGCAGCGGGCGATCCTCTGCACTCGCCGGCCCCGCTCCCAGGGCGAGCAGCCGCCCTGGATGTTTCACCTGATAGCCGTGCATGGGGCGGAGATCGGAGAAGTCTCCTATGAGACGGATCGCATGCAGTTCATCGGCCGCGGAAACACGGTCGCCGATCCACAAGCGATGAGCGGGGCAGCTGGTTTTTTTACGGGTGCGCTCTCGGACAGCGAGGGCTCCGTGCTCGATCCGATTGTCGCCATCCGGCATCGGATAACGCTGGATCCGGAAGAATCGGTAACGATAAATATTGTCTCGGGCATCGGCGAAACCCGCGACGCGTGCCTGGGCCTTGTTGAGAAATACCAGGATCGACATCTCGCGGATCGCGTCTTTGAGCTCGCATGGACACACGGCCAGGTGTTTCTGCGGCAGTTCAATGCGTCAGAGGCCGACGCGCAACTCTATGGGCGCCTTGCCAGCTCGATAATCTATGCTAATTCTTCGCTGCGCGCCGAACCGGGCATCCTCATCAAAAACCACCGGGGTCAATCCGGTCTCTGGGGCTACGCCATCTCCGGCGATTTGCCGATCGTGCTGCTGCAGATTGAAGATCCGGCAAATATCGATCTGGTGCGCCAACTCGTGCAGGCTCACGCATACTGGCGTCTAAAAGGACTGGCGGTGGACCTGGTGATCTGGAACGAAGATCACGCCGGTTACCGGCAACTTCTGCAAGACCAGATCATGGGGCTCATTGCCGCAGGCACCGAAGCCAACGTGACCGATCGACCAGGCGGCATTTTCCTAAGACCTGCGGACCAGATATCGAACGAGGACCGCATCCTGATGCAAACGGTCGCTCGCGCCATCATCACCGACAGCCGGGGGGCGCTGGCGGACCAGATCAACCGTCGCAGTCTTGTAGAAGTATCAGTGCCGCTCCTTACACCGACCCGAACCCACCACTCCGAACCCCTGGCGGTCACCGCGCTGCCTCGCCACGATCTGGCATTCTTCAACGGGCTGGGCGGATTCACCCCGGATGGGCGCGAGTACGTCATTACGACCACGCACGGGCAGGTGACGCCGGCGCCATGGGTGAATGTGCTGGCAAACCCGCACTTTGGGACCGTCATTTCAGAGAGCGGGCCTGCCTACACCTGGAGTGAGAATGCCCATGAGTTCCGCCTCACTCCCTGGGGGAACGATCCCGTGAGCGATTCGAGCGGAGAAGCTTTCTACATCCGCGATGAAGAGCGCGGCCACTTCTGGTCCCCCATGCCGCTGCCCAGCCGCGGGGCAACGCCTTACGTCACCCGCCATGGATTTGGCTACAGCGTCTTCGAGCACACGGAGCGCGGCATCCGCTCAGAGGTGTGGGTTTACGTGGCCCTGGACGCACCGATCAAGTTCACGGTGCTGAAAGTGCGAAACGAGTCGGGGCGAGCGCGCCGACTTTCCGCCACCGGATACGCGGAATGGGTCCTTGGCGACCTGCGGCCGAAATCGACCATGCACGTGATCACCGAAATTGACCCGAATAGCGGCGCGCTCTTCGCGCGGAACTCCTACAACACGGAGTTCGCCGACAGGGTTGCCTTCTTTGATGTGGACGATGCGCCCCGGACCTTAAGCGGCGACAGGACTGAGTTCCTTGGGCGCAACGGCACGCTTCGGAATCCGGACGCGATGACCCGTGTCCGGCTTTCCGGCAGGGTAGGGGCCGGCCTGGACCCTTGCGGCGCTATCCAGGTCCCCTTCGATCTGGCCGACGGACAAGAGCGCGAGATTATCTTCAGGCTCGGTATAGGGCGAGACTCATATGACGCCGGCCAACTGGTCCGCCGTTTCCGGGGATCTGCCGCCGCGCGCAGAGAGATTGAGAAGGTCTGGCAGCACTGGAATCACACCCTCGGCGCAGTGCAGGTGGAAACACCGGACCAGTCCGTTAATGTGCTGGCCAACGGCTGGCTCTTATACCAAACTCTTGCATGTCGTATTTGGGCACGGTCCGGATATTACCAGCCAGGGGGCGCCTTTGGCTTCCGCGACCAGTTGCAGGATATGATGGCGCTTATCCACTCTGAGCCCGGGCTTGTGCGCGAGCACCTCATCCTCTGCGCGGCCCATCAATTCAGGGAGGGAGATGTCCAGCATTGGTGGCATCCTCCTTCAGGGCGAGGCGTGCGTACACACTGCTCGGACGACTTTCTCTGGCTGCCCCTGGCTGCGTGCCGTTACGTTCTGATTACCGGTGATACGGGGGTGTTGGATGAAACTATCCGCTTTATCGAGGGCCGCCCGGTAAACAAAGACGAGGACTCGTATTACGATCTTCCCCGCTCGTCTGAAGAAACGGCCAGTTTGTACGATCACTGCGTGCGGGCCATTCTCAGGGGTATCAGCCGCGGCGCTCACGGTTTGCCGCTCATTGGCTCGGGTGACTGGAACGACGGAATGAACATGGTGGGTAAAGAAGGCAAGGGTGAAAGCGTTTGGCTCGGATTCTTCCTCTATAAAGTGCTCATGGAGTTCTGTGAGATCGCGTATCTGAAAGGTGATCTGTTATTTGTCGAACGCTGCCGGGAGGAAGCTGCCCTACTTCGCAGGAATATCGAAGAGTATGGCTGGGATGGTGAATGGTATCTGCGCGCTTACTTTGACGACGGTTCACCACTGGGTTCGGCGAGTAATCCCGAATGCCGGATTGATTCCATCCCGCAAAGCTGGTCTGTTCTCTCCGGAGCAGGGGATACCGAACGTTCACATGTGGCAATGGAAGCGGTGGATAACCTTCTTGTCCGACGGGACCATGGCCTGGTCCAGCTCCTGGACCCGCCGTTCGATAAATCGGATATGAACCCCGGGTACATCAAGGGATACGTCCCGGGTGTAAGGGAGAATGGCGGGCAATACACCCATGCGGCTATCTGGACCGCGATGGCATTTGCTCAGTTAGGCGATAGCAGTCGCGCGTGGGAATTGCTTACGATGATCAACCCGGTGAATCATGCCGGATCTCCGGAGAAGATCGAAATCTACAAGGTAGAACCGTATGTTGTCGCGGCAGACGTATATGCGGTGTCGCCGCACATTGGACGCGGTGGATGGACGTGGTATACCGGATCGGCGGGCTGGATGTACAGGCTTATCCTGGACTCGCTTCTCGGGCTGCGACTTGAAACAGACAAGCTGCATTTCGAGCCTTGCCTGCCGGGGAAGTGGGAGTCTTTCAAGATGCACTACCGCTACAGGGAAACCATTTACCATATCACCGTGTTGCAATCAAACAATAACAACGGCAGCATGGCCAGTGTGATCGTCGATGGCGTCGAGCAGCCTGATAATGCAATTCCGCTCTTTGACGATCATCTGGAACATTCGGTCGAAGTGAGAATAAGTACTAAGTACTAAGCTTCCCCTGTGATTGACGCCCTCAATGCTGCAATCTCTTCCGTCGGTCCCAAGTCAGCCTCCAGCACGTCGAGCTTCTTGAGAATCTTCCCGTTGTAGTCTGGAATGATAAGATAGTCGTGGGTCTTGGCAAGGTCTCTCATCTTCCACCAAAGGCCCTCTTTTGAATTCACAATTTCTTGCAGCTTTACGAAAATCTCATGTTTGGCGTTTATATTTTTCATGTCGGTATGACTCCAGAACGTCTGCTTTCCACAAGGTGTGGCGGGGGAATACCTCTTCTTAAAGGAAAGGGCTCCCTGCTTGACGCAGAGGGCCCTTAGTTCCTTATTGTTTAACTACCGTGATCGCCTTGGGACCCTTTGGGCCTTTTTCGGTATCAAAGCTGACTCTGTCACCCTCGGCAAGGGATTTGAATCCCGCGCCCTGGATGGACGAGTGGTGTACAAAGACATCCTGACCGTCTTCGCCTGTTATAAAGCCGAAGCCTTTTGAGTCATTGAACCACTTTACTGTTCCATTAACCATTGTGTTTACCTCCTTGCATAAAAAGTAAAGTATCAGAATTCCGGGTGCATCAAAAAAAAATAGCCACAGAGCTAAAAGTCCCCGTGGCAATCGCTAGTGTGCGTTAACAAACCTCTGAACCTTCTTTTAACATTATGGCATTAATATGAATACAATAGCAAATAGCAAGGAATGCTTTTGCAATGAGCAAGGGAAAAATGTTCAATAAAATGCCAGCTCAAAAACAATTTTGTCGTAGGTCGAAAATCAGATAAATGTTTGAGTAACATTTATTGCCATTTGTTTGTCCTTGTTAATTACAACAGAATGGCTTAACTCTTTCCAGAACTGTTATTTCTATCGACACGGGGCAATTTAGAGCGCTTAAAACTTGAATGAGATCTTCAATTGAGCAGTTCTCCTTGTGCACCTTGCCGTTTTCCGCTTTTACAGTTGTTGCAATAATATCCAGAGTGTTATTTCTCATCTCTTTTTCTCCTTTTTGTTTTGGTTATACGCATTCTGCTCAATCCTGAGACCTGATCCGGATAATCTGCCTCGCAATCCGTCTCATTTCTGCCAGTCGTTCCGGTTCAATTTTCGATGGCTTTCCCATCAGCATCTTCCAATTGTATCCTGCTAAGAATCCTCCGATTGATCCAGCAACAAGGAAAACAAAGAGCAGCATGTCTCCCTGGTCAGTGTTAATGAGCGGTTTATGTGCTTCCCTCCCATGTTCCTTCGCTATTTTTTGAACGACCGATTCATCTACACCAGTCCATTTCTCTTCATCAGCAATAGCGATCGATAGATTGCAAATCATAAACAAGATTACAAAAAATATAGTTGAAGCAGTCAGAGTTTTCATATTGTCACCTCGCTAGGCTTTATCACTCTCATTTTTATAAGAAGGTCAGGCCGCCTCTTGGCGAGCAGGACTACCACACCTGCGGTCATTGCACCTTCCAGAATTCCCAGAGGTAACTGTGTCGGGATAAAGGAAATAACTATTTTTATGAAAATGGGCATAAATGGATCAGCACCTTTTATGCCTGCAGCAAGCATAATAGATGTGCCAAGGTAGGTTGCCCAGTCGGCAAATAGCCCTGCAAAGAAGCCTGCAACCGACATGCTGACCCTCAGCGCCCTTAATGCCTTGAACGTCCCATATCCGGCAAATGATCCCATTATTCCCATAGAAACAATATTGGCTCCCCACGTACTCAAACCACCATGAGAAAGGAAAAGCGCCTGAATAAGAAGGGCCACTGCGGTAATAAGGATGCTGATGGGTGGACCGAGCAGTATGGCGGACATTCCAGTTCCACAGGGATGGGAGCATGTGCCTGCCGTAGGAACAGGAATCGGCATGCAGGAGATAATAAAGACCATCGCAGCCATAAGTCCTACCAGAGGTTTGAAGGAGATATCTGTAGAAGATATTTTCTTTAACCGCAACAACCCATATGCCACAAATGGCGCGGCTAAAGCAAACCATAATACGCACCAGTTCAAAGGCAGTATTCCCTCGGAGATATGCATGGCATAGGCGTTTGTTGCGGGGAGCACTGATATGACAGCCCCCAAAAAAGCTAATCGGTAAAGATTACTGCTTAATGCCGTTTTAAAGCTTTTCATAATGATCCTCTCCTTGTATTTGTCATTTGATATATCATGTATTAATAGCTCATGCGAAAACGCATAGAATACACGGCTGCCGGGCCGCGATCACGGTTATATCCGGGATTAACAATGTACTGGAAATCGGGTGAAACCTGAACATATTTTCCGATCTGGATGCGATAGTAGGCTTCCAGTATCTGTTCGAGCCCATAATCCAGTCTACCGTCACCCAACAACATGCCGAGGCCACCGTCTGATAGATAATTTTTGTGCTCGGATGACAGGCCATCAACCGCATAGGCAATTCCCAAATGGTCTTCGCTACGCGTCCAATGTATTCCGCTTATCTGCACTCCGGCACTCAACTCACGGTCAACTTCGGTATAGCTAAAAGTCTCATTATGTCCGTCATTCCAGCCAAGTCTGCCAAAAATACCTGTCTCCCCGTTATCCGCTAGGGGTTGCTCAAAATTCAATCCGAAACCGTATTTGGTGCGTCCAGGCTTCTCGTCATCTAAAGTACTGGGTATTGTAGAAGTGGCATTCCCAAGCGCTATTGCATCTGCATAGTTGCCCATGCGTCCCTGATTAAGATAGGTGAGAATACGTATCACTGTGCCCAGATCATTCGGCTTGAGAGAAAATTCGAGGTTACTTCCCTGGGCTCGAAGAATGTGTTCATCAAATATATTGCCGTTGGCCGTAGTCGCTACCTCATAGCTGCCAAATGCCAGTCTCCATTTTGGTTGAAAGAGAGATGCGACAAAGCCATAGGTGTAGCCCCGGGTATCCCCGGCATAATCCCATGCGGTGTTATTGATAAAAGAATAGTTGAGAAACTGGGTGCGCGTGTTGTTTGCATAGCTGTTCAGGTCGAAATCATCTGCTACCGACAATTTACCTGCCTTTAGCTCTAACCGGCTGATAGGCTCATCTCCCGGCAACTGGTCTTGTCCGCGCTCCATCTTCTCTGTCTCTGATGCCAGTGCATAGTAGTAGCGCAAATAGGCACGGGCTACGTATGGGCCGGTGCCTAAATCTACCGTGCCTGTCCTTATGACATCGCCATTGGTGTATCCGCCAAGGCCCTGACCCTTGCTTATTCCAGATCCTTTGGCCATTTCAATATCAACATATCCCTGAAGCGAAGGGAGCACTTGAGAGCCAAGGTATACTCCATAGATATGTGTGATGTTGTGTCCCAAGCCCCCATCAGTCCTGAAACTGTGATCTCCTTCGTATGGGCTGTGAAAGCCTGGCACATTTTGGTATATGCCGTTAAACTGCAGCCCTAGTACTTTGGGTATCCATAGTGGCTGCTGTTCTGTTTTTTGTTCAGGCTGCTGTTCAGCAGGCGCCTTCTCCACAACTTTCTCAGGAACCACCGCAGGCGGATCTTTTTGCTGCTCCGACAGCTCTTTGCTTATTTCTGGATGCATTGTAAGAATACGTTGCATAATATCAAGCAGCTCTTGTTTCGATTTTTGACCTAGTTGGTTTTCAGTAACAGCAGACTGCCCGCTGTAGGAGTCTGCGTAGACCGGCGATATGAGGGCGGGCAAGTGAGGGCACGCGAGCAAAAGCAAGGCAATGATGGTAGGCCCCGACAAGTCGAAAGACAAGCGCTTTCGCTGCTGATAGTGGTTCAAAACAGACATGTAATACCTCCTGAAAGAAAAATAAACAATTTTTTATCTATCTATTGTTGACGATATTGATAATAGTTATCAATTAGAACACACCAGCATATTAGTTGTCAAGCAAATTATAATGCTCTGCTTTATTCTTTTCCGAAAGCGGTTATGACGGTTGGTCATAGAGTCTTTTCCCCTTTCTCCTGAAAATAAAAAAATCCCCAAGGCAAAAATGCCCTGAGGATTGCACCCTGATTTACTTCATCCTCTTTCCTGCCAGCCACGGCAAGGAGTGGTAATGGGTGAAATGTTGATTGGAAAACGGGGGTATGCTAGAGCATTGCCTGAATGAACTTCCCGTCACCAGCAACATATCACTGAGTCTCACAGGCAGGTCTTCTGGCTTCCGGATCTCCCTATTTGCCGGCCTTCCCGGAGTTTTCCTCCAGTGGCTCAGTCGGCTTTCGTCCCCGGTTACAGCGGCGGGCCCGCTCCCGAATCAGCGTTTCCGCCCCACGGGATTCCCTATTAATCCTTACGGCACCTGAGATTGTCTTTTATAATACTTCAGTGGAACTTTTGTCAACGTGGTCGCATCGTGGGGGGCCTAATTACAGTTGCATTATTCGGAATTGTATAATGGAGATTCGGCATTTTCCTCGGATTAGGCCAAACCTTTTCCGGGTCTTTCAGAAACCTTGCGACCCATTCATTGTCACGTGAACTCATGACCTTTGTTACATCCGGGGCATAGTAACCCCCGATCCCAAGAATCGTATGGCAGTCATTGCAATTATGCTTTTGCCATGTCCACTTGCCTGCAGCAACGTGGGCATCCAGTTTTGCTTCCTGCGTTCTTTTCGGCATCTGCACCAGAGAGTCGTAGGTGAGAACGAGGAAGATCACAGCGGAAATCAAGGTGCCCCAAATAAAGATTGCCTTCCCTTGCGACAGCGTCATAGTTCCTCCTTTGTTGTTAGGCGAGTTTGAGCCCACCCTACCTCAAACGAACAATTCACTTTAACACTTATTGTTCGACAAAAGTATGATCTGGATCATACTCAAATGGGGAGATTGTAACATATACTCAAACTTGATAAACTTATAAAAAAAGGAGGCTTTATGAAGCGGAAAACATTTTCGGGGATAATGGCTCTCTTGTTTTTTTGCATGGTGATCGTTCTGGGTGAGGGAACAGTAAAAGCAGCGAAGATTGAGGTTTCCAAAGAAGGCCAGGAGTGCATCGGGTGTCACAATTCGCAATCACCGTCATTGGTGAAGGAATGGGAAATAAGCAGGCATGCTGAAAAGCAAGTTGACTGCTATAGTTGTCACAAGGCCGATAAATCAGACCCTGATGCAATGAATCATAACGGCTTTACTATAGCAGTGCTCGTCACACCTAAGCGTTGTTCAAGGTGCCATCAAAAAGAAGTCCGGGAGATGACAACTAGCCACCATGCCATGGCTGGAGATATCCTTAATTCACTGGACAATTACCTTGGTGAAGTAGTTGGCGGGTCCGAAGCGGTTGCAGTCGGCTGCCTGCAATGCCACGGGGGAAAGGTCAAGGTGCTTGCTAACGGAAAACTCGATACCAACAGCTGGCCAAACACCGGCATCGGACGTATCAACCCGGATGGTTCAAAAGGTTCATGTTCAGCCTGCCATACAAGACATAACTTTTCAAAGGCCCAGGCGAGGGAGCCACAGACCTGCGGCAAATGCCATCTCGGTCCCGACCATCCGCAGATCGAGGTCTATCAGGAATCGAAGCACGGCATTCTCTATAAAGCCAACAAGGAACGGCTGAATATGCACAATGATTCCTGGGTCGTAGGAAAAGACTACACTGCTGCCCCGACATGCGCGACCTGCCACATGAGCGCAACGCCGGACCAGCCTGTAACCCATGATGTAGGGGCAAGAATCAGCTGGACACTCAGGCCGCCGATATCGAAGAAACTCGAAAATGCAGATAAACGCCGCGAGAACATGAAAGATGTATGCTACAGCTGCCATTCAGCCCCATATGTGGAGGGTTTCTATAAGCAGTTCGACAACCTCGTGATTTTTTATAATGATAAATTTGCGGTTCCTGCAACGAAGATAATAACTGAACTCAAGGCAAAGGGCAAAATACCCAAATCGGATTTTAGCAGCAAGCTCGACTGGGTTTACTTCGAGCTGTGGCATCATGAGGGAAGACGCGCGCGCCACGGTGCAGCAATGTCCGGTCCTGATTATGCATGGTGGCACGGTATCTATGATGTTGCAAAAAATTTCTACTCTGAATTCCTGCCTGAGGTAAAAAACGTGGCCGGTCCGGAGTTGTACGCTGAACTTACTAAAAAATATCTCGAACCTGATGTGCGGCACGAATGGTATCTCAAAGGGATGAGCAAGGAACAGCTAGAGAAGATAAAAAAGTTTTACGAAGAGAGGTACGGTGGAGCAAACGCAAAATAGGAGAAAGAAACAGGCGTTGTAACCAATAAAAGGTGCCGAAGATGATAATGCTATCTCTCAATGTCGGCCTTCCGGCAAAAGAGATATTTTTTGGGAAAGAGGTGATAACAGGCATCTGCAAAAAGCCTGTTATGGGTCCGGTGCATCTCGGGAAGACAGGTTTTGCCGGCGACGGAGTTGCGGACCTAAAAAACCATGGGGGCCTTAACAAGGCGGTTTGTGTGTATGGCGCCAATCATTATCCTTACTGGGAGGAAGTCCTTAAAACGGTCCTGCCTCCGGCTCCGTTTGGCGAGAACCTCTCACTTTCTATCGTTGATGAGGCTGCAGTATGCATCGGTGATATTTTTCAACTGGGGACTTCATTAGTTCAGGTAAGCCAGCCCAGGCAGCCGTGCTCAACCCTTGCGGCGAGGTATGGCAGGAGCGATATGGTGAAGCTTGTTGTCGATTCCGGCAAGACCGGGTACTATTTCAGGGTGCTTGAAGAGGGGATTGTGGAAACCGGAAATGCTCTTATTCTGAAGGAAAGCGATCGTAACGGTATAACTGTTTCTTTCGCTAATTGGATTTACCATCACGACAGAAGAAACCGGGAGGGAATAAAAAAGGTTTTAGCCATTGAGGCTCTCTCATCGTCGTGGCGCGAATCATTTATTAAATTGAGAGAAGGGCTTTAGGTAATCATGTCTGCCATATGCCTGAAACCCGCAGGTCTTGTCTCGAAGGGGAGAAAAGACTGCACGATGGGGACTAAACCCAGAATTCGGGATACCTTCTCGCTTTAGGTATATTATTTACCAAAAGAGCGACCAGGAGCATAATCACTGCGCCTGCACCCGCAGGAAGAATTGCATATAAATATCCAAGCTTATGAACGCTCTCACCCCCTATAACTGCAATGAGGGCTGTTGCTCCGCCAGGGGGATGCAGTGTTTTTGTAGTGTGCATCACGGCTATAGCCGTTGCAACTGCCAAAGGGGCGGCAAGCCAGATTTGATTATTGAACATCTGATAGGCAGCGACGCCGACAACCGCAGAAAGAATATGCCCGCCAACAAGATTTCGCGGTTGAGCCAGAGGACTCTTTATAGCACCGTAAATCAACACTGCTGAAGCGCCGAACGATCCTATTATCATGGTAAGCCCTGTGCCTTCCAAAAGCTTGTAACTGACCAGGGCAACTGTCGCTATGCCCAGAAAAGCACCTATCCATGACCATAGGACTTCAGAGACGCTTACTGCGGGAGGGCTCTTGGTCGAGCCCTTCATCTTGTTCAGATATTCCTTGATCATATGGAGCGGGGCATTGCAGTCACGTCCTGATCCTGACCGTAGAGCCATGCACAATATCTGCTCTCGAAACAATACCGATGAGCGCCCCATGCTTATCCGTAACAGGCACCCTGTTTATTTTCTTTGCAGCGAAAATGCCTGCTATCTCCGTTACCGTTGTGTTTTCGTCAACAGTTATAGCCGGAGATTTCATTATGTCTTCGGCTTTCTTACAGCGGATCGGCATCGTAACACATCCCTCGCCTTTAAGACACTCTGCAACAACAGCCATGAAATTCATTTTGTCTTTGGCGCCCATATTTCCCAGAAAATCCTTTCCTGAAATGACCCCTGCTATTGTTCCGTCATCTTCAACAACGGGCACACCGGAAATTCCCTTAGTGGCCATCACCTCGGCAACTTCCTTAAGAGGGGTCGATCTTCTGACTGCAAAAACCTCCCTTGTCATTATGTCACGGGCCCTGACCGACCTCATGATTCTGTCTAAGGCGTGGCGATAGGCAAACTTGTAAATCTCTTTCAGGTCGGCAGGAGTGATGTCCAGATAACCCTGGATATCCTTCATAGCCTCAAAAATATCATCATCCGATATTTCTATCTCCAGGGGGATGTCTTTCTTTTCTGTCGTATCGTCCAATAGAGTTCTCCCTTAATAATTATCCGCTGCGCGCTGGATATTATAGTTTAATAACAAACATACTTACGCCTTTCTTCATGCCTTAAATCCATGCCTCCTGCAATATCTCTCCTTGCATACCTACCACCATATACTTGATAGGTACCTTTCTGTTGGCAGCCTGCGCGGCCTGCTCCGCGAGCCTCAATAACCCCGAACAGCATGGCACCTGCATTATCATTACAGTAAGGGTGTTTATATTAGCATCTTCGATCAGGCTTTTTATTTTGTCAACATAAATATCCTGCTCCACATCCAGCTTGGGACAAGCAATAGCCAGTGCCTTTCCTTGCAGGTAGTCGCTGTGGAAATTCCCGAGCGCGTAGGCTACGCAGTCAGCTGACAGCAGCACGTCAGCGCCCTGATAATAAGGCGCCAGCGGCGAGACCAGGTGCAGCTGCACAGGCCACTGCCTGAGCTCGGATTTTATCTTTGCGGCAGGAGCAACGTCCCTCGCTTCTTTTTCCTCGAAATATACCATCTTAGATCCGGGACATCCTTCGAATGCCATTTTACTTTACCTCCTCATACTTATATTTCTCTTCCAGTGTTCTTACAAATGCCTCCTGTTTTTCACTTACATCCCTGAATTGACCGTCAACACTTGTGAACCTGCTAAACAGGCGGCCTATCTGAGAGGTTGAAAGATTCCTGTCCATCCAGGGATAAAGCACCTCATCCTCTCTCTTGATATGTCCTGTGAGAAGCTCTCTGTAACCCATAAAGTGTTCGCGCACCGACAGGTTATCATCTGTCTCCAGCGCATCAAGAATCGCTTTTACATGGCCCCGGCCTATCCTGTGGTCCTCATTGAAAATCTTCACCATCTCAAGATTCTCGTCGAACTCCTTAAAAAGGATGTCCTCTTCCTTGGCGTGATGATACCTGTCAGCATAAGAGCGGATAAAATCAATCGTGTCCAGAACCAACGCTCTGTCTTCAATCCGTGACACATCCAGATCCTCAATAATGTTAGGGATCATCGCCAGCACTCTTTTTATAACAGTATGCTCATCCACCAGCCCCTGTATCGGGGGAGAACACTTTATTTCCCTTATTCCGGCGGAAGCGCTCCTTATCTCAGTTACGGGTATTTGGATATTCCTGTCAGGGTATATGATCCTGCTGATTCTTGCCATTAAAACTCTTTCCTCTTCTTGCGGCAGGTTATGGACCTGAACGATATCCTTTAAAAGACAGGTGCCGACCCCGCACAAGGTACAGCCTATACTATGTTCATCGAGAATGGCGCCTATTGCAGGAAACTCGGTGATAACTTCTTTAATGCCTTTGCTTAGATATTTTTCCATGTCATCCGCCTTTGCTCACGTTTTTTTCTGGTATCCATGACTTTACTTTACACAACTTGCGAGGCCGTTAACTATGACATAAGTCAAATTTTCAGTTTTTATTTTGCGCCAACCAAATCATATAATAAGATCGCATTCTACACCGCTGCTTTTTGACTTGTGTCAAGGTCAGATATGTAGTCTCCTGATAAAATATAATTATGAAAGTGACAAGGATAGACTCTAATACCACTAAATAGGAGGATAATATGGAAGTGCTCAATCTCAAGCAGTTGATAAAATTTAGTCCTGACAAGATTTCAAGGGAAATGCTTTCCGACAAGCCTGAAATGCGCATAGCCTTGATGTGTCTTGATAAAGGGCAAAAACTCGATCCTCATAAAGCGCCGCTCAGGCTGCTTATGTACTGTGTAGAGGGGAAAGGTACTTTTACTATCGGCGATGAGCGCATAGAGGCAGATGAAAAAACATGTATCCTCTGTGACCCTATGGTGCAGCACGGATTTGAGGCAAATAGGGGTGAAAAACTGGTAGTGATGGCGGTGGTAACACCAGCAGAATAAACAGTTGGCAGCACATGACACCCGGGTACAATATGAGATAAAATATTATCAGAGA
Source organism: Nitrospirota bacterium (assembly GCA_963710375.1). Classification (GTDB taxonomy): domain Bacteria; phylum Nitrospirota; class Thermodesulfovibrionia; order Thermodesulfovibrionales; family Dissulfurispiraceae; genus JADFXI01. Next base: position 905,859 of record CAVPZX010000002.1, read on the forward strand.
TTGACATGAGCTGAAAAACTTTACTTTGCGGGGCGGAGAACAATTCCGCCTTTTTCTTATCTCAACAAAACTTTTCAGCCGGGAAGAGGGTCATCTCGCTGAGCCGTTTTTTCAGATCGGCCTGGACTATGTTGTTTGAGGCTTCAAGGATAATTTCCGGCACACCGCCAAAGACATCGTATGCGTGGTTGAGGGCCCGGTCGTCCCAGACAGAATTGAGAGGGTTCTTGTTAAAGGGTTCCGAGGCAAGGGCCTGTCCCCATCCTCCCAGCCAGCTTACAACGAAGTTATTGGCTAATCTGGCAACCACTTTGCTGTTATACATGAAGCCATACTTTTCCGAATCCGGCATAGCGCGCCTGCTTTCCAGAAGCCAGGCAAGCGATACCATATCGTGGGCAACCACTGACTCAGAGGCAATCATCAAGCCGATCTCCGGCTGAAAGACCCGACCTTTATCCGGGCCAAAGGTGGTGAGTATCTTGTCTGCTGCTGTAACCACCAGCCGCTGCTTCTTGAGCAGGGTTTCCACAGTATTTGCTTCGGCTGTTTTCTCGTGGAAGGTGGATGCATCGTGATGGTATTCCAGCCGTGTGTCGTATCGCCAATAGCCCACTGCAGCCTTCAGGCCCAGCGAGTTGCCAGCCAGTACATGCCTGCCGCAACGGGGCATGAGCACGATATGCTGGACCTCCTTGAGGATGTTCGGCATCATCACGGGGCGCTTCCAGTTGGAACCCATCATCGGGGTTTCTTCATAAAAAGCATCCCATCCCGCCTCCTCGAAGAAATGCATCTCAGCGCCTGAGGCATTTACAACCTTAGCTATGCCGCATGTCTCCATCAACTTACGAGAGCTTCCGGTCAGTCTTGTCTGTGAAAATCTCACATGCTCGATACCCGACATGTCCCCCACGATTACCCGGCCCGCCCCCTTTTCCCTGAGGAGCTCGATCAAAGCAGCAACAGCAATGGGGCTGGTGGTAGCAGGATAGGGGTTGCCGGAATTGATGGCAGGTTTGATGAATACGGCATCGCCCTTTGACAGCCAGGAAAAATCAGTTGCAGCTTCAGCTGAGCCGCGAACCGCCTGTTTGATGACCTTTTCAGGCGCACCTTTACTTACGCCTGCAAAAAAGACCTTGGTTTTGGGGCCTTTCGTGAGTATGTCGTTCATTCCTCTTTTTTCATTATCTTGCGAGCGGTGTCGAAAACTCCTTCTTCAGCAAAGGTTATGGCGGTCATCTCCCTCTCGATCTTTTCGGCGTAAGCTTCCTTGATCTTGGTCATAAGGAGATCGATATCAGCCGGTTTCCTCAGGAAATCAAACCCCCCGATCCTCTTGGCTTCCTCGTCGTCCTTCTCGGTCCCGTGACCGGTCAGGATTATGACCTGCATATTGGGATTTGTTTTTCTTACCTCGCGAAGCACTTCCATGCCTTGAAGTCCGGGCATCTTCAGGTCGAGCACGAGCACATCAGGCTCCTCCTGCTTCACCCTCGAAAGACCCTGTTCACCGTCATACACACAGCTGACATTGAGATCTCTCATTTTCAGCCGCTGGGCAAGTGTATTGACAAAGTCCTTTTCGTCGTCAACCAGCAGGACTTTTATTTCTTTTTTTTTCCTCACAGGAACCTCCTTGAAACGAGTTTTGCATCAATTGCTCTATTGTAATGAAACTTGTTTAAAAAATAAACATGCCCTCACTTTTTTGATGCCTGGCTGTCTTCAGCAGTCCTGAAGCCTCAAGAACCGGCAACAGCGGTTCTCTGCTGCGGTCTTTCGATTTTCGTCCAGTAGGCCTCCTTGATTTTGCCTGCGAGCACATCGATGTCTGCAGGCTTGTTGACGAAATCAAAAGCGCCGAACTTTGCAGCCTCCTCCCTGTCACCCTTAGTCTCCCTTCCAGAGAGGATGATAACCTGCATGGCAGGGTGGGTTTTACTTACCTGCCGCAGCACCTCGATCCCGTCCATCCCCGGCATCCTCAAATCGAGGATCACAATGTCCGGCTCCTCTCTTTGGACAAAGGCAAGCGTCTCCTCTCCGCTAGTCGCAACACTCGTTTTGAGATTCCTCAGGTTCAACCTCTTTGCGAGAGAGTTCACAAATTCTACCTCATCATCGACAAGAAGAATCTTGAAGATGGAGAAATCGCTTGGGACGATGGAGACCGGGCATGGAGCGCGCCTGCCGATGTCTGCATACTTTTCAGGAATAAGGATCAGTTCGATCCTGTTGTCCCTTGCGTACTTGACAAACTCTTCCTCGGGTATGCCGTCCATGGTGGTGAAGCTCACTCTTATACCCTTCCCAACCTCAGCAATGATCTTCTCAGCATCGGCCAGGTAATACGAAAGCTCACGTCTTGCGGTTTCCTCGGCGTTGAACCCCGCATACTCTGTAATAAGGGCGCTGTTGAGCACATGGATGACGTGAAGTTCGCCGCCAGTGGTCTTTGCCCTGAACAATCCATACCTCACAACGTCCTTCGAATTCAACGTGCCATCATAGACCGCCAAAATCCTCATGTCAACCTCCTTTGAAGACCGTTATATGCCAATTTGGGCATTCATTATGCCAGCTGCAAATGCTCTCTTTCTTTTCATCTAAGAAACAGCTCTGCGAGTGAGAATAATCACCGTTTCGCCATTTGCGCCCTGCCGGTCAAGGGCCCCGGACAGTTCCCCGCATACTTTATTGATCTCTTCGACCTTATGATACTCTCCTTCTCCTGAAAGTTCCTTTATATTTCCTTTCGGTATGATCGCAATTCTTATTGTATCGTTTGCAGTTGAGGTCCTTACGGTGATAGAGCCTCCTCTTTCGAAACTATTCATCAAGTCTTCAATGATAAAGAATACCAGCAGCTGAAGCATGGACGGGTTGCTGTGAATAGGCGGAATACCCTGTTCGAAATCCTTAGTGAACTCTACCCTTTTCTGGTAAGCAACCCTAGCCAACAAGGCAACAAGCTCCTCGACAGCTTCATTCACACCAAAGGAAGAGAATTGGCTGTCCATCCTGTGGGCAAACCGGTTAAGGAAGGTGATCAACTGAAGACTCTTCTCGATCTGGGAGTCGACTGACCGGAGGAACTTTTGGATCTCGTCTCTATCAGGCTTCTTGCTCATAGAGAGCAAGTCCTGCTGCAAGCCTCCAGACTCCTTGATGATTGCAAGGTGATTTTTTAGTTCATGAGTGAATCCTGCAATGATACTCCCGATGAACCTGAACTGCAACTCCTTCATGTCAGCCGGACCGTTGTCTCCCATTATGCCCCCTTTTCCTGTTTATTGCTCTTCGCCTTTTCGATCTTCTCGACAAGGCTCTCGATATCAATTGGCTTCATGATGTAGTCGAACGCCCCGCTCTTCATCCCTTCGGCGCTTTCCTCTGAAGGTCCGAGCCCGGTCAGCATGATGACTTGGATGGACGGGTTGAATTGCTTGATCGTCTGGAGCACTTTGATACCGCTCATCCCCGGCATCCTCAAGTCGAGCAGCATGACATCAGGAGGGTCGCTCCTCGAAAGTGCAATGGCATCCTCAGCGCAATAGACCGACTTTGCAATGTATCCCCGCATTTGCAGACGTTCCGCAAGCGTTGACGCAAAATCTACCTCATCATCAACAATAAGCACCTTTGTCTGCAACATATATGACCTCCGTTTACCCGATCTCCTTACGGACGGGTATCTCTATCGAAAAAGACGTTCCCTTCCCCACCTCGCTCTCGACCGCAATCGTCCCCCCAAGCCTGGTTATGATGCCGTAGGATATTGAGAGCCCGAGACCGGTCCCTTTTCCTTTCTCTTTTGTCGTGTAGAAGGGCTCGAAAATATGCTTCAGTGCTTCCTTCGGGATGCCGTAGCCATTGTCTTGTATGGTGACGTGTACGGTATCCTGGTCCTTAAGCTCTGTTCCTATGGAGATTAGCCCTCCGTCACTAACGGCGTCAATCGCATTGTTGATAATGTTCAGAAACACCTGCTGGATCTGTCCCTTATCGATCAGCACCAACGGAATCTTTTCACCGAGGTTCATTGAGAGGCGGATATTTCTATATAAGATCTCGCGCTCGACGAACCCGAGGACCTCATTGATCGTTTCATTGATATCCGTCTCTACCGGGGTAACGTCCATCCTCCTGGCAAACCCCAGCAGGCGATGGGTGATCGTTCTGCAGCGGTTCAGGCTGTCGGTAATCCCTTTTATCTGCGCAAGGAAATTCTCCTTGTTGGGAAAGTCGCCGGAAATCTGGAGGATGTCTTTCATAAGTCCTGCTTTTTCATTGATAATCGCCAGGGGGTTGTTGATCTCATGCGCTACTCCTGCCGCAAGCCTCCCAATAGACGCGAGCTTCCCCGCGTGCTCTGTCTCGACGATCGCTTCCTCCCTCTTTTGCTCCGCCTCCTTGATCCAGTTCACGACAGTGAAGGTTATGCGCAGGTTTACGGCTATGCCTATTGCGATAAGCACCCCAACGAGATAAAACACCGCGAGACCGCTTCGGAAGATTCCGAAGAGCTTCGAATAGACCGTCAACTTGACGACGAAGCCCAGGAACCATTGGGAGTTCCGGATCGGGGCATACCCGAGGATAAAGCTGCCCTGCTCGCCGATCATCATATCGGTTAGAAAAATCCCCTGTTTTAGGGTAGGTATGTCGAGAAGGACCTTTTCAAGAAGGCGGCCATGTGCCCGGGAAGGGGTTTGAAGAATCCCCTCGCGGTTGATGATGAACGCGTCGTCGTCCTGCTTGAGATTGATTGTGGACAAATACCTGTAGAGCGTCTCCATGTCGATCGTGGCCCTCAGAATCCAGAAGGAACCTTTTCCGGGGATATCTCTCCTGACCGCTATAGCGAAATGAGGAATCTTACGGTATCCCATGAAGACTTCGCTGACGTAGACACCCTTTACCACAGCCTCATTAAACCAGTCCTGGCCTGAATAGTCTTTCCCCTCTAGCTGGTAAGGGCCCACGTACGAGCGCTGGATACCTTTAGCATCGATTATCCCGAGGTCGACGAACTCGCCGAATTCATTCTTGAAATTGAAGAACAAGGGATAAAGCACTTTTTTATCGGACACCTGGTCGTACGTATAGGTCGCAGAAAGAAACCGAAGGGCAGAGAGCTTCTCTGCGAGGAAGAACCCTATGGATTGCGACGTGCTCTCCAGCTGCCACTTGACCTGGTTGTTGATGTCTTCTTTCACATTGCTTTGAAGACCCAGGTAACTCGCGATTGTGACGATCATGAGCGGGATGCCGGCAAGAATCCCGATGAGCAGAAATATCTTGACCTTCAGCCTGTTGTATCTGTCTGTAGTTCCTAACGAGGCTTGGTCGTCTGCCATATCGCGAATCCAAAGGACCTTAGAACATCCTACTATCCATTCCTTTAATTTTCCTGCAAATTGATGGAGCTTCGACATAGTCCTCTCTCGATTGTTGGACTAAACTTCCTTCTTGACCCTCGCTTTTTTCATGTTAAGGCCCACTCCCTCGAATGTATAGAAAATACCATAGCCCCACCACATAGTGTAAAGCACATAAAATATAAGCAGCCCTGTGAGCAGCACGGCATGTTCGCTCACTTTTTGAGCATCGATTTTATAAAAGTTATATGCAGGCTCAATTGCCTTTCTGTTGACTTCGGAGACAATTTTCGCCTCATTAACGTGTTTGTCTTTCTTCATCACCTTCTCCATGGCAGACAAGGCCTGAAACCAGTCCTTCATAACCTTCATTTCATCATACCCGTAGCGGTCCGAAACAGCCTTGCCATTGTTATTGTACATTGCATCCGAATCCTGAAGCACGCTTTTCAGCACAACACCGAGGTCTCCACCCATCTTTAATGTCGATTGTTTTATCTCAACAGTTGCTCCTGCCAGAGTGAAAAGCCTGGCTGTCCGGGCGGCGTCATCGGCCTTCTCAAGCTTAACAGTGGCGGTAAACTGCTTACCGGCAAAAGGCTCCACTTCTTTCGCCACCTTCGGTATGAAATATGATGAACCTTTCGCAAGCTTGTTAAAGGTGTCATCCGCGAACTCGAGCCCGTTTTTCCCGTTAAAGACAGGTGAGAAAATAAACAGCAGAACGACCAGGAAAGACGCACTGAAAAGAAGCCCTGTCCAAAACCGGTTTTTCTTCCGTATAAGCATGTTACACCTCCTCTTTAACCAGGGTGGCCTTTATATATTCATCATAGTCGCCCCTGAGTTCACCAATATTCATTACAAACTTGCTGACCACCCAAACGGCAAACATGCCTACCACTATCCAGAATATGATATTCCCGGCCGACTCGATCATTTTGACCGTAGGTTTTGAGACATTGATTATATCGAACTCCACCAGCTTCTTAGGCAGCGTTGCAGCCCTGTTAATGAAACCTGCGAGGATCGATACAGCATAAAATCCCCTTATGTGGATGCCTTTAACAACCTTGGTAGTCAGGGCTCCGACCTGGATGCCGATCAGCGAGCCGAGGAGCATGCCCATCGCCAATGTATAAAATACATACCCGTAAATTGCATATTGCACTATCGATGCCAGTCCCGCAGTGAAAATGATCTGAAGGATATCGGTGCCGACAGTTGTCATTGAAGAAACGCCGAAGACGTATACAAACATCGGAAAAGTGACAAAGCCGCCGCCCACTCCCATTATGGCAGCCAAAAAGCCTACTACAACGCCTCCAAGGGCAACGACTACGCCCGAGATTTTCCTTCCGCCGGGCACAAAATCTTCGTCAAAAGTAATTGACGGAGGGATATTCACGTTCTGCACGGCCACAGCAAGTTTAGTCAGTCCGGATGTTCCGCCATGAGCATCGGCAGTGGCAGCACCCTTGGCCCTGCTCGATTTTATGAAATCGATAAGCCCATAGAATCCGAGAAACCCCAGTATTAAGGCGTAAATTGAGCTTATAAAAAAGTCGCTGAGATTCGGGTCGTAATTATAGAGCGCCTTGTTGATTGCGCCTCCTATGAACGTGCCTCCGCCGGAACCCACGAGAAACGCCATTGCCAGTTTCCCCGAGACATTGCCGAGCTTTTTGTGGACAGCAGTGCCCATTATCGCTTTTGCAAATATATGGAAGAGGTCTGTTCCCACAGCCAGAATCCCTTTTACCCCTGCGGCCATCAGCGCAGGGGTTATGATAAATCCGCCTCCGGCGCCTATACAGCCGGTGATCAGTCCGGCGCATAATCCGATCGCAATGGAAACGATGAAAATGTAAGTGGAATAAAAGGAAGGCGCATAGGCTTCCTTGCCGCCGATCATTTCTCCTGCTGTTGCAAAACTGACAGCCAGGATGGGAAGCAGCATCGCCAATAGGACAAGAAGCTTTTTCCTGCTCCTCATTATGCTCATGGAAGTCTCGATCTCCCACCTGGCATGTGCCATAGAACCCATCTTCAAAAACTCGAAAACCTGCCTGGGAATACTCATGGTATTTGCCTCCTTTATTCCTTTTTATTTAATTTTTTCAAACTCAGTCTGAATCTTATATTTTGTGCCGGCGCCAACCAGCCGCGTATATGCTATAGGGCTTTCTTCGGGTCCCATGATCAGCCTGTGCAAAAGGAGCCCGGGAGATCCTGAAGCGATCTTCAAGATGGCAGCAGCCTCATCTTTTATCTCGGCAACCTCAATAGTCTGCAATACCCGTGAAACTTTCACAATTGCCTTGTCCTGAAGAAGATCAAAAAGAGATATCTGTCCGATATCTTCTGCTTCAATGCCTGGCACCAAAGCCATCGGGATATAAGATTCCTCCAGAAATGCAGGCTCATCTTCATCCATGCATTTGCATCGGAAATAATACAGAACGCCTTCTTCCTCAAAATAAGTCCTGATTTCATCTGGCGGACTTTGAACGCCTCTGTTAAGAAGTTCCCTTGTGAGACTCACCCCTTCGCCAAACATGTCGCCGGTGAATCTTGTTCGCATGCATAAACCGAGGGCCTGTGTAGAATGTTCTACGAAAGTGCCTTTGCCCTGAATCCTTCTAAGCAACCCTTCTCTAACCAGGTCCGAAATAGCAACCCTCACCGTTGCCTTGCTGATGTCGTATAGCCTGCAAAGATCGTCCTCGGTAGGTATCTGCATCCCTTCCGGCCACTCTGTTCGTATGATCTTTTCTTTAAAGATGGTATATATTTGGACGTATAGCTTTTGCTGGCTTTCCCTGTCGATCGTTTTTTCTATTCTCAAGTGTTTACCCTTCAATCGTTTCTATATGCAACAGCACTATTTCATTTTGCATCTTGATTTCATAATATTATAATGACATGACGATGTCAAATTAAATTTCATATTTATGACTATTAATTTTGTTTATCAACCCTTCCTGTAAATCCTACATTTTTGTAGCTTTTTTCCGGGATTTTATTTTATGATTACACTTTAAATTATCAAACCAAAGGAGCCAGATAATGCGGATAAGAAAATTTATTTATTGTTTTTCAATAGGTTTATTGCTGTTACCAGTGAATGTATTCGCGCAGACTACGAGCAAAATAGATACTGGAGATACTGCTTTTCTGCTTCTTTCCGCTGCATTGGTAATGTTGATGACACCAGGCCTTGCGCTGTTTTACGGCGGCATGGTGAGAAAGAAAAATGTTCTCGGCACAATAATGCAAAGCTTCATTGCAATCGCAGTCGTCAGTCTACAGTGGATACTTTATGGATATAGCCTAACTTTTGGCCCTGATGTGCATGGAATAATCGGCAATCTCGACTGGATAGGGTTAAGCGGTGTTGGTTTTGAGCCCAATCCTGCGTATGCTCCTACAGTGCCTCATATCGCATTCATGATATATCAGGCCATGTTTGCAGTCATTACTCCAGCACTGATTACCGGTGCTTTTGCAGAGCGGATGAAATTTTCGGCTTTTTTAGCTTTTACGATCTTGTGGTCAACACTTGTTTATGACCCGGTAGCACACTGGATATGGGGAAGCGGGGGCTGGCTGAAAAATATGGGTGCGCTCGATTTTGCCGGGGGTATGGTAGTGCATGCCACGTCGGGCATATCTGCCCTGGCTGCCGCAATAATTATAGGGAAAAGAAAGGGGCAGTTACATGACTTTACGCCTCATAACCTTCCATTCACCGTCCTTGGCGCGGGGATATTATGGTTCGGATGGTTTGGGTTTAATGCCGGCAGCGCTCTTTCCTCAGGCGCCTTGAGCGCCATGACCTTTGCGGTCACTCATATAGCAGCAGCAGGTGCAACGGTGATATGGATGGTTATAGAGTGGCTTCACAAAGGCAGGCCGACCATGTTCGGTGTTGCAACCGGAGCAATAGCAGGACTTGCGACAATTACACCGGCATCAGGATTTGTGGCACCCATGTCCGCCTTAATTATCGGATTATGTGCCGGTTCTATTTGTTACCTGGCGTTGCATATGAAGACTCGCCTAGGTTACGATGACTCGCTCGATGCTTTCGGGGTCCATGGAGTCGGTGGTGTTTTAGGCACACTCGCAACCGGGCTTTTAGCCCAAAAACTTATAAACCCGGCTGGAGCTGACGGCCTGTTTTTTAACACTACAGGAGGAGGCTCAGGGGTCCTTATGTCCCAGGTCATCGGCATAGGGGCGACAGTAGTTTACTCTTTTGGCATTACTGTGCTGATCCTGAAAGTCCTGGACAAGATCATAGGATTAAGGCTCGATAATGAATCAGAAGTGCTTGGCCTTGATATCTCTCAACACGGGGAGAGCGGATACACGCTGTAATTAACTGCGAGTCTCATAAATTCATTTTGGGTGCTGGGAAAAAACACCGGTTAAGTCATCCTCCAGGTTCCGGTGATGGGGGGTTAACCGGTAGACAGCCACTAATGCCATAAAAATTATTATCAAGATAACTGCGATCAGGATCATTTTTTTGACGACTGACTTTTCAGATTTATTTTTATTTCCGGGATTCATAATAAGAGCACTTTCTGAAATAGCCGCAATTGTACCGAACCTTTTAATTCATTATCCTGATTGTGAAGGCGGATGTCAATAGTGGTCAGTTGCGGCAAACTGGCTGAAATGCGAAGTCTTTGCACCACTTATTGTCCCTCGAAATATCGCTGGGTTACTTTCTTGCGCCCTGCTACCCGCTGATAGACTTCGTCGGGATGCCCAAGGGCAACAACTGCATGGATGCCCTCTTCTGGTGGAATTCCGATTAGCTGCTGGATCGATCGGTCCCTCTTCATTGCTGTAACGGCAAATCCGATGAGACAAGAGCCTAGTCCCATGGTGTGAGCCGCAAGTACAATATTCTGTGTTGCGAGCAGGGCGTCTTCAGCCGGACAGCTTGCTCCCGGTTTAGATCCTACAATAATGACTGCTGTGCTGCCGTGAAGCAGATGGTCTTTGCCTGATCCGTGCCATTCTTTAAGCGCCTCCTTCACCTTCTGGTAATAGTCGCGGTAATAGGCATCGAGTTCTCCTTTTCCTATCAGCTTCAGGAATAAACGAAGCATGGTATTCTCTGCAGTAGTGTTTAATCGCCCGAAGTAGGATGCGATGTGTTCTGCAAAGGATGTCACCGCCTTCCTGGTCGGCAGAATGGTAAAAGTCCAGGACTGACTGTTCGATCCGGACGGTGCAGTGATCCCGATCTTTACCAGGTCCTCAAGCATCGCCCGGTCAACGGGCTTGTTAGTGAAACACCGGCAGGACCGGCGAGAGGCCATAAGCTGTACCAAAACAGATGTGCTGAATTTTCCGGGAGGAAGCCACTGTTTGTCCATGGTGAAAGTTTTATACTTTGACATTTCTTCATCAATCGCTATGACACGGATTGCCTCCTGGGGACATACTGCCTCGCAATGCCCGCAAGAGATCGATTCCTCTCCTGAGACAGTCGCCTTTCCTTCTGCGAGTGAGATGGTCCCTGTCGGGCAAACAGAGACGCACAACCCGCAGCCGTCGCAAAGCTCTCCATCAATTTCTATTCTGTTTTCTTCCATTGGCATCTCCTCAAGAAATATCTATATAATTGTCGTATTATAGCACCGCCTTTAAACCATTCCTATGCCAAGATTTCTTGCCACGCTGTCTGAACTGCGGGGGCGCAAAATTATACTTGACATGTACGTTAAGGTTAGTTATAATTTTACGTGAGGTCGATTTTTCTCTGATAAGGAGATGCACATGCTGGATATTCCTTATTCATCAGTTCCCGATATGCTGAAAAAAAATGCCGACAAATTTCAGAAGAGACCGGCACTGAAATATAGACATGATGGAAAATTCATCACGTTAACTTACGAGGCATTCTATGAACGCGCCCTGATGGGGGCCCGCGGCCTGAAACGATTCGGGGTCAAACCTGGGGAAACGGTCGCGATCCTTTCTGAAAATCGCGCGGAGTGGGTCATGGCAGACATGGGAATTTTGAGCACTGGCGCTGTTACCGTGCCTATCTATCCATCCAATACTCCCGAACAGGTCCAGTATGTGCTTAACCATTCTGAAGCCAGGATTATTTTTGTCTCGAGCAAGATCCAGTATTCAAAACTTCTCGCTATCAGGGAAAGCATTCCTAACCTCGAACTAGCGGTATCTTTCGATGAACTCCCGGGTGAACCGGAGCTGCCCCTCTATACTTTTAATCAGCTTTCCGAGGCAGATCGACCCCTCACAGAGTCTGAAAAAGAAGAGCTTGGGGCAGGCATAGACTCCATCAAACCCGATTATACTTTGACACTAATATATACTTCCGGCACGACAGGCGTGCCGAAGGGAGTGATTCTTACACACTCCAACATCCTTTTTGACGCTCTTTATACCTGCAAGAAAACCGGGGTACTGAGCAAAAATGATTCGAACATCAGTTTCCTGCCGTTGAGTCATGTGCTGGAGAGGACAGTGGGCTATTACATGCCGGTGATGAACGGCGCGCTCATGGCATTTGCGGACAGCATGGACAAGGTGCCGGAAAATATGCTGGAACTGAAACCGACGTGTGCTGTAAGTGTGCCAAGGCTGTTTGAGAAGATATACTCGAAGATTTATGAAAATGTGCGCCAGATGCCGCCGGTGAAAAAAAAGCTCTTCCACTGGGCTGTAGGGGTGGGGAGGGAGTACGTTGAAGCCAAGTACATCACAAAACAGACATCTCGGTCCCTGTCATTCAAACACCATCTGGCAGACCGGCTAGTATTAAAAAAGGTGCGGGACAGGTTCGGCGGGAATATGAAACTCTTCTGCTGCGGCGGTGCGCCGCTCGACAAGATCATCAATGAATTCTTCTGGAGCATCGGTCTTCCCATCCTGGAAGGATACGGTCTCACAGAGACGAGCCCTGTCCTCTGCTTCAACAATTTCGAGCAGCTCAGGTTCGGATCGGTAGGAACTACCCTGGAGCATACCGAGGTTAAGGTGGAAGCTGACGGCGAACTGCTGTTTCGGGGACCCCAGGTGATGAAAGGCTATTACAAAAATGATGCTGCGACCACCGAGGCGTTGCGGGACGGCTGGTTCCACACCGGCGATATCGGCCGCGTCGAAGACGGTTTCATTTTTATCACCGACCGTAAAAAAGAGCTTATCATAACTGCCGGCGGCAAGAATATAGCGCCTCAGCCGATCGAGAACAAGCTAATTATGGATAAGTACATAGCCAACGCATTAGTCTTCGGCGACCGGAAACCGTATCTATGCGCATTGCTTGTCCCTGAGCTGGAAAGGCTCTTCGAATATGCCAGGGAACAGAATATCCAATATGTCGGAGCAGAAGATCTGATCGTCAACGAACTGGTCCTGCAGCTATATGAAGAGAGGATCGCTGAGATCAACAGCAAACTCCCCAGATACGAGACTATCAAGAAATTCACGCTCCTGCCGCGCGATTTCTCTGTCGAGGGAGGTGAGTTGACCGCTACCATGAAGCTCCGGAGGAAAATCATACGCCAGAAATACAGAGAAACGATCGAGAAAATGTATGCCGGGAATGTCACTAGTCATTTAACCACAAACAGCAAATAAAGGAGGATATTCTCATGGGACATTTGACTAATTCCAAGGACGAAGTTTACCGCTTATTGGCCCAACGACTGAATAAGAATCCGATAGGAGCGCCCATAAACGAGACCTTAATGACCATTCTTCATAACCTCTATACGGAGAGCGAGGCTATACTGGGCAGTAAATTTCCTTTGCTTCCCATGCCGCTGGAACAAATTTCCGATATTACCGGGATCGAACCGGAACCCTTGAAGATCATGTTAAACAACATGGCCGACAAGGGACTGGTATTGGATATTCCCCGCAAGGACATAATGTATTACATGATGACGCCGATGGTGGTCGGCTTTTTCGAATATACCTTTATGCGGGTGAGAGATAATATAAATATGAAGGATATGGCAGAGCTTTTTGAAAAATATTTTCACTCAGCCGGCGTCAGAGATGAATTATGCGGGATTGACACCAAGCCGATGCGGACCCTGGTATATGAAAGCCTTATACCTGTTGCTGTGGAAACCGAGGTTTTGACTTACGAGAAGGCGAGCGAGATTATCAGGCAATCAGGTGGAGGTGCTCTCGGCCTATGTGCATGCCGCCATAAGGCACACCATTTGGGAAAGTCCTGCGAAGCTCCTCTTGAAGTTTGTACTTCCCTCGGCACCGCGGCAGAATGGGCCTCACGAAGAGGTCTGGCGAAACCGGCCACAGTGGATGAATTGCTGCGCGTGCTGGATCAAACTGAAAAATTAGGGTTGGTCCATACTTGCGATAATGTCTTGAATAAGCCTGCTTATATATGCCATTGTTGCGGCTGCTGTTGCGTCATTATGACGGGTATCAAAGAATCCGGGAAATATTTCGTACATCCGAGCAACTTTATTCCCGAAGTAGCAGCTGAAACTTGCGAAGGATGCGGTACCTGCGCTGACAGTTGCCATATAGGGGGGATAAGCATGCAAGACCATGGAAATGGAGAGCAAGTCGCTGTTGTGGCTAAAGACGTCTGCATAGGATGCGGTGTGTGTGCATCATCATGTCCAACTGGTTCATTGACAATGTCACGCCGTCATGAACTTTACGTTCCACCGGCTAATTCAAAGGAAAAACTTTTAAGAATTGCCGGAGAAAAGGGAAGAATCTAAATATTTAGTTGAATTAAGTTGAAATAAAGTTAAGGAGATGCACATGCTGGATATTCCTTATTCATCAGTTCCCGATATGCTGAAAAAAAATGCCGACAAATTTCAGAAAAGGCCGGCACTGAAATACAGACATGAGGGAAAATTCATCACGTTAACTCACGAGGCATTCTATGAACGCGCCCTGATGGTGGCCCGCGGCTTGAAAAAATTCGGGGTCAAACCTGGGGAAACGGTCGCGATCCTTTCTGAAAATCGCGCGGAGTGGGTCATGGCAGACATGGGAATTTTGAGCACTGGCGCTGTTACCGTGCCTATCTATCCATCCAATACTCCCGAACAGGTCCAGTATGTGCTTAACCATTCTGAAGCCAGGATTATTTTTGTCTCGAGCAAGGTCCAGTATTCAAAACTTCTCGCTATCAGGGAAAGCATTCCTAACCTCGAACTAGCGGTATCTTTCGATGAACTCCCGGGTGAACCGGAGCTGCCCCTCTATACTTTTAATCAGCTTTCCGAGGCAGATCGACCCCTCACAGAGTCTGAAAAAGAAGAGCTTGGGGCAGGCATAGACTCCATCACACCCGATGATACTTTGACGCTAATATATACTTCCGGCACGACAGGCGTGCCGAAGGGAGTGATTCTTACACACTTCAACATCCTTTTTGACGCTTTTTATACCAGCAAGAAAACCGCGGTATTGAGCGAAAATGATATCAGCCTCAGTTTCCTGCCGTTGAGTCATGTATTTGAGAGGACATTGGGTTATTACATGATTATAATGAACGGCTCGCTCATGGCATTTGCGGACAGCATGGATAAGGTGGCGGAAAATATGCTCGAGCTGAAACCGACGAATGCGGCAAGTGTGCCGAGGCTGTTTGAAAAGATATACTCGAAGATTTATGAAAATGTGCGCCAGATGCCGCCGGTGAAAAAAAAGCTCTTCCACTGGGCTGTAGGGGTGGGGAGGGAGTACGTTGAAGCCAAGTACATCACAAAACAGACATCTCGGTCCCTGTCATTCAAACACCATCTGGCAGACCGGCTAGTATTAAAAAAGGTGCGGGACAGGTTCGGCGGGAATATGAAACTCTTCTGCTGCGGCGGTGCGCCGCTCGACAAGATCATCAATGAATTCTTCTGGAGCATCGGTCTTCCCATCCTGGAAGGATACGGTCTCACAGAGACGAGCCCTGTCCTCTGCTTCAACAATTTCGAGCAGCTCAGGTTCGGATCGGTAGGAACTACCCTGGAGCATACCGAGGTTAAGGTGGAAGCTGACGGCGAACTGCTGTTTCGGGGACCCCAGGTGATGAAAGGCTATTACAAAAACGATGCTGCGACCACCGAGGCGTTGCGGGACGGCTGGTTCCACACCGGCGATATCGGCCGCGTCGAAGACGGTTTCATTTTTATCACCGACCGTAAAAAAGAGCTTATCATAACTGCCGGCGGCAAGAATATAGCGCCTCAGCCGATCGAGAACAAGCTAATTATGGATAAGTACATAGCCAACGCATTAGTCTTCGGCGACCGGAAACCGTATCTATGCGCATTGCTTGTCCCTGAGCTGGAAAGGCTCTTCGGATATGCCAGGGAACAGAATATCCAATATGTCGGAGCAGAAGATCTGATCGTCAACGAACTGGTCCTGCAGCTATATGAAGAGAGGATCGCTGAGATCAACAGCAAACTCCCCAGATACGAGACTATCAAGAAATTCACGCTCCTGCCGCGCGATTTCTCTGTCGAAGGGGGTGAGCTGACAGTTACCCTGAAGCTCCGGAGAAAAGTCATACGCCAGAAATACAGAGAAACGATCGAGAAAATGTATGCCTGAAATAGCAACTAATCATATAAACAACAAATAAATACGGAGGATACTATGAAACAGATCAACAAAGCGGCAGTCCTTGGAGCAGGGGTAATGGGGGCCACTATTGCAGCCCATCTAGCCAATGCCGGCATTCCGGTGCTCCTGCTGGACATTGTGCCGGGAGAGCTTAATGATGCCGAAAAGAAAGCGGGTCTCAGCCTCAGTGATCCCATAGTCCGGAACAGGATCGCTGCATCCGGCCTGGAAGGATTGAAAAAGATGAAGCCGGCGGCATTCTTCGTCCCCGGTTATGCGGCGTATATCGAGATTGGGAATTTCGAGGACGATATTAAAAAACTCCGGGAGTGCGACTGGGTTATCGAGGTGGTTGTCGAGAATATGGCGATCAAGAAAAAACTCTTTACCGAGAAGGTTGTCCCAAACCTCAAGGAGGAGGCAATACTGACTACCAATACGAGCGGACTCTCTGTCAACGATATGGCCGAGGCCCTGCCCGATCATGTTCGCAAGAGATTCCTTGTCACTCACTTTTTCAACCCTCCGCGTTACATGCGACTGCTGGAGATCGTACCTTGCCGGTATACTGATCCGGCTGTAACAGAGTTCATGGCTTCGGCTGCTGGCAAGCGCTTGGGCAAAGGTATTGTACATGCCAAGGATACGCCCAATTTCATCGCAAATCGAATCGGCGTCTATGCATCGTGCAACGCTACGCGCATCATGATGGATATGGATATGACTGTCGAAGAGGTGGATGCAGTTGCCGGACCTGCCACCGGCAGACCCAAGAGCGCTTCCTTCAGAACGTCCGATCTTGTGGGACTGGATACAAGCCTGCGCATCGTAGAGAATACATACGCACTCCTTCCGAATGACGAGGATCGCGAGGTCTTCCATTCAGCTGAATTCATGAAGGATATGGTAAAAAAAGGTCTGCTCGGCAATAAGACCAAACAGGGTTTTTATAAAAAAATCATCGGCGACAAAGGCCCGGAGTTTCTTTATTACGATTACAAAACGGGAGAATATGTTCCTTCTAAACGACCCAAGTTCTCCTCCGTTGAATCAGCCAAGTCTATCGATGATCCCGGCAAAAGGCTCCAGACTGTTCTTTCGGGCAGTGATAAAGGTGCTGAGTTTGCATGGCGGAGCATCCGCGACACGCTTCTGTATGCCTTCAAGCGGGTCCCTGAGATCGCGGACGATATTGTCAATGTTGATAACGCTATGAAATGGGGATACAACTGGGAACTCGGCCCCTTCGAGACGCTCGACGCTATCGGCGTCGCTAATTTTGTCAGTCGGGCGGAAAAAGACGGGGTTCAGGTGCCGGCCGGGCTGAAATCGATAGAGAGGTTCTATAAATTCGAGAATGGCAAGAATTATTTCTACAGCATTCCAGATAAGGCATATAAGGAAATTTCCCGCAGGCCCGATCACATCAGATTATCGCTACTGAAAAAAACTGGAGGAGAGGTCGAGAAGAACAGCGGGGCCTCTGTCATAGATTTGGGGGATGGGGTCTTCTGCCTGGACTTCCATACTAAGATGAACGCTATCGGCGGCGAGACACTCTCGATGGTTCACAAGGCTATCAAGCGCGCTGAGGATGAAGGCATCGGGCTGGTAATTGCTAATGAAGGGACCATCTTCTCTGCAGGCGCCAACCTCATGCTCCTGGCTACAGCTATTGCCGAGGGAGACTACGATGATATCGCGCTGACTATCAAATCTTTCCACAAAGCGATGATGGCGATCAAGTACTCTAGGATACCGGTGGTCGCAGCGCCTCACGGCATGGCGCTCGGGGGCGGCTGTGAAACCTGTCTTCACGCTGATGCGATAAATGCGCATGCAGAGACTTATATGGGACTCGTAGAGATAGGGGTCGGACTCCTTCCCGCGGGCGGTGGGACCAAGGAGATGGCGATCCGGGCCATCGAGCTGGCGGAAAAGTACGACACAGACCCGACACCGTTTATCAACAAGAACTTTATGAATATCGCGATGGCAAAGGTGAGCACGTCCGCTTCAGAGCTTTACCAGATGGGGTTGATGCGCCGCGGCGATGCCGTTACCATGGACATCGAAAGGCGGATATACGATGCCAAGCAGAAGGCGATCGCCCTAGCCGCCAATTACCGCCCGGGCAGGCCTCTGACCGGCCTGAAAGCGCCTGGGAGGAGCATTGCAGCCAGCATCAAATCCCAGCTCTGGAATATGCGGGTGGGAGGGTTCATCAGCGAATATGATGAGTTCCTCGGATCTACCATTGCAGATGTCATTACCGGCGGCGATGTGCCGGCCGGGACGCTTATTACCGAGGAGTACCTGCTGGACCTGGAGCGGGAGGCCTTTGTCCGGCTTTGCGGTCAAAAGAAGACGCTCGAAAGAATCCAGCACATGCTAAAGAAAGGGAAAGCATTACGAAATTAGTTTGACGATAGTGTACGCGCGGGTCTTGGCCCGCCCGTATTGAGGGCAACAACAGGCATTGCCCATACAAACATCAACGGAGGATATAAATATGAAAGCCGCATATATTTTGGCCGCATATCGCACAGCAGGATGCAAGGCAAAAAAGGGGAAGTTCAAGGATGTCAGGCCCGATGACCTGGCCGCAGCGGCCTTGAAAGGGCTCCTGGAGAGGACAGATATCGATCCCATGACAGTGGAGGACATCCTGATCGGGTGTTCGTTTCCTGAAGCTGAGCAGGGCATGAACATGGCCCGGGTCGCATCGATGCGGGCAGGCATGCCATACCAGGTCCCGGCCCAGACTGTGAACCGGTTCTGCTCCTCGGGACTTCAGACAATCGCATCGGCTGCCGAGCGGATCATGGCCGGTTTTGCCGATTGCATTATTGCCGGTGGCGCAGAGAGCATGAGTCTCGTGCCGATGGGAGGGAACAAGTTCAGCGCCAACCCGGAACTGGTCTCAACCTGGCCGGAGTCATTCGCCTCAATGGGAGTTACCGCCGAATACGTTTCTGATAAATACGGCATCTCCAGGAAAGACCAGGATTCATTCGCGGTCGAGAGCCATCGCAAAGCAGCAGCAGCCATCACAGAGGGTAAATTCTCTAACGAGATCATACCCTTCGAGATCGAAAAATGCGCACTGATCAACGGCAAAATGAAAAGATCGAAAGAGACAGTCACTATTGATGACGGCGTCAGGAAAGATACTACAATGGAGACTCTGTCTAAATTAAAGCCCGTCTTTCGGGCGAACGGCTCAGTGACTGCCGGCAACTCGTCCCAGATGACGGACGGGGCAGCTGCAGTGCTCGTCGTTTCCGAAGAGTATCTCAAAAAGACCGGGAAATCCCCTATGGCCCGCTTCGTCTCTTTTGCAGTGAAAGGGGTCCCGCCTGAGATCATGGGCATCGGCCCTGTGGAAGCGATTCCTGCAGCCCTCAAGCTGGCAGGGCTTAAACAGGAAGATATCGGGCTGATCGAGCTCAACGAGGCTTTTGCCGCCCAGGCCCTTGCCTGCATAAGGACCCTCGGTCTCGATCCAAACCGGATAAACGTTAAGGGAGGTGCGATAGCCCTGGGGCATCCACTCGGCTGTACCGGCTCCAAACTGACCGCCTGTCTTCTCCACGAGATGCGGCGGACCGATACGCGCTACGGAATGGTCTCGATGTGCATCGGCGGCGGCATGGGGGCTGCGGGAATTTACGAGAAAATGTAGGGACGCCCCTTGCGGGTGTCCTGTCCCGGCTGGCGCAAACACGCCTGACGGGAATAATAAATAAGAAGGCTAGGTGAGAAAATGACTACTAAAACTATCGAGGTGAACAACATGGCAGCGAAAATATTTAAAGGCGCGGAATACCTGATTACGGAAATAACCAAGGATGATGTCTTCACGCCGGAGGACTTCACCGACGAGCAGAAACAGATCGGTGAGACAACAGAGCAGTTCCTGATTAACGAGGTGTTCCCGCACAAAGATGAGATAGAGAACCATAACTTCGACATAGTTGTGGACCTTATGGCCAAATGCGGGGACCTGGGGCTTCTCATGATGGACGCTCCTGAGGAGTACGGAGGGCTCGGGCTGGACAAGGCGACGACTATACTGGTAGCGGACAAGTTCGGCGTCGGCGGTTCCTTTTCTGTAACCTACTCGGCCCATACAGGCATCGGTACGCTGCCTCTGGTCTATTACGGCACTGATGAGCAGAAAAAGAAATACCTGAATAAAATAATCAGCGGTGAATGGATCGCCGCCTACTGCCTCACCGAGCCTGACTCCGGGAGTGATGCGCTGGGGGCAAAGGCGACAGCTACCCTCTCAGCCGACGGCAAGTACTATATCCTGAACGGGACAAAGCAGTTCATCACAAACGGCAGCATTGCTAATCTTTATACAATCTTCGCAAAGATCGACAAAAAACACTTCACAGCTTTCCTCGTAGAAAGGACCACGGAAGGCCTGAGCATCGGGGCAGAAGAGAAGAAGCTCGGTATCAGGGGTTCGTCCACTACTCAGATTATTCTCGATAACGCCAAAGTGCCGGTCGAAAACCTGCTGGGCGAGATCGGCAAGGGACACAAAATAGCCTTCAACGTGCTTAACGTCGGCCGCTTCAAGCTCGGCGCATCTGCGACAGGGGGCGCAAGGGCCGCCCTCGGCGAGGGGATCAGGTATGCCAATACCAGAAAGCAGTTTGGCGTCTCCATCGCGACCTTTGGCGCAATCAAGGAGAAGATCGCTGATATGACTGCCGATGTCTTTGCTTCGGAGTCTCTCATTTACCGCCTGGCCGGTCTTATCGACAACAAGCTCGCTACCATCTCCAAAGATACTCCCGGGTACTACGAAGTTTATCAGAATGGGATAGAGGAGTATGCCGTCGAGTGCGCCATAGCTAAGGTCTTCTGCAGCGAAGTACTGTCCTATGTTGTAGACGAGGTCGTACAGATTCACGGCGGCTATGGTTTTATTGAGGACTATCCTGCAGAGAGATTCTACCGTGACTCGAGGATCAACCGGATTTTTGAGGGGACAAATGAGATCAATCGTCTCCTGATCCCCGGCATTATTCTCACGAGGGCTATGAAGGGTCAGATACCGCTCCAGAAAGAAGCGATGAAGGCGATCCAGTCGCTCATGTCCCCCTCATTAGAGGAGATCGATGATACGGTGCCGTTCGCCGCTGAGAAGGCGCTCATTGTTAACTTGAAAAAAGCCTTCCTCGTGCTCGCGGGTTCAGCAGCCCAGAAATACATGGAACGGATCAAAGACGAGCAGGAGATCCTCATGGCAGCAGCGGACGTTGCAATCAATATATTTGCGATCGAGAGCGCTGTGCTCCGCGCAGAAAAAATCCTGCCCGCTCTTAGCGAGAACAAAAAGGAAAACGTCACAGCTGCAGTGAAAGTCTTTACATTCAATGCGGCTGAGAAAACCGCAACCGCTGCACGCAGAGCAGCCTACTTCATCGAGGAAGGCGATAATCTGTCTATGCTGCTCTCCGGCATAAGGCGTTTCACTAAATATGACGCTGCCGGGCTCCTCCAGGCCAAGCGGCAACTCGCCAACGCAGCAGCAGAGGCGGAGAAGTATATATTCTAATACATATGAGGGCTTTGCTAAATGCATAAAACTACTGTAGATGCGGTCGTACAACAACATACGACAGATACTCCTTATCTGGTCGGCGAGGCCCACTTCTATACTACGGAGATCAATGGGGACCTGGTACTTTTTGATACCGGTCCCAATACTCCGGCAAACATTGACTTCATGGGGAAGCAGGTAGATATCAGGCGCCTGAAGTATGTCTTCATTACACATTCTCATGTAGACCATTACGGTCTTGCCGCATTCCTTTCCCGGAACTCTGATGCGGAAGTCATTCTTCCGCGAAAGGATGCCATCAAGTTCAGGGAAAGTAATGAACAGATAGCCTATATCAGGAGACTCCTGAATGAGTGCGGATACGACGACGAATTTGCTGCAGGGCTGAGTCATATTACCCAGAAAGAAGAAATATTCCCTGCGTTCCCTGAGAGGTACAGCATTGTTGAGGAATCGGATGTGCCTGAAAGGCTCGGGATAAGCTGGCTCTCCTGCCCCGGACATTCCCAGAGCGATTTTGTATACCTCCTGGGCAACCACGCGGTCACCGGGGATATTCTCCTGCGAAACATCTTCCAGGCTCCGCTTCTCGATCTGGACCTCGAAACATTTTCGGGCAGGTTCAGGAATTATTACGCGTATTGCGACAGTCTGCTCAAGATCGAGAAGTTAAGGGGGTATGAGATACACCCCGGCCACCGCTTCTCTGTGGATAGCGTTGATGATACCGTTCTTTTTTATGTAAGAAAACTGATTGAAAGGGCCGGACAAGTGAAGAGATTTGCCGGAATCAAATTGGTCCGCGACGTCATCGCACAGATCTTTGGGGATTCCCCCGGAGACACTTTTGTCACCTATCTTAAGCTTTCCCAGATTCTCTTCATGCGGGATTTCCTCGCTGAGCCGGAGCGCCTGAGAGAGTCCCTGGAGCATATGGGTCTGTTCGAGGCCGTCAGGGACCTTTACGCTGCGGTGGTGGATTAGCACTAGGATATCCGATAGAACCGGCTTATCCTTTTTATTCCGGATAAATGAACGCTATGATCAATAATTGGAGGACATTATGAACGACCCTCTTTTTCAACGGATCACGATAAACGGCCTTGAGGTGAAGAACCGCATCTTCATGCCTGCAATGCACCTGAATATGGCGAGTAATTACGAGGTCAACGACCGGCTGATCGAGTTCTATGCTGAACGGGCGCGAGGCGGAGCGGGGATGATCACTGTGGGCTATGCAACAGTTGACGAACTCTCCGGCAATCCCGGGAATATCGGCGCTCACAGCGACGATTTCATTCAGGGTCTCGCCCGCCTGTCTGCAGCGATCAAAGATAACGGCGCCTGCTCTTCCGTTCAGCTGAACCATGCAGGCCGATATAATTTTTCGTTCTTTCTCGGCGGAAAACAGCCGGTAGCCCCTTCAGCCGTTGCCTCCCGACTGACCAGGGAAACGCCGCGCGAACTGACCCTTGATGAAATCGGCAGTATCATAGAGCGTTTTTGCCAGGCTGCCCTTCGGGTGAAAAAGGCCGGCTTCGATGCTGTGGAGATTCTGTCCGGCACA
The DNA here is from genome assembly GCA_963710375.1 of Nitrospirota bacterium. Taxonomy (GTDB): domain Bacteria; phylum Nitrospirota; class Thermodesulfovibrionia; order Thermodesulfovibrionales; family Dissulfurispiraceae; genus JADFXI01. Next base: position 929,008 of record CAVPZX010000002.1, read on the forward strand.
GGGTATCTCATCAGTGAATTCCTTTCACCTCTGACCAATAAAAGGACGGATCAATATGGAGGTTCGATCGAAAACCGGATGCGCTTCGGCCTGGATGTAGTCCGCGGAGTGCGCCAGGCAGTTGGTCGCGATTTCCCGCTCCTTGTCAGGCTGAACGGCAATGAGTTCATGAAAGGGGGCACGAGCCGGGCGGAGTTGCAGGAATATGCAGTCCGCCTGACAGAGGAAGGGGTTGATGCCCTCTGCGTCAATGTCGGATGGCATGAAGCAGAGGTCCCGCAGATCGTGACCGAAGTTCCCCGGGGTGTCTTCGCATATTTGGCGCGGGGCATCAAGGAAAGAGTGAACGTGCCTGTGATTGCCAGCCATAGGATCAATGATCCTGCAGTAGCCAGGGAGATGATCGCAAACGGGCTATGCGACATGGTAGCTATGGGACGGGCACTGATCGCTGATCCCCAGCTTCCCGAGAAGGCGCGGACCGGACGCGATAAGGATATCGTGCATTGCGTTGCCTGCGGCCAGGGATGCTTCGATAATCTCTTCAAGATGAAAGCGGTCGAGTGCCTCTGCAATCCCCGGGCTGGTTACGAGAAAAAACGGGCTGTGACAAAGGCCGGCAAGCCGCTGAAAATTATGATAGTCGGAGGTGGTTCTGCTGGAATGAGCGCGGCAGCAGCTGCAGCTGATCGCGGGCACCTGGTCACTCTGTACGAAAAAGGAGACCGGCTGGGCGGCCAGCTGCATCTTGCCGGAGCTCCTCCGGGCAGGAAGGAGTTCAAGGGATTAATAAACGACCTCGCCTGTCAGCTTGCCATTAGTGGAGCTACGGTCGTGCTTAATCGCGAAGTCGATCAGGATCTCCTCGACAAAGAAAAGCCGGATGCAGTGATACTGGCCACTGGCGGAGTATCGATTAATCTTCCGATACCAGGCTCTGATCTCCCTCATGTAGTACAAGCCTGGGACGTGCTTGAAGACAGGGTAAATACCGGCAGGCATGTAGTTGTCATAGGCGGAGGCGCAGTGGGAGTGGAGACGGCTCTCTTCCTGGCGGAAAAAGGGGCGCTGTCAGGAGAGGATCTGAAGTTTCTCCTTGTTCATGAGGCTGAGTCGTGTGAGAACCTATATCAGTTGGCAATACGCGGAAATAAAAATGTGACAGTGGTCGAGATGATCGGGAAACTCGGTACGAACTTTGGCAAGACCACCCGATGGGGTATGCTCCAGGACATGGAAAGGAGCGGGATCACGAGGAGAACGACAGCACGCGCGATAGAGATCACTGCTTCGCATGTGAGGATAGAAAGCGGAGGGAATATTGAGGAAATCCCGGCGGATACTGTTGTTCTTGCGGTAGGCACAAAGAGGTATAACCCCTTGCAGGAGATTGTTGAAAAAAAAGGAATCACGTTCAGGGTAGTGGGCGATGCGATGGAGGCTGCCACAGTCTTCGAGGCGGTCCACCAGGGGTTTGTAGCCGGAGCCGAGATCGGCTGATACGGGTGAAATTATCATTGCGAGGTGAGTTATGAAAGCAATCCTTCTTGCATTTGCGCTGCTTCTGGTCTGTCAGAACGTCTTAGCTTTAGAGGTTGCCGGCGTTCATGTGGAACAGACTATTGCGGTCAATAACCAGGTTCTGAAGCTGAACGGTTGCGGCATTCGCAAGAAATTTTTCGTCAAGGTTTATGTAGGATCTTTTTATGCCGCTAAACATCTGGCAACCCCGCTGGACGTGCTGCAGGATAATGGCGACAAGCTTATCAGGATGAATTTCGTCCACAGCAGGGTCTCGAAGGAGAAGATCATCGAAGCGTTTGAAGATGGTTTTGCGGCTAATTCCCTGATAGCAGGCTCTGAAGAAGTGAGAAAATTCCTCTCTTTTTTTACGGCTGATTTTGTCAAAGGGGATACGGTCGATCTTCAGCTGGGCGCTGACGGAACTGTAGTTGTCAGACAAAACGGCAAAACCCTTGGGACAATCAAATCAGTCAGGCTCGTCAGAGGAATATTGTCCATCTACTTCGGCGAGAAGCCTGCGGATGAGGGATTAAAGGAGGGCATGCTCGGAAGAGAGTCCTGAATCAATGAAAAATTCATCACATTACATACCTGTCACAGGAAAAGACACCCTCCACCTCAAACGTTTTTGGAAAGAGCCGGCTGGTCCTCCTGTCTTTATGCTGCACGGTGCGATAGAAAACGGCAGGGTCTTCTACTCGGCATCAGGGAAGGGATTAGCGCCGTACCTGGCGCAAAGCGGCTTCGACGTTTATGTTGCGGATATGCGCGGACACGGAGAAAGCAGCCCCCCCATCGGACGAGGCTCCTGCTATGGCCAGACAGAGGCCATTGTGGAGGATATCCCCGCATTTATAAGCTTTATCCTCAGGCTCAGGGGAGTCGTTCCACCTTACTGGGTAGCTCATTCATGGGGAGGCGTGCTCCTGTCTTCTTTTCTGGCAAGATATCCCGATTATTGCGCCAGCGTAAGCGCCATCGTTTATTTTGGCACTAGCCGGAAAGAACGGGTCAGAAACTTCCACAGGTTTCTGATTGTCGATCTTATCTGGAACCTGTTCTGCCCCTTGGTTACAATGTTTTCAGGCTATCTGCCTGCCAGGCAAATCCGTTTTGGTTCTGATAATGAGACAGCCAAGTACCTCCGACAGTGCAGGGAGTGGGTATATTCAGATGAATGGGTGGATTCAGATGACGGCTTTGATTACGGGGCGGCCATCAAGAAAATCAAGCTGCCGCCTATCTGGTATATTGCCGCTAAAAATGACCCTGCTTTAGGAAATCCCGAGGATGTGCGCGATACAATGAATGAAGCCGGCATGCAGGAATCCAGGTATACGGTGCTCTCACTCGAGCACGGCAATCGCCATGATTATGGTCACATAACAATGCTCACGCACCCGGACGCTGTTAATGATCATTTCCCCGGGATTGCAGACTGGTTTCGGCAGCACAAAAAAGTATGACAGCGAGCAGAGGAGGCAAAACTAAATGAAGGATGATAACAGCACGGAGCTGGTACGGGTTGACTTTCAGGAAGGGATATGTATCATACAATTCACCAGGCCGGGGAAAAAGAATGCACTAAATTCTGAAATGTATACTGCAATAATCGGGGCTCTGAGGAGTGCCGATGATGACGACAGAATACGTGTAATAGTGATTACCGGAACTCAAGACTGCTTTACTAGCGGAAACGACCTGGCCGATTTCCTGGCTTCTCCGCACGCCGGAGAAGCGCCCCCTGCAATGGTCTTTTTGACTGCGATAAGCGAAGCGCGTAAACCTATTGTAGCAGCAGTGCAGGGAACAGCGGTAGGTGTCGGAGTTACCATGCTCCTGCATTGCGATCTTGTCTTTGCCGGTCGAAGCGCGCTTTTCCAGATGCCCTTTGTAAACCTCGGCCTCTGTCCTGAAGCTGGGTCGACTCTGCTTCTGCCGAGGATGATGGGTCACCAGCGTGCCGCAGAACTGCTCCTTTTAGGAGAACCCTTCTCTGCTGAAAAGGCCCGCGAGGTCGGTATCGTCAATTCTGTCTTTCCGGATGAGGAAGTCATCGAGATGAGCATGGCCAAAGCGAGGCAACTCGCGAAACAGCCCCCGGCCGCGGTCCGTCTTGCCAAGTCCCTGCTAAAGCGCGGATACGCTGCTTCATTGCGGGAGACTATAGCCTATGAGGGAAAGCACTTCATGGACCTTCTGAAGTCGCCGGAAGCCAGGGAGGCTTTGCAGGCATTCATGGAACGGCGGAAACCTGATTCTTCAAAGCATTAGGTCGGCAGGTGGTAATATTCCACGATCTTTTTTTTGTATTCAGTTATATCTCTTTCAAGCGACTGTAATTGCCCGATCCGCTTTTTTATTTTATCTATATGTGAGTTGAGCAGTTCTATAAGGCGCGGCATGATCTTTTCCGGGAGCTGTTCCCTGTTATAGATGTCAGCCAGCTCTTTGATCTCCTGTAGCGAGAGTCCGAGGGCCTTGACCTTGAGAACCATCTTGAACCGCCTGATATCGGCTTGCTCATATAGCCTGATGCCTCCCTCTGTCCTTTTCGGCGGATTAACCAATCCCATCTGCTCATAAAGACGGATTGTCCTAGTAGTAATACGCAACATCTTGGCCAGATCGCTGATCTGGATGCAGTCATCACAATTTAATCTCATAGTTTACCTTTACGTTAATTATAACGCTATTGAATAAAATTTGCAAAAGTATTGTCACGGAAATTCCGGACATGTTAATCTCACTCATAATAAGAACTTTCTACTTGACATTTACGTTAACTAGAAGTACACTATTATAATACTTTTTTCGAGCAGAGGTGTCAACATGGAAAGTACTCGGGAAATATATTGGAACGTTGGACATGGAGTCGTTTTGCCCATGTATTTCTTCGCTCTTGTCGCTATGGCTGTCTGTGTCTATGGTTTTTACCAGCGGATCCCAACTTATCAGCAGGGAAAGAAGCTTGACCGGCTCGACAGCCTTTCGAAACGCATTCTCCTCCTGATAAAAAATATGTTTGCACAGACGAGGGTATTGCGCGTTATCGGTCCAGGGATTCTTCATGCGCTTTTTTTCTGGGGCTTCGGCCTGCTCTTCATCGGGACCCTCCTGGTTATGGCTCAGGCCGACTTCACTCAACTGCTGTTCGGTACCGTTTTCCTCAAGGGAACCTTTTATAAACTGTTTAAGCTGGTGCTCAATTTTGCAGGAATAGCCGCAGTGATCATGCTCGGCTGCTTAATGGTCCGACGTTTTTTCCTCAAACCCCGGGGATTGGAAACAATCCGCGATGATTATCTGGCCCATTCGCTCCTCTTCGCTATCCTGGTCACAGGGTTTTTCATCGAAGGGGTCAGGATGGCAGCTACGGAGATCACGGCAAATCCCCAGCTTGCCCTTTTTTCTCCTGGCGGCAGGATAGTGGGACAACTCTTTGTCGGGATGCCTAATGCCGAGCTGTACTCGATTCACAGAATCCTATGGTGGGTCCACTTTTTCCTTGCCATGACTTTCATCGCAGTAATTCCTTTCACTAAACTGCGCCATATTTTCACCACCTCGACCAACTACCTCTTTACCGACCTGCGGCCCAAGGGGAGCATCCAAACTATCAACATGGAAGACGAGAGCGCTGAGCAGTTCGGCGCGGCACATATCACTGACCTTACCTGGAAAGATATTTTCGACGCCGATGCCTGTACTTCATGCAAGCGCTGCCAGGACCGCTGTCCGGCCTATGCCACCGATAAGCCCTTATCGCCTATGAAAGTGGTAAAACAGATCGGTGAGATTGCATTTGATAAGCCCTCAGCAGGCTTGATCGAAACTGTTGGCGAAGATGTGCTCTGGGCATGCACCACCTGCCGGGCCTGCCAGGAGATATGCCCGGCAAATATCGAGCATGTAAATAAGATTATCGAAATGCGCAGGAATCTTTCCCTTATGGAAAGCGCCTTCCCAGGGGAGGAGGTCCGCGTTGCAGTGAACAATACCGAGGTAAACGGCAATCCGTTCGGCCTGGCCTTCGCTTCCCGCGGGGAATGGGCCGAAGGACTAGATCTGAAGATCATGGAGAAGGACAGCGATGTTGACATCCTTTATTTCGTAGGCTGTTACGCTTCATTTGACAAGCGTAACAGGGAGGTAGCCCGGAGTTTCGTGAAGATCTGCAATGCTGCCGGTATCAGCCTCGGCATCTTAGGCAAAGAGGAGAAGTGCTGCGGCGAGCCGGTGCGGAAACTGGGAAACGAATATATATACCAGATGGTGGCCGCTGAAAATATCGAATCCATCAAGCGCTACGGCGTCAAGAAGATCGTCACAACCTGCCCGCACTGCTTCAATACCCTGGGACGTGATTATAAGGACCTCGGACTCGAAATCGATGTAGAGCACTATAGCACCTTCATTAAAGGTCTGATAGACGATAAAAAGCTTGATTTGACGCCCGAAGGGTTCGACTTCACCTACCATGACTCGTGTTACATTGGACGTTACAAGGATATCTTTGACGGGCCTCGCGCAGTCCTGATAAAAGCAGGAGGCCGGCTTGTGGAAATGGATAAATCAGGATATGAAAGCTTTTGCTGCGGCGCAGGAGGCGGCAGGATTCTGGCTGAGGAGAAGCTCGGGGCGAGGATCAACGTCGAACGTGTAAAGATGGCCGCGGCTACCGGCGCTCCGCTCCTGGTCTCGAACTGTCCGTTCTGCCTCACGATGTTCGAGGACGGGATCAAGACCGGTGACTGCGAAGGCATACTGAAGGCTATAGACCTTGCAGAGATCGTTGCGAAACGGATAAACTCTTAACTGCATAAATTTTCAGATTTGAAGGGGGTTGTATGAAAGTTCTTGTTTGCATCAAACAGGTCCCGGATATGGAGTCCAGGTTCAAGGTAAACGGAGCAGGGATCTGGTATGACGAGATTGACCTCGCTTTCCGTATGAATGAGTACGATGAATATGCCGTTGAACAGGCGGTGCAGCTCAAGGAGCAACTCGGAGGTCAGCCGGATATTACAGTACTCTCTATCGGTCCGGGGCGCGTTGTGGAGGCGATCAAAAAAGCGCTTGCTATGGGGTGCGATCGCGGAGTGCACATCCTGGATAATGATTACTTTCAGAAAGACCCGTGGCAGATCGCCTCGATAATCTCCGGTTACGCGAAGAATAATAATTTTGACCTTATTTTCACCGGGCTGCAGTCCCAGGACCGCGGTTCTGCTCAGGTCGGTGTGATTGTAGCGGAGTTCCTCGGGTACTCCTGCGTAACTACGCTCGTCGGCTTTGCCTTCAGTGATGGAGTAATCACCGCTAAGAGGGAACTCGAAGGCGGCCGGAAATCGGTCGTCAAATTGCGTCTTCCCGCAGTAGTCACTTGTCAGCTCGGCCTCAATACACCGCGATATCCCACTCTCCCCAATATTATGAAGGCCAAAAAAAAGGAGCTCATCTCATACCCGGTCTCGGATTATCTCAAAGAAGCGGCAGCCTCGGCCACCGAAAAGTTCTATCTTCCGGAGAAGAAAGGACATGGTCTGCTGCTTGAAGGGGAAGTGAACGAGATGGCTGACAAGCTTATCGGCATTCTGAAGGAAAAAACCACGGTTATAAGATAGGAGGCTCAATTGAAAGCATTACTAGTGTCTGAATACAGGGAAGGGAAGCTGCTCGATTCGAGTTATGAATTGCAGGCGTTTGCGGACAGACTCGGTGCTGAAAAGGTTGTGGTCATGGTTGGAAACGATACGGCCGTTCCTCAATTCGAAGGCAAAGTTTATCTGGCAGATGCAGCGAAATACGGAGAATACAACCCGGATTTGCATAAGCTTATAGTAGTGGAAACCGCTAAGCGCGAAGACCCCGATGTCATCGTTTTCCTCCACTCCTCCTACGGTTGGGACCTTGCGCCGCATGTTGCTTCTGCTCTAAAAATGGCGCAGGTATCCGAGGTGGTCGCAATTGCAGACGGCAAATATGAAGTGACGTGCTGCAACGGTAAAATGCGCAGAACAGTTGTGCCGCAAACGGCGAAGGCTGTCATAACGATCCAGGCCGGCGCCTTCAGTCCTGTTGGAAGCCCTCAGGGATCGCCTAAGGTTGAAAGAATTGACCTGGCCGGACCAGTTTCGTCCCTGGAGTTCCTGGGCTATGAGGCAGCTGAAGAAAAAGGAGTCGATCTGACCAAGGCAGAGGTAATAGTCAGCGCGGGCAGAGGGATAGGCAAGAAGGATAATGTTGCGATCATTCAGGCTCTGGCCGAAGCACTCGGGGGAGAACTCGGGGCGAGCAGGCCGGTTGTTGATTCGGGCTGGATCGAGCACAGTCATCAGGTCGGCACGACCGGACAGACCGTTTCTCCTAAGCTCTATGTCGCATGCGGTATCTCAGGCGCTATTCAGCATCTGGCAGGTATGAAGAAATCTGAGTTCGTCGTTGCGATCAATAAAGACAAGGACGCGCCTATCCGCGACGTGGCTGATGTCCTGGTGGTGGCTGATGTCCTGCAGTTCGTTCCAGCTCTTATTTCTAAACTGCACAAATGAAGAATGCCCACCCGGGAGTTTTAAGCTAATCAGGCGCCGACACCTCCGTCTACGTTTAGGGTCGCGCCTGTGATGTAGGACGCCTCAGGACTCGCGAGAAAGGCAACAGCCGCAGCAACCTCCTCGGGTTGACCATAGCGGCCAAGAGCTGTGCTCGCCTTTTGGACCGCGGCAAATTTACCATCAGCCGGGTTCATATCGGTGTCGATAGGGCCGGCCTGTATGACATTGACTGTAATACCCTTCGGTCCGAGATCCCAGGCCCACCCTCTTGTGTATCCCGCGATGGCGGCCTTAGTTGCCGAATAATCGCTAATGCCCCGCATCGAAGAGCGGCTCCCTGTGATGGAGCCGATTGAAATTATCCTGCCTCCTTCGTTCATGATCGTAGATGCTATGCGTACGGCAGCAGCCACGCCACCGACATTTATCGCGAATTGCCGTTCAAGCTCCGCCCGGTCTAAGGCTGGGTTGCCGACAAGGCCTTTGATAAAGACGCCGGCACTGTTAACGAGAATATCGAGACGACCGAAACGTGCAACTACGGCCTTCACTAAACCCTCTACTTGAGCAGGATCGGCCTGATCAGCCTTGAATGCTGCTGCCTGAATGCCCTGGCTTTCCAGCTCACGTACTACAGCCTCTGCCTTTTCGGCTGATGTGACATAGCTGATGGCAACGTGCGCGCCATCTCGGGCAAGACGTTTTGCAATCGCCGCGCCTATGCCGCGCGAACCACCGGTTACGAGTGCTACCTTGTCTTTCAAAACTGCCATTTTAGCCTCCTCAGGCATTCCTATTGATGCCATGTGAATTAATTCATCTGTCTAAACCACCGATAATGTCAGTTGGATGAATCATTTTATCCAAAAGATCCAAAAGGCCCTTGAGCAAGGCAGTAGGAGTCGGAGGGCAGCCAGGTATATAGCAGTCAACAGGGATTACGCCGGCGACTCCGTTTGTAACTGCATAACTGCCTTTATAGATTCCTCCGTCGATCGTGCAATCGCCGCATGCAACAACAAGTCTCGGCGCCGGTGTGGCAATATACGTCTTTTTAAGCGCAAATTCCATCTGCCTCGAAACAGGGCCTGTAACGAGCAGGAGGTCGGCATGCCTCGGTGATGCCACGAAATCAATACCAAATCTCTGAATATCATAAACAGGGTTGATAAGCGCTGTGCACTCCCATTCGCAGGCATTGCACGAGCCTGCATCCACCTGCCTGATCCTTAAAGACCTTTCAAATACACTGTCAATCTTTTCCTTGAGCAACACAATTTGTGCAGCTTCTTCAGAAGAAACCGTGAACCCTTCCGGAAAGGGTACCACGCCTTTCCTGGCTGTAATATTTTTCAATATTTCTCTAATCACATATCACATCCTGAATAAGATAAATTAAAGCTCTTATTGCAGAGGGGGAAATCGGGCACTATATTGCCGTGTACTGCAAACGGCACCAAAGGCCAGTTGCAATAGGACGGAGACCTTAATTTCACACGCAAGGGTTTGCCTTCACTGTCAGACTTGACCCAGTAGAACACAGAACCCCTTGGGGTCTCCGTATAGCCCAATGCGGAAGAAAAATCAGGTACATCTTTTATTAATCCGGCAGATAGTACGCCCTCTAACTTTCTTTCGAGGAGCGCATTAATCAGCGATATCGAGCATTCCGCCTCGCCTGCCCTGACCATCATCCGCGCATAAACATCTCCCTGGGGCATTGTGCGCACCTCAAAATCAAGACTGCCATACAGCAGGTGTGGATGGGCTTTTCTTATATCGTCGTCAATTCCGGATGCCCTTGCAGCAATGCCGGTAGCGCCTAACTTCATTGCAATATCCTTTGATAATATCCCCGCGTTCTGGAGCCTTTCCACATGCGAGACCGTGCCCCGCAGCAACTTCATAAATTCCCTGTATTCGCCGGTTACGGTATCGACCGTTGAGCGGATATCATCTCGCTGCAGGAATACGTCTTTTATAACTCCGCCTATAGTGTTTATACCTCTCAGGTATCTGCTCCCTGTCAGCCTTCCATTAAGCTGCATAAGCCTTTCCTTTATGACAGCCCCCTTCGCATATCCCACTGCCAGGCCTGTGCCGGCACACATATTCCCGATATCGCCTATGTGGTTATAGAGCCTTTCAAGCTCCAGAAGCAGGGTCCTGACCGCCTTCGCGTGTTCCGGCAATTCAATTCCGGACATTCTCTCGACAGCCATGCAATAAGCGGATGAATGAGAAAAAGAAGATGTCCCCGAAACCCTTTCCGCAAGCTTTACCCCCTCGGTAAATCCGATGCGCTCAAAATGTTTCTCTGTACCTTTATGAGTATAAAACAACCTCGGCTCAAGGAAAAATATCGTCTCGCCGACTGCACTGAATCTGAAGTGGCCGGGTTCAATGATCCCTGCGTGTACAGGACCGACAGGGATTTCGTAAATCCCTTCTCCCTGGACCTTCATAAACCGGTACGGCTCTTTTATTGCGGTACCCTCTCCCCACTCCTTCAAATCGGCGTCCGAAATGTTCCAGTCCTTTCTCAATGGATGCGAGCCGGATGGGAATGCATCGTGGAATATTAGTCTGCGCAGATCAGGATGGCCTTCCGGAGCCAAACCGAACATGTCCCGTATCTCCCTTTCGTACCAGTGCACTGCCGGGACATCGGTTGTCATACTCCGGTATCCGGGGTTATCTCCCTCAAGTCTCATGAACGGAATATGAAAAACATCCCTGCCCCGCTCAGAGAAAACCGCATATACTTTAAAGCATCCATCAGCTGCCCTGTCGTCTACGGCAAACATAAGGCGCAGAATAAAGTTGCCGCTGTTCGCGAGAGAGACGCAGCGGTCCCTGAATGCATCCTTTCCGAGTTCCAGATAAACTTCGTTTTCAGCCATTTTCCTTAAACTCCCAAAATAATTCTAACCGAACTGGCCAACATATTCCCAAGAAAGGGAGGTATATAAAGGCCGCATAGAAGCATAACAGCCGCCATTGCAACCATGACAGCGCTGACCGGCTTTCCCTCTTTTTCGTTTTCCCCGCTTGCGGATTTGCCAAAGGCCATACTGCCGAAATGATGCAGGACCCCGCCGAAGATGATTGTAGCAAATACGAGAAAAAGCGCCAATGTAGTCCATTGGCCGGCATCAGCAGCAGCCTTGAGGATAATGAATTCGCTCAGGAATATATTGAACGGAGGCGTGCCTGCAATAGCCAGAGCGGCAAGAAGCATTATGGTCCCTGACACAGGCATCCTTGTGATTACACCTTTGACTTTTTCTATCTTTGTTGTATGATACCTGAGCCTTACCCTTCCGGTTGTAAAAAAAAGGAGTGTTTTTACAACTGCATGGTTCAGGATATGGAACAGCGAACCGTAGATGCCCCAAAAACCTCCTATCCCTATTCCTGTCGCGATGATACCTATGTGTTCGATGCTATGGTATGCGAGAAGCCTCTTGTAGTTGTCCTGCAGCAGTATAAAGGCTGTGGCAATGCCCATGGACAACAGCCCGAAAAACAGCATGAGGCCGTTCGCGTAAGAATCTCCTGTTGCCCTGTTAACTATAATGATAAACCTGATAATACCGATAAATGAGCATTTAAGAAGTATGCCTGAAAGCAGGGCGCTTATAGGCGTTGGCGCCTGGCTGTGCGCATCAGGGAGCCAGTTGTGCACAGGCGCAAGCCCGGCCTTTGCGCCGTAACCGACAAGAATAAAGATAAACGCCAACTTCATGGTTGAAGGATTCAGCTTGTTCGCCATGTCCCTCAGTTCCGTCCAGTTCAGCGTGCCGCTTCCTCCCATCACTGATGTGGAGGCATAATAAGTGATGAAGATGCCGAGGAGCGCAAAGGTTATACCGACAGTGCAGAGGATAATATATTTCCACGCAGCTTCTATTGACTGGGTATTTTTATAAAGGCCTACCAGAAGCGCGGACACAAGAGTCGTCCCTTCAATAGCTATCCAGAACACCGCAAGGTTGTTCGAGACTGTTGTAAGAAGCATCGTAAATATAAACAAATGCATCAGGGCATAGTAATGCCTCAGGTCTTTCAGCTTTATTATTCCCTGTTCAAACTCCTGTCCCATGTAATCCATGGAATATATAGCTGTAACAAGTGAAATAACGACTACTATTGCCATAATATATGAAGAAAGAGCGTCCATATAAAGCAGGCCGCCAAGAGAATAACGGGGTGAACTGAGCGATGCGCTTATCGGGGCAATCGATGCAAAGGTCAGAAGCACTGCTCCAAGCAAGTTTACATATTCGATAGCTTTTCTATTCCGTAACGAATAGCATAAGATGGCTGTAAAAAGCGGAATGAGAAGCAATACCCTTATCATAAAAGACCGTTATCCTTTCAGTATTGTTAATTTATCGAGATCTGCAGTTGCGAAGGCCCGCTTGATCTGGATAGAAAAAATCCCGAGAATTATCACACCCATGAGCATATCGAATAAAACGCCGACTCTATAATGATAGGCATGCCGAAGGTCAGGGAAAAGCCTGCCAGAAAAAGCCCGTTCTCCATGCACAACAACCCTATGACCTGGGTTATCGCTTTTTTCCTGGTTATCATGATAAACAGCCCTATCAGTATTACGGCAATGGATATCTGGAGCACATTTTTTGAGAAGCCAATGACAAAAATACCCTCACTCAGTGACGTATAAACAACTGCCACCAGGATTCCCGAGATTGTGAGCGAAAGGGTATTGCTGATGTATGGTTCGTCATCATAGGTAATATCCATTTTCCGCACTACCTTCTTCAGCAGCATGGGTATGATTATCCCCTTGCTTAACAGGGTAGTGACAGATGCTATGTAAAGGTGAGTTTCGCCGATCATGAATGCCACAATGGCTATCAATGAAGAAAGAAGCCATGAATTCAGGATATAGGCCCGCAAATAAGATTCAAGCCTCCTGAAGGCATTCATGGCGATCGCGGTCAGCAGTATGCCCACTGAGATGAAATCGATAATTGAAAAAACCTGAATCCAGTTTTTCATCCTATTTACCCATCATGATATACGTTAAAAGAGAGAGCACTGCCAAAACAAAGGCCCCTCCGAGCAATGACGGCAGCTCAAAGAACCTCATTTTTGACCTCGTGGACTCTACAGTCGCCATCAAAACAGATATGCAAAACATTTTCAGAAAATAAAGAGCGGAGGATATCCCGAGACTTGATATTCCCAGAGTATTCGAAATACCCATCGGGAAAAAAATGTCTGCGACAATGGTAAACAGAAGCATCTGTTTCATATAATGGGCCCATTCCATAAGCGCCAGATATCTTCCGGAATACTCAAGGACCATCCCTTCGTGGATCATTGTAAGTTCAAGGTGAGTATCCGGGTTATCGACAGGTATTCTCCCTGTTTCCGCGATTATCGCTATCATAAACGCGGAGAGTGCAAGAATATGCGATGGCGTATAAGCGATGCTCTGCGCCTCTGCGATCCTTGCCATGTTCGTTGAGCCAGCCGATATCGCAGCAGTGAATATACTGAGCATCATCATAGGCTCAACGAGAATTGCAACTGTCATCTCCCTGCTGCTGCCCTCTCCGCCAAAGGCGGTACCGGCATCAAGTCCTGACAGCGCCATAAAAAACCTTCCCAACCCGAACAGGTAAATCAGCGCTATTACATCGCCCATCATAGCAAACCGGTAACTCGTCGTAATGACCGGCACAATCATGGCAGCAGCAGCAGTCGATGCGAATACTATGTATGGGGTCGCCTTGAATATCCATGATGTAATGCCGGAAACAACCATATCTTTATGAAAAAGCCTCAAGAGGTCATAATATGGCTGAAAAACACCCGGACCCACCCGGCCCTGCATGTTCGCCTTGAGTTTCTTGATGACTCCCTGAATCAACGGGGAAAATAGAATGATTATTATGAATTGCATATATTCCATGTCAGTGTCCGAATATGAGAAGAAGAATTAAAGTAATCAATATATACAGGAGATAGAGATGGAGACTGCCCGACTGCAGAAGTCTCACCTTTCCAGCGACTTTGAAAATGGAGCCCGTAACCGGCTCGTAAATATATTTTTCAAAAAACGGCGTTATCTCCCCTGTATATTTTATGGCCTTTACAAAAAACGGTTTCACACTATAAGAGATCCTGAGCTCTCTCCTTGGAAGGTATATCCTCTTGAATATCAGCCTTATCGGCTTTGTGAAGGCTGCTGCCGTATACTGCATCCTTGGAGTCAGAGAAGGGATTCCGCAGTCCCACGAATCGCCATATATTGTTTTTCTTTTGCCGCCGGCAGTCAGGACAAAAAGAACTGAAGCAGCGAACATGACAAGTACCGTGATGAGTATCGATACTGGTGACAAGCTGGCCAGGGTATCATTGATATATAGGAACCAGTTTCCTGTCACAATTCCCTGTGATCCTGTAAGCTGAAACGCAGATGAAGAAATCATGTTTATCGCCGCATTTGGGAATATTCCGAAGACCAGGCAAAGCAATGCAAGCATGCTCATGCCGATTATCATGGATAGCGGTGCTTCTTTGGCGTTCTCTGCATGCCGGCTCCGCGGCCTCCCGAGAAAGCTTATGCCGAAGGCCTTCACAAAGCACGCGGCAGCGAGCGCGCCTGTAAGTGCTAGCGCCGCGCCGCCCATGGGTGAAATAATTTTCGCTGTCATGTACGTTGATTTAAACCCGAGTATCAGTGACTGGTAGGTGAGCCACTCGCTTATAAACCCGTTGAATGGAGGAAATGCACATATTGAAACCGACCCTACAAGAAAAGTTATCGCAGTAAAAGGCATCGTCTTGATCAGACCACCCAGGTCTTCCATATTTTTTGTATGCGCAGCATGCATTACAGACCCTGCGCCGAGAAAAAGCAGGCCTTTGAACACGGCGTGATTCAATACATGGTAAAGTCCGGCTATAAGAGCTATGGACGCCAGGCTGTATAGGCCGTTACTCCTGAACATCATTGATGCCCCTAGACCGAGCAGGATAATTCCGATATTTTCAACGCTGTGATAGGCCAGGAGCCTTTTCATGTCGTGCTCCATGAGCGCGTATAATACTCCCAGTATCGAAGAGACCGCCCCAATAATAATAATGGTGATTCCCCACCAGCCCGGGCCCTGTCCCATGACGTCCATGCTTACCCTGACAAAACCGTAGATTCCTGTCTTTATCATTACCCCGGACATGAGCGCAGAGATATTCGACGGCGCCGCAGGATGTGCCTTCGGAAGCCAGGCGTGCAGGGGTACAATGCCGGCTTTCATGCCGAATCCGATTATTGAAAAAATAAAGACGGTTGATTTAATATCGACGGATAATTTCGTGGCAAGGGTCTTTATCGATGAGAAATCCATCTGCCCGGTATTTTTGTAAAGCACTAAAAAAAGCGCTATTATGAACGCGGTCCCTATATGGGTCATAACAGCATATATCAGTCCGGCCCTGGCTGATTTTTCGTCCCTGTCAAATGTTACGAGGAAATATGAAACAACGGACATGGTCTCCCATGATATGAGGAATGTAATAATGTTGCCGGACAGAACTACCGCGTACATGCTCAAAATAAAGAGATTGTAAAGAAACCCCATCGACCCTTTATTGGCAGAGTTTTTTATGTAGCCAATGGAATATATCGATACAGGCAAGACCAAAATAGATATTACGGTGACAAAAAAACCTGAAAGTGGGTCTCCGCGAAAGACAAACTCAAGGGCGGACGATATCGGCACCGAAGCTATATTCATCCCCGCGCCGGAACAAAGATATAAACCCGAAATGATAAGGTTCAGGGCGCCTATGGCCGGTAGGACAAAAAAATATTCTTTTGCTCTTCGCGGGATTATTAAGGAACCGACTGCGCCAAAAAGAAAAAAGAGTATCCCTGTATTTAAAAAATATTCCGCATCCATTTTTAAAATCTGTTTATTTTACCACATTGGCCTCTAAAAGACTTTTGATCGCATCTTAGGGCTCGCGAGCCCTTAATCTTTTGCAAAAAGCGGTTCTGCATGGATAATGACCTGGCCGGCATTTGGGACAGTCTTATATATTACACCCTCGAGCTTGCTGGTTATAGAATGCACATCCTCTAATAAGACACCGTCATCAAAAGAGCAATGCAGTGTTATAAACAATTTCTCTTTTTCCGTTTTCCTTATCTGGATATTATGCACTTCATGAATACGGTCAATAGTACCTGCGGCACAGACAATGATCTTTCTGACCTCTGTCTCTTCGTCAGGTGACACAGCCTGACTTTTTCTTTCCTCTGAACGTAAAGGATCAATATGGACGCTGATGTCCAGGTTACCATCAAACTCTCTTCTGATGTCCTGTTCAAGAGTAGAGACAACTTCATGGGCCTCTTTGATGGTAAGATTATGCTCCACTTCGACATCAAAGCTGATATATTTCTTGTCTTTCGCAATATTTGAAGAAATATTATGGATATACAGATTATGGTTGACGCCAATCAGATGTACCCTTTCAGCGATCGTTTCACAGTCAAGGGCGATGGGTTTTGTATTTATTGTTATGTCTGCCACAGGGAGTAATTCGCGGACCTTTTGTTCGATAGTACTGCAGATTGATTGAACGTTCTCCAGTGATAGTGTTCTGCTCACATCGAGCGACATCTCTACAAATGCAAAAGGACCGGCCGGTTTAACCCTGATTTTTTCTATCTTGATTACACCGTCAACCGCCCTGGTTATAACGGCGATCCGGTCCGTAAGCCCTTCAGGTGCAGCATCTATCAATACATCCACTGTCTTCTTGCCAAGACATAACGCTGCATAGGCAATCAACAGAGCGACCGCGATTCCGGCTACTGCATCGGCCCGGACTATGCCTGCCGCAACAAACAATAGACCAGCCAGCACCACAGCAGAACTGAGGATGTCCGACCTGAAATGAAGGGCATCCGCCTCCAGTGCCTGGCTCCTTGTTTCGATTGCGACCTTTTTCAGCATCCTCGCTCTCGAAAAATCCACAACCATAGAAATAACAAGGACAAGCAAAGAATACCATGCCACTCTCACATCCGATGTTTGGGGCATCAACAACCTATGGACAGCCGCGTAGATAATCCATACACTGGTGAGGAGCAAGATGCCGGTTTCGATCAACGCAACGACGCTTTCTACTTTGGTATGTCCATACTGATGTTCCCTGTCAGCAGGCTTGTCACCTACCTTCACGGCAAAGTAGGTCAGTGAGACCGCTCCGAAGTCAAGGCCTGAGTGCGCTGCTTCCGAGATAATACCGATACTGCCGGTGACAATACCTACAACCAGTTTCATGGCAGCCAGCAGGAAGCTTGCGATTACAGAGCTCAGGGCAACGTTTTCTTTCCTGTGATTAAACCCCATCAGTTCAATTATCCCATATTTTATATAAATGTCTGCTCAAATATTTTGCATTAAGTCAGAATGTCATTTTGCGGCGCATATGCCGAAATATTTTTTGAGCAGACAGGCAGTCCTCTCTTGCTCTTTAAATAAAATTTTGATAAAGTTTAGCAAATAACTCAGGGATACCCTGCGAAACTTCACTATCAAATATGGAGGAGCTTTATGAAAATTGAGTGGAAGGGACTTTGATCAAATTTACACCGGAGAACGAAAGGGAAAAAAAAGAACTCAATCAGTTGTGGGTAATCGTGATCGGCTGTATGGACCAAGGCAAGAAACTGGTGCCGGTCGGAGAGTATCTTCCGGGCATAAAGGAAGTGGCAACCTTTAATATGGAATAGATCTGACCCCGTCTTCTCGCAAGGCATCCCACTGCTACCCCAGAGCCTTGCTCCGAGGCTATGACAGCCTGTGTCACCATCCTTGGTGTCACCTAGGCTGTCAAAGTCCGACCGTCACCATGTCCCGCCTGCTCCTGGTATAAATTTATGAATAATATGGGCTGAACGGTAATCAAATTGCAAATGCTGTTGAATTGTGTTATGGATTTTGCTACAGTTAAGTTAATTCCGTGATAAATCATAGCAGCATGGAGGCAGGAACATGAAAAGACTTCTTTTGTCGGTAGCTCTGGTGGTTTTTTTGGCAGTTCAGGCATTTGCAGGAGACACGATTAAGATAGCCATTACAGGCCCTTTTAGCGGAGGTTCAGCGCCGATGGGAGTATCCATGCGTGACGGCGCCAAACTGGCCATAGCTGAGATAAATGCCGGCGGCGGAGTTCAGGTAGGCAACCTGAAGATGAAGTTCCAGGTCATTGAACGGGACGACGAGGCCAGAAATGAGCGCGGCGCCCTGATCGCCGAGGAACTCGCTTCCATGGGCGACCTTTCCGGCGTTATCGGCACCGTGAATACAGGCGTTTGCATGGCAGGCGACAGGTATTTGCAGGAAAGGGGTATCACCAAAATCATCACCCCTGCCGCCGGTTCAGCCTCCATGACGCAGTGGAGCAAGGCCGGTGTGAAGGACCTGTCCATATTCCGCTTCGCCGCTGATGACGGCATTCAGTCAGCAATGGTGGTGGAAGAGGCTATAAACAGGAAATTCACGAAGGTGGCGATTCTAAATGATTCTACAAACTACGGCGTCTCGGGACACCAAGACCTGTTGTCACAGATCAGGGCGCAGGGAAACAAACTCCGGGTTGTTGCGAGTGATACATTTAACATCGGCGACAAGGACATGACCGCCCAGCTTTTACGGGCCCGGGCAGCCGGCGCGCAGGCTATCCTCATATGGGGTATTGGTCCTGAACTGGCGGCAGTTGCAAATGGCATGGCAGTCCTTGGGATGAAGGAACCTCTGATAGGAGGGTGGCCGCTTTCGATGTCCAACTTCATCGACAACGCCGGCAAGAACGGAAACGGCACCTTGATGCCCCAGACTTTTATCGAAGATCCTGTTACGCCGCGCGCCAGGAAATTTATTGAGGCATATCACAAGGCATACAATGTGACCCGGATGCCTTCCCCTGTTTCGGCAGCGCAAGGCTATGACGCGGTCTATATCTTTGCGGCAGCGGTCAAGCAGGCCAGGAGCACCGACACTCACAAGATCAAGGAAGCCCTGGAAGACCTCCGCGCTACTGTTCCGGGCGTGATAGCAGTCTGGAAAAAGCCTTACAGCAAGTGGGACCCTGCCAACGAGAACACTCACGAGGCTTTCCGGCGCGCCCAGGTCGTAATGGGGATGGTTGAAGACGGTCGTGTTGTCTTTGCAAACAATGCCGACAGGCAGAGGCTTATGAAGAGCAAGTAAGATGCAGAGGGCTATTGCCAATAATATTTGCAGGCTGACATGACGGCTTCTGTTGTCCCCCAGTTGGTTGTCAGCGGTGCCTTTATGGGCCTTGTCTATGCTCTTGTGGCATATGGATTCCAGCTCACATATGCCACAAGCAAGAGCATCAACTTCGGTCAGGGTGAACTGGTGATGGTTTCCTCATTCTGTACCCTTACTCTTGCGAATCTGGGGCTTCCATACTGGCTCGTGGTTATCGGGGGTTTGCTGTTCGGTGCGCTCCTGGGACTGTTCGTGGAACGGGCTGCAGTCCGCCTTGCTCTGGAGCAAAAAAACGAGGGCTGGATTCTTCTGACTATAATTCTGGGGTTGTTCTTTTTCTCAGCCGCAGAGAATATCTGGGGACGCGACGACCGTCCGTTCCCGACCCCGATACCTTCTGATGCTATACAGGTTTTCGGAATCAGCGTCACACCGCTCGAGATATCCGTTGCAGTCGGCGTTATTGCGATAATGGGGCTAATCGAGACGTTCAAGCGCAGGACCCTTTTAGGCAAAGCCTTTGAGGCTGTCTCTGTCAACCGGGATGCTGCAGAGCTTATGGGAGTTTCTTCAACGCGGACTGTGATGCTGTCTTACGGCCTGTCCGGCCTTTCCGCTGCTGTGGCAGGCATTCTGGTTTCTCCTATAACTACGGTGGGGCCGACGATGGCTTCTGTTCTGGTGCTCAAGGCATTCTCTGTCGCAGTCGTTGCCGGACTTGATTCCGGATTCGGCGTGGTTCTGGTCGGTCTTGTTCTGGGCTCACTCGAAAGCCTGACAAGCTTCTATATAGGAAGCGGCTGGCGCGAAGCACCGGGTCTCGTTCTTTTGATTCTTGCACTTGCTGTTCGTCCTGCAGGCGTTTTTGGCAAAGTCGCGATACGGAAGGTATGATGGTTAAGAGACTTTTTTTTATTCACGGTGCAGAGTTGGTGGTTTTTGTTCTGCTTGCATCAATTCCTCTGGCTGTAAAAAACCCCTTTGTCCTTGCTCTGCTTACGCTGCTCGCCATTTACGGAATTTTGCTGATCGGGCTGGATGTAACCGTCGGTTATCTGGGACAGGTCAATCTCGCCCAGGCAGCCTTTCTCGGTCTTGGGGCTTACACTGCAGGCCTGGCCGTGAACCATTTTGGCATAGGCATGGAGAGCGCGCTGTTCGCAAGCCTGCTGGTTGGCCTTGTCTTTGGAACGCTTCTTGCTTTTCCCGCCCTCCGCCTGGAGGGCCCCCAGTTTGCCCTGGCCACGCTAAGTTTTTCCGCTCTGTCGTCAACCACACTCAATGAATGGGAATCCCTCACTAACGGGGCACAGGGACTCCAGATCACGCGACCGGCCCTGTTTGGTCTGCACCTGGAGGCACAAGGGTTTTTCTGGTTCTGTCTTATCCTCCTTGCAATTGTCTGGATGGCGATGCGCAATCTTCTCACCTCCCAATGGGGAAGGACATTCGAGGCATTGCGGGACAGTCCTCTAGCCACTGACGCAATGGGGGTGGGTACTTATCGTCACAAAATAGCTGCGTTTGCGCTCGGTTCAGCTCTCGGAGGCCTTGCCGGCGGGCTTTATGCTTTCAACTTTCAATATCTTCAACCTCAGATTTTCGTATGGGACCTGATGGTGATCCTGCTTCTGGGCGTAGTGCTGGGAGGCAGGAAGAACCTATGGGGCGCTTTTGTAGGTGCTGCCTTAATCGTGCTTCTGCCCAACCTTCTCTCTAACAGGCTTATGTTCCGGATAATCTCTTTTGCCGGTCTGCTTATGGCTGTTGTCGCAGGCGGACGAGGTTATATCCGGAAAAGCACCAAGCCGTTCCAGGCGCTTGCGCCTGTCATCGCCATGAGTCTGCTGGTAGTTGCAGCGATTTTTGTCAGAGATATCGAAGATATACGGAGAGCTATCTTCGCCTTGATACTGTTTTCGGTGGTTGTGGGACTTCCAGAGGGACTAATGGGCTTTGCCGCCAGTTTCTTTTCAAAAATCCTTCGCATCGCTCCTGCTCCTCTGTCCGATGCAGCTCCTATTGACTTGGTGCTCGAAAAAAAGCACCCTGATGGCAGTCCCCTCCTCGAGATAACGGATCTTAGACGATATTTCGGCGGTGTTAGGGCTCTTGATGGAGTTTCCCTGGTAGTGCGCTCAGGCCAGATTCATGGCCTCATCGGTCCCAACGGCTCTGGCAAGAGTACGCTTGTGAATGTTATTTCCGGGCTTTACGCTCCGAGCGGAGGGACCATGCTGCTCAGGGGAAGACGACTACCGGAAGGCAGCCTGTACAAAGCCGCCAGAATGGGAATTTCGAGGACATTTCAGAACCTGCAGATATTTTCGGAACTTACTGCTATGGACAACGTCATGGTGGCTATGAAGGGCGTATACGATAAGTCGCTGCTGATGGTGCTTCTGGGTCTCGCTCGCGGAGAGGAACGTTGCGCCCAGTCAGGAGCTCTTGCATTGCTCGAAATGGTCGGTCTGCTTGACAAGGCACGTACGCCGGCCAAGGATCTTCCATATGGGGCTCAGCGATTCCTGGAGATAGCCCGCGCCCTTGCCTGCCGTCCGGACCTTTTGATCCTGGATGAACCTGCCGCAGGCCTTGCTAATCCCGATGTTAAGAAACTGGTGGAGATAATACGCAATATACACAGGCTGGGCATCTCAACTATTCTTATTGAGCATCACATGGAAGTGGTGAGCGGGCTTTGTGACGTGATTACAGTGCTTGACGGGGGGCTTGTCATAGCGAAAGGCAAACCGGAAGATGTGAAACGTAATCCCGCAGTTATAGCAGCCTATCTTGGGAGTGAGTGCGTGAATTGGCAGTCTCTGGACCCGATATGCTGAGAGATAACCGTTAATGGAAAGTAATGTACAGGACGGTGATAACCGCCTATGCTGACTGTAGAAAATCTTTATGCGGGATACAGCGCAAGTGAGGTGCTTGCGGGTGTATCGCTTGAGGTGAAGACAGGAGCGCTGGTCGCTTTAATCGGTCCGAACGGAGCGGGCAAGACCACAACCATGCGCGCCATCTCCGGGATTGTCAGGCCGACCAGGGGACTAGTGCTGTTGGACGACATGCCTGTTCAGGATATGGATGCGTCACACATTGCCAGACTCGGGCTGGCCCACGTGCCTGAAGGACGGCAGGTATTCGGGACACTTTCTGTTGAGGATAACCTGCTGCTGGGAGGATATCGCCGGCTGCCGCATTTTTTTGGGTTCCACAAAAAGGCGGCCCGAGACCTGGACAGGGTGTATGATATGTTTCCCCGGCTGAGTGAGCGGCGCCGCCAGGCATCTGGAACCCTTTCCGGAGGAGAACAGCAGATGCTTGCCATCGGGCGTGCCCTGATGGCTGATCCCAAGGTGATCTTAATGGATGAGCCCTCTATGGGGCTTGCTCCTGTTGTTGCTGATGAGGTGCTGGCAACAATCACTCGTCTGAAGAAGACAGGAATGCCATTGCTGCTGGTCGAGCAAATGGTCAAAAAGGCGATGGACGTGGCGGACTATGTATATCTTATGGAGCGGGGAAGGATTGTTATCCAGGGAACACCGGATGAACTGCGGAAGGACGAGCGCGTGATAGCCGCATACCTCGGATGACAGAAACCTGAACGCCGATACCGTACGTGTCATGACACAAGATTGTTTCACTATCCAGGTGTTTCATGACACAATTCTCCAGATGGTCAAAGATTTATTGTCATATCCCTCTTCCGTCATAACTTGTTTTAATTATTAGATAAATTAAAACACTCAACAATGTTAATTTCTCTGGCATTATTTTTGATATTCATTTAATGCGATGCATATTGCAGAAAAGAAATTATGCCCCTTAACCGGAAATCCCTATGAGGACTGTTACTGCATCGACATGAACAGCCAGAAAATATTTAAAGCTCTCTCATACTGCTGTCGTGATTTCGAAGAATGTGAGGTGTATATAAAACATTCTCAGGCAGATCTGGACTTTAAATATGAGGGCGAAGGAGGAAAAGGTGTTTAAGAACTTAAAAGTCGGGATGAGGTTGGGATTAGGGTTTGGCGCAGTTACCGTAGTTATGATAGCTTTGATTTTTATCGGCATCGACAGCATGGGTCGCTTACAGGACCATCTTGAACGGATTGTCAAAATCAACAATACTCGCATGGAATATTCCACTGATATAGCAGATAGAACTCGTGAAATATCCATATCTCTCCGCAACATACTTCTGGTAACGGATTCCGAAAAGAGACATGCGCAGATAAAAGCGATGGACGCCAATAGGGCTAAATACAATGATGACTTGAAAAAGGTCGATGAAATGACTCCTAAGGATGATGCTAAAGGCCGCGAGACGGTAGAAAAAGTGCGGGCCGCAGCAGAAACTGTAAAGCCGTTAAACAACAAAGTGATAGATCTTGCTATGGCAAACAAGAACGGAGAAGCTGTCGATTTCATGAACAGGGAAGCGCGTCCGGCAGTGCGCAGATTGATCCAGTCTGTAGATGAGTTGGCCGACTATCAGAAATTCCGCAACCAGGAACGTTATAAAGAAGCAGAGAGTGCATACAAAAAAGCAATGTTATCGATGTTCATTATCGGCGGCATTGCGATTGTGCTCGCTGTAATAATTTCGATATTGATTGCACGGAGCATAGTCCTGCCATTGCATAAAGGCATTGAAGTCGCCGGAAAGATTGCAGAAGGCGACCTGACCTGCGAGGATTTGGATGTAAGATCAAAGGATGAGATAGGCGCTTTAGCCAGGGCCCTGAACATAATGAAGAAATCGCTAAGCGGTATGATAGGGAAGTTTTCGGACACTGCCAGCCATGTTGCCTCGTCATCGGAAGAACTGTCAGCGACAGTGATCCAGATGACAAAGAGAGTAGAGGAGCAGGCGAACAAGGCGAATCAGGTGGCAACAGCGTCTGTAGAGATGTCACAGACCGTTATCGATATAGCAAAAAACAGCTCTGACATAGCAACTTCATCAGCAGACACATTAAAGACAGCTGAGGATGGCGCGCTTATAGTGAGCAAAACAGTGAATGAAGTGCAGGAGATATCGGCGACTGTGGAAGATCTGGCGAAAATCATGACTGCCCTCGGCGACCGTTCCAAGCAGATAGGAGAGATAATCGGCGTAATTAAGGATATAGCGGACCAGACAAACCTTCTTGCCCTGAATGCAGCCATAGAAGCGGCGCGCGCAGGAGAGCAGGGAAGAGGTTTCGCTGTAGTAGCTGACGAAGTCAGGAAGCTTGCTGAAAAGACCGCGCATTCGACATCTGAAATAGGAGAAATGATAACCGCGATACAGGCAGAGACTGAAAAGGCGGTTGTCTCGATGGGAGAGGGGACAAAAAAGGTCAAAGTAGGGGTAGAACTTGCAAATCAGGCTGGAGGCGGTCTCCGTAAAATAGTCGACAGCGTTAACGGTCTGCAGGCCATGGTGCAGCAGATAGCGTCGGCAACAGAGGAGATGTCAACAGTATCGGAGCAGATAAGCGGTGACATAGAGGTTATAGCAACCGTATCAAGGGAGACGAGTGCCGGGTCCTGTCAAATAGGGCAGGAATCGTCTGACTTGTCAAAGATGGCTGTAGAATTAAGAACAGATGTCAACCACTTTCGGGTCAATTGAAACGGAAGTAATTAACAGGGAAAACAGCGACTTTTTTTTGGAGAAAAGATGATTCTTGTATCAGCCCTATCTGTGTTGCTTCAGTTTATAGCGGCATACCTGTCTATCAGGATGATCCGCATTACCGGTAAACGCAGGGCCTGGATACTTATTACTGCGGCAATTACTATTGCAGCCCTAAGGAGGAGCTATGACCTGTACAGGTTCATATTTGGAAATACAGGCAATCTGCCCAGCACTACAGGAGAATTGTTCTCTTTTCTGACTTCAATATGCATGGTAATCGGCGTGGCATATATTGCGCCGCTTTTTTTGTCAATAAAACGCTCCGAGGAAAGCCTGCGCAAATCCGAGGAGGCCCTGCTCGAACAGCAGAACTTTACTTCCAGCCTGATTCAAAGCTCCGCCAGCGCCACATTCGTCCTGGATAAGACGCACAGGATCATCATCTGGAACAAGGCATGCGAAGAGTTGACAGGATGCCAGCAATCCGACATGATCGGCACCAATGATCAATGGAAGCCTTTTTGCCGCAAAAGGATGCCTACGGTTGCAGACCTGATTCTTGATGGCGCACCCGGGCATTCGTCTTTGCCGGGTAATAACTATTCCAGGTCTTCCCTGAACCCCCACGGGGTGAGGGCCGAAGGCTGGTATGAAAATCTCGGCGGTAAGGACAGATACATTGTATTTGAGGCGTCGCCTGTCTATAACATCAATGGTGAGTTGATAGCCGCTATCGAAACGCTCCAGGACATAACTGAAAGTAAGAAGGTCGAAATCCAACTCATGCAATCACAGAAAATGGAGGCAGTGGGAAGGCTTGCAGGAGGCATAGCTCATGACTTTAATAATCTGCTTACACCTATTATCGGCTATAGCGATTTAGTTTTGACCGAACTTCCTGAAACGCATTTTGCGAAAGATAAAATCAGGGTAGTCAGGGATACCGGATGCAAGGCGGCTGATTTGGTAAAGCAGCTTCTGGCTTTCAGCCGGAAGCAGGTGCTTGAAATGAAGCCGGTCAACCTGAATGAAATTGTTTTAAATATGAGCAGGATATTTGAAAGGACTATAGGAGAGGATATAGAATTGGAGCTGTGCATTAATAATCCTGTCAAGAATGTATCAGCTGATGCAGGGCAAATAGAGCAGGTTTTGATGAATCTTGTTTTAAACGCCCGCGATGCGATGCCTGGAGGGGGGCGGCTTACGATCGAAACGGCTGACGTATATCTTGATGAGACATGCGAACTAATACACAGCAAGTTGGTAAACCCCGGTCAATATGTAACGCTTTCAGTAAGCGACACCGGAATGGGAATGAGCCGTGAAATTATGGAAATGATATTTGACCCTTTCTTTACAACAAAAGAAGCAGGGAAAGGCACAGGGCTTGGCCTGGCAACCACTTACGGCATCATAGAGCAGCACAACGGATATATGTGGACATATAGCGAACCCGGCATGGGAACAGCATTCAAGGTCTACCTGCCTGCAATAGAGGAAGATGTTAAACCGATAAAACAGTGTAGGCCGACAATAGCAATTGGAGGGACGGAAACAATACTTGTGGTCGATGATGAACCTCTCGTCAGAGATTTTGTCGTGGATGTACTTCGGCATTTGGGGTATAAGGTCCTGGAGGCGTCATGCGCAAAAGAGGCATTAAAGATATGCGGGAATAATCAGGGCAAGATAGACATTTTATTGACGGATCTTGTTATGCCTGGGATGAACGGGCAGGAGTGTGCCGCGATATTTAAAGAGAAAAGACCTGAGTCAAAGGTTATCTTCATGTCCGGCTATAGGGAGAAATTCATTTCTGATTCCGACCTGTCCACTCCAAAAGAATTATTTGTACAAAAACCTATTATAGTGGAGAAACTAACAGTTACGATAAGAGAGGCCTTAGGCAGCTGAGGAAATATTCTCTATTTATTTATAGATTCTTACGTGATGCACAGTCACTTTCGAATAGATTATTGGTGATGCAATGCGTTTTCTTGCTCAGCATATTGAATCTTTGATATAATGCGCGTATTATTGTCGCCTGACGGGGTGTTTATCAAAAGTTTCCTGAAGTGCTGTAAATTACTGGTATTGCTCACGTTGTGCATGTCAGCCGATACCGGGTACGGTTATGACATCAAGATAGGCGTGCTGGCTGAACGAGGCCCTGAAAAATGTCAGAAGATGTGGAATCCGACTGCCAATTATTTATCAAAAAAATTGCCGGAATATGCTTTTAAAATAGTTCCTTTGTCATTCGATAATATCTCTGATGCCGTCATGAATGAAGAGGTCGATTTCCTGCTCGCCAACCCTTTTATTTATTTGAATTTCGAGGTTAAATACGGCATTTCTCACATCGCGACTTTAAAAAATAAATTATCTGGTGACTATCCTCTTTTGGGCGGTGTAATTTTCACAAGGTCTGATAACCGCCATATATATAAATTGAAGGATTTGGCTGGAAAGAAGTTCGCAGCCGTAGCCCCGGCTTCATTGGGTGGATGGCTTGCTGCTTTGCGGGAACTGAAAAAGGCAGAGATAGATCCATATAAAGATTTTGCCGGTCTGCAGTTTACCGGGAACCATGAATCGACAATTTATGCAGTCCTTGAGGGCAAGGCAGACGCCGGAACGGCAAGCACAAACGAGTTTGCAGATTTAATTCGGAGGGGAAAAATTAAACCTGGGTATTTTCGGATCATTGTTCCCGAATGGATAGGAACATCCAAAGAGTTGCCTTATGGCGTCAGTACGAGACTTTATCCTGATTGGCCATTCGCAAAACTGCGCCGGACCCCCGAGGGTTTGGCAACAAATGTGGCTATTGCTCTTTTAGGCATGGGCAGCAACGATGAGGCAGCCCGTGCAGCCAACTGTTATGGATGGTCCTATCCTCTTAATTATCAGAGTGTTGATGAATTAACCAAAGAACTAAGATTGGGAGGTTACAAGGATTTCGGGGAAATGTCTGTCAGCAATATCATCTATAAATACAAGACGGCTTTTATTCTGGCTCTGATCTTATTCGTAATTTTATCGATTGTATCTGTTCTTCTGGCACATTTATACAGGCGAACTAAACGATCTGAAGGATCGCTCATCAAAAGCGAGAAAAAACTGAAAGATATCACATCTTCTTTAGCTGAGGGCATTTATGTCCTGAATGAACAAGGGCATATTATTTTTATGAACCCTGAGGCAGAACATCTTCTGGGATGGACCTTTACGGAATTGTCCGGCAGAAACGCCCACGAGATCATTCATTGCGGTAAAGCAGATAGTTCCCAATTGTCTTTGGAGGAATGCCCAATGCGTAAGGTTGTCAGGACAGGTATTCCGTTTGTCTCCAGGGATGAGTTTTTTACACGAAAAGATGGAACTATGTTCCCCATATCTGTCGTTGCCAGCCCCATCGTGGAAAAAGGTAAAGTTGTTGCCGCAGTTACGGCATTCAGGGACATTACCGCGAGAAAGGAGCTGGAGGAGGCGCTGAGGAGTAACGAGTCCAAATACAGGACATTGCTCGAAAATATCCCTGAAAGAATATTTCTTAAAGACAGGAATTCAGTTTATATATCCTGCAATCATAATTATGCCCATGATCTCGACATCAGCCCGTCCCAAATTTCTGGAATGACCGATTATGATTTTTATCCTAAAGAAATAGCTGAAAAGTACAGAGCAGATGATAAGAGAATAATGGAAACAGGGGAAAAAGAAGACATTGAGGAGAAATACATACTGAACGGAAGTGAACATGTCGTTCATACAATAAAGACTCCAGTCATAGATGAAAAGGGGAATATTGCTGCTATATTGGGTGTTTTCCGTGATATCACCATCCGCAAGCATGCGGAAGCTGAACGGGACAGGCTGATCGTTGAGCTTAAAGAGGCACTCGCCAAAGTCAAGCAGTTATCCGGATTATTGCCCATATGCGCATCATGCAAAAAAATTCGTAATGACCAAGGGTATTGGACCCAAATAGAAACATATATCAGCGAACATTCCGAGGCCCTGTTCAGCCATGCAATCTGTCCCGAATGCGGGAAAAACCTGTATCCCGAATATTACGACAAAGTATGGGGGAAAAAAGACAAATGAATGATTTTCTTCATCTGATATTTGCCAAAACTATCTTCCTTTTCGGAACAATGTTATCGGTATTATCCATAATCCTTAAATTAAATATATCGATCACCTATTAAAAGCGGAATTTAATTAAAATCGCGTAATTTTTACACGGCCATTGGAATTAATCCATATTCACGCTGTATAAGATTCCGCGGAAACCGCAATAAATCAAAAAGATAAAACATCGTCTCGCCTGGCACAGTCTTTGCTTAACCAGTAAATAAATAGAGAATTAAGACAGACCGGTTCGACCAGGCAATCATTTCGAAGACCGC
Organism: Nitrospirota bacterium; assembly: GCA_963710375.1. Lineage (GTDB taxonomy): Bacteria > Nitrospirota > Thermodesulfovibrionia > Thermodesulfovibrionales > Dissulfurispiraceae > JADFXI01. The sequence goes on from CAVPZX010000002.1 coordinate 958,442, forward strand.
AGAATGGGAGGCATTAGACAAAATGTTTAATGAAGACATTAAGGTTCTTGTTGTAGATGATTTTCCAACCATGAGAAGGATAGTCACGAATCTCCTCAAGCAGCTTGGGTTTAAATCCATCGCCCAAGCTGAAGATGGGGAACAGGCATTAACAGAACTCAGAATGGGCGGTTACGGTCTGGTAGTTTCCGACTGGAACATGCCCAATATGGAAGGGATTGAACTGCTCCGGAATATACGCAGGGAGACGGCGCCGTTAAAAGACATTCCCTTCCTGCTCGTGACTGCCGAGGCTGAAAAAGAAAAAGTTGTTGAGGCGATCAAGTCGGGAGTGGATAACTATATCGTTAAGCCGTTTACAGCAGAGGTGCTCAAGGAAAAACTCGAAAAGGTTTCTGAAAGAAAACTTTCTCTGAAGGCGGTTGCTTAAAAAAGGAGAAAATGTGATATGATTAATTGTTCTTTTTGGATGGATGGACTCGCTTGGGCAGCAATAAATTGTTGTGGACTCCAATGCCCCAGTGGATGCGTTGCACCTTATTACATTATGGGCGCCGCGCTGATGATTGCGAGTGTCTTATCGTTGTTCTTTCCAGCGGCGGTTCTGAAATCTAAAATATCCAGCAGCCGGCTATCTGACAGATAATAGGACATCCAACATCATGGGAGATGAGAAATGCTTAAGAATTTAAAAATCGGAGTGAGGTTGGGATTAGGCTTCGGCGTGGTCCTATTTTTAACGGTCATAATCCTGATACTAGGGCTATACAAAATGGGACAAATCAACGACAAATTGAACCGTGTTGTCAATATCAACAATGTCAAAATGGATAATGCAAATACGGCGGCAAAAGCTATTTTGAGCATTTCCAATAACTTGAGGATAACTAACAATGATGCTGCTAAAATAGCGCAGAAAGACGCTATAGAGGCCAACAAAAAAATATACGGAGACGCGCTGGCTAAACTTAAACAGATGGAAGATACGAAAGATGGTATTCAAGCAATTAAAAATGTTGAGGACGCTGTTGTTCCTGCAAAGGATGCCAATGAAAAGTTCATGGAATTATACATTGCAAATAAAACCGCCGAGGCCGGCGCGGTACTTATGAATGAATCCATCCCTCTGACGCAAAAGATTTCCGACCAATTCGACAAATTAATCAAATACGAGCAACAGCGGAATCTAACAAGATATGAGGAGGCAAAACAGGCTTATGGCAATGCTGAGTTATTGATGGTTATTTTTGGTGTCGCTGCGCTCATAATAGGTATAACAATCTCGATAGTTACCTCACGTCTGATAACTGTTCCTCTGCGCGACATAATAGGTAAGGTAGAGGAGTTGGCGGGCGGCAATCTGCGGGTGTCAATCGACAGCGGCAGAGGCGATGAAATCGGCAGCCTTTCCCGCAGTATGGGCAGAATGGTTCAATCTTTTAACCAGATGATCAATCATATCCTTGTCTCTGCCAACAGTGTAGCGTTGACAGTGGATGTGCTGAGGATCGATGCGGACAAATCGGCGGAAGGCGCAAAGGAACAGTCGGGCCAGGCGGCCCAGATCGCGACGGCAGCAGAGGAGATGAGTCAGACTATCTCCGATATTGCCCGGAACGCGTCGGTATCATCAGACACCTCTGCTGAAGCCATGAATTTGGCAAGGAGCGGGCAGGAGGTCGCGAACAATGCTGTAGAAACAGTGAACAGGGTCTACACCTCGACTGTGGAGCTTGCGACCATGGTCGAAAAACTCAACAGCAGGTCATCGGAGATCGGGGATATCATAACCGTGATCAAAGATATTGCAGATCAGACGAATCTCCTCGCATTGAACGCGGCGATAGAAGCGGCCAGGGCAGGGGAACAGGGAAGGGGATTCGCCGTTGTTGCTGATGAGGTGAGAAAGCTGGCGGAAAGGACGATCAAAGCGACGACCGAGATCTCCGATAAAATCGGGGCGGTGCAGACCGAATCTACGCATACACAAAAGTCCATGTCCGAAGCATCGGAAGAGGTGACAAAAGCGACCCAATACATCCGGAACGTTGGGGATTCCCTTGAGTCCATTGTTGGCGCGGTGCAGAATGTGCGCGATCAGATCAACCAGATAGCAACTGCTGTGGACGAGCAGTCTGCTGCGTCGGAAGAGGTGGCGAAAAATATAGAGAAGACCTCGAACATTGCAAAAGAAATGGAGAGCACTTCGGAGGAGGTTATGACCTCGGTAAACGGGCTGCTCAATATCGCGGAGGAATTAAGGGGAGCGGCAGGAGTCTTTGTTACCGAAGGCGGCCAATTGATCATGTGCGATACGGCGAGGCTGGATCACAGGATGTTCGTCGCCAAGGTAAGCGCACACCTGAAAGGAACCATGAAACTCGATGCCTCAAAACTGCCTGATCATCATAAGTGCAGGTTTGGGAAATGGTACGATACCCTCGGGCATGAGCTTTGCGGAAATTTGCCCAGTTATAAAACAATTAATGCGCCGCATGAGAGGATACACGCGCTGGCAAAGGATGCTGTTACTGCGTACAGTTCGGGAGATAATGAAAAAGCATTGCGGATATATGGAGAGATGGAATCAGTCTCAAAACAGATCACAGATCTTCTCGAAAATATTAAGAGGGAATCTGCAGGATAAAAGTTCGCATTATTGATAAATTTATACAAGGATCAGGCGGGACATGGTGATGAGCGGACTTTGACAGCCTAAGTGACACCAAGGATGGTGACACAGGCTGTCATAGCCTCGGAGCAAGGCCGGATGCCTTGCGAGAATGAGACGAAGCACTGTGGCCTGACTGATCCTTGTATAAATTTATCAATAATGTGCGCTACTACTTATGCCGAATTGTTTAAGACATGATTTTAGTGCGTTCAGGGGCAATCCGATTACATTAAAATAATCACCTTCGATCCTGCGGACAAAAATAGATCCGAGCCCCTGTATAGCATATGCCCCGGCTTTGTCCAGTGGCTCCCCGCTCCTTACGTATGCATTGATTTCCCTCATGGTGAGCTTATCGAAATACACCTTTGTTTCAACTGACCGTGAAATGCACTTTCCGGTGCGGGTGTCGATAATAGTAAAACCGGTAATGACTTTATGCACTCTGCCGCTGAGGGCTCCAAGCATCTCCCTGGCTCGAACAGGCGTATTGGGCTTTCCCATAATCTTGTTCCTGAGGATAATGAATGTGTCAGCAGCGATAATAACGGCGTCACGGTATTTTCCGGCAGCGATGCGGGCCTTTTTTTCAGATAAAACCCTCGACAGTCTGCGTGGAGATAAGCGGATATTCATGTTCTCTTCGCAAATGACTGGATCAACTTTAAAAGGCAAGCCGGTCAACCGCAATAGATCTCTTCTTCGCTGCGACGCAGACGCAAGTATGATTTGTCTTGTCCTATGCATACTGGCCTGCCGCATAACCTGAAGACCACGCCCACTGCAGGTTATAGCCTCCCAGCTGCCCCGTCACATCAATGACCTCACCGGCAAAATAGAGGCCATGCACTTTTTTGGATTCCATGGTTTTTGACGAGAGTTCGTCAGTATCCACCCCCCCTGCCGTGACTTCTGCTGTACTGTAGTCTTCAGTCCCGGCAGGAATAATTTCCCAGTTATGGATATGTCGTGAGACCTTTAACAGCTCCCTTTTGTTATATCGGCATATCGGCCTTAAATAACCATATCGCTCACACCAATAACGCGCAAACCGTTTGGGCAGGAATTGAGAAAGCAGTGTAGGTATTTCCATTGTGCTGTGCTGTTTTGACTCAAATACTTCCTGCACATCGATTGCAGGTACCAAATCGATTGCAAGGGCATCACCCTTGTTCCAGTAAGCTGAAGCCTGGAGCATGGCAGGACCGCTCAGCCCTCTATGCGTAAACAGTATGCCGCCCTGAAACTCCTTCCTGTTGCATCTGACAAGGGCTTCAAAAGAAATACCGCTTAATTCACCGAAACCGGCTGAATCCGGCGGGCCGAAGACAAACGGGACCAGTGCAGGCTTCACTTCAATAACATTAATGCCGAACTGTCGGGCTATCTTGTAACCCAATCCTGTTGCGCCGAGTTTGGGATATGACAATCCACCGGTAGCGGCCACCAGGGAAGTGGAAATAAATGTCCCCTTATCAGTGATAACAGTAAACGCCTGCTCCTTGCCTACAGAAGAGATATGGCAGTTTAATAGCACTTGTGCTCCGGCTTCGGAGCATTCTTCGGCGAGCATTTTTAGTATTTCAAGAGAGGCTCCTAACGCAGAACAGTTGCCCTTGTTCGCGTTCTTCATAAGCAATGCCGTGCCTCTCCAGCATCGCGATAAAATCATGCACACTAAAACGGGCCAGTGCGGATTTACAGAAACGGGGGTTGCGTGATATATAGTTATGATGGTCTGCTGCGGTATTGCTGAAGTTGCAGCGGCCGCCTCCTGAGATGCGTATCTTTTTCCCTATGCTGCCGGCATGATCGGCAACCAGAACCGACCGGCCTCTTTTGCCCGATTCAATTGCAGCCATAAGCCCTGCTGCGCCGGCTCCGATGACAATAGTATCATAAACAGTTACTGCAGTTTCACCTTTTGCCACGTCTTGTCAGGGTCATACTTTGTAATTGCTTTTGCAGCCTCTTCTGTCTTGGGCCCCAGGTCCTTCTGGTATATAATGCCCTGCTGGTTTACTACAAAGGTCATGATTCCTGACACCCCGTACTGTGCAGGGTATGCCAGCAGACCGAAGCCGCCTGTCATCTTGCCGTTGATAACATAATCCATTTCACCACCAGGCGCGCTGCTGCCCTGACTTTTCAGGATATGGAAATAATACCCGTGGTACGGGACTCGCTTCTCGCCAGGTTTCCGGGGAGTGTAACCCTCTTCCGTGGCACGGGCAACCATCGGTCCCAGAGGACTCTCCTCCTCCCCTGGCCCTGCTTCCCAATACAAGCCATCCTTTTTGCCCTCATGGCTTCTAAATCTTTGAGCGTATTGCAATACCCCGCTGCCATCACGGTCCTTGATGACATATTCACGTTGAGCATTCACATAATTATGAGAAACCTGGATGGTATTTAATTCGTTCCTGCCTATTCTCCGATTCAATATCTCCTGTCTGCCCTCTTCGGTTGAAAACACCCATTGCCGCCCTGATCTCACGATAGGTATGGGGAAAGAACATGCATTTTTCCCGATAATCGGCAGAACGGTTTTGTTGTCGAGCTTCGAAAATTTCACCGCTTCATCTGCTGCCTTAACAAACCGTGCACGGGCAACACTGTCGGCAACCGCATCACCGGAGGATATAAGATCTTTGCCCTCGGGTCCGAAGATGGCGAGTAATTCCTTGGTATCATTTGTCCTGGTAGCTTGTATTAATGCACTGAATGCATCTTTCGGAGACTTGAACTTCTCCTGCTTTGTGACTTGATCAGACGCAAGACATGTGACGGCAGATACTGCAACTATCACAGCTATCAGAACCCCTAACGTATAACAGCGCAGGGAAATGATTTCTGATTTTAATAAATATCTAAACACTATTATTCCCTCCGTTTTTCAGCAATCTATTACCGCCTTCCGCCACCACCGCCATGGAATCCTCCTCCGCCGCCACCACCTCGGGCACCCCCACCAGCGCCAATGGAACTTCCGCCTGCATGACCACCACTAACCTGGCCGGCACTTGTGCGGCTTTGGAATCCGCGGTCACTCGCTGCACGCTCAGACTGGCTGTTAACAGAGTGCTCAAAGGCACTTGACCGAGTTCCGGCAGGGTTTTGAGTCACCCCATAGCCTCGTAATTCCCGGCCTGCCGCTGCCCCGGCACTGACGGGACGTTCCCGGCCTGCCGCTGCCCCGGCACTGACGGGACGTTCCCGGCCTGCCGCTGCCCCGGCACTGACGGGACGTTCCCGGCCTGCCACTGCCCCGGCACCGACGGGATGTTCCCGGCCTGCCGCTGCCCCGGCACCGACGGGATGTTCCCGGCCTCCACTGACAAAAGCCTGCGCCCCGCCGCGAAATCTGTTAGCGGGGTCAATTCGCCCTATCTTGCCTGTTGCGGGATTGTGGAAATGATTGGTGATAAACCCATCGTGCCCACGGTGATGATGGTCATGATGTCCATGACCATGAATACTGACGTTAAAGTCTGCCAGGACAAAGAACCCTGGAAACCAGAAATCCGCCCACCAAAACGGATAAGGAACCCATGTATACAAATATGCATCATCAGGAGGCGGAGCATAGTAGGTGACCACAGGGGGCCCCTCAGTGGAGTAATAATTCTCTATTGCTGTTGTGTCAGGATAACTCGGCGCAGCTGCCTCAGCAGGCCCATTACCTGAAATATCCGGCGTTATAGGCAGGTTTTCCCCACTTATAATCCCCTGAAATGTCTTCAGTGCCGCATCTTTCCCAACACCTAATTTCCCTGAGTCTGCCGCTGCACTAATAGATGCCTGCAATTCTCCGATAATATCAGGAGTGGCCGGGTAATCGGCGATCCAGCCGTTGCGCGGACTTATGCCGATTGAGCTCAACTCGTCCTCAGCCTCAGCCTCGTTTTTTGGCGCACCCACCTTAAGTCCCTCAGCCAGATCTATAGCCAAGTCTCCTTCTCTGATCAACGCCTGTGATAATAAGGTATTTGCTGCTGACGGTTGGTCATCCTGAGCACTTGATAAGGTTGGGATCAAAGCAGTAGCCATTAATATAATTAGTGAAATTAACAAGCCTTTCATCTTTGCCCCTCCCCGCTCCATAACTATATTATAGTATAAATCCCATCAGTCAAGCTGTTCCACCAGGTAATTCGGCAGCCCCATTTGTTTAATCTGGTCAAGCTGGGCCTCGATCAAGTCAATGTGGTCTTCTTCCTCTTTCAGGATCGACTCCAGGAGTTCGCGTGTACCGTTGTCTCCCACCTCCACCGACAGCCGGATGCTCTCGTTGTATCCGCTGATGGCCCCTTCCTCTGCCTCGTGGTCATTCTGATGCATTTTTGGAATTTCAGCGCCGATATGCATCTTGTTCAGGTTGCTGACAATAGGAATACCTTCGAGGAAGAGGATGCGGGCGATGAGCTTCTCGGCGTGTTTCATCTCGTCTATGGCCCTCTTCTGGATCATCTCGTCCAGCCGCGTGTACTTCCAGTTGTCGCACATCTCGGCGTGGACCATATACTGACTGATAGCAGTAAGCTCTTCGGCCAGGCGCGCGTTCAGAGTCTTGATGACCTTTTCATTCCCTTTCATACATAACCTCCAGTGTGCATCAATAATCAAATCAACCCGGCGGAAACCGCCTTAGTGTTTCAATTCATAAATACGGTGTCGTACCGAGAGCGTCGATGCGCCGCGCCAGCGAGGCGCACGACTGAGGCGTACCGTTGCGTACGGCGAAGGAGCGCAACAAAACTGGAGCGGATGCAGCGGCGCTCGAATGCAACCGTATTTATGAATTGAGACACTCATTATGGCATTTTAAAATATGGCACTCTCATTCATAAATAATTGTAGCAGATATCTCACAGAGGTCAAGGAAGCAATACTTCGGGGGGGTGATAGGGCTTGCTAAGCCCCCTCTTCATCTACGCCATCTTTTTCCTGCTCCTCTATAAACCTGAATAGCTTTTCCATGGCATCGATCTGCTGAAGCTTTTTATTCCTTCCCGATAGCCTTATGATGTCCTCTATAAAATCGGGCGACTCCGGCATTTCAGCATTATAGACGCCCCTCCTGGTCACTTTATATCCTTCTATTTCGGTCTTTAGGGCACTATCGGATGCTACAATCTTCCGAACAGCAATATAGCCGTTCTTCACATTAAGAAGCGAGATTGCGGAACGCAAATAGCTTATTGCTTCATTCCAGTCTCTCGAGTGAAAAATCTGCTTCGGCATGAATCAGGACCTCGTTCTCTTTGCTGACATCAATAGTACTTATCGAGTTGTCTTTTGAAAGATTCCATAACCTGTCGCTGATATCCTGCCCGATCTTATTGCATGCGAATGGCAACTTGATATAATACGCTCTGATTTCCCTGAACAACTCCATGGCTAATTTTATATCAAGAGAAACAAAAAAGGCAAAAATCGTTAATAAATATTCACGTTGACTTTTTTCATAGGTAATAAATAGAATTTATAAATATCATGAAAAGAGATAAGTCGATATATGATCTGCAGGCGGAAATCTGTAAGATACTTGCCAGCCCCAAGAGGATAGAAATCATAACCGCACTGAAGGACGGCGAAAAGACTGTTAGTGAGATCATTGAAGTTCTCGGTATCCCCAAGGCAAACGCATCGCAGCACCTTGCTCTGATGAAGGTCAAGGGCATATTGAATAGCAGGAGAGAAGGCGTTAATGTCTACTACAGCATTGCCAACCCTAAAGTGATTCAGGCATGCGGTCTGATGAGAGAGGTTCTTTCCGACATTATGGTTGAAAGAGGTAAAATGGCCTCTCTGATGGCCCGATCATGAGTACTCCAACTCTCTCTTAGAGCTTATGACCTCTATCTTTCAGAAGCATCCCGCAAGCCTTCTAAAAAAAGTGGTTATGTTCTTGTCGTCCTTTGTTATGTATCTTACTTTGACGTCGTCGCCTAACCTGATACGCTTATCCTCGAATTTATCCAATGTTTTTTTATCCTCAACAGTTACAGGAATGTCCTTGCCTTCATAAGTTGCTATAACTGCATTTCCTGTACTCAGGTCTATACTCTTAACCGTGCCGTTTATGGCTTGCTCTTCAGCAAAAACCGGCCCTGCCATGACAGCGATAAGTAAAAGTGCTATTGATGACCATATCAAAGACTGTTGCGTTCTCATCAAACACTCCTTTTGGCGCTTAATTGACTTATAGCCAATTCAGTGGATAAATTTTCCCTTTTCGTAATCCCCTTTTAACTTCTCGTATAAAACCCTGTTCTTAATTGCAGGCAGTGCGAAATTACCACCGAGATTCCATTTGTCACTGAACGGTCCGAGGCCTTTGGGCATAGGACCTCTGTCAGGCCCTTTAAAGTCAACAACCCTGAGTCCCTTTTCATCCGCAATTATTGTGTACTGCCCGTCCTCTACATCCTTATAAGACCCTGATCCAAAGCCTGTGGTCACCTTCTGTGAAGTTGAGGAATGACAGACTCTCGCACGTCCTGGATCTGCCTGTGGCGTGGGCCACCCTGTCAACATTAAGCCAGACCATAGTATCGTGGTCATTGTCATCAAGGTTTTTTACAAGACCGGTAATGGCGAAGGAATCATTAGATACATAGCCCCTGTTTATTTTTACATCCGGCCTGTTCCTGAACATGAGTCTCTTTGAAAATTTGACCTCTTCTGCCTTTACATTGCCTGACGTGTGGGGAACGACATGCACCGGTATCCAATTGCCCTGTCTGTTTTTCACAAGCACAGGCGGGATGGCATCTACATAGTAGTCCTGTATCCTGGTGAGCGGGTTCTCTTTCCCTCTATTTCCAGTTGCTGTCCAGAAATTGAGAGCATATCCCCCTATTAGCGCTGTATGGCATGAAGCGCAATCCACCTTCCTGTGAGGCCCCTTTTTGTATGCCGCGACTATTTTGCTATGGCATTTTGAGCAGTCAACATCCCGCCTGAGATCCCCGTGTATCCCTGTTTTCCTGTTCGGCTCGTGGCAATCAACGCATCCGATATTATTGCGCAAATGCACGTCTGTCATGCCTGCCAACATCTCTTTCCCTTTTGGAGTCGCCTGTGTAAAATCAGCCCTGAAATAGCCGTCGCCCCTTCTCCTCTCCATAGGGCCTGCATGACAGCTAAAAGAGCGCCCGCCGCCGTAACATGAAAGAGAGACAGGTTTGCTTGAAAATGTATGCAACCCTTTGCCCGGTGTACCCGGCTCTTGCTTTTGCGGATTGAAGTGACAGTCAAGACAGCCGACGTGGCATTGGTTGCAGGTCCTCTGCAAATTGTGAGAGGCCTTCTCAGGCAGAGGCATAGTAGAATGGTCGTCAAATACTTTTATATTCTCATCCGTGAACTTGTCCTGATAGGGTTTTGAAAGAGGGCCTGTCCACAAGCCACAGCTCTGCGGTCCGCTAGGGCCTGTCCATGTCACGTATTGGCTCTGGGTATGTGCGCCTGTTGCGCCGCCCATAGCGCTTTTAAGGAAACTTTTAACTATATCTGCATGGCAGGTACCGCATGTCCGGTCTGCAAGCACCGGATTAAAAGCGAGCGTTGACGGGTTTTTATCTTGCCATATAATAAGCCTGTAATCGTAATTGTCTTTGATTTCGCCTTTGGCTGTCAGGAGTTTGGGACTTAGTTGGGTCGCTCTGTTCTCCCCCCTTGGCTCAAGTATAGGCCAATCCTTCAGGTCCTCAGGGTTCATCTTGTTTCTTGCAGTTGCATTCCATTTCGCTCCCACCGCAATTAATGTCAGGAGCCCCTTATGGGCCTCCTCCTTAGTTACAGTCAGTGGATCACCCATGTGGCAACTGATGCAGGATGCCGGCATCCCCGATTGATCGCGAACGTCTTCAGATGTCAGGATGAACTGCGGGCAGCCCAAATCCTTCATCTTGCCGGCATTGCTGTGGCATTCGATACAACTGTCGTCAGCGTAGTCATTAACTCCAAATATTAAGAGTGCGAATATTATCAATAAAGACAATTTTGGGTTATTCATACCGCTGCCCTCCGTATAGCATGATTAATGGAACGTTAACGCAACGCCTCTCCAACCCATGTTTATTCTGAACAGATTAAATGTTTCGAAACTCATTAATTTTAATTATATCAAAATACTTGGGTGGAATAAACTTGCCTTGACACTAGTTAAGAATCTTCTTGACTTATTAGTTGCATATATTCTAAACTGCCGAAAAATCAGCAAGGGGGTGTGGCATGAAACGAAAGATTTTAGGGGTGCTTCTTTCGCTTTCTCTTTTGCTCCCTCTCCCGGCATTCGCTGTTGATCAGGGCGACCTTATGCAAAAGATCGACGCGCTTTCAAAAGAGCTCGATCGCCTGAAACAGCAGATGACGGAGTTGCAGAGCAAAGAGACCGTGAAAGAGGAAAGGATCACAAATGTCGAAAAGAAGACCGAGGACGTAGAGAAGAAAACCGACGAACAGGCAGCAGCGTCTTCCTGGTTTACGATCGGTGGAGATTACAGGGCGAGACTGGATTCGCTTCACGGCAGTACAGCCTTGCTCCTGCCTCAAAACCATGTATTGTTCGGTGTCAATCCCACTTCAACTAAAGTAGGCAACGACACTATCCTTACCAACAGATTCGGACTGAACCTGACCGCAAGGGCCACCGAAGATGTGCTGGTCCATGCAAGGCTCCTTATGTACAAAGTATGGGGGGAAGAGACCGCAGCACCAACTGGTGCGAACAACACTCCCGGCGGCGGTGCATTCTTCGCTGACAAGTTTTATGTCTTTGACGGCAATGTCGCGCACATACCTGAGGATAACACTCTGAGGGTTGACCAGGCATTCGCATCATGGAGCAACATATTAGGCCAGCCTTTATGGTTTTCCATCGGAAGGAGACCGTCCACAGGAGGCGTTCCGACTAATCTGCGTCAAAATACAGAGAAGATCGGCACTGCCGGAACACCCGGCTTGCTGATAGACTACGCGTTTGATGGCGGAACTATTGGAGTTGCCCCTGATATCGATGCCCTTCCCGGTGCATATGCCAAGTTCTGCTTCGGTAAGGGCTTTGACAGCGGATTCAGTACCGGTAACAGCACTGATGACATGAAAGACGTTTGGATGATCGGGTTCCAGGTTGCGCCAGTTGACACAGATAATCTCCATATCGAATTGCAGTACAACAGGGCATTGGATATATTCGCGTTCCCTGAAAACAGCAGTTTTAATTTTAACGGAACTATTCCGGCCGGGACTTTTGGACCGGGTTCTCCTGCCCTTCTGACTCCTGTGAGTATTGCGAACCAAAATATTGGAGATATCGATCAGTTAGGCGCTGTAATCATGGGTAAAATCGACAAACTCGGTATCGGCGACCTAAACCTATTCCTTTCTCCTGCTGTTAGTGAAACACATCCAAACGGCAGATTCATAGATTTTGGCGGAGGGGCCCATTACGGGCTGATGTGGGATACTGTAACAGGCACACCGATGAAGTCTTACACGGGAGAAGCGATATATTTGGGTGGAAGGTATGATATTGCCAGTACAGGGACAAAGATCGGGCTTGAATATAACCATGGCTCGAAAAACTGGATTACCTTTACCCCGGCAAGTGACGACTTGTGGACCAGCAAGCTCGGTGCAAGAGGCAGTGTGTATGAAGCGTACGTTATTCAGGGACTCAACAAGAAACCCATTGCAAGGAGAGGAAATGCCTTCTTCAGACTTGGGTATCAATATTACAGCTTTACCGATACTGGAAGCAACAACTGGGTGGGGGGCGCTCAAAGCATAAAAAGCCTGAATACCAATTCTGTACAGTTGTTTGCGCCTCTTAAGAACGCAAGTGATATTTACTTAACCTTCGACGTAGTATTCTAAGCCGCACGAAAGGGAAGGGGCTGAGAAGCCCCTTCCCTTTCCATGAGGAAAAACCATGAGACTGTCTCGCTGTCCAGCTATCAAACAGATATGTATTGTATTTTTTGTCATACTTTTTTTTGTGTTAGTCATCAATCTTATTGCCGGTTCCATATTTGCCGCGGTATCAGATCCAGCTGCTCCTGATTTCACGCTTCCTGATGTCCACGGTAAAAAAGTGTCGCTTTCCGAATTCAAAGGGAATGTAGTTATACTGAATTTCTGGGCAACATGGTGCGGGCCCTGCAAGGCAGAGATGCCCTCGCTTAATAATCTCTATCTGGAATTTAAGAACAAAAGGCTTGTGGTACTGGCGATTTCAGTTGACCCAACTGAAAGACCCGTGCTCTCATTCATAGCAGACAAGAAACTGGCACTTCCTGTATTAATGGATAAGACCAAGGAGGTCTACTTCGACAGTTATGCTGTAATGGGTCTGCCGACAACATTCATCATAGACAAAAACGGCGTACTCATACAAAAGATTTTGGGCGAGCAAGATTGGGACTCTCCCCAAATGAAAGAAAAAATTCTTAACCTTTTGACAGGGAGGTAAGGAGTGAAAAAAAGCATGGAAACAGGAGTTTTTCTCCTTATGTGCATCATGCTCGCAGCACTGTTTACATCGGGGTGCACTGATACGTTTGTCGTTACCAAAGACGGCCAGAGTTATTTTTTCGGGAGCAACAGAGAGGGCTTTCAAAAAATGCTTTGCGATTCCGGCGATCTGAAAACCATCCTTGCAGATACACAATTGCCTTCAAATTTAAAAGAGAATCTCTACAAATTTAATTGCTCAGCTTCCGACCATTCACAAGAAAAGGTCAAAGAAATATATACATCGATGACGCCTGAACAAAGGCGGGACCTGCGCCTCACTTTTCAGAAGCACGGCTATGATATCAACTACATGGTGTGTTGAGGCGATAAAATGCCTGTATCCGGTCGGATACAATAATTAATGCTTCAGCCTCACATTACTTTTTTTCCTGCACTTGTTTTATAATAATCGAGTTTATACCGGCAAAGGAAACAACATATGAAAACACTAATGCAATCCCAAAATGTCCGGGCGCTGACAGATCAGGCGCGAATTGTCAGAATTGAAATCCTAAAGATGCTCACTGCTTCAGGGTCCGGTCATACAGGCGGTTCTCTCTCCGCAGCTGATATCGTGACAGCGCTCTACTTTTACAAAATGAAGCACCGACCAAAAGATCCCTCATGGCAGGGAAGGGACCGCTTCATTCTCTCAAAAGGCCATGCCGCCCCTCTTCTTTATGCCGTTTTAGCTTTGTCAGGTTATTTTGATAAATCAATCCTTGGCAATCTCAGGCAAATCGGCTGTCCGCTGCAGGGGCACCCCTCGTCTAAACTTATTGAAGGAGTAGAGGTCTCTACAGGCTCTCTTGGACAAGGTCTCTCTATTGCAAACGGAATTGCTTTAGGGCTGCAGCTTGATAAGAGTTCTTCCAGGGTTTATTGCCTTTTGGGCGACGGTGAGACCCAGGAAGGGCAGGTATGGGAGGCTGCCATGTCGGCAGGCCATTATATGCTCGATAACCTTTGCGCCATAGTCGATGTCAACGGGCTTCAAATAGACGGCAAATGCGCAGATGTTATGAAGGTAGAGCCTATTGCAAAAAAATGGGAGTCCTTCAACTGGCACGTGTTCGAAATAAACGGGCACGATATGGAAGAGATAGTAAAGGCGCTTAATGAGGCAGAAAAGATCAAGGGCAAGCCTTCGGTGATACTTGCCAGGACGGTTAAAAGCAAAGGCGTATCATTCTTCGAGGGCAAAGCAGAATACCACGGCGTAACACCGACGAAAGAGGAGCTTGAAAAGGCCCTCCTGGAGCTTGGTGAATATGGGAAGTAAAGACAAAGTAACAGAAAACAAAGCACAGGGCAGCGACTTTTGCGGCCAATCGGTTGCCACCCGCGATGCGTATGGGTCAGCGCTGCTTGAATTGGGACGGCGCAATGAAAAGGTTGTCGTGCTTGACGCTGACCTGTCCGGTTCTACAAAAACAGCTAAATTTGCAAAGGCCTTTCCCAACAGATTTTTTAATATGGGCATTGCGGAACAAGACATGATCGGTACAGCAGGCGGATTGTCGCTGACAGGTAAAATCCCTTTCGCCTCTACCTTTGCCGTGTTCGAAACAGGCCGCGCATGGGAGCAAATACGGCAGACCCTCTGCTATTCCGGGCTCAACGTAAAATTGGTTGCTACGCATGCCGGGATCACGGTCGGCGAGGATGGCGCATCACACCAGGCGCTTGAGGACATTGCCCTGATGAGGGTCATTCCCAATATGACTGTTATAGTGCCTTCCGACGGCTTCGAAACGACACAAGTCATTGATGCGATTGCCGATTATAAACATCCCGTTTATGTTCGCCTTGGGAGGTCCAAGGTCCCGCCGGTCATGCCTGCAGATTACCGATTCGCTATCGGCAAGGCGTTTACATTCAATATCGGCAGGGACGTCACGATCATTTCAACAGGCATAATGGTGTCAAAAGCACTCCAGGCCAAAGAACTCCTCCAAAAAAAGGGGCTGGATGCCGGTGTTATCAATATGTTCGACCATAAAGCCGCTCGATACGGATGCCGTATTGGAAGCTGCGAAATTCTCTAAATTGATCGTTACAGCCGAAGAGCATTCTGTTATAGGAGGCTTGGGCGGCGCGGTCTCCGAGTTCCTGTCAGAACACTACCCGACCCATGTGCTGAGAATAGGCACGCGTGATACATTCGGATGCTCCGGCCCACCTGATGAACTGATAAAACTTTTCGGGCTGACCCCGGAGGATATTGTTAATGCTATAGATGGCTTTTTCCGGAAAGTACCGAGTTGATGATCGCTTTTGAAAATGTTTCAAAATTCTACGAGCACAACCCCGTCTTAAAAAACATCTCGTTCTATATCGAAAAAGGTGAAATGGCGTTTATCACCGGCCCCAGCGGCGCCGGGAAATCGACGCTCCTTAAGCTAATGTATATGGAGGAGCTGCCTGACGAGGGTGAGATTACAATAGACGACGTCCGTCTCTCCTCTTTAAACATGCAGCAAATCCCTTTGTTGAGACGCAATATCGGCGTAATATTTCAGGATTTTAAACTCATCAATAATCTGACGGTTTTCGATAACGTGGCTCTCGCTTTACATATAAGGGAGATTTCTGAAAGAGAGGTCCGCTCGCTTACTTCCGACGCTCTCAAAAAGGTCAGCCTTCGCCATGTGGCCGGCAGTTATCCCAAAAGTCTTTCGGGCGGGGAGCAGCAGAGAGTTGCCATAGCGCGGGCTATAGTGGGAGGACCCGAAGTCCTTCTGGCAGACGAGCCCACAGGCAATCTCGACCCCAACACATCGCTCGATATTATTATGATATTCCGCGAACTGAATGACCAGGGGACAACAATTCTTATCGCGACACACAACAGGGAATTGCTCAGGAATACCGGCAAAAGGATATTAAAACTCGACGGCGGGTCGTTTGCCAGGGAGGAAATCGGGTAATGGTGTCATCATACTCATTTAAATCTGCATTGAAGAGCCTCGCAAAAGAAAAATGGATTAATATCCTTTCAATCCTCACAGTAGGTTCCAGTTTACTGATCATAACACTCGCGGTTTTTTTCCTTTACAACCTCGGGCTTATCGCAAACCACCTTCCCGAACGGTTTTCGATGATGGCCTATCTTAAAGACTCGCTTTCGCAGAAAGAGACCCAGGCAATAATGGATTCGCTCAAAAAAAGACCTGAAGTCGCTAAAGTCACTTATATATCAAAGGAAAATGCCCTGCTTGAACTAAAACAGACATTAAGGGATTCCTCACATCTCCTCGAAGGACTTGATGAAAATCCCCTTACTCCTTCAATAGAACTAAAATTGAGAAAAGAATTTGTCACACCGTCAACAACCTCCAGAATCTCGGAGGAGCTTGTGAAAATACCCGGCATCGATACAATTTATTACGGAGAGAGAATAGCTGAAGCCATACACCTCTTGAAGCAGTCGGTCCAGAATATCAGCATTATTATTTTTTTAACTATTTCTCTCGGCGTTGTTTTTGTCACTTACAGCACAGTAAAAATCCTTTTCTACAGAAAGAAGGAAGAAATAGAGATATTAAAACTCCTGGGTGCGACCAGCGGCTTCATCAGGACGCCCTTTCTTATTGAAGGAGGCATAATAGGACTGCTCGGCGGAATTCTCGGCATAATCGGGGCCTCTGTCTTTTATTTTGCCGTAACCTACCGTTTGAGCATGGTCATCCCCATGTTAAAAACCCTGCTTTTCCCTGTCGGCATACTGATTGCCCTTCCCTTCATCGGTATTATACTGGGGGTAATCGGTTCAGCCATTGCCATTGGGCGAATAAGGCTCTAATTAATGCACAGTACGCGTCGTAAAATGCACCATGCACTTTCGCGCGGCTTAAGAGTTTTTATGCAGCTCACTCTCTTTCTTTTGGTGTTTACCGTGCAACTTCCCTGCAACCGGTCATTTCTTGATGCCACTGTTGCCCGCGCAGAACGCCCTCAGGAAGAATACCGGCGAATTCAAAAAGATATCAAGACACACAAGCGACGGCTTGAGTCAGTTAAAAAAAAGGAGCAGTCAGTCCTTGAAGAACTGCGGAAAACGACTTCCGAGCTGAATGAGATTGAATTACAACTGACAGCACAACGGAACAAGATAAAACGGCTGAACAGCAATATACTGACGCTTCAGGAAGAGATTAAAAGCAACAGCTCGGTTATGCAGCAGCACAAAGCCCACCTGAAAAAGAGACTTAGAACTCTATTTATGTTCACGGTAAACAATGACGCCCTTCTGGCCTTGCTAAGCGGAGAAGATATCGCGCAAACATTGAGGATCGAGAAAGATCTTAAGGATATTTCTGACTATGATTATGGGCTCATAAAACAATACAAGACAGAGCTCAAGTCCATGTCTGAAAAGGAGGCCGGGTTAAAAAAACTTTTCGTTGACCTAAAAATAGAGGAAAACAAACTTTCAAGGCTGGAGGCTGATTTAAAAGATAAAAAAAAGGAGCGGGAAGCGCTTCTCGTTAATGTCAGAAAAGAGAAGGGCATCTTCGAAAATATGATAAGTGATCTGAAAGAGACCTCAAGAAGATTGCTTACTATTATCCGGGAGACTGAAAGACAGGAGCGCGAGGCAAAAAAGAGGCGAAGCTATAAAACAGGGCCCGGGACAAGAGAGGAAGAGATCCAGGAGGAGAGCGGATTCAGCAATCTGAAAGGAAAGCTCCCCTGGCCTGTGGTCGGCAGGGTCGCAATACAGTACGGGACACAGGTAGACCCCATATTTAACCTTCCGGTTTTCAGGAGCGGCATCCATATTAAAACAGAAAACGGTGCTCCGGTAAAAGCGGTATATGGAGGCAAAGTCGTTTTTGCCGACAATTTCAAGGGTTACGGAGACCTTGTTATAATAAGCCACGGCAGCGGATATCATTCGCTTTACGGCAATCTGGAAAAGATTTTTTCAAAGAATGGCGCTATAATAAGGGAACAGCAGACAATAGGAGAGGTCGGGGAATCGAGCACGCTCGGAACGAGCGGGTTGTATTTTGAATTACGTTATAAGGGTAAGCCCCTTGACCCTCAGCAATGGTTGCGGAGATAGATCATAGCTGTCATATATATAAATGATGGAGGATTGAAAATGGGCTCAAAAAGAAAATGGCTTGTCGTTACTACCATCCTATGCTTTGCATTTGCTGCTGCGCTCATAGGTAAGTGGACCATCGGAACTGTAAATGCCGAGAGCGGCTATGAAGACTTAAAGACTTTTACTGAAGTTCTGACTTTGATAAAGAAAGATTATGTCGATGAGGTCAAGACAAAGGAGCTGATTACCTCGGCAATCAAGGGCATGGTCTCCTCACTTGATCCGCACTCAGGCTATATGACGCAAGACGCATTCAAAGAGCTGCAGGTAGAAACCAAAGGAGAGTTCGGCGGTCTTGGCATACAGATAGGGATCAAAGACGCTGTTCTTACCGTCATTGCACCTATTGATGATACCCCTGCCTACAAGGCGGGAATTAAGGCAGGTGACAAGATAGTAAAGATAGCCGGAGAATCTACAAAGAATATGGACATAGAAAAAGCTGTTACAAAGATGCGGGGGCCTAAAGGCACTCCTATTGTATTGACCATCTTTAGAGAGGGCTGGAAGGAGACTAAGGATTTCACCATTGTCAGAGATATAATAAAAATTAAAAGCGTCAAGTCCAAAATGCTGGATTCCTCTATCGGATACATTAAGCTGACCCAGTTCCAGGAATCCACTGCCGCCGATCTTGCTTCAGCGCTTACAGGCCTGAAGAAGGATGGCATGACTTCCATTATCCTTGACCTGAGAAATGATCCCGGCGGCCTGCTCAACAGTGCAGTGGATGTGGCTGAACAGTTCCTGCCTCCTAAGCAGCTCGTGGTATATATAAAAGGCCGGACCGGAGATAAAATAGAATACTTTACTGAAGGAGATAAACCCTCCTACACTGGAATCCCCATGGTAGTACTTGTCAACCAGGGCAGCGCGAGCGCTTCCGAGATCGTTGCAGGTGCGCTGAAAGACTGGAAGCGGGCAATCATAATAGGCATGCAGACTTTTGGCAAAGGCTCGGTCCAAAGCCTCATACCGCTTAGCGACGGCTCGGGACTACGGCTTACTACCGCAAAATACTATACCCCCAGCGGAACAAGCATACAGAACGTCGGCATTACTCCGGATATCGTTGTCAAGCTCGCTGCCGCAGAAGGGCAGGCGAATCATACCATTATCAGGGAGAGAGATCTCCAGGGGCATCTTAAGAACGAAACTGTAAAAGAGGAACCCGAGGAGAAAGAAACAGCAACTCCTTTTGAGGTCGAAGAGAAAGATGATGCGCAGCTCCAGCGGGCAATAGATACGCTCAAGGCCTGGAAGGTGTTCGAAAATATACTGCTAAAAAAAGCAGCTTAAATATAAGGCAAAAGGCTAAGGGCTAAAGGCGAAAGGTTTAATAAAAACAATAAAAATAGTCAGTCTGTGTTTTGGTTTTTAACCTTTAGCCATTTGCCCTTAGCCTTTTGCCTATTTTTTTTATGAGTCGCATCATATTTGACATAGAGACAGTTGGGATGGATTTTGAATCCCTTGATCCCGTCACTCAGGAATACTTTCTTAAATGGGCCGAATCTGAAGAAGAGGCCAAGAGGATAAGGGAGAGCCTCTCCTTCTATCCGCTCACCGCTGAGATTATTACCATTGGGATGCTCAATCCGGATACCGGCAAAGGCGCTATTTATTTCCAGACGCCCGGCGATATGCTGCTGCCTTTTGACGAAGGAGGGATCCGGTTCGAGAGCGGTACGGAAAAGGAACTGCTCGAAAAGTTCTGGAGCACCGTCAAAATGTATGACCAGTTCATCACCTTTAACGGCAGGGTGTTTGATTGCCCGTTCATTCTCATCCGCTCTGCACTGCATAAAATAAGGCCATCGAGAGATTTGATGCCCAACCGTTATAGTGGACCCCATATCGATCTTCTCGATCAATTGTCCTTTTACGGGACCACGAAAAAACGTTTCAGTCTTGATATGTGGTGCCGGACATTCAATATTAAGAGCCCCAAGGCCGATGGCATTACCGGATATGATGTGAAAGATCTCTTCAGGTCAAAACGCTACGTTGATATTGCACGCTACTGCGCCGGAGACATTAGAGCAACGAAAGAAGCTCTTCCTCATATGGGAAAACTATATTAAATTTTCTCCAGGCGAAAAAAACCGGCAATAATTTTTTATTGCCGTCCCTACCGCGTATACTCGTTGACCTTTGCGACTTCGAACCTGTCCGTCAGCAGGACATTCCGGACAAAAGCGAATATTTTCTTTCGCACTTCTGACGTAATATCAGGGTAAAAAACAGGGTTTGCAACGACTACGCCCCTGAAAGCATAAAAAGGCGCGAGCACCTCATACAATTCTCTATCACCTGACAATGCCACATATTCATTAAAAAACAGCTTCAGGGCCTCCAGATAGGGGCCTGTGACTGTACTGTGAGCGCGCAGAGAAGAAAACACGTAATTTGTCGTCAGCGCGGTAACATCATCGGCAGCTTCTCCCCAGGGGCCGCGGCTTCTGTCCAATAGTACAAAGTCGACCTCTTTGCTCTCCACGTCCCGGCGCCCCCGTGTCTCTGTTTTGTATTCTTTAAACCATATATTGCCGGGATGAAAATCGCCATGGATCTGGCAGAGACGTTCAGCTTTGGGCTTCAGCCGTGCCCTCCAGTCTATGCACAATTTTTCTATTTCGGACATTTCTTCATACGATATCACTCCATCGGGATATGTATCGAATACGCCCATCAGGCATTCTCCATGTCCTATGGTGTCCCTTATCTTTCTCCAGTAAAGATGCCTCGAATCCTTTTTAACCGCATGGATAGATGAAAGATAGGCAGCCATAGACCGAACCTTTCCGATGTCCATCGCATTCAGACGGTCTTTATGTGCAAATTCGGCCAGATCGATAAAATAATCTTTCCCTTCAGCACGCTCCATAAGCAGGTAATATTCTTTACCGCCGCCTATTGTACGAATGGAACCGTCCTCATGTTCAGCCAGCACGTCGATTGCCGCAACATGCTTTGGAAGGTTTGCATATTCATCGAGGTCTAAGAGAAATACTGCGGCCCTGTCAGAGGGGTAATCGTGTCCGAGTCCTGTGGATAAGAGTTTCTTTATCACATATGATTTGACCTCAGTAGATGTCTTAACCTCAATGAGAAAACCGGAACCCTGGACCCCTGAGCCGAGTTTTCTGATGTCCACTCTAACAGCTTCGGGGAATTCTTTAAAAAGATATGTCCTTAAAGCATCTTCGTTGATCATTGCGGCCATGGTCCGAAATTGTCGGCATAGCGCTTAATGAACTCATTGTACGTGTAACTATGCTCTTGTGTCCCATACTTTTCCAGGGCATATGCTGCAGCCACTGTGCCTATTTTTGCCGCAGTCTCTAGATCCTTGCCCATAGCAAAGCCCTTAATCAGCCCAGCCCTGTATGCGTCCCCGGCTCCGGTCGGATCGACAACAGTGTCAACCTTGGCAGAAGGCACTCTGATATCGCCTTCAGGCGTACTGATGAGAGATCCCTTTTCTCCCAGCGTGCTGATAATAACGCCCGCCAATTTCAGCAGTCCTTTTTTGTCCATATTTGTTATTTTCATAATCATTTCGAGTTCATAGTCGTTGGATATCAGCAGCATCGAGCCGGTGATCCACTCGATAAGCGCATGTTTGTCCCATGCCGTAAGCGACTGACCAGGGTCACAAATATACCGGATCTTTTTGAGTCTGCATGCTCTGGCATACTCCATCATGTCAGTGAGATTTCCCGGCCCTATCAGGCTTATGGCATTGTCAGGGTTCGCATTGCTAAAATCATATCCTGAAGGATACTTCATTGCGCCCGGGTTAAATCCCGTAATCTGGTTATCTGACTTGTCAGTCGTTATATACGCCCCGGCAGTAAACTCTTCATTGATTACTTTTATTCCCTCTGAGGAGATATGATTTTTTTCGAGCCAGTCAAAGTAACTCCGGTAATCCTTGCCGATAGTTGCGAGAATTATAGGCTTTTCATTGAGCAAGCCCAACGAATAGGCTATATTCCCGGCAGTCCCCCCGAACTTCTCTATCATACCGTTAACGGTAAAACAGACGTTCAGGATATGAATCTTATCAGGCAGAATATGGTCGGAAAATTTTCCGGGAAAATCCATGATCCGGTCATAAGCCAGTGACCCTGAAATATAAATCTGCATAATGCTCTCCTTCATCCCCTCAGTTCTTCTTTGAGCCGTTCAGCAATTTTCCTGTTGAAACCTTTGATGTTCACGATGTCGTCCGTCGTTGCATGTCTGATCCCATCGAGACTGCCGAAATGCCTCAAGGCTCGATCCGCCGCTTTCGGCCTATGCCCGGAATCCTGGTAAGCGGAGAGTCCATGAGTTTTTTGTCTCTTAATTTCCTGTGGAAGCTGATCGCAAACCGATGGACTTCATCCCTTATTTTTTTGAGCAGTAATGATGACCTGTCTTTATCTTCAAGGTCAACGATCCCGCCGTTCAGGAGGAAGGCCCTGTCGGGTTTTTTTGCGATACCGACGATATCTTTCACTATGCCGAGTTCTTCCATGGCCTTGAGTGCAACATCGAGCTGGGCTTTTCCGCCATCGACAGCGATAAGGTCCGGCACCTTGTCTCCCAGGTTTTTCAGCGTCCGGAAGACAATCTCTTTCATCATAGCATAGTCATCGACACCCTGCGTTTCTCTTATCCTGAGATGTCTGAAAAGCCCTTTTTTGAATGACCCGTGCTCCCAGAAGACAAATGCGCCGACCGATTCGCTGCCCTGGATGGTAGAGACGTCAAAGGCCCCGATTGACACCGGCGTCTGCGCGAGCTGTAATTTTTCCCTCAGTTTTTGCATGCTTACATCACGCGGAGTTCTTATCCTGGAGGCAAGGTGGAGACGCGCGTTTTCATCCGCCATTTTCAGCAGGTCGCGCTTTTTGCCTCGCCGCGGTATATCTATATCAACACTGCCTCCCCGTTTGTCTCTTAGCCAGCTCTTCAACGCCTCCCTGTCTGCAGGCTGAACACCGGCCAAGATGACCGGAGCCGGAATTATGTCCTTAGCATAGAAGAATTCTATTACACTTCTCATTATCTCCTGCTCATTGGACTCCGGCACTTTTTCGAGAAAAAAGTCTTTGGCGCCGATTAAAATGCCCTTTCTCAGAAAAAGAATATTTATCACCGCCATATCACCTTCGCGGAAGAAACCTATAACATCGATATCTCCGAGTTCCGGAGCTATAACCTTCTGCGATTCAAACGCCCGCTGGAGCTTGCCGATGCTGTCCCTTACCCGCGCGGCCTCCTCATAGCGCATCTGTTCGGAATAAGCCTGCATTTTGTGCTCCAGGTTTTTCAGCAATTCCATCTTCTCGCCTGAAAGGAAGAGTCTCACATCTTCCACAATATCCATGTATTCCTCTTTAGTTATTTTTTCTGCACATGGCGCCGGACATTTTTTCATATCGTGTTGTATACAGGGCCGCATCGCCTTATCAAGCGCATAGTTGCATGGCCTGATAGGAAAATTCCTTCTGATAAAGGCCAATGCCTCCCACATGGCCTGAGCGGGTATGTAAGGGCCAAAATAAAGGTTCCCGTCACGTTTAATTCCCCGTACCACCTCTATTCTCGGCCACGCTTCGGTTAGCGTCAGTTTGAGATACGGATAGTTTTTGTCATCTCTGAGGATAATATTGAAATTGGGCTTGTGTCGTTTGATCAGGCTTGCCTCAAGAATAAGCGCCTCAAGTTCGTTGTCTGTAACAATATAGGAAAAATCTTTAATAAGCCTCACCATTGCCGCTTTGCGAGGTTCGAGGTTGGCTGATTCCCGGAAATAGCTTCTCAAGCGGGTCCTCAGGTTCTTCGCCTTGCCCACATAAAGTACATTACCCTTTTGTCCTTTGAAAATATATACGCCCGGCCTGCGGGGGGTTTTTGACAGTTCTGGAACCATACGCATACTATATCATATCGGGACGGAGCGGGCAGTTTGGGTCGAGCCAAATCGATGTTTTTTTCGGCTTACTGTTATAATACCTCAAGGTATGTCGTCTTTTAATTTGCAACGGTTTATAGCAATCTCTTTTCTTGCAATAGGCCTCGGGGCATTCGGAGGCTTTGTATACTGGAGCAGGCTCAGATCTCCCTGAAGTCAGGTCCCTCGAGACCTACACTCCACTGGAATCTTCTTTCGTCTATTCTTCCGACGGACACGAGCTGGCTGAATTCTATCTGGAAAGAAGGAACTTTATCCCTCACTACAAAATCCCCGCAATGGTAAAAAATGCCTTTATCGCCATTGAGGACCAGCGGTTTTACTCCCACTCCGGCGTAGATTTTATTGGAATATTACGGGCGCTTTACAGGGACATAATGGCTAAGAGCATTGTCGAAGGCGGAAGCACTATTACCCAGCAACTGACCAAGATGCTTTTCCTCAAGCCGGAAAAGAACATCGCCAGGAAAATAAAAGAGGCGATCATATCCGTGCAGATCGAAAAACGTTATACCAAGGACGAGATATTGGGCATGTATCTTAACAAGGCGTATTTCGGAACGCGTGCTTACGGGATAGAGGCCGCGGCCCAGACCTATTTCGGCAAATCCGTAAGTGAACTGTCAATTGCGGAAGCTGCGATGCTTGCGGGGCTCCAGCGCGCGCCTGCAACATATTCACCCTTCAGGAACTCTGAAAAAACCTCATTGCGGAGAGATCTCGTTTTAAAAAAAATGCTCGAAAACGGCTTTATCTCGAAGGACGAATACCAACTGGCCATCAAAGAGCCTCTCCCCCTTGCTCCGCACAACAGGAAATACGAAGCCCCTTACTTTATAGAATACCTGCGGCAGCAGCTCGAGGCACGATACGGCGACAAACTATACACTTCCGGGCTGAAGATATATTCCACCATCGACTACTCTTTGCAGCAGGCTGCTGAAGATGCTGTCAGAAACGGCATCACCCTTATAGAAAAACGTGTGCAACCGGAAGTTCAGGCGGCATTAGTGGCAATAGATCCGCTGGACGGCTCCATAAAGGCAATGGTTGGCGGCACCGATTTCTGGGAGACACAGTTCAACAGGGCCACGCTCGCCTTGCGGCAGCCCGGGTCCGCATTCAAACCGTTTGTTTATGCCACCGCCATCGAAAGCGGCATGTCTACGGATGACGAGATCCTCGACGAGCCGGTAGTCTATCCCGGAGCAGGCCCCAACACAATCTGGTCCCCCAAAAATTACGATAACCAGTACCACGGGTTGGTCCCTTTAAAAACAGCGATAGCCCTTTCTTTGAATACTGCCACTGTCCGCCTCGCCAATGATATAGGCATAGCTAAAATAATAGGTCTTGCAAAACGCTGCGGAATAAAAAGCACCCTCCAGCCCTATTTGCCTATAGCCTTAGGTGCTTCTGACGTGACACTGATTGATTTGACCTCTGCCTATGGAGTATTTGCGACCGGCAGAAGGACCGAGCCCCTGACGTATGAGAGGATACTCAACAGGGAGGGGGTACCGGTTGAGGAGGTTCACCCCTCCTCAGAGGAAGTGCTTAGCCAGGATACCCTCGATAAAATGAAAGAACTGCTGCATGCAGTCATCGAAGCCGGGACTGCAATAAGGGCAAAAGAGCTTAAAAGAATGGTGTACGGCAAGACCGGCACGACAAATAATTTCTCCGATGCATGGTTTATCGGGTTCGACGACAATCTCGTTGTCGGCGTATGGGTGGGACGGGACAACCACAAACCTATAGGGCCGAAAGAGACCGGCGCACAGGCTGCGCTGCCCATATGGCTGGATTTTATGAAGCATGAACAATAACCTTCCTAGAAATGATAGAATAATTACTCAATGGGAAAAGTAATAGTAGTAGCCAATCAAAAAGGCGGGGTCGGAAAAACAACGACAACTGTCAATTTGTCAGCCTCTCTTGCCCTTGCTGAAAAGGATATACTAGTCATCGACACTGACCCTCAGGGCAACCTGACCAGCGGGCTCGGCATAGACAGGGACACTGTGCAGAAGAGCCTTTACGACGTCTATGCAGGCAGGGTTCCGCTTGAAGAGGTGATCATCGAGACCGCTGTGCCGCATCTCTATATCGTCCCTTCCACCATTGACCTTCTCGGCGCTGAAGTAGAACTGGTCCAAAAGGAAGGACGTGAAAGAATCCTGTCGAATGAGATCGAAAAAATAAGACACAATTACCGGTATGTCTTCATCGACTGTCCTCCTTCCCTCGGGATACTGACACTTAATGGCCTTGTTGCAGCTGATTCCGTGCTCATTCCGGTGCAGTGCGAATATTATTCCCTCGAAGGGCTCGGCCTGCTGTCGAGAACACTCAAACTTATACGGGGATCATTCAATCCGTCACTCGATATCGAGGGGATACTCCTTACCATGTTCGACTCCAGGAACACCCTTTCACACCAGGTGGTTGAAGAGGTCAGGAAATTTTTCAACGAGAAGGTATATCAAACCCTGATACCGCGGAACGTTACGCTCAGCGAGGCGCCGAGCCACGGCAAGCCGGCGATACTCTACGATGCCCGGTCAAAAGGCGCCCAGAGCTACCTATCACTTGCAAAGGAGATGTTGAATGAAAACGGCTTTAGGCAGGGGGCTTGAGGCACTACTACCCGAAAAGGGTGAAGAGGTCATCAAAATTGATATTGAGAAGATTCTGCCTAATGAGCAGCAGCCCAGAAAGGTATTCGACAACGAGGCGCTTAAGGACCTTTCGGATTCGATAAAAGAAAAAGGTGTTCTCCAGCCTGTGATCGTATCAAGGGTTGGAGACGGTACTTTCAGGTTGATTGCCGGTGAGCGGAGATGGCGTGCTGCACACGTGGCAGGCTTGAAAAAGATCCCCGCGCTCGTTAAAGAGACCTCTTCTCAGGACTCTCTCGAAATAGCACTCATAGAAAACATACAGCGTGAGGACCTAAACCCAATAGAAACAGCCGGGGCATTGAGCAGGCTGACGACAGACTATAATCTTACACAGGAAGCCCTTTCCAGGCGCGTGGGCAAAGACCGTGCGACCATTGCCAATTACCTGCGCATCCTCAAGCTGCCGGATGAGGTAAAATCCTTCATTAACAGCAACAGCCTTTCATTGGGTCATGCCAAGGCAATCCTTGCCGTAGATGGGGCCCAAAAGCAGGTTGAAGCTGCACGGGAAATTGTTAAGGGTGGCTTGAGCGTACGGGCAACTGAGGCCCTGTGCAAAAAATTATCGGGGCCGTCTCAGCCCAAAGTTAAGAAGAAGCAGGACAAACTCCCTGAAGTGGCAGACCTCGAAAACAGGCTGACACAGGCGCTCGGCACAAAAGTCAGGATCAAGCACAAGGAAAAGAGAGGGCAAATAGAGATCGATTACTATTCCCTTGATGAGCTGGACAGATTGCTCGAAGTGTTGCTGCAAGAGTAATCACGATCAGAGAATACACTTAATATGGCAAACTTACCTTTACTTTAGTGCCTCTATTTTTATGACCGGTGATCTCAACCTTTCCTCCCCAGGGATAAACACGTTCACGCATCCCTATAAGGCCGAAGGATTGAGGCTTGGAAAGCTGTTCATCTGTTATGCCTTTGCCGTTATCGATAACTTCTAATATTATATTGTCCTTGTCTTTTGTCATTCTCGCTGTCACCTTTGTCGCACCTGCATGTTTAAGAACGTTTGTCAGTGTTTCCTGGAAAATTCTGAAAAGCGCCGTGCTCCGCTCTTTGTCCATCTCAATATCCTCTGGTACAGAGTCAACAGCACATTCAATCCGCGTCCTTGTCTGAAATTCATTCGCCTGCCACTGCATTGCTTCAACAAGACCAAAATCATCCAATATCGAAGGTCTCAATTCAGTGCAGATACGCTTAACAGCACGGATCGTCGCATTGAGGGCATCCATCATGGCTCCGGCCTTGTCGCATATGGCTTTATTGTCTCCGTATCTCTCGCGAAACCAGCTTAATTCCATCTTCTGAGCGGTTAGTGCCTGTCCAAGTTCATCGTGTATCTCACGGGCAATTTTCGCCCTTTCTTCTTCTCTGACATATTGCAAATGAGCAGCGAGATTACGTAATTGTTCATTAGATCTATTTAGCTCAGATGTCCTTTCGAGGACGCGCTGTTCCAGTTGTTCGTGGGCCATGCGCAGCTCCTCTTCTATCTGTTTTCGTTCAGTGATGTCCCGGCTTACTCCCAAGAGTTCTGTTGCCCGGCCCTCATCATTCAACATTAGCGTCGTCACAATCTCAGTCGGCACTAAAGAGCCATTTTGATGCACTTGGTCCAAATAAAGAGTTTGTATCCGGGTTGAATAGTCATCGCCGGCTGCAAAGGCGTCAAGACGGCTTCTCAGCCCCTCTATAAACAGCTCATAGGATTCCATGCTAAGAGTTTCTTTCATTGATTGGTGCATTGCTTGCCAGGGGGTGAAGCCTCGCATCCTTTGAACAGAGGCACTCACAAAGGTAAAACAGCCCGTAACTATATTAAATATCCAAATCACATCCCCCATGTTCTCCGCAAGCAACCGATATAGTTCTTCACTATTACGTAGTTTGCAGTCGAGATTGTGTTTGTACAGTGTTATGTCCAGGGCTATTCGCAACTCTTTTTCATTGACCGGCTTCAAAAGAAACCCATACGGCCCAGTTATCTTAGCTCTCCGAAGCGTCTCTTCTTCAGAGTGGGCAGTAAGATATATCACAGGAACATCATATTTTTCGGATATGTGATCGGCTGTTCCTATGCCGTCCATTTCACCCTGAAGCTTTATGTCCATCAATATCAAGTCAGGTCTCGCGGCCTGAATGCCCTCAAGCGCTTCCTCTCCTGAAGCAAACACGTTAAGAACATCATATCCCATGCGCTCCACGTCTTTTTTTATCTTTAGGGCAACTAACCCTTCATCTTCAACTATCATTATTTTTTTCTTTTCCATATTTATTTGCGTGCCTTGAATTTGATAACTGCCTCTGTCCCTCTGTCCACCCTCATCTCCAGGTTTGCCCTTAGCTGTTTGCACAGAACGTTGACTATCTGTAATCCTAATGTGTTTGAATTTCTAAAATCAACATTTTCCGGCAGGCCGATTCCGTTGTCTTTAATAGTAAGGATATATGCATCATCTTCCTTAACAAAACTGATGCTCAGACTCGCCGCTTCTGTTGTCAGGGAAGGCATATTTGTATGCATTTGTTACGAGTTCATTTATTATTAAGCTGCAGGGGATAGCGGAATCAATGTCAAGGGTCAAGTCCTCAATGTTGAGCTTAATTTCAATTGTACGATTATGCTTGTGGTAAATTGATTCCAGCTCCTTTATTACATCGATAATAAAGTCTTTATAGTTGATGCGGGAAAAATCCTTTTTTTGGTATAGATGCTCATGGACAAGCGCCATTGATTTCATGCGCTGCTTCATTTCTTCAAGCGACTGCCGCAGACTTTCATCAGTAATGCCCTCTGCCTGTAAACCGAGAAGACTGGATATGACAGCCAGGTTGTTCTTAACCCTGTGATGTATCTCCCTGAGAAGCGCCTCTTTTTCTATCAGAGATTGTTTTATCTGTTCTTCGGCCTTCTTGCGCTCGTCGATAGTACGGAGGAGCACTGCATTGATCTTAGAAATTGACACATACCGCCAAAATGCTAAACCACTGATGGCGGCAATCAGAAAAACGCCGCTTACAGCAAATACCCTCTTGTTTGTCCAATAAGGTGTAGGCGCCCCATACCATTTGAGGTAGATCCGCTGATATTCAGGGCCGCTCACAAAGTCTTTCAGGGTTTTGTTAATCAGCCCGAGCAGTTGAACATTGTCCTTTCGTACAGCCAGGCATCTTTGCAGCTCAAAGAAAGGCTTCCCGACTTTTTGAATACGATCTTCCAGGCCGGTTTCCCTCGTCTGTTTCAGGACCATGGCTTCCTCGCCGGCGAACAGGCCGATCTCACCGGCGAGCAGACCGAACAGGCCTTCCCGATAATTCCCATATAGTTGAAGCCTCATGCCTACCCGGTCTCTCAATTTCTCGAGGGACATGCAATCTTTTAGAACGCCCACTACATGTTTGGAAGGCAGTCTTGCAGGATCTACATCGCTTTGAGAGCGGGAAAAAAAGGAAAGGTATGTTGTGTTGACTGGGATGCTGAACCACAGCTTCTTTTCGCGCTCCCTGCTCTTGACCAGGACACCAAAGTCAGCGTCGCCCTTTTCGATAGCATCCATAATATCTTCCGAACCATTTCTGCAAATGTAACTCACGCGGAGCCCTGCACGCGAGGCAACACTGTCAATGATATCCACAAAGAAACCGGAAGGGGTGCTGGTAGTCTCTTTCCAGTAAGAGATCGGACTGTAATCACAGCGTATAACTGCAACAATCGATGAGGGTTTCTTCAGCTCATTGACAGGTTCGGCCCGCGAGGAGTTAAAGCACGCAAGGACCACGATCATTGTGATCAGGAAAAGTCTAATAGCATCTCTCATATGGACCGCAAATATCTGGAGCACTTCTGCTCCCATTCTTACTTGTCATCACCGGCCTTCGACTCTTCAACTATACGATCAACCGCATTCTTATCCAGGACCTCTTCCTGTATAAGTGCTTCTGCAAGACGGTCGAGGGTGTGCCTGCTATTCGTTAAAATTTCCGTTGCTTTTGCCTCAGCATCGATTAACAATTGCCGTATTTCTTCATCCATAAGCCATGCCATCTTCTCACTGTAACGTTTGGGCTGCGCAAGCTCCTTACCCAAAAAGGGGTGCTCTTCTCCCCTGCCGAGAGATACAGGTCCGACCTTATCGCTCATTCCCCACTGCGCAACCATTTTTTCCGCCAGCGCAGTAGCTTCTTTGAGATCGCTCTGTGCACCGCTGCTTGTATCGTTGAAAACGATCCTCTCCGCAACCATTCCGGCAAGCGCCACGCTCAGCCTGTTCATCAGGTATGATTTCGGATAATAGTGCCGGTCCTCCTCAGGCAGCAGCTGCGTTACCCCCATTGCCATTCCACGCGGAATAATACTGACCTTGTGAATAGGGTCTGTGTGGGGAAGTGACCTGGCAACGAGCGCATGCCCGGCTTCATGGAATGCAGTAATGCGCTTTTCGAGGTCGCTGATAGTCTCGCCCCTCACCGCACCCATTAGTATAATGTCCCTGGCCTCCTCAAAGTCACTCATGGTTATACTGTCATGGCCCTTCTTTATTGCAGTCAGCGCAGCCTCGTTCGCAAGGTTTTCCAAATCAGCGCCGGTCATGCCAGGCGTGCCCTTCGCTATACTATCAAGGTCAACATCTCCTGCCAATATTTTTCCCCTCACATGGACATCGAGAATGCCCCTGCGCTCTTTCAACCCCGGACGATCGATCAGAATATGTCGGTCAAACCTGCCGGGTCTGAGCAGGGCCGGATCCAGGACGTCGGGCCGGTTGGTCGCAGCTATGACAATTACCTCTTCATGCGGCTGAAACCCGTCCATTTCACTCAAAAGCTGATTAAGCGTCTGCTCCCTCTCATCGTGGCCTCCTCCAAAACCGGTCCCTCTGGTGCGGCCTACCGCATCGATCTCATCGATGAAAATGATACTCGGCTGTGTCTCTCTTGCCTTTTTGAACATATCCCTTACGCGGGAGGCGCCGACACCCACAAACATTTCTATAAATTCGGAGGCGCTGATGCTGTAAAAAGGGACACCGGCCTCACCTGCTGTTGCGCGCGCCAGCAGAGTTTTTCCTGTTCCAGGATAGCCTGCCAATAATACCCCCTTAGGGATTTTAGCTCCAAGCTTTTTGTATTTATCGGGATTTTTCAGGAACTCTATGGTTTCCTGCAGGTCCTGCTTGACATTGTCCATTCCAGCCACGTCTTTAAACGTGACACTCGGCCTTTTAGCATCATATAATTTGGCCTTGCTCGCACCAAAGCTGAAAAGGCCGCCCGGGCCCCCCTGAATCTGCTGCGTACGCCTCATGATCAATACCCAGAATCCGATTATAAGCGCGAGCGGAAGAAACCCGACAAGAAGCTGCCCCCATAGCGACGTCTTTTCCTGGGGAGTGATGTTAATGATCACATGCTTTTCCTGGAGCTTTGAGAGAAGCTCGTCTCCCTGAAAAGAGGGCAGGGAAGTCTGAAAAAACTTAACCTCGGTGTTCTTCTTCTCTCCTGGCGCCGTAACTGGGATGTTCTTGTTAAATTCCCCTGTTACGTTGAGTGCGCTAATCATTACCGACCGTATATTACCCGCGTCGAGCTGTTCCATGAACTGGCTGTAACTGACAGGATATTGTGTCTGCTCACCCGATCCGAGGAATCGTCCCCACAGGAATATGAAGGCGATAAAAAGCAGCACAACTAATGTCATCCTCCACTGGGGGCTTCTCATTTTTTCAGCCATGCTGTCTTTATAGGGGATCTTGTCAGCCATAATAAAAGGTGCTCCCGGGTAATACTCTTTATGTTTTAATTAAAGGAAAAGCGAGCGCTTCTCTTTTAGTGCTGCCTCGATAAATCCTTTGAACAAGGGATGGGGCTCTATTGGCTTTGACTTGAACTCCGGATGGAACTGGCAGCCCACAAACCAGGGGTGATCTTTCAGCTCAACAATTTCGACGAGTTCCCCATCAGGCGAGGTACCGCTTATTTCGAGCCCTTTGCAGCAGAGTAACTCACGATAGTCATTGTTGAATTCATACCTGTGCCGGTGGCGTTCCGATATCTCTTTTGTTCCGTAAGCCTTGAACGCGCGCGTACCTTCTTTAAGCACGCAAGGGTAGGCACCCAGCCTCATAGTCCCGCCCATCTGAGAGTCTTTGGAGCGCTCCTCAACTTTGCCTGTCCTGTGGTTGAACCACTTGCCCATTAGAAAGATTACAGGATCTTTTATGCGCTGATCAAATTCAGTGCTATTTGCCTGAAGCCCGCAAACGCTGCGGCCGAATTCGATAACTGCTGTTTGCATTCCAAGGCAGATACCGAAATAGGGGACCTTTTTCTCTCTCGCATACCTGATGGCCGTAATTTTGCCCTCGATGCCTCTTGATCCGAACCCCCCAGGGACAAGGATTCCATCCACCTCGGAAAGAAGATCTTCCGCACCCTTTTCCTCTATCTCTTCAGAATCGGCCCAGACCAGGGTCACACGTGAATTATTCGCTATGCCGCCGTGCAGCAACGCTTCGGCAAGGCTTTTATAAGCGTCCTTCAGTTCTACATACTTTCCGACTATGGCAATGGTAGTCTCAAATTCTGGATGTTTTATTCTCCGCGCGACTTCAGACCAGACCGAAAGGTCAGGCTCAAGGTCCATCCTAAGAAGTTTTTTATCGAGCAGCTTACCCAGCCCCTCGCTCTGAAAGAGAAGTGGCACCTCATAGACGGTCTCTACATCGACTGCGGCGATTACCGAATCGGGATCGACATTACTGTGCAGGGCGATTTTCCTTTTAACCTCGGCTGAAAGGGTCCTGTCAGCCCTGCAAATCAGTATATCGGGCTGAATACCGATGGCTCTCGACTCCTTGACGCTGTGCTGTGTCGGTTTGCTTTTTAACTCTCCGGCTGCAGCAATATACGGCACGAGTGTCAAGTGTGCATAGAATACATTCTCCCTGCCGACATCGTACCTGAACTGCCTTATCGCTTCCAGAAAAGGAAGGCTTTCAATATCTCCCACTACACCGCCGATCTCAACTATAACAACGTCATACTCCGGCGTGGCCACGGACTTTATCGCATTCTTGATCTCTTCGGTGATGTGCGGCACCACCTGCACTGTATGGCCCAGGTAATCGCCTCTTCTCTCTTTTGTTATCACGTTGTTATAAATTTTTCCTGTAGTACAGTTGTTGGCAACTGAGGTTCTGGCATGGGTAAACCTTTCATAATGTCCCAAATCAAGGTCTGTCTCGCAACCATCATCAGTAACGTATACCTCTCCGTGCTCAAAGGGGCTGAGTGTTCCGGGATCAATATTGATGTAAGGATCAAGTTTCTGCAAAGTGACCCGGAGCCCCTTAGCTTCAAGGAGCGCACCGATCGATGCGGCAGCAATTCCCTTGCCCAATGCCGAGACAACTCCACCTGTTACGAAGATAAACTTAGACATTTTTCGACCCTCTCCAGATCCATAACAGTATCAACTCCGATTGTTTCATGCCGGGTTTCGTGTACTTTTATTTTGAACCCGCTCTCCAGCGCCCGCAATTGTTCCAGTTTCTCTATCTCCTCAAGTCTCGTTGGTGCAAGCCGCGAAAACTTCATAAGCACATCTTTTCTATAAGCATAAATCCCTATATGCTTGTAAAAGTAAGCAGTAGGCAGTAGGGAGTAGGCACGTTCTGGAGAAGATTCTTTTTCTTTGCTGCTTACTGCATAGTCCTTACTGCTTAGGTCCCTATGGTATGGGATAGGGGAGCGTGAAAAATAAAGAGCAAACCCCTCATCGTTAAAAACAACTTTCACCACATTCGGGTCCTCTATTTCTTCCAGCGTTCGAATCCTTTTTGCGAGAGTTCCTATCGCGGCCCGCTCATCTTCCATCAGCCCGATCACCGCATCAACCATTTCAGAAATTATCAGCGGCTCATCACCCTGGACATTAACAATGATTTGTTCGTCCTGTTTCCCCTGCGCGCCTATTTCACCGGCTTCACTCAACTTTGTCACGGCTTCGGCAATTCTGTCAGTGCCTGACCGGTGTTCGGTTGACGTCATGACTGCCTTCCCTCCGAAACCCTCGACAGCAGAAAAAATGGCCGTGCTGTCAGTGGCGATAAACACATCCTGTACAAGCCGCGCATCTCTGACCCTTTCGTAAACATGCTGGATCATGGGTTTTCCTAAAAGGTGACAGAGGGGTTTACCCGGAAAACGGGTGGAGCCATAACGGGCCGGTATAATAACAATAGCAGCCATACCTTTTTTTATGATAACATAGTTTTACTTAAAGTATAAGTCTCAAAAACGTGCTTAGTTTACTAAATTACCGAATAAAATTGATAGGTGAGCAATAAGTGCAAAGAGTCGTGCCCGCGCCATGAACACTTTGAAGAGGCTTTTTGAACGATTTTACGGGCCTGCAATTCTTTCAGGGCTGCTGCTCGTATTTTCTTTTCCAAAGGCCGAGTTGTTTCCTCTCGCCTGGATAGCGCTCATTCCTCTGTTGATCTCTCTTTACGATAAAGACCACTGGGCAGCTTTTAAGTCGGGGTTCTGTTTCGGGATTGTCTATTTTTACGGCACGCTTTATTGGATTTATCATTCTATCCATTACTATGGCGCTGTTCCTTTAGTGCCTAGTATCCTGGTGGTACTAGTTTTGTGCATGTACTTCAGCCTTTATACCGCATTCTTTGCATTGCTTTATGCTGCAAATATGAAGAGGACCGACATGCCTGCGCTCATTGTAGCGCCGCTTTTATGGACTACGCTCGAATTCCTCCGTTCCTATGTATTGGGCGGTTTCCCTTGGTCCAGTTTGGGATACAGCCAGTATACGTTTCTCCCGGTAATACAGATCGCTGATATTACCGGAGTTTACGGAGTTTCCTTTCTCATCGTGGCTGTAAATGCCGCATTTGTGGATGTGTTCCTGTACAAACGCAGGTATGTGGAGCGGCCGCTTGCTTCGTTGTTACCTACAATCGGCGGGTTTGTCGCCCTCGTTCTTTTTATGGTCTTTACGTTGTCTTACGGGGTATATCGTCTGCATCAGGATCGCAGAGGTCCTGTCATAAAGGCTGCTGTGATTCAGGGCAATATAGAGCAGGACAAAAAATGGGACCCGTCATATCAGCAGGCGGTCATTAAT
The DNA here is from genome assembly GCA_963710375.1 of Nitrospirota bacterium. GTDB lineage: Bacteria > Nitrospirota > Thermodesulfovibrionia > Thermodesulfovibrionales > Dissulfurispiraceae > JADFXI01. Next base: position 994,562 of record CAVPZX010000002.1, read on the forward strand.
ACTTATAAAGATCTCTCTTTCTCTGCTGCACGTGAAATGCCGGAGCTTATGGTTTGGCCGGAAACTGCCGCGCCGTTTTTCTTCAGGACAGACAAGGCGAATACAGACTACATGGTCTCTTTTGAGCGGCAATTGAATTCATATCTCCTTTTTGGGAGTGTCATGGCAATAAACCGGAATGACAGGCCAAAACCCTCCGCAACCCGTTATACGAATAGCGCTGTTCTCCTTGATAAAAATGGAAATATTACTTATATTTATGATAAAATGCATTTAGTTCCATTCGGAGAGTTTATGCCGTTGAGGCATCTTTTATCTTTCCTGGACTTGACCGGTGCGATCGGTGACTTTGTTCCAGGCGAGAGCTATACAAAGGCAGTGACACCCTTCGGAAGTTTTGGAACGCTTATCTGCTACGAAATTATATTTCCTGGTCTGGTAAGGAAGTTTTACACAAACGGTGGAGATTTTATCGTAACGATAACAAATGATGCGTGGTTCGGAAAGACTCCCGGGCCCTACCAGCATTTCAGTATGGCTGTATTCAGGGCGATAGAGAACAGAAAACCGGTGATAAGGTCAGCCAACACCGGGATATCTGGATTCATAGATAGCTGCGGCAGGATTCTAGCTACGACAGACCTTTTCACCAGGACATACCTGGTGTCTAGCGTTCGGACTGACAGAACCTTGACGTCTTACACAAAATACGGAGATATTTTTTCGTATTTGAATATTATCGGCACATTGCTTTTGCTGATAAGAAAACGGAACAGATTTTAAAGGAGGCAGTATGTTATTGCAGAGTGAATTAATAGAGGAGCTTGCCGGTTTAAAGGAGAAGGTGATTTCCCTCAGAGGGTATCTTTGATGTCGATAAACTAAAGGCTAATCTGGTTCAGACTGAAGAGAAACTGTTGTCGGAGGAAGTGTGGTCTTCCCCTGACAAAATCAAGGAACTTCAAAAAGCGAAATCGGAAATACTCGAAACAATACAGCCGGTCGAGACCTATCTTGATAAAGTCCATTCTCTCGAAGAGTTGTCAAGCCTTTTGAGTGAGGAGGGTGGTGAAGTATTCCTCGAAGAATTCAAGAAAGAATTGGATTCACTAAAACAAGAGCTTGATGATATGGAGCTTAAAATTCTTCTTTCCGGAGAGTTGGACAAGAATAATGCGATAATTACGATTCATCCCGGGGCCGGGGGTACAGAAAGCCAGGATTGGGCAGAAATGCTCATGAGGATGTATTTACGTTGGGCGGAACGCCATGGATTTAAAATTGTGATAGCGGATCTGCAGCCAGGAGATGAGGCAGGAATTAAAGGGACAACCTTCACTGTTGTCGGTCCTTATACCTATGGTTATTTAAAGGGTGAGGCAGGTATTCACCGCCTTGTGAGGATATCTCCTTTTGATGCAAATAAGAGAAGACACACTTCTTTTTCAGCTGTCCTGGTCTATCCTGAAATAAAAGATGATGTCCCTGTTGAAATCAGGGAAGAAGATTTAAAGATCGATACTTACAGATCATCAGGTGCTGGAGGACAGCATGTAAACAAGGTTTCTTCAGCAGTGAGGATTACTCATATTCCTTCAGGAGTGATCGTTGCCTGTCAGACAGAGCGATCTCAGCACAGGAACAAGGAGCTTGCAATGAGAATCCTTAAATCAAGACTCTATGATATTTCGGTAACTGAGAGAGAAAAGAAAATGGACTCTATTAAGGGTGACAAAAAGGGAATATCGTGGGGAAATCAGATTCGGTCATATGTGTTGCAGCCGTACAGGCTTGTAAAAGATCACAGGACGAGTATTGAAACAGGTAATGTTGATGCTATATTGGATGGGGGTATAGATATTTTCATAAAGGGATATTTAAATTTTAATTCCAATGCAGCCTAAAAGTTACTTATTACTGTTTTTTGTATTATTTAATAGTAGTAGTAGTAAGCGCTGTTGAATTGTTAAGAATGTATAAAAGAGATGGAGCGGCAGATAGTTTGACCAATGAAAAGTCGAACACTTTATCAAGGGCTGCAAAAAATTGAGGGAAAAAATATTTTTAAACATTACAATCAACAATTTATTGCCCTTGTTTCAACATATAGGATATAATGGTCAGGCAAAGGTTAAAGGTTTATTAACAATTGTTAATATCCTGTTAATAAATAGTGTTGATACATTGATTCATAGCAGTAAAAGATTTATGAGTAGCATCAGATAGAGGGCAGGCACAGGGGAAAGCTGAGAGTGAATATAGAAGAAATTTGGAACAATAGCCTTTTAAAGATAGCTGAAAAAGTTGGAGAAAGTCTTTTTGAGTTATGGTTTAAGCCGATGAGACTGATCAGTTTGAAAGACAAGGTTATAACGATAGGAATTCCCAACAGGTTTTTCAGAGAATGGATTGAGGATTATTATCCTGCAATTATTAATGAAACTGTTGAGCCGATTGCTGGGTACCCTGTTTCCGTTAAATATAAAATAATAGATAAAGAGGATGCGGAACTAAAAAAACAGGACACTAAACTCGAGAGCAGAAAGAATAAGCTCGCAAGCAGGGGAATTTATCTCAGTCCCAAATATACTTTTGATACTTTTGTTGTAGGCCCTTCTAACCAGTTTGTTCATGCCGCCTCCAGGAGAATCGGTGAGAACCCTGGAATTGCATATAACCCATTATTTATTTACGGCGGTGTCGGCCTCGGCAAAACACATCTGATGAATGCCATAGGCAACATGATTGTCGATAAATATCCCGATAAAGTGGTCAGTTATTTACCTGCCGAGCAGTTTACCAATGAGGTCATTTCAGCGCTGCGGCATGAAAAGATGGCTGAGTTCAAAGATAAATACCGAAATGTCGATGTCATGCTTATCGATGATATTCAGTTTATCGCCAACAAAACAACAACGCAGGAGGAATTCTTCCATACCTTTAATGCCCTTTATGAAAAACAGCGCCAGATAGTTATGTCGAGTGACAGGGCCCCAATGGAGATATCCGACATAACCGACAGGCTCAGGTCGCGGTTCAGCATGGGGCTTATAGCGGACATTCAGCCTCCGGAAGTTGAAACAAAGGTAGCGATTATTTATAAAAAAGCCGGGATAGAAAAAATGTCCATACCGGAAGACGTGGCTTATTTTATTGCGACAAAAATAAAATCCAACATAAGGGAACTGGAAGGGTGTCTTATCAAGCTTGGAGCACACGCATCGTTAACCGGGCTCCCCATTGATACTGCTATGGCCCGGGTAGTTCTTAAAGATCTGATATCCGACGAAGAAAGGCCTATCACTGTTGACCTGATACAAAAGACTGTATGCGATTATTTCGCCCTAAAGCTTCAGGATATAAAAGCGAGAAAGAGGACAAAGGAAATAGCAAATGCGCGGCAGATAGCAATGTATATCACAAAGCAACAGACCCACCTCTCGCTCAGTGAGATTGGAAGATATTTCGGCGGGAAAGATCATGCAACCGTAATTTATGCCTGCAAGCAGATAGAAGATAAACGAGGCAAGGACGATAATCTCAATAAAAGCATTGAAAATATTATACGCAGGATTACCGGGGTATGAGTGTTTCCTGGCAGACTGTTTCAGTGGGGCTTCCCCAAAAGCAACGGACTTCTTGGGGTCTGGATCTCAAATCTTTTAGGGACAGTGAAAATGGAGGGGATTGATGAAGGTCACAGTAGAAAAAAATGAATTGCTGAAAAAACTCTCAGATATTCAGAACATTGTTGAGAAAAAAAATACCATGCCAATCTTAAGCCATTTTCTTTTGGTTGCGGAGAAGGGAGGAGCATACATAACAGCCACAGATCTCGAAACCGCCTTTAAAGAACCTCTTGTGCTTACAGTTGCAACTGAGGGCAAGCTATGCATTCCTGCCAAAAAACTATTTGAGATTGTGCGGGAAGTTGACGGCGATATAGTGCTTGATTCAAGCGATGCAAAATGGCTTAAAGTAAAGAGCGGAAAAAGCCAGTTCCGTCTTGCCTGTCTCTCTCATGATGAATTCCCGGTATGGCCGTCGCTGCCGGATGATGCCGATAAAATGGAAATAGATTCTCTCCTGCTGCTTGAGATGATCGACAAGACCCTTTATTCAGCTGGTGAGTCAGATACCCGGTATGTTTTAAACGGACTTCTTTTTAATATAAAGACCGATGGTACTCTCACGGTTGTAGGCACCGATGGCCACAGGCTGGCACTTTCGACAAAGACGTTGGCCTCAAAACTTAAAGAAGAGAAAAAGATTATTTTTTCGAGAAAGTCCCTGGCTGAACTGAGAAGGTTCCTTGACGACGAGCCAAAACCGGTCAAGATAGCAATAGGGAAGAACCACATTTTGTTCGAAATGGAATCTATTCAGTTCCTGACCAGGCTGATAGAGGGCACTTACCCTAATTATGAGCAGGTCATCCCAACTACCGCTGATAAAATCATTGCAATAGACAGGATAGCATTGATGAAATCGCTGCGACGGGTCTCTATAATGAGCAAAGAGCGGAGCAGCGCTGTAAAAGTGGATATCGAGCCCAAGTCTATGACCATATCCGCTTCTAATCCCGACTTCGGGGAAGCAAAAGATGAGCTCACAATAGACTATGCTGGAGAACCGATCACTTTGGCATTTAACGCACGTTACATCCTTGATGCATTAATCGTGATGAGTACCGATGCTATAATGATTAAACTCAATGAGCCGCTCAGCCCTACGCTTATCATGGAAAATGAAAAAGACGATTATAAATATGTAGTAATGCCGATGCGGCTATAAGAATTACCAAGCAGTAGGAAGTAGGAACTAAGCAGTAAGCACTATACAAAAGAAACTTCTTTTAGTTATATAGTGTTTTTACTGCCTACTGCTTACTGCCTACTGCCTGCTGTTTATTGCCTGCTGCTTACTTTATAAAAGAGGGAGAATAATGGAAGACATAAAGACCGAAGAAGTAAACGGCTCCTACGGAGCCGAAGATATAAAAATCCTTAAGGGCCTCGATGCGGTTCGAAAGCGGCCGGCTATGTATATTGGCTCTACCAGTATTGACGGCCTTCACCAACTTGTTTATGAAGTAGTGGACAACAGTGTTGATGAAGCGCTTGCGGGATACTGCACATTGATAGAGGTCATCCTCCACCACGACGGCAGCTGCACAGTCATTGACAACGGAAGGGGCATACCCACAGGACTCCATTCCGGAGACCCTGAAGGACGGACAGCAGCTGAGATCGTGCTTACCGAACTTCATGCAGGCGGAAAGTTCGAATCGTCCGCATACAAAATATCCGGCGGTCTTCACGGAGTCGGGGTATCTGTAGTTAACGCACTCTCCGAGTGGCTCGAGATGGAGGTCAAGCAGGAAGGGCTTGTATATACCCAGCGTTTTGAACGCGGGAAACCGGTGACAAAGCTTAATGTTACAGGGAAGACAAAAGGACGCGGGACAAGGATAACCTTCAAGCCCGACTCCGAGGTATTTGAAGTCACCGAAGTCCATTATGATGTTCTTGCGCAGCGGCTGCGGGAGCTTGCTTTCCTGAACAGGGGGCTCCAGATAACCTTGGCTGATGAAAGAACAAATCCGCCTGAGAATCAGGTTTTTCTGTATAAAGGCGGCATTGTCTCCTTTGTCGAACACCTTAACAAAAATAAGACGCCGCTGCATCCCAAGCCCATCTATATCGAAAAAGAAAAAGACGGTGTCATGGCCGAGATCGCCATACAGTACAACGATAGCTATGCGGAAAACATTTACACCTTTGCCAATAACATCAACACCCGTGAAGGCGGCAGCCATCTCGTTGGTTTCAAATCAGCGCTGACAAGGACCTCAAACAGCTACGCCACGTCCTCGGGGATCATAAAAGAGGGCAAAGAGAGCGTCTCCGGCGACGACATCAGGGAAGGGCTCACAGTCTGTGATCAGCGTAAAGCTCCCTAATCCCCAGTTCGAGGGGCAGACCAAAATGAAACTCGGCAACAGTGAAGTCAAGGGGATCGTAGAATCCATTACCAATGACGCTCTCTCAACATATTTTGAAGAGAACCCCTCAGTAGCGAGGAAAATCATAGAGAAGGCCATACAGGCCTCAAGGGCGAGGGAAGCTGCCCGGAAGGCGCGGGAGTTGACGCGGAGGAAAGGAGTGCTGGAGGACACCGGGCTTCCTGGCAAGTTGGCGGACTGCTCTGAGAAGGACCCAGCAATGTCAGAATTGTACATAGTTGAGGGCGACTCAGCAGGCGGCTCTGCAAAGCAGGGCAGGGACAGACGCAACCAGGCGATACTGCCACTGAGGGGGAAAATCCTTAATGTGGAAAAGGCTCGTTTCGATAAAATGCTGACCTCGGAAGAAATAAGGACATTGATAACAGCACTGGGCACTGGTATCGGACCGGAAGAATTCGACACAGCAAAAGCCCGGTATCATAAGATAGTGCTGATGACTGACGCTGATGTCGACGGCGCCCACATCAGGACCCTTCTCCTTACGTTTTTTTACAGGCAGATGCCGGACCTGATTGACAGGGGTTACCTCTATATCGCGCAGCCGCCCCTTTTCAGGATAAAAAAAGGGAAGTCCGAGAAATACGTCCAGAACGAGGCAGAACTCATGGAAATGCTTTTTGAGCTCGCTACCGAAGACCTTAAAATAAATACGCCGGCAGGCCAGCTCGGAGGCAAGAGACTGATACCTCAGCTCAAGAAAATCCCCAAATATGAAAAACTCCTGGCCTGGTTTGAAAGGAAGCGGAGAGACCCCGAAGTCATCGCGCAGCTCCTTGTTCTCGGTATAGATAAAGACAATTTCAAAAGCAAGGAGGCTGTCGCGGAGCTCCTGAAAAAGATAAAGGAAAAAATCCCTTCAATAAGTCACGGGGACATAACCTTTGATGAGGAGCACGAGTCGTTTGAGGTTGAAGTTATACGCCAGAATTATCAGTGTACACTTTCGACCTCGCTGATACTCTCCCCTGAGTTTAAGGACCTTGAGGTGCATTACAAGGAGTTGACCCAAACCTTCGGGCAGCCGCCCTACAAACTCGAAATGAAGACAGAGATTAAGGAGGCCTCCTCGCTGCAGGAACTGCTTGCGACTATAACAGAGACCTCCAAAAAGGGACTAACCATTCAGCGCTACAAAGGCCTTGGAGAAATGAACCCGCAACAACTATGGGAAACCACCATGGACCCTGCAAAAAGGACCTTCCTCCAGGTCACGGTCGAAGACTCTGTCAAGGCGGATGAGATGTTCACCGTGCTCATGGGCGACCAGGTCGAGCCAAGAAAAGATTTTATTACTGTACATGCGCTTGAGGCGAGGAATATTGATATTTAGGTGAAGCATGCTTGTCGGTTAACGCATAAAGTGAAAAACTTAACACATATGATGAAAAAAATTAACGCATAAAATGAAAAAAGTTAGTTCTGTGTCGGTTAAGTTAAGGGATGTGTCAGATAAAGGATACAAAAATAAGGAAAGAAGCAAACGATTTAAAGAAGGGTTTCTGACTGACGAAGACATAAAGCGGATAAGGAAGAAACTGGGATTCACCCAAAAGCAGATGGCTGAAAAATTAGGGGTTGGTCTGAAGACTTTCGCTCGTTATGAGAACCTCTCAGTCCGCCAGGGCAAGGCGATGGATAATTTGTTGAGGATATTCGATAAATATCCAGAAGTTATGGCAGTTTTTGATAAAAAAATTGCATCTTCTTAATTATCGGGCAAATTAAAATGTGTTCTATAGCCGCTGATGAGGCTCAATTTAGATTGCCAGAAGATGGCAATACCTACACGGCTGAAATAATTGATCGATGTCTGGATCTTATTTTTCATGGTATTTGGTCAGGTATCGATCAAATGCGACTGCGTAGATGGTTTGCAAACTTTTGTACGGACGAGGAAAAGTATTTCGCTGCTTGTATCCTTGATTCTTTAATTTATCGCTCTGAAGATCAAACTATATCTTTAATATGGCACCTTTTTCAGAGAATTTTACCTGATCTGATTCGCTATGACAGTAGTCCCATTGGCGATACTATTGACTGGCAGAACGCTTTAAAGAGGGAAAGTTCTGCTACGGATCCTCTTATAAGACTAGTCACAGTTGTCAGAAGATCTGATCCCCCTACGAAAAGCGCATATGTAATAGCTAGGCTTATGAAAAGGCACCTCTTCATAGATGAGCGATGGATTATTAAGCCATGGGAGGTCTCAGATAAAATTAAACAGGGTGTGAAAATATTTCTTTTTATTGATGATTTTCTAGGGACTGGTGATCAATTCACTTCTTTTTTTAAGAGTGAGGACTTAGTTAAACAATTGCCTCATATTTATGCCGCCTATGTCCCGCTTGTTGCTCATCAAACGGGAGTGAAACATTTGCGAGATACGTTTAGCGGTCTTAGAGTGACTTCAGTTGAAACTCTTGATGATTCTCACAATATTTTCGGAAACGACAGTAGTTGTTTTAAGGATGGGACTAACACTCCTGATATAGCTAAACAATTTTATTATGAGTCTGTTGCGAACAAGAAAGATGTTTATTTCGGAGACGGGTTATGGAGATCTCGGCTTGACATATGCGTTTTCTCATGCTGCTCCTGATAATTGTTTGCCTCTGCTCTGGTGGCCTCATGCTGTTTCGTGGTCTCCACTCTTTGATAGGTGAAATATGAATAGGCTAAAGACGTCTTTGCAAGATGTTTTTTCAATGAATCGTGCTGAGGAGATTGGCTACGACGTATGGCGTCATTTTGTAGTTCCGCCCTTTTTTAATTATCTGGACCTATACACTGCCAGAAAGCCACGGGTAATCATTGGCGGCAGGGGTTGTGGCAAAACAATGCTTCTGAGGTACCTATCGCATAAGAGCATGTTTTCACCTAATCGTGAGAGTATTCCGGAAAATGCTCTTTCCCATATTGGACTTTTTTGGCGTGCTGATACCCAATTCTGCAGCGCAATGAGGAAGCGTAATGTGCCTGAGGATGTATGGGAGTCAGCGTTTGGCCACTTAGCTGCACTTATATTGGGAATTGAGGTGCTTGATAGCCTTGATAGCATCGCACTCAGCAGATCCGGAGCTCTTAATCCTGAAGATGTGGAGAATATTGATTTCGGGATGCTACAGTCCTTTGATGATAAACTCCCTTCAACTGCTCATGAGCTCCGAAAGACGCTTAATAGTTATCTGTTAGAATTAATAACTTGGGTAAGTGATGTGAGAAAAGCTAGGGAACCTAATTTTTTGCCGGGCAAGTCATTTGTTTCAACTCTAATCACAATATTACAAGAACAACTGTCGGTACTGTCCAAGTCAACTTTTTTTGTTTATCTTGATGAATATGAAAATCTTTGTGATTACCAAAAGCGCATTATAAACACTTGGTTGAAACATAGTGAAGTTCCACTCATATTCAATCTTGCAATGAAGAGAAATGCTTTTATTACCAACAAAGAAACTGTAGGAGCGGAATTACTCTCTGATATACATGATTATCGAGTTCATGATTTGGAAGAATATCTTGACAACGATGCTTATCCTATATTTGCTGCTGAAATACTTTTTTTGCACCTATCATTAACGGAGTATGATGACATTCCCATTGATGTAAATATGTTACGCGATCCAGATTTATTGGTGAAAAGAAAAGAAAAGATATATATAGAAAACATACTGGGAGCTGCTCAAAGCCTGTTCCCTGACATCTCTTTGTCTGAATTGGCAAGACTAGTATTTCAAGACAAAGCACTGTATTCAAAGCTGAATGAGCGCATTCAACAAGCGTTAGCTCATCGGAAATCTGATATTACATCAAATCGATTTATTAAACCGGATTTTGCAGAGGCGTCAATTGTGAATCAAGCCTTGCTTTACCGAAACAAATTGCAACCCGGAGAAATTATGCAAGAGATGGATATGTTGGCCGAAGGGAAGGACAATCGCTATACGGGAGATACGGATTGGATTCATAATAATTTTGTTGGTTGTCTCCTTCAATTGTACTCACCTTATTCAAGAGCGTGTCCTTTTTATGCCGGCTTTAAAACATTCTGCAAACTTTCGAGAGGCAGTATTAGGCATTTTTTGGAACTTTGTCACAATTCCATTTATCGAGCAATAGATGACGTCGAGGAATTTAAGAAACCAGTTGACTACATTAGGCAGGCGGAAGCGGCAAGCCAAGCTAGTGCCACTTTTTTACGCGAAATTAAGAGCTTTGGACCTTTGGGCAATCAGTTGCATGCTTTTGTACTTCGATTAGGCTCTCTTTTTGCTTTGGCTCATCGTCGCCCATCGCAAAGTGAATCAGAACAGTCTCATTTCTCGATTAAAAATGGCAGAAGTCCATTAACTGCTGAGGACAACAATTTTCTTCTGGAGGCTGTTAAATGGTCAGTATTATTTGAACATTCTGGTACCAAGAAAAAAGCAGAATACATGCCGCAAACTATCGAATATGTTTTAAATCCTATTTATACACCATATTTCCATATAAGTTATCGCAAGAAAAGAAAGCTAGAGCTGTCAACTGATGAGGTTATAAGTTTAATTCGAGGCGATCTGAATGAGGTTACAACTCTTTTGAAACAATATGCGACCTCGTGGTTTGTTGACCCTAACGAGGCTGCCCCTGTTCCTTTGTCGCTTTTCGAGTAGGAGGGTTATTCTTGAAAATCACAATGCAGGAGTGTGACATGTCTGCGAAGCTTTGTTTTTTGAAAGATGATATTGCCTTAATGGGGGTATGCCTTGATGATAGAGGCGAGGCTGCAAAGAAATTTTTACATGACAGGGCTGATGATATATATGCATTAGAATATAACGTGGACGATTTTACTCTCAGTGTTAATGGATCAGTTATAAATGCCGAGAATATTGACGATTTTCTCCATCCGTTTATAGGAAAATCGATAGTGTTGGAAACTACTACACTTGGCTTTGTAGAAATTTTTTTATGTTGCAGGGCCCTTAAGAATTTAGGGATTCCAAAGTTTGATTTGATATATGTGGAACCTCACGGTTACAACAGTCCTCGTAGGACTGCTTCACTTCTTAATAAACGAGATTTTGAGCTTTCTGGCGAGGTTCCAGGGTACCGGGCTATTCCGGGCGCAGCGATTATGTTGACAGATAGGCAGCCGCAATTAGGCGTATTTTTTCTGGGTTACGAAGAAAGGCGGCTTGAACAGGCCCTTGAAGATTATCAAATGATTCAAACTTCTCGTTGCTGCTCGGTGTTCGGTGTTCCAGCATTTAAGCCTGGATGGGAAATGGATGCTTTTGCAAATAATATTAGGGTTATTCGAGATAAAAATGTCAGGGGCGGGATAAAATTTTGTGGTGCTGAGAATCCTGCTGCTGCTGTAAGTCTTCTTACTGATATTTACAAGGGACTCGAACCAAATGAAAAGATGTTTATTGCACCTTTAGGAACAAAACCTCACGGCATAGGAGTTGCCTTGTTCGCTTCTGTCCACAAAGATGTAGGCATTCTTTACGATCATCCGAGACGGCGACATGGACGCAGTAGTGACGTGTCCAGGTGGCATTTGTATACGGTGGAATTTTAGACATGATTTCTTGTCGGTCCCAATCAACTGCCTTAATCTTTTACCTGAATGATCAAGTATGTAGGGGTTTGTTGTGCCTGAGCTGCCCAACACATAAACGGGACCAGCTTTCCATTTTGCTTTTATAGCGGGATAATTTCTCGTATGAAATAAATCTGCAATCACTTATTGACTCTTCTGTTGATTTAATATTGGTGTCAGTAATAGTCCAAACTTCAACTACGCCGAAGTGTACACGACCGACTGCGGTGCTGATGTCATTTATATAGCCTATTATTTGTTGAGTATCAATTAACGTTAAAGGTAAGAATACTTCTTCTTTAATCTCTCGAAGTGCTGACTTTCTTAATGTTGCCATAAAATCGATTTTCCTTTTACTTTTTACTATATCTTTTAATTCTACATGCCCACCAAGACCGATTGACAACTGTTCATGTAAACGTTTTTCTTTTCCTTTTATGGAACGTTTATACATTAAAAGCGAATTACTTTTCTTAAGTATTATGTAGGGAATAATCTGCCGGAAACCTGGGTCATACTCGATGACTGAGCGTGGTGCAAACCACACGGGGCCTATTTGCAGCATTTCTGAAAGATCGAGCTGAGAAACGGGAATAAAGCCCTGAGTTTTTGTTTTTTCTTTTAAGATTCTTGTTTCTATACATAATACGCTTTCCCTTTCCATTAGTCTTTGGAACTCGTGCAAAGAGAGGGTTTTATGGAGGGAGAGGGAATATTTTCATTTCCTAATTCATATAAAGGGAAAGAAAATAAATCTCTCTTACTTATTACCTGTGCACATACTCCATGGGCTTGAGCGCTTAACCAGTTCTGACCCTCGTAAGACGCAAACGAATCAAACGCTATCTTTCTAAATACTTTCCCCACCCGTATTCTAATTATACAATCGGTAAGCCAGCAAGTACCTGACTTAACAAACGTCACTTTTCCTATGCATCGTTTCCCCACCCGAGCAAGTAAAATATCACCTTTTCTTGCGATGATACCTTTTCCGGAAGCCTTATCTCTGAATTTTACCCCATTTTGAAATAATTCTGGAAAATCCGATGTGTGAAAAAAGGGCAGTTTTGTCCCCAATAATTCTTTATGTGTAAAGCTGCCTCTGACTATTTCGGCGCCGATGTCAGACAGTGTTAGTAATGTTTTTTGGGGAGTATTTCTTTGCATCAAATTATAGAAAGTGAAATCCATCCGGCGTAGCAAGTTGTCTACTGAAACAAATATTGCCTTTTTGCAGATAGCCGCATCATCAGCCAAATATAAGGGGATTCTTGACAAAGGTTCTGCGTCTTTTCTGATTAAGAGAATATGAGTCCTGGCCTCTGTTTTTGTAAAGATTTTATCTGGCAACTGAATTACTTTAAATACCTGATGGTTTTGAAGTAATGCTTCGCGAAATAAAACATAATTGTGACCAGTCAATAAACTATCGGGGAGAATTATCCCCATCTCTCCCCCCTTGCGGAGCATCTGAAGATTTTGTGCAAGAAAGACCAAGTCAGATGTTAATGTAGGCAATTTAGTACATGTTGATAAACCGGCGCACTTAAAAATGTCGTTTAAATGGATGTTATTTTCTATTTTAAGGTATGGCGGATTACAAATAGCGACATCTACACTCCCGATACTTAGCTTTAACTCCTGAGGTAATTTATGAGATAGCCCGTTTATATTAAATAATTTTGCAAAAGGGAAATCCTTTTTTAAAATGCTTATTCCTGATGAGTCAATCTCTGCAGCATAGTATTTGGCTCTTTGCCAGCGGTCATGAGCTGCACGTAACAGTGAACCTCTGCCCGCCCCTAGCTCTAATATGTGCCTAGGTTCATTTTGCGGTATGCTATCTACAAGCAATCTTGCTATTTGCCTCTCTGTATAATAACAGGCAAGAGTATTCATAAACTCCACATTAGAAGGTCTCGGTATCTTTAATTAACTTATCCAATGTAAGACCTAAAGCGTCAGCAATCTTTTTCATTCTTAAAATACCCGGATCTTTTGTGGCGCCATTCTCAATTTTCAAGAGCCACGAATATGTAATTTCAGCCTTTCTTGCCAATCCTTCTTGAGTAAATCCTTTTTTTTCTCTTTGTTTCTTAACGAGATATCCAATAGCTTTATCCGGCGTTGCATCTTCCAAAACATTTCCTCGTTACTATCAAAATAAGGATAGTATTAAACAGCTACTCCTTTACTAATTGCTGTATATTGCTACCCTAAAAAAACTATCCGTATAATACTACCAATTAATTTTTTTTTCAATAGCCTCAGTGAGGTTTGCTATAAATATTCATGAAGGTAGCTTAGGTGGAAAGCACCTCTTGTCTATAGCTTCCTCAAGGGTACCACTGGTTTGCCTCTTAAGGCACATATAAGATTTTTAACGTTTTGAAGTATACAAATGAAAAGCAGGGGGATCATCACATTTAATGATCCCCCTGCTTATAATGGAGGCTGGCGGGCCATGATTGCAAAATTTATTTTTAGCCTGACAAGGTCAGATTAATTATAATTTTCCTTACAATCCATTTCTTCTGGGACCGATTCAGCGATTAATTCCCAGTGCGGCTTCCGATAAATGGATTGGGGTTTAAATCTCGTGAAGTCTTGATACTCAAGTCCTTTCCGCCGGACGATGGCATTTATTTGAGACTTTGCTTTTTTGATTTTTCTCTCTGCTGTACTCTTAGAGCAGCTGAATTTTTTTGCTACCTGCTCGTACGTCAGTTTTTCGCCATAATACTTCAGGAGCATCTGGCGTGTTTTCTTTTCGTGGCCTGCAAGCAGAGTATCAACAAATGTTTTGACTTGTGCCAACAATAGCCTGTTCAGGATATTTTCCGCTCTTAAGGGATATTCATGCTGTCCGGAAAAACCACGGGGAGTAACTTCGTCACTATAGCATTCATCCTGAGGCGCGGCTAATTCTCCTATATCGTCAACATATACCTCTTTTCCCTTTCTCTTACGGTAATCACTTCTAACCTTATGACGAACTTTTCGGAGATGACATTTAAAAGCGTCTCCTCGTGTCATAGAAGGATCTGCCCTGTAATAAAAAGTTTCCCTGCCCATCAGATATGTATCCGCAATGATGTCATGATTGTTTCTGCTGTAATATCCAAGCCCATAGGCTTTACCGAGCTCGTCATTATTGAGCATTAATTGCTTTCCTCCACAAGGCCCGCCAGCCTCAGGATTATATCCAAAGATAACATCCAGATATAAAATGTCCTTTTGGACATTTCAACAAATTGCTTCGGAAGAATCTTGCATGCTGCATTGCAATACCATGACAGGCAAGACAAAGGTATAGCGGAAAGGTATGTAACCAGACCCGGGGGACTTTCCCATGGATCAGCGTTACCAAAGTTAAAACCAGCAATATCAAAGAACATAAAAACGAATAATTATAGCAGAACTATTTTCTAAAAAAGAAGGGAAATTTAGTCGTTTGAAGCCTTTCCGTAACTGATTGGAATATCGAATATAAATCATGCAGTTTAAAAAAGATGGGAAAAATTGTACTGCTGGCGTCCCTATATGAATAGGGTAATTTGTTTGTTTCTTCTGTTAATCAGGGAAGCACCCAAGATATTGGAATTTGCTTTTTGGAGCGGATTAAAGGTATCATAATGATACCTAAAATATTTCGATGAATGCTGCATTTATTTTTGATAGTTCACTCTTATTTCTTCCAAATTTATTCAATGTGTATTCTTAGTTAATGACTTGCCGCCCCCTTTGTCTATCTTAAGTGAAATAACAAAGGGGAGAAGGTGCGCAAGCGAGGCTGGCAGTCCCGTTATTTCAAGTTCTATTCTCGTTTAATTGATGGGACCGTATTAACAATCTATTTTGCAGGAGGTGCTGAGGAGTGTCGGTAAGAAGAATAACAAACGGCGGCAGGAAGGTGATTGGGAAATTCCCGAGTCTTAAGATGGGGAGGGCCGTATGGTGGGAGTCGCAGCTTGAGCGAGATTATATTTATTATTTGGAGGTGGACCGAGACATTGTTTCGTACAAAGAGCAGCCTCTGAAGATCCGCTATCTGCTGGATAGGAAAATTCACCACTATACACCGGACTTCCTGGTCTGGCGGACAGACAAACAACAAATAGTCGAGGTGAAGGATGAGGAAAGCGCCGGCAAGGAAGAGTACAGGCATTTGTTCCATATTGTTGCCCCGCTTTTCATGGAGGAAGGATATGAATTTGTGGTAGTGACTGAGAAGACAATTCGTCTCAGGCCTCTTCTGGATAATTTAAAACTGCTGCACAAATATTCCAGAACAATAATTTCGCATAAGCACCAGATTGACGCGTATGCTTTTTTCTCAAGCGACGAAGACGGTACGCTGGGAAAGTTGGCGTCCTTCCTCAGAGCCAAGGGATCAGGCGCTGAAATAGCCTATGCCCTAATTTATTGGGGTGTCATTGCGGTCAACCTTGCAAATCCTATTAATTCACAAAGCCAGGTGAGCCTGGCGGATGCATCGATGTTAACAAAGGAGAAGTGCGCGTGAAAAATCACAGATTTGGGAAAGGGCAGAGGATTGCCATGGGAGGGCGTGAGTACATAATAGAAAGACGACTTCCTAACGGCGATCTTCAATTAAAAGACATTGTAACCAACACATATATGGCAAAAGCGGCGGGGGAGCTTGTTAATGCTTTATTTAATGGCAATTTGGCCATGGTCGCCGATGAGCAACTCATTCCGTATGTCAGAAAAAATAGTGCTCGCGTGCTTAATGCGGATTTCACCCAATTGCCCGAGAGCGACAGAGAGAAGGCTAAACGGAAATACGCCTACGTCATGGAAATAATTAAGCGGGGCCTGGACAGGATCACAAAGCAATCTGTCGAGCCGGTTGTTAGTGAAGTAAGCAAAGAACTTAATGATTGTGCACCCCCCTCGTGGATTCAAGTCTACCGGTGGCACAGGGATTTCATCATATCGGGGGAAAACATTCGTTCCCTCGCACCTCTGACAAAGGCAAGAGGAAACCATAAGATACGACTGTCGGAAGAAGTCACGGCTATAATCGAAACCATAATCAATGAAAAATACCTTGATACGCAAAGGGCCTCTGTTCTATCGACTTATGATACGGTGATAGCCAGAATAGCTCATGAAAACCAGCTAAGGCCAAAAGACGACCAGATAACAAAACCGAGCCAGATGGTTCTTTATCGAGCTGTTGCCAAACTCGATCCCTATGAGGAGATGAAAGCGAGATATGGCAAAGCAGCAGCCGACTTGAAGTTCAACCCCGTCAAGCAAGGCATACGCCCTACCCGGGCGCTGGAGCGGGTGGAAATTGACCATACGAAGTTGGACCTCTTTGTTATAGACACTGAAAGGAAAATGCCCATTGGGCGGCCGTGGCTCACTACCGCAATTGACGTTTATACAAAGTGTATAGCCGGCATGTATGTCAGCTTTAATCCGCCTTCTTATCTGTCGGTTATGCAGTGCATGCGCCATGCGATAACACCCAAAGCATACGTTAAGCAGCGGTACCCGGAGATTCGGCATGAATGGGGTGCCTACGGCAAAATGGAAAGTGTCGTGGTTGATAACGGGAAGGAGTTCCACAGCACACATTTTGAAGACGCATGCCTCCAGCTTGGGATTGTCCTTCAGTACGCGCCGATCAAACTTGCTTGGTACAAACCGAGCATCGAGAGATATTTCGGTACATTGAACACCAGATTGCTTCACCAACAGCCTGGCACGTCTTTCTCGAACATCGTTGATAAGGGAGATTATGACCCCAGGGAAAACGCAATTATCGACTTCAATACCCTCATGTCAGTGCTGCATAAATGGATTGTGGATGTTTACCATTACGATGAACATAGAGGCATACATGATATCCCGGCGCTTAGATGGGAAAAAGCGATAGAGGAATTCCCGCCGGCCCTCCCTTCCTGCAGGGAAGAACTTGATGTCATGCTCGGCATGATTGAAAAAAGGGTAATCTCCAAATCCGGGATCGAGCTCCACGGCCTTTTTTATAACGACGAGAGCCTTGCCCTGTTGCGCCGCAGGAGGAAAGAAGAGGGGAAGGTGACGGTCAAGTTCGATCCTGGCGACCTTTCGATGATCCATGTTTTCGATGAAGACAGCAATACTTTTATTCCTGTGCCGGCTCAGGCTGTCACATATAGTGAAGGCCTGACCCTCTGGCAACACAATGTAATCAGGAGATATACCCGCAATTATATCGATGAGAACTGCGATATAATCTCCCTGGCCCTTGCAAAAGAAGAGATTCAGAGGATGGTCGAGAATGCATGGAACAGCAGCAAAAAAAACGGGACTCGCCAAAAGGCGGCGCGCTGGCTGAATCTTTCTCAAGAAAATCAGCTTGAGACCTCATTACAGGCGGATGCCTTCGGGGGGTCGGCAAGGTTACCGCTGACAAAGCCGGTTCGACGGGCTTGTTATGCCGGCAGCGAGCGTGCATCCGCTAAACCGCATATCTGATGTGGGAACAGCCATTTGTTGCGACAATTCTGAAGACTCGAGAGAAGCAGAAGAAGGCATCGTGATAACGAAGGAACCGATCAGAAAGAAAATGGGCGCTTTAAAAAAGGGAGCGGGAAGGCCGAAGAAAGAATTATCTGTTGTTAATGGTGCCGCAAAGAAGGCGGGCGACCAAAGAATTAAAGGCACTTCATCCTTTGCCGCAACCTCGATTAATGTTGAAGAGCACAGCGATTTGTCAGAATGGGATTACAGTTACGCCATGCCCGGGAGGGCATAAGTAATGACGCAGGGAAACGCTTTGAAAGTTGAGGATGTTTGCGGGATGGGAAAGCCCCTGGAGGTTAAGAAAGATTTTGGTGCTATGACAATGAAAGAGAGGGTCAACCTCATAGAGCATATTTTTATTTCTCACCCCCAGCTTAAGAATATTGTGAAGAAAATAGATGAATGCCATCAGGACTCCAAGGTATCAATTGAGCCCAAATGCCTTTTCATAACCGGGAGGCCCGGCTGCGGCAAAACGACGATCGCAAGGTTTTATGAAAGCCGTTATCCGCGCAGGGCTACGGTTGGAGGTGCGGAGATTCCCGTGCTCTCCTCGACAATTTTCTCACCGGCAACAGTGAAAGGGATGGCGACGGGCCTGCTTTATAGTTTGGGCGACCCCATTGCGGATAAGGGAACAATAACCAGCCAAACAATCAGGTTATACAAAATGATCAAAGACTGCAAAACGGAGGTAATTGTTCTCGATGAATTCCAGCATCTTATTGATAAGGATTCGAACAAGGTCCTTCAAGTCGCTGCAGATTGGTTGAAGAATCTTCTAAACAACACCGCTGTCCCCATGGTGTTGATCGGCATGCCGTCATCGGTAAAGATACTCGACGCGAACGAGCAACTGAGGCGACGTTTCCTGAACAGGATGTGCCTCAACCCGTTTGGATGGAATACGCCTCGGGAACAAAGGGATTTCATCACATTGTTGAAGTTCATAGAAAAGGCATTGCCGCTCAAAGAGATATCGGGACTCTATTCTTACGAGACAGCTTTCCGGCTTTATTGCGCATCGCGGGGAGTCATTTCCAACCTCATGAAGATTGTGCGCAAGGCTGCAATATTAGCGATCAGAAAAGGCCAGGAAAGAATATCTCATGACTTGCTTATCGTGGCTTATGAAGATGAGATGGAGGAGAGTAGTGTTGCAGCAGACAACCCGTTTCTGCTTGATGTCGATAAGCTAACGGCGCCGCTCCTTGAGCAGAATGACGAGAAAGGACTTGGAAAAAGCGTCCGCGGGAGGACAGGCGTAAAACTCGCTGACGTGTTAAGCACAAGGTAGGGGGAATTTAAGATATGAGTGGAAAAATTACATTGCTCAGAATACTTAGGCCTCATAACGATGAGAGTTTCCCGGGTTTTCTTTTAAGGCTTGCGGAGGCGAACGGGTATGAGAGGTTTTCCTGGATATTGCAGATGGCTGGAATAACACACCCGGTAAATTATTTGCCGGATCCGGACCCATTAAAGGACAGGATAGATTTAAGCGAGCTTTCTAATATAACTAATGTCAGCGCGGAAGATCTGGGGTCGTTACTTTTCGAGCGACATGATGGGGGCAGACACTTCAAGCAGTTCGAGATTTTTGGGCAGGCGGTTCCCCGGTATATGGTGAGGTTTTCGAGGACAAAAGTTTGCCCAGCATGTCTGAAAGAGGCTAACTATAGCCGTAAAATATGGGACCTTGCGCCGGTGACTGTGTGCCCCATTCATAAATGTTTTCTTTATGACGTATGCCCGAATTGCTTGAGTCCCATTACATGGAACCGGGCTCATGTGAGTATCTGTAACTGCACGTACGATTTCCGGGAGGCTCCGCTGTTAAAAGTTAGAGAAGAGAATTTATCATTGGCAAAGTATATTTATTACCTATGTGGCATGCCGCTGCCCGGTGAGATCGTTCAAAGCGATAATCCTTTATATGCTCTGGATCTGCAGCATCTGCTGCTTGCCGTCTTTTTTATAGCGGGGCAACTCCACGGCTTTACGGAGACAACGGGCAAATTCTCCGCGCCCTCTTCCCGAAATATAGTTCTTCTACATTCACTTGCCGAAGCATTCCAGGTTTTTGAAAATTGGCCCCATAACTTCAACGCGTTCCTTGTAGGCTTGAGGGACCGGTATAACGTTTATGAAGGATCGACAGGGCTTAATGCGGATTTCGGGTAGTTTTACGAGTATATTTATAAGAATTTCGCCTCTTCAAAATTTCAGTTTATTAGGAGCGCATATGAAAAGTACTTGAGCGAACAATGGGATGGGGGATATCTATCGGCGAAATGTAAGTTCCTGACCAGGCGAGGCATTAGCCACAAGAAATTTGTCACTAGAATAAAAGCTCAGGAGATACTGCATGTTAAGGAAAAGGAAATTGATCGACTGCTTAAAACTGGGGAGTTGTTTGGCATTACGAAAAAAATGAAATCCAGAACGATGTATTTGATCGACGTCAATAGCGTCAAAAGAGTAAGAGAGGCAAATAAAGAACATATGCGCCTCAAAGAAGTAGTGGGTTTCCTGGGAATAGGAGAAAAGACAATAATGGAGTTGGGCCGAGCAAAAATATTATGCATATATAACCGGGAGGTAAATAATTCCCTATGCTGGACTTTTAAGCGCACGGATGTCATATCCCTAATGCAAAAATTTGAGGAACTTGCAGAGGGAAATGAAAGCTGCTCGCTGAAACGAATAACTTTTTCTACCTGTTTGAGAAAGCTTTCCGGCGGCAAAGTGGGATTAATAGAGTTGGTGAAGGCTGTTCTGGCTGGGGATACCCGCCCCTGCGGGAAAGGCCCGGGAAGAGGATTGCGCAGTTACCTTTTTTATGACAAGGACATTAATGAATTAGTGAGGGCTAATAGAGAAAAAAATAGGGGTAATCTGTATTCCGTTACGGAAGCGTCGGAAATGCTTGGCCTCAAGGAGGAAGTTGTCTATTTTTTGACAAAGAAGGGAATTATTCCGGTCGAGAGGGTAACTAATGGGCAGAAAACGGCGGTTTTTGTGACCAAGGAATCAATTAGTAACTTTGAAGACACATACACAACCTTGTCTTCACTTGCCAAGGATAATTATACGTCTCCCAAACGCCTTGCACTCGCGCTAATGGATAAAGGGATATCGCCTGTCTCGGGCCCCCTGATTGACAGTGGAAGACAATACATATTTAAGAGAACTGATCTCCAACGGTATGCTGCGTAAAGGAAGAGGTTAGATGTTTAGAATAGATATGTTGGAAATGCTGCTTATCTAAAAGGAGACGGCTTTCAGGGTTGTTAATGACGAAACGATATCTGGATTTTGAAGATGAAACGATCCAATGAAATGGAAAGAGGAGAAAGAAATGGTCAGAAAAGAAAAGACATACAGGTTTTTAGCCATAGCATATAATGTCGAACCCGAAACAGTTGACTACAAGACAGTCCGGTTGATGAGGATCAAAGCATTTCGATCCGACACAGCAGAAAAAATCGCAAACAGGCGAATCGCGAAGCTGGAGAAGCGGACAGGCTGCGAGTGGACACTCCACAGGGAACCAGGCAAAGTATCGGACCGCGCAGAGCGGAGGCTCAGGGCAGTCAGATTTCTAAGCCGGGCAAATGATTGTATCTTGGAGAGTATTAAATCGCGGAAAGATCTCCGAGGCGAGATTGATAACATGTCAAAGACAGCGGAATATACGTCTGCAAAATATCCTGAACAGATACTCATGAAAGTCGCGTTGCTGCGTCGGAAGATTGGAGATACGGAATTACTTCGGGAAGCCAGCGAGCTCGCCTCCTTGGCCTCGTTGGCGTCGGCTGGGAAGCTGCGGCCTCCAGTTAACAAAGGGAAGTTGCTCTCGGATATAATAATTGAGGATCGCCAGTGAGTGCTTCCGACATAGCCACGATGATAATGCTGGAATTTTCTAATTATCAGTGGCACTATAAATGAGGGTAGCTCCCGGGAGAAAAAAAGCTTTACCTGTGGATATGGACGAATCTCAGTTAAATCGCCTCAGAAGTTATGCATGGAACTACTTTGCTTATCATGCAGAGCAGAGAATTAAGACTTTTAACTTTTATATTATTCTTGTAGCAGTAATCATCGGCGGCTGCGGAACAGCTCTATCTAATATAAATAAAGAATACTTTAGATTGCTTCTTTCTCTTCTCGGGTTCCTTCTCACAATTATTTCAGTCGCGTTCGCTTTCCTCGATCGAAGAAATAAGGAATTAGTTCGAAATGGTGAAGCTGCATTAAGGTACCTTGACGAATTCGAAGAACTACCAAGCGAAGGATCTGCGCCGCATGTTTTACAATTATTTTCAAGGGATGATCATATCTGTTCGAATAAGCCGAAAGGTCTATCCATCAGGGCTCATATTTCTTACTCCCACGTATTTAGGAGTATTTTTCTTGTTTTTGGCGTGATAGGCCTGATTATAGGCATAGCGTGTTTGATATATTGAGACTGGAGCTCAGGCAAGATTTTAGCGGCATATGGTTTTGACACTTTTGGGTACTAATTAGGTATCGAATGGTGACCCATTAACTGTCCCGCAGGAGAAGCTGTTATGATGTCCAAACAGATCGGAAGATAAGAAAGGGTGTATTACTCATGACCCCCAAACCTCTTCGTATAGGCAATGCGGCACATAGGTTTAAGACATATGTAACGCCAGATTATGTATCAATTTCAGATGGAGAAATAGCTCATTTTGAGACTTTTCTACGATTCCTTTACGAAAAGTATTTAGAGGGAAGTGTATTGCTTACCTACAGAGGAGAAGATTTTAGAAATATTACGCGTAGATTAACCAACATCACAGTCCCCGATATAGAAATTTACAATCGAGCTTTCTATTTTGGCGATAAAGCAAGGCACTACCAATCGGATGTTTTTAATCCTGATAGCAGGAATTTTCTTACGGGTATAAATGACTCATCTGAGTCAACCATTGCGTATATTTTTAGCCGCATAAATAATGTTGTTACGTCAGAAAGCAATCTGAGAAGATTGGTATCTCAGAAATTTAGTAAGTTTTTCTCAAAAAATGATAATAAAGAACAATTTGTTTTGGCTATAAATCGCTGTGATAGCGAGGAAGAGAAGGTTAAGTTACGTGATTACTACCTTTATTTCTTGCATACTGCCGGGTCAAAAGGTATAAGAAAAGAGGCGTTCTTTGTTTCAACATCCTCAAGTAAGGTTGTTGCACGCGGCTTCGCCCGAAATCGCAAACTAATTTTTCATTATTATATTCCTCAACCGTATTATTGTCATGCTGTTGCACCTTGGATTATTGAAGAACATCAACATATAGTAAATAAGCGGAAGCTGCCTATCTATCAACCTTTCGGACTTTTCGCTAACCAGACAGAAGTAGCAGTTAAAGGGGCTTTGTTTCCTCAATTCTTATATGGTATCGAATTGGTTGAGGGTAATCAATTGATGGTGAATCCTCATATTCTTTCCTTGAGAAAGAATCAGTTCAAGGAAGCTATAAAAACTGGCGTGACAATTGATCAGAGTGATTTTCATAATAAAATATTTCAAACTGGTTTTATTCGTTGGGTTCAAGCAGACGAAAACGGCCATTACGAGCAGCATGACCTCTGTCATCACATGATATAGAATGACTATGGGTGACACACTGGCAGCTTGCGGTGTTACTATGCACTATCGAAGAATGGAGACCAACATACCATATGTGGCGGACGCATGAACTTTGGCGACTGTAAGGCCGCAGATGTTGAATGTGTATAAGAGAAGGTTGAAATAATACATGGCCCAGTTATCGCAGCACTGATTCCAAATCCATTTCGTCTTTTATCATCCCTACAGTGTCACCCGGTATCAACAGAACCAGCTTCTGTAAAGGCTTTGAAGGGGGTATCTCGTCTTTTATCACTTGTCTCGCCAAGGAAGATGCACGGAGTTCTTTGCGTCGCTGCCGCCAGGGTTTTACATAGTCGAGATAGAGGTTGTCGAAATAGGTGGAATTATTTTGCTGCCATTGCTGCTGGGCCTGTTTCTTCCTTGCCCGCTTGCATTGCTCCCTCTGGCAGACTTTCTGCCTTTGGCCAACTCGTTTATCAGGTGTGAAATACCGCCCACAGTGCATGCATCGCTTGACCAATGATTACCTCCAGTTACTTTGTTTGTGGTAATCATTGTATGTAAAGGTGGGTTTCTAAGGTTGGGGTTTCAGTCTACCAAAAAATGCCAACTGTAAATTTCAGGCTGGTTCCATCGGTGGCGCTTTCGGTTCCTCCGCTATCAGTCCTTTTACTCCGGCCCCCACAGACGGGTAGAGGTCCATGCGCCTTCACATATTGCTTATCAGATAATAAAAGAAATAATTACATATGGAAGAAAAAATGCCGATGATTCTGTAATAGAAGAATGGCGAGAATATAGTGCCAAATATTTGAAGCTACCTGTGGAATGAAGATGGCAATAAAGAGGCTGGTTAATGAATTTTACAATTTGGACGATTTCACAGAGAACTATGCGGTCTCTCCTGGTTATGCAACTTAGAGTAAACTCTTAGCGCACCGGAAACCAGCATTCCCGCAAAGGTAGCCAGGGAGGTACGAGTTGATGCTGGCGCATCGGCAGTAAGCGGATCCATCGGCCCAAGAACCGCCATGAAGCGCTTGCCTGTCCTCGGTCCACTCCCACATGTTACCGGCCATGTCGTAGCAGCTGTAAGGACTTACGCCGTTAGAATACTTATTGACGGGTGTTGTTTTTCCAAGACCCGACTCTGTAGTGTTGCACCTCTTCCGATCGAATTGATTGCCCCAGGGATAGACCCGTCCGTCAATGCCTCTAGCAGCCTTTTCCCACTCCTCCTTGGTTGGTAGACGCTTGTCAGCCCATTCAGCATAGGCACGGGCACCATGCCAGAAGACAAAAATCACTGGGTGCTTCTCAAAGCCTGACTTGACCACAAACCGCTTTTTATTAAAACGAATGTGACAATGTTCCCCCGCGTAGATCCCTTTCAGGTCTATCCATTGTTCTTTTTCTACAGCGGTGCAACCCATGGCATTCAAAAAATCGGTGAATTCAGCATTCGTCACAGGGTATTTATCTATGAAAAAACTCTCCTTGATGTTGGAAATTCGAATATTATCATCCGCGCCTATTATGAACTGGCCTGATGGAACGAAGACCATATCGGACGGTTCCTCAATCCCAACCGTTGGTTCAATATATTCATAAACAGAGGGCGTTATCATGTAGGACACAAAGAGGGCGATCTCATTAGTGATATTTTTTTTCCGTGCCATATTCTTTGGTATTTCCTTTGCTATCTTGCATGCGACAAAATATTCTATAAATGATCGATGAGCGAAGGCATAGTACCCCTCCGCATCATTGCGTTGGAGAAAGGTAGAATTTCGTATCTGATAGTCCAGATTATCGAGCGACAGCCTCAATGTATCCTTAACAGGCGCATCGAAAAACCTATTAATGGCCTCCAGCAGGGTATTAAAATGTAGCTTATACTTTTCTCTTGTGAACATATAAAAGGCAAGCTCCTCCATAAAGAGCATGATGCCTTTGGGCAGCTTTGCTTCTGACCGCTTCTGTTCACGTTGTTCCCATGCCTCTGTAATTACTTGGTATAGCCTTCCTGAGGTTATCGTTCCTTTTGCGTTTCTGATTGCCTCGATATCTTTGACGATCATCTCGATCAGTATGGGACGGCTTGCGAGATCCTTCATATCGAAGACTTTTGTTAAGGTATTTCTCCAAAACTGCTCTGCCTCTTTTTCTCCGAGGCAAAGACTCAAATAGGTTTTTATTTGGGAATCGGCGAATGGGCATATATAGACCCTTTCAAAACGGGGTCTTTGGAACCCGCTCGGCCCTGCTTGAGCGCCCTGTACGAGAGCAAGGTGATCTTTTTCTTCATAAACACTTCTAAAAAATTGCGTCCTGCTCGTCAGGATCACTTTGTGATATGGCGCGGCAATCATGGACAGGTTCTCGATTTCCCTGAGAACCGTTTTCTTGTCGAACGTTACCGATAATTCATCAAAACCGTCTAGGATGAGGATTATCTCACCCTCTTTCCCCTTGGTTCTGGCATCAATCTCGGCTTGGGCAGCCTCCTGCCAGCCTCTTGTCCGGACTTGGCTGAGGCTCGCGATAACAGGGATGTATTTCGGTCCTTCAAGATCAGAGGCGAGTTTGTAGCAGAATGACGTTTTGCCGATGCCATAGTCGCCGAGCACTGCCAGGAGCTTCCGATTCGGGTCCTTCAGCCATTCATGGGTATACGTGTGCAGCAACTTCGTACTCTTTTGCTTGATGTCTTCAGCATGGCAGAACGGTTCAATGTAATGCTTTGGCACATATTCGCAATACTTTCTTTGCTCACTTGGCGGCGGAGGCGCCTCTAAGGGAGGATCCAAGACAATTATTGTTCTCGGGAAGCCGCATGCTGATAGCCATTTATTAACGGGTTTAAGAATCCGGTTTGTTTTCTTCTCCTCTTCTTCTAAGCGTTCACCTATTATCGAATTACCCTTCCAGTGCCATATGACTATCCCTTGGTTAATCTCAACTGACGTGATATGCTCCCTGATCCCGCCCTGATCCATCCGGATATAAGCCTGATCCATCTCATCGGCAAGCCGTAATAATGCAGTTATGCGAATAAGGTTGATGGGTTCCTGACAAAGCTGTTCGTCAGCGAAATTCTCGGGGAGGTCGGCAATAGGGCAAATGTCCTCAGTGGAATGTCCAAAACAGACATTAGCGACGGCTTCAGCAATTGGCGGTATCATCTTCGTGCGATGATGCGGACGAAATGGCCCGAAGAAGTATTTATCTGGATCATTTAAAATATATTTCCTAGATCGCAGGGAATGATCTTTGGGGTCAATGCGGTCGCTTTCGTCGCGATAGCCGATATCGTGCAGATAGACGGCATAGAGCAGGATGAAAATCTCAACTGGATTGAGACCTCGTTTGAAAGCCTCGGGGATAAGCTGATCGAGTTTGACTTCCAACCTTTTGGAATGATCGATCCCATTCTTGTCGATGCCGTCAAGCCATTCAGAAGCATTTTTTTTCACCTTTTCGATATGTTCGTGAAGGTTGACTCCCCCATCGCAAGTTGTTTTCCCCAACAGCAGTTCATGCAATGCGCCCATAGAAGCTCCCTTAAAGGTGAATGTGAAAGCCAAATCAATATCTTTCAAGTATTGTACATAAAACATCAGATGAATTGGAAAAGAACGAGAGGTGTTGCAATAGAGACGATACCATATGGAAATTAATTTAATATTGAAAAAGTTGAACGATGAATGGTAATTGCGGCTATAGCTGATAGCTAGCATGTGATCGACCGGGCCTCGAATAGGATCCAATATATTTTAGAGCAAATACTCGAAATTAAAATAGAATTTGCATTTTAGCCTGGGTCAACAATTGAACGGTGATGTGTGGAATTTTTCATTTTTTGCGCAAAATCTTCCGGAATTTTTCACTTTATGTGCAAAATATTTTCATTTTATAAGATAATAGGTTTTGTAACTTATTGAAATTACATCGGGGCAACTTTCACTTTTTGAGAAAACCTATAGCATGCTTGTTGTGGGTTGACGCATAAACTGCAATTCCTGACTCATAAGTTGCAGTAAATTGACGCATAAGCTGCAATAAGCTTTTGTTGAACGTGTGCAGAAAAAAGTAGATGTTGTGACTGAACACCAGATAATGGTACTAGCACACTAACTAGGGTGGCAGGATAAAAGCCAGAAGCTGTAAAAAAAGAGAGGCTCCACGTCTTCCCTCGTACCTTGCACTATTCGTTTGTTTGGTACACCCTAATCCGCTTTGTTCAAATTGTTGCAGCAGTGAAGATTTTCGAGAGAAGTCCACAGACCGGGCCAGAATAAGCAACGGGGATACTCATTAGTGAAAAATTAAACAGGTTTATCCCCCGTTTGCATGAATTTGTTGTACGCCATCTTGCCATAATGCTGTCAAGTTCAAATAGTAGAAGGTAGTGTCTCAGTTTGATTTTTTGTATAATATAGTTCAGGAGGTGATGTCTTTGAAAGCAATTTTGATGTAACGCCTGAAGCTCCTTAATAACGCAAAAGTATTTATGTATTTATGATACGAAGGGGAGCGCCACCGACAGGGCTGTTGGGATTGCCAACTTAGATGCTCACTCATCTAAAATGTTTGAGGGTGGTTATTGCAATGGTATGTCATTTTATCAGACGGGAACGGGTGCGTAGAGTGAGTAAGCGCCCGGCTTCTACT
Source organism: Nitrospirota bacterium (assembly GCA_963710375.1). GTDB lineage: Bacteria > Nitrospirota > Thermodesulfovibrionia > Thermodesulfovibrionales > Dissulfurispiraceae > JADFXI01. Next base: position 1,023,020 of record CAVPZX010000002.1, read on the forward strand.
TTTTTTCTTGACAGGGAACGTTCGTTCACCTATAATTATTAAAAAGAACTTTACATTTTGATTATAGTAGATTAATGTTAAACAAATGATACTAACAGACAAGCTCATAAAAGATGTATGTAGTAAAGGGGATATCAAGATTGTGCCATTTGAGGATTGTCAAATTGAACCCGCCTCATATGATTTGCGAGTAGGGAAACACGGTGCTACGACAAGTACAAAAAAAATTGTTGACATAGAAAAGCAAGGATACATGCTGATTGAACCGGGGGATTTTGCTATTGTCGGTGTTTTGGAAGAGATTACTCTTGGATCAAAATATGCGGGACGTATAGGCTTGCGCTCAAAATTTGCCCGAAAGGGATTAATAGCAACAGCAGGGTCGCAAGTTGATCCGGGCTATCACGGTCGTCTTAAAATTGGACTTACCAACTTGACACCTAAAGCAATATCTTTGCCGTTTAAGGATGATTTTATAACATTAGAGATTCATGAACTTACAGAACCGGCGTTAAAACCATATGATGGTCCCTATCAAGATCAATTAGATTTAAGTCCAGCGGATATAGAAGCAGTTACCGAAGGGAGCGGAATGGCACTTTCAGAAATGATGGTGACATTAAGCTCTCTGAGTCAAAACGTGGGAAGGTTAAGCACGGATTTTGAAGTATTCCAAAAAACGCTTAAAATAGTTGGCGGAATCCTAAGTTTACTTATTGCCATAGCAACCATTATTGTTGCTTTAAAATAAACTTGTCTTAAAACAACAATAGAATTTCCTCAAAGTCCCAAGCATGATGGACCTGCCCCCAAAAAACTGTGCCAGCGATAATTTGAGTTTTCTGGCAAAATTAACTACCCAAAGAAAGGGAGGATTTTGCCATGAAGAAGTCGAAGTATACGGAAGAACAGATTGCTTTTGCGTTGAAGCAAGCAGAGACTGGTACACCGATAGCCGAAGTGATCCGGAAACTTGGGATCAGTGAGCAGACCTTTTACAACTGGAAAAAGAAGTATGGCGGACTGGGCCCCAGTGAGCTAAGGAGGCTGAAGCAACTGGAAGAGGAGAACCGGACGCTCAAGCAGATGATTGCAGACCTGAGCTTAGATAAGCACATGCTGCAGGAGGTACTCAGAAAAAAATTCTAAGGCCTGACCGAAAGCGTAAACTGGTGAAATATCTCCAGGAAAGTTTCAGGGTCAGTGAGCGGAGGGCATGCAAGGCATTAGCTTTTGGCCGTACCACTCACCGATACCGGAGCAAACTAAAGGGCAGGCCGAACTCATCATGAGGATCAAAGAGCTTGCTGCTGTTAGAGTGCGTTATGGATACCGTAGAATCCACGTGCTTTTAAGACGAGAGGGGTGGAAAGTAAACCATAAGCGGGTGCATCGTCTATATCTGCTGGAGGGGCTGAATCTCAGGACGAAGAGGCCTAAGCGGAAGCGCCCTGCAATGGTAAGAATTCTCCGAGAGCCAGCAGTAACAGTGAATACGTGTTGGAGCATGGACTTCGTTTCTGATAGCCTATTCAATGGCCGGCGGTTCAGATCATTAACTGTAGTCGATAATTTTAGTCGGGAGTGCTTAGCGATCGAGGTGGATCAGGGCATCAAAGGGGAGCAGGTAGTAGCGGTGATGAATCGCTTGAAATACATCAGGGGAGTACCCAAGAGCATACGGGTTGACAACGGCCCGGAGTTCGTCTCGAAAGCATTAGATCAGTGGGCGTATGAAAACGGGGTTACGCTGGATTTCTCGCGGCCTGGAAAGCCCGTGGATAATGCCTTTGTCGAGTCCTTCAATGGAAGCTTCCGGGACGAGTGTCTGAATGTGAACTGGTTTCTCTCGATAGAAGATGCTAAGATGAAGATCGAGACATGGCGGAAGGAGTATAACGAGTTCCGTCCCCATAGTTCTCTGGACGATATGACGCCCAGTGATTTTGCCAAAGCGGAGGCCGCAGCGGCGGCTTAAAAAGGCCGGAAAACTCAACATTACGGTGGACCACTTTTCGGGGTACAGTCAAACTTATGAGCATTCAAACAACTGGTTGGTCCAACAAGGGGGGGACCTCTGACAGAGCGTGCGCCTGTGGAACGTGGAAGCAACACTGGATAAATTTTTCTAAGAAAACATGGCCCGCAAGTTGCTCAGTTGAAAAATGTTCCAATACGCCTACCATAGGTGGTCACGTCATTAATCCGAGTGTGGACGGAGAGCGGATTGTTCCTATGTGCGACTCATGTAATAAGCTCAGCGGTACTTTCACATTGAAGGGTGGCGTTACTCTTCCAAGCGCTAACCAATCACAAACCTGCGCGAAAAAGGTATAACACGTCGCTTCCAAGGGATGCTGCTGCGTGCCTTTATCGCGCAGCATCCCTTAACTGCAAGGTTACCCCATATGTTTCCGTTAATCTGCATTAGCTTCAATTAATAAGATCAAACGATAAATCGGTGTACAAGACAAAGGAGTGGAGTATGAGTCTTGTTAACAGCTTCGGTCTCTTCCATTGCTACCCCTGCTAACCTCTCGCCGGAATGAGTGGCAGGAATAAATTGGAATAGGTGGCAGGATTCCTCGGAATCTCCAGAAATCAGTGAATATTTTTGTCCATTGGGGAGTTTCATTTTATACGTTAATTTTTCAGGATATTTTCACTTTATGCGTTAAAGCTATTTCATCTTATACGTTAAATTCCTCCATAACTGATTGAAATTTGGTCGCCTTAATTTCATTTTATGTGTTAACCTACACATGCTGTTATTATGGCGAACACTAGGCCTGAGCATTTTACGAAGGAAGAACTGGATTATTCGCACTCGGTGCTGAACCAGATTGCCGGAAATACTGATCAAGCCGATCCGTTCTGTTGCCGGACTGAGTGGCAGTTCTCGTTTCACGAAGTTTTCAGCCCTCAGAGGAGTTTGTATTTCCTCAGTACGCATAATAGTATAATTGCGTTTGCAGGTTATGAATACCCTGATATCGGGTATATCTTGGAACCGATCGAGTCGAACTGGCTGTTTGGCTGTCCCTTGCTCGGGCCGGATGCTGCTGCATTGCTGAAAACATTACTGCAGGAAAAACCCTTTGATTATGCCAAACCGTTTATCCTGCTGAGCGGTCTTATTCCCGGCTCCTCAGTGTTAATGAAGGTCCTGACGATTTTTAAAAAATACTATGAAATTATTCGGCTGGAGCCCTCTGTTTCCCGATGCGCTTCACTCTCCGGAAATGTTGATGGCTACTTGTCCAGGCGCTCCGCCAATTTCCGCCGGAACATCAGGCGGGCAGCCTTGCAGTTGGCAGACAGAGATGTGATATTTGAGCGTTGCCTTCCTATATCTATAGAGCAGGCAGACGAAACTTATGAGCGGATGCTTACTGTTGAAAAGCTGAGCTGGAAAGGCATAGAACAGTGCGGGATAACTATCCAGCCCTCCCGCGACTTTTACCGACTGATACTCCGGCGGCTTAGTCTATCTGGAATGGGCAGAGTCATTTTCGCTAAAAATGGCGATCAGGACATCGGGTATATGTTCGGAGGGATAGCCATGGGACATTACCGGGGGTTGCAGTTCAGTTATGGCGAGGACTGGAGCAGCTATTCTATCGGCAACTTGTTGCAAATGGAAACTGTCCGATGGCTGTGTGAAGAGGAGATAACCCGATATGACCTGGGACAAACCATGGATTACAAGATCCGCTGGGCAGAACTGGAATTGCAAACCGAGAACTTACTGTTGCGCCCTCTGAAGTGAAGCGAGGGAGTTAAAATCAGAGCGCAGCCACAACCTTGACAGCAAAGCCCTTTTTCGATACAGTTTGATTAGAAACAGGTGGAAAGCTTTTTTTTAAACTATTTTTTTTAGGAGGTGCGCGATGACTTACACACAAGACGATTTGGTCGACAAGATACTGGATATGTACCCGGAAATAAAAAAGCACGGCCTCTTTTTAGACCTGACTTTCAGCGATGAAAAAAATGCCTGGATCATAAAATTGACTAGAGATAGCAAAAAGTTGACGACCTATTTGGAGAAGCAAGATGCCGACGAATGCATGAATAACATCAAATGCGTCTATTTGGGTGTGCAGGTGGAGCAGTTCATCAGTAATTTTGAGGAGAGGATTCTTGAATGATAAACATAGAGGCACTGAGGCGCTGGAAAACAATGATAAGACTTCTTGACGGGACTAATTGTGCGCAAACCGACAATTATTGGCTGTCGCCTTCTTCATTCTGCCGCTGATGTGCTTTAGCTCTTCTGGCAGAGAGCACTCTGTCTAATGCCAACTGTACCCTTTTGCTCAGGGTATCCACGCTAATCGGCTTCATTATAAAGTCGTTAACACCCATCTCGACGGCATTCATGATAATCTCCTTCTCGTTGGAGGCAGTTAACATCAGGAACTGGGTGTCTTTGAGATTCTCCTGCTCTTTTATCCAGGCAAACAGTTCGGTTCCTTTCATTCCCGGCATGTTCCAGTCGCATATCACGATATCACAAGGGTTTATCGCCAGTTTGTCCTTGGCCACATCACCAGCGCTTGCCTCGTCTATGACGATTCCTGTTGGAAACGATGCTTTGATGCTGGCCTTTACAAAGGTCCTCATTGGGGATTGGTCATCGACTATCAGAATTTTAATGTTTTCCATTAACCCTCCCCTATCGCCTTGCGTGTTTGCCGGTTATCTAAAAGTATATTATATCAACTTCGCGTTTAGTTCAATAGGAAACAGTGCTAAGTTCTCATTAATCTAAAGTTTTTTGTTCATCTTGTCTCGTTCCGTTTCTGCCCGCCTTCTCCTATCAAAAACCGCTCAAGGGCTTCGTACGGCTGCGCTCCGACAAGTTTTGCGTTGTTTACCACGAAGGTCGGGACTGCGGTTATGCCGAGTGCATGGGACCGCTTCCAGTCAGCATCAACTGCCTGTTTAAAGCTACGGGCATCCAGCACTGCCTGCGCCTGATCTTCAAGAAGCCCAATTGATCCGGCCAGCCTGATTAGTTCATTCGGCTTGCCGATGTTTATCCCTTCTACAAAATACGCGCGAAACATCGCCTCGTGAAATTGCTCTCCGTTGCCCCGCGATTCGGCCCATTTGGACAACTCCTGGGCAAGGCGGCTGTTACAGGTCTTTTTGCGCTCGCCCAAAGGCAGGCCCAGCTCCAGCGCAACCTTTCGCAGCCTCTGCATCATCTGCCCGATGTCCAGATTGCGGCCCGCAAAGAGTTCTTCAAGAGTGAGGCCGTCTTCAGGGATGCCGGGGTGAAGAGGAAACGCGACCCATTGTACAACTATGTCATACTGTTTTCTTAATTGGTCAATACGCACGGTACTGAAATAGCACCATGGTCAGATATAATCGGAAAATACTTCAAAGAGTAATGGAGCGACCATTCGAACCTCCAAAATTATGTCTTTAAGCACTCGTGCCGGACTGAAGGATATAAACGCTCCGACATTGATTTTAATTATAGTTGAAAACATCTGAAAAATGATGATTATTAAAAGAATGTGTCAAGAAGTTGTTCCGGGGGCTATTTTATGTTTATAATGACCTAGCCGAGACACTCTGATATTGTGCAGAAATTCGCGCTAGACTTAGACCGGAGTTCAGATGACAGTTCAGTATAAAGCAGACTTCGATAAGCTTGACTGGGAGTCACCAGTTGAAGGGGTGAGACACAAGTATATCGACCAGAATAATTTACGTCTCCGGCTGGTTGAATACTTAAAAGAGATGACACCGCATTGGTGTGAAAAGGGACACTACGGGTATCTCATTGAAGGCCAAATGGAAATTGAATATGAAAATTCCAAAATAATTTATAACCCAGGTGATGGTATTTTCATTCCGGACGGCCCTGATCATAAGCATCGAGGCAGAGTCCTCTCTGGGAAAGTGTTAGCTTTCTTTATTGAAAAAGTCTAACCGGATAATCTGAAGAGGAGGAAATGAATATTGTGAGGTGTGTGTAAAATGCAGAAATCAAATGTATTAGATGTCTTGATAGATCTCAGGTTTGCCGACTTCGATGCCTTCAGGCATGTGAACAATGCGGTTTATTTTACATTTATGGAAACAGCCCGGTATAAGCTCATCCGGGAGGATTTGCTTGAATTGTCCGCACGGGGGATACTTATGGTGGTGGGAACTGCCTCCTGTGAATATCGCTTGCCGATCTCGATGGACAACAACACCCAGGTTACGGTTTCGGTTTGGATTTCACGCCTCGGTAATTCGAGTTTCGATCTGGGATACCTGATACATGACGGCGCAGGAAAATCATTTGCGACCGCTAAAACAACGATGATCTGTTTTGATACTGTCAATAAAGTTCCTGTTGCTGTACCGGAACGTATCAGAGAACTTTATTCCGCAGCTGGCGATTAATCCTGTATTTTCAATCTCAAATGAAGATTTAACTCATGCTTCATCCCTATGTAACATTAGTTTGTTATTCTCAGTACAGCAAGTGAAAAGTTCTCTCAGCGCAGACATCCAATGAGTCGCTAAATCCAATTGCTTTTCGTGTCGGTGCAGCTAATATGCGGGTATTCAAGAAGGTCGTTGACATAATAATCAAATTAATGATTCCGCTTGTCATTCTCGCTCTCATGATAGGGGTTGCCAGGATATTCCTTGATTTAAGAGAGGTTTTCAAGAGCCCAACCATCGCAGGCGGTTTTGACATCATGGTGGCTAATATCCTCTCGATGTTCATTATTGTTGAGCTTCTCAAAGGGATCATCGAATATTTTGAGATACACAGGGTGAAGATTACCTTTATCACCGATGCAACATTAGTTTTTATACTCAGGGAAGTCATGATCGGCATATATCAACATCGTATGCGATGGACTGAGATCCTTTCAATCTCAGCTCTGTTGCTCGTCATCGGCGCTATAAGGACCATGGCTATAGTCTATTCGCCGGACAAGAATAAGGAGGTGGCTGTCCATGAATAAGGATCAAATCGGGAGAATTGAAACTATTATAATAACCATTACGTTGATGGTCGGAATGTTATTAATGATGCTCCACTGGAGGTGAACGCGCATATGTTTACAGTTGGGTATTCACCGGCTTCAAAGGGGTACAATAAGACTATCATACGACAGCGGGAGTTCCATGCTTTACAAGATAATTGCAGATATAGTCGTCTCCGTACATTTATTATGGATACTTTTTTTGATGTTTGGAGCCATTTGGGGAAGGAGAAATCCGACGATAAGGATCATTCATATTTTAGGGTTGGCGTTTACTATCATTATTCAGGTGTTTGATTGGTATTGTCCTTTAACTGACATGGAGGTATGGCTTAGATCAAAACAAGACAAGGCTTTGTCCTATACCGGCTCATTTATTGTTCATTATATAGAGAAAATCGTCTATCTTGAGATCTCCCGCGAGCTGATTTTCGCATTAAGCATTGTCCTGTGCGGGATAAATGCATGGCTCTATCTCGGCAAGAGGCAAAAAAGATCAGGTTAATCGCGGTCAAGAATAAAATTGAACTCGGTGGTCGTCCACTCTTTTGAACTGGAGTTTAATGATTTCTCGATAAATCTGACTTCATCTTTATTGCTGATAAATATTAGTGTTGAAGATACGGTTCCGTAAATTGGTGTTGCAACGAAGACTGACGATAATACGCGTTCTAATTCCAGTCCGACTCCTGTGTCCGGGAGTCTCTTCGTCAGGGGGTTTTGAAGTATCTAAAAGTATTTCGAATAAGTCGGAATCCGATATGTTTTTATGCATTATAGCTTTTGTGAATGATTGTTTGCTTTTTTCTACTTTAGGCCAGGGAGCATCGAGGAGATGATTGCTCAATCCGTATATTCCAGGCGATAGCATAGCTGATTCCCGGGTGTGATTTGAAAAATAGTATAATTCGGATTGATCAGAGAATAGCAGATTAAAACCGTTATAAAGATGACCATTTTTTATTAATTTAGCTGCATAGTCCTTAGGGTCAGCTGTTCCAGCCAGGAAATCGATTACGAGTTTCCCTCTCGACGGGGCATCCTTTTTATATTCAGCACTAGACCGGTAGTTTGTTATAGCAGAAAACTTCCCGGTTTTGGTTATGCCCAGCCATGTTCCGCCGGCATGAAGATCTTTTCCTGCGAGGAGCGCGGGGTGGTCCTCCCAGAATGACGCCTTAGCTGTTGGACGGCTATAAAATTCATCCCGGTTGGCCGCGATTATCATTTTGTAATTTGGATGAGTTTTGTAAGAAATGTTAAGTATGCACATTTTTAGGCCTCTGCCGACTTCATGTATTTCTACCAGTAATCAGCGAATTTAATCAATAAAAAAATTGACAAGTGTCTCTCCTAGTGCTATTTTTCTCTCATAGAGGAGGAGGCATGGAACTAAAGGGCGGTATGGGCGTCGAGGCGCCACTCGACTGCATCGTCATAGGGGCTGGTCCCGGGGGCTTACAAGCCTGCATCCACCTCGGCCGCTACAACTTCCGGGTACTGCTCTTCCACCATCCAGGGGGGCGGACCCACCACGCGAAGCACATCGAGAACTACCTGGGCCACCGCGCTGTCTCGGGCCCGGACCTCCTGAAAACAGGCCTTGCCCAGGCTGAGAGCTTCGGCGTTGCTGTGGAGCGCGCCAAGGTGGAGCGCGTCGTGGCCAGGGATGGTCACTTCGAGGTGTATGCCGCGGGCAAGACCTACCACTCCCGCTTTGTCATCGCTGCCTCAGGGGCCAGGGAGAGCACCGCACCTTTCAAGAATCTAGCGCGCTTCTTCGGCACCTCCTACTTCACCTGTATGATCTGCGACGGCTACCGCACTACCGGCAGGAAGCTGCTTGTCATTGACCGCACCTTGAAGGGCGCGCGCCTCAGCGTCCGCATGAAGCATATGTTCACCAGCGATGTTACCTTTCTCGCCCAGGGCTTTTCATTAATGCCGGAGTATGTGGCACTGCTAGCTGAGGAGGGGATCGGCCTGGTTGAGGGACGGCCGGAGGAGCTTCTCGGCGAGGAGACACTAGAGGGGGTGCGGCTCGCTGACGGGCGTGTTATCCCCTGCGAGGTCATAATGGGGTGGGGGGGGATATCACTGAATGACGAGTATCTCGAGGGTCTCCCTCTGGAGCGCGATGCAGAAGGGTTCAAGATCGTGACGAGGGGATCGGGCGAGTCGAGCATCCCAGGCCTCTTCGTTCTCGGCGCTCTTCGCCAGGGCCACTCCCAGGCTATCATCTCCGCAGGCCAGGGGGCCGAGGCTGCGATAGAGATCAGTGGGAGGATCGTCGAGCCCTAACTGTTAAAAAGGAGGGAACAATGGATCTGAAACTGACAGGTAAACTTGCTCTGGTTTCCGGCAGCACCGCAGGGATTGGCTACGCGATTGCAGAATCGCTGGCCCGTGAAGGTGCTCATGTTATAGTCAACGGTCGTTCAAAGGATTCTGTTGAGGCTGCATTGGCTCGCATGCGAGAGGAATTTAACTGTACACTCTTTGGTTTCAGCGGCGATCTGGGCTCTGCAGAAGCGGCTGAAGAGGTCGCGCGAGAACATCCAAACGTCGAAATACTTATTAATAATTTGGGCATTTATGAGCCACGGGCCTTCGAGGATATCTCGGATGATGACTGGCGACGTCTCTTTGAGGTTAATGTTTTGAGCGGAGTGCGCTTGACTCGACTCTTCTTGCCTGGAATGAAGCGCCGCAACTGGGGACGCATCATTTTTGTTTCGAGTGAAAGTGGTGTTCAGATCCCTGCTGAAATGATCCATTACGGAGTGACTAAAACAGCACTCCTCGGAGTTGCCCGCGGATTGGCCGAGGCAGTGGCAGGCACGGGTATCACTGTTAACAGCGTTCTCCCCGGCCCCACCAAGTCCCGCGGGGTGAGTGATTTTATCGAGGCCCTTGCTAAGACAGAAGGAAAGTCTATCGACGAGATCGAGCAGGAATTCTTCAAACAAGTTCGGCCTACTTCGCTCATTAAGCGATTTGCTACATCTCAGGAAGTCGCCTCCATGGTGACCTATATATGCAGCCCGCTATCATCAGCGACTACAGGCGCACCATTACGGGTCGATGGAGGAGTAATAAAAAGTGCTTTTTAGACCCACCCCCCCTTAGTTTAGGGGGGGTGTTCAAACGGGTGCGGGTTGCTCTGCTTCTAGCCTCCGAAAAGGGTCTTTAGACTCATCAGGAGTGAGATATTTCCATCAACCCTGAATTTGCCGGACATAAAGGCCATCTGTCCATCCAGTTGTCCCTTGGATATTGCCAGCCAGATGTCTGCTGGGGATTTTACAACCACACTAGGATTCTCATGGGGGCCTTCATGGAAGACGCACTTACCGTTAGAGATGACGAGATGGGCTACAAATTCTTCAGGCCCGGTTATCTCGAATTGGTAGACTGCGCTAAGGTCTCCGGCAGCACCGGCTTTGAATCCCATTGGCATCATTTTTAAAAGTTCGAGGCAGCTTCCCGCTGCCTGTGGACCAGCTGGTTTTTTATCCGTTTCACTCATAGTGTTGTCTCCTCCTTTTTTGTTTTCTTCCTTAATAAGGTCCTTGAGCCACTGCTTTCTGGTCTCCTTGTCGTACAAAAACGGGGAAAACTCTTGCTTTGCATATGCCTCGAAACTATCGAGGAGACCGCTCTCCTGCCAGTGCTTATAGTCGTCAACCATGAAGCCTTTCTCCCGTGTAACCAGGTCCCTCATAAAGAGATAGAAGCGGAGATCGTCCCCTGTTACCGGAACTCGCCTTTTCTCTTTAACAGCCTTCGCGAAAACCCCGGCGAGGTCTGCGGCACTGGCTTCAACGGTTTCTTTCCCCAGAAATCCTCCTGGCCCGGTAGCAATGGCGGTAAAGTTGCCGACAGAAAACGCGCCGAAAGGCCTGAGTACTTGTTCGAGATAGCGCGCAGTATCAGTGTCGTGAAGGCCTCCCGAGACGGTTACGGCAAGACCCGGTTTCCATGTTGACCTCGGCTTGTGGCCGAAACTCAATGAGCGGTCTATGAAGGTCTTCATCTGAGCGGTCACGGACATGAAATAAACCGGAGAGGCCAGGATAATACCGTCGGCGGCCAGGAGTTTGTCAGTGATGCCGGCATGGTCGTCATGACGCCAGCATTTTTTATTTTCGAGACAGAAACCGCAGCCCACGCAGTATTCTATCCTGTGGTTGGAAAGGAATATCTCCTCCATTTCCACCCCTTCCCTTGACAAGCCGTCTGCGATCATGCGAAGCATTATGCTTGTGTTGCCTATGGCATTATGCGGCGAACCGTTTACTGCGACTACTTTGTACTTTGCTTCCATTTTTTCCTCCTTTTTGTCTTGAACAGCTGAATTTTTGCGGTTATCTGAGATCTGCCCAACCCTTTCTTCAGGCGTGACAGGTATAATCCCCAACTTTTTCTGATAATAAGCTGGATACTTGGCGTTTAAAGGTAAACCAACCCCCAGCATAATGAGCATCGGCAGGACCACCTGAAAAAGCATGGCGGTGAACATGCCGGGAGGCAGCGATGCAAGGTCCGGGATGACGGTAATGAATGCCGATACAGCAAATAGCAGTGACCATGCAAGGCTCATGTTCCGGTTGATGGTCCTGTAAATGTCTGTGTCCCTGAACGCCTCTGGAGTGATCTTGTTTGCGAAGTATTCTGTGAAGTAGCGCTTCTGGAACAGTGCCGGGAATGCTGTTACGCAGAAAAGCACCGTGTACAGCAAGCATGTCGGCAAATCAGAGGCAGCTGGTGAAAGGCTTCGTGCTGACAACAGGAAGATACCGGTCTGAAGCCCGGTATAAATGAGAAGTCCCTTGTCTATAGCGGATAATCCCGACACCCTTTTTTTCAGTGCCATGACCGCTGACATGAGCAGGAGCGCTGCCAGACTTGCCGGTCTTATTACTTGCGGAATCCCGGCCCAAATATTTAGCGAGGTGAGCAGCATACTTATGATTACGAAGGGCAATGCTGTCAGCAAGCGTTTCATGATATGAGCGCCTCCTTGTCTTTTAAGTGGCTCGCCGAGGCCACCCGTTTGCGAAAGGTGCGCTCGAACACGTAGTTCCTTATTGTCCTTGCAGCCTGCACAAGGCCTTTTGTAGTTTCAGCGTCCTCATCCTCAGGCATGTCAGCAGTGATCCGCATGCGCAGGCGCATCTCGCCATCAACGAGCAGTTTGGCGAGCTGTGAGTAAAAAATGATGTCGGCAAGTTCCAGCCCTTTCCCGAATCCCGCTGCATAAAACCTTCCCACTTCGACGTCGGATTGATTGAACAAACCTTTTTCGATGGGCAGGAGGAGACCGTTGTCCAGGAGTTCCCTGACCTGTTTACGGTTGAGGCCTGTGGAAGAACAGAAGGTCTTTTCATCCATCGAGGGCGCGTCGTCACCGGCAAAGATGACCCTGCTCAGGTCAACCAGGTGGGCGATCTCCTTTCCCTGGTCCTTTGAATCAAGGAGCATCTTGATCTTACTCAGGGGGAAAGAATATTTGGCCTGCATGTCCTTGACGAATTTTATTCTCTCTATGCACGAGGGGTCATAATAGGCCATATTCGGGCCGGTCTTTTCCGGCTCGGGAAGCAGACCTTGGGCCAGGTAGTGCAGTATTGCGGACTTGGGCAGGCCTGTGGCTGCCATAAGGTCTTTCATCCTGAGCAACCTCTTCTGCGTCACTTCCTTTTTTGTAATGGTGTTCTCCTCAATGTTTTTGACTACAGACATTCGTGCCTCCTTTCTTTTGTGCTTTGTTGATATTGCCTCCCTGGATTGAAGGATAACATATCAAGCGAAAAGTGTCAAGTAATACTTTACTATTTTGCGTTCTTGCAAAAAAGCCTGGCTTCTTTCGCATAGCTGCAAAATAAATTAGCGCCTAACTCATTGAAAAAAAGATGTATTTATAACTGGTATGGTAAGTGCTTAAATAAGTACAGTAAAGGAGGACAGGACAATGAAGGCAAGAAAAGAGATGATAAGGATGGGGACGAAAATCGGTGCGGTGCTTGGGGGAGTAGTATTTTTGGCCGTTGGTCTGATACCGGGCTTTTACTTTGGCAGCTATGGCGCGCTGATAGCATTGAAACATCTTATGGGCGGGCCTGTAGAGCCTACGGTGCTTGTGCGGATGATCATAGCAGTCGGCATAATGCTGGGGATAGCATGCATGGCAACTGTGAGCATAGTTATCGGGTCTGTCCTGGGCACGGCGCTCGGTTATTTGGTGGAGGCCCTCTCAGCGCCTGCTGAAGTAAAAGAAGGAATAAAAGAAGAGGCCAAGGCGCACTAATTTATCAGCTTCTCTTGACACTCCACCCTGATGCTGTCGAGCAGGGTTCCCATGCTGTCCAGTAGTTGGTTCATCTGACTGTATATTTTTTCGGCGCCTTCCCTGTTGCCCGAGTTGCAGGCATTAACTACATCTTTAGCCAGCGAATGTATTTTCTCATGAGGCGTTTCTATTGTCTTAAAGCTCGGAAGGCTGCCGCACAAACCTTTCCCTTCGCCGTAATACCATTTGCCGAAACTGCACGAGTAATGGTCTTTCATATCAGAAAGGTTAAGAGTCGAAGTACCTTTTATTAAGCCGGACAGTTTCGTCATAAATATCTTGTGGCCGCTTTTTGCCAAATCGAGTATCATCAGTTCGCTGCCCTTTGTCTTAAACCCCGAGGTGGAGTTCCGCAACTCCTCGGCTATCTTTACCAGCCCGTTGATTTCAGTCATCACCTCGGCAGACATATTCTCCATGTTTTTCGAGATATTCGAGGTCTTCTCTATATTGTTCGCGACTTCCTCTGATGCTGCCGACTGTTCATCCACTGCAGTCGCTATCTGGGTTATCTGGTCGCGCACTGTCTGGACAGATTCGACAATTTGGTTCAGCGAATCTCCCACCTGCCTTATATATTCCGTGGCGCTGGTCACTTCACTGGATGCCTCCTTCATCGAGGTTGAGGTCTGCTCTGATTCGGCCTGCACAGCATTGATCTTCTCTGTGATCTCTGCTGTAGCTTTTATGGTCCTCTCTGCAAGTTTCCTCACCTCATCAGCCACTACTGCAAAGCCCCTACCCTGCTCTCCGGCCCTCGCTGCCTCGATTGCCGCATTCAGGGCGAGCAGGTTTGTCTGATCTGCAATGTCCTTAATCACAGTAACAATGCCCCCAATCTCGGACGCCCTATTATTGAGCTTCTCGACCATGCTCGCAAGCTCCACTGTAGAGGTGTACACCTTGTTCACGGTAGTAACTGCGCCGTCCGCCACTGTCTTGCCGCTCGCCGCGGTCTGCATCGCATCTTCGGATGATTTGGACGCTTCGGCTGCATTTCTGGCTATGTCGGTAATGGTCTGACTCATCTCTTCTGTTGCTGTTGCTATCTGATGGGCCTGTCCGGACTGTTTCCTCGCTCCTTCCGTAGTGTCCTCGGCCTTTGTCCCGATGATATTGACTGATGAGACCACGTTGCTGGTGGTCCTCACTATGTTGTCAATCATATGATTGAAAGAATCGATCATTTTATTCATGCTCTGTGCAAGTACGCCTATTTCGTCTTTATTGTCATATGTAATCTTTGTTGTTAAATCCCCGTCAGATAACTGTCTGACTTTTTCCGTCAAATGTAATAAGGGCTTCAGCATATAGTTGACTATCAGGAGGACCATGACTGTTACAGTCAGTATACCGATTAATCCTAATCCTATATAAAGGTTCCTCATTGACTTGATATGTGCAAAGGCGTTTGTTAATGGCAATGTTATGCTTATAGCTCCCAGGACTGTGCCCTCTTTCACATTATGGCAGGACAGACAGTTCTTCCCCATGGAATTCGCTCGAGCTACATAAGGATATACGCCATGAAGAGATTCTCCTTCGAGCATAACTTTCTCCTCACCTTTTCCTAAGACTTCTTTCTCAACTTCATTCTTGGGATAATCGTCAGGACTGCCTTTGCCAAAGTCTTTATCAACGGCGTCACCCCTTATTACTCTTATATCTGCAATACTCCTCATCTGATCAAGAAACGGAGTTTTAAATTCCTTGATGTTTCCATTTACCATTGCGGTTGTCATAGCGTTCAAAACAGTATCTCTATCACCGTGCAATGTGCCGGTCGTGGCCTCATCGATGACCATCTCTTTGGATTTGATTATTGTCACAAAAGTGGTGATTATTAACCCTATAATTATCATCCCAATGATCGGTACCGCTACCTTGTTCTTTATCGACATGTCTTTTACCCCCCTATCCCTATGTAAAGCAAGATTGGAATTGTCCTGTTATTTATTTGTTCTAATGATATAGCAAAGACTGTGCCATGCGAGATAATGAATTATCTTTTTGATTTGTTAGGATTTTTGAAGAATGTTATACAGCATGGAAAAGGATTAATTCCAATGTCGAGGGAAAAATTACATGATTTTAATTAATCACCGAGGACATCTGTTCACCGCTGCCATAGGATCAGGGCAGATTCGAGGGGGACCGCAACGCAGGGGAAGTATGGTCTTACTCGTGCAGTATAGTCCGTGGCCGGCCGAGCCTGCCGGAACCTGCGCATTGTAAACATATCCGTGCTCTGCGCCAACGAGTTGCTGTCCGATTATCATCGACAGCGCTACCGGGTCGCCGCCATCCACGCCAACTGCATAAAGTTCTACTTTTACAGCATCAGGGGGTAAGCCATCGAGATAGACCGGAACTGTAAATACGTGCTGCTCTTCAGTAGTATCCACTTTAACTTCTCCGAAGCGCAGGTTCGCCCATTTTTTTGCCAGGATCTGCTTCCAATTGACCAGCTGAACACCAGTTATACATTTCCCTGCTGCACGCCCGTTATATGTTTCTGCAGCGGGAATGTAGTATTGCTCGGTGTATTCTATGACAGCCCGCGTTGCGGAAAAGCGCGGTGTCAGGCGCGCCATGCTCTCCCTTATGCGCGCTACCCAGGATGTCGGGATGCCGTTTGCATCGCGCTCATAAAACTCCGGGATTACCTGTTGTTCAAGAAGAGCATAGAGCTGTTCAGCTTCTGCCGCATCCCAGGCAGGGTCATTGTCGTGTTCCTTGCCGTCGCCCAGCGCCCAGCCCACTTCTGGCGCATATGCCTCAGCCCACCATCCATCAAGTTCAGAGATATTGATTCCTCCGTTGACGAGCACCTTCATGCCGCTCGTTCCGCATGCTTCCCAGGGTCTCCGTGGAGTATTGATCCAGGCATCCACTCCTTGCACCATCTGCTCGGTCAAAGACATGTCATAATCGATGAGGAAAACCGCATGTTTACGCACTTCAGGCTGGCTGACGAAGCGTATCCATTGCTGAATCATGGCCTTGCCCGGCTCATCTTCAGGATGTGCTTTCCCGGCAATGACAAGCTGTACAGGACGCTTGGGGTCTGACAATATGCGAAGGAGCCTCTCCTGATCGTGCAGGAGAAGATTCGGCCGTTTGTACGTTGCAAAGCGCCGGGCAAATCCAAGGGTTAATGTGTTGACATCAAATATATGTTTTGCATTTTCGATTTCTTCAGGCGCTGTATCTGAAAAAGCCAGATGCCGGGAGTGCCGTTGGCGGACGTATTTGAGGAAAGACTCGCGACCGGATGCGCGCAACTGCCAGATATCGGAATCGGGGATAGCACGAATCCTCTCTTCTATGCTTTCCACTGTCCCTGTCCAGATATCTTTTCCACAAGCCCCGGCAACGAGTGCTTCGGCCTCTTTTGAATTCCAGGTCGGCATATGGACCCCATTGGTAACGTGTCCTACCGGCACTTCGCTTTCCGGCCAGTTTGGGAAAAGGGGCTGAAAGATGCGCCGGCTCACCTGGCCATGGAGACGGCTGACACCATTGACAGACCCGCTTCCACGCATGGCGAGATAAGCCATATTGAAGTGTTCGCCGGCGTCATTTGGGTTTTGTCGCCCAAGGGCAAGCAGCTCCTGTAGTGAGATATTGAGTCTGTTCATCGCATATTTGCCCAGATATTGTTCCATGAGGAAAGGAGCAAAGCGGTCAAAGCCTGCAGAAACAGCTGTATGGGAGGTGAAGTGGTTGCCTGCACGGGTAACCTCTAAGGCAACATCAAAAGGCTGGCCTGTCTCCTCCATAAAGGACCTGGCACGTTCTAATACAGCAAAGGCTGCATGCCCTTCATTGAGGTGGCAAACATCGGGTTTGATTTCTAGCATTCTGAGCAGCCGCCATCCGCTGATGCCGAGCGTTATCTCCTGCATCAGACGCAACTCGCTCCCGCCACCATAAAGTTCGCTGGTAATGCCTCTGAATGCCGGTATGTTCGCCGGGTCATTGCTGTCCAGCAGGTAGAGCTTTACTCTACCGACCTGAACCTGCCAAGCACGAAGCCAGACTGAATATGCCGGCAGCACAATCTCAAGCCGCAGCCATTCACCGTCAGGTTTGCGCACAGGCGTAATCGGCAGTTGACCGGGATCATTGTATGGGAAAATAGCCTGTTGCACGCCATTCTTGTCTATCACCTGCCGGAAGTAGCCTTGCTGATATAGCAACCCTACGCCGACTACAGGTACCCCGAGATCGCCTGCAGCCTTCAGCTGGTCACCGGCAACGTTGCCGAGGCCGCCCGAATAAATCGGAAGTGCTTCGCTCAGCATAAATTCCATACTAAAATAAGCTACGCAGCTCAATGGAGACTCTGAATGATTTTGCTGAAACCAGGAAGGCGCCTTAACTGATTCTCTCTTGGCTTGCACCAGGTCATCGACTTTCTTGCGGAAGGCAGCATCAGCAAATGCCTGCTGGAATTGGTCCCGCGAGATAGTCTGGAGAACAACCCAGGGGTTGTGCGTCAGCTCCCACAGCACCGGGTCGAACTGCTGCCAAACCTCGTCGGCCTGAGGGTTCCACGACCAGCGCATGTCCAGGGCAAGCTCTGCAAGGGAATCAACTCCCTCAATATCGGAGGATAAAAAAGAAAATAACGGGTTGCTGACTCTTTTTGGTTCGCTCATTTTTTATCTCCCAAAGTGGTCAGTTCAATTATATCGCATGAAGATGCAGGTGTCTATTTTTGCGTACCGGGATACTAACAAATAGATAGCGAGCGTAGGTATGTAGAGGACTCTTATGTATTCTGGTTTTGCTGTTGCAGTTTCTTCATCAACCGTTCATACTTCTGTGCGCCGATGCATTGCTTCGCAGCTGGACACCACTCAATGCATGAGGGGATCATATCCCGGGTTATTGTTTTTCCACACCCTTTGCAGACCATGTCAGGCTCATCTGTCCAGATTTCGTTTTTATGGGTGCAGAAGGCACAAATCAAGTCTTCCGGGTAAGGACTCCTTATTTCCTTGCTTCCTGGGCAGCTCTCTTTCATAATTTAAATATACCAAAAAGAAAGCTCCCCGTCATTGACATAAGTCAAAAAAACGTGAAAAGTGAATAGTGAATGGTGAATCGGCAAAAAAGCCAGAACAACTTGGTCGTCATTACCCCCGGAACCGGGAATCCAGTCTGTTAAGATGTTGCCGTTCACATTTCACATTTCACGATTCACATTTCACGGTTTTACGCCCCATTGTTTGAACAGGGCATGCCCTATGCCGAAACTGTCCAGAATCTTGCCTGTGATGAAGTCGGTCATGGCATCAAGATTTTTGGGGTGGTGATAAAAGGCAGGAACGGGCGGAGCGATTGTGACACCAAGCCTTGCAAGTTTCAGCATGTTTTCGAGGTGGATCGCACTGAAGGGCATTTCCCTCGGTGCAAGGAGCAGATGACGTCCTTCTTTAAGGGTAACATCAGCCGCCCTCTCGATGAGATTGTTTGCGTACCCGTTTGCGATACCAGACAGTGTCTTCATAGAACAGGGCACGACCAGCATGCCGTCTGTTTTGAAAGAGCCGCTTGCGATGGGCGCCTCCATATTTTTATCTTCGTAGAAATTCAGGGTATCGGCGCCGAACTGTTTTCTGAGTTTAAGTTCGGTATCACCTGTCCAGTCGAGGCCGGTCTCATCAGCAATAATGGGGAAAGTATTTGAGGAGATGATGAGGTGCACTGTGGCTGTTTTCAAGAGTTCTTCCAATACCCTGACGCCGAAGGGAGCGCCGCTCGCGCCGGTTATGGCAAGTATAATGTTCTTCATGCGTTTATTATACGCATACCGGGCATTTTAAATAAATGGATCTAATTGCCTGACCCACTATCGAGGTTCGGCTTTCTCTTTACCTTTTTCAATTTATGTGACATAATAAAAAAAATAAAATATAGCCCATCCAATACACCTACTTTAAAATTACTGGAGCATGACGGCGTGGAACCTGAATATATAATAAGACAGATAATTGTATCTGCTGTCCCGATTCTTATCGCAATTATATTGCATGAGGTGTCACATGGTTTCATTGCGAACAAATTGGGCGACCCTACGGCAAAGATGTTGGGCAGGTTGACGCTGAATCCTGTGGCCCACATCGACTTATTCGGCACTATACTTATGCCGCTGCTCCTGCTGGTCACCACTCATGGGCAGTTTGTTTTTGGCTACGCGAAACCTGTCCCCATTAATCCAAATAATTTCAGGAACCCAAAACGCGACATGGCTATTTCAGCGGCAGGCGGTCCTTTGATGAATATCGTTATTGCGCTTATCAGCGTCATGGCATTGAAATATCTTGTCTTACCTTTGGCATACGGTGCATCTGAACAAGCGATGGTAAAAATCATTAAACCAATGGGTATGATGCTTAACGCAAGCGTACAAATAAATATTGTTCTTGCTGCATTTAATTTATTGCCTGTCCCTCCACTGGACGGCGGCAGGGTGCTGATGGGATTTCTGCCCGACAGCCAGGCATATGCATTAAGCAAGATCGAGCCTTATGGGATGATCATTGTCCTGGTGCTTTTGATGACGGGTATGGCGAGTGTTGTAGTTACGCCTTTGATAAAACTGCTCCTGAGCCTGGTCGGGATGGTATAGAGAAGGCAATGGAACTTTTATGAATAAAGAGCGAGTTTTGAGCGGCATGCAGGCGAGCGGAAAGTTGCACCTCGGCAACCTTGTCGGCGCCCTTAAGAACTGGGTAAGCCTTCAGGACGAGTACGACTGTTTCTATTTTGTTGCTGACTGGCACGCTCTCACTACAGGCTATGCTGACCCGTCAGCAATAAAAAAGAGCTCGGCTGATCTGCTGGTAAATTTTATTGCCGCAGGGCTTGATCCCGATAAATCCACTATATTTATACAGTCGATGGTCCCCCAGCATGCTGAACTACATTTGCTTTTATCCATGATCACCCCTCTGGGCTGGCTCGAAAGAGTGCCGACTTATAAGGAGAAACAGGAACAATTGAGGGAGAAGGACCTTTCAACATACGGTTTTCTGGGCTACCCGGTGCTGCAGACAGCCGACATAATCATTTACAGGGCGAAACATGTGCCTGTCGGTATTGACCAAATTCCGCATCTCGAAATTTCCAGAGAAATTACCAGGAGATTTAATTATTTATATTCTTCAGAAATATTTCCTGAACCTGAAGGGCTGTTGACGGAGTTCCCCAAGGTAGTGGGGCTTGACGGCAGAAAGATGTCGAAGAGTTATGACAATGCCATTTATTTAAGCGACCCGCCGGATGTGGTGGACCAAAAAATAAGAACTATGATAACCGACCCTGCAAGAAAGAGAAGGACTGATAAAGGCGACCCCGAGCTTTCTCCGGTATTCCAGCTGCATAAGATTTTCTCTTCAAAGGAGGAACTCGAATTTGTCGCGCACGGATGCAGGACTGCAGAGATAGGATGCATAGAGTGCAAGAAAATACTAATAAAGAATATTTTTGTCTATCTTGAGCCTATCTGGAAAAAGCGCAATGAACTTATAAACAACCCTGACACGCTTTTCGATATTGCCAAAAAGGGTTCTGAAAAAGCCCGGCTGGCAGCGGAAGAGACAATGAAGGCAGTCAGGGAGCTATTGGGAGTGGCTTACGCTCGATGAGGGGGGTTGATGTTGACTGAAGAAGAATTGAAACGTTATAACCGTCAAATGATCATGGACCATTGGGGAGAGGAAACTCAGCAGAAGCTTAAGAACTCAACGGTTTTTATTGCCGGCGCAGGCGGCCTCGGCTCTCCGGTTTCGATTTACCTTACAGCTGCAGGCATTGGTAATATCAGGATATGCGATTTTGATTCTCCTGACTGGTCAAACCTGAACAGACAGATTTTGCATAACCATGGAAGGATCGGCACTAATAAGGCACTTTCAGCCAAACAGACGCTGAACGAGCTGAATCCGCACGTTAATATTATTGCCCTTACCGATAAAATTGTTGCTGAAAATGTTGATGATCTCGTCGGAGATGCTGCATTGATAGTCGATTGCATGGACAACTTTCCGACACGGTATTTACTGAATGAATCTGCAATCAGAAAGAGGATACCGCTTGTATATGGAAGTATCTGGGGCATGGAAGGGCGGCTCAGCTTTCTCAGTCCTCCTGAAACTCCATGCTTTAGGTGCCTGTTTCCGGTGGCCCCGCCGTCAGAAGTATTTCCTGTTGTAGGGGCGACTCCGGGGATTATCGGGTCCTTTCAGGCGCTTGAGACAATAAAATACCTGACCGGTATCGGCGAAAACCTGAAAGGGAGGATTCTCGTCTGGGAGGGCAAAAAAATGGAGTTTAAGCGTTATAAAACATATAGGGACCCCGAATGCCCTGCATGCAGCAAGTTGTAAAGTCCGTGGTTTATATCTGATAATAGCAAGGAGAAAAGGGTATGAATGGTTTGACAAAGAACGAAAAGCTCAACATATGGATCAAGGAAGTGGAGGATCTCTGCCAACCTGACGCTACGTATGTGTGCGACGGATCAAAAGATGAATATAATAAGATGATCGACATGTTGCTCAAGAGCGGTATTGCTATTCCGCTTAAGAAGCGTGCCGGCAGCTTTCTTTTCAGGACCGATCCCAGCGATGTTGCCCGCATTGAAGACCGTACTTATATGAGCACCTCTTCCAGGGAAGAAGCAGGGCCTACTAACAACTGGATCGATCCAGTGGAATTGAAAAAGACCATGCGAGACCTCTACAGAGGATGCATGAAGGGCCGCACTATGTATGTAATCCCTTTCTCGATGGGACCTATTGGGTCTCCTATTTCAAAAATCGGCATTGAACTTACAGACAGTCCCTATGTGGTCATAAATATGCACATCATGACCCGGGTCAGTTCGAGGGTTTTGGATAGGCTCGGCGCTGACGGGGAATTCATCCCCTGTCTCCACTCAGTCGGCGCTCCTCTTGCTAAAGGCCAGAAAGATACAAAATGGCCTTGCGCCCCGATTGAGAAAAAATATATCAGCCATTTCCCTGAAGAGAACCTGATATGGTCATATGGTTCCGGTTACGGCGGCAACGCCCTGCTCGGGAAGAAGTGCCTTGCTCTCCGTATCGCCTCTTCCCTGTCAAGACGCGAAGGCTGGCTGGCGGAGCACATGCTGATTCTCAGGCTGACCAATCCTGATGGAAAAAAGTTCCATATTGCGGCTGCATTTCCTTCTGCCTGCGGTAAAACTAATTTAGCCATGATGCGGCCCTCAATTGCGGGCTGGAAATGCGAGTGCATTGGTGACGATATTGCCTGGATGAAGATAGGGCCTGATGGTCGTCTTTATGCCATTAACCCTGAAAACGGCTTTTTTGGGGTGGCTCCCGGCACATCCTACAGGACAAATCCGGTGGCGATAGATACATTAAGGGAAAATATTATTTTCACTAACTGTGCACTGACCGATGACGGTGATGTATGGTGGGAGGGCATGGATGGCGAGGAGCCCGCGCATGCAATAGATTGGAAAGGCAACGATTGGACTCCGCGAAACACCCATGATGCTGCACATGCCAATGCACGCTTTACAGCCCCTGCTGCACAGTGCCCGACAATTTGCAAAGACTGGGAGAAACCTGAAGGCGTGCCTATCGATATATTTATTTTCGGAGGCCGTCGCGGTAGTGTCGTCCCGCTGGTTTATGAAGCTTATGACTGGGACCACGGGGTTTTCCTCGGTGCCACGGCAGCCTCAGAAACGACTGCAGCCAATATCGGAGCTATTGGTAATGTCAGGCGTGACCCTTTTGCAATGAAGCCGTTCTGCGGCTACAATATGGGCGACTATTTCGGGCACTGGCTTGCTATGGGCGACAGGCTTGGCAACAAGGCACCGAGAGTTTTTTATGTCAACTGGTTCAGGAAGAGCCAGAGCGGTAAATTTTTATGGCCCGGGTTCAGTGATAACAGCCGTGTGCTCAAATGGATGTGCGAGCGTGTCGAAGGCAAAGTAGGGGCCAGAAAAAGTCCGATAGGTTTATTGCCGAATGAAGGAGATATCGATCTGAACGGTCTTTCTTTGTCGACTGAAGACATGAAAGAGCTTATGGGCATCGATGCAGAAGAGTGGAAAGCGGAGATTCCGGATATAGAAAACCATTTTTCGGCATTTGGTAACAGGTTACCGGAAAGATTGAAAAAACAGTTTCAGGAATTCATTCGACGGCTCGGATGAATTTTTCCAAAAAAACGCTCCTTAATGTGTTGGGAGTCGTTTACGCGCACGTGAAAACTTCTGACGGCGGAGACCTTTATTTAACCCGATTTGCCGAACATTACCAGGAGCATTTGGATACTTGCAACTGGTATGAATCAGACTGGTTCAATAAGTATAGGGTACGGCTTGAAGGCACTGGTTCTGTCTACAGGTTGCCTACCAAAGCGGTTAACGGTTTAAGCCTTGATCTTGTTGTAAAGAATTGCCGGGTCGGCGAGGATGTGCCTTTCGATACGCATACATTACAGGAATTTTGCGACGCCGAATTCAACAGTCCGTGGGAAGAGTTTTCCCTTGTTGCAGAAATGAGGGAGAGCCTGTACGGTCCGAGAAACCTCAAAATACATACCCAGCGTCCCTTGGCAATCTATGTTCCGCCGGAAAGGATGCAGTTATGGCAGAGCGGCAGGTCCATAGCGAAAATTAATCGCATCCACGCCAAACATCCGGGTATAGATGTGGATATCCTCAAACAGTACAAGCTTATTTACGAATGGATAGAAGGCCACAATTTAAAGGAGGTCTTCATGCATATCGATATCAACGACGAGGAAAAATTCAATCATCTTACCAAAATCAATTGTCATGCTATGTCGGATCTCAACAAGAAAGGGTATTTAGTGGCCGATATGAAACCCGAGCATATAATCATTGCCGAAGACGACACGAAGCGCATTGAAGAAATCGGACAGACGCAGACAACCTATCCTGAAAAAGACCAGTTAACTTATATGTATCGAATTATTTATGAAGCCAAATATTCAGTCATTGACTATGAACTTCTGCTTCGCACTTCTGAACGCGAAGAGGAAGTAATGAATTTCAAGAGGCATTCCTATCTGGATGATCAACGCGACCGGTTTATCCCCACCCCTCTGCCTGCCCATTTGTCGAACACAGAAATATTCGGCGTACCATATGTTTATGGACATGCTGAAAGTACGGGCGGACATCTGTGGGTAGTGGGAAATAATGCCGGTCTATTCGATTATTTTCTCCCTGAAAGGTGGAGAAAAACACCCACTATAAGGCTTTCAGAGCCCAGGGAGGTCTTTTATACCATAACAAAGGACAACATTCACCTCGTATGGGCAACATCGCGAGTCGGCGAATTTCCGAGCGAGAGCGAGGAAGAATACTCTTACAGGATACGCGAATTCGGTATAAACAGTCCCTTCGAGGAATTTGCGATTGCCCATAAATTGCCGCAGCTCGGGATTCCTTGTGTCTACGTCAGGGCCATCTATATGACCGGCAGCGAGAAAGTCGAAGCATCGGCTGACTTGAGTAGGTATGCATCTCACAGGAATATTTTAGACCCCGAAGGCAATCCTATCCTGCAGGAAAATCATAATTATATTACTATTCGCGGTTATTATAACGGTCCGGACAATTGGGTTGCAAAGCAGACCGGACCGCTTCAGGTGCCGGTAGACCTTGCCAAAGCTCTTTACAGAGGTCTTATTGATAAGACGCAGTGCCGGGTGATGACAGGCAAGGTAAAAGAGAATCTCAGGAAAGCCGGCTATGACGGGTCATTGTTGAAACCGAATGACCTGCTCCTTGCCATAAACAGCAGCGGTGAAATAGTCCGGGACACCTCGGGCGAGCCCTTGGTGCTAATCTGCAATTTCGAGTTCATATGGAAGCTATCTGTCAATAACGGTTAAACGGGAGATGATAGCTTCAGCCCTATTACCCCGATCGTGATAAAGAGGATAAAGGTAATCCTCGGCAGGGTCGAGGGCTCACCCAAGAGTGCCATGCCGAGGATGTTGCTTCCTATTGTGGCAATGCCTACCCAGACTGCATAGCTGGTCCCCATAGGAAGGGATTTCATTGCCTGCGAAAGGAAAAAGGCCGCGCCCAACCCGCAGATTGCATAAGAAATCATCGGCAGGAACCGGGTAAAGCCATTGGTTGATTTAAGGCTAAATATCCACCCGATCTCGAAAATGCCTGCTATAAGGATATATATCCAGTTTATTGTCAATCTCATGCAGCAATGAATATGTCTGCGCCGGTGCGTACGCGGCGGAGCTTTTTGAGCGCATCTCTTTCGCTGTCATATACCCGTTTGATGCCGTCCCCAAGGGATTTCTCGATATCACGGATATTCCGGACAAGCTGGTGCATGCCGAATATTTCTACTGACGCAGCCTGGTCAGTCCCCCACATAGCCCGGTCAAGGGTGACGTGCCGCTCAATGAAACATGCCCCGAGGGCAACTGCAGCCCATGTGGGTGCCAGCCCGGTTTCGTGGCCGGAGTAGCCTACTGGTGCAAGGGGATATTTTTCCATGAGCACCGGTATCATCTTCAGGTTCAGTTCACGCACATTGCAGGGATAGGCCGATGTTGAATGCGCGACCATAAAATTGTCGTTGCCTGCCACTCTGACAGCCCCTTCTATCTCTTCTATGGTTGACATCCCGGTCGAAAGAATAAGTGTTTTACCCGTAGATTTTATCTTTCTGAGGAGATCGTGATCAGTCAAAGAAGCGGAAGGCACTTTATATATTGAGGGACTGAACTGCTCCATAAAGTCAACGGATTCCTCGTCCCAGCACGAGGCGAACCAGCCTATCCCCCGCTCCTTGCAGTAGCGGTCTATTTCGCTGTAATCCTCGATACCGAATTCGATCTTTCTACGGTATTCAATGTAAGTCATTCTGCCCCAGGGGGTATCTCGCTCAATATACCACTGGTCTTTCGGTACACAGAGTTCGGGGGTCCGCTTTTGAAACTTTACTGCATCGCATCCGGAAAAAACCGCCCCGTCAATGATCTTTTTGGCGAGCGCCAGCGATCCGTTGTGGTTAATCCCCACTTCGGCAATGATATAGACCGGTTCGCCTTCTCCGATACTCCGTTCATTGAGATGCACCTTCCTGATTGGTTTCATTGAGAGTCCCTCCTTTTTTTTGTGTTTAATGCGGCTGTTTTTTTCCCGTTGAGTTGCGCTGCAATGATGAATTCCGCAAACTCTCTGAATGCGCCTTGCCCGCCGCGCGTGGTGCAGATAAAATCGGCGAATTTTTTTATTGATGGAAATGAGTCGCCGGGGCAGGCGGAGAGTCCAACTGTTTTAATGATTTCGAGGTCGTTCATGTCGTCGCCGATATAAGCGATCTGCTCTCGGTCAAGGGAAGTCCTTACAATAATTTCTTCGAGTACCTGTACCTTCTCTTTTATCCCGAGATGCAACTCTGCTATTTGAAGCTTATCGGCCCGTTTTTTGACGGAAGCCGACCCCTCTCCAGTGATAATTCCGGTTTCAACATTCACTATTTGCCGAAGTCGCTCCACTCCCAATCCGTCACGAATGGAAAACCGCTTCAGCACTTCCCCTGCATCAGAATAGTACACTCCTGTGTCGGTGAGCACCCCATCGACATCAGTGAGGAGCAATCGTATCTTTCGCGCCTTTCTCTTGACTGTTGCAGCTATTGCCTTTCCGTTGTTCATACAGCCGTCCATCCGCCGTCGACGATCAGGTTTGCGCCGGTCATGTAACTGGAAGCGTCGCTTGCAAGGAATACAACAGCTCCACGGTAGTCGGAGGGCTGCGCCATTCTGCCAAGGGGTGTTTTGGCAGAATAGTTTTTAACGAAAAAATCATCCTGCGCGTTTTCTACTCCTCCGGGCGAGAGCGTGTTGACTCTGACGCCGCAGTGGCCCCAGTAGGCAGCAAGGTATCTTGTGAAAGAAATCACCGCTCCCTTGCTGACAGGGTAGGCGGGAGATTTGTAAAAGGCCTGCTTTCCAGCGGGTGTTTTATAGATTGACTGGTCCGGGCCGACAACTCCGTAAGTGGATGCTACGTTGATGATGCTGCCTTTCCCCAGTTTGGCCATGGCAGAGCCGATAATCTGAGAGCAGAGGAATACGCCGGTAACATTAACGTCCATCATTTTTTTCCATTGGCTGAGGGGAAAATGTTCAAATTGCGACATTTCCGATGCAAGGAGCGGGTCCTCGAATTTTTCATTTACGGCTGCATTGTTCAAAAGTATGTTGACGCGGCCAAAGCGGTCTAGAGTCTTTTTAAGCAGCGAGCCAACAGATGCGGCATCCGACACGTCGGCCCCTGCCCCGAGCGCATCGGGTGTAAGGGTGAGGGCGAACTCGCGGCACTTGTCTTCGTCCAGGTCACTTACCACAACGTTTGCCCCGGCGTCTGCAAGTGCCCGGCAGTGTTCTTTTCCGATCAGACCGAGCGATCCTGTGACGATGGCAACTTTATCTTTCAGCGAAAACAGGTTCACTGCCGAGTCCCCTGTTTTGGTTTGGTGTTGAAATTGCTTGTTCTCCTGAATACGGGCTGCACTGGCTCGCCCCGCAGGAGTTCCCGTATGTTCCCCTCGCTTACTGCTGACCGGAGGAGCGTAAGCACCTCGATATACGCATCGGAAAGATACTGAATGTCGGCGTCGCTATGAGAGAAGCATAAGTTGTGAAAGCCTGACCAGAGCACACCGAGCCGGAATAATTCTTGCTGGACGAAAGATTTCATGATAAGCGGATCGCCTGCTTTAGAATCGAAGGTGACGAGGGTCCGGCAGGGCAGGCCGATGCATTTTGTGTAATCGATGCCGAGGCGTGAGGCAGCGGCATTGTATGCATTTTTTATTTTCTCTCCCTGCATAGCCAGATAACCCGGGACATTGAACTCTTTCAGTTCGGCAATTGTAGCGCACGCAGCTGCAAGGGATAAAGCCTCACCGCCGAATGTTGTGAAAAAGAAGACATTCTTTTCGAGCAGTTCCATAATCGCTTTTTTCCCTGCGAGCACAGAAAGGGGCATCCCGTTGGCAACAGCTTTGGAATAGCAGGCGAGGTCAGCGGTGACTCCGAAATATTCCTGCGCTCCGCCAAGAGCGAGCCTGAAGCCAGTCCACATTTCGTCAAAGATCAGCACAATCCCGTGGCGGTCGCAGAGTTCTCGTATTCTGCCCAGAAAATTGTTGCGGGGCTCTTCAAACACGACAGGTTCGAGGATAACACAGGCCGTATTATCATCAATAGAAGTCTCAATGGATTCAAAGTCATTATAATTAAAGGTAAAGGAAAGGTCTTTTACTGGCTGGGGGACGCCACTGTCCTTGTCCGTCACCCCTATATACCAGTCATGCCATCCATGGTATCCGCAGCAGAGCACCTTGTCCCGTTTTGTGTAAGCCCGCGCGAGGCGGACAGCTGCTGATGTCACATCTGCGCCGGTCTTGCTAAAGCGTACTGCTTCGGCTGTGGGGACTACGGACCTTATGAGTTCGGCAGTCTCAACCTCAAGCGGATGCATCATAGAGAAGGTTATGCCGTCCTGCAGCTGGTTCCGGATTGCGTCATCAACCCTTGGATAACAGTAACCCAGGGACAGGGGGCCTACGCCCATGGTTAAATCAATGAATTCGTTGCCGTCGATGTCCCATACGTGGGAGCCCTTACCCCTTTTGAGATATTTTGGTGCAACGCCCTTTACGTATTGAGCAGGACCTTTTGCAAGCGTCTGCGTCACGTTGGGTATAAGGCCCAGGGCGCGGGCATAGAGTTTATCCGATTCGCTGATGTCAGGATAGTTGCGTACTAATTCATCGGCTTGTAGCATATTTCTGCCCTCCATGATAGATTTTTAATATTTTCTCCGCGATCTTTTCGCCGGTAAAGCCCTCATATTCGAGTACCATGGGCAGAAGTGCCGGCTTGAACCATCTGTTATCGAGAGCGATGGGCAGCACACTACAATTGATGCCCCTTCTTATGAGTGTTTCGCACACAATCGAATAGAGCCCGCCGGTCATAAAGTGGTCTTCAAGGGTCACCAGAAGGGATGTCTCGCGTGCAGCTGCGATAATGGCTTCTTCATCAGCTGGTTTAACAGTGCGCATATTTAGCAGCCGAACATTCTTACCTTCTGCTTGGAGTCGCGCCCTGGCCTTGACAGCCTCGGCGAAAAGCATTCCATAAACGAGGAGTGTAATATCGTCGCCGTCAAAGACAACTTCTGCCTTGCCTATTTTAAAATCCTGCGAATGTTCAATGACTGCCTTTGAATGGTTCAAGCGTATATAAAAGGGTCCGGAATGCTCCAGAACTTGCCTGAGTCCAAGGGTTAGATCCTGTTCGTCAGAAGGGCAGAATATGTTCATGGACGGGATGATGCGCATGAGTGCAATATCCTCAAGTGCCTGGTGTGTGGGCCCGTTGGCTTCGGAAAGAAAACCCGGGACCCCGCCGCAGAGCTTGACAGGCAGATTACCTATGCCGACATCTGTCCTGATGAACTCGAATGCCCTCATGGTCAGGAACGTGCTGAGCGCATGGACAACAGGAATGCGCCCACGGAGGGCAAGCCCGGCAGCCATTCCCACCAGCGACTGTTCGGCTATGCCGGTATCGACGAACCGGCTGCCGAGGGCGTCGGTAATGCCCCGGATAGAGGCCAGGTTCTCGGCTGTCATCACTATAATCCGTTCATCTGCCAAGGCAATATCCCTGAGCAATTCCTGGTAGGTGGTCATAGCGCAGCACCCGCTGTATGTCCTGCCGCGGTATCGTAGAGCTCTTTCACGAGGAGTTCCACCTCGTGATCGGAAAAATTGCAAAACCAGCGGTCAGCGCGGGACTCTATGCTTGGGATCCCTTTGCCCCTTACGGTTTCGGCAATGACTACGTTGGGACAGTGGTGTTCGAACGGGACGCGGGAAAACAGTTCGTCCAACTGTTCAAAATCATGCCCGCTTATTGTTTCAGGAGCGAGTCCGAAGGCCCTGAATTTTGCTTCTAGTGGTTCCAGAGGGAGAAGTTCCTCGGTCTTTTTATTTGCCTGCAACCTGTTCCTGTCTATAATAATTATAAGATTGTCGAGCTTAAAGGCGCTTGCCAGCATACAGGCCTCCCAGTTGGATCCCTCGTTGAGCTCGCCATCGCCCAGTATTACCGCCACCCTGTTGCCCTGTCCTCTTATTTTACAGTCAAGGGCGACGCCGGCTGCGACAGGAAGCAGGTGACCGAGCGAGCCTGCATGGAACTCTACTCCTGGGATGTTTTTATTGGGGTGCCAATAAATATCGTCGCTGGTGGAGAGGTGCAGCGAGAGCCGTTCTTTCGGGATAATGCCCATCTCTGCAAGTGTGCTGTAAAGCGCAGGGACGGCATGCCCCTTCGACAGGAAACAATAGTCACGGCAAGGGTCGCCAGGGACACAGGAAAGAAATTGCTTGTACAGATAGACCATCAAGTCAGTGCACGACAGGGCAGAGCCGGTAAAAGCGCCGCCTGAGCAAGACATCCTGACGCATTGCTCCCGCACCTTTAGGGCCATCTGTTTCAACTGAGAAAGTTGCTCTTTATTCATTCCGCACCCACCAGTTTTGTCTGTGCCGGCGTGATGGTCCGTAATTCTTCAATGTGGTGCCGGTACCAGTTCACGCCTGCATATTTTCCATTGATCTTACAGATGAGCGGGTTTTTATCAAGAAAACTTAGAATAGCCCCTATACCGAAATACGGATCGTTCCCTGAAAGGGCATCGTATATTGCCTGAATCACCTTATAATCCTCCTCGTAGTCCAGCACCCAGCGATGGGACATTGAATAGTCGAGACCAGTATTCCAAGACACATTTCCGATTCTGAACTGCCCGCGGTTTTCCCAGAAATAAGGAGTCGTGTGTTCTCTTTCAAAGTCTTTACCGGCGTTTCCCCACGCTGTTGTCAGGGCCTCCATGGTAAAGACCTCGACGTCGTTTCCATCAGGATAGGTTGCGGGATGCAGGTTACTCACGTAATCGAATTGCCCCATGTGCTCCACAAAAAAACCGAGTACCCGGTCGATAATCCCGACATCGATGATCGGGCAGTCGGAGGGGATTTTAACGACAACATCAGCGCCGTACCTTGAGGCTGCCTGATAGTGCCGGTCGAGCAGGTCATGGGTATGTCCCCTGAAACAGGGGATGGACTCTTTCAGACATAGCTGCTCGATGATGTTATCTTCTTCATCACAGGTAGTAGCTATAACGACTTCTCCGGCAAGCGACGCCTGTTTGACGCGTTCTACCATTCGTACAAAAAGCGGCTTGCCACCCAGCGGAAGCAGGGCTTTTGCAGGGAGTCTTGTCGATCCCGTCCTTGTCTGGATTATGGTAAGTATGTTCTGTTCTGTTTTTATATGCTTCTCCTTATTGCAAATAGCTTCTGCATACCTTCGCTATATTTTTGGCTGAGTTCCCGTCATTCTGTATGGGGTTCAATCGTTTGAGCATATCACCGTCAAAATAAGAATGTACCTCTTTGTCCAGCGCGATGCCTGTAAAGGCAAGTGAAGAATACTGGGTGATCAGGGTGTGACAGTTGGCGACCATATGATGGGCATTGCCTTCATGGAAAATAAGGGCATGAGGCGCGAACCTTTTTATCTCTGTTGAGGAGCGCCGGAAATTCTCATTGGGATGAAGTTTGAAGATAATTTGCCTGTCTCTAGCTATAGAGAGGGCCTTTCTGAGAAACGCCTTTCTGTTATCGAACTTGAAGGTTTCCCGCGAATCCGAAGTTGCGACGAGCACATAATTTCTATGAGGGAAATCATTGTCCAGGTATTGCCGGGCATTATCAAAATTCGGGATGCCGGTTACAGCAATTTTTTCGGGGCTGACACCCTTTCGGACGAACAGGTCACGGTAACCTTCCGAAGCGACACAGAATTTATGGTAGTTATGGGAAAGCCCTGTTGTGGACGTGCTGGCAAGATAGCGGGGCAGACCCAATCTCCTGACGAGATGATAGATAATGTTTTCAGGGTCGGTCATTCCTTCCTGTACGAGGATTATTTTCTTTTTCCTGACGTTTTTCTGTACTATGAGATCACTGCAGGTGAGGACAAGATCGTAGTGGTTTGTCCTCCCTTCATAGTCTATGGGGCAGCGGTGCTCCTGAAAATAGTGTTCGGTTGTCTGCCTGAAAGCGCCGCCCAAAATCGTGAAATTGAGCAAACCGCTGCGCGTGAGAGTTTTAATTAGCCCGTCACCATAGTAGGGGGTGAAATAACAATCGAAATCAGTCAGCTGGCGCGCTATCTGGTGCATCTGAGTTGTCTGATTGAGCGAGCCGCAAATGAACAGGATTTTTTTCATTAGATTAATACACATGTTAACAGCACGCATGTTACAGGAATATTAAGCCAGGGTTAAGGTTTCGTTAATCAACCTGACCATTGCCTTATTGATCGCGAACTTGCGAACCATTCGTCTTTCGGGTAATATACAAATTAAAAAATAACTGACTTTTTTGTCTTATCTGCGTACGGCGCCGGAGTAAGGAGATTTAGCGAACGTTCGCTTTGAAAAATGAAATCTGAATGTTCTATCCCATTTTCTTTACTGCTTGGGGCCGGCCATTTTATCGCGGGACTTGCACTCTGCTTGTCCTTTCTTGCTGTTCCGGTTGTCTCGTATTCCGAAAGTGAACAGGCGGAGGAATATGAAGTTAAGGCAGCTTTTCTATTTAATTTCGCGAGGCTTACTGAGTGGCCCGGCGACGCCTTCCGCTTGCATGATAAAAATTTTGAGATCTGCTTAGTGGGAGATGACCGCTTCGGAGGGATCCTCGATACGCTTTCGAGCCGGGCTATAGGCGGGAGGAGCGTGTCGATAAGAAGGATCACAGATTTCAGGGAGTCCTCTGCATGCAACCTTCTTTTTATATCCTCCTCAGAGGCGTATCGACTGCGCGACATAATCTCGTTTGTTAAAGAGAGACCCATTCTTACAGTCTCGAACATAAAGGGCTTTGAGAAGGAGGGTGGGATCATCGCCTTCTATTTAATGGACAACCGTGTGAGATTCAGGATCAACATAGACGCTGCAAGGAAGGCCAGACTGAAGATAAGCTCGTATCTTCTTGAGGTTGCCGGTATTGCAAGGGATGGCGGAAAATGACAATGAACAGGGCAAGCATAAAACGCAAACTGACGTCGATAAACCTCTTATCTACAGTCTTTCTCGTAATTCTGATGGGCCTTTCTGTAGCCATTGTCGAACTGGTCTACCAAAAAGCGGAATTGCTTGAGGACACTAAATTGCAGGCTGCTGTTATTGCAAAAAACAGCATATCGTCTCTGCTGTTTATAGATCAGAAGAGGGCTGAGGACACACTCGCTTCTCTCAGGGGCAACATCGATATCGAACATGCTGCTATTTATATGAGAGATGGCAGGATCTTAGGCACTTATGTACGTGAAGGCTTGAAAAGCTTATATTATCCGTTAAAACCGGAATCGGAAGAGTATGCCTTTGAAAAAAACCACCTTACAGTGTTTTATCCTGTAGTTTTCGACAATGAAACCATAGGGATGATATACGTTCGCGCAAGCTTAAAAAGGCTATATGCCCACATATTCAAGTTTATCCTCTTTCTCATTGTAATTTCTGTCTCGACAAGCGGAGTTGCCTTGCTCCTCCTGGGCAGGCTCCAGAAGGCGATCACGGGTCCGATTTCCCATTTGTCGAATGTCATGCTCACCGTTACTAATGAGAAGGATTATTCCATCAGGGCTTCGGTTGATTCAAAAGACGAGTTGGGGATGCTCGCCGGAGGTTTGAACGGGATGCTCGAAAGGATCGAAAAAGGGCAGCTGGAACTTGAGGAAAAAGTTGCCTCCAGAACAGCGACTCTAGAACAGACCAATGAGCTGCTGAAGGAAGAGATCGCTGGACGCAAGCTTGTGGAAGAGTCGCTCAAGAAGGCAAAGGAGACTGCGGATTCGGCCAGCCGAGCCAAGACAGAATTCGTTGCAAACATCAGCCACGAGATAAGGACTCCCATGAACGCAATTATCGGTATGAGCGAACTGCTTATGGGCACCGAGCTAGGACCTGAGCAACGGGAATATGTCGAAGCTGTGAAACAGTCGGGAGATTCGCTCCTCGGCCTGATAAACGACATACTCGACCTCTCGAAAATTGAGGCCGGGAAATTGGAAATGGAGGAGATCGATTTTGACCTGCGCAGGGTTGTCTATCTTGCCGTCAACATGTTCTCGTCCCAGTTGATGCTTAAGGGGTTGGTGCTTCGAATCCATATGGAGCAGGATGTGCCAGTGTTTCTGAAGGGAGACCCTCTGCGACTGCGACAGGTTCTTGTCAATCTGATCGGCAACGCGGTCAAGTTCACTGAGAAGGGCTCGGTGGCGTTGGAAGTACGCCGGCATGAGAGAGCAGAGCATGACCGTTTTATTACGCTTCATTTTTCGATAACGGACACCGGCATCGGCATTCCCGGAGATAAGATGGAGCGAATATTTGAGAGCTTTACCCAGGCGGATGGCTCGACAACCAGGAGGTATGGTGGAACCGGGCTGGGGCTGAATATTACCATGAATATTGTAAACCTCATGAGCGGAGTAATATGGGTTGAGAGCGAAGCTGGAAAGGGGAGCATTTTCCATTTTACAGCGCGGTTCTCTCAGGGCAAGCTGGTCGAAGAGCTCAGACCCGGTGGGCCAATGTCGTTCTCAATCTCCGCTCCACTGAGAATTCTTCATGTGGAAGACAATGTTATGATCCGTAATTATGTGGCAGGCATGTTGGGGAAGTCATCGCATGAACTAAAATCGGTGAGCAACGGGAAAGAAGCGATAGAATTGCTGTCACAAGGAGATTTCGATCTTGTCTTGATGGATATCCAGATGCCTGATATGGACGGTTTTGAGGCTGCGCGGATTATACGCGATCCCAACTCACCGGTTAAAAATCACGCGGTGCCGATAATCGCGACAACAGCATACGCGATGAAGGGAGACAGGGAACGCTGCCTCGAAAGCGGCATGAACGATTATATAGCAAAGCCTTTCAGCATAACTGAACTTTTCGCAAAGATCTCCCATCTGCCTACCATGCAGCACCCCACCTATCCTCCCCTTGCCGAGGAGAGGGGTGACGATGCCATTGATAGGGCGAGTCTGCACAGACTCTATGGCAGTAACGAGGTCCTTATTCGTAAAATATGCTCTGACTTTCTGATGAATGTTACGCCTGCCCGCCTGGATGAGATACGGGAATCTATAGTTGCCGGAGATTTCCATCGCGCCAATAGGCTCGCTCATTCCCTTAAGGGCGCAGCCGGGACTATTGGTGCCAAACCTCTGCAGGATAAGGCGCTCCTGGTCGAACTCGCGGCCGGACAGGGCGATATGGAACAGGCCGGTATTGCTTTTGGCAAACTCGAATATGAATTTAAGAGATTGTTAACTTTTTTGAGCAGAGAGGAGTAAAATGAAGGACGATATGGAAAACCGTGGAAAAATTCTCATGGTCGACGATGAGCCGCAGATATTGAGTGCAGCTGTTGCGGTTCTTGCTTCTGAGGGGTTTGATAATATACTGTCCGTCCATGACAGCAGGGAGGTTATCCCCATGCTGTCGGAGCTGATGGATAATATAGCCTTGGTTGTCCTTGACCTCTTAATGCCGCATATTTCTGGCCATGAACTCCTGTCGAGAATCACCGCCGATTTCCCGCAAGTGCCGGTTATTGTTATGACGGCTGCCAATGACGTTGACACGGCGATAGCGTGCATGAAAACCGGTGCCTCTGACTATCTCGTCAAGCCGGTGGAGGCTGACAGGCTCGTATCTTCTGTCAGAAAAACTCTGAGATTATACACGCTCCAAAACGAGTCTGACTTCCATCAAAGAGTATCTTCTAACAGACGTTCTGAAGTATGAGGACGCTTTTTCACACATCATAACCAGAAGCAGAAATATGAGGGCGATCTTTCAGTATCTGGAGGCCGTAGCAGCCACACGGCATACTGTCATGATTACCGGAGAAACCGGGGTGGGCAAGGAACTTATTGCACAGGCGGTGCACCGTTTGAGCGGAAGAAAAGGGGATTTTGTCGCGGTAAATGTCGCGGGTCTCGATGATGCTATGTTTTCTGATGCCCTGTTCGGTCATAGGAAAGGCGCCTTTACAGGAGCCGAACAGGCTCGCGGGGGGTTGATAGTGCGGGCCGAGAACGGTACTCTTTTTCTCGACGAAATATGCGATTTAAGTCCTTTTTCCCAGGTGAAACTCCTGAGGCTGTTGCAGGAGTGCACTTACTATGCCCTGGGTTCCGACACGCCGTTGAAAAGCGACGCCAGAATCGTTGTAGCTACGAACAAAGACCCTGAAGCCCTGGCCAATGACGGAATATTCCGCAAAGACCTGTTTTATCGCCTCTGTTCTCACCGGGTCCATGTCCCCCCCCTCAGAGAACGGCCTGAGGACATACCGGCGTTGCTAGACCATTTCATAGAGGTTGCAGCCAGGGCATTTAAAATGGAAAAGCCGGTGATACATCACGAATTACCGGATATCCTTTCAAGATACGATTTCCCGGGCAATGTCCGGGAGCTGGAGTCGATGGTGTTCGATGCAATAGCGCGGCATAAGTCTGGTATGCTTTCCATTAGCGGATTCAAAAAGATTCCGGTGGATGTACGGAACGGAGGGTCTGCACCAGGTCCAACTGCTTTTCCAGGAGGGGAGTCAAGCACGCTACAGAATATTTTCGGCCATTTCCCTACTATTGCCGAGGCACGGAATTATATAATCGAAGAATCCATGAAACTTTCCGGTGGAAACCAGACCAAGGCTGCATCTATGCTTGGCGTTACGCGCCAGGCACTCAACAAAATACTGAAGAAAAAATCTTAAGTCTGCTCCACAATGGGTGCAACTTTTTTTGCTATTTCTGGAAATGGTTACAACCTGTCTATCCAATCAACTCATTGATTATTTGTCTTTTGTTCATCTGGTAGTCACATTACTGTAAATTTTAGTTGACAATAACATTCGAATATTATAATCAATTTTCAAGTATTACAGTGTGTTAATGGGGCATTTTTTGGGGGTCAAACAGGCGTGTTTTTTGCTACTCTTCAATTAGTGAAAATAATGGGGAAAACTAGACATGCCAAATATATCTCGATGTAGCATTTGGGAATTTATTCATCAACTTTCTGAAATTTGATGGGAGAAACGGTATGGCATTTGCGGTCAGCGATGAAGCTATAAAACGGACAAAGCGATGTCTGCATGATTTCCGGTGCGCGCACGACGATAGTTGGACCTGTTGTTTAATTCGTAATACGCTGGGGGAATTTCTGGAGATAAAAAAATGCGGGTGTGACGTGAGACGGTGCAGTTACATAATGCCGTATGGTGCCTCTAACTATTGTTACTGTCCTGTCAGGCATGAGATTTTTATAAAATACGGCATTTAGGGTCTACGCATAAATAACTTGTATATTAATTCATTTCCAAATAAGTGTTTTCCTATTGACTAATCGATTGAAATTTATCTATGATTTAGCCCAGCACCCAAAGTAAATAGATTATTTAGGGGATGCCTATGGGTTTTAGAAGTGGTTCGAAAGCTTTTTATGTCATCCGTTTTTTTTTAATCCTCTGTATTTTCTTCGCAGCCAGCTTCTTAGCCAAATCTTATGCTATCGATAATGAATCTGAACACCCTAAGTCTGACGCTGAGGCTGCCTCGCGGATGGAAGCCCTTTTGAATATGGATATCAGGGACATTATGAATATTCAAGTTATCTCTGCAACGAGGAATTTGATACCGATAAGAGAAACGGCTGAAAATATAACCGTTATTACTGCAAAAGATATAGAGTTCATGAACGCCCATACTCTGGCAGAGGTCCTCAATTCGGTGACAGGTGTTCAAATACAGTGGCAGGGAGCCCAACTCGGCGCGAGTGCCCTACCTCTCATTCAAGGATCTCAATTCAGTCATGTTCTGGTATTAGTTGACGGAGTTCCAATAAATAATTTGAATAGTGAGGCCCCCGAGCTTTTTGGGATTTTGCCGGTGCAGATTGTCGAGAGGATAGAAGTTATCAAAGGGCCGGCATCTTCGGCATGGGGTTCGGCACTTGGGGGAGTAATTAACATAATCACCAAATCAGGAGTTGGAGCCGACAAATTTAACGGCACTCTTTCGACATCCTACGGGGAACATAATTCAGGGGATTACAGGGCTGAGGCATATGGCGCAAATGACAAATTTAGTTACTATCTTTTTGCAGGGAACCTACAGACATCCGGGCTGCAGAGGGATTTCGCGGTACATATAGATAGGCTGTTCGCCAAACTGAACTATGATTTTAGTCCTGATACCGGAATAAAATTCAGCATTTACCAGGACATAGGGAGAAGGGGCGAAGGAGATGACCAGCCGGTTAATCCGACAATCAGGTTTACGGACAGAAACGAACATACCATAGGGAATCTTTCATTTCAGAGCAAAATAACGTCTGACATCAAAATCAATTTATCTTTATGGTCACAAGAGCAGAAATTCAATTCATATGAGAACCAGATAAGCGACGGGAGCGAAGTGTATAGAGGGTTAAATCATGAGATTACAATAGGCGGAAGCGCCCAGCTTGTTTGGACTCCCGGTTCCGGCTCTCATACGGTAGTTGTTGGGACCGATTATAGCAGGGGAATAGACATGTCTGACTATATCAGCAACGGCAAACAGGAAATAACCAAGTATGCCGCCTTTGTTAATGATACGATTTTATTGGGTGCCTTTTCCATTACGCCTGGCTTCCGCTACGACACTACAGACAGATTTGGAGATATGGCAAGTCCGACCTTCGGCATAACCTATAAACTGACAGACAACACACTATTAAGAGCAACAGCAGCGCGGGGATTTAATGTGCCAAGTCTCGGTGAGGTGTTTGCGAATTTACCTGGGTTTACTCCGAATCCTTCACTCAGCGTTGAGAAAGTCTGGTCTTTTCAGGCAGGCGTTGAGACGACTGCATTGAAATATTTATGGTTAAAAGTAGGTGTTTTCAGGCATGACATAAGCGACGGGTTAGAGGAGATGCAGTTGCCGGACGGCAACTCCACATTTGCCAATATTGGCAAAATAAGACAGCAGGGAATTGAAGCAGAGATAAAGACTGTTCCGGTCTATAACACATCACTGTTTGGGGGCGCAGAGTTTATCGGAGCAAGGGATCTTGTTGCGCAGGCGCCTATTGCCGGGTATAGCCCAAGTTTCATCTATAATATCGGAGTCAAGTACGATGACAAGTCATCCTTTAAGGCGATATTGCAAGGGAATTATACCTGGTGGAATGTGCCAGCAGGGCAAAGCGCAACATACAATGCGATGATTTTTGACCTCAGCGCTACTAAAACGATCTATAAGCGCGGCAACAACTCTTGCGATCTGTTTTTTACAGCCCATAATATCTTTGACGGAACTCAGGACCAATATAATTTCTACCCTAACGCAGGCCGCTGGCTTGACGGCGGGGTCAGGTATAAATTCTGAAAGGGGGTGAAGACAATGTCCCAATCTATAGTTATACTGGATGAGGGTCTCAAAATGGAGGATCTGTCAGGTACGGAATGTTGCACTGGCGCAGAAGGGAGAAAATAATTTAAAACCCGTTAAACAGCGGGGGAAGAGTTCCCCCGCGATTCTTTGTGAGGAGTGCCCGTGCCCCTTTCAACATATTGCATCAGTTATCCATCGCCTGACAACCCTGATTCACATATCTTGTTTCTGACTAAGAGCTCTGCCAAGGCCCTTGTCCCGTCCTCGCTTCTTTCGGCCATTGATCAGGAGACTATCCCTGAAGCTGAAAAGGCAGCCCTTCAGCGGCCCGGTTTTATCGTGGAGGATATAGAACAGGAGAGGACAGATATGGCGGGCTTTACGGAAAGAGTGAGCAGTCTTAGCAGGATTTTTTACGCAAAGTTGGTAATGAACCTGGACTGCAATCTCGCCTGCGCTTATTGTTTTGAAGGATCGAGGAAAGGCAGGCTTTATATGTCTTGTTCTACTGCGGATCTCTTTGTCGAGTTCGTCAAAGGCCGTCTGTCCCCTAACAAGAAAGAGATACGTGTCACCTTTTACGGCGGCGAACCTCTGCTCAATTCCAGACGCATACTTTACATAGCTGCGCGTCTCAAGGATTTAGCCGAAGAAAAGGGCATCGACTTCGGCTTTTCGCTCGTCACCAACGGAACGCTGCTCACCAGGGCGATTGTAGATCAGCTCAAGCCGTTAGGCCTCAGGACAGCAAGCGTGACACTTGACGGCCCCGGAGATATTCATGACAGATACAGGCCCTTCACTTCGGGAAAGGGCAGTTTCGCTAAAATACTTGCAAACATCGAGGCGGTCTGTGACGTGACCGGTATCCAAATAGGAGGCAATTATACCCGTGAGAACTTCCTTGAATTTCCCCGGCTCCTCGATTATTTGATGGAGAACGGCCTGACTCCTGAGCGGATCTCAGACATCAGGTTCGACCCGGTGACCGGAGAGAGCGATGAATTCGTGCTGCCGGATTTTCGGGAGGCCTGCCTCTCAATGGATGAGCCCTGGCTCAATGAGGCTTCCGTGTATTTGAGGGAGGAGATACTCCGGCGGGGTTACAGTGTTGGCAGGATAGTGCCGGTAGTATGCATGATGGAACAGCAGGACAACCTTGTTGTCAATTACAACGGAGATATCTATAAGTGTGCTGGCCTGATAGGCAGGAAAGAATTCTGTGTCGGCGATCTGAATACCGGGATAAAGGATTTCCATCTGTCTCATAACCTCGACAACTGGAAGAATGAAAGGTGCCTTTCTTGCGCTTACCTGCCATTGTGCTTTGGAGGTTGCCGGTATTTGAAGCTTATACGCGACGGAGATATGAAAGGCGTTGACTGTAGAAAGAACTATTTAGACGCTGTCCTTGAGTCCCTCGTGCGACAGGATATCAAATATGCGAATCAGATTCTGAAATAAACGTGTTATACTAATTAAACTTTCAACAGAATATGCCATGAGCTACCTTGATGAAATAAAACATCTAAAAGAATCCGATAAAGAGTTCCTCTGGCATCCCTTTACCCAGATGAAGGGCTGGCTTGAAGAGGAACCGATTATTATTGCAGAAGGCAGAGATTGTTTTGTAAAAGATGTTTATGGGAAATGGTACCTTGACGGCGTTTCATCGTTGTGGGTCAGCATTCTTGGCCATAGGAAACAGGAGATTGATGATGCGATCAGGGCCCAGCTCGATAAAATAGCGCACTCCACTCTGCTCGGATTGAGCAACATCCCGGCCATACAACTCGCTGAAAAGCTCATTGGTCTTACAGATAGATCATTCGCAGGCCTTGAGCGTCAACTGACAAAGGTTTTTTATTCCGACAATGGCTCCACTGCTGTAGAGGTTGCCCTTAAAATGGCCTTTCAATACTGGATCCACAAGGGCGTAAGCGGCAGGGATTCCTTTTTATCCCTTAACTATGGTTATCACGGCGACACATTGGGCGCGGTGAGTGTCGGCGGCATCGATATTTTTCATAGCACCTTTGCGCCTCTGCTATTTAAGACTTATAAGGCGCCTTCTCCTTACTGCTACAGGTGCGAGATGGGCAAGACCTTCCCGGAGTGTTCTTTTGCATGCCTGAAAGAAATGGAAGATATTTTGCAGCAACATTCTGCTGAGATTGCGGCTGTTGTTATTGAACCGCTTGTGCAGGCTGCGGGAGGCATGATTGTTTGGCCGGAGGGCTATTTGAGGGGAGTGAGAGAGCTTTGCAATAACTATAATGTGCTATTGATCGCGGATGAAGTTGCTACCGGTTTTGGCAGGACCGGCAGGATGTTTGCCTCTGAGCATGAATCTGTCGTTCCCGATATAATGTGCCTTTCCAAAGGAATTACCAACGGGTATCTGCCGCTTGCTGTGACACTGACCACTGATGATGTTTTTAATGCATTTCTAGGTGAATTCAGGGAATTGAAAACCTTCTTTCACGGACATTCTTATACAGGTAATCCGCTGGCATGCGCTGCTGCTCTTGCATGTCTTCAGGTTTTTGAAGAGGAGCACATACTGGAAACAGCCGGAGATAGCATTGCCATCCTCGAGGATAAATTGGAAGATATTGCTGAACTGCAGTATGTCGGGAATGTGAGAAATAAAGGGCTGATGGCGGGGATCGAGCTTGTTAGGGATAAGCTATCAAGAGAGCCGTACGCCTGGGAAGAAAGAATGGGCTGGAAAGTTGCTTACAAGGCGCGGGACAAAGGTGTTTTAATAAGACCTCTGGGTAATGTGATTGTTGTTATGCCTCCAATCAGCATAAACGTTGAATCCCTTGAGCGCCTGATGGATGTGCTAAGGGAATCTATAATTGATGTAACTTGAAACTAGTATGCAGTAAGCAGTAGGCAGTAAGCACCAAAAGCTGGCGGGCACTGAAAGGCGACTATCTCGTTTCTACTTCCTCTTTCTTTTGCTGCTTACTGCATACTGCTTACTTGTTTCTAGCTGGTCAGTATTTTGAGCGCCCTTAATCTGCTGGGGTGTTTCAATTTTCTTAGGGCCTTTGCCTCTATCTGACGCACGCGCTCTCTGGTTATGGAAAGATACCTGCCCACCTCTTCAAGTGTATGGTCTCTGTCAACGCCAATGCCGAAGCGCATCCTGATTACCGTTTCCTCTTTGGGAGTCAGTGTCCGCAGCAC
Source organism: Nitrospirota bacterium (assembly GCA_963710375.1). Lineage (GTDB taxonomy): Bacteria > Nitrospirota > Thermodesulfovibrionia > Thermodesulfovibrionales > Dissulfurispiraceae > JADFXI01. Next base: position 1,066,211 of record CAVPZX010000002.1, read on the forward strand.
CCTCTGTATTTGTTCTGAAGTCTCTATACGCTCGGCGTCTGAATAAGGCGACGGGCTTGTTTTGTCACCTATAAAATCTTCAAGTTCCGTATCCTCATCGCCTATAGGGGTCTGCAACGCTATCGGGTCCTGTATCGCCCTGAATACCTCTTCAACCTTTCTCACCGGGACAATAAGTTTCTTTGCAATCTCCTCATTTGTCGGTTCGCGACCGAGCTGCTGGGTAAGCTCTCTCGAGGCCTTGGTGACACGGTTATAGAATTCCATCATATGTACAGGAACACGGATTGTTTTTGTCTGGTCGATAAGCGCCCTCGTAATAGCCTGTCGTATCCACCATGTAGCATAGGTGCTGAATTTGAATCCTTTCTCATATTTGAATTTATCTACGGCTTTCATAAGGCCTATATTCCCTTCCTGAATAAGATCAAGTAAGGGCAGTCCCCGGCCCACATAGTTTTTAGCGATATTAACGACCAGTCTCAAATTTCTCGTGATAAGTTCGTTTTTTGCCTCCATGACAAGATGTCTTGCCTTGGATATTTTAAGCCAGAGGTCTTTCAGAGCCTCAACCTTTGTGCCGACCTCTGATTCTATTTTCTTATAATCAGATTGTACCTCTTTAAGCAGCATATCATACCGTTTTGTATTCTGGTTCTTTTTCTTTTTCTCGTTGATAAAGGACCTGAAATCTTTTATCGTGCCGTACCTCTTTATTTTTACATCTGCTCTCAGGGCGGTATCCATCAATTCCTCAAGCCTGAAAAGCGTTTTTATTAGTGCTTCATCAGCCCTTTCTTCTTCTGTCGCAATGCCTTCTTCATCTTCTATATCAATAGTATTTTTTATTTTATCAAAAATGGGGAGTGCCGATATAATCCCATTTATTATATCTCTGCCTTCTTCAAGCTTCTTTGCGAGGTCGGTTTCCTCATCCTTTGTGAGGATGGAGATGTCTCCCATGGAGTTAAAATAGGCCTGAACAAGATCTTCAGCCCTCTCGTGCTCTTCAACTTCTTCCTCAGCTTCCTCTTCTCCAAGAATCGACTCTTCGTAATCAACGACCTTAACTCCCATATCGCTGAGGACATCCATTAGATCTTCAAGTTCATCAGGGGAGAAAAATTCTGAAGGGAGCGCTTCGTTTATCTCATCATACGTAAGTACGCCGCGCCGTTTGCCGAGGTTTATAATTTCTTCAAATATGTCTCTTTCTTTCATTATGTTCAGACCCCTTTATAACAAAAAATTAAAGAAAGGGTATTGCTGTTTTTTTCCCTTTCTTTAATTATACTGCGAAAACATTCAATATGTTAGTGCAACAAAAAATTTTGACAAGCAGGGGAGAAGAAGTAAATAGTCAAGGCACACGGTCTATTAGTACTGGTCAGCTGAATGGATCACTCCACTTACACCTCCAGCCTATCAACGTGGTGGTCTACCACGGACCTTTAGAGGGATTACTCCCTGGGAGACTTCATCTTGGGGTGGGCTTCCCGCTTAGATGCCTTCAGCGGTTATCCCTACCAGACATAACTACCCAGCATTGCCACTGGCGTGACAACTGGAACATTAGAGGTCCGTCCATCCCGGTCCTCTCGTACTAAGGACAGCCCCCCTCAAGTCTCCTGCGCCTACAGCAGATAGGGACCGAACTGTCTCACGACGTTCTGAACCCAACTCACGTACCGCTTTAATGGGCGAACAGCCCAACCCTTGGGACCTACTTCAGCCCCAGGATGCGATGAGTCGACATCGAGGTGCCAAACCGCGTCGTCGATGTGAACTCTTGGACGCGATAAGCCTGTTATCCCCGGCGTACCTTTTATCCGTTGAGCGATGGCCCTTCCACACAGTGCCACCGGATCACTAAGCCCTACTTTCGTACCTGCTCGGCTTGTTTGCCTCGCAGTCAAGCCTCCATATGCCTTTGCACTCAATGGCTGGTTTCCGTCCAGCCTGAGGAGACCTTTGGACGCCTCCGTTACTCTTTGGGAGGCGACCGCCCCAGTCAAACTACCCACCAGACAGTGTCCCCCAGCCGGATTACGGCTGCAGGTTAGAGTCCCGGTAACACAAGGGTGGTATTTCAACGTCGGCTCCACGAAAACTAGCGTTCCCGCTTCATAGCCTCCCACCTATCCTACACATGTGTCACCAAAACTCACTGCCAAGTTATAGTAAAGGTGCACGGGGTCTTTCCGTCTAGCTGCAGGTAACCGGCGTCTTCACCGGTATCTCAAGTTCGCCGAGTCCCTCGCCGAGACAGCGCCCAAATCGTTACGCCATTCGTGCAGGTCGGAACTTACCCGACAAGGAATTTCGCTACCTTAGGACCGTTATAGTTACGGCCGCCGTTTACCGGGGCTTCAATTCAGGGCTTCGCCTTGCGGCTAACTCCTCCTATTAACCTTCCGGCACCGGGCAGGCGTCAGAGCCTATACATCCTCTTGCGAGTTAGCAGGCTCCTGTGTTTTTGGTAAACAGTCGCTTGGGCCTCTTCACTGCGTCCTATTGCTAGGATCCCCTTCTCCCGAAGTTACGGGGTTATTTTGCCGAGTTCCTTAGCGAGGGGTCTCTCGTTCGCCTTGGTATCTTCTACCCATCTACCAGTGTCGGTTTGCGGTACGGTCACTCAATGAACTCCCTACGAGGTTTTTCTCGTCAGCGCGGAATCATGCAAGTTCACCCTTGCGGGCTTCCCCATCACGCCTCAGCCTTAGTAGTGAGCGGTTTTCCCTACTCACCAGCCTAAACGCTTGGACCTGAACCATCACCAGGCCCACACTATCCCCCTGCGTCCCCCCTTCGGTGGTAACGCTCATCAAATGGTGCAGGAATATTAACCTGCTATCCATCGGCTACGCTTCTCAGCCTCAGCCTTAGGACCGACTAACCCTGGGCGGATTTCCCTTCCCCAGGAAACCTTAGATTTACGGCGGGCTGACTTCCCATCAGCCTTTGCGCTACTTATGCCGGCATTATCTCTTCTGCCCCCTCCAGCAAGTCTCACAACTCACCTTCACAGGTCCGCAGAATGCTCCCCTACCAACCCTTTACAGGATTCCGTAGCTTCGGTGTAGTGCTTGAGCCCCGCTAAATTTTCGGCGCAGTGCCACTCGACCAGTGAGCTATTACGCTTTCTTTTAATGATGGCTGCTTCTAAGCCAACATCCTGGCTGTCTCGGCAGCACCACATCCTTTACCACTTAGCACTATCTTAGGGACCTTAGCTGACGGTCTGGGCTGTTTCCCTCTCGACTACGGATCTTAGCACTCGCAGTCTCACTCCCAGAAAACATTCACAGGGTATTCGTGGTTTGATTGGGTTTGGTACCACCTGCGTGGCCCTAGCCCATTCAGTGCCCTACCCCCCTGCAACTATTCTGAGGCTGTACCTAAATACATTTCGGGGAGAACCAGCTATCACCAAGTTTGATTGGCCTTTCACTCCTACCCACAGTTCATCCGAGCTTTTTGCAACAAACACCGGTTCGGACCTCCACGAAGTCTTACCTCCGCTTCATCCTGACCATGGGTAGATCACTTGGCTTCGGGTCTACTGACTATAACTATTTCGCCCTATTAAGACTCGGTTTCCCTTCGGCTCCGGCCCTTAAGGCCTTAACCTCGCTACAGCCAGTAACTCGCCGGCTCATTAATCAAAAGGCACACCATCACCCGATTGCTCAGGCTCTGATTGCTTGTAGGCATATGGTTTCAGGTTCTATTTCACTCCCTTCGCCAGGGTTCTTTTCGCCTTTCCCTCACGGTACTTGTCCACTATCGG